>JAGDZP010000015.1:0-114798 GCA_049115735.1 Cyclobacteriaceae bacterium | reverse complement strand
AGATTTTGGAGTAGTCTTTCTTTTTCGTTGGCCAACTTCTCCAATCGTTTGTTTCCTTCCTGAAGCTCAAACTCCTTTCTTTTGTAGTCGGTAACGTTTCTGCTAACAACGGCGGTAGCTGTAATTTTTTTCCCCTCGTGAACGGGATAAAAACGTAATTCGAAAAAGTCAGGTTCTCCCCCGAGCTCTCCCTGGTATTCTTCCAGCAGAACATAGCTTTCGCCAGAAAGTGCTCGGTCGTATCGTTCCTTCCATATTTTTGCTAGAAACTCCGGTACCACTTCCAATACATTTATACCCGGTTCCATGTTTGTTGAAAAAAATTCGTCGAAGGCCAATTTACCAGCTTTGTTGATGTAAAGAAGTTCATATTTATGGTTCACAGATAAGACTATATCACGTGTCCCTTCGAGTAGTTCTTTATAGTGGTTCGTAGACTGGGTTTTGCTAGCGGTCATGTTTTAAAGAATATTTACTTCAAAAACATAGTATTATAACATTAAAGATAGTCTTGTTTGTGCTAAATACATACAAGTTGAAAATTAAATTATTGGCGTTTGTTTGCTTGTCGAGGTTGTATGAGATGATTTACTAATTGGCATGATACGCTATACTAATTGTAATTTTTCATTCAGTATAATCATTTGGAGGGAAGTTGGGGTTGGTTGAATGAACTAGTTGATTTTATTGGAGAAGGAAATAGGATGAGGTAATTCTAAGTGGGTTTTTTAATAGTGAAACTGCTCTATTACGTGCTTCATGGATATTTTTCTATGGCTTATTGAAATAGTGATATTTATCAGTTTTCCTCCTGACGAGGGCTTTTGATCTTACTGGAGCTTTCATTAAATTTATACAAATCACATGTTCATCTGAACAATTACCCTACCTTAAAAATCAGTGACTTATGAAAGTATATGATGAAAAACACATTAAGAATATAGTGCTGCTTGGAAGTGCTAAATCCGGAAAAACTACACTTGCTGAAACAATGCTCTTTGAAGCCGGATTGATCAATCGCCGCGGCAGTGTTGAGAATAAAAACACTGTTTCTGATTATCATGAAATTGAGCACGAAAGGGAAAATTCGATTTATGCTACGTCATTGCATACAGAATGGCGCAACTATAAAATCAATATTATTGACACTCCTGGTCTTGATGATTTTATTGGAGAAATAGTGTCATCCATTCGTGTCGCTGATACAGCCGTATTTTTGATCAATGCTCAGCATGGTGCTGAAGTTGGTACAGATTTGATTTGGAATTATGTAGATCAATTCCAAAAGCCTACTTTATTTGCTATTAATCAATTAGATCATCCCAAGTCTAATTTTGAGACTTCCGTGGAATCAATCCAGTCTCATTTTGGATCAGCCGCAACATTAATGCAATATCCAGTACAGGAAGGGGATGGTTTCAACGCCATTATTGACCTGCTAAAAATGAAAATGTACAAGTTCGGACCGGAGGGAGGAAAACCTGAAAAGCTACCCATTCCGGATGACCAAAAAGAAAAAGCAGATGCATTGCACAATGAGTTGGTAGAGAAGGCAGCTGAGAACGATGAAGAGCTGATGGAGTTATACTTCGAAAAGGGTAACCTGAATGAAGATGAGATGAGAAAGGGGTTGAGAATTGGTATGAGAAA
This sequence comes from Cyclobacteriaceae bacterium, assembly GCA_049115735.1. Lineage (GTDB taxonomy): Bacteria > Bacteroidota > Bacteroidia > Cytophagales > Cyclobacteriaceae > CAXBNB01. The sequence continues at coordinate 113,148 of JAGDZP010000015.1, read as the reverse complement.
TCATGATGTCTTTCCCATATTTTGTATGTCAGCCAAAAATGATATGGGCAGTGGCCGTATGATGGGATTTATTGATAATGTGGCACCATCATCAGTTGATGCTCAACCTGAAACTACACCAGAAGGTGATATCATAATAGCCGACAAGAATGGACCGAAGGTGGCGTTTATTTTCAAAACCCTAATTGAACCAAATCTTGGTAAGATGTCATTCTTCAAAGTGATCTCTGGTGAAATATGTGTTGGCGATGAATTGATTAATCACCAAACCGGACAACACGAGCGCTTGAATCAGTTATTTATCATAGATGGACACCAACGCAATCCGATTAATAAGTTGGTTGTTGGAGACATTGGTGCAACACTTAAACTAAAAGATACCAGCACCAATCATACCTTAAGGGATAAATCTTCAGATATTGAAGTAGCCCCAATTCTGTTTCCCGAACCCAGGATGCGAATGGCAATAATTGCGAACAACCAGTCTGATGATGAAAAATTAGGAGAAGTATTGCACAAAATTCAGGATGAGGATCCCACTGCTACCTATGAGTTTTCTAGTGAGCTCAAACAATTGATTCTTTCCTGTCAAGGAGAATTGCATCTATCAGTGATAAAATGGATCATTGAACACCAATACAAACTGGATGTGGAATTCAAAACACCAAGAATTCCTTATCGGGAAACCATTCAAAAATTGGTAGATACAAACTATAGACACAAGAAACAATCAGGAGGAGCAGGGCAGTTTGGTGAAGTATATATGAAAATTGAACCATACTACGAAGGTATGCCCGAACCGGAAGGGGTATCTATCAGGAACAAGAGTGAAGTTGAATTGAAATGGGGTGGCAAGCTTGTGTTTTACAACTGTATCGTGGGTGGAGTGATTGATGCTCGTTTTTTGCCTTCGATCCAGAAGGGTGTGATGGAGAAAATGGAAGAAGGGCCTTTGACAGGCTCTTATGTTAGGGATGTTCGCGTGATTGTGTATGATGGAAAAATGCACGCCGTTGACTCCAATGATATAGCCTTCAAAATAGCAGGTATGATGGCCTTTAAGCAAGGGTTTGTGCAGGCCAATCCAAAAATACTTGAGCCAATCAATGATATGAAAGTTTTGGTACCAGAGGAATTGATGGGAGACGTAATGACCGATCTGCAGACGAGGCGCTCAATAATCATGGGTATTGAAGCCAAGGGCAATTACCAGGTGATCAATGCCAAAACACCTCTGGCCGAGCTGGATAAGTATACTACTTCATTAAGATCAATTACACAAGGAAGAGCAAGTTTTCAAAGCAAGTTCGCGGAGTATGCTCCTGTACCAGCTGATATTCAAAAGCAACTGATCAGTGGTTATTCTGATAACGGAGATAGTTGAGTTACTTGCTGAAAATTCTTTTTGAAAGTTGCATTAAATTAATCTTCCTTGTTCGTAAAAAAGTGCGTTCTTTTTGGTGGCTCTCCTTTTCATCAAATAATCTTATCGCTAGATTTGATTGAAATATTTGTAAATGAGATATAAGGAGTACAACCCGAATAGAGTACTTGAGAAATGTATTCAACTTTTTTGGAAAAGTGGTTTTAAAGCAAACTCGATTAATGATATCGTTGAGGCCACTGGCGTCAATCGCTATTCGCTGTACAGTGAGTTTACCGACAAAAATGGAATTCTATACAACTCGTTAAAGTTATACCGCGAGCGGTATTGTGAGGAAAGGCTGGCGATCTTGTCTCAGGATGGTTCTCCTTACGATTTGATTAAGAAATTCTACTATAGTTTTCTGGATACTACCACAGCGAACCAAGGCTGCTACATTATTCATATCGGTACTGAGCTGGCGGATACAGACCAAAAAATTAACGAAGTAGTGAAGTCCTACCTGAGCGAGATCTGCGTGTTAATGGAAGACCTTCTTCAGAAAGATGGTCTAGCCAAGGTGGAATCGTTATTCTTTGCCAAACAACTTGTCGCACTGTTTTGTACGGCTATGAGTTTCTGCTTGATTCACGGAGAGGAAGAAAAGGATCGCCATATTTCTTATGGTTTAAATGTTATACTAGATAAAGCTAAAACCCATGCCACAAGTACTAGATAAGTCTTACGACGAGCTGGTTCAAAAAGCTCAGAAACTATTTTGGATCGAAGGTTACAAAGGGGTAAAAAGCCAGAAATTAGCCGAATACCTTGGTGTGAGTGCCACAATTATTTATAACAAGTACACCAAGGAAAAACTCTTCATGGATTCCATAAAGTATTATATAAATACCTATTCAGATCCATTTTTAACTCACTTGCGTGAATCATCTGGTGGAATAGAATCTCTCAGGGGCTTTTTCTACAAGTTGATTGATGCTTTGCTTGACAAAACTTTTCCACGCAGTTGCCTAATGGTTAATACAGTGGTGGAAATGAGGAATGAAAATCAAGAGATCATTAAGTTGTACCAGCGATACTTTGATGCCCTTATAAACAGCTACCGTGTAGTCCTGGATAAGGCCATTGAACAAGGTCAGATTAAGCACCCTGAAAAAAAGGAAGAATACGCCGAATTTTTGCTAGGCATCATATTTAGCCTAAGTATCCTGTATAAAATAAATGATAAGGAAAGCCTACAGGAGTTTATTGACGATAGGCTGTCATTTATTGAATAGACTTCAAATGCACGTTGAGCTCACGGATTTTAAACCATGAGCTCGTAATTCCTTATTTGACTTCTAGAAGTTCAACTTCAAAAATCAGGGTGGTGTGCGGTCCAATTTTACCACCAGCACCGCGCTCGCCATAAGCCAGATCTGACGGTACAAACAGTTGCCATTTAGAACCAACTGCCATCAGTTGCAGGGCTTCAGTCCATCCGGCGATTACACCATTCACTGGAAATGAGGCTGGCGTTCCCCTGTCGACAGAACTGTCAAATACATCCCCATCGATTGTTGTACCGTGGTAATGAGTAGTAACCGTGCTGGATGCAGTAGGCTTTTCCCCGCTACCTTCATTGATCACTTTGTACTGGAGCCCACTTTCCAGTGTCACAACACCTTCTTTTGTTTTGTTTTCTTCCAAAAATGCTTTTCCTTCTTCTATCGCTCCAGAGTGTTGTTTTGCCTGAAGTTTTGTAAAATGATCGTTCAATAATTGCGCAGATTCCTGTGTATCAATTTTTAGATCGTTTTGATTGAAGATGTCGCCAAGCGCATCTGCAAACAATTCAGTATTGATTTCATTTAAACCTTGGGATTTCAAGCTCATGCCAACATTGACACCCAGGCTATAGCTAATTTTTTCTAATTCGTTCATAGTGTTTATTTATTGAGCTGCGAAGATATAGAACGGGCGGGTGCCACAGACCCTTCGATCGTATAATTTTGATGGAATAAATTATATTGCGAACTAATACTGATTGTTCGATTTAACTACTGATTTCATGCGCTTGTCATCACTTTTATTTTACCTTTTTCTTCCAGTTATATTCTTTACGTGCACACAAAAACAAGAGCATAAACAAGCATCAACTCAAGCTCCCAATGTGGTGTTGATTCTTGCTGATGACATGGGATGGTCTGACCTGGGCTGCTTTGGTAGTGAAGTGAATACGCCTAATCTGGATAATATGGCCGAGCAAGGCATGCGCTTTACCCAAGTTTATAATACATCAAAATGCTTTCCGTCCAGAGCTTGTCTTTTGACTGGATTATACTCTCAACAAACCGGTTATAATAATGGGTACAAAAAGCCATTCGAAAGGGCTATTACTCTTGGAGAGATGTTCAAAAGTGCAGGGTATACCACCATGTGGTCAGGTAAACACCATAGTACCGAGAATCCGGTTACACGAGGTTTTGACCACTATAGTGGCCTTTTCGAAGGAGCCAGCAATCACTTCAATCCAGGAGCTCAAAGAGATGGTGAAGGTAAGCCAGCGCAGAAAAGACCAGATAGACCCTGGTGTATTGAAGGTGAAGTATTTCAACCTTACACCCCGGATTCGAAGGACTTTTACACCACAGATACATTTACAGATTATGCCTTAGGTTGGTTGGACCAGCACAGAGAAGAGGAAAAACCTTTTTTCCTGTATCTGGCCTATACAGCACCACATGATCCTCTAATGGCATGGCCACAAGATATTGCCAAATACCGTGGAAAATACAAGGAAGGATATGAAAATATCCGCCAGGCCCGTTTTGCCAAACAAAAGGCCATGGGATTGATTTCCGAGGATTACCCATTATCAGAATCTATGCACAAAAAATGGGAAGAATTGACCGAAAAAGAAAAAGCAAGGGAGGATACAGTAATGGCGGTTTATGGAGCAATGATTGATCGTTTGGATCAGAACGTTGGTAGGCTGCAATCCAAATTAAAGGAATTAGAAGTAGCCGATAATACGCTTATTATATTTGTGTCAGATAACGGTGCTTCTGCCGAAAATGTAAAATTGCAAGGGACAGGTCCCATTGGTTCATTGACACGTTGGACTTCATTGCGCGGTGATTGGGCCAATGTCTCAAATACACCATTGCGATATTTTAAAAACTACAGTCATGAAGGAGGAATAAAAACGCCAATGATCGCTTATTGGCCGGAGGGCATCAAGAACAGAAACACCATTTCCGATACACCTTTACATTTCATTGATTTCATGTCAACTTTCGCTGATGTCAGCGGAGCTGAATATCCTAAACAATTCAGGGAACAAGAGATTATACCGATGCAAGGAGTTAGTTTTTTGCCTTTGCTGCAAGGTGAAAAGGTTGAACGGAATAAACCGCTTTTCTGGGAATGGAAAAATGGACGTGCCGTTCGAGATGGGGACTGGAAGCTGGTATCATTGAAAGGAAATTGGGAATTGTACAGCCTAAAGGAAGATCCTGTTGAGCAAATAGACCTCTCAGCTAAATACCCTGAAAAGGTTTCAGAGTTAACCGAAAAGTTCAATGCATGGGCGATAGAAGTTGGGAATGTAGAAATATGATTTTGCTAATCGAATCGGTATATCGCAAAAATGATTTAAACTAAATTTGTATCAGGATGATTCCTTGGATTAAACACCTTGTTCATTGCACGTGAGAATGGCGAATAAAGTAAAGCTAATTCTGCTTTTCTATTTTTACTTAATAGGCTCTGGAATCAATGCCCAGATCAGTTATGAACATATTAGCCAATATGTAAACCGCTATCAACTCAATGGAAGTGACGATGAAAATAATGCGATTTTTCGTAGTTTTTTGACCGCAACCGCATCGGCAATTCTATTTGACTTTTCCAACAATAAAGATCAGGAATATCTATTTGAGCAGAAGTTTGTATCACTATTCGAACAACTCAATAATCATTTGGTAGAGAATCCAAATGAGGTAAAGACTTTGTTTTTTGAGGGTGTTTCGGAAGTTTGGGTTGGAAAATTGCTAAGCCGATCAGGGTTGTCTAAGAGACGTTACAAACACGATTCTTCAGAGGAATGGCCATCAGTGAAGGAACTTTCAGAGAAGAAAAAACAGTTAATTGTTTTCTTTAGAGATAAAAGTGATTCGTTTACGCTGGTTAATGGAAAGTATGTATTTGACTCCAAAATGTTTGAGATTTCTGAGGAAGTGACCAGATCAGGACAATTACTTTTTCTTAACATTCAACTTCCGGATGAAGCCGTAAATAATGGGTTGGAGCTGCCGCCAGGTTTTGTAGATTCATTTATTGATCTATGGAAAAGAACAGGCCAGGTTCCAAATTTCATATTACTAAATGGGATAAGTTTTAGGCAGAATATTCCTTTGATCTTAAATTCAACCGAAAAGCTATATGGCAATATAAGCTTTGAAACCGCCAGTTTTGGAACAATTAATTGGGCTGGCAATTTTATATCAACTACTGCTAATACTTTTTGTTTTCCCGCATACTCTGGCGAAAAAATATCATTGACACCTCAGACTTTAGGTTTCTCATTCGAGCCTGCACAACTTAATTTTCAAGGTGGTGATATAGAAGTAGTCAAATTGAAATCAATCAAGAAAAAACTTACCGATGGTACCATGGCCTACTTCCCGCTAGAAAAGGATGTAAACGATTTGTCGCCAAAAGAGCTGAAAGGGGAAAACAATGGAATTGAGTTTGTTTCAGATTACAATAGGTCTAAGGTAGCGGCTCTGCATGGAAAGTACTTTGCCAACTTGCCTAGCTTAAAAGAATTGAATATTGTAAATGAAAGTTTCACAATTTCAACGTGGATAAAATTAGATAGTGTTGATATTGAGGATCAAATGATTATTTCTTCGGCGCAGAATAAGTATTCTGAAGGGCTGTATATACTGGTTCGGGAAAAGAAACCTTATTTCGCCTTCTATCATAATGACCTGGAAGGTAAAACGACATTGGAGTCGAATAAATGGTATAACATTATCTGGAGGTATCGAAAGGAACTACAACAGCAAGCAATCTTTATTAATGGCCGATTGGATAGTATAGCGGATGGGCGACCCCCATTGAGAGGGTCAGGCAGTCTAATATTGGGACATAGAAAGAATCCAACAGGAGATTCCACCTACTTCAATGGATACATGGATGATTTAATTTTCTGGAATAGAGCGCTTGGAGAAAATGAAATTCGAAATGTATACGAAGGTAACTTTGAATTGCAATCTGAAAATGATTATACATCTTTGATTTGGGTGGTGGCCGGTGCTTTCTTAATTATTGTAATCGTTTTCATGGTTGGGGGTCAACAAAAAGATGTGCCAAAACCTAAAGTGGGATTGGTTTCAAAGCCTTCAATTACTTCGACATTTGATATATCCCGAAATGGAATATTCTTTTTTGGAGGATTGAAAGTATTGGCAGCTGATGGTAGCGATATCACCAACGAAATTACACCTAAGCTGAAGGAGCTATTCATTCTCCTTTACCTATCAACATTGAGAGATAAGAAAGGAATCTCGTCCGAGGAGCTGTCCACCAGTATTTGGCCCGACTTGTCCAGACAAAGTGCAATAAACAACCGTGGTGTGTCAACTACCAAATTGCGTCAAATTCTTTCGAAGCTGGATGGTATAGAATTGAAATACAGCAACCAGTTTTGGGCGTTGGAAGTGGACGAGGATGTTTATTCTGATTACCAGGAGTTCCTAAATCTTACTAATTCTTGGGTTGAAGATAGTATTGAACGCTTAACTACTATTCTCAACAGGGGAAATTTCTTGCCGAATATTTCAAAAGAATGGTTAGACCCGTTCAAATTTGAAACTTCCAATAGAGTGATTGATTTATATGGCAAATTATTGCAATCAACTTTTCAAAAAGAAGCGCTTGAACAATTGATTAATTATTGTGACATTGTTCTCACCTTTGATGTGGTACATGAATCGGCAGTAAAATACAAAGTAGCAGCGCTAAAGAAACAGAAGAAGCATGAACAGGCGCTGAAACAATATCAGGCTTTCACGAAAACCTATAAGCAATTCTACAACGAGGATTTTGTTACTCCATTCACGGAATTTATTCCCTAAAAAACTTTACTTTTTATTCAAATTAGCTCCAAATTAGGTCTGAATTAGCTCTAAACTTGGGGGCTAGTTAGCATATTTGAGAAAACTAATTTTCAATCTGTCTGATGTTTTGTTAACAGAGAAGACATGACGCTTAGACCTTTATTATGACTAAAAAATCACTTCTGCACATCTTAATAGCACTTACGTTTTTTTCGGAAAATAGCTTCTGCCAGGATATCAGCTTTGGAAAAGTTGTAGTTGAAATCGGAGATAAAGAAAGAGAAGATGCTCTGGTAAGTGTTTCGCTCGATGGCATTCCTTTCGACCAGGCCAACAAGGAGCTGCAACTATTTGAAGTGAATGGAAAAAACAAAACGAAAATTTCATCATCTATTGAACAGGGGTATCAGGCCAGGTTATGGTGGGTATTATCCGGGGTGAGTAAGAAATCTTCCAAACGAAGTTTCGAACTTATACTAACACCTCTCGATACCGTCAAAATGGAAAAAGCTGTCCCTGCTGTGAAGGTTGATAAGGGAGCAGATGACCTCACCATAACAGTCAATGATAAGAATGTATTAAGTTATCGCATATCTCCGCTTCCCGCGCCAGAAGGCGTATCTCACCTGTACCAGCGAAGCGGCTTCATCCATCCATTGTGGTCACCAAGAGGAGAAGTGCTGACCAGAGTCCAGCCACCAGACCATTATCACCATGTGGGAATTTGGAATCCGTGGACTCATACCGAATTTGAAGGCAGGAAGATAGATTTCTGGAATCTAAAAGAGGGAGAGGGCACGGTAAAAACAAAGAAAGTAGCCTTAATTGAAAGTAGTGATATTATGGGTAGGTTTAAGGCCATTCATGAACATGTAGATTTGTCAGCACCAGATCCTAGTGGTTCGAAAATAGCAATTAATGAAGAATGGGAAGTGAGGGTTTGGAATGTAGATCCTGACTCCAAAATATGGCTCGTTGATTTTTTATCTTCAATGAACTGTGATAGCGGAAGCCCGCTAACTATTGAGAAATACCGTTATGAAGGATTTGGCTTTCGAGCTACAGAAAAATGGGACGACAATACCGCTACACTGCTTACTTCCTTAGGAAAAAATAAATCAGACGGAAATGCTACCAGAGCAAGGTGGTGCGATGTTAATGGTGTATCGGATTTTGGTACCTCAGGAATACTTTTCATGACACACCCATCCAACTTCAATTACCCTGAGCAGTTGAGGATATGGCCTACGGGTAGTAATGAAGGAAAAGAGAACGTCTTCTTCAATTTCAACCCGGCTCAGGATAGAGACTGGAAATTACTTCCTGGAAAGAATTATGTATTGAAGTACAGGATGATGGTGTATGACGGAAAGATCACCAAAGAAAAAGCCGAGCAGGTATGGTATGATTTTGTAAATCCTCCCAAAGCGGAATTGGTATTGAATAAATAATTTTAGGATAGCCCTAGGCAAATACAACAACTAAACTGATAATTGAATAAATTCACGAATTACAAATCACGATTATGGAAAAGAATAAAAAAAGAATGGGAAGAAGAGAATATTTGAAGAAAACTGCACTTGGTTCAGCCGGGTTGGTTTTTGCTCCAACGATAGTCCCTTCATCCGTTTTTGGAAAAAATGCTCCTAGCAATAAAATCAACATTGGTCAGATTGGTTGTGGCCGAATTGCAAGATCTCATGATTTGAAGCATACTCTGGGATATGATCAAGCCAGAGTGATTGCTGTTTGTGATTTGGATAGCAAAAGGGTGGCCGATGGTAAGAAATTGGTTGACGACTATTACGCAAAGAAAAATGGCAGTGGCTATGTTGATGCCAAGATTTATGAAGACTATCGGGAGATGTTGATGAACCCTGATATTGATGCCGTGCAGATTTCTACTCCGGATCATTGGCATTCACAGCCTGCTATTGAGGCGGCTCTGGCTGGTAAGGATATATACCTTCAAAAACCCACTTCATTGACTGTGGAAGAAGGAAGGCTTTTGAGTGATATTGTACACCGCCAGGGAGTGATCTTACAGGTAGGAACACAGCAGCGTTCTATGCCACAGTTTAGAATTGCTGCGGAACTGGTAAGAAACGGTCGAATAGGAAAAATACATACTGTCAAAGTTGGTTTGCCTGGTGATCCTTCAGGCCCGGAAGTGAGCGAAATGCCTGTTCCAACCAACCTTAACTACGACATGTGGCTAGGTTCGACACCAGAGGTTCCATATACTATCACTGGTGTTCATCCTCAAAATGACTACAGTAGACCTGGTTGGTTGAGGAAGGAGCAATACGGTGCAGGAATGATCACTGGTTGGGGACAGCACCATTTCGATTCAGCGGCGTGGGGTATGGATACCGAACATACTGGCCCTACCTCTGTCGAGGCGGTAGCCCAATTTCCAAAGGCAGGCTTTTGGGATGTGCATGGGGATTTTATGGTAAAAGCTGAATATGAGAATGGCATCACTATGTACACCAGCGGCGGTTATACCAATGGCATAAGATATGAAGGTGAGGATGGATGGATATTCGTATCTCGTGGTAGCTATACTGCTTCAGCAAGCGACCCTGTTTCAAAAGAGAAGAGTGCTCAGGCCCTCAATGCCAGTGATCCCAAGATACTGGATTCTTTGATTAAGGATAATGAAATTAAACTGTATGTGAGCGACGAGCAACATGGCGACTGGTTGGATTGTATCAAAACCAGAAAGCAACCCATTTCCCCTGTCGAAATCGGCCATAGAGCGTGTACTGTTTGCTTGATCAGTCATATTGCTATGAAAGTTGATAGAAAACTGGAATGGGATCCTGCCAAGGAAAGATTTAAGAATGACGATGAAGCCAATTCTATGCTGAGAAGGCCTCAACGTTATCCTTACGGAACTAACTATGTTAAATACTAAACTTACTATGAAAACTATTACAAAACTGTTGTGCCTGGTGTGCGCGATTATTGTTGCGTCATGCCAACCTTCTAAAGAAAAGAAAGAAATGCAAAACACAGAGCAAGCTGAAACCAAAAGTGGTAAAGTAAAACTCATGACCCTTGATCCTGGCCATTTTCATGCGGCATTAGTACAGAAGTTTAGCCTCAACGAAATTGATCCGGTGGTTAATGTATTTGCTCCAAAAGGAGCGGATGTGGATCAGCACCTGGCTCGAATCGATGGTTTCAACACCAGAGCTGACAATCCAACTAATTGGGAGGAAAAAGTGTATACTGGAGATGATTTCTTTGAAAAAATGATCGCGGAGAAGCCGGGCAATGTAGTAGTGATTTCCGGAAACAATGCTAAGAAAACAGACTATATCAAAGACGCAGTTTCGTCTGGAATCAATGTGCTGGCAGATAAACCTATGGTGATTTCCCCGGAGAAATTCGATATGCTGAAAGAAGCTTTTGCCATTGCAAAGGAAAAGGATGTATTGCTGTATGATATTATGACGGAGCGCTATGAAATCACAACCATCCTTCAAAAGCTGCTGTCTCAAAATGAGGATGTATTCGGGACGCTAGTAGAAGGTTCTTTGGAAAATCCTGCGGTAACAAAAGAAAGTATACACCACTTTTTTAAGTATGTTTCCGGCAAGGCACTCATAAGACCAGCCTGGTTTTTTGACGTAACCAAGCAAGGAGAGGGAATAGTAGATGTGAATACGCACCTGGTTGATTTGATTCAATGGGAATGCTTTCCGGAGCAGATCATTGACTATGAAAATGAAGTGGATGTAATAACAGCTAAAAGATGGCCAACCAAATTGTCACCAGAGCAATTCCAAAAGGTCACTGGGCTGGGTGAATACCCAGATTATTTACAAGGTGACGTAAAAGATGGCTCTACATTGCATGTATATGCGAATGGAGAGATCAATTATAAAATAAAAGGGATACATGCCAAGGCATCTGTGATCTGGAATTACCAGGCGCCTGAAGGAGCTAAGGATACGCACTACTCAATTATGAGAGGGACGAAATCCAATCTTGTGATCAGACAAGGAGAGGAGCAGGAGTATAAGCCTATTCTTTATGCTGAAAACGTTGGAGGTTCTTCTGCTGAAGAATTTGAAGCTCAACTTCAAGCAGGTATCGAAACCATTAACAAAACTTACCCAGGGGTAACTATGGAGAAAGCTGGTGAAGGGTGGAAAGTGGCTATTCCTGATAAATACAAAAAAGGGCATGAGGCACACTTCACACAGGTGACTGAGAAATTCCTTGAGTATTTGGAGGCTGGTCAGCTACCGGATTGGGAAGTTCCCAATATGTTGGCAAAATACTACATCACTACTCAAGCCTATATCAAGAGCAAGGAGATGTAATTTTGATTCAAGTGGTTGTCTCATTTAATACCTGAGAAATTGTCTTGTAGATTCTGAAACAAGTTAAGGATGACTGTTACGGGCCTTTTGAGACAGTCTTGCTTTTTTAACCTATTATTAAAATTGAAGTTTATTGTAAATAAGCCTGAAAATTATTGTGCTTACTAAAAAGTTGAAATTATATGAAAATCGTTGCTAACATAATTCTTGTTTCTTTCTTGAGCATTGCCGGAGCTAACGGACAAAAAAAGGTGTCTGCAGAAAAGTTTGGAAATAGAATAGACATCAGAATTGGTGGAGATTTGTTCACGAGCTACATGCTCTCCGAGCATGAAAAGTATCCGTTTTTTTATCCAATCAATGGCCCGTCTAAAGCCAGCGTCACGTCCATGCGTAATGCAAATTATCCGCACCACAGTTCTCTGTTTTTTGGATGTGATAAGGTGAATGGTGGCAATTATTGGCAAGAAGGCTTAGATAGGGGGCAAATTGTTCCTTTGAGAGCTGATATTATTGAAAGTGGGGAAGACAAGGTTGTCATTGAAAATGAGAATATCTGGAAGCGGCCAGGTGCTATGGCTCCCATAAAGGATTTTAGAACGATTACGGTTACTTCGCCTTCAGAGGGTTTGTATCAAATAGATTTCGATGTGACAATGGAGATGCTAATGGATGTGACCATCAACAAAACCAACCATTCCCTGTTTAGCGGTAGAATGGATCCGGATTTGGCTGTGACCAATGGAGGCACCATGGTGAATGCTGAAGGTGATACTGGGGAGAAAGGTACTTTTGGTAAGCGCTCTGCCTGGATGGATTATAATGGGAAAAGAATGGGAAAGATCGAAGGTATGGCGATACTACAACATCCATCCAATGAATGGTTTCCAGCACCCTGGTTCACAAGGGACTATGGCTTCTTCTCTCCAACGCCAATGTACTGGCCTGAAAACGAAAAGAATACCGTTCTGAAAAAAGGGCAAACCATCAAATTAAGGTACAGGGTGCTGGTTCATACAGGTGATCAGAACGAGGCTAATATCGCAGAACAGTTTGAAATATACAGTAAGGAATAATGACTCTGAATTAAATCTAATTTGCGTATAGCTTATTAAACTCCGCGATCCAGGCATCAGCCATCAAATAAGCTCCTGCAGGCGAAGGATGAACACCATCCGGACACCATATAGATGCCGGAGCTTTTTTTAGTGCTTCATCAAATACATTTTGAAATGGGACGAAGGTAGCATCAAATTCATCCGCAATTTTCCTCGCAGCTTTTTGGTAGTCCGGAAATTCCTTTTCCCAACGTTCGGTTATGGCCTTACCACCCCAAACCACGAAAGGTTCACAGATCATAAATTTGATATTGGGTAATTCCTTCTTAGTTCTGTTTAGAAGTTTTCTAAAGTCATTTTCATATATTTCTACGGTACCATCATACTTTCCATTGACCATGTGCCAAAAGTCATTCACACCGATAAGGATGCTCAGCACATCAGGGTTGATTGACAATGCATCCTCTTCCCATCTGTCTGCTAGTTGAAAGACCTTGTTGCCACTGATGCCTCTGTTGTAGATTGATAGATTAGAGGACGGATTTTCTGCCTGAATTCTTGCATAGGTTTGAAAAGCATAGCCACCACCCATTGCCCTGGGATCGTTAGCATTCTTTCGGTCTTTTGCTCTGCCTGCATCCGTGATAGAATCTCCCTGAAAAAGGATAGTAGTACCTTTTGGAACGACTCTTCTTTTAGTCGCCTGGGCATCAAATGCAACACCTGTTGAGGCAGTGGTGGCAATGGCTGCAATGGAACTTTTTTTGATGAACTCTCTTCTGTTTTGCATAAGTGTCAATGTCAATTCTCAATAATTTGGGCAATATAAAGAATTGAATTCAAATCAATGTTTGGACTGATTGAACTAAAATTCTCACTATTGATATGCTTATCATATAAGTTGAATATTTTTGAAGACTGCTGAATAGTTTATGAAGGCCAAACTCCTAGATAAGTCTACTTTACAAAACAAGTCATTCAACCTTGAGTTTCATGATTATCCATATTTTCTGAAGATGTGGCATTATCATGAGGAGCTGGAAATGAGTCTTATTGAAGAAAGCAATGGGGCCATTTTCATAGGGGATGGCATAAGCAATTTTGATTGCGGAGATTTTATTTTAATTGGTAAAAACTTGCCACACTTGTTTCAGAATGACGAAAAGTTTTTTTTGAAGAATCCAAAAATTAGGGCAAAGGCTTTAGTGACGCATTTTAGAGAAGATTTTCTAGGCAAAGAGTTTTTTCAAATCCCGGAAATGTACGGCATAAGGCAGCTGTTTGATCGGGCAAGCAGAGGCATTAGGTTTTATGGGCCATCCATTGAAAATATTAGGTCAGAGTATAGGTCATTATATAAAAAGAACGATTTTGAACGTATACCAGAAATAATCAAACTCTTGAATGATTTATCCAGGATAAAAGATTATGAACTGATATCTAGTGTGGGATATCTAGAATCATTCGAAAAAGGGAAGGACTCTAAGCTTGACAAAATATACAGTTATATCTATGAAAATTTTAAAAGTGACATCAACCTAGAGGTGGTAGCGTCTATTGCCAACATGAACCCTTCAGCTTTTAGTCGTTATTTCAAAAGAATGAATAAAAAGACCTTTTCACAGTTCTTAAATCAGGTGAGGATAGGTTATGCCTGTAAGATGCTTATCGATGACAACTACAATATTGCTCAGGTATGCTATGCATCAGGATATAACAACATTAGCAACTTCAATAAGCAGTTTAAAGCCATTACCGATATGACTCCTTCGGAATACCTCGAAAAATTCAATTTTGAATAAACTCCATTTGGAACCATCAGTGCGAATTGCAAAGAATGTATCGCATGATGTGTTAATTTTGGTAGTTTAATCCTAGTGTTCAAAACAATTTGCACTCTTGAAAAAATGGAAACCTCTACCTAAACAATTCACTATGAAGCTTTTTCAAAACGTTTACCTAATTATTCTTGTTTTTGGTGCTCTGGCACTGTCGTGCAATAGCAAGAAACAAGAACCAGAAGCCGATAAGCCTAACATTGTGCTTATTTACACAGATGACCAGACTTATGAAACCATTCATGCGCTTGGTAATGATGTAATCAGGACACCAAACATGGATAAGTTGGTGGATATGGGAACCACATTTACCCATGCTTACAATATGGGGGGATGGCATGGTGCTGTTTGTGTGGCTTCCAGGTCTATGATGAATTCTGGGGCATTTGTGTGGAATGCGAAGAAAAAGGAACAACTCTGGGTAAAAAAAGATAGTGCTGCTATAAGCGAAACATGGAGTAGGTTAATGGCCAACGCTGGTTATAATACATATATGACTGGCAAGTGGCATGTACAGGCCAAAGCGGATGAAATTTTCCAGCAAGCCAGACACATAAGACCAGGAATGCCAGGTGATAGAAGGGGAGAATTGGGAAAAGCTATAAAAAAGTGGGAGGCAGAGTCAGGGAGAATTGAGGACTGGAATGAATATATGCCGGCAGGCTATGGTAGGCCTATTGACGAATCCGATAACCGTTGGTCGCCTACAGATAGCACGTTTGGAGGATTCTGGCAGGGAGGCAAGCACTGGAGCGAAGTGGTGAAGGATGACGCGCTTGACTTTATCAATGAGGCTAAGGGTAAAGAAAATCCATTTTTTATGTACCTGGCTTTCAACGCTCCACATGACCCGCGACAAGCACCTCAAGAGTATATAGACATGTATCCACTGGAAAATATCGAGGTGCCGGATAGCTTTTTGCCAGAGTATCCGTGGAAGGATGATATAGGCAATAGTGGTAGTTTAAGAGACGAAGCATTAGCACCATATCCAAGAACGGAATACGCAGTTAAAAAACACATTCAGGAGTATTATGCAATTATCTCACACCTGGATACACAGGTCGGTGAAATACTAAATGCCTTGGAACAATCGGGAAGAATTGACAATACCTACATATTCTTCACAGCTGACCATGGGCTCGCTGTTGGTCAACATGGTTTGATTGGTAAACAAACTCTTTTTGATCATAGTATGAGAGTTCCGCTGATGGTGATGGGACCTAACATACCCAAAGGAGCAAAACTTGGTCAGGATGTGTATCTTCAGGATATTATGGCCACAAGTCTTGAGCTGGCAGGTATCCCAAAGCCTGATTACGTTGAATTCAATAGCTTTAGTGACATCATTGATGGCAGCAATACGACTGGGCATTATGACGCCATCTACGGTTGCTATGTCAACTATCAGCGCATGATTAGAAAGAATGGTTACAAGCTATTGGTGTATCCTGATATCCAGAAAGTGCTTTTGTTTGATTTGAAAAATGACCCTGAGGAGATCAATGATATCTCCGCTGATGCAGCGCAAAAAGAAAGGGTAAAAAAGATGTTCCAGGAATTGCTTGAACTGCAAAAAGTAATGGGGGATGAGTTGGATATTTCTTCCATTAAAAATCAATTCAATTAGAAAATTTGTTTCGTTGAAAATGTTTTCCTCCTAATATAGATTGAGCTAGTTGCTATAGTTTTTTATAAGGTTATATTTGGGCTTTATTTTGTTTAAATCTAATAACCTATAAATTGCTCATGAATTCGAAAATTATCCCTTTCATTTTACTGATTTTTTTGTCAACCATTTCTTTTGCACAGTCCAATTATAGAAAAGGTTACATAGTTAAGAATTCTGGAGAGACCATTCATGGTTTTATTAATTATAAAGGAAATTTTAAAAATTTGAATAAATGTGAATTCAAAAGAACTCTTGAAGCTGATGTTGTAGAATATTCTCCCCAGGATATACAAATGTTTCGCTTTGATGAAGCCAATTTGTATGCTTCAATGAATATTCAAATTGATGGAGAAAATAAAACTTATTTTATTGAACAGTTAATAGAAGGTATTGTTGATGTATTCTACTTCACCTATAATAATGAAGGTATATTTTTTGTTAGAGATGACGAAGGTAACGTTGAAAGGCTCGAGAATACGAGGATTGAGGTCAGAAAAGGAAACCAACTATATGAAACCCGAAAAAAGGAATACATTGCTGTACTTAATAAGCTTTTTCAAGATAGCCCAGCTACCATTCAAAAGGTAAAGAACATAGCCTTAACCCCAAATACACTTATTAATCTGGCTCAAGACTATCACAATGAGGTCTGTTCGGATTATTCTTGCGAGGTGTATGCTAAAAAGGAATCCAAAATTAACCTTGCTTTGGGCATTTATGTAGGAATGTCTAGCTCTACATTCAATCCTCATAGTGATTATTTCACTAGGTTTAATAATGATTTTAGTAGTAGTACTGATCCATTAATAGGCTTTTATGTGAATATTAGCGATCCGTTTTTGAGTGAAAAGTTGAGTTTTCAATTGGGAGCAAATCGCCAGAGTGCGGGATACGAATACGATACTATGGATTTCAAAATGACTTATGTAAAAATCCCTTTTTCTTTAAAGTATACACTTCAACAAAGAGGAGTTAAACCCTTTTTTCAGATAGGCTTTGCCTATAATATATGGAGTAAAGGGGTAGGTAATCGTATTATTCCTGAACTCTTTTCTGGGGAAGCTATACAAGAAAGAAGGAATCAACTGGGACTTTTTGCTGCTATGGGTGCTCTTTTTGGGATAAGTGAAAAGCTTAACCTTTCGGCTCAAGTTCGTTTTGAAAGGTTCGGAGGTATGTTGCATAATACATTTTCGCGACCCGCTCCATATAATAATGTAGAGTATTTTGATCATTTGGTGAAGACCAAGAATAATTATCTTTCCTTTTCGTTGGGCTTAGAATTTTAGAAATCTCTTACTTCATAATGTTCGCCCTTAAGGACGACTTTACACATACAATATTCGACTCGGCTTTTTTTGCCAGTCCTGCTGCATATTCTGCTGCAGCCATGGATAATTCATCATTGTCAAAAGGACAATGATATTTTCTATTTTAGTATTCATATTTTAAAGTTTTAATGTTTCAAAAAATCGTTTTTTTATGATAAAAAAACCAATTACAAGCAACAATCAATAAATTCGTAAGACTCCATTTTTCTTTTAGCCGAGGCATAGGACTCCTCATCCAAAACCTGATGCCGTTTAAGGTTTTCGAGCATTAAGTAGCCAACCTTTGGTCTTAGCTCCAATTGGTTAAGCATATAAACACTTGCTACAGAATTATCTTCAAGGAAAGTAGCCTGGATTCGCATAAGTGCTGAATCCAGCAGTACCTCCTTCGTTAGTTGCTTCTCTTGAATTAGTTTTTCAAAGTTTGCAGATCGATTGCCAAATGCAATCTTGACAGAAAACCCTGCCAAGAATGAACCAATAATCAATACAATTGCAATGATGTATTCTCTCGTTTTCATCTCTGTCATCATTTAGGCTACATAATCTGCATCATATGCTTCGGGATGAGAAATACTCACATCATCTCCAGGTTCTATGCTCGAATGATGACTGATAATCTTTCCATCTTTAATAACAAATGAAAAGCGCAGGTCATTATTTTCCTCAAATCCGCCAGATTTCCATTTGATTTTATATTGTCCACTATCCACCTTCAAGCCATCTATCTTTTGTGTACTGACTTGATAAGGAACAACCTTTAGGTCATTTTTCTCAAAAAGATCACGAAAGAGGTCTTTGATCTGATCTTTATTTGTTCTTATCCTAGTGGAGAATGCAGGGATCATCATTGCATCATCACTATATACCTGCATGAGCAAATTAATGTCATGATTATTCACTGCCTTGACCCACTTGTCTAAAACCGGAACAGATGGTTCGGCTATCATATCTTCCCTTTCAATTCTAGCGGTATCGGTATCTGGTTTGAATGAGTCTTTAAAAAGCAGAAAGACTTCCGCGGTAGATTTTCCAGTTCTTCGCATAAAGACGAACTGGATTCCAGCATGAACAATCAGGAGCAATAATAGCCCCTCAAAAATACCTAACTCAAATACCAGAAAACCGCAAATTCCAGCCATAATGAGTGCATAGCGACCTTCAGTTCGAACATGAGCAATATTGGCGATCATCTTCCAACCCGAGTACACCATAATAATGCCTAATGCGTATTCAGGTAAATGGGTCAGAATCACTGGGAATAAAACGACCACCAACAGTACCAGAGCTGTAAATAGATTGGATAATTTAGTAACAGCACCTGCAACGGTATTTGTTGTACTTTTTGCTAAACCATCAAGGTTGGTCATTCCACCAAAGAAAGTGGCTCCTATATTAGCAATCCAGATCGCAAATAAACTATTATTGGTATCAGCCTTACGCTGATAAGGATCCATTTTTTCTATGGCGACATTACTCATCACCTGTTCAATCACATCTATACTGCCTAGCATTATGGCAAATCCAACCATCTTAGCGAGAAGGAATAGTATTTCCTGTTGATTCATTCCGCTGAAATGAGGTAGTGGCAGAGCCAACTCAAATGGAATAGAGTCAATGGAAATCATTGGTAAAGGCATCAAGAAACTCAGCGCAACACTAGAAGCCATTATGACGAAATATGGTAGCGCAGGCATCTTCTTCTTATAATATTTATATAGAAGCACAAAGGATATAAATGAGACGATACTTAGTGCAATGATTACTTCCCGTTCGAAATTGAGCCAGGTGTCAGTTTCATGTTCAATGTCATAAAGAAACGGTACGAATTTTAATGCAATTTTTAACCCTACACCTGCAAGTAACCCTTCAACCAAATAGTGAGGGACAATCCGAAGTATGTACCGTTCTAGTCGATACTTCCATACAATAGCCTGAAAGGCCGCAGTAATTAAAATTACGAATGGCATGTTTTCCATTCCAAATGTATGTACCCCTAATGCAAGTGCAGGAGCTAAGCCAGCAGCCACACCCGGCATGCCTGTGTAGTTACCTGGCTTAAACAGATAAGTAACAAAGCTGATTATGCCAGCAAATATTACCGTGTACAATCCCGTCATTACGGGATAATCCGACATGAGACAAATTCCTACTGTTAATGGCACAGCCATCACACCTGCTACAGTTCCGGCAAGTGCATCTCTTTTAATGTTTTTTATAGATTCGTTTAGACGTTCTTTTATCATAATATTCTTGTTTAATGTTTGGTAATATTTTGACCAACCATTTATCAAATAGGTATTGAATTCACCTGATTTGGTGATTAGAAATTATTGGAATCCAATTTTGGATTCAGGAAAGAAAATAAGACTTACGTCAAATGAATTTTAAGGCAGCAGAACTTGATAAATAGAGGAATATCCGCACTAAGGATTGCAATGGCAAGCTGAGCTATTTCTCTTGTACAGATTAGAGCAGCTCGTTGAGCCAGGAAAGTATTTTGTACAGATAAGTAGTCTGCACCACCAGAGAGCAATGTTCTGATCCAATCACGACCTTCTTTAGCTTCCTTTATCTCTTCACGCTCCACCTCAGCACTTTCTACCAATTCTTCTTGTTCCAAATAGAAGAACTTGGTGTCTGCAAGCGTCATAGCAACGAAAAGTAGCAGCGATGTAGAGAACAATATCAGTTTATTGCGAATCACGTTACAAAAGAATAACACATCTACTTCGAATAATAGGACCTGATCATTGAATTAATGTGATAATTGTTACATTTTAGGGTGTCATAAATTACATCTAATGAAAGTAGATATAAAGAAGTTCGATTTCGAAAGTGATAAAATACTTTCCTCACTCTCATCAAAAGACAGGCAATTCTTTACTGACCATACTGAAGAGCTATTATTCAAAAAAGGCAAATTAATATTCTATGAAAATGGTATTCCTACAGGTGCATTTTTGATTGAAAGCGGCAGAGCCAAGATCTATAAAACTGGTCTGGATGGAAAGGATCAAATTTTCTATGTTTACAAGGCTGGAGACTTGCTTGGCTATCATGCGTTGCTTTGCAATGAGCAATATGAGGATTCTTGCGAGGCACTGGAGGATTGCAAAATCCTATTTATCAGCAAAACGAATTTTAACAAACTTATTAGCATCATACCCAACCTAAATCAACTTCTCATTCAAAACATGAGTCATGAATTTGGGGTTTTGGTAAATACTATTACAGTTTTAGCTCAAAAGCCACTCAGAGAAAGGTTGGCACTTTATCTTCTTGTATTGTTCGATAAATACAAAGAACAAAACGGCAATATTCTTTTGCCCAGAGAAGATTTAGCCAATATTATTGGAACAGCCCGAGAAAGCCTTGGAAGACTTTTAAAAGAATTCAAAGATGACAAACTCATTGAGATTGATAATAAAATTATTAGAATAAAAGAAGCAAATAAACTGTTAAAGATTGCCAGTTCCGAGTATTTATAAACACTCGGGAGCAAAGAATTAAGTTTGTAGAAGCTTGAAATACATTCTACTCCCTGGAGCCTTCTGTGAAAGTATATCAATGGACCTGTCAGTCAACTGTAGCACCCTGGGATATCCTCCGGTTGTTTGACAGTCACGCATGAGGACAATGGGCTCACCGGACGGTGGTAATTGAACTGTGCCAGGCATGACCGATGAGGTTAGAATACTTGTGTCATGAGCATGGGCTTTGGATCCTTTGAATCTAAAACCCATTCGGTTGCTTTCTGGTGAAATTTCGAAACTGTCATTTAAAAAGTTATCCCCAAGTAAATCGAATTCGGGTCCTGGAAAAGCATTTATTGTCCCTTCATCAAAGTGCTTTGCATCAGGTTTAATACGAACCCCTGATTTGGATGGGTGTGTTGTTTCTTTATCAAGGTATACTTTCATTCCTTTGCTTAGAAGAGGTTGACCAAGTTTCGCCAGTGGGTAGGTCGATTTGCTCCCCAAATGTTCCTGCACTTTGATACCTTCTTTTATACATAGGTAAGCAAAGCGACCATATTTCGGTTTGCTAAACTGTAACAGATCACCAGGTACGACGGGGTAAGACACATTGGTTTTGATATCAACTCCATTGAGCTGAGCAGACAAATCTGCACCTGTAAGGGCAATTTGAGTGTTAGCATAGAATAGCAGTTTTGGTCCAATAGTAGTGATTTCTATGGCTGCTTCTGCAAATGAATTTCCAAGCAGGCTGTTACCAATTTTTAAGCTAGTTTGATCCATAGCTCCGGATAACGGCACGCCATAAGACCGGAATCCAATTCTCCCAAAGTCCTGAATGCTGGAGTACATCCCAGGGGATATGACCTCTATATAGCTCATTTGGTGATTGGTTTTATTCCAACTGATTCTTTTGCCAACTTATGCTCCTCTATCATGTATTGTTCAATATCAATAGGCTGAAACTGAATGGTGTCACCAGGCGAAATGAAGCATGGAGTTTCTTTTGTGTTATCAAAGAAAGCAACTGGTGTTTTGCCAATGATATTCCAGCCACCTGGACTTTCCACAGGATAGATTCCTGTTTGATTGCCTCCAATGCCTATCGAGCCGCCAGGGATTTTGAGTGCTGGAACTTTCTTTCGAGGATAGTGAAGTCTGTTATCCAGACCGCCTAGATAAAGGAATCCAGGAAGGAATCCCGTGAAATGAACCAGGTATTTTTTAGCAGAGTGAATTGCAATTATCTGTTCTACATCCATATTCAGGCCTTTGGATAAGTCTTCCATATCCGTACCGAACTTTGGATCATAGCAAACCGGTATTTTCCAGTTTTGGCTCTTCAATTGAATATCAGAAGGATTTTCATACAATTCCTTAAGCTGATCAATCGTGATGAGGATAGGAGAGTCATCAACAAGGTAAATGGTCATAGAAGCGTAAGCCGAAACTAGCTCCAAAACAGATGGCATATCAGCTACTTCGATTTTTGCTTTGAACCTCAGAATGTCATGGAGAATTTCTTCACTAATTTCTTGCGGCCACTCTATCAGAATGGCTTTGTCTCCAAATGGTCGGTATTTAAGGTTATAGGATTTCAAGACTCCTGAAAGAATTCACGATAAATCGATTTGACTATCTCTAAAGCTTTAGGGTTATCACCATGTACGCAGATGGTGTCAACTTTTATATCTACAGTTTTACCTGAACGGGTGATGATCTTATTATCTGAGATCACCCTTTGTACATGTTCGATTACCGAATTTTCATCATGCAATACTGATCCATCAATAGTGCGACTAACCAATGTAAGGTCATCATTGTACTGTCTGTCGGCAAAGGCTTCATACATTACATGGATTCCAGCCTGTTCAGCCAGTTCAGCAATAACAGATTTATATGGTGCATATAATGATAACTTCTCAAAGTTTGACATTGCCTCTATTATACAATGTGCCTCATTTTCTTCTTTAGTAGCCTGATTGTACAAAGTGCCATGGGGCTTTACATGACTCAGCCTGGCTCCAAGTTTTATCGCCAAGGAATTAAGCTTTTCTATTTGAGCTTTAATGGACTGAATAAGCTCTTCTCGGGGAAGATCCATTACTTGCCGACCAAAATTTTCTTTATCTGGATACGAGGGATGGGCACCTATTTTCACCTGGTTGTCAATTCCCAGCTTGATAGTGTCCTCCATGATCTGCTCATTCCCTGCATGTCCACCACAAGCAATGTTGCAGGAATGAATGAATGGCATGATGGCGGCATCATTCCCAATACCTTCACCTACATCACAGTTAAGACCTATTTGAGTCATGCTAAATGGTTCATAGTACAGCGTAAATGCTTTTTACACCCAGGAATAAAGTTATGCCAAAAACTATCAAAGCGATCATATTTTGAATCCTTGAATTGATGAATTCATGCATAATCGACTTTTTGTTTATGATCCATAAAACAAATGCTGTTGATACCGGAAGTAGAATGCCATTAATGACCTGTGCAAATTTTATAACATGGATTGGTTGAATACCTAAGGTTGAGAATAATACCCCAGCGATAAGAATTATAATCCAAACGCAGCGAAACTTGAATGATTTGGTATCCTCTGACCAATTCAGACATTCTTTAGCGACAAATGCTGCGGCCAATGGAGCCGTGATTGAAGAGGATAATCCGGCGGCCATCATACCAAGTGCAAGAATGTATTTCGCAGCTGTTCCAAACAGTGGTTCCAGTCCTACGGCTAGATCGTTCAGGTTACCGATTTCCCTTCCTTGCATGCTCGCTGCACAAACTATTATTGACATGGATATTATGCCTCCAACACCTATAGAAATATAAGTGTCTCTTCGTACATGTTGCAACTGATTGGAACTATCCCATTTCTTGCTTACCAAGGAGGCATGTAAAAACAGATTGTATGGTACAACGGTGGTTCCAATTAAGGCAATAACTGTTAGGATGTTTTGTGAATCAATGGATGGAATAAAAAGTCCTTGGATAATTGAAGTGATTGAAGGAGATACTATAAATGCCGTAAGAACAAAGGAGAGGCTCATGATCAGTACAGAGAAAACAAGAACCTTTTCCAATGTTTTGTAATTTCCAAAGTACAGAATGATAAAAGCAATGAATCCAATCAATAGGTTGATCCACTTAAAAGTACCCGCATCAGATTCTAAGTTTTCGGGCTTCACGAAAAGCTGGAGACCTATTCCGGCACCTGATATATTTCCAGCTTCATAAGCAAGGTTTCCAGCTATGATAGCTGTAAGTATCAGACTTACTGAGAGGTATCGAATGTATGGCTTCATAGAGTTTTGTGTTATTACTTCTGCCAATCCCTTACCCGTGATGAGCCCTATCCGCGCCGACATTTCTTGTAATGAAATTGTGGCAAATACTGAAAACAACAATGCCCATAGCAGTGAATGGCCAAAACCAACACCGGCGATGGTGCAAAGAGTTACAGTTCCCGGCCCAATAAAGGCTGCAGTTACCAATGTGGCAGGGCCTATATTCTTAAATGCATTCATGAAGACATAGGATCAAATGATAGGTTGACCAAATATGATAAAACCTTAGCAATGAAAGGTGCGCGCTAGGCCAACTCTTTCAAGTCCACCGGAACTACACGTGACACGCCTTGTTCCACCATCGTTATCCCGTAAATGATATCAGTGGCAGCCATTGTTCGTTTATTGTGTGTTACAATGATGAATTGTGAGTCACCTGAGAAGTTTCTGATGATGTTATTGAATTTATCAATATTGGCATCATCCAATGGGGCATCTACCTCATCAAAAATACAGAATGGGGCCGGTTTTAAAAGATAGATGGCAAACAGTAGCGCCGTAGCAGTTAATGTCTTTTCTCCACCAGACAGCTGATTGATAGTTAAAGGTCTTTTTCCTTTCGGTCGTGCAATAATATCTATGCTGGAATCGAGCGGTGATTCAGGGTTGGTAAGTTTTAGGTCGCACTGATCTTCATCTGTGAAAAGTGATCTGAAAACTTCAATAAAGTTTGCCTTGATCTTCTCAAATGCATCCATAAATGTTTCCCTTGCCACCAAGTCAATTTCATCAATGGTAGAAAGCAAAGACTCTTTTGCCTTGATAAGATCTTCTTTCTGGGTGGTTATGAAATCATGCCTTTCTTTGATTTCCTCATAGGCTTCCATCGCCATAGGATTGATCGGGCCCATGTTTTCCATGCGGTCTTTTAGCTTATCCACTTTCTGACGAAGATCCTCTTCGGTCATGCTGCGGGCTTCTTTAATCGTCTTGTCATCTGTCTCTTCTTCATCTTCGTCTAGCAATGAATCAATATCCACACTAAATTCAACCGACAACCTTTCCTTGACAGAGCTGAGTTGCAGCTTGGTTTCATTCAGGTTGTTTTGCAACTCCATGATGGCCATGTCTGTGGCCTCTCTTTCCTGCTGGATTTCGCGAGAAGCCTTCTCAGCCTTTTCTATCAATTCACGACCGGCATAGTATTCTCTTTCGGCTTCATTCACGCCTTTCTCGATGGTTTCCTTTTCATCATACATTGTGATGAGTTCTTCATCACTCGATTCAGATTTAGAAACCAATTGTTTTATCTCTTCATCAGTAATTTTTAATTCCGACTGGTTCTTTTCTATCCGTTCCTTCGATGCTTCAAGGTTAGTTTGCTTAAACGAGATTTCCTGTGCAATGCTGGCTACCTTATTTTGTTGCTGATGAAAGATGATATTTTCCTGGTTGAAAGCTGTTGACTTTTGTGTTAACAGTTCGTTGAATGCCGCAACTTCCTCGCGAAGAGTAGCGTATTCTGCCTCCAGGCTTTCCAATGCTTTTTGTCCTTCCAGTTCCTTAGGATGAAGATCAGACAACTCTTCCTCTAAAGCACCAATCTTCTCAAGGATGTCTTCCTTTTTGTTCACATTGATAGATAGCATATCACTAAACTGCTCTTGTTTAGTTTTGAATGAAACGTATTCTTCACTTACCCTTTGTAGTTCACTTTGTACTTTTTCGAATTGTTCCTCGAAAGTGCTTTTCTTTTGTCTGTTGAGGTCTGCTGTTTTTTCTTCAAGATTGGCATTCACTTCACTCAACTTGGCCTTAAGCTTTTTAATGGTGGAGGCAAGCTTTTCCAGATTCTTTGCCCTGCCAATTTTCTTTCCTTCGAAAAGTCCTACTGAACCACCGGATATGCTGAATGGCCGATTGATTACTGTGCCATTCTTGGTAATTAATATACAATTCTTACTTTCCTCATCAGTAGGATGTTGGTTGTCTGTAATGTATACATTGTCAAGAATGAAGGAGATAAGCTTTTTGTATTTAGCCTCAAATTCCATCACCTCTGTAGCGGGCACAGCACTTTCTATAAACTCTGTCGGTGAGGACTTAAATTTCTCAAACCTGTCTAGAATAAAAAAGTGAGCCTTACCACGAGCGGCATCACTTAGTAAATTGATTGCTTTGTAGGCTTCTGCCTCAGTGTCTACAATATAGTAGTTCATGAAAGGCTCGAGGTAGTTCTCGACAGTGATGCGATACTCTTCGGGACAAGTCAGAATATCCGAAAGGAGGGGGGCATCTTTGCTCCAGGTTTTGTCTTTCTTTAAGAATTTGATTGCCTCTGGAAACCCTTCAAGATTATCCACCAGAGATTTTGTCAGGTTGTATTCGTTTTGAGAGGCATCCAGCTTTCTGTTGACCTGCGAATGCTCCTCTCGGATAACTTCAATGGTTTTTTCCAAAGAAGATATCCTGTTTTTCAGTTCTTCGTCTTTGGACTTTAGGTAGTCAAATTCTTCTTGCTTTTCCTTTTTTAGTTTTTCAATCTCTTTCAGGCGCTGTTCGAAAGATTGAATGCTTTCCGATTGTTCTGTACTATCGGATGATGCCTTTTCAAGCTCTTGTTTCAGGGCGCTAAGTTGAAAGGCTTTTAGTTCTAACGATTTTGTAAGCTGGTAGGCAGATTCTTTTTGAGCAGTAAGCTTGTTGTTCATCTCCTCAGCCTGAGAACGCATGTTTGCTGTCTTTGTCTTTTCGTCCTCATAGTCTTTCTGCAGAACGTTGACTTTTGTAACTACTTCTGCCAATATCTTTTCTGAAGTGATTTTTTCCTTCCCAAGACTGCTGATAGAAAATGAGGCGCGTTCACTACTTTTTCTATCTTGCTCAATAATTTCCTTCAGGTTATCACTACGATCATTCAAGAACCTTAGGCGCTCGTTCTTGATTTTCTTGTCACTTTCGTATTGCCTGATTTTGTTTACATGTTCATTGAGCGTTTTCTGCCTGGTGGCTAGCGTCTTTTCTTTTCGAACAAGATCTGCTTTTGATTTTTCTACCTCCGCTTCTTTTTCAGCCAGCTTTTTGTTGAGGCTGATTTTTTTATCATTGGCTTCATCCGATTGTTTGTTCAGACTATTGAACTTGTCCTTCTGTTGTTGGACAGTCTTCTTCGCCAGTTCGACACTGTAGACTTTATAATCTTCTTTAATTTGGTAGAACCGCTGTGCTTGTCTTGCTTGCTTTTCTAATGATTTTAAGTTTTTATCAATTTCAAAAAGCAGGTCATCCACACGGTCCAGATCAGCATCTGTATCGTCCAGTTTTCTAAGTGTTTCTTTCTTTCTGATTTTAAACTTGGATATACCAGCCGCCTCTTCAAACAAACCCCTTCGACTGTTGTCTTTATCATTTAGGATATTGTCAACCATACCTAACTCAATGATGGCGTAGCTGTTGGATGCTATACCGGTATCAAGGAATAAATTTGTGATGTCTTTGAGTCTGCACGTTACTCCGTTTAGCTGATATTCACTCTCTCCAGATCGGTAATACCTTCTTGTAATGGTAACATTTGAATACTCGGTGGGCAGTAGGTTTTTGGTATTGTTAAAAGAAAGAGAAACCTCAGCCAGTTGTGTGGGCTTTCTGTTTTTTGTTCCGTTGAAAATGATGTTCTCCATCTTTTCAGAACGGAGAGATTTTATCTTTTGCTCTCCCAGCACCCAACGGATTGAATCCACTACATTAGACTTTCCACAGCCATTGGGACCAACAATTCCAGTAATGCCCTCATCAAAATTTATAGTGACCTTATCCCCGAAACTTTTGAACCCCTTGATCTCTAACCTGGTCAGCTGCATGTACTAAAATTGTGATTTTGTGAAAGCCAACAAATTTAGAATTATTATTTAAATTTGGATCATGGAAGACTCTAAATTGTGGTGGTACCTCATCCTTGGTGCGATATATTTTTTATCTAAGTTTTTAAAGAAAAAAAAGCCACAAGACAAACCACAACAAAGACCTTCGGACACTGGGCCAGATCAGGAATTCGAAACTGCTGCACCAGAGCAAAAAACACCATCTTCTATTGAGGAAATCCTTAGAGAGCTATCAGAACAATCTTCTCAGAAACGTGAGCCAGAGCCTGTTCCAGAACTAGTAACACCCGACCCAATACCTAAACGAGAGCCAACTCCAATTGAAACCTATTCTCGTGAGCCACGTCCGTTACCTTCTGAAATGGAGAATATCGAGGCGGTGCATGCTGATGAGGAAATTGATATTGTTCCACATAAGCCTATCGAAAGAGATAAGCCCGAGTATAAACGCTCCAAAAATTTTGCCTTGAAAGAAAAGACTCATGAGCTGGCAGATGATGTGCAAGATGTATTTAAGGATGCTGATGGGGCCAGGAAGGCATTTATTTATGGGGAAATATTCAACCGAAGATACTAGTCATATAAATGTAGAGCCTTATTTCTCTTTGTACTACGATTAAAATTGTTAGCAATACGGTAAAAATGTATTGCTGTCAAAAAGTTTGGATTGGTTATATTTGTTAACCTGAACAAAATAATTTTCTATGCCTTCTTATGAGATCAATGTGAATGGCAAGTCACGTCAAGTCGATGTGGATGCCGATACGCCGTTATTGTGGGTGCTACGAGACAACCTGGATATGGTGGGTACCAAATTTGGATGTGGGGTTGCACAATGTGGTGCATGTACTGTGCTAATAGACGGTAAGGCCGTGAGATCCTGCGCTTATCCGATTTCTGCTGTTAGTGCAGGTTCCGTCACAACTATTGAAGGGCTATCAGAAAATGGAGACCATCCATTGCAGCAGGCTTGGGTGGAAACTGACGTACCACAATGTGGCTATTGTCAGGCTGGACAAATTATGAATGCTGCGGCACTGCTCAAAGAAAATCCAAATCCGAGTGATGAAGAGATTGCAAGTGCCATGGATGGCAACATTTGCAGGTGCGGTACTTATGTGCGCATAAAGGCCGCAATCAAATCGGCAGCCGCCAAGGTATCCTAATCAACCCATAACTGAAATCATCATGACACTCATAAAAACACAATATAATCGTCGATCTTTTATCAAAGTATCTGCTGCTAGCGGTGGAGGTATGCTGTTAGGATTCAATTGGTTAACTTCATGTACTTCTACTTCTACAAATGCCAAATCTGTTCCCAAAGAATGGTTTGAAATAAATGCGTATATAAAAATAGCAGACAATGGGGCAGTTACCCTTTATTCTCCTAATCCTGAAATTGGCCAGAATATTAAAACAGCTATGCCATTGATTGTAGCTGAGGAATTGGATGTAGACTGGAAGGATGTAACTGTTGAGCAAGCTGACTTGGATACCATTAAGTACAGTAGGCAAGTAGCTGGAGGAAGCCAATCAATTCGCAAAAGCTGGGGTGGATTGAGAATGGCTGGTGCAACTGGTCGAAGGATGCTGATGGAAGCTGCCGCTAAACGGTGGCAAGTGAAAATAAGTCAACTGTCCACTTCCGATGGAAAAGTAACCAACACAGGAAACAACGAATCTTTGAGCTACGGTGAGTTGGCCTCTGAAGCGGCATTAATTGACGTGCCAGAAGAAGTGGAATTAAAGGAGGTCAGTGATTTTAAGCTCATGAGGACCAGAGTTAAAAACGTAGACGGAGAAAAAATAGCTAAAGGGGAACCACTGTTTGGCCTGGATTATAAAATGGACGGTATGCAAATAGCGATGATAGTTCATCCTCCTGCATTTGGCATGAAGCCAGTTTCTGTAGATGACACTGCTGCCAAAAGTATGCCTGGCATAACGGATGTTTTTACTATTAATTCTACACCAAAAACAGGAAGGAAGTTAAACAACAATGCATTTCCTGACCTGGTAGCTGTTGTAGGTAAATCCACATGGCAGGTTTTGAAAGCTAAAAAAGCATTAAAAATAGAATGGGCTGAGGATACTGAATTAGAGAGTAGTACGGATCATGAGATGAAGCTGAAGGAAGCGATAGACTCGGGAAGTGGTAAAGTGGCTAGAGAAGATGGAGATGTTGCAGATGCTATGTCCAAGGCTGCCAAAGTAGTAGAAAGTATTTATAGTGCTCCATTCGTACCCCATAATCCTTTAGAGCCTATGAATTTTTTTGCCGATGTAAAAGCAGATAGTGCGGATCTAATTGGTCCGATACAGACACCAGAAAGCTTAAGAACAATGGCTGCAGGATTGTTAGAACTACCTGAAGATAAGGTGAAGGTTTCATTGACTCGTATGGGCGGAGGTTTTGGTAGAAGGTTATATGGTCACTTTGGTCTAGAGGCTGCAGCAATTTCTAAACAAACGAAAACACCTATTAAGCTTATATACACTCGTGAAGATGATATGACGCAGGGAACATATCGTCCTGCATATAGAGTGAAGTACAAAGCAGGATTGGATTCAGAAAACAATCTCATAGCTTTTGAAGCCAAGGGAGCTGGATTGCCAGGTAGTCCTTTGTTTGAAAACCGTTATCCGGCAGGGACAGTTGAAAATTATAGGGCAGAAAAAATTGGTATTAAAACTAACATTTCAACCGGCGCTTGGAGAGCACCAAGATCCAACTTTACGGCAGGAATTGAAAATGCATTTCTGGATGAAGTGGCAGAGGCATCAGGTAAAGATCCAATTGATTTTCGTATAGAACTTTTTGATAAAGCTATTGCTGGTTCCGTGGGCAAAAAGAATGACTATGACCCAAAACGCTATGCTGGGGTTTTGAAATTAATTAAGGAAAAGGCCAATTGGGGCAAGGAGATGCCAGGAGTTTACCGCGGTGTTTCAGCCTATTATTGTCACAATTCTTATGTAGCCCAGGTGGTGGATATTGTTAAAAAAGATGACCTGCCAGTGGTACAAAAAGTATGGTGCGTTGTGGATTGTGGCATTGTAGTGAATATGGAAGGTGCGCTGAATCAGGTTGAGGGAGGTATTGTAGATGGGATAGGTACTGCAATGTATGGCAAAATCGATTTTGTTAAAGGAGTACCTCAAAAGGATAACTTTGGTTCTTATAAGCTAATCAAACACAGTGAGTCTCCGATTGAGATCGAATCGTTTTTCGTTGAAAATGATATTGATCCGACTGGTCTTGGGGAACCTTCATTGCCGCCAATCATTGGAGCTTTAGCCAATGCCCTGTATAAGGCGACAGGCAAGAGGTTTTATGATCAGCCATTTTCTGAGCAAGTGTAGATTATCTTCATTTCAAATCGTATTCAGAAGGATTTTTAGTAAGTTTACTAGACTACTATAAATCCAATGAAACATGCCTAATTATGAAATTACTCTCAATGGCAAGAAAAAGACCATTGATAACGTAGAAGGAGACATGCCCGTACTCTGGGTGTTGCGTGATGTCCTTCAACTAACAGGAACTAAATTTGGTTGCGGTAAAGGCCATTGTGGCGCTTGTACTGTGCATTTAGATGGAAATGCCATCCGCTCATGTTCCATTACTATCGCTGAAATTCAGAACAGGAATATTACCACTATAGAAGGACTTTCTGAAGATGGTACTCATGCTGTTCAGCAAGCCTGGGTGCAAGAAAATGTGCCTCAGTGCGGCTATTGCCAATCTGGACAAATAATGAATGCTGCGGCTTTTCTAAGCGAAAACCCAAAACCTTCGGATGGAGAAATTAGAGATGCAATGAACGGAAACATCTGTAGGTGTGGCACTTATAATAGAATTCACAAGGCGATCAAGGTAGCCGCAGAAAAAGGAGGTGTGTCATGAAAATAGTCGAAAACAAAAAGCCAATTGTAAAAGTCGATAGAAGGACTTTTTTGAAAACGGGAGCGATCGGTTCTACAGGTTTAATTCTGGGAACTCAAATTTCATGTACTACATTCTTTGGTGAAGAGCCGAGGGCGAAAGCTACCTTTACCCCCAACGTCTGGCTGACAATCAATGAAAAGGGTGAAATCACCATTGTCACTCATCGCTCAGAAATGGGAACCGGAATCAGAACTAGTTTGCCAGCCGTAGTTGCTGATGAATTGGAAGCTGATTGGAATATGGTGTCCATACAGCAGGCCATCGGGGATGAAGACACTTATGGTGATCAAAATACTGATGGATCGTATTCTATACGCATGTTTTATATGCCTATGCGTAGGGCAGGAGCAGCAGCAAGAATGATGTTGGAGCAAGCGGCTGCTAACATGTGGCAAGTGGATGTGAGTGAATGTGAAGCAAAAAACAATTATGTAGTTAACAAATCTTCTGGGAAGAAGTATGATTTCGGTCAATTAGCTGATGCGGCTTCAAAACTTGAAGTCCCAAAAGAAGAGGACATTAAACTCAAGGATAGTAAGGATTTCACTCGTATTGGAAAAGATACTCCAATCACTGATTTAAAAGATATCGTTAGAGGTCAGGGGAAATTTGGTCTCGATACTCAGATTGATGGAACTAAAGTAGCTGTAATCAAAAGGTGTCCTGTGGTAACAGGAAAGGTAGTTTCCTTCAATGCAGAGGCATCCATGAAGGTGGCCGGAGTTTTAAAAGTATTTGTTTTAGAATCGCCTGGGTTTCCTGCGGGACATCATAGTGCCCTTGGTGGGGTAGCTGTTGTGGCAGAAAATACCTGGGCTGCAATCAAAGGTAGAGAGGCTCTTGAAGTAGAGTGGGATTATGGTGATAATGCGGACTACAATACAGATGATTATTTGGCGGATTTGGTGGAAAAAACTAAGTCAGATAATAATGTTCGAAGGGAAAATGGTGAGATAAAACCCGCACTTAAATCAGCCAATAAGGTTTTGGATAGTACTTATGTACTTCAACACCTGTCGCACGCTCCTATGGAGCCGCCATGTGGTGTGGCACACGCACAGGAAGGAAAGTGTGAGCTTTGGGTTCCAACTCAAAATCCTAAGGAAGTGATGAATAATGTGGCTGCTGCCCTGGGAATAGAGCCGAAAGATGTGATTGTAAATGTAACATTGTTGGGTGGAGGTTTTGGCAGAAAATCAAAGGCAGACTTTTCAGTAGAAGCAGCGAAAATATCTAAGGAGTATGGTGCACCTATAAAAATAGTGTGGACAAGAGAAGACGATATTCAGCATGATCTCTTGCATTCTTGTGCCGTGCAAAGAATAAAAGTAGGAATTGATTCGAATAATGAGGTAACGGCTTGGAATCAAAAGTCTTTATACCCATCCCTTGTTGGGACGGCTATGGCGGCAGTGAAAGAGCCTATAGGTTTTGAACTAAGCCTTGGGGCAATTGATTTCCCTTACAATATTCCCAATATATGTGTAGAGACCGCTGAATCACCAACAAGGACCCGGATTGGCTGGTTGAGATCGGTATGTAATATCCAGCACGCCTTTGCTATAGGGAGTATGCTGGATGAGGTAGCTGAGGCAAGGGGTTTGGACCCGGTTGAAAACGTTTTGAACTTATTGGGTGAAGACAGGAAAATTGAAAAAAGTCAATTTGGAAAAGAGTTTGCTAATTACAATACAGAATATGACGACTACCCATGGGATACAGGACGATTCAGCAAAGTAATTAATACCGTAAAAGAAAAGTCAAATTGGGGAAAAAGTTTACCTGCTGGCAGAGGCCAGGGATTTTGTGCACATCGGAGCTTTCTTACCTATGTAGCTAGTGTTGTTGAAGTGGAAACTGACGAAAATGGAAAAGTTCTGAGCATACCAGAAATTCATTTTGCTGTGGACTGTGGTCTTGCTGTAAACAGAGATAGGGTGATCTCACAATTTGAAGGAGGGGCCATCTTTGCACTTAGTGGTGCGTTAAAAGGAGCCATTACTTTTAAGGACGGTAGAGTTGAGCAAAGCAACTTTGACAACTACTCAGTCGCGAGAATGAACGACGCACCTAAAAACATCTATGTGCATTTGATTGACAGTGATGAGAAACCGACAGGTGTTGGTGAACCACCAGTGCCACCGATTGCGCCTGCATTGGCAAATGCCATTTATGCAGCTTCAGGGAAACGGTTTAAGAATTTACCAATGATGGTCTAGTTGTTTCAGCTTTTAGTTTCTTAGCCATAGTTCTAGATAATATCCGTCTTGAGTGAAAAGGATCCAATTGTAAAGGTCGGTAGAAGATCATTCCTCAAAACAGGAATTATTGGGTCGGCCGGATTAGTTCTAGGAACTCAAATATCCTGTTCTGATTTTTCAGATACGGATAAAAGCAATTCAATAAGGTTTACTCCAAATGCCTTTTTATCCATTAATTCCAATGGTGATGTTGTCATTATTGCACACAGATCCGAAATGGGCACGGGCATACGCACAAGCTTGCCTGCTGTTATTGCAGATGAGTTGAAAGCTGACTGGAGTAAAGTAACAATTCAACAGGCTATTGGGGATAAAGAGACCTTTGGAAATCAAAATACAGATGCATCCTTTTCGATGCGCATGTTTTATATGCCTATGCGCCGTGTAGGTGCGACAGCCAGGTTAATGCTGGAAAGAGCCGCAGCGCAGCAGTGGCAGGTAGCACCCAATGAGTGTAAGGCTACAAACCATCAGGTTATTCATCCACCGTCCGGGAAAAAGCTTGAGTTTGGTCAATTAGTAGAAACTGCTTCTAATCTTGCAATTCCAGCCGATGACGAGATTGTCCTTAAAGACGATTCGGAGTTTACCCTTATAGGCAAGGAGTTCCCGATCACCGACTTAATAGATATTGTACAAGGCAAGGCCAATTTTGGTTTAGATACCTCTTTGCCAGATACTAGAGTGGCTGTAATAAAGAGGTGCCCGGTTGCAGGAGGGAAAATTATCACGTTCAATGCCTATAAGTCATTAGCAATCAATGGTGTTATTAAAGTTTTTAAAATTGATTCACCTGGTTTTCCCACTGGCTTTGATAAACCCCTTGGAGGAATAGTCGTGGTGGCTGATAATACCTGGGCAGCTTTGAAAGGAAGAGAGGCACTGGAAGTAGAATGGGATTACGGTCCAAATGCCGATTATTCTTCTATTGAGTATATAGAAGGGCTAGAGAAATCATTAGAAAATGCCAAAACCGTCAGAAGGGAAAATGGAGATGTTGCTGATGGCTTCAAAAATGCAAAGTCTATAGTAGATAGTATATATACGTTGCAGCATTTGTCACATGCTCCTATGGAGCCACCATGCGCCCTTGCACATGCTCAGGGAAAGAAATGTGAGCTGTGGCTACCAACCCAAAACCCTCAATGGGTTAGGCGAGCGGTTGCCAAGTCTCTTGGTTTAGAGGAGAAGGGTGTAATCGTGAATATCACCTTGCTTGGTGGTGGATTTGGCCGCAAGTCTAAACCTGACTATGGAGTAGAAGCCGCCATAATATCCAAAGAAATAGGAGGACCGGTCAAGTTGATGTGGACAAGAGAAGATGATATACAGCACGATTTTTATCACGCTTGTTCAGTACAGCAAATAAAAGTAGGACTTGATGATAAGAGGAATGTAGTTGCCTGGAATCAGAAATCAATGTTCCCGCCTATAGGAGGTACTTCGAATGCCAAGAATATACAGCCCGGTAAAAATGAGATGAACAAGGGACTTGTCGATTTTCCCTTTGATATCAAAAATATCAGGATTGAAACTGGCGATGCTCCTGCAAAGACAAGAGTTGGGTGGTTTAGGTCTGTAAGTAATGTACAGCATGCATTTGCCATTGGGAGCGTGATGGACGAATTGGCCTACGCTCGCAGAATGGATCCAATCCAGAATGCCCTGGAATTGCTTGGGCCAGACCGCCATATCGATGGTTCCCTATTTGGAGATAATTTCAAAAACTACAATACAAAGATTGAAGACTATCCCTGGGATACAAGCCAGTTTAGGAATGTTATCGAGGAAGTCGCTAAGAAATCAAACTGGGGCAAGTCTCTACCCAAAGGAAGGGCACAAGGGTTCTGTGCCCACAGATGTTCACTAAGTTATGTTGCTTGTGTCATTGAGGTTGAAGTGGATGAATCTGGGAATTTGTTGAGCATTCCGGAATTACATTATGCAGTCGATTGCGGCATGATCGTGAATCCCAATAGTGTGACCTCACAATTTGAAGGGGGTGCAGTTTTTGCATTGAGTTTGGCTCTCAAGAGTGCTATAACTTTTGAAGAAGGCAAGGTTCAGCAAAGCAATTTCGATAACTATCGGGTGGCAAGCATGAAAGACACCCCCAGGGATATCTACGTGCATCTCATCGATAGCACTGAAAAACCCACTGGCATAGGGGAGGCACCTATTCCTCCTGTC
Organism: Cyclobacteriaceae bacterium; assembly: GCA_049115735.1. Taxonomy (GTDB): domain Bacteria; phylum Bacteroidota; class Bacteroidia; order Cytophagales; family Cyclobacteriaceae; genus CAXBNB01. The sequence goes on along the minus strand of JAGDZP010000015.1, from coordinate 76,362 downwards.
GCACCAGCCCTGGCTAATGCCTTATATGCCGCAACTGGTGTGAGACATAGAAAGTTACCGATGTTTCCGAAACTCACATAACTTTTTCAGAAGGAATAGGGTGATAAGGCATTCCCCTCTAAATTTGCGATAGTCAAACGAGTTTCATGAGCAGTAATCGTAAATGTCTTATTATTGTTGCAGGGCCTACCGCCGTAGGGAAGACTTCCTTATCTATTAAACTGGCAAAGCGGCTAAATACTGAAATCATTTCTGCAGACTCGCGCCAGTTCTTTCGGGAATTGAATATAGGAACGGCCAAACCTTCAGATGATGAGCTAGCGGAAGTACCTCACCACATGATCAATAACTTATCTATTCATGATGAGTATAATGCCGGGAAATTCGCAGAGGAAGTTGATGAGCTGTTGGAGGGCTTATTTGAAACTCATGACCATGTTATAATGACTGGCGGTTCTGGAATGTACATCAAAGCTGTTTGTGATGGACTGGATGATATGCCTGATGTTCCTGAGGATGTTAGGAACCGACTCAATATTAAATGGGAGCAGGGAGGATCGGATGAGCTTTTGGAACGCTTGAGCCAACTTGATAAAAATTACTTTGAATTAGTTGACAAGAAGAACAAGCAGAGAGTTGTTAGGGCCTTGGAAGTAATTGAAGTCACAGGTCTGCCTTACTCTGACTTCCGAAATGCGAAGAAACCGGTTGAAAAGCCTTATGAAGTATTGAAAATAGGACTGGAAAGAGAGAGAGAAGAATTGTATTCTATGATTGACCTCAGAATGGATCAAATGATTGAGAAGGGGCTTTTCGAAGAAGCGGAACAATTTTATCCTCATAAAAACCTGAATGCCTTGCAGACCGTCGGATATAGAGAAATATATGGATATATGAACGGTGAATATGACAAAGATGAAGCCATCCGTTTACTTAAAAGAAATTCCAGAAGGTACGCCAAGCGCCAGATGACCTGGTTTAAAAGAGATGATAGTTTTAGATGGTTTATGGCACCAAAGTTGGAAGATTTGATAGCGTATATTGAATCGAAAAAAGCCTCTTAATTCCTGATGAAGTTAAATTCATACATACGATTAGTCTTTAGCGTTTTGGTGCTATACATCTCAACTGCAGATTATTCCTGCGCTCAATTTACAAGGGTAGATACCTTAAGGGGCTCAATCACACCGGAGCGTGAGTGGTGGGATTTGAGCTATTATCACCTTGAAATTGATGTGGATATTGACAATAAATACCTCTCTGGAAAGAATAGGATTGAATACAAAGTACTTTCCCCTCAGCAGATATTACAGCTAGATATGCAATCGCCCATGGTGATAGATAGTGTTGTAGAGGGAGGTAGGCGTCTTAAGCTTGAAAGAGATGGAATTGCATATTTTGTCCAACTTATAAAGGAACAAAACATCGAAGAAGTTAACAGAATAGATGTTTATTTCTCTGGCAACCCAACTGAAGCTGTTAATCCTCCCTGGGATGGTGGTGTTGCATGGAAGCTGGATAAAAAAGGAAAACCCTGGGTTGCGACGGCCTGTCAGGGCATTGGTGCCAGTACATGGTGGCCGTGCAAAGATCACGCTTATGATGAGCCTGATAGTATGAAAGTTTCTGTCACTGTTCCCGAGGAGCTAACAGTAGTTTCCAACGGAAGGCTACTCAAAACAGAAGAAGAAAACCACAAACAAACATATCACTGGTCTGTCACCAATCCCATCAATAACTATGGAGTAAATATCAACATAGGGAACTATGTGAATTTTTCGGAGACATATCAAGGGGAGGGTGGAACACTGGATATGGATTACTGGGTATTGAAGCATAATCTGGGTAAGGCCAAAAAACAATTCAAGCAAACTATACCTACGCTACAAGCCATGGAGCATTGGTTCGGTCCCTATCCTTTTTATGAGGATAGTTATAAACTGGTGGAGGCGCCATATTTGGGTATGGAGCACCAAAGTTCCGTCACCTACGGCAATGAATTCAAAAACGGTTACCGTGGTATGGACTTGTCAGGAACAGGCTGGGGGATGAAGTTTGATTACATCATTGTCCATGAAAGTGGTCATGAGTGGTTTGGAAACAACATAACCTATACTGATGAAGGTGACTTGTGGATTCATGAAGCTTTTACTTGTTACTCGGAAGGCCTATTTGTGGAATATCATTATGGAAAGCAAGCTGGAAGTGAATATGTTTTAGGTTTAAGGGATGGGATAAAAAATGATGGGCCAATCATCGGCCCATATGGTGTGAATGCCTTAGGCTCAAAGGATATGTATTCCAAAGGGGCAAACATGTTACATACTTTGAGACAATTGGTTGATAATGATACTTTGTGGAGAAATGTTCTAAGAGGTTTGAATAAGGATTTCTTTCATCAGGTTGTGAGTACTGCACAAGTTGAAGATTACATATCTGAGCAAGTGAGAACTGATCTTTCAGGATTTTTTGATCAATACCTGAGGAGTGCGGAGCTACCTGTTTTTGAATACTATAAGAAGGATGATGTGCTTTTATATCGTTGGACTAATTGCAACTCCTCATTTGACATGCCATTGAGGGTATTTGTTGGGGCGAATCCTTTATGGCTTGGACCAAACACAGATTGGCAACAGATTTCTATATCCGGGAATTCAAACGTGACGGTAGATCAAAACTTCTACATCATGAGTATTTATTCCCCGCAATAGGCAAGTCAATTTTTAACTGCTTTGAGTGAGTTCTTTGTAATCAGTAACTGCTTGCTTTACGATCAATTGGGCAATATCAGCATCCAGAAAGTCTTTAACCTCCACCGTCTTTTTCTCTAGTTTCTTATAGTCTTCAAAGAAGTTTCGAAGTTCTTTCACGAAGTGTTTGGGCAATTCAGAAATGTCCGTGATGTGGTTAACGCTCATGTCATTTTGAGCAACAGCTATTATTTTATCATCATGCTCGCCTTGATCCAACATCCGCATGACACCTATCACCCTGGCAGGAACAATGCAAAGCGGTACAATGGTAATTTGGGATAAAACCATTATATCCAGTGGATCCCCATCATCGCAATAGGTTCGAGGAATAAATCCATAGTTGGCTGGGTAATAGATAGATGAGTACAACACCCTGTCCATTTTGAGGAGCCCGCTTTGTTTGTCCAGTTCATACTTGGCTCTTGTGGCTGTAGGTATCTCAATAATTCCATTGACTACATCAGGGGCGTTTTCTCCTATCTCAACGGCATGCCACGGGTTATTCGGATTATCTATCATTTCAACTTAATCAACTATTTAAAACCATATACTTTTTGTACCGGCTTAATTTTTATCCTCTTTTTCTGCAGTTCTAAATTGTCAAAGTAGCTAATGATCACGTGTTCGATCGTTGCATAGGTATTGGTCATAGCTATTTCTACTTCACTTTTGTTCATCCACCTTACCTCTTCTATTCCTTCTGATTTTTGTGGTTTTATTTTAGAATCGTCTTTGCAGTCCATTGCATACCAATAAGTTCGTTTTAAAACATATTTATTGTTCCTTAAGTAGGTATGCCATGTTGCTCCGATTTTTCCATGAAGTTTAACCTTAACCCCGGTTTCTTCTTCCACTTCGCGGATTGATCCTTCCTTTTTTGTTTCACCAATTTCAAGTTTTCCTTTGGGCAGATCCCACTTTCCTTTGCGGAATATCATCAATATTTTGTGATCCTTTCCGACAATTCCTCCGCCAGCTTCGACTATATCAAATTTTGATTTGAGGTATTCAACGCTTTTTTCTTTGTTGTTTACTTCAATGAGAATCTTCTTAATTTTCTCATGACGCTTTTTGGTCATGATTTTCAAAAGATTATCAATCGCCTCTTTATTCTTGTTCCTGATCAGAACCCTGCCTTTGAGTTTGTTTATTGATATTTCTTCATTCTGATCAGATAATTCGATATTGTAGGACTTCCGAGTGTGCTTCTTATCGGTGATTTTAACCGGAATATCGTTGATGTATATTCTCATCCTGATTGTTTCCCAAAATGAATTTATTTTCTTTCAGATAGCCTCGGTAAGTGGTAGTTGTTTGCAACGTCTATCTTTAGAATTTTCTATGGGCTTGGTTTTGGGTTGAAAAATTGGGTTGTGGTAATTACAAATCTACTTGGCTAATGTATAAAATATTTTTCTGTCTATGAGAAGAAAATATTAGTAATTTAGCCCCCCAAATGATTTACCAATCTAAACCATGAATATTAAGAATCATATTGCATCCGAACTCCTAAGAATAGAAGCAATCAAGCTCAGACCTCAGGACCCTTTTCAATGGAGTTCAGGTTGGAACTCTCCTATATATTGTGACAATAGGATGACTTTGTCTTATCCGGAGCTGCGTTCGGTTATCAAAGAGGCATTCAAGGAAGAAATTGAAAAAAGATATTCTGATGTGGAAGCCATTGCAGGAGTAGCTACAGCTGGCATACCCCAGGGAGCGTTGATTGCTGATATTATGGGACTCCCGTTTATATATGTTAGATCCAAGCCAAAAGGGCATGGAATGACCAATATGATAGAAGGAGAGGTGCGTGAAGGACAAAAAGTGGTTGTGATAGAGGATTTAATTTCAACTGGAGGTAGCTCCATAAAAGCAGCACTTGCTTTGAGAGAAGCTGGAATTTCTGTAATTGGCTTAGGAGCAATTTTCACCTACGGATTTCCTCAGGCTGATGCCAATTTTAAAGCTGACAATATCGACTACTTCACTCTGAGTGATTATACAGCCATGTTGGGGCCTGCAGTCGATATGGGCTATGTATCTGATGCAGATCTTAAATCCTTATCTGAATGGCGAGAAGATCCTGAAAGCTGGGGCACTAAATAGAAATAGATCTAACCTTTAGTTAATTCCATTTTTCTCTTGCCTCTATTATGAATGGCAGTAACAATAAGCATGTTAAGGGGTAGGTTAACGAGCAATATATACAAATAATCGGTTTTATAAATCATGAAAATCATGAACGCATAGTATATACTTATGCCTATAATCAAGTTGTAGATACTTGTTTGATATTTAGTCAGTTGTTCATCGAGAAGAATCGTTATAATTGGCACAGCGATAAACCAATAGATTATACTTAAAACTCCGGTTCCAAATGCTAAAGAAATAACAGCCAGTACTATGAAAGATATTACAGGAATACCTACTATTATTTTCCAATTAGATTTCATGGTATTAAGATTATAAATTTCACCAATTGTCCGAGAAACTCATCAACTTCATTGGGATAAAGGTAGCCAGAAAAAAACAATTGGTAAACTACTCCGAATTTAACTAATAGGTATAAAAATCCCTTTATTCAATCCTTCTCAATTACTCCCAAGCCAAACAAAGCAAAATCATACTTGACCGGATCATGCGGGTCTAGTTTTGTTAGATTCTCAGTCAGTTCTTCAGCAGTTTGCCAGTCAGTTTGTTTCCGTGTAATTAAACCTAGTTTGCGGGCGATTCTGTCTACATGAACATCACATGGACAAATAAGTTCAGACATAGGTATCCGTTTCCAGATGCCAAAGTCAACGCCTTTGTTATCTTTCCTTACCATCCATCGCAGAAACATATTCAACCTTTTGCAGGCTGACTTATTAGCTGGTGTAGATACATGCTTCTTTGTTCTGTCGGGAAAATCAGGAAGACTGGTGAAGTAATTTCTAAACCCAATCAACTGACTTTTCATCTCGAAAGGTTCAGACTGATCAGACAGTAAAAAAGCCTCTTCGAGGGAATTATGTTTTGAGTAATGATGCTTTAAGAATTCTACAAAATACAGCAGATCTGTGGCATTAAACGTTCGGTGTTTAAAAGTCGTCAGTCGTTTGAGGTCATTGTCCTTATGGTTCAGAACAAAATCGTGTGGACTATTGTCTATCATGGCCATTAGCTCCCTGCACTTGTTGATAATGGTAACTCGTTGGCCCCAGGCTAGTGTGGCTGCAAAGAAGCCTGCGATTTCAATATCCTGCGGTTTAATGAATTGATGCGGAATGCAAATTGGGTCATTTGCTATGAAGTCAGGGTTGTTGAAAAGGTTGAATTTTTCGTCAAGGAAAGGTTTTAGATGCGAAAAATCATTCATTGTCTTTCACATATCCTATTTCCACAGGAATCCTTGCGTCCAGGGCCTTAAGCTTTTCATAAGCTGCATTTGATATTCTGATTAACACATTCCTATTTAGGCCTGTCTCCGGTAGTTTGCCTACTACCCGAGCAAATATGGAAAGGTTGTTCATTTGATTTTTGACTTCAATGACTGTTCCGATAGGAGCCTCACGATGAAGTGCGAGATATTTTCGGGTGTCCTGGGTATTATGAATTTTCATTGCAAACCCTTCCTCTAAGGTCATTTCCAGGTTTCCGACTTTCTCTGTGCGCTCTTTGAAACGGCTGTTATCCGTTTTCAAATAAAGCGTGTCTATCTCCACTGCTTCTTCAACCACTTCATCTTCTTTTTCATCTTCTTTTTCATCTTCCTTATCGGTTGTTTCATCAGTTACCTTTTCTGTTGCTTCGATTTTAGGTTCTTTTGGGGCACTTTCAACTTTACCGTCAACTTTTTCCTCTTTGGACCGGATCTTCAGCACCTGACCAACTGATACACCAACCGATTCCAGATTGTTAATCTGCTTTATCTCTTCTATCGAGATGTCGTATTTTTTCGAAATGCTATACAGGGTTTCAGAGCTTGCTACTGTGTGATATTCAGCATTATCATCCAACACTTTCTCCACCACTGGGGCTGGTTTTTGTGGTTGAGGTGCTTTGGTTTTTTCACTTTCCTTATACCCAACTATAAGGCTATCACCTAAGCTGATGGCTGTAGAACTTAGGTTATTCATTTTCTTCAGTTCATCTATACCTAGATTGTACTTTCGCGATAAGCTATAGAAGGTATCTCCGGCTTTAACAACATGTATGATTTCATTGCTATTGCTCGCCTTTTTAACACTTGGTGAATCTTCAAAATAGGGGATAGCCAGTTCTTGTCCGATGGAAAGGCCATTCTCTACTCCTTTATTGTGTTTAATTAGCTCAGCAATCTTCACATTGTATTTCTTCGAAATGGCAAAGAGCGTCTCCTTTGGGTCTACACGATGGATGATAAACTTATCGCCATTTTTTACTTCCATTCTCAAGGAATCAAGCGCCGTGGCTTTCATTGCCATAAGCTCCAAAACCAAAATCAATATGAATGACCTATAATTCATAGATGTTCAATGTGTTTTTATTGGTGATGAAAAACAAATTTTCTTCAAGCGCAAAAAAAGTATCTTTTCCAATGCCTTGTAAGTTTTCCCCAAGTTTTATTTGCTCAGTCACTCTTCCTTCTTTTTCTGCCACCATCAGATAATTTGACAAAGTTTGACCTTTCTGGGTGTAATATGAAATTATCATGTTTGTATTACTCTCCAGGTATTCACAGCAGATGACTGCACTGTTTCCCGATTGATCTTGTATATATTTCTTGAAATAGTCAAAGTATTCACTACTTTCAGAATACATCAACGGAAGTTTAGTCTTTTTATTTAGAGGCTCACTTCCTTCTTCCTCTAAATCAACTATCAGACCAGTTTTTATGTCAACATGTGAAATGCGTTGTGGAAAATTGGGATGTGGGGCTCTGATATATCCCCCTGTCACATCTATAATTTTGATTTGCTGGCTTTCCCATGCAATGCTATTGTTTATATAATCAAAGGCAATGACTGTCGAGTCATCAGGGTTTTTGTTGTTATCATATTCATTCAGTAGTAAGATGTTTTCATGAATGTGCTTGATTACAATGGTGTTCGAACCTTTTACCTCTTGGCTGTTGGTGAGTAATTTATTCGTTTCTAAATTATATACGCTGTAGCTAGGAATCGCATTTTTATCATGAGTCGATTCGATGCATAGTAATTTTTGATTACTCGATAACTTCAATGATCGGATAACGTTTCCAAATTGCTGGCTGTATAAAAGTGGCAAATTAATATTGGTTGATGGTGTAGCTTTTAATTGCTTTAAACCGTTAAATTTACAACAACTGTTTAGAATCATTTTGAGAAAAGTGTTGCTCTTTTCTTATTTAATTGAAGGTAGCTAGATGAAAGTAAATTACAGGGATAAAGATAGAATCTGTCAGGCAGATTTTTGGCACAAATTAATATACCTGATGGCCGTACTTATGACTTCACAAAGCTTGATGGCACAGGAGGAGGATGATTCCAATAAGAAGCCATTGGTTTTTAAGGTATTGCTGAATAGTGAAATAGACCCAAGGACCAACAGGCTGACCGAAGTGGCACTGGAAAATGCCAGGGAGATGAAGGCAGATTACGTGATCATTGAAATGGATACTTATGGAGGAGCACTAGATGATGCAGACGACATCCGTACAAGAGTAATGGAGTTTGAGATTCCTATTTATGTTTATATCAACAAAGATGCAGCATCCGCTGGTGCATTGATTTCCATCGCCTGTGATAGCATCTATATGGCCAAAGGAGCGAGTATCGGAGCAGCCACAGTTGTCACTGCTGATGGAGCTGCAGCACCCGACAAGTATCAGTCCTACATGCGCTCAATTATGAGGTCTACAGCAGAAGCCAATGGGAGAGACCCTAAGATAGCTGAAGCGATGGTCGATCAAAATATTGAAGTGGATAGCATTTCCCAGGAAGGACAGGTCATTACATTTTCGACCTCAGAAGCCATAAAGCACGGCTATTGCGAAGCACAAGTTTCGAGTATAGAAGATATAATGAAACGTTCTGGGGTAGAGGATTATGAAGTGTATGAACATTCGTTGACAGCTACTGATAAACTTATTCAGATTTTCTTAAACCCATTTTTGAGTGGTATTCTTATCATGATCATTTTGGGAGGTATATATTTCGAGCTGCAAACACCAGGAGTTGGTTTTCCAATCCTGGCAGCAGGTATTGCATTGGTGCTGTATTTCATTCCATACTATTTGAATGGTCTGGCCGAAAATTGGGAAATAGCATTGTTTTTCGTGGGAATCATTCTTATTGCCCTGGAAATTTTTGTTATCCCCGGATTTGGCCTGGCGGGAGTAGCTGGTATTACCCTGACAGTTGCATCACTTATTTTGGTCATGCTTAATAACGATGCGTTTGACTTCTCTTTTGTAGATTCTTCGAGAATAATTACTGCTGTTTTCACTACTTTTTTGGCACTGGGAGGAGCTATTGTCCTAATGTTTGTAGGTGGTGTGAATATCACCAAGACCAAAATGTTCCAAGGGGTTGCCCTTCAACATGAAATGACCAAAGAGCAGGGCTACACTTCCAATTTCAAAAAGGAATCTTTCATTGGAAAAGTTGGAGTGGCCTATACCATCCTCCGACCGAGTGGCAAGGTGATGATAGACGGTGAAATTTATGACGCCTTTACCCGTGGCAATTACATCGAAAAAGACACAGAAGTGGAGGTCATTTCAGATGAAGGCACATCTCTTAAGGTGAAAACGGTTGCATAAATGAACATTCTCGGAATAATTCCTGCCCGATACGATTCTTCACGTTTTCCGGGAAAATGCCTTGTTGATATCAAAGGAAAGACCATGGTGCGCCGGGTTTACGAACAAGCGATCAAGGCATCCTCATTGACTGACGTAATCGTTGCAACGGATGACAAGCGTATTCTGGATGAAATGGAGTCAAATGGAGGGAAGGCAATCATGACCTCAACAGTCCACAGAAACGGTACAGAAAGGTGCTGTGAAGTTTTGGATAAAATTGGGGGATCTTATGATTATGTAATCAACATTCAGGGAGATGAGCCATTTATAAATCCTGAACAAATTGATATTTTGACGTCTTGCTTAGACGGTCAAACAGAGTTAGGTACCCTTGTTCGCTATGAAACTGACCTGGAAAAATTGTCTAGCCCAACGGAGATGAAGGTTGTGCTGAATAAGTATAATGAGGCTATGTATTTTAGCCGTTCGATTATACCTTTTGTCCGGGATCATGTGAAAGATGATTGGGCAAATAACCACAAGTTCTACCTGCATGTTGGTATTTATGCATATCGGGCAGATGTACTCAGGGAGATTGTGAAACTGGATCCCACATCACTTGAACAGATAGAGTGCCTTGAGCAACTCAGGTGGTTGGAAAATGGCTATAAAATAAAGACTGCTTTAACGGGGCATCCATCATTTATGATTGATACACCGGAAGATTTGGAAGATGCATTAGAGTACTTCGCGAACAGTAAATTGTCTTAGGCCGTTTTTATACATCCATATCTCGCACAAATTTTGCATAACTTTGAAATATCAAAAAGCGTTTCGAAATGAAGGCCCTTGTTTTGTCAATAGCAATTCTTCTTCCGTCTTTATCACTAGGTCAAATACCAATTCTGGATGCCAGAAAGGAGATTACAAAGCTCCTGGATGAATGGCATGTTGCGGCAGCCGAGGCAGATTCTGAAAAGTATTTTGGTAGCATGTCGGAGACATGCAGGTATCTTGGTACGGATGCTTCTGAGCGTTGGACTAAGGCTCAATTTAGAGAGTTTGCCAAAGATGCTTTCGAACATAAGAGAACATGGAAATTCGTTCCGTCTGAAAGAAAATTGAAAGTGGAGAAAGGAATTAAATTCGCCTGGTTCGATGAGCTCCTCGATACCTGGATGGGACCCTGCCGTGGTTCCGGTGTTTTGATCAAAACAGAAGAAGGTTGGAAAATTGACCAGTACAGTGTGACCATTCTTGTCCCCAATGATAAGGTGAACAGTTATTTGGAATTAATTGGGCTTGCAAAAGAGGAATGATGGAGAAAGAGAAATTTTATAAAATTATCTACTGGGTCTTGTTTGCCTGTGCTGTTTGCTGCCTATGGATTAGCCTTCGATCAAAACTTTACGCCCTGGAATACTCGATAGTTGCTGTAGCCTTTTGGGGAGCAGCGTACCTTTTCAATAAGAAGTTTTTGGTGAAGAAAGAGTGAAGATTGAACTTTAGTTAGTTCACATTCAAATTTCCATAGCTTACCGACCTAATTCACAAGGTCACCATTATTTAACCTTTCAATCACCTACTTCTTCCATATCTTCGATAAATTGCGGGGAATTTGATCCAGAGATTTCCAATATGATTGAAGGAGTTATTTTTGACATGGACGGGGTTATTATTGATAGTGAGCCTATTCATTATAAGGTAGAAAAAGCTATTCTTCAGAAAAACTTCAATGAGCCATTTCAATTTGAGGATCACTCCCGTTTTGTTGGTGGGACTACTCGTGATTTGTGGCGAACAATTTGTGAAGAAAGAAATCTCTCACAAAGCTTTGAAGTGCTGGCTTTACTGGACAATGCTGACTACATGCAGGAATTAAAAACCGGCGATATTGATGCGATAGAAGGTGTAGTGGTTTTGATCAGGGAAGTTCAAGTGATGGGCTTACCTATGATTGTAGCTTCTTCTGCCATTCGGGAGAATATTGAGACCGTGATCAATCGGTTGGCACTAAAAGATTACTTTCAAGGCTATATTTCCGGGCAGGATGTCGATAAGACGAAACCCAATCCTGATATTTTTCTGAAAGCTGCAGAAATGATTCAAATAGAGCCGGTAAATTGTCTGATCATTGAAGATTCGAAACATGGTGTGGAGGCAGCCAAAGCGGCTGGTGCATGTTGTGTTGGGTATAGAAACCTGAATTCCGGTAATCAAGATCTTTCAAAGGCAGATTTGATCGTTGATAGACTCATTGATATCGACATAGAAGAAATAAACAAACTGAGAAAAAACAATACAAATTATGTTACCTAAAATTAACCCAGCAGAGACCGATTCGTGGAGTGCACTTGAAAAACATCATGATCAAATTTCACAGGAAGCAATTGTGGATATGTTTGAAAGTGATCCTGATAGATTTCAAAAGTTTTCCATTCAATGGAATGATTTTCTATTTGACTTCTCCAAGAATATTATCAGTGAAGAGAGCATAAAGTTGCTCATGGATTTGGCAGAAGAATGTAAGCTGATGGATGCGATTGATGCTATGTTTTCGGGTGAAAAAATAAATGAGACCGAGGGTAGGGCTGTATTGCATACTGCCCTGCGGAGCAATAGTAAAGAGCCTTTGCTGGTAGACGGACAGGATATAAGGCCACTGATTCAGACTGAGCTTGATAAAATGAAAGCTTTCACAGATAAACTTCATTCGCGTGATCTAAAAGGCTATACCGGCAAACCCATCAAGCACATTGTAAATATTGGTATTGGTGGTTCTGACCTGGGACCCTATATGGTGACAGAAGCTTTGAAACCATACCAGAGGGATGGCATAGTTTCTCACTTTGTATCCAATGTGGATGGTTCTCATATTCACCAGGTCTTGAAAAAAATCAATGCTGAAGAATCTTTGTTTATCATAGCCTCTAAGACCTTTACTACACAGGAGACCATGACCAATGCTGAGTCAGCTAAGTCGTGGTTTTTGGAACAGGCTAAGGACGATGCTGCTGTAAGCAAGCATTTCATTGCTCTGTCAACTAACAAGAAATCAGTTGAAGCGTTCGGTATTGATTCCGCGAATATGTTCGAGTTTTGGGACTGGGTAGGAGGTCGATATTCCCTTTGGTCTTCTATTGGTATGTCAATCGCTTGTGCCATAGGTTTTGATAACTTCAGGGCATTGCTTGATGGGGCAGAAGCAATGGACAATCATTTCAAGGAAACTCCATTTGAAAAGAATCTTCCTGTTGTATCGGCTATGCTGGGCATTTGGTACAACAACTTTTTTGACGCTGAATCACATGCCATACTGCCTTATGATCAGTACTTGCATCGTTTTGCCAGCTACTTGCAACAAGGCGATATGGAGAGCAACGGAAAATTTGTAGACCGTAATGGAGAGCCTATTTCAATCCAGACTGGCCCCATTATCTGGGGGGAGCCAGGAACCAATGGACAACATGCTTTTTACCAATTGATCCATCAGGGAACAAAATTGATTCCTTCAGATTTTATTGCATGTGCGCAGAGCCAAAACCCAATTGGGGATCATCATGAAAAGCTATTGGCAAACTTTTTTGCTCAGACTGAAGCCCTTATGAAAGGAAAAGTTGAAGATGAAGTTTTGAATGAATTGTTGAAAACGGGTAAATCAGAAGATGAAATAGCTGATTTGTTGCCATTCAAAGTATTTGAAGGAAATCAACCAACCAACTCATTGTTAATCAAGAAATTGACACCATTCAATCTTGGAGCACTGATTGCCATGTATGAGCACAGAATATTCGTACAGGGCATCATTTGGAATGTATTCAGCTTTGACCAATGGGGAGTGGAACTTGGAAAGCAACTGGCTAGCAATATTTTGCCTGAGCTAAAAAGTGATGATAAAGTAAGCACCCATGATGCATCAACCAATGGATTGATAAACACGTATAAAAATTGGAAGTAACTTATTCATAATTGAAGTGCCAATTTGCAAATGAAGCGTTTTGTGAATTGGCATTTCTTATTATTCTAAACTACAAGGATGAAAATAGCTGTAATAGCTCATGATGGGAAGAAAAAGGAATTCGTGGAATTCCTGATGGAGAACAAGGAATACCTTAAAAATATTGACCTGATCGCTACAAAGGTAACCGGTGATCAGATAGAAAATGCAGGGCTAAAAGTAACCAAGGTACTGACTGGTCCGCTAGGTGGTGATGCGCAGATTGCCGCAATGGTGGCAGAGAAGAAAATAGATATAGTGGTTTTCTTCAGAGATCCGATGGGCAAACACGTGCATGAGCCAGACATTCAGATGTTGATGCGTGTATGCGATGTGCACGAGGTGCCACTGGCCACCAATCTGGCGACCGTTCGCTTGATCTTAAAAGGGATTCACCAAAAGAACAAAGGAATTAGCAGATTGTTTGGATAGGCATCAGGGGTAGTTGCGGGCACCAAAAATGGTGCTGCCAATCCTAACCATGGTGCTTCCTTCTTTTAGTGCCAGCTGATAATCTCCACTCATTCCTGTCGATAATTCTTTTAAGTCCAGATTATCTCCCTCGTGGGTTTTTTGGAGTTTCTTTAAGAATTTGTTGAGTTGCTGAAATTCTGAGCTGACTTTTGATTCATCAAAGGTATTGGTGGCCATACCCATCAATCCGACTACTTTGATGTTTTTCAATTGAAGAAATTCGGCACTCTCAATTAGGTCTTCAATTTCTGATTCCGTCATGCCATATTTAGATTCTTCATCTGCTATATGAACTTGTAGGAGGCAGTTGATAACCCTTTCATTTTTAGCTGCTTCCTTGTTGATTGTATTTAGGAGTTTTGGGCTATCTACGGCATGAATGAGGTGAACAAAAGGGGCTATATATTTAACTTTGTTCGATTGCAAATGACCTATCATATGCCATTTGATGTCTTTGGGAAGCATCTCCGATTTTTTGGCTAACTCTTGTACTTTATTTTCACCAAATTCCCTTTGGCCTGCATTATAAGCCTCTAGTATTACGTCCGATGGTTTGGTTTTGCTAACAGCAACTAAAGTACAATTGTAAGTGGATAACTCTTTATTGAGTTTATCCAGGATGATTGATATATTCATTAAGAATATCGAGTGGTTAGTGGGTGTTTTCGACAAAAGTAATAATAGCATAATTAATTGTTAAAGATTAATTAAAAACTAATCCATTAAAATTGTAAGAACTTTTTCTGAAATATGCTGTTGTTATTTGAATGGCCATACTTGGTAAACTTTTAAAAAGGGGAATTAGCTTAAGGGAAAGTCTGGAACAAGACTATTCATCAGCAATTGAGCTCCAAAAAGCTGAATTGAAACGTCTCTTGATAGCTGCCAGAAATACCTCATTTGGCAAGTATCACTATTTCAAAACCATCTTAAATGGATTTAAGGTTTTGGATAACGATACTTTCTATCAGTTTTACAAGAGCAATGTGCCAATATTCGATTATGATACGATCCATGATCAGTGGTGGTATAGATCACTGGATGGTGAAAAGAACATTTGCTGGCCGGGGAAAGTCAAATATTTTGCATTGAGTTCGGGAACAGCTGGGGCATCTTCCAAATACATTCCGATCACCTCAGATATGCATAAGTCAATGCAGAAAACCGGTGTGAGACAGATTCTAACTCTTTCAAAATATGATCTTCCGGAAGAGTTTTTTCTAAAGGACACGCTTCTGATAGGAGGAAGTACGCATTTGAAATTCAACGGCAAATATTATGCAGGGGACTTAAGTGGTATTACAGCTGGGAATATGCCCTTTTGGTTTCAACGATTTCAAAAACCAGGAAAGAAAATAGCTAGAAAATCGGATTGGGATGACAAGCTGAACGAGATAGTCCTTAATGCTCAAAAATGGGATATTGGGATTGTTGCCGGTGTTCCTGCCTGGGTGCAAATTCTAGTTGAAAAAGTAATTGCACACTATGAAGTGTCCACAATACACGACATATGGCCAAATTTCAAAGTATTTGTCCATGGTGGCGTTTCTATCGAACCTTACAGACAAGGTTTTGATAAGCTCCTTGGGGAGAAGTTGATATACTTAGAAACATACCTGGCCTCTGAAGGTTTTTTAGCATATAAGGCCAACCCCCAATCCGTTGGGATGCGCCTTGTATTGAACAATGGTATATTTTATGAGTTTATTCCTTTTAATGAGGACAATTTCGTTGTTGATGGACAACTCAGGGTAAAACCACAGACTCTAAAGATAGACGAAGTTGAGGAGGGTAAGCAATATGCGATCTTAATTTCTACAAAAGCTGGAGCCTGGCGATATTTAATCGGGGATGTAGTCAAATTCATTTCTTTGGAAGATTCCGAAATTATCATCACAGGTCGAACCAAGCATTTCTTGAGTTTGTGCGGAGAGCACCTCTCATTAGAAAACATGAATAAAGCAATACAATTATCTGCTGCTGAATTAAACATTGAGATAAAGGAATTTACTGTAACTGGAGAAAAATCAGGGTCTCTTTTTGCTCATAGGTGGTATGTAGGTACAGACGATCATGTGAATTCAGAACTATTCAAAAGGAAACTGGACAATTATCTTACCCAACTCAATGATGACTATGGAGTGGAAAGAAAAGCCGCCCTACGGGATATTTTTATTGAGGTGCTACCATCTCATTGTTTCTATGATTGGCTGAAGCAGCAAGGAAAACAGGGTGGCCAACATAAATTTCCTCGAGTACTGTCAAAAGAGAGGCTAATAAGTTGGCAGACCTACCTTAAGTCCATTTTAGTTTCCGAAGAATAGTGGGAGCGCTGACTTTAGGTACCCTAACAGGTCTTGGCTTAGCAATATCAACCGGCCCTGTATTTCTGACATTGATACAAGTTTCGGTCAGTAAGGGCTTTCAAAAATCAATATTTTTTATTTTAGGTGTATCTACTGCTGATTTGTCAATGTTGATGATTTCTTGGTTTGGACTTTACAAATTAGATCTTGGAATTGAGGAAGCCTTGTTAAAACTGCTTGGAGGAATAGCATTAATTATTTTTGGAGCAACTTTTATATATCAGAAAAAGGAAGCGCCAAAGGAGCTCATTGTACTCTCAAATGAAAGGAAGAAAAGGAAAAGTGGAAGCATGCAAAATGCAGGACTGTTTATGAAAGGATTACTAATAAATGCTATTAATCCGATAGTTTGGGCTTTTTGGCTAGGAATTTCACAACTGTCTGTTTCTAAATTTGGGGATGCCACTGATCAATTTGTTTACTTTCTTGGCATACTTTCAGTCGTTCTACTCACGGATATTACCAAAGGATACTATGCTCAAAAATTGAGCCCTTTTTTGAGCTCAAAATTCCTCCGCTATTTCAACCTCGGAATAGGAATAGTTTTGATAGGTATAGGATTGAAGTTCTCTATTGAATATACAATGTGAAAGTCCTAAGACTAATTCTTAAAAGGCTTTACTGATGCTGTTTCTGAAACAAGGTATTTCTTATTCGATTTCATTTCTACGCACAGACTTCTGGTTCTTCTTTTTTCGAGTTTCTTATATATTCTTTTGTTGAAAAGGAAGGTTGAGCCTATCTCAAGTTCAGCCAGCAATATGGCTCCATTATTTTCATCATATTCCATCAAAGCCTTGTAGAGTAGCTTGTCCGAGGTACTGGATGCTTTAGGATTTCTCATATGGCTGGCCAGCGCGCGTAACAAACCATCAGGAAATATTTTGTCGTTAAGTATTGGTAGCATCAGCTTCCTAAATTCATTTTTCCATTCCCTTCCATGTGGTGATACTTTTCTGGGGTATTTCTCTTTAGTGGTCAAGTGTGCGACCTCATGGATGTATGTGATCAGGAAGGAGTATTTGTTGAGGTTGTGGTTTACAGAAATGCTATGCTGAGTTGTAGCCGGATCGAATTTGTAATCACCAAGCTTGGAGTTTCTTTTTTTGGTTATTCTTAAATTAAAGTCAAATGAAAGCCACAGCTGATAGCAATAGTCGACAGCCGTAGAAGGAACATGTTTTTCGAAAAGGTCTTTTCCTTTATTGCCAGACATTCTTTGGAACTGTTGATTTATTTTTTTCTGAATGAGATTTTCACGGGCACTCCTTTAAAATCAAAATGGGATCTCAGTTTATTGATCAAGAATCGCTCGTAGGATTCTTTGATGTACTGTGGTAGGTTGCAGAAGAAAGCAAAAATGGGTGTATGTGTTGGTATTTGAGTAATGTATTTGATTTTGATGTGCTTACCCTTTAGTGCCGGTGGTGGATTTCTTTCAATCTCTGGTAGCAAGGTGTCATTTAATGCTGAAGTAGATATTTTCTTTATCCTGTTTTCATACACCTCTATAGCCAGCTCGATGGATTGAAAGATCCGTTGCTTTTCTACTACCGATGTAAATATGATTGGGATGTAGTTAAGCGGTCCAAGTTTCTCTTCTATCTCTTTCTTAAACTCTGCTGCAGTGTTATTTTTCTTGTCTGGTATCAGATCCCACTTGTTCACCATGATCATGATGCCCTTGTTGTATTTATGTGCGAGTGAGATAATGCTCATGTCCTGGGCTTCAAAACCACGCTCAGCATCGATCATAACGATACAGATATCACTATCTTGAAGAGACTGAATCGCACGAAGAACAGAGTAAAACTCAATGTCTTCCTTGACCTTGGATTTCTTTCGTATGCCGGCTGTATCCGTTAGGATAAAATCTTTGCCATACAATCGATATCGCGAGTTGATAGAATCTCTTGTAGTTCCAGCTATGTCGGTTACGATCGTTCTTTCTTTTCCCAATAATGCATTAAGAAAAGATGACTTTCCGGCATTAGGTCTTCCCAGTATGGATATTCTTGGTATTCCTTCTTCCGGGTTTTCATCATCGGTATCATCAAAGTAGCTGACAACTTTATCTAACAAATCGCCTGTGCCATAACCGCTGGTGGAAGCAATGCTGAATAAATCTGTATCGAAACCGAGCCCGTAGAATTCCGTGGCAGCCAATTCCAGGCCTGGGTTGTCAGCTTTGTTGGCGACAACCAGCACAGGTTTTTTTAGTTCTCTCAGGATATTGGCAAAATCATTGTCCAAAGCAGTGATTCCATGTTGGGAATCAACCATAAATAAAACTACAGAAGCCTCATCCAATGCCAGCTTAACCTGTTCCCTAATGGCACCTTCAAAGATATCATCTGATCCTGTGACATAACCACCAGTATCGATTACGGTAAAATGCTTTCCATTCCACTGTCCAAAGCCATAATGACGGTCGCGGGTCACACCACTTTCATTATCCATTATTGCTTTTTTCCTCTCGACGAGGCGATTAAATAATGTGGATTTACCTACGTTTGGCCGTCCTGTAATAGCAACTATGTTCGACAAAATATCTGAGCTTTATTGAGCTCGCAAAGGTAGGGAAAAGAGCTATTCTATTAGATCAAATTGTAATTATGTTCAGGTGGAAAAGAGCTATTGGCCTTACTTAAAAAGAAATAACTTGTGCTGGTTGCAAGGGTTGTAGATTTCAAACAGTTCATCGTCATCTGCAAACTCCAGAATATACACATTGTCACCACTGAATAACAAATTCGTTAAATCGACAAGTGCTTGTTCTTCTTCCGCTGTAGAATTATCCTTGGTGATCAAACTTTGTCCAGTAAATGTTAAGTTCATTTTGTTTCCTTTGAAGGTAGGAGGGTTGAATTCTCGAATAAAGAAATCAGCATTGTTCTGAGCATCAACGGTCACAAAGCCTACTCCATTTAATGCAGGGTCTATCTGCGTGTAGTTGAAATAAAATTGAATTGCTGCAATATCCGGAAATGCTGCGGCAAGAATTTCCTGCATTGATTCATCTTCTCCATCAAAAAAACCTATACTGCTAACACCGTAAGGGCCGTCATTTATTGCTACAAAGTTGGATGTTGGAGTGTATAAGGTACTTGTGAATGTAATATTTTCGTTTCCAATATTTCCATCAAATTTGCCCGCATCTATAAACTGATTGTCGCAGAACGACTGCTGAAATTGTGTAAAGTTCCCCAATTCTATTTCTGTAATAAGGATGCTTTGATTGTTTAGTTCAAAGTTAAAGCCGTTTGAGAATACGATTTTATTGCCCTGAACAGCATAAGTGGTTTTATGGAATATATCGACCGTGGTATTGTTGTTGATCTCCTGTTCAGTTTCTCCAATGCCGGCACTCAATATTTTGACAGCCCTGACATCCAGATCAAGAGTCATAAAAACAGAAATATTTTTATCGATGAGGTATAATTGATAAAAAACACTGTTACCGATAAGTTGAGGGTCTTGAACAAGTGTTTCTTTCATACCATCACTTATGACATTGGATAGTAGTTGTTCATCAAATTCGCCAGCTGGCTCAAAGGTCAATCGGGTAGGAGAGGATCCGTCAGACTTGCTTTGTAAAATGATATTATCGCCCTGTTTGCCCAAATAAAAGAACTCAAATTCTCCTTCTGCCACTTCAAATAAGAAACTAAATACACTGTAACTCTCAAAAATAAGTTCGGTACCCAATCCAGCATCAATTCGATAGGTATTGTCATTGTCCAGAAAGTAACCATCGTCTTCGGAAATATCACTTTTTATGTTGACCGTTCCATCCGAATTGAACTTCATAAGGATCAGGAACGAGCCTAGACTTGGAGTAGGTTGGTAACTTACCCTCCAACCAAATTGTGGAGCAATAAGCTCATTAAAAAGAGAATCGTGCGCCAATTGTTTTCTTTCATCGGCCGAAGCAATATCCAGTACTTCTTCCTTTTGGCAAGAAAAGAAGGTAGTAAGGAGTACTAATGAAGCTATATATAATATGTACTTATTACTCATTATATCAATTTAATCTTGCTTGTACAGCATTTCTTAGTTCGTCTAAATCTACTTTGGTGACAGTCTTATAATGATCCCTTATGGAATTTAGCTTTTCATTTATTTTGGTTCTTCCCTCATTTCTTTTGATACAGTCTTCAGTGGTACAATTTTCTTCCAGTGTAATATAAGTGTTAAAAAAATTGGTATCAAAAAGGTAAAATGCAATCATTTCAGCGAAATCTTCTCCCATTTGGCTGGTAGCATATGGGGAAACAAAACCTCGCTGTAGGGCCTCTTCGTCACTTAAAACAAACCATGATCCGGGACTGGTAATGCCTTCAGGAGAAATGTTTTCAAATCCAACAGGGAGGTCGTTGTTTTGATCAACAATGTGTGCGTATTCATGATAAAGTACGTTGAGTTGCAAGAGCACCCAGTCAGGGTCCGTGAAGTCCAACCTGTTCACTTCAGTAAAAGTTATTCTTGAACCTGCTTCAGCAAACCCTAGTGTTCTAGTTCCGTCAGGATTGATTAAAAAGCCTCCTAAAAACACCAGTTCAGTCGGAACAGTTTTTCTGAAGAAATCTTCACCGTTTTCAACATCAAAGTAAGGGCCTACCCAGTATTCTTCGATAAAATCTAGCATGGGCCTAACCAGTTCTACTTTAGGAGGTGTACTTGTCTGTCCAGGTCCCAGGTAATTGTCTACGAACCTGTAGCGGACGGCTACATTGTATTCTTCAATGAAATTTTCTTGAATGTAAATATCAAGTTCTGAAGTTGGAACAAATTCCGGATCGTTTTCTGGTACATCCAATTCCTCACTTGGATAGCATCCAGAAAACAACATTGCAGATAAAAATGCAATCAGCACATATCTAATAGGCATTCCAGACTTCTGTCTTATTGCGCTCATTTCTTGTGTTGTTATAATCATCGTGGGTTTGGTTCCATATCACCTACATCTACAGCCGTTTCAGGAATCTGAATAGCCAGGCGTAAATCGTCAACTTCGAGAGTTTGTGTCCCACTACCTGGGCTTGTATGCTCTACTTCTATTCCCAATCTTTTGATATCGAACCATCTTAAGCCCTGAATTATGAATTCTTTTCGCCTTTCCTCCAGGATATAGAGAAATAGTGCAAACCTGTCACTTACTCCAGGGTTTGTACCAACTCCAAGATGATTTCGTATGAATTCGATTGTTAATTGCAAGTCTGCCGGATTGTCCGGAATATATCTTTTGTTCACAAAAGCCTGCAAATCAGCCATGGCATCATCCACTCTATTTAAAAATACGGCAGATTCCGCTCTATTCAATAGTACTTCTTCTCCTCTAAATGACAGTGCTATATGATAGGGAGTGCCTACATTGGAATTTAGACTGCTTCTTTCGAACAGGCTCTCATATCTGTTTGGAAGGGCACCATCTTGCCCTTTGACAATCGCATTCTCTCTCTGATCAGCAAAATTTCCAAATGGACTTTGTGTTGAAAATAAATCGAAATAAAAATTGGTTTCAACACCAAAGGCAAAGTCAGTTCGCTGTACAAGAGAAATCTTTCTCATTAGCATCAAGTTGGCTTGCTCGTCGGGAGAAGAGTATATCTGAGGAAAAGAACTAATATTGGCTCCTTGATATTCATCAGCTGTAAGATCTCTTACGAAAACGGATGGGTCTGAACCTAGCAGCTGTGTGCTATAATCGAAACACTTTTCGTGATCGCCTTTATAAAGATAATACCTTGATGCAAATGCAAGCGCAGCATTTTTTGTGAAGTGGTATTTGCCGGAGTTTGCATAAAAACTATCATCCACCAATTCTATTCCTCTTAGCATGTCCTGTTCAACAAGATCATAAACTTCCTGTACAGTGTTTCTTTTGTAAGTGGCTAAAAATGTTGTTTCAGGAGCCACAATGTAAGGCACTCCAAGGTCAGAGCCGGACGTTTCCTCGTTATAGTGTTTCCCAAACATGTTAACCAGCATAAAGTGGCCATAAGCACGTGTTAACAAGGCCTCAGCTTCTATAGCTTGCTTTCTGGCCTGGTCTTCAACTGAAGGTGCAGGTAATTCCTCTAAAACTGCCAAAACTTCGTTTGAGTGTGCAATAGCATTGTAGGTTTCAGACCAAAAGAAAATAGGTGTATCTTGAATGGTAGGGCTGGAAGTATTGTCATCCTCCCAGGCAAAAATCTTATCATGCTCAGGCCTTTTGATCGTACCCACAGTGTAGGTGACATCATCAGTCATCCAATCTGTAAAGGCAGGACTTGCAGTTGAATATGCATTGGTTAGTAGCTGTGCTGCCTTGTCCAGATTATTAAGATCTACGCGGTTGTCAGGAACATCGTCAAGGAAGTCCCCGCATCCATTGACCAATAGAAGCAAGGCAACAAGTAAGCAAGCTTGCTTTAGTCTCATGAGTCGAATGTTTATTTTCCTATTCATTTAATATTCTCCTAAATTATAGCCCTACGCTCAATGTAAATGTTACCATTCTAGGTTGCGGCAAGGATACCCCACCCGAACTAAAAAATTCCGGATCCTGACCCTTCAATGCCTTATCAGAATACAGCAGGAACAAGTTTTGACCTTCTAGTCCGAAATTAGCATTGCCGATTCCCAATTTTTTTGTGATAGTTTGAGGTAGCGCATACGATACTCTTATGTTCTTTAATCTTACGTAATCCCCATTTGCCACTCTTTCTGTGCTGTTATTGTAAGCACTATACGCCACGTTCAAATTACTGCTTGTGTCTATGGTTTGTTGGTCGAGTATAACCGGAACATTGGTAATGTCTTCATCTCCTGGAACAACCCACCTGTTGGCAATGTTTCCATCTAAAGCGACAAAATCATTGTAACTATAGAAAATGCCCTCATTCAGACGAACTTTATAGTCTAGCTTATATGATAGCAAAAAACTAAAAGAAAAGTTTTTGTACCTGACGCTATTCGTCAGACCACCGGCTCCCCTGGGCTCTGATGGACCCTCATAAACCAGGACATTATTAAAAGTTTCAGTGTCTCTGTCTTGAAAGTCAAAATCTTCCGGGTCGATCGCTTCACCATCGTCAAGTTCGAAAGTCGGTAGTCCTGAACTACTAAGTCCGGAAAATCGAGTAGAAAAAAGTCCTCTTCTTGGACCTCCAAGAACTGCAGCTCCATTTTGATTGATGGCATCTACGATTCTCGGTCCAAAGTCAAGTCTTGTGATTTTATCTCTTGTGTAACCAAAATTAAAATTGGTTGTCCATGAAAATTTGGCGTTTTGGTAATTCACTGTCGAAAGTGAAAACTCTATACCGCTTGTCTTCATATCAGCAAAGTTTCCGAATTTCAACCCTTGACCACCAACACCACTTGTTTGTACAACTCCAATCAAGTCAAAGGCCTTTCTTGTGTAGTAATTTACTGATCCTGAAATTCGTTGTTCCAGGACACTGAAGTCAAAACCGACATTAAGCTCGTTTAGTTTTTCCCAAGTCAAATCAGAATTGGTAAGATCAGAAATGAAGATATAGGGTTCCACATCTGAAGGTCTTACAGTCACATCTGCCTGAAGGTTAAGGAGAGCGCTAGCACCAGGGGCGAGGTTGCCGCTCACTCCATAAGTTGCACGAAATTTTAGTTCATCTAAAAATTTGAACCTCTCCATAAATGGTTCCTGATGTGCGTTCCATGCGCCACTCACATTATACGTAGGGAGATAGCGTGCTGCAGTACTTCTACCTAATTGATTCGAACCGTCATAGCGAGCGGTAAAGTTTGCTATATACTTGCCTTTGTAGGAATAACCACCATTAAGAAATAAGCCCAGAAACCTATCCCGTTCTTCGTTCAAAGAGAAGTAGTCAATATTCTGAAGGTTAAAGAATTCAATTATTTTGGGTTCTGTGACAACTACTCCGCCACTTTCATATACAACGCCCATGCCTGTGCTACTCGATGAGGACCTATTCGTAAGCCTTAATTCTTGTCCGGCAAGTACATTTATTTCGTGGATATCATTGATGCTGGTGTTCCACTCGGCGCTTATTCTACTGAAGAAGTTTAAAAACTGGCTTTCGTCTAAGTACTTGAAGCCACCTTGAGGTAGCAGGACTATAGGTCTCAATCCGGGATTTTCAGGATCGTTAAATAATAGATTGTTGCCTGATCTAATTTGTGAAGTTTGATCTGCTCTATATGCCTCTGCTTGGTTCGAATTCTCATGAACAGTATGGTCACGTGTAGTAGTGGCGTATCTTCCCTGGAAAACTCCTTTCACTACTAAATTCTTTCTTGGTCTGACTTCAAAGTCGGTTTGGGCAGAAATATCAACAACATTGATCTTAATGAAATTTTTATCCAACTCATCCAGAATATTGAAAGGGGCATAATTTCTTCTAAAAAATTCTAAATCTCCATTTTCGTCATAAGGAGTAATAGAGCGACTGGTGTTTAAGGCATAGCTGAAAGGATTGATATCAAATCCTCTGCTTATTTGTCCGGTCAGTGGGTCAAACTCTCTATTTCTTGTGCCAGGCACTTTTTGATCCCTGTAGCTCGCAGATAGTTTTAATCCAAAAGTAAATTTGTCTGATAGAAAATAAGTATTTCGTGCGGTTCCTGTGAATCTCTGAACTTTGTCGGAAATGGTTTGTCCCTGATCATTAAGATAACTGATCGAGTAATAGTTGTTGGACTTTTCATTGCCTGAAGTAAAACTTAATGAATGCTGTTGTTGCAATCCTGCTTCTCTAAACAACACATCGAACCAATCAGTATTGGCATTTTCATATCGGTTCAGGAACTGTTCATTTAATCCACCGCCTACGCCCCAGCTCAGGTCTTTCTGATGGATGAGTGTAAACATCTTTCCAAGTGCACCATATGTACTTCCTCCAACTGCAGTTGTAATGTCGATTAGGCCTTTCTGATACATTTCTCGGTAAACAGACATTTCCTGTGCTGAATTCAAAAGATTGAATTGATTGTATGTAGGGCGTAGTTTGACTGAATAATTGCCCGAATAATTCACTCTGAGTGCTCCACTTTTTCCTCTCTTGGTAGTAATTACAATTACCCCATTCGCAGCTCGGGCACCATAGATAGCAGTCGCCGAAGCGTCTTTCAGTATCTGAAATGTTTCAATGTCATCCGGATTAATATTAGCAATTGATGAACTGATGAGTGTATTGGCATCACCGGATATCAGGTCATCTGCATCAATATTGGCTAGATCTTCAAGGATAACACCATCAACCACAAATAATGGTTGATTGCTTCCATTGATGGTTGCGTTTCCTCTAATTCTTATTCTGGGAGAGGTTCCGAATGTTCCGGAGATATTATCAACACTGACACCTGCAACCTGACCTTCTAAAACCCTACTCACATCCACCATGCCTGCAGCCTTAATATCAGACATTTTAAGACTCTCCGATGCACCTGTAAAAAGCTTTCGATCCATTTCCTGAAAACCGTTTACTACAATCTCATCAAGAACCTCAGCCTCTTCCTTCATGACGATGTTAATAGGGGAGGCATCAAGGATTTTCACAGACTGTTGCTGCATACTCACCATGGTGAATAGTATAACCTGTCCTACATTTCCATTAATGCTGAAGTTGCCATCAAAATCGGTAATTGCTCCTGTACTTGTACCTTCAATGCGTACCGTTACGCCAAGAAGTCCTTCGCCATTTTCGTCCTTTACCTGGCCTGTTATAGATAAATCACCTTGTGCATGCGAAAATTGAGTAAACGAAATCAACAGGGCAATTCCCAACAAACACTTATTCCATACTTTCCTCATGCCAGGTCTAATTATCAAATGTGGGTTGTTTTGAGTAAAAGTTAATTCTTTACCTTATTGGAGTTCGAATTCCAAATCAAGATCAAGAATATAACCAGTTGTTTGGTCTTGGTAGAATATTGAGATGAGACCACCGCTTTCGTCCTCTGATTTAATTGTAGGTGCTTGAACAGGATTAAATGCCAACTCTATTACTGTTTCGGATTGATCCAGAGTGTTTTGAATGTCATTAAAATCACCATCAAAATCTGTTAGACTGAAAGACCATGTTTCATTAGTAAGTGTTATAGGAGCAAAAGGTCGGTTTTGATCGTTTGCAAACCTGAACAGCGGTGCATTAGGGACTTCAAATATTCCTTCGAACAATGCATTGTCAAGGTTTTCTGCTTCGTTAGCTAGAAAGAATATCAATAGATCGGCAGCTTCTGTATCATCACCTACTGGATCAACGTCCCAAAACTCAGCTCCTTTTGTCTCAGGAAAAATATTTACATAATATGCTGTCAATACTCTTTCCTTTACACTAATAAGTAAGGAATCTGTAACCATCTGGTTGTCGTCTGTTATTGCAGTCAACTTTACGTAGATTTCACCCCTACTATCAAATACGAATGATGGGGATACTTCTTCTGAGGTTATATCGCCAACTTCCCATAAATAGCTAGATGCTTTTAAACTTTGATTCTCAAATTGAACGGGTACGCCAACTTCAACCACTCCAGGGTCTGTAATGAAGCTAACTTCTGGTGCCGGAAGCGGATCGTCACCGCCACAGGATGCTAAAATTGCTAAACCAATAATTAAAAAAGGTTGTAAATACTTATTCATACTTATGTCTAATAATAGGCTAAAAATTAAAAGGTAAATTAACAAGTTTATGAGAATTGCGAGTTGAATGTTAAAACTCTTTTCTCGGATCCCGATAATTTGACAATCAATACTAATGAACAATTGCGAGAATTAGTTCCCCTATGCTAAGCTAATTCAAGAATTAAAAATATTTATATTCAAGCCGTATTATTCATTTGTGTAATGAATATTTTGACGAAAATGCTGATATTCAGTATTTTATATGGGTTAACCCGTACATTTGAAAACTACCAAAATGGTATTTGAATACTCAGTTTAATTGCCTGGTTTTCAAATCGTCTGATTATGAATAGGATGCTATGGCATAATTACAGTTGAATGTAATAATAGGAAGACGAACCTGGAAAGTGAATATTCTGAGTCTTTCCTACATTTGCCTAAACCACAATTAATATGTCAAATCTTATATTGGCTTCAAACTCACCAAGGAGACAAGAACTATTGAAACAAGCTGGATATCAGTTTGAGGTGTTTACCAAAGATTTTGATGAGCCCTCAAACGATGAGTTATCCGCTATTGATCTGGCCCGGTTCCTGGCAGAATATAAGAATGATAGGTATCGAGAGCTTCTGAATTCTGAGGTTATCATTACGTCAGATACTGTTGTGGTTTCAGAAAGTATAGCCTTGGGTAAGCCGAAGGATAGGATAGAGGCAATTAATATGATATCAAAATTGATGGGGAAGTATCACCAGGTGTCATCCGGAGTTTGTATTTCCAGCAAAGACAAAAGAGTCTCCTTTGATGATGTGACCTTGGTTAGCTTTAAAGTATTGTCCGAGAAAGAAATAGAATATTACGTCGATGCATTCATGCCTTTTGATAAAGCTGGTGCTTATGGTATCCAGGAATGGATAGGTATGATAGGTATAGATAAAATTAAAGGTTCATTCTATACGGTAATGGGTCTGCCAGTCCACAAAGTATATGATTGTTTGAAAAATGAGTTTGGGATAAAACCCTTGTGAATTAGAGATTCTTTAGTTCTTCCTTAAAACTCCCCGATAAAATAGGAAATCGACACCAGGTTTTTGGATCTACATTAAAATCATCCAGATTAAAGGAGGGGGCAATTCGCTCTCTTTTCCATTGATTGATAGACCAAAGACGAAAGAACTTCTTTATAAAACTCTTAAGCAAATCCTCTTCAATGTTGAATTCCTTAGACACTTCTATGAAAGTATCTTTCGGCGATTTGTGATCCCTGATGGCATGGATCTCAATGGATTTCAAAATTGGATATGGCATCAAATCATCTTCATCTGTCTGATCCATCTCGGTTGGTCGAAGTTCTGCGCTAGGGGATAAATTATTCACGGCATTCAGTGCTTTATATCCTAGCTCTTTTTCCGCATATTTCAGCCAATCGAGAATGAAGGCTTTATCAGCTCCAGCGATAGGAGCCAGGCTTCCACTTGTGTCACCATCCATGGTAGCATAGCCCACATCTCCTTCACTACGATTGGAGGTGGTGAGCAATATTTGTTTGTTGATATTGGCTAACATCCATATCAGAGGAGAACGTGACCTGGCCTGGATGTTTTGCAAAGTAATGTCATCTTCTGACCAGGTTAGTTTTCTGTCAATTGCTTGCTCAATGATATCAGTATTCTCTTTTACAACGTCATCTATAGTCCAATTAAGGAATTTCGCACCTATTGATTCTGCTAGCCCTTTGGCAGAGTTGAAGGTGTCTTCAGAAGAATTGACAGTTCCCTGATAGGCTGTAGTCAATAATGTGTTAACAATTTCCTTGTTCCTATCTTCTGTACTATCAGTTTTACTTTCGAATTTATCGAAATGTAGAATATTCATAAATTCTTGCTCACCTAATTCTGTGACACCATTTCTTACCATCTCAGCAACGAGTACGGCTATAGATGAGGAATCTGCTCCACCACTTAAGGATAGCGTGAAACCTTTCGTAAAGCTTTTTCTTAGGTAGTCAAAAAGACCAAGAGAAACTGCCTTGCCAAATTCTTCATGTTTGTCGTTCCAGTCAGTTTGCACATTAGGCTCATGAGTTTTGGACTTGACATTTATACGACAAGTGAGGAGATTGAATTTTTGAAAAGACAGGCGCTGGTTTCTACCTATCATTTCTTCACGGTTTGCAATCAATATATCTCCATCATATATCACTCGTCCTGATTGGTTACCAAGGAGGTTCACATACATATAGTAGCATTCAAAACTCTTACTGCTTGAAGTAACCAACTCTTCTCTGGTTTTGTGCTTACCAAAAGCAAAATGACTGGCGCTGGGGTTCAAAATCAATTCAACTCCTTTTTCATAGAGTCTGCAAGCTGGTCTGTCCGCGTTCCATGCATCCTCACAAATTTCAATTCCAGTTTTGACACCATACAAATCGAATGTTATATCACCTAAGGGATAAACTTGATCCGCAATATTAATTTTAGT
Organism: Cyclobacteriaceae bacterium; assembly: GCA_049115735.1. Lineage (GTDB taxonomy): Bacteria > Bacteroidota > Bacteroidia > Cytophagales > Cyclobacteriaceae > CAXBNB01. The sequence goes on along the minus strand of JAGDZP010000015.1, from coordinate 46,927 downwards.
CTCAGTATGTTTTTGCCACCCCTCAAACCAACGCTTTTCGTAGTGGATGCCATCATTCGCCAGAAATTGTTTGGCATAAAAACCAAGGATTTGTTTGTTGTGGACGATGCAAGTCGAGTTGTATAGTTTATCCTTATACATCAAGGGTAGGCCAACAGCCACTGCGATACTTTCTGTGTGTGGAATAATCTCATTTAAAACGTCAAGAGCCTTTTGAGGTACCCATTCACTTAAAAAAAGATCTTCACAGCCATATCCTGTAATACATAGCTCTGGCAGACACAAAATTTTTACTTTCTCATCTTTAGCCTTATTTATTGCATTGATAATGTTGGAAGTATTTTCTTCCCAGGCTATGGGTGTTTGATTGAGGCAGGCCCCACCGATCGTGATCCATGAATTTGAAGAGAGTTCTTTGTTACTTGCCACAATCTTTGTCATTCAATTTTAAGTGCCTTGCAGGACTTTTCGGCGGCATCTTGTTCGGCCTTCTTTTTGGTAAGGCCGTAACCCTTGCTGATGATTTTCTTATCCAAAACAACTCTAGCCTCAAACCTTTTGAAATGTCTGTCGGAATCTGCTTCCACTACTTTAAAAGCAACGGCCCTGTTTTCCTTCTGAGACCATTCAATAATTTTACTCTTGAAGTTCTTGTCATTGTTAATAACATCAGTGATGTCAAAATGTGGGATAATCAGTTTCTTAAGGATGAAAGTTCGACACACTTTATATCCCTTGTCCAGAAATACAGCCCCTATCAGTGCTTCCAGGGCATTTCCATATATAGACTTAAAGGATTGACTTTTCGTGTTTTGTATGCCATTGTACTGAATTAAGTCGGCCAGACCAATCGTTCGAGCGAGATTATTAAGGCTTTCTCGATTTACTATTCTGGAACGTATTTCTGTTAGAAAACCTTCGTCCTTGAATGGAAATTTTGTAAATAAAAACTCTGCAACCACCATACTGAGCACGGCATCTCCCAGGTACTCTAGTCGTTCGTTGGATTCAACAAAACCTTTTCTTTCTTCAGTTCCCGCAGAACTATGCCTCATGGCAAGAAAATACAACTCCAGATTGGAAGGGCTGCTACCAGTAATGCTTTTTAGTTGGCTCTGGTAATTTTTGTTTTCAGATTTTTTGGGGCCAAACAGACTCAAGTACTTTTAATGGTGAAATTCTATCCCTCAAATTTACGGAATATTATAGAAGTGTTGTGTCCACCAAAACCAAAGGTATTGCTGAGCGCTACATTAATTTCCCGTTTTTGAGCTTTGTTAAAAGTGAAGTTGAGTTTTGGATCGAACACTTCGTCATCAGTGAAGTGGTTGATAGTTGGAGGGACTGTTTGATTTTGAATCGTCAAAATAGAAGCTACTGCTTCTATTGCACCAGCAGCTCCCAATAGATGACCAGTCATTGATTTTGTAGAACTTATATTCAAATCATAGGCATGCTCTCCAAAAACGGCCTGAATGGCTTTTGCTTCACTTACATCACCCAGTCCTGTGGACGTACCGTGTACGTTGATGTAGTCTACCGCCGTTGAATCAAGTTCCGCATCTTTTAGCGCATTGATCATCACATTTGTAGCACCCAGTCCCTCAGGATGTGGGGCAGTCATGTGATATGCATCAGCAGACATGCCGCTACCGATCATTTCGGCATATATTTTTGCTCCACGAGCTTTAGCATGTTCGTACTCTTCAAGAACGATACTAGCTCCACCTTCACCCAATACGAATCCATTTCTATCCTTATCAAATGGTCGAGATGCGGTTTCGGGTGAATCGTTTCTTTCTGATAATGCTTTCAAAGCATTAAATCCACCAACTCCGGATTCAGTAACAGCAGCTTCGGATCCTCCCGTTAAGAAAAGGTCAGCCATTCCTAACCTAATGTAGTTGAATGAGTCGATGATGGCGTTAGTGCCTGAAGCACATGCACTAACGGTCGTAAAATTAGGTCCTCTAAAACCATGCTTTATCGATATCATGCCTGGGGCGATATCAGCTATCATTTTAGGGATGAAGAAGGGATTGTATCTTGGGGTTCCATCTCCATTAGCAAAGTTGATGACTTCATCCTGAAAAGACTTGAGTCCACCAATACCAGCTCCCCAAATAACTCCGCATCGATCAAGGTTGATTTTTTCCTTGTCCAATCCGGAATCTTCCATGGCTTGATCTGCGACGATCATACCATATTGTGTAAAGGGATCCATTTTACGCGCCTCTTTTCTGTCGAAATGGTCGTTAGGATTGTATCCCTTTACCTCACAAGCAAACCTTGTTTTAAATTTTTCTGCATCGAATCGTGTAATTGGCGCTGCGCCACTTACTCCATTAGATAAACCTTCCCAATATTCTTCCGCATTGTTACCCACGGGCGTGAGTGCCCCAATGCCAGTTACAACAACTCGTTTTAATTGCATATTTTATTCTTTCGAATAGAAACTTACTTTACGTTTTCCTCAAGATAAGCGATGGCCTGTCCTACAGTGCCGATGTTTTCTGCTTGATCGTCCGGAATAGATATGTTAAATTCTTTTTCAAATTCCATGATGAGCTCCACTGTGTCCAATGAGTCTGCACCTAGATCGTTAGTGAAGCTTGCCTCTGGCGTTACTTCAGATTCTTCAACTCCAAGCTTGTCAATAATAATTGAATTTACTTTTTGTGCTATTTCTGACATTTCGTTAATATTTGGTTATAAAAAATAAGTGCAAAGAAATACATTAAAACAATTAATGCCAAACAAATTATTTCAATCTTAGAAGCTAAAAAAAATCCCTGTTTTTAGCCTAAAAAAGACTGTTTTTGCTCCATGACTTTCCAATAAAAAACAGGTTATCAACCATCCATTAATAAAATCAGATTGCATTTGAATTTGTTATCAAATCTGTTGGTCATAGCATTACGTGACGAAATCGATTTGGAATTGATGAATACGTATATTTGACGCTTTGGTTAAGTCACAATTATGGAAATAATATTGATTTTGGCTGTGCTGGCTGTGGGCATGTACTTCTTTCTTTTTTGCAAGAAAGAACGGAAAGAGGTAATGATAGTAGTGCTAGGTAAATGGAAGGCAAAATGATCTTGTCCAAACCATCATTGCATCAGGGTTTCAAAATAGCTAATGACAAAAAGAATGTAGGCATTCACGAGTTTGTTCATTTGTTTGATAAAGAAGATGGATTGACGGATGGTATTCCTCCTGGATTTAATGATAAGGCTTATGTACTACCTTGGTTGGATTTGATCAAGACCAAGACCAACGAAATATTGGAGGGAGAGTCTGATATTAATGAATATGGAGCCACCAAACGAGAAGAATTCTTCGCAGTGGCCAGTGAATATTTCCTTGAGCGACCCCACTTACTCAAATCAAAACACCCTGTGCTTTATGACCGGCTTTCCAAAGTCTTTCGACAAGATACTACCGAGGTGTTAAGAAAGGACTCTTTCAAAAAGAAAAAGGATTTTGGTAGAAATGATCCCTGTCCTTGTGGAAGCGGAGAGAAATATAAGCGGTGTTTTTTGGGGTAGTTACTTATAAATCAGATAATTAAATATTCTCATCTTATTCTTTGCTTGGTAAATAAGTTTATTCTGTCAAACACCACATTCAATTCTTTATCAATAAAATAGAATTATAGGATTTAGTGTTCCCAAGTTTAAAGACTTTGTTAATAAGATATTAAGAGGTAAATGTCTTTTATCATCTAGGTGACTGACGAATGTCATTCTTACTTGGAATCATTCCAAATAATTTCGAAGCATCAATTAACAACTAAACAATATAAGTATGCGAATTTCAATAGCATTTGTGCTACTACTAATGGTCTCTTGTTCTGGTGACAAAAAGAGTCAGGCTGAGCTGATCAAGGAAAAAACAACCATGGCCGCTACTACCAATCCCTATGCCAACTGGGAATCTAATAATGGTATAGGTCCGATATCATCAATTAGTCTACCGGCTGAGGTAAATGAAGAGATGGTCGCCAAAGGAAAAGAAGCCTATGAGGCCAAGTGTACGGCATGCCACAAAATTGACAAGAAATTTATAGGTCCATCACCAAAGGATATCCTATCCAGAAGGACTCCTGCCTGGGTGATGAATATGATTTTGAATCCAGAAGAGATGACTCAGAAGGATCCAATAGCCAAACAACTACTGATCGAAGCGAATGGAGCGCCTATGGCGAACCAGAACCTCAGTGAAGATGAAGCCAGATCGGTGTTGGAATATTTCAGAACACTTTAAAGCCAACTTTAAATCAATATCATCATGAGAAAAACTATTTTGAAAACACTAATCCTGCTGCTGAGCATAGGCATTATATCTGCCTGCGGAGGTGGCAAGCAAGGTACTACGGAAAGTGAATCTGCTCCTGTGGCTGATTCGCATCCGATGGGACAGGCTTCTGTTCAAGACGATGTATCACAAAAAAACATCCTACAAGTAGCCATAGGCTCTGAGGCACATAGTACGCTGGTAGCGGCTGTTCAGGCTGCTCAAATCGAACATGTATTGGTGAACGCAGGTCCGTTGACTGTCTTTGCACCAGTTAACGAAGCTTTTGATGCGTTACCTGCAGGTACTGTAGAGACACTACTGAAACCAGAAAACAAAGGTGACCTAACAACAATTCTTACCCGTCATGCTGCTCCGGGATCATTTGATCTGGAAGGTTTGAAAAAAGAGGCGGCCAAGGGGAGAAAGATTTATACAGCTACAGGTGATTACCTGGAAGTGGTAGTAGAAGGAGATGAAGTGACGGTAGCTGGAGCTAAAGTATTGGCCACCATTCAGACTTCAAATGGAATCATCAATGTAGTGGACAAAGTAATCTTATTGTAATCAATTAATTAAACCGGAAATAAACATGGAACGAATTACTAAAATCATATCAAATATCCTTCCTGTTGCTATACTATTGGTAGTTGTGTCTTGCGCACAAAATGGTGGCAACAACTCGAAAGGAGCCCTGGGCAGTGATATTGCTTCAAGGGTCTATGTACCACCTGGGGAGCACGACGAATATTATGCCTTCATATCAGGTGGATTTAGTGGACAGCTGGCCGTCCATGGACTGCCTTCAGGTAGATTATTTAGAGTAATACCTGTATTTAGCCAAGACCCGGAAAAGGCCTACGGCTACAACGAGGAAACCAAACCTATGCTGAATACTTCTTATGGTTTTGTGCCGTGGGATGATGCTCACCACCCTGACCTATCGCAAACCAATGGAGAAGTTGATGGTCGCTGGTGTTTTATCAATGGTAACAACACACCAAGAATAGCACGAATAAGTTTGTCAACATTTGAGACAGAGGAGATTATAGAATTGCCAAACAGTGCCGGTAACCATAGTTCATCTTTTGTGACTGAAAACACAGAATATGTAGTGGCTGGTACTCGTTTTTCAGTACCTGTTCCCCAACAAGATGTATCAATTGCAGATTACAAAGGTAACTTTAAAGGTCCTTTGTCATTTATCAAAATTGATAAGGAAAGTGGTCATATGAATCTTGAGTTTCAGTTGATGATGCCTGGTTTTGATTATGATTTGGCTCACCCTGGTAGAGGTGCATCACATGGATGGATGTTCTTTACTACTTATAACACTGAAGAAGCTAATACACTGTTAGAGGTAAATGCCTCGCAAAATGATAAAGACTTTATAGCCGCCATCAACTGGAAAAAAGCTGAAGAGCTTATCGCCAATGGAGACTTTGAGACTATGCCTGCTGAATATGCGCACAACGTATACGACGAGTCCACCCATATGGCTACTTCTACAATGAAGAAAGAGGTAAGAGTGATCGATCCTTCCAAATATCCTGGCTTAGTTTACTTCTTGCCAACTCCTAAATCTCCTCACGGTTGTGACGTAGATCCTAGCGGAGAGTATATCATCGGTAGTGGTAAATTGGCTGCAGCTTTGACGGCTCATTCATTCACTAAAATGTTGGATGCCATTGAGAATGAGAAGTTTGATGGTGACGCTTATGGTATTCCAATTTTGAATTATGACGATATCGTAGCAGGAGTTGTTCAAATGGCAGGTCTAGGACCATTGCATACTGAGTTTGATGGCAAGGGAAATGCGTATACTACCTTCTTTATTTCTTCTGAAGTTGTGAAATGGAAACTAGGTACATGGGAAGTTGTTGATCGCAAGCCTACCTATTACTCAGTTGGTCACTTGATGATTCCTGGAGGTAATTCACAAAAACCATTTGGTAAGTATCTGGTGGCGATGAATAAGATCACAAAAGATCGTTATTTACCTACGGGTCCTGAGCTTTGTCAATCTGCGCAGCTGTATGATATCTCAGGGGATAAGATGGAGCTATTGCTTGATTTTCCAACCATTGGTGAACCGCACTATGCGGCCGGTTGTCCTGCGGATTTGATCAAACCTAATCAAACCAAGCTTTATAAGTTGAGTGAAAATAATCACCCTTATGTGGCCAGGTCTGAGAAGGAAACTAAGGTGGTGAGAGAAGGAAAAGAAGTACATATATACATGACCACTATTAGGAGTCACTTTGCGCCAGATAATATTGAAGGAATCAAAGTTGGAGACAAAGTGTATTTCCACGTGACCAATCTGGAGCAGGATTTTGATGTACCTCATGGTATCAGTATGATTGGGGCAAATACTTCTGAATTGCTGATTATGCCTGGCCAGACCGAAACATTTGTTTGGGAGCCTAAGAAAGTAGGTGTATGGCCATTCTACTGTACAGATTTCTGTTCAGCGCTACACCAGGAGATGCAGGGTTATGTTCGGGTTTCCCCGGCTAGTTCTGATATCCAACTCAGTTGGAGCCTGGATGGTGAATAATTAAATTTTAAGTAAATGATTAATCGGACGAGCACTTGTAAAATTTCAAAGCATAGCTCGTCCGATTTTTTTTAGCTAACTCAAAGAAAGAATAGTGATGAAGAAGTCCAAAATATTAATGATCATAGGTTCAATTTTGCTTTTGGCTCTGTTTGTTTTGCCCCTGTGGCGAATTACCCTTCAAGCCCCACAGTATCCTGAACCGATCGGAATGGATATTTTTATCAATAAGTTCGAGGATGCCAATCCTAATGATATCAAGAATATCAACATCATGAATCACTATGTGGGGATGGCCGATATTCCTGAAACCATTCCAGAATTCAATATTTTCCCTATTGTGGTTTCCGTCATGGCAGGTTTAGGAGTGATCATTGGTTTTATTGGAAAAAGGAAGCTTTATGTTACTTGGTTTGTCATTATGATTGCCCTTGGCTCTATTGGCATGTATGATTTCTATCAATGGGAGTATGACTATGGTCATAACTTGAAAGAGACTGCAGCCATTAAATTTACAGATGAAAAGGGACAACCAATGGCGTATCAGCCTCCTTTGATTGGCTCGAAGATGATCCTGAATTTTAAAGCGATCTCTTTGCCACAAACAGGGGCTTACTTGATGCTCTTCGGAATGTTTATGTCTTTGGCCGCTTTTTACCTGGACAAAAAAGAGAATGGTGATGAACAAACTAGCCTGGCTACTTAGTACACTACTGATACTTGCCTCTTGTAAGGTGGGGCCCAAAGAAATCAACTACGGAGAAGATGCCTGTCATTTCTGCAAGATGACGATTGTAGACGCTCAGCATGCTTCGGAGTTGGTAACGGTAAAGGGGAAGGTTTTTAAATATGACGCCATTGAATGCATGATGAACCACCTGGCTAAATGGGATGAGGTAGATTTGGAATATTACCTGGTGGCTGACTACAGCAAGCCTAAGGTTTTGGTGGACGCTACTAAGGCACATTTTTTAGTATCAAAAGCTGTTCCTAGTCCTATGGGAGAATACTTGAGCGCATTTGAGGATAAGGGGCAAAGGGATGAATTACACAAAGAAAAAGATGGAGAGAAACTTAGTTGGTCTGAACTTCAGAAGAGATTTGAAGTGAACTAACAATCTCCTTTATAATATTACTTACTACCACAATATTTGAAACATTTAGTTATCATACTACTCCTATGGCCTTATCAGGCACTTCCCAAAAGCATTAATGTTTGTGCCACTTGTGATGTCAGATCAATTGTGGAAGCTTATGAAGCGGTTCAGCCAAATGACACTATTTTCATCAAGACTGGTACTTACGACTGTGTAGACCTGGTGATTCAAAAGCCGGTGGTGCTGTTGGGTGAGGAGGGAGCCGTCCTCGATGGTCAGTCGAAAAGCTATATTCTCAAGCTGCTGTCTGATTCTGTAATTGTTTCAGGCATCAAATTTATCAACCCTGGAAGAAGTTACACCAAAGACTTTGCGGCCATCTACGTATTTAAATCCCGCAATTTTCAATTATTGAATAATGAGATCATTGATCCCTTTTTTGGGATGTTGATTGAGAAATCTCATGAGGGGTTAATCTCTGGTAATCTGGTACACGGACAATTTGTGAGAGAGGATGAAGCTGGTAATGGCATCCATGCCTGGCATTGCTCCAATCTGACAATCGAAAACAATGAAGTATTTGGTGTTAGAGATGGCATTTATTTGGAGTTTGTGGACGAAAGTATTGTGCAAAAAAACTATACCCATGAGAACGTTAGGTATGGACTTCACTTTATGTTTTCTAATCATGATAAGTATGAAGGAAATACATTTCAGGACAATGGAGCCGGTGTAGCAGTAATGTTTTCTAAGTTCATTGAAATGACAAATAACACTTTTATAAAAAACTGGGGAACAGCTTCTTATGGATTGTTATTAAAAGAAATATATGATGCGGAAGTAGTAGGCAATACTTTTACTGAAAATACCATCGGTATTTTTGTGGAAGGTTGTACCCGGGTAAACTATACCAACAATCGCCTGGAGCAGAATGGCTGGGCGGTGAAGGTAAGTGGAGGTTGCTATGCTAATCTATTTTCAAAGAACAATTTCCTGAGCAATTCCTTTGATGTGTCTTACAATACCAAGATGAACGACAACAAGTTTGAGGGCAATTATTGGAGCTCATATTCTGGGTATGACCTGGACAAGAATGAAATCGGAGACGTTCCTTATCGTCCGGTAAAATTGTTTTCTTATGTGGTCAATCAAACACCGGAAACAATCATATTGCTTAGAAGCCTGTTCGTTGATATTATCAATTTTTCTGAAAAGGTTTCACCTGTATTTACTCCCGACAAGCTGGTAGACAATTCACCTGCTATGACCCAAATTAATTATGATTGAAATTCTAGATATCCATAAGCAATTTGGTACAGTAAAGGTCCTCAATGGAGTGAGCTTCAACCTGGACAGGCCCAGTGTGATAGCTGTTTTAGGGCCTAATGGTTCGGGAAAAACGACAATCCTTAAGACCATCCTGGGAATGGTCATTCCTCAAAGTGGCGATATCCTTTTTGAAGGCACTTCACTCTTGAAGCAATCTGACTATAGAAAACGAATAGGCTACTTGCCTCAGATTGCTCAATTCCCAGATAATTTGACTGTTTCGGAATTGATACAAATGATTAAGAACATTCGGAATATGCCTGCCAATGAGCAGGATATTATCGAATTGTTCGGAGTAGAAAAATTTCTCAATAAAAAGCTGAGCAACTTATCGGGAGGTACGAAGCAGAAGGTGAACATTGTTCTGACATTTATGTTCGATAGCCCGCTATACATCTTAGATGAACCGACTGCAGGGCTTGATCCCGTATCTCTGATTCACCTGAAAGAGCTCATTCAAAGAGAAATGGATAAGGGAAAGACCTTGCTGGTTACCACTCACATCATGAGTTTGGTGGAGGAGCTGGCGGATGAGATAATATTTTTATTAGAAGGAAAAATATACTTTCAAGGCTCTGTGGAGGCACTTGAAAAACAAACAGGCCAAACGGATTTGGAACACGCCATTGCCAAAATATTAGAAAAGGATGATCAAAATACTGAAATATAGCTTTTCTGATTTGATGCGAAGTAGGTGGAGTTATGTCTACTTGCTTTTCTATATGGTACTTGGCTTTGTGCTTTTATTTCTGAACAATAGCCTATCCAAAGCGGTCATTACGTTGATGAATCTGATCGTAGTGCTTACACCTATGATTGGTACAATTTTCGGGATCATGTATTTTTATAGTTCCAGGGAGTTTACAGAACTGCTCCTTGCTCAGCCTGTAAAGCGCAGTACAATTTTCCTTGGTCAATATTTGGGAATTGCCCTTTCCTTGTCCTGTAGTCTGGTTTTGGGCTTGGGGATTCCATTCCTGGCTTATGGTGTATTCCAATCTTCCGAAATCTGGAATTTTGGATTGCTGTTGGTGGTAGGAACATTCCTGACCTTCATATTTGTTGCTCTTTCTGTCAATATATCATTGAGGAATGAGAACAAGGTAAAGGGCTTTGGCTTTGCCATTTTACTCTGGCTTTTTTTGGCAGTGATCTATGATGGCATCTTTCTCATTTCTCTTGTCATCTTTGATGACTATCCATTGGATAAATTCACCTTAATTGCGAGTCTATTCAATCCTATCGACCTGTCACGTATTTTGATCCTTCTTAAGCTTGATATCTCTGCATTGCTTGGATATACCGGAGCATTATTCCAAAAATTCCTGGGTGACCAATGGGGCATGCTAGTCTCCCTTGTTACACTGTCCATCTGGACTATAGTTCCTATATGGTTGTTAGTAAGGACTGCCGGGAGGAAGGATTTTTAACTCAACAGAGAAACACCTCAATTATTCTCCCTCCTTGTAATGCTAAAGCTCTTGTTTATACTGATTGCATCACCATTAGCGGAAATGCCTTCCAGCTCAACGTTGTAATTGGCTTCAATATCCCCGGTATAGAATGACACTTGTACGGTTCCGGTGGAGTCAATATTTACATTCGGTTCCCAAAACAAGGTAGTCCTATAATCTGGTTTCTTATGCTCTGGCTTGGGGGTAGCATAGTCTGGGCTATAAAACTCTTTTACTTTGTAGTAACCGGAATGCTCCACGTTTAAAGTATTAGGTGCATAAGAGCTTCTGGCATAGTCTTTTCCCGTTTTCAGAAATACTGCAATAACACCACCTGCTCCTCGACCACCATATATAGGAGAGGGGTTTTTAAGCACATCAATAAAGGCTATATTGATGATGGGAATTCCCATTAAAACATTTACTTCGGTTGGGATATTATCTAACAAAAATAGAGGGGCAGCTCCGTTACCTCTAATTCTCACAACCGGAGTTCCAAATTCTCCTGATACAGCCACTCCGGCGATCCTGGGCAGTAATGTACTAAAAATATTGCCAGACAATACATTGATCGAGTCAGGAACCAAACGGGCATCAGGTCGCCCTAGGATGTTTCCTGGTCTATAGAAAGGGTCATCTTCTTCTCTTACCTCTCGTGTTGAGCTAATGTCAATTCCTTCAAGGACGATTGTTTTGGTTCCTGCTTCATATTCAGCCAAAGTCGTTTTCAAGCGTGAGGTTTCATTCAGATATTTATAAAGTGTGGTTGGAATATTTTCATGGTAAGCCAAACTCCAGAGAGATTTATCCACATCAGGGTTGGAGTATTCATCTAGAGTAATATTGATCTGGTCGCTGAATTTTAGTTTATCGTCCCCCTTTTTCTTTTTCCTTTTTTTGACCTTTTTACTCTTAGCCTGAATGAACACTTTTGTAGTGTCAAAAAACTGATAGCCTCCCAAAACAAATCTTCCCTCATCGTTTGTGTCAAATTCTTTTAACCCAAAATTGACCGCAGACTTTGTCATTACCGAAACACGCCCCGGATGCGGTTTATTGCTCAATGTATTTGTGAGTGTACCGGAAAAATTAAAACCATTCTCCGCATAATAAGTCATTTGAGGTAGCGAATCGTTGAGGACTTGTTTCCATACAAACCTTCTCCATCCCTGTGTAAGCAGCAGGTTATCCAGACTGGCTACCCTTTCTTCATTGTTCTTATCAAAATAGTATTTTGGGTTTTCAATCTTTCCCCTCAGATCTGAGGTCAGGAGTAGGTAGGTGCCAATGTTGTCGGTGTTCGTAGTTTGATCTATCAAATCACTATTGGTAACAGCCATAGAGAATTGCCCACTTAAGGGCTTTTGATTTATACCGTTTAACTGAATTTGTGTTGTAACCTTTTTCCTCAAACCATAGTTTTCCTGATCTGTATTCAAAGCAATATCATAAAGCGATTTTTCCGATTCGATGTAAGCCAGGCGTTCGCAGAGTGGCTCACCATTAGCAGCGAATAGTGTCAATTGAATAATCCCTTCCTGTAGGAGGTTTTTTTTCACGCTGAATTTGAGAGAAGGAGCATCGGGTAAATTCCCTTTACTAAAAGAAACGACCCCCCTTGTATGTCCTATTACATAAGCGCCGTGAAGGCCACCTTTAATATTTGTTTGAATATGTAAATACAAGTTGTCTTTATTGTTGTTGATAACATGTAGGATATGTCCTTGTGCTTTCGATTCTGGTAATTTGATGCGATGAGACTTTCCGTTGTGGGTGAAGCTTGCATAATAGTTTCTGTTTTCTTTGGGAATGACTTTGAAAGACCCAATGCCAAATTTGGTTTTCTTAAGTGGGCCGATTTTATCATGATTTTCATTTTCAATACTTCCTTCAATATCTACGCTGTTACCATATTTGTCGGACACTTTTATACCTACCTGATTTAGAAGGTTGTCTACCAAATATCCGCCCTCCGGAAAGAAATCGACTCTGAGCTTTTGCTGTCCGTATGAGTTTGAAGTAATCGTTTGAACCGCAATAGAACGTTTGGTTTCTATTCCCTCTTGAAGTGTGCCATAGCATTTCAATTCTTTATGAAAGAAATAGGCTTCATCAAAATTCCTCATTTGGTTGGTATATGCCCTGACCATGTAATCTCCTGCACTAAGTGAATCTGGGATGTAAAAATGTCCGGCTCCTCTTCCAGGCATCACTTTGAGTGTTTTCGTTTCTAAAATGTTGCCTTCTGGATCGATCAATTCTGCGTAAACAGTCGAACTCAATACCTGATTATTGTGCACCTGCCCATTCACGAGGTAAGCTTTAAACCACATATCATCGCCTATAGAGTAATAGGGCTTATCAAAATGTAAGTAGACTTTTTCCTGAACCCTTTTGGCATGAAAATCTTCCAGTGCATCAATGGTTTTTTTGAATAAGCCATTATCCGGAAGATTAAACCCAGTGGTAAATAAGACCACAATAAGTATTGCTAAGGGTTTGTATTTATTTTTTAGGGTGGTGAGTAGTGACGGTAGCAGCATAAACAGAAAGTCAGGCTCAGGGATTAGGTAGTTAATCTAAATAATTCATAAAAAAACTAACGGCAAAAACCATTCCCTTATTTTGTTTCTGAAACAAAAATTGTCCATTTCAATGCACACAAAACCTTTCAGTTGGGTTTAAACTAGATCGTTTGGATCAGCATCTGTTAATCCCAAAGCCCCTTATTGACTTCTCGCTCCAGTCGGGTTTCTAATTCATTCGGTAAAATGGGGAAGAAGTCAAGGCCTGTTTTTTCTTCCAATTCGTCTATGCTTATGGCGTAGGTCATGATTCTTTTTGAGGACTTTTCGTTTTTCATCAGAAAACCAATAGCTTTCAATTCTGGCTCTTCTATATCCAAGATGGCTTTGTAGTAATATTGGGGCACGCTCACCTTATTCTTTCCTATCTTCTTGGTCTTCTTTTCTATCACAGGACCGGTAACGATGTAGAGTTTATCATTTTCTTCGGCCCAGTCTCGTACTTGTTCTTCCAGTTTTTTCCAGATGCCACGATTAAAGCCAGGAACTTGCGGGCTCATATTGCTCATAAAAAAGGAATCGTCCAATCCTTGTTCTGTCCAGGTGAAGTCTGCGGCGGGAGCCAGGTGCCCCCTGTCATATCCGGATTTTTTGTAGTCAGTTGGGCTAGCCGACTCGGTGGAAACCATAGGATCAGTTCTAAAATTATCCTTTCTTTTATAGGCAGCATTAGCCAGGTTCTTGGAAGTAAGTGAATAAGCCACCCACTTGGCTTGTTCGTTTTTCTCATCATAGCAAAGCGTAAAGTAGCTATGTTCTACGATCGCGTCTTCTCCGGTATAGGCTGGCCAGGCAAAGTCAAAGCTGGTGGTAAAGTACAAGTGATTAGAGCTGGTATATTCTGGCAGATTCTCATTAGTGCTGGTTTCTTCAAGAGGTTCTTCGCTTTCCGTTGTGTTCTTGGGTTGCTCTTCTTCAGTTGGGGTGACTTTTTTGGCAGTCTTTTTCTGTTCTTTTTTTACTGTTTCCGTTTTGGGTATTTCTTCACCAGTAAATTCGGCTGTTTCTTTGACGCCATAGAATACAATACCAAGCATACTCAGTATGATCACTATTGCCAGTGCCGGATTTTTTTTACTGGAAGAGCTATTGTTTGATTTTTTTGGTGAAGCTTTTTTCTTAGCTGGTTTCTTTTTCGCCATGGTATTATTTCAATCTTATCTCTCAAATCGTTCTGCTACTATTGGTTCCTTTGGGTTGCTGTAATTGTAAAACCCTTCACCTGATTTATAGCCCAGCACATTTGCTTCTACCATATTTACCAGTAGGGGACAGGGGGCATATTTTGGGTTGCCAAAACCATCCTGCAACACCCTCAGGATTGACAAACAAACATCCAGACCGATGAAGTCTGCTAATTGTAGTGGCCCCATGGGATGTGCCATTCCTAGTTTCATTACAGTATCTATCTGGGCAACACCAGATACACCTTCATGCAGACTGTAAATTGCTTCGTTGATCATTGGCATGAGTATTCTGTTGGCAACAAATCCCGGATAGTCATTCACTTCTACAGGTACCTTATCCAGCTTTTTGGACAAATCCATGATGGCCTTTGTCGTTGCGTCGCTGGTAGAATAGCCCCTAATGACTTCTACCAGTTTCATCATCGGCACTGGGTTCATAAAATGCATGCCTATTACCTTTTCGGGTCTGTTGGTTGCAGAAGCAATCTTGGTAATCGAAATGCTGGAAGTGTTGGTAGCCAGTATACAGTCGGGGGGACTGTGCTCGTCCATTTGTCTGAAAATGTCCAGCTTCAATGCAAGGTTTTCGGTAGCTGCCTCCACCGCTAAATCCACATCTTTGACAGCTTCGGGCAAATCATCAGAAGTATTTATTCGGTTGAGTGTATCTGTTTTATCACTCTCGGTAATAAGTTCCTTCTTAACCTGCCGATCAAGGTTTTTTTCTATAGTCGCAAGCCCTCTATTCAGCGCATCGGTAGATACATCTATGAGCTCCACCTCATAACCATTCAGGGCAAATACATGAGCAATGCCATTACCCATGGTTCCCGCTCCAATTACAGCTATTTTCTTCATCTTGACATCCTATTGTTTAGTCGGGCTGGTAAAAAAAACATCCCGCCAAAAGACGGGATGAAATTAAATTATTATATGATGAATACGACAGGTATGTGCAAATATTTATGCGTTTGTACCAACGTTGTTCAAATCTTCAAAAGCATGCTTCAACCTTTCAACGAAAGAGACTTCACCGGCCCTTAACCATACCCTAGGGTCATAGTATTTTTTATTAGGTTTGTCGTCACCCTCAGGATTACCAATTTGTGTTTGAAGGTAACCTTCGTTTTTATTGTAGAAATTTCTTATACCTTCCCACATAGCCCATTGCATATCGGTATCAATGTTCATTTTGATGGCCCCATAAGAGATAGCTTCTCTGATTTCTTCTCTGGTTGATCCAGATCCGCCGTGGAATACGAAGTTTACAGGATTGTCACCTGTGCTGTATTTTTCTTTGATGAATTCCTGAGAATTCTTAAGAATTTTTGGAGTCAACTTTACGTTTCCAGGCTTGTATACTCCATGTACATTACCGAAAGCAGCAGCTATGGTGAATTTGTCGCTTATCTTTCCAAGTTCTTCGTAAGCATAAGCTACTTCTTCAGGTTGCGTATACAGTTTAGAACTGTCGATATCTGTATTGTCAACACCGTCTTCTTCACCGCCGGTTACACCCAGTTCAATTTCCAATGTCATTCCAATTTTCGACATTCTTTCAAGATATGTCTTGCAGATTTCGATGTTCTCTTCGATTGGCTCCTCTGAAAGGTCAATCATATGAGAAGAGTAAAGGGATTTGCCTGTCTTGGCAAAATGCTCTTCACCCGCATCAAGTAGGCCGTCTATCCATGGCAATAATTTCTTGGCTGCATGATCAGTGTGAAGTATTACTGGCACTCCATATTTTTCAGCCATCAAGTGTACGTGATGTGCTCCCGAAATACCACCAGCGATTGCTGCTTGCTGTCCCTCATTTGAAAGCCCTTTTCCTGCATAGAATGCTGCACCTCCATTAGAGAATTGTATAATCACCGGAGAATTAAGATCTCTGGCTGTTTCCAAAACACCATTAATGGTGTCAGTTCCTGTCACATTTACTGCTGGTAGTGCAAAATTGTTTTTGTTAGCATAATCAAGTAATTCCGTTACTTCATCGCCAGTTAAAACGCCTGCTTTAAATTTCATGTTTGCTTTTTTTGTTTGTCTTATAAGGGCGCAAATATACTCGTTCTTCAATCAATACAATAGTCCTTGTGAGAACATTTGAGCTGTTGGAATTTCAATCACGAAAAGAAGTAAAAATGGGAACTATTTACCTATGGAATGTGGTTAGCATTGCAGAGTAATGAGATATGAAGAATCTATTTTTAGAGAATCTTATGGTGTCCTTTGGGGGTACGTCACCAAATGCTTGTCATAAGATCAAATAAAAGGGCTCAACAGCGATTGAGCAAAGACAATAAAGTTTAGGTTCTTAGGTTGTTGATTTGGGAAGGCGGGCGTTAGTCCGCCTTCCTTTTTTTTGTTTTTATTTATTCTTGCTCGCTTCATAATACTTGAGCGCATTCGGAATCTGAGCATTCAAATCTGATATTCTTGTTTCGTGTGACGGGTGAGTTGACATAAACTCTGGTGGTTGCTCCCCACCACCACTTGACATTCTTTCCCAAAACTTTGGTGCTTCCCTGGGATCATACCCGGCAATTGACATGAATATCAATCCAAGTTTATCGGCCTCTGACTCATGTTGCCTTGAAAATTTAAGCATTCCTATTTGCGTTCCGGCACCTATCGATTGCATCAGTAGTTCTTTTGTTGCTGTCGGATTTTCTCCCATGGCGGCAGCTACTCCACCCAAAAAACCCTGGGTGATCAAACCCTGGCTCATTCTTTCACGGCCATGGTTGGCAATTGCATGCGCCACTTCATGTCCCATAACAACGGCTACTCCAGTCTCATCTTTGCAGGTGGGAAGAATGCCAGTATAAAAGGCTACTTTGCCACCTGGCATACACCAGGCATTTTGCACATCCTGTTCAATAAGGTTAAAATCCCAGGCAAAACCTTCCAGTTGATCGGAATAGCCATTATCCGTCATGTATTCTTCCACAGCCAGTTGAATTCTGTTGCCAACATTCTTGATGAGTGTTACTTGTTTCTTGTCTGTCGATAATTTGCTTTCTTTTAAGACCTGATCGTATTGTTGAAAACTCATTGGTATGATTTCTGAATTAGAAACCAAATTGAGTTGTCGTCTACCGGTAATCGGTACAGTGGCACACTGAAATAAAAACAGGGCCAGTAGCACAAGAAGAATTTTGCCTTGATATTTCATAAAAAATGAATGTTTAAATATTCTAGATTTGATACTTTAGTCAATATTAATTCATCAACGAATTTAGATGAATTCGCATATATACTTTTACAACCAGCATGAAAATATTAGCAATAGGAAGAAATTACGTTGATCACATAAAGGAGCTTCAAAATGAGCGACCTGATGAACCGGTAGTTTTTACAAAACCGGAAACAGCCCTACTCAAAAAAAACTTGCCGTTTTATTATCCACCCATTTCAAATGACATTCATTATGAAGTTGAAGTCCTGCTCAAGATTTGTAAGAATGGTAAAAACATTGAGGAGAAGTTCGCTCATAAATATTTCGATGAAATAGGTCTTGGTATAGACTTCACCGCAAGGGATTTACAGTCTAAGGCCAAAGCTAAAGGTTTGCCATGGGCATTGGCCAAAGGTTTTAATCATTCCGCTCCAATATCGATCTTCAAACCGAAATCTGAATATGATGTGGAAAACATTGACTTCAGCCTCGATATTGATGGAAAGACCGTTCAGAAGGGTAATACATCTCTGGTGCTGTTCAATTTCAATTTGATTATTTCTTATATTTCAAAATACATCATGCTGAAAAAAGGGGACATCATTTTCACGGGAACCCCGAAAGGAGTAGGACCAATACAAATTGGCAACAGGCTGGAAGGATATCTTCAGGGAGAAAAACTGCTGGATTTTGAGATTAAATAAACACTTCACACTATTGGTTGGTTGGCTTCTTGTACAATTGAGCTTGAATGCTCAGCAAGTGGAAAAAGGATATTACATGTGTCCTGTAAGGCCGGGCGAAGACAACTATCTGGCTGGTACCATGGGTGAACTTCGCTCCACACATTTTCATGCAGGTATAGACATTAAAACCAGTGGTATTAGTGGTCTGAAAGTATATGCTGCGGCAGATGGTTATTTGCAGCGTGTGAAAGTATCCCCAGCAGGGTACGGTAATGCATTGTACCTGGCACATCCAAATGGTACCACGACAGTCTATGGTCATCTGAGAGAATTTTCTGCGCCGATAGCTGCCTATGTTCGAAAAGAACAATATCAAAGGGAATCCTTTGCTGTGGACATCAGTGTCCCTAAGGGAACTTTCCAATTCAAAAAAGGAGATGTCATTGCCTTGTCAGGTAACAGTGGATCATCCTCAGGTCCACACCTTCATTTTGAAATCAGAGATGCGAATCAGGTTGTGATGAATCCCTTAACCTATGGTTTTGATGAGATAAAGGACAACATTCCCCCTATCTTATCCCAGGTCGCTTTTGTTACCATGGATGAAAACAGTAGGGTAAATGGCATGTTTGGCCGTTTTGAATATTCGGTTATTGAGAAGGAGGGAAAGTATATGCTCGATAAGCCCGTGACTATAAAAGGTAGGGTTGGCGTAGAGGTGTATGCTTATGACAGGCTCAATGGTGCTAACAACAGGAATGGGGTGGTAAGACAAAAGCTATTGCTGGATTATGAGCCGGTCTTTTCTCAGGATATCAAGAAAATTAGTTTTGCTACTTCCAGAAATATCCTCGTCCATGCCAACTACAAACGCATGGTAGAAGGAGGAAGGCGCTTCAATAAATATTACATAGATGATGGCAACTATCTGAAGTTTTATGAGACGAATAATGACAGAGGTTTGATCACCATCAATGATCCGCTGGAACACTCTATAGATATCCAGCTGGAAGATAACTATGGCAATGCCAGCCAATATCATCTGGATATCAATAATAAAAACTATGCGCTCTCTACCAGGAATAAGAATATGTATGCTCTAAGCAAAAAGAACTATGATGTGCGGCAGAACATTTTGGAAGTCAGAAATAAGAGTAATGGGGAAGAATGTTTCGCCAGAGTATATATCAACGGTGACGAAAGCTTATTGCCTTTAGCCTACCGGGTTGATAATTATGACTACTACATTTGGAATTTGGATAATGGGCTGCCTGACTCTGTAGATCTATGCACCAGGAGTATGTATTTCAAATTCAAGAAAAGCATTCCATACCGAACAGAGCAGCAATACAGCGGGGAGGGAGTATCCATGACATTCCCAAAATATGGTCTTTTTGATACGCTTCACTTGAACTATCAGAGAAAGGTAGATACAGTAAAGAAGGCGGAATACCTCCATTTTGACAACTATGACCAGCCTTTGCGTAAGTATGCCAGTGTTGAATATAAACCAGAATTGACATACGATCAGGAGCATTCGTTTGTTTACTCGGTAAATGGGAAAGGTGCCCTAGGCTTTGTTGGAGGTGAATGGTCGGATAATGCTATTACTTTCCGCACGCGTGATATGGTCAAATACACCATTGCAACAGATACGATACCACCTCAAATTGCTCATCTCAAGTCAAAAGCGAAAAGACTAAAATTCAAAATAACAGATAAAATGAGTGGCATAGGTAAATTCTGGGCTGAGTTGGATGGCCAATGGGTATTGATGAATTACGATGCAAAATACAGCCTGCTACGGTCAGATCCGAAGTTGGATATCGTTGGTGATTTTGTCCTAACCGTAGAGGATAACTCCGGCAACAGAAGTGAGTGGAGACGTACTTTTTAACCAATACCCTTATTTACTGATTTAAGAATGGTCTTTGATTCAAGCCGTTCTATTCCTTGATTTTCTGTATATTTATATTAGAGAATCCTTTAATGTCTGATTGTTCAAATGATTATCAGCCCCATCTCCTTCATTCAAAAGTGATAAAAGTCATACCAAAAGCTGTCGATTAAGGGAGTCAGTTTTAAGGAATTCAACTAATTTGAAATTAGATATTTGAATTAAACCCATAAGTCATGAAAAGTCAATACCCTGAATTCGTCGTGAAGTGGCATGAGATGGTAGAGGTAATAGCGGCAGTTTTTTTGTTCATAGCCATTAGTATCGTGTTGTTTTATTTGATTGGATTGGTGTTGGGTAAGAACCGATCTAAAAAATATCAATACGTTAGCTCAAAAGAGATTAGTAGCTTGCAAGGAGCCTTGTTATTCACTTCATTGGCTTTGGCCTTCTATGTAAATAGTCTTCTGACCTATGCTGTAAAGACTGCTAACAACACAGAGCTCACAGTTCAGGTTCTTTCCTCGTTTGTGGTAGGAGGTATCTTCTGGTTTGTATTCAAGACGATCATCAATATTTATTACCCATCAGTACTTGAAAAAAGATTAACCAATATTCGCTTTAAAGAATTTCATCATCCGGAAACTGGCAACAAAATGAGATTGTTGAATGAGGATGAAGAGGATGTTCATCTGACAGAGGAGATGATAAAGCATGAAAATGTCTTTGCATATGATTATGATGTGTGGTTAGATGAAGGCACTGAAGAGAAAATTATTGAAAAGTATGACGTGCACCATACATTTAGAGTTTGTGGTGAGTGTAAGTTCAGGACTTTGAAAGAACAAAAGGAGGAAATTCTTATTAAACCTACCAAAAACACAGAAGGCAAAATCGTCCAGCATTTTGAATGTTCTTTTTGTGGACATAAGGAACATCATGACGTTACTGTCGCTCCGTTAGATTGATATTTTTACAGACGTGCATTCTTCTTTTTGCGCTGATTACAATTGTAGTTCAATGTAGTCGGGTACTTCAAAATTAATTTCCAAATTATTCGTTGGCATGGTGATTGGTATCTACCACATTCTAATATGCATATTTTGTATATTGGAATTATTGGATTTAATTTGACGCTTATTAAAAACTTATAAAAATGAAAAAGACTTTTGCATCAACAATATTAATATTTCTTGCGTCACTGTCATTTTCACTGGCCCAAACTCCACTCACAAGTGTGCCATTTGAATTGTACGGTGATCATGTTTTCATTAAGATAAAAGTAAATAATTCGAGGGATCTCGATTTTATATTTGACACAGGGGACGGGCTTACAGTTTTAAATATTGAGACGGCCAAAGAACTCAATATGCTTTCGGGATCGGATGCTAAAAAGACTAGTGCTGAGGGTGAGATATCTGGAAAGCTTTTGAAGCATCAAAAAATTGAAATCAACAACATTGAGTTGAGAGATATTGAAATATATGAGACTTCATTGAGACATTTGGAAATGAGTATTGGCAGAACGATTGATGGTATCATCGGTTACGATATGCTTGAAAACTATGTAGTATCGATGAACTTCGATAAGTTATCTTTTGACCTTTATGATTCAAAAGGATATGCTTATAAAGGTAATGGTCGTAGACTGCCAATTAACCTTACTTCTTATATTCCACATGTGTCAGCCAATGTTGTGCTGGCGAACGGTGAGACTGTATCAGGTGAATTCTTCGTGGATACAGGGGCGAAAGCAACAATTGATTTTAACACACCTTATGTAAAAAAGCATGGGCTTACTGATAAAATTGGCGAAAGCTATATCTATTTAGTAGCGGGGCTTGGTAAAAAAGAGTACGAGCATCATCAGGGTAAAGCAAAATCATTGACATTCAGTGGTTTTCAGTTTGATGATGTACCTGTTGGTTTAAGTCATGCAGAGCACGGTATTCAAAACAACAAAAAGGTAACTGGTATATTCGGAAGTGGCTTGCTGAGACTATTCAACATCACATATGATTATAAGAACAAGACGATGTACTGGGAAAAGAATGACAAGTACAATGTACCATTTTCATTCAATGCTTCCGGTTTGGAACTACAGTTGAGTAAGGACATGTCAAAAGTGTTGATTCATAAGGTATTTGATAATGGGCCTGCGGAGGGAGCTGGCATCATGGTAGATTCTGAATTACAGGAGTTGAATGGGAAAGCAGCTATAGAAATTGGCTTGCCGGAACTTAGAAGGCAACTGATGGAGGATGGCAAAACTGTGAACATCAAAGTTGATGGCAAATCAATAGACCTGACTTTGAAAAGTCTGATCTAAGAATAAGCTAACGAGACATAGCGATAGCCTGAAGTATTTTACTGCAGGCTATTTTTATTTCATCCTGTCGAATGGTTAAAGGTGGGGCAATGCGCATTGAGTTATCACAAAATAAGAACCAATCGGAAAGCACACCTAAATCAAGCAGGTTTTTGATGATTTTCTCCAACCTTTCAAATGAATCGAATTGAACTGCGATCATTAGGCCTTTACTTCTGATTTCTTCGATTTGATCATGTTTGAGCAGGGAATGAAACAAAGCTTCCTTTTCGGACACCTGATCCATTAGGTTTTCTTCCAGGATCACGTTCAATGTTTCCAAAGCGGCAGCACTGCTCACCGGGTGACCCCCGAAGGTAGTAATGTGACCCAATATCGGGTCATGAGTAAGGCAATGCATGATTTCTTTAGAGGCAATGAAGGCTCCTATAGGCATACCACCGCCCATACCTTTGGCACAAAGAATAATATCTGGTGTAATCCCATAATGCTCGTGTGCCCAGAATTTCCCGGTCCTTCCAAACCCAGTCTGTATTTCATCAAAAATGAGCAAAGCGCCCATTTGGTTACACTTTTCACGCAGATGCTGAAAGTATTCTACGGATGCTTTACGAACTCCTCCTTCTCCTTGAATGGGTTCGATAATCACAGCTGCCGTGTTCTCTGATATTTCAGATAATTCGTCCATTATCCCAAAGTTTAAGAGTCTATTGCCAGGAATTAAAGGACGGAAATTATTCTTCAAGCTTTCATTCCCACAGATGGACAGTGCTCCGGACGTAGAACCATGATATGCATTTTGAAAAGAAATGATCTCCGTTCTATTGGTATACCTCTTCGCCAGTTTTACACTTCCCTCTGCAGCTTCACTACCCGAGTTGACCAGGAAAGCATTGTTCAAATTAGATGGGAGAGTAGCTGCGAGTGCTTCTGCTAATTTCACTTGTGGAGTTGTTACAAATTCACCATAGACCATTAAGTGAAGATGCTTATCCACTTGTTGCTTTATTGCATCAACTATTCGGGGATGTCTGTGGCCAATATTGCTGACACCAATACCAGAAATCAGATCCATTATTTTTTGTCCATCTTTCTGATACATGTAAATGCCTTCAGCGCGTTCGATATCCAGCAGTAAAGGAAATTCTGAAGTTTGGCCTAAGTATTGTAAGAATAAGCTTCTAGAAGTAGACAAAATATGAATTTTTTTCGTATTAAAATATTGGTCGAAGATAAAGCAGATTTGATCGATGCGGATAGAAATAATGTATAATATGTTGTTTCTTTAGGCTAGTTAATGAAGTACTATTGAATTATCCGCTTAGTTTTGTTGTGCTCTAAACCAGTTTGCTTCAAATGAAGTACTATTTATAGAAAATTACGTGAAGATGAATAAAAAGGCGACATTGATATTATTGATATTAACGGTGGTATTTGCTACCGCGAGTTCTGGAACAGCAAAAGAAGACTCTGTAATTGTCCTGAAGCCAAAACCAAAGTATCAGCTGGAAGTCAATTACATACGACAATTATTAGGAGGTGTACACTATAGAAAAGTTGCTTTAAGTGATTCATTGTCGCGTGTTATTTTTGATAATTACATAGAATCGCTGGATTACAATAAAACATATTTCTACAGTTCTGATATCGACTACTTTTCCAAATACAGGGAGCAGATGGACAATGATCTCAATAGAGGAAATGTAGATGTTGGGTTTCAGATATATCGAATATTTAGAGATCGAGCTAATAAAAGGTTGAAATATGCTTATGAGTTACTTGATAAGGGATTTGATTACGAAAAAGTTGAAGCTCTTGAAATAGACTCTGAAAAGAGAGAATGGGCCAAGAATGATACAGAACTAGACGAGCGTTGGAGAAAAATAGTCAAGAGCCAGGCATTAGGTTTGAAACTTTCTGGAAAAAACGATTCAACTGTGAATGCTTTGCTCAAGAAGCGATATCGTCGATATCAGAAGAACATCAATCAAAATAATAGTGATGACGTTTTTGAATTATTCTTGAATTCTTACACAAGGACATTAGATCCTCATACAACTTACATGTCCCCACCCTCATCTCAACAATTCAATATTGGAGTGAGCAAGGCACTTGAGGGAATTGGAGCGAGATTAACTCAAGACAATGATTATACGGTTATCGATGCTAAGATTACCGGTGGCCCAGCTTTCAAGAGTGAAGAGATTCTTGTAGATGATAAAATCATTGGGGTGGCTCAAGGAGACGATGGTGAATTTGTGGACATAATCGGATGGAGACTATCGGATGTTGTACAGTTGATTAGAGGCCCAAAAGGTTCAATTGTTAGGCTTCAGCTAATTAGGGATGGAGTTTCGATTGCGAGTCCTTTGGTTGTAAGTCTTGAGCGTGATAAGATAAACCTGGACGACCAAAAGGCAAAAGCTGAGATCATACCGATATCTGAAGGGGGGCAAAAATTTAATTTAGGAGTCATTACTGTACACGATTTCTATAGGGATTTTGACAATCAAAGAAATGGGGCAAAGGAGTTTAATAGTGTAACCAAAGATGTAAAAGCTCTTATCGATAAACTCAAATCTCAGGAGATGGATGGTTTGCTGATTGATTTAAGAAACAATGGTGGTGGCTCTCTCGAAGAGGCCATTGATATGTCTGGTTTGTTTATTGAGGATGGTCCGGTTGTTCAGGTAAAAAATTCCAGAGATGAAATAGCCGTTAGAAAAGACCAGGACAAAAGCGTTTACTACGATGGTCCCTTGGCGGTATTGACAAATAGAAGAAGTGCATCAGCATCGGAAATATTTTCAGGTGCAATACAAGACTATAAGAGAGGGGTAATTCTTGGCGAGTCAACTTTTGGAAAGGGTACAGTACAAACCGTGGTAAGTCTTAACAGACAAATGCCTAATTATCCTGACAAGCTGGGTAACCTCAAATTGACAATTCAAATGTTTTATCGCATCACAGGAAGCAGTACTCAAAACATTGGAGTTTCGGCTGATATACCATTTCCAACAGCTTTTGATCCGGAAGATTATGGCGAGAGTTCCTATCCAAGCTCTTTACCTTGGCATAAAATTAATCCAAGTGATTATACCACTGTAAACGCTATATCCGATGATTTAATTGAGCGATTAAGTCAATTGTATGAACATCATTTAGATACTGATGAGGATTTGAAGAAATTGCAGGAGGACGTTGAAAAATTACGCAAGAGAAGGGATCAGGAATCAATTTCTTTAAATTATTCTGAACGCAAGGAAGAACAAGAGAAAGATTCACCAAAAGAAACAGTGCAAGGCAATTCAATTGAAAACTCCGAGCTGAAGGAAGAGAAGGAATTTGCAGCTGAGGAAAAGCACGAGAAAAAATTCAAAAAAGATCCATACCTTAAAGAAAGTCTGAGACTTCTGGCTGAGATTATAAGATACAAAGTAGGCTAGTGCCAGCCGGGTAGACCGTAAACATGAAATACGCCCGATTTCTGATATACCCGTTTATTGTATATATCATCGGAATTTTTGTCTTCTATTTATTTCAGGAAAGCATCATATTTCAATCATACTATAACCCTGATGATTATAGGTTTGATGCTGAGCTGCCACACGAGGAGTTATACCTTACCACGCTGGATTCTGCAAGCATTCATGGCTTATTGATCAAATCTCATAAACCTTCCAAGGGTGTAATTCTCTACTTTCATGGCAACCGTGGCGACAACAGCAGGTGGGGAGGTGTGTGTTCTTACTTTACCCAATTCGGTTATGATGTATTGGTAATGGACTATCGTGGCTATGGCAAGAGCATTGGCCAAAGAAGTGAAGCAGCTTTACATACGGACGCCAGAATGTATTATGCCTTCCTGTTAAAGAAGTATTCTTCTGAGAACATTATAATCTACGGGAGATCTTTGGGAAGTGGCATTGCGACTAAGTTAGCGTCAGAAGTAAGTGCAAAAAGTCTGATTTTGGAGACTCCCTATCACAATTTCAGAAATATGATCTTTGATCAAATGTTGATCTTACCTTCTAAAAATCTTTTTTACTATGAGTTCAATTCTGAAGAATATATAAAGGATGTGAATTATCCGGTTCATATTTTTCATGGCACTGATGACTTTGTTATTCCGCTGGAATCAGCAGTTCGCTTATCTCATGCGGTACAATCGCAGTACCTAAATTATTATGTAATAAATGGTGGTAGTCACAATGATCTTAGGGACTTTCAAGAATACCAG
Organism: Cyclobacteriaceae bacterium; assembly: GCA_049115735.1. Classification (GTDB taxonomy): domain Bacteria; phylum Bacteroidota; class Bacteroidia; order Cytophagales; family Cyclobacteriaceae; genus CAXBNB01. The sequence goes on along the minus strand of JAGDZP010000015.1, from coordinate 20,083 downwards.
GAAGCAATCTTAGAAATCTTGAATTAGAGTAGACTTATTTATTTCCTACATTCTTCTTAAAAAGATCATTTCCTCGGATGGTTTTTGAACTTTTGAATTTCAGGGTTCATTATTTATCTTACGTGGAGACAATTATACCCAAAAAATGGGAGACCTCAACGTAAGATTAGCTACCAATCGAAAGGAACTCAACGAGTTTACAAGGCACCTTCTAAAAGACGTTCACGCACTGGAGCGAATGCTGGAAGAAGAATGGTTTAATGAAGCACCGATTCACATTGGAGCTGAACAGGAAATATGCATCGTCGATAATCACTTCAAACCTGCTCCATTGTCAATGGAGTTGTTGGAAGCATTGAATAATCCCGCCTTTACAACAGAACTAGCCAAGTTCAATATTGAGGCTAACCTCGATCCATTAGAGTATAAGGGTCATTGCTTTTCTTCCATGGAGCAAACGCTGAGCTCATTGTTGAGTGAGCTGCGGCAAGTAGGAGAAAGTGAGAAGGTGGATTTTGCTCTTACTGGAATACTTCCAACGATCCGCAAGTTCGATTTGGAGATGGAGAATTTAACTCCGTTGAAACGTTACAAGGCATTGATCGATGCAATAGAAAAACTACGGGGAAAATTTTGTGAGTTGCACATCAACGGTATGGACGAGCTGAATATCAAACATGACTCTGCCATGCTGGAGTCATGCAATACGTCATTCCAGGTGCATCTTCAGGTTAGACCTGACGACTTTGTTGGGATGTATAATATAGCACAAGTTCTGACCGCTCCTTGTATTTCTATTGCCTGTAATTCTCCTATGTTGTTTGGAAAAAGATTGTGGGCGGAAACCAGGGTCGCGCTATTTCAGCAATCTATAGATACCCGTCAGACAAGTGAACACCTGAGAGATAGGAGCCCAAGAGTAACCTTTGGAAATGGATGGCTGGAGAAATCTATTGTGGATTTGTACAAAGAAGATATAGCGAGATTCAGAATCTTATTGATGACTGATTCGGAAGATGATGTAACGGAAAAGTTGAATGCCGGAACTACCCCATCATTGAGGGCTTTGATGATCCACAACTCTACAGTATATAGATGGAATAGAGGGTGTTATGGTGTTAGCCCTAATGGTAAACCGCATTTAAGGATCGAAAACAGGGTACTACCATCTGGTCCGTCTGTCATTGATGAAGTGGCCAATGCTGCTTTTTGGATAGGGTTGATGACGGCATTTAAAGATGAGTATCCTGACATCTCGCAGGATATTGAGTTTGATTGTGCCCGTGATAATTTCATGTCAGCTTGTCGGGACGGACTGAATACCAGCTTTAGGTGGATCGATGGAAGGAAGATTAGTGCTACAGAGTTGATCAAGGAAGAATTGATTCCAATGGCTAAATCAGGTTTGGAATCAGCTAATGTGGATAAAGGCGATATAGATCGTTACATGGATGTGATTGAGTCGAGAAATGAAACGGGGCAAACAGGTACCCAGTGGACCATCAATTCTCAATTGAACTTACAGAAGACTGCCAACAAGGAAGAAATTCTGATCTCGTTGACAGCAGCCATGATCGAGAATCAAAAGTCGGGAAGACCTGTGCATGAATGGAAATTGGCTGAGATAGAGAATATTGAGGAGTGGCATCCGTACTCCATGCTGGTAGAGGAGTTTATGACCACCGATGTGTTCACCGTTCACGAAAATGATCTGCCCGAGCTGGTGTCTGACATCATGGTCTGGAGGAAGATCAAGTATCTGCCAGTAGAAGATGAAAAGGGCAGATTGAAAGGCCTGATCACTTTCAACCACATGCTGGAATTTTATGCCAAAGACAAGGAAACTAATAAGAAGAATACAACAGTGAAGGTGATCATGGACAAAAGCCCTGTTTATATTCACCCTGAAGCTACAGTCAATGAAGCATTAAGGCTGATGAAATCGAACAAAGTAGACTGTTTGCCAGTGGTTAAAAACAATAAATTGGTGGGTATTATCACCGAGGGAAACTTTCTTCACATCACTGCCAGCCTTCTGAATAATATCGAGAAACAGCACAAGTTGGCAAGGCAAAATAATTAGCTTTTTTTAGCGAATTAATTTACTAAGCCATCCCATTCAATTTAATAAAATCACCGCATCAAATTTTGCTCATTTAGGCGTATATTCGCCTGAAATATGGCGGATAAAAGCAATAGAATTCTTGGTGTTTTAGAAGGTGATCAGCCAGGCCCTTTGATGCTGTTTATTGCGGCACTTCACGGAAACGAAACACATGGTATTGATGCTTTTCGACATATTTACCAATCACTTGTTGATCATAAGATTAAAATTAAGGGAAAAATAGTAGGCATCCTTGGTAATATGCAGGCTATTGAGCAAGAAGAAAGGTTTATTGATTACGATCTGAATAGAAGTTGGAAGGAGGATTACCTGAAAATACTTGTAAACAGCTCGCAATACTATCATGCTGAAGATAGTGAAATGATGGCATTGCGTGACGTCATATCAGATTATGAGGAAGGAGAATATAGTGCCAAAGTGATGGTGGATTTACATGGTACTTCGTCAGACAATGGGAACTTCATAGTAGTACCTGAAGATGAAGGTTCACATCCAGTAATCCAGGCCCTTCATTTACCAGTTGTCATCGATTTGGATAAGTACCTTGAGGGAACACTTTTGGGCTATTACCATGCCCGGGGATTTGTGTCATTTGCTTTCGAAGGTGGGCTAATCGGATCAGAAGAAGCAAAGGATTTGCATGTATCCGGAATTTGGGAAATACTTGATGCTGCAGGAGTCATTTCTCATCATGATCATCACGATTTAGATCATTACGAAAAGAAACTTAAAAGCATCTCAAAAGATCTTCCCAAAGTAGTGAAAGCCTTTCATCGTCATTGGGTGGATGTGGAAGATAATTTTAAAATGAAACCGGGTTATCGTAACTTTCAAAAACTTCAAAAAGGAGAGGAGCTGGCCAAAGACAAGTATGGGCCAATTTACGCACCTCAGGATGGAATGATTTTTATGCCGCTTTATCAGGATGCAGGAAACGATGGTTTTTTTATAGTGAAGGAAGTTGAAGCATGAGTGAAACCAGTCAATCCATACTTGCTAAACTACAGAACAACGAATATTCTCCATTGTATTTTTTGCAAGGAGACGAGCCATTCTTCATTGATCAGGTGTCGGACTTTGTAGAGGAGAATGCCATTGACGAAGGGTTGCGAGGATTTAACCAAACGATCCTCTACGGTAAAGAGACAGATCTTCAGACCATTATGACCCATGCCAGGGAGTTTCCAATGATGGCCGAAAGGCGTGTGATCATTGTGAAGGAGGCTCAGGAACTGACTACAATAAACAAGGAGCTAGGAGAAAAGTTGCTGGGAACTTATGCTGAAAACCCGCAACCCTCGACGGTGTTGGTGTTTTGCTATAAGTATAAGTCTCTGGACAAAAGAAAGAAGTTGTTCAAAGCTCTGGATCAGCATGCCATTGTCATGAATTCCACGAAGATGTACGATAACCAGCTGCCTACCTGGGTGGAGGGTTTTGTCAAGTCTAAAGGATTCAAAATAGACCAAAAAGCAGTTCACCTGATTGTTGAAAATATTGGTAACAACCTATCCCGCATTTCAAATGAAATTGATAAAATGCTTGTTAATTTTGGAGAGGAAAAAGACATCAAGCCTGATCATGTTTTCAAATACATTGGAATAAGCAAGGAGTACAATGTTTTTGAGTTGCAAAAAGCCCTTGCTTATAAGAATGTGCTGAAAGCGAATGAGATCATAAAGTATTTTGAATCTGATCTGAAGAAAAACCCAATCATTCCGGTCATAGCCATTTTGTTTTCGTTCTTCAACAAAGTATTGCTGGTACACCACTCGAAAGATAAGTCGGACAGGGCAGTGGCAAGTTTATTGAAGGTGAATCCATTTTTTGTAAAAGAATATATGATGGCGGCCAAAAATTATCATTTGGCCAATGTGATCAGGAACATCTCATTTATCCGGGAGGCAGACTTGAGATCCAAGGGAATCGATAATGTGAGTATAAAAGATGGGCAGATTTTGAAAGAACTGGTATTTAAATTGATGCATTAAGAAAGATACAGTTTGTGGACATTTTTGTTTTTTATTGAAGCAATTTTTCCACAAGCTGGCAGTTATTAGACATTGAATAAAGGAGCATAAATGAAATTGAATCTTCGAACCATAGGCTTATGGTTACTTCTCATATCCCTTTTAGGCAGTCAGAATGTGCTTGCTCAGCAAGTATCAAAAGAGCGCACATCCTACAAGAAGGCTATGGAGCTGTACGACAAGGGGCTTTATTCTGCATCAAGGCTGTCCTTTGAAAAGTTTAGCAACGATTTCCCGCAATCAATATCCATTGCAGATGCTCAATACTACAGAGCCATTTGTGCCGTACGCCTGTCCCAGACTGACGGTGAAGAGTTAGTCAGTGCTTTTGTGGAGTCTTATCCCGAAGACCGACATGCTGCTTCGGCCTATATCGAACTGGCAGAATACTATTATGATAGAAAGTCATACAAAAAGAGTATTGCATTTTTTGAGAAATCAGAAGGGTCGTTATCCGGAGTAAGTGACCTAACCATGTTTAAGATAGGACATGCCTATTTCATGGAGAAAGAGTACGATCCGGCGTTGGATATATTCGGAAATATTTCAGATACAGAAATAGCCAATGATGCAGCCTACTTTCAAGGCTATATTTATAAAGAAAATGAAAAGTTGGATGAAGCCAAGGAAAGTCTGACTCAGGCTTTTGACTCGGAAGAATATGGCAATGAAGCGCTGAAGATTTACACATCTATCATTTATTCAGAAAAGCAATATGCCGAGGTGGTAGAGACCATAGAAGATCAGGCGCCAGATACGGGTGATCTTACCTTGCTGAAGATGATGGGAGATTCACAATTTGAACTAAAGAAATACCATGCTGCTTCTGTCAATTACAAAGAGTATTTGAGGAAAAACCGCAGGACAGACGGACCGACTTACTTCAAAATAGGGATGAGTTTTTATCAGCTTGATGAGCAAAAGGATGCCATTGAAAACTTTAAGAAGGCTGCTTTGGCCAAAGACATGGTTGGCGCCTACTCTTCGTACTATTTGGGGCTGCTGTACACAGACAATGACAATTTGATGTTTGCATCAACAGCATTTAAAAATGCTTCTAATTATGATACAGAGATCAAGGAGGAGTCATTGTATGCTTATGGCAAGACAGAGTATGATTTGAAAAACTATCACAACGCAATTACTGCATTTACTCAATATAGAAACTCCTATGGCTCTGGAACCTACATCAGCCAGGTGAATGAAATGCTGACGCAATCCTATTTGAACAATGAAGATTATACAGCAGCCATTAAATACATAGAGTCTTTGGGCTATTTGTCTCCTCAAATCAAGAAGGCATATCAGCGGATCACCTACCTAAAGGGAACAGAATATTTTAACCGAAAACGATTTCCGCAAGCAGTCGGGATGTTCAACAAATCCCTTACACACCAGCAAGATAATCTCTTAGCGCGTGATGCTCATTTTTGGATAGGCGAGTCTTATTCTTTCGAAAGAAAGTACGATAGGGCAGCTTCAGCGTATCAAAAATCCATTCAAAAGGGATCTGATATGGCTAAATACGGTCTGGCATACTCCAACTACAACAGGAAGCAGTATGACGAAGCGGCGAGGCAATTTCAAGGTTTTATCAATTCATATACTTCAGAACTGGACAAGCGATACCTGAATGATGCCCTGGTACGAGCAGGAGATTGTTTTTACGTCCAAAAAGAATATGAAAGGGCAGTGGTCTACTATGGACGAGCAAAAGATGAAGGCAGCAAGGATTTGGAGTATATACATTATCAGTCAGGGATTGTTTACCGCTATATGGGAGCCGACCAGAAGGCGATCAGTTCATTTGAAAAGCTGATATCAGAGTTTCCCAAGTCGGATAGAAGCGATGATGCACATTTTCAAATCGCACAAATTATTTATGAAAATGGAGACTACAAAGTGGCCATTGACAAGTATAAGAATTACATAAGGAAGTTTCCAGAAAGCAATTTCATTCCCTATTCTTTGTTGAACCAGGCAGTCTCCTACCACAACCTGAATGAGTATAAAGGAGCATCCTCCAATTACCAGATCATCTTGGATCGATTCCCTAAACATGAAACAGCTAAGAGTGCCCTGTTAGGCCTTCAGGAATTAGCTGGGCTTGGCGAATTTGAAAACTTTCAAAGCTATCTGGACAAATACAAAAGTGCCAACCCTGACAGTGATGCCTTGGAGAATATTGAATTTGAATCTGCCAAGTCCTTGTATTACAATTTGCAATATGATCAGGCTATTGCTTCTTTCGAGCAATTCCTATCCAACTATTCAGGCAGTTCTTTCACAACAGACGCCAGATATTTTATAGCTGATTCGTATTACAGAACATCAAAATTTGAAGAGGCTCTCGAAATCTTCTACGAGATTTCTGATGACCGTGATTACTCGAAATACAATAGGGTGATATATAGAATAGCCACGCTGGAAGCGAAACAGGGTAATCACGAAAAAGCTGTTGCCTACTACCACCAATTGATCAAAGTGGCCAATTCAAATAAAGAACACTCCAATGCATTGGCAGGCTTGATGGCAAGTCATTTCGAGTTGTCCAGCTATGACTCCACGGCGCTTTATGGCAAGGAGCTGATAGAAAATCACAGGATATCCAATGATTTGGAGTCCAGTGCTACTTTGTATGTCGGCAAGTCGCAGTACCTTCTTGGGAATTTGGATGATGCATTTGATTGGCTATTGTTGTTGGTGAATAGTGCGCCGGACGAACGAGGGGCGGAGGCGAAGTACCTGGTGTCGAAAATATTCTATGACAAGGAGCAATATCCCCAATCTTTAAAGTCATTGTTCGAATTGACAGATACCTACAGCGCCTATGATCTTTGGATGGGCAAGGCATTTCTGCTGATGTCTGATAACTATCTGAAAACAGATGAGCTGTTTCAAGCGGAAGCCACTCTGAATTCCCTTATTGAAAACTCTCCTCTGGATGCGATCAAGGATGAGGCCAGGGTGAAGCTTGAGGAAATTAAGTCAGTTGAAAAAACTGAAATCATTACGGCAGAGGAAGATAGCCTCCAACAGTCTCCTGAACCACAAAAAACGGAGGGCAATGAATGATGAGAAGGGATAGCATGAAATTTACAACCTGTATGAAAAGTAATCGGTATTTGGCCTTGGTGCTGTTCTTTGCGTTTTCGCTTTTCCAATCCCAGCTATCAGCACAGGATTTGGAAATAGAGGAAGATGGCGAAGTGCAGACGGGAGAGATTGTCATTGAAAAGGACAGGAAAATCGTTTTACCACAGGCAAGGAAGATATATGAAAAAATAAAGCCGGTTGACTTTGAGACGCAAACGCTTGAGCTACCCAATGAATTCAAGACCTTCGATTACAGCCCTGCTGCACAACTGCCAAGGTTGAATGCTGCTAGACCAAAATTTGATACAAAAAGAGAGGAAGACTATAACAGCTACATTAAAGGTGGTTTTGGAAACTTCGGCTCTCCGCTATTGATTGCTGATCTGGGTTTGATCACGGATAAAACAAGAATTGTAAGGGCTACCGTGGATCATTTGTCTTTCGCGAAAGGAGCTGTAGATGGAAAGAACAGCGCCTCAGCCTATACGCGTGCTGGAGCAGATGCCAGATTCCTGGGGGATAATGTGACCTTTTCGACCGGTTTGGGATACACCTTGAGTACCGATCATTTCTACGGTTATCAGTCTGGGTTGGAGTTTACTCCCGAAGAAATTAGACATAAATACAATTTCTTTGATGCTTATGTGGGTATCGAAGATGCTAATTCCAAGAACGATGCAGACTACAGTTTGAAGGTTGGATTTGAAAGCACCAAGGATAATTACTCAGCTTCGGAAACCCTTGTTAACATTGGCGCAGGGTTCAACTTCCAAAAGATGATTTTTGTTGATGCTGAGTTTATTACGTCGAAGTACACCCAGGCATTATTTGACCTGAGTCGTGGTTATCTGAGGTTGAATCCTTACTATCGCTTAGAGACCGGAGACCTTTTGCTTGATGCAGGTTTTTCTTTTTCTACTTTGTCCGGCGGATCGGAGACTTTTGGTTCGTCCACGGTCTTTCCATTTGCTAAGGCGCGCTACTCCATTTCAGAGAGCTTCAGTCTGTACGCTCAGTTGGATGGTGGTATAGATTTTAATTCATACACAGATTACGCAAAAGAGAACCCATTTTTGGATGACGATCTGAATATAGAAAGTTCCAGAACCAACTATGACTTCAAAGCAGGTATGTCAGTTAAGTCTGGTAGCAAAATCAGTCTTGGCGCTTCTGCTGGCTTGAAGTCAGTAAAGAACTTTGGGCAGTATATTGGTAGGGGCAGTGGATTTTCACCTATGACAATTTTCTACTTAGAGGGAAATACAAAAATTATAAACGTGTCGGCTAATATCCTGGTAGATGCGAATAAAGACAATCAGTTTGGTTTGGGTACGTCATTTAGAAGCTTCAGTACAAAAGAAATAGATGACTTCTATCATGTGCCTACTCTGGAATTGCAAGTTTTTGGTAAACATAAAATCATGGAGAAGTTTACTGTAGGTTGGGACTTTGGTCTTTTAGGCGGTATAAAAGGATTGGATGGCGACATTCTGGTGTTACAGTCAGCTATACTAGTCAATTACCCATCTGTAAAACTAGATCCAATTACAGAACTCAATCTCTATTTGGATTACCAGGTCAATGATAAAATCGGAGTTTTCATTCAGCTCAACAACATCCTGAACAAAAACTACGAACGTTACCTCAATTTTCCAATGAGGGGTTTACAAGCTAAAGCAGGGGTGAGTTTTAGGTTCTAGGACTTCAAAAAAACCTATACTACGTCACTCCGAACCCTTTTCTTTGGGTTGTGCGAAGGAAAGGGTGTGGGAGTCTCCAAGAAGGAGATTCTTTCGGCTTATGCTTTGCTACAGCCTATCCTAAAGTCTACCAATGACGTGTTTTGATAAAACCGCTCTCAGAGTCTCTCGTAGAGGACTCTGAGATATGAGCCGATAATCAGAGTCCCTTTCAGGAGACTCTGATTGGGATGCATTGGGTTGTGTGACCGTCATTTCAATTTGTGCGTTTTGGAAACCAAAATGTTAGGCCTCAGAAAGACGGTTTTTGTGTATGGCATGAACTATAATAGGGAATTGAGAAACTTGCAAGCTTCAAAAATTCAAGCGCTCCACATCAATCGAAAGCGCACAATCAAAATGACCTTCCGGGCACTGCGGATGACCGTGCTTACCGCAAGGCCTGCAGTCCAGCTCTTTCTGAGTTTCAACAACCCTGGAGTTGGTGGAAAGAGGACCAAACCCAAATTCCAGAATGGTAGAACAAAACAACGCTGTGACCGGAGCATCCAATGCAGAACATATATGCTGTGGTGCAGAATCGTTTACATAGTTCATGGCAGCATCTTTCATCAGTGCAGCAGATTCCAGCAGGGACATAGCACCGCACAAATTACTGCAACCGTTAGCCGTTGTATTCTCAATAATTCTGTCACATAATACTTTGTCATTGGGTGCCCCCACAAAATAGATGTTTCCTTCGAAGGATAGCTGATTCAGAAACTCTACCCATTTTTCCTCTGGAAATTGTTTTGTAAACCATACGGATGCCGGAGCAATCGTGATGAAGGGTTGGCCTTTGTATTGAGCAACTGCATTAAACTGCTCATCACTGGGATATAATTTTGGCCTGCCAGCTTCACTGCTTACCAAATCACTGATCAGTTCATGATTCCTTTCGATATCATGCTGTCCGTTGGACATTTGATGTGCTACTTTATTATCATAACAGAAGGATAATGGATTTTGGCTAAAGCCCACTTTATATTTCGCTCCTGATAAAAATACCATTAGACCTGTAGAGAAGTAACGCTGCAGGTTGACCAACAGGTCGTAGCGTTCCTTCCGAATCACGCTTATCATACGAAACAGGTTCTTCAGTTTATCAGATTTCTTATCCCATATCAGGAGTTTGTTGATGTGTGGGTTGTTTTCGAAAAGCTGCTCATTACCTTTTCGAAGTAAAAAATCAATGGAAGCATCGGGGAATTCTGCCTTTAACTTCTCTACCAATCCTGTCGTAAGGATGACATCACCGATAAAGGCAGTTTGTATGATGAGGATTCTTTTTGGAATCATTAATTATTCAGTTTGAGGAGCCAAAAATAATTAAATTTGTGCCTTGAATTTGACAGATGAAGGAATATGATTTGATTACCCTGCCTAATGGGATCAGGGTCGTTCACAAGGAGGTTACGCATACCAAAATAGTCCATTGCGGCATCATGCTGGATGTTGGCAGTCGCGATGAGGAACCACACCAGCAGGGTATTGCTCACTTTTGGGAGCATATGGCCTTTAAAGGCACGCACAGGAGGAAGGCCTTTCACATTATCAACCGCCTGGAATCACTGGGAGGGGAGTTGAACGCCTATACTACCAAAGAAAAAATCTGTTTCTATTCATCCGTTTTAGAGGAGCACTTTGGTAAGTCTGTGGAGTTGCTTTCAGACATCACCTTCAATTCCGTTTTCCCAGAAAAGCAAATAGACAAAGAGAAGAAGGTCATTCTGGAAGAAATGTCGATGTACAAGGACAGCCCGGAGGATGCCATTCAGGATGAAATGGATGAGTTGATTTTTGATGGTCATCAGTTGGGCAATAACATCCTGGGCAATGTGGAGAGCATCAACTCCTTTCAGAAGTTGGACTTTATCGACTTCCTGGGAGAGAACATTGACACTGGCAAGATAATATTTTCCTCAATAGGCAATGTACCCATCCGAAAGGTGAAAAAGATAGCCGAGAAGTACCTTGGCCATATCGTTGATTCGGTAAAGACCAAAAAACGACTGCCTGTGAACGGCTACAAGCCACAATTCAAAACAGTGAACAAGGAAATCATACAATCTCACTGTGCGATAGGGAAAAGGTCTTTTGATATCTATGATGATCAAAGAATTCCATTCTTTACTTTGAACAATATCCTTGGTGGCCAAAGCATGAATAGCCGCTTGAATATGGCACTAAGAGAAAAACATGGCCTGGTTTATAATATTGAGTCCTCCTTTCAGCCCTACACCGATACCGGGCTTTTCTCAGTATTCTATGCCACTGAGCCGGACATGCTGGAGAAGTCGATAGCACTGACCTTCAAGGAAATTGAAAAGCTACAGGCAAGGCCCCTGGGCTCCAGCCAGCTTCAGACAGCCAAAAATCAGATCAAAGGACAGCTGGCCATGTCGGAAGAAAACTACAACAGCATCATGCTGATGATGGCCAAAAGCCTGCTCGATCTGGGCGAGATACAGACCTTAGACAACATTTTCAGAAAGATTGATTGCATTACACGAAACCAGCTGCAAGGGCTGGCAGTGGAGTCTTTGAGAAAAGACGACATGTGTATATTGACATTTGTGCCAAATTGAGCTAATTTTTGAAAGTCAAATTGAACTTCCTTACATAGCGAATTATGAACTATTGGCTGATTAAATCCGAACCGGAGGCTTATTCATGGGATAATCTTGTGAAATTGGGTCAAGACCATTGGGATGGTGTGAGAAACTATGCTGCCCGCAATCACATGCGCAATATGAAAGTTGGTGACCTGGCGTTGTTTTACCACAGTGTGAAGGAGAAATCTGTGGTAGGTATAGCAAAGGTCGTGACGGAGCATTACCAGGACCCGACTACTGAAGACGACCGCTGGTCTGTTGTGGATTTTGTGCCAGAAAGAAAGCTGAAAAGACCAGTTACTCTGGACGAGATAAAGAAGGATGGCCGGCTGGATGAAATGGTCTTGATCAAAATATCGAGGCTTTCGGTACAGCCGGTTAAGAAAGAGGAATTTGATATAATACTGGAAATGAGTGAATCCTGAGATAGGTTTTCTCTAAATTTATAAGGGTATGGTCGATCTTAATTTTTTATTAAATGACCATAAGTGCAATAGCTTTTAAAACCTCAGGTTATCCCCAGACCTGTTCTGGGGTCTCTTAGAGTAGAAGGAGTTTGATGAGATACCGCAGCAGGGTGCAATAAGAGAGGTTTAAGTTTTAAATGCAATTGTTAAGAATTACTAGGCTAAATATTACGATTTCTGTTATGTACAAGTACCTATGGCTTTTGTTGTTGTTGAGCTTTCAGAGCTTTGCTCAGAAAAAGGCCAAAAAGGATACCACCACTGAGAAACATTCCTTCATCGTCCAGCCCAATCGTATAGAATTTGAAATCGACAATAGGGATGGCGACTTCCAAATCATATCCGCAGAGGAAAACGGCCTGCTCGTCATCAACGAAACGAAAGAAAGAAACAGAAGGGGATTTGCCTGGAACTTCAATTTGATTGACAGTTCGCTCAACATCCAGTGGACTAAGAAATATACCATTCCCTACGGCTCCAGTTTTTTGGGCTATGATTATAATGATGGTGGTTTTTACCTTTTGTTTGGTAAGTCTCAATACCGATTGGAAGAAATGCGTGTGATGCGGCTGGCCTTGCACAATGGGGACACGGCTTCTTATACGGTCAATACGGTATTTCCTGTGCAACTATCAACTTTTGAGGTATTGGACAATACAATCCTTTTTGGAGGAACGGCCAATTACAGACCAGTTGTCATGCTCTATGATATGGTCGCGCAGAAACCGAAGGTGCTTCGGGGTTTTTACAACAGCAATAGCGACATCATCGATATACGGACGGATGACCCCTCCAAAACGTTTACAGTCATTCTAAACGAGAAGACTTTTAAGAAGAAGGTCACGGTCTCGATCAAGACCTTTGACGCGACGGGGAATTTGCTGCAGACAAAATCCCTGGATACCGATTTTGACAAGAGTCTGATAGATGGTGTTTCCACAACATTTTCTAATGGAGAACAATATGTAGCGGGTACCTTTGCCCGGCGAAAGTCCGAGTATTCTCGTGGCTTGTACCTTGCGAAGCTGGACAGGGGGCAGCAGGAGCTGATCAAATACCACAGCTATGCCGACTTGAGCAATTTCTTTTCTTATATGAAAGTGAAACGTGAGCAACGTGTAAAAAGCAGGATAGAGAAAAGAAAGGAGCAGGGCAAGAAAGTGAAATTCAACTACCGACTACTGGTACATGATATCGTACAACGAGGAGACGAATACATTTTGATAGGAGAGGCCTACTACCCTAAATACTCAAGTACCAATTCTGGCGGCTACTATTCTCCAACAGGCAGCTACGACTACCGCAACATGTGGATCAACCCAAACTTTATTGGCTACAATTATACACATGCGGTGGTTGTGGGCTTTGACAAATACGGCAATATCCTTTGGGACAATAGCTTCGAGATCAACGATGTATTGAGTTTATCACTGAATGAATTTGTGAAGGTGAATGTAGAGGAAGACCGAATAGTGCTGCTGTATATCTATGAGAATGTGCTGCGGGCAAAAATCATACAAGGGGATGAAATATTGGAAGGCAAAAGCTTTGACCCGATAGCCCTAAAATTCCAGTCTGACGAGGTGAAAGACGACTACAAAGACGTAGAAGGTATGGACAATTGGTTCAATGGCAAGTTTTATGCCTATGGCGTACAGCATATCAAAAACCTCAAAGACAAAGATGTAAAGCTGAACCGCAAGGTATTTTACATCAACAAAATCCAATATTATTAGAGGTTCACCCCCAATTAATTTCCAATTGTCCTTCACAAGTTTCTATATTTGCGTAATCAATTATTATGCAAAAAAGACTTCTACTTAATAGTCAACGTCTCAAGATTACGATATCCCGCCTTTGCCATCAATTAATTGAAAATCACGACAATTTTGAAAACTCCGTTCTGTTGGGCATGCAACCCAGGGGGATTTTTCTGGCTGAAAGAATAAAGTCGGAGCTGGAGTCTATCACCAGAAAGCAGATAGAGCTGGGCTATCTCGATACTACCTTTTACCGCGATGACTTCCGCAGGAGAGATGAAGTGATCACTGCCAAGGAAACGAAAATACCATTTCCCATAGAAAATAAGCAGGTAATCCTGGTAGACGATGTATTGTATACCGGGCGGACAGTGCGAGCAGCCATGGATGCTTTGATCGCTTTTGGCCGGCCCGCTAAAGTAGAACTACTCATATTGGTAGATAGAATACACAGCCGCGACATACCCGTAGAGGCTAATTATATCGGTAGAAAGGTGAATACCATTCATACCCAAAAAGTGCTTGTAGAACTAAAAGAGCAAGGAAAAAAGAAAGATAACATTTGGTTGATAGATAAAGAAGAAAATTAATGAGTCGACTCAGTACCAGACACTTACTAGGAATTAAGGACATATCGAAAAAGGATATTGAATTGATTTTTGAAACAGCCGACAATTTTAAGAAAATCATCAACCGACCCATCAAAAAGGTGCCCTCACTCAGGGATGTCACCATTGCCAATGTATTCTTTGAAAACTCAACAAGGACAAAGCTGTCCTTCGAGCTGGCAGAGAAAAGACTTTCTGCTGATGTGATCAATTTTTCTTCTTCCGGCAGTTCTGTAAAAAAAGGGGAGACCCTGCTCGATACGGTACATAACATACTGGCCATGAAGGTGGACATGGTGGTGATGCGGCACGGCAGTCCGGGAGCGCCACACTTTCTTTCCAAGCATATAGATGCCAATGTAGTGAACGCCGGGGACGGTACCCACGAGCACCCGACACAAGCACTGCTCGATACCTTCTCCATCCATCAAAAGCTGGGTGAAGTAGCCGGCAAGAAAGTAGTGATCGTGGGAGATATCCTGCACTCCCGGGTGGCCCTATCCAATATTTTTGCACTGAAGAAACTGGGCGCAGAAGTAATGCTCTGTGGTCCGGCTACCTTGATGCCGAAGTTCATCTCTACTTTGGATGTGCTGGTAGAGAACGACATCCAAAAAGCCTTGCAATGGTGCGATGTAGCCAATATCCTGCGCATACAGCTGGAGCGCCAGCAGATAAAATACTTCCCATCACTTAGGGAGTATTCACTTTACTTTGGGGTAAAGAAACACATGCTCGACAAACTGGATAAGGAAATAGTAATCATGCATCCAGGCCCTATCAACCGTGGCGTGGAGATTACCAGCGATGTAGCCGACTCAGGCCACTCGATCATCCTTGATCAGGTAGAAAATGGTGTAGCGGTACGTATGGCGGTGCTGTACTTGCTGGCAGGGGCGGAGTGAGAACTCTCAACTTAATGAGTAGGCGCCTCAGTTGCTACTAGCAGGTGGATTTCTGGTTTGCAGTGTTTTTTCAGATGGCTCAGTTCGCATATTCAATTTAGTGTTTGTTGTGCTTTGTCTTACTCTAAAAAGGACTTATTCATTTTTGCAAACTTGTTAGAAAGTTCATTCTTAGCCGCTATCATTCCAGTATTATTGAAAAGTTCTTCCAGGGCTTTCCTAGGATAGTGTTTACTGCTGTTACTTTTCATGCAGGCTCTAAGAATTTCAATGGCTTTTTGAGTGTTCTTGTTTACATAGTATTCATATTCACCTTTCATTACTGAAGTAATTTCTTTTGCCTTAGAATCATAACTTTTTTCAATGCTCTTAAACAACTGATCAATCAACAATTTGTCTTCTTTTGACAAGTAAGGTTTTCGAATAAGACAGATGAAATATGCTTGGATGTGAAATGCATTAAGCTTTTGCTTTTCGTAATTTTCTTTTGCTAGTTCAATAGCCTTTTTATAATCAAGACGTAGCAGTAGTATGTTTACTAATTCTCTTTTTGCTTTTTGTGAGTTCGGGTTTTTTTTAAGGGCCTTATTTAAAAAGGTCATGGCACCATCCAATTGTCCCTTAAATCTTAGGTAAAATCCATAAAGGAAATCGTAATCAGATCCGTCTAAGTGATCTGCTTCAACTTCGAACCTTGAATTCTTATTTCTAGCGAGTGTTAGACAAAGCCAATACCTGAATTCTCTTTCTAGGCTGTATTCCAGCCTACTAGGGTTTTCAAGTACTTTATCAATTAATGATACAACATTCTTGTACTTACCTTGATAGTAGAGTTCAACAATTGTCTTAAGTACAAAAGATGGTATGTAGTACTTTTCGGGAAGTTTGTGACCAGCAAGAATGGCACCCTTTATATTGAAAAGTAGTTCAGAAATATCTTTGAAGTCGGAGTGTTCATTTTCTTCAGAAACGAAATTTTTTATGCTTGTTCTTAACTTTTGAGAATATTCGTTGCTGATTTTTTGCTTGGATCGCTTCAAGTAATCCCTAATCGAATAATGAACTTTTATATACTCTTTATTCGCACCAACAAGGTCAAATATTCCAATAATGAAGAAGTAATCAAGTATTTCGTCTGTTTCAGGAGATTTTCCGGTAATCGAATACACAAAATCATAGCTAACAAATTCAAAATTTGCTAGAAGTGTTAGGACGGAATTAGCGTGCTTGCCTTTTGATTTTACAATTTCGATTAGATAATAGACTTGCGTTTCACCGTAATCTATTAGTTCACCGATATTTTTTATGGCTTCTTTTACACCGTACTCATTAACATATTCCACAGAATATTGCACTTGAGATGGTGTGCCATTCATTGCGGTTAGAATCGTTTTAGAGTCATCATTGTCTAAATCCAATTTTAACATTTCACTATATTTTACGAAAAGCTTTTCAGTATCCTTTTCGGATAGAGTAGAAATATGAAAGTGAATAACGTCTTTTCTTGCTCGCAACAATGCATTGGAAGGCCGGAATCTAGAAATAATATTTAGAGTAAAAATCTCTTTGTGTTTTTGATTCTTAACTAACTCTAAATACCACTCAGCAACTTCACTAGTAGGCCTAACTATGCAACCAGAATCAACAACAAAAATAATTTCATTTGAATCTTGAACTTTGTCCAGTAATTTTTTGGCTTCCTGAATTTTCTCTGAAAATGATAGTTTTTGAAGTGCAGTCAAAAATTCACTGGATGTCTCATCGTCAAAATCCTGAAGCTTGATGATGAAATCTTCAATACTATCCTTTGTGTCGAGGCTCAGGTAAATTGGGTTGTAGAATTCTTTTATTTTATTAGTTCTTTTCAGCGCATTCTTTAGAAAAGTCCTGCGTCCAATCCCTTCTAATCCGGAAACAATTATTGAGCTCGGTTTTTCATCTTTTAAAGAATAAACTTTTGATTCGAAATCTTCAAAAAGACTATTCCTGCCTACAAATAAGCTCTCTTTCGCTTTAAATAATGGGTTTTGCTCGAAGCTTATTTCTCTGAGCCTTTGACTAATTTTTTTCGAAATGATAAAGTGGTCCGAATAAGGTTTGAGTAAATATGATTTAAGCCATTCGGGGATTCTTGAATCGTTAATAACATCAATCGATTTGTCGATGAGAATTGGAAGAATCTTTTTGCTATTATTTTCTTCAAATTTTCTTTGTGCCTGAGTTATTTCTTTCTGTACCCATTCTGAATTCAATGAATCATCTGAAATGAATATCACAAATAATTCTGTTCGATCTAGTCCAGTAAGTATCTCATCCAGAATTGGCATCCCCGATTCGAACTCGTATTCGTCAAAAACGCAATTGGCCTTGCCAAGATTCGCTGCTATTTTCTTGACTAATTCTTTTTGTTTACTGCTATGTGAAAGGAAAGCTCGACTCATATTTACAAGTTGATGAAGCACAACGTTTAGTATATGGCAAGTAGGGCAGTAGAAAGCGATAAACTTTCAAGTTTGCTCTGAGCCAAAACGTTGTATTTTGTTTTTATCTTATTCATTTTAAAAGCCAAATCAACGATTTGGCGGTGTTGGTAAATGGCACTGAACTTTCGTAAACCACCGAACGCCCTATTTGCTATATACCGTGTTGTGTGTAGTTTCTATTTATTCTTTTGCTAATTCTAATCTTGTCCGGGCGTGTTCTAGTAGTTCCGAGTAATTGAGAATTTTAATGTTTCTGTATGAACCCTTTATTTCTCTAAAAGCCCTCAGTCCGTTTTCATTATAATCAACTTCTTTTACCTTCTTTTTTGTCTCTGCGGATAATTTGTTGTAGTCCTTTGTTAGTGTCTCCCACGAACCTATTAAAATCAATGCTGTTGGTCTAATCGTTTCAATAAAGGTTGTCCCTCCAACTTGTTCATTTATATATTCTCTAATTTTCTTACCATCAATTTTATATTCTTCATCATTATCCTTCGTAACGGCAGTAATATATCTCTCTGCTTGAGCAACAGCAATTGACAAGCTTTTTGATGGATAAAATTTCCCTCTGTTACTATCGTAATCTAAAATAGTTTCATCTGTTCTTTTTAATTCAACGACTTCAATATCGCCTAGATGGGTAATCAAAATTAGGTCAAATTGTGACCTTGATTGTGAGTCCGTAGTTTGAACATATTTATCTGTGTTTAATAAAGCTGGAACTCCAAAAAGGGTGAATTGCCCATAATCACCTAATATCTTTTCTATTAAATGTTCAGGACCTGTAATACTGGCTTTGCTATACCCAAATTGGTCACTCCCAAATTGCTTAGCCTTAGTTGCATTTAAATCAGTGTCCTCTAGTAATTTTTCAATAGTCTCTATCAGCCATTTAACTTGTTTGTTTACCTGCTTCTCAATAATGATTTGATTGGTATCTCCTGAATCAAGTTTATTGGATAATGAAATTAAATCAGCTTTAGTCAGCTCACCACTTGCAATCATTTCTTGTATCAATAGTGAGTAATTTCTTGCAACATCAGCTACATCAACATTTAAATTATAATCAGACTTTAAGAATGGTGCAATACGGCTCGTGAATCTTGCTTTTTTATCTTTACCTTCTTCCTTATCAATTTTTAAAATTGTGTCGTATAACTCTTTTGTTATAGTGATTGATTTACCCGCTACTTTATTTTCAGTTACACCAATGGTAATTGAATCAAAAAGTGTCGAGCTTACATTTCTAAATAAGTCAATTATTTTTCTTGCTCCAAAAGGAGGGTTTATGGGATTAGAACCTAAAAGGTTCAGATTGTCGTGATTTAAGGGGATTTTGACGATGAAATAATCTTCAATCAAATAGTCTATTTTACTTGGGTAATACCTACGTTTCGTGTATTTAATCAGTCTAGAAGAGTATTCAAGTAGAATTTTATTTCTAACCTTTATTTTTTTGTTTTCTTCCTTAACTTCTGGCTCAGAGGTCAGCTTATTCAGTTTCGTTTGAAGCTTCTCTAAAGGGGATTTTTTATATCGAGCCATAATTTATTTTTAATTACACACAACTTATGTATAACATGCACTTTATGCATGTTATCAACATTATAGTTTTTTGTTGCTATTTTATTATGTGATTGATATCCTGAAAGATATCCGGTATTAAACGTTTGTAGTCATTTGTACATGGTATTAACATTACCCTGAAGCTTTTATCACCCTATAAATGTAAAAGATTATTTGTAGGCTAGAAAATTTATGGGATAAATATCCTAGAAATTCTAGGTGAAGAGTGTTTTAGTCCATTTTTTATACAAGCTAAACTACATTATTGTGGGTAGGAGTTGTTTCAAGACACCCGCTCCGCCATGTCATTACTCCATTTATTGGAGTAATCTCATCTGTTATGAGATTACTGTTTTCACAGGGATGACAAAATGTAATTTTTCTATTCCCGGACTTGTTCCGGGATCTGATGGTGAAGGAACCTCTGCTCACACTCCAGAAGATGCCGGAACAGGTCCGGCAATATTTTGTTTTTAACAATTGATCAGAATTCTCTAAGAGTGGTTCTGATCAGTGGTATATTCTTTTCAGTCACCCTGATTTCCTGTCTGGCGAGAGGCAGGTAGTTCAGGGTCTGTGCATGACGAGCTCGGTGAGGAAAGATGCTGAAACCAGTTCACTGTTGTCCGGGGAAAAACTTAGGCTGGTCGTATTTGACCAGCCTGTTTAGTTGATTATTTTGAGTTTCC
>JAGDZP010000014.1:0-233705 GCA_049115735.1 Cyclobacteriaceae bacterium | reverse complement strand
CAGTCAAATGTAGCAGGTACATTATATACCTACCTTATAATTAATTTAAGAAAATGCATTGAATTCATTTAACTTGTTGTGTTGTATTGTATTGGCATATGTATTTAACTTTAGAATAAATTTTTTTGTAAACCCATACTGTGGAATTCGAAAAGGAGATCAAGTTTGATGATATAAAGCAAGGCAATCTTGATGCTTATGAAGAACTTTTTCATCTCTATTATCCTCAGCTTGTTCGCTTTGCTGAGGGGATATTGTTTGATCCATATCAAGCCGAAGATGTGGTCCAAAATCTGTTTTTATACCTATGGGAAAGGATGGATACAATAAATATCAATACTTCACTCAAGTCTTACCTATATCGTTCTGTTCACAACCGTTGCTTGAATAAAATAAAAGAACTTCAAATTATTGACAACAACCATTTACTCTATCAGGAAGGGTTGATCAATTCAGGAAATGAGAACTCAGAGGCCAATCCCGAGATAGAACGAAAAATTGAACAAGCGTTGAAAAAGTTGCCTCTTAAGATGGTCGAAATCGTTAAGTTGAAATATCTGGAGAATAAAAAATTAAAGGAGATAGCCGCAGACTTAAATGTTTCTGAAAATACAGTCAAGACTCAATTGCTTCGCGCTAAAGCAAAATTGAGAAGCCTCATAAATACCTTAATATTGTTACTGCTGACCAGCTGAAATAAGAGCGGTCATTGACTCGATTCTTATCTGTAACGGTCTATTTTCTACTATTTTAATAGGATTATGCATGATTGAATAAAAAAAATTCAAAAACTGTCACCCATTTAGCAGGCTTTGTTGTCATTATATCAAAATTGATGAATTGAGACTACATGGCTAAGACCAAAAGCATAATTGACATTGAAATAATTTTTCGAAAATTCAATGGTTCGATATCTACTGAGGAAGAAGATTTACTAAATCAGTGGCTACAAGAAGATAAAAAGCATCAGAGGTACTTTGAAAATGCGCTACAATATTTTGAAAATGGTTCTAACTTCGAAGACAAACAAATAGATTCGAATGAGGCATGGGCCATTATTACAGGCAAGATAAATAAACCCGGATCAAGACGCTCATGGAAGGTGTTTAGAGTTGCAGCCTCATTGGCAGCCACAGTGTCACTGGTTTTCGCTACAATTTTTATTTTCAATTCCATCAAGGAAGAAGTAAAGCCTGCACCTGTTGCTCAGAAACAGGTAATTACTCCGGGAGAATCTAAAGCGACATTAATATTAGATGATGGGACTACATATGATCTGTCTAAAGGTGAAAAAGTTCAGCTGAAATCCGGAGGAGCAAAAATACAAAGCGAAGGAACAAGGATTGAGTATTCCCAGGATTCCCAGGATTCGCAAAAGACGACTTACAATTCTTTGCTCATACCAAAAGGAGGAGAATTTTATGTGGAGCTATCGGACGGTACCAAAGTATGGCTCAATTCTGCAACTAAGTTTAAATACCCAACAAGTTTTTCTGAAGAGTCAAGAATTGTTGAATTATCAGGAGAAGCTTATTTCGAAGTGGCTAGAGATGAAAACAAACCATTTTTAGTGACCAGTGGTGACCAAACCATCAAGGTTCTGGGTACTCAGTTTAATATATCGGCTTATGATGACGATGAATCGATCGTAACGACGCTCGTGGAAGGTAAGGTAAATGTCTTCAACAATAGAAATGGGCAAAAAGGAGAAGACCTACTGCCGAATGCTCAAAGCACTATGAGTAAAAGGACTGGAGAAATCTCTCAAAAAATTGTAGACCCAAATGATTTCATCGCATGGAAATCAGGATCCTTTTATTTTAATGATCGCTCGTTAGAGGATATGATGAAGGTATTAGCTCGGTGGTATGATATTGATGTTTTTTATGATAACGACAATACCAGACAGGTAAAGTTCACCGGAGGATTTAAAAGGTATGACCAGTTTGAAAGTGTAAAAAGATTAATTGAGAAGACTAATGAAGCAAAGTTTAAAATAAATGGAAAAGCAGTATTAATTAAATAAGTGGTTAGTAAAAAGGGGATGCTGCTACATCCCCCTTTATTCATCTAGCCAATATTCTTAACTAAATGTTCAATTTAACAAATCAAATTTATGAAAAACTGTACACATGCGCTCTGTTGTAGGAGCGAAAAACTATTCAGAATCATGAAACTGACTTCTTTATTGTTATTCTGTGTCATCATGCAGGTTTCGGCAAGCGTCTATTCACAAAAGGCGAAATTGCGAATAAGCATGATGGACGCTAAAATCACAGAAGTGTTTGAAGAGATCAAAACACAAAGCCAATTCGATTTTTTATACAAATCAGAGTTGGTAAAAGATCTTCCGAATGTATCCGTAGACTTCAGTAAGGCGACTATTGCTGAAATTTTGGATAACATTATTCCAAATGAACTTGAATATGAGATTTTTGATAAGACTATCATTATCAGAAAAAACCCTAATCCGATTAAGGAAGAAATGATAGAGGAAGCGGATGTCGAGATATCAGGGAAAATTGTAGATGAGAATGGACAAGGGCTCCCAGGAGCTTCTGTAGTTGAAAAAGGAACGACCAATGGTACTACCACTAACTTAGATGGTGAATACAACCTGGCCGTGCCATCTTCAGAGTCCATTTTGGTAATCAGCTTTGTTGGGTATAAGACTCAAGAATTGACCGTAGGATCCAGATCTAAAATTGATTTGGCTATGGAAGTTGACGCACAGGCTTTGGAAGAAATTGTTGTTGTTGGTTATGGTGAAGTAAATAGAAGGGACTTAACTGGAGCAGTCGGTTCTGTGAAGTCTGTAGACATTGTACGCTCCAATCCAGTACAAACTGCTTCTGCTCTACAAGGGCAGGTAGCCGGCGTTAACATCAACAAGATTAGTAACAAGCCCGGAGAAGGGTTTAAAATAGATATTAGGGGTTTGAGCGATTTCAGTGGATCAGCTGAGCCTTTAGTAGTTGTTGATGGGGTAATGGGAGCTAATATGAATGTATTGAACCCTAATGACATAGAATCTATTGATGTGCTAAAAGATGCTTCATCCACCGCGATTTATGGATCAAGGGGTGCGAATGGAGTGATCATTATTACTACAAAAAGAGGACAATCTGGAACTCCAAAAATCACATACAATTCATATGTGGGAACTAAGGTGTTGGCACATAACCCTACAATGCTAACGGCTCAGGAGTTTGGAAAGCATGTATTTGAACAAAGAGAGCAAGAAACAGGACTTACGCTTTCTAGTAGCAGACAACCAACAGAAAGTGAACTTGACCTAATAAACTCAGGAGAAACAACTGATTGGCTTGGGTTAATCACCTCTTCGGCAATACAAACAAGCCATACTCTGGGCTTAACCGGTGGAACAGAAAAAACCACTTACGACTTCTCTGTAGGATATTTGAATGAAGGGGGAAATACTGTAAATACTGGATTTAAAAGGTACACCATAAAGGGAGGTATGGAAAGTAAGATCAATAACAAGATAAAAGTTGGATTGACTTCTTATTATACTTTTAGCAAACAAGCTCTAGCGTCTAACGAGGCTGTAAGAGGGGCATTTAGAGCGCGTCCAACAGGTAGGGTATTTACCGATGACCTGGTAGGCACGGATGCTGCTGGTGATAAAGATTGGAACGGATATGCTGTTTTTATGGGCATGAATGACAATCAGGTAATTAATCCGGTTGTTGAAGTAGATCCCGAAAACTTTCAAAGGGAGCAAAGGACTTCAGCGCTACTGGCAAATGCTTATATTGACTATGAGCCAATCGAAGGATTATCTTTCCGTTCTTCTATATCTACGAATATTAGCAATATGCAGGATGGAGAATACATTGGTAACTATACCAAAAAGCAAAAAACGTCAAGGGGAGCAAGAGCAGACTTAGCAACGATGGCTATATCATCTTATACTTTGGACAACATTGTTACTTACAAATTGAATGCTGGTGATCATGACGTGACTGTAACTGGACTGCATAGTATCTTTCAACAAAGAGACCAAACTTCTGAAATAGCTGCTCAGGATTTGCCATACAACTCATTGTGGTATAATCTGGGTACGGGTAATATTACAGGATGGAATACTGGTCTGATTGAGCGATCATTGATGTCTTACATGGGCCGTGTGAACTACGTATTCAAAGACAAATACTTGTTTACTGTTACGGGTAGAACCGATGGTGCATCTCAGCTTGCTGGCGACAACAAATGGCAATTTTTCCCATCAGTGGCTTTGGCCTGGAGATTGGGTGATGAAGAATTCATTCAAAACACCAATTTGTTTTCTGATTTGAAATTGAGAGTGAGTTATGGTGAAGTGGGCAATGCGTCTACAATTGAGCCTTATTCTACTCAATCTACGATCGATCAAACTCCGTATGATTTTGGAGGAGCTAATGGCAATGGTTTTGCTATTAACAATCTGTCAAACAAGGCTTTGGTTTGGGAACGAAGCAAAGAACTTAACTTAGGTATTAATGTGGGATTTGCCCAAAACAAGGTTACTGCAGCTATCGAAATTTACAACAGAAAAACAGTTGATTTGATATTAGGAGATAAGCTGCCTACCTCATCAGGGTACACAGATGTAGTGGCGAATGTTGGTGAGATAAAGAACGCAGGAATTGAACTATTGTTGAATACTGTAAACATTGCAAAAGAAGACTTGACATGGAATTCCACCATTACATTTACTAAGAACAACAACGAAGTAACCAAATTGGCTGGTGGGCTGACTGAAGACATTGGTAACAACAGGTTCGTTGGAGAATCAGTACAGGCTCTTTATTACTGGGAGAAAGATGGTATCTGGCAGCAAGATGAGGCTGATGAGGCCGCTGATTATGGCTTTTTGCCAGGACAAGGAAAATTCGTCGATCAGAACGGTGATGGTCAAATGACAGATGCTGATGATAGAGTGGTTGTTGGAAGTCAAACGCCAAGTTTCTTGATGGGAATTAGAAACAAAGTCACTTACAAAAACTTTGATTTCTCATTTTTCATGTACACACGTCAGGGAGTAATGTGGAGGAGCAACTACCTGAGAGGTACTTTTGGTGACATCAGAGGTGACCGATACAATAAGGATGCTACTTTGAATCACTGGACCTCAACCAATCCATCAAATGACCACTGGGGATTCAATGGACCTGGACCAGGTAGAAGTAAGGACTCTTTCACTACCGTTTCGGCCAATTTTGTAAGAATCTCTGATATTACTTTTGGCTATACACTTCCTCAAAGTGCATTGGATAAATTAGGATTAAGTTTTGCCAGAGTCTATGCTCAAGCTAACAATCCATTTGTGTTTACCGGTACTAAAGGATTTAATCCTGAGTTCAACGCCAGCTTGTACAACGAAGATGTATCATTTGCCACCTACATGTTGGGATTAAATGTTTCGTTCTAGTCTTAATTCTTTCACGAAAAAAAATATCAAAATGAATATATTTAAGAAATGGCAAATAATTGCCACGATCACATTGCTACTATCATCTGTAGGATGTAGTGATTTTTTAGATGAGGAAGCTGTTTCATTGCAGACAGCAGAAAGTTATTATGTAACTCCAGAGGGCTTTGAGGATTTGTCGAAAACTATTTATCCTCTGCTTAGAGACATGATTCAAGAGAGAGACCTTGTGCTACAAGGCACGGATATATTTACTCAAGGTGGTTGGCCTGCTGCTGCAACTGCAATAGGTAACCCTTTTAACGAGTATGATATTAATTTGGGACCTTCAACAGGCCAGATGAACTCCCTTTGGAAATTATTGTATAAGCAAATTGGAAGAGCAAATACAGTGATTACAAGAGCTGATGCTGTTCCAGGGTTAGATGAAAGCTTGAAAGCCGTGCGTGTTGCTGAAGCTAAAGTAATGAGGTCAATGGCTTTGTTCTATGCTGTTCAGCAGTGGGGAGATATTCCAATGCTATTGGAAGAAACTGCTAGTGCATCAAAAGAGGTGACAAGAGTTCCTGCAGCGGAAGTTTATTCTCAGATTATTTCTGATTTGACTGCAGCTGAAGGAGTCCTACCAGTTACTGCTTCTGATTACGGAAGAGCTACAAAAGGTACAGCTCAATTCTTGTTGGCAAGAGTCTACTTAACGAGGGGATGGAATTTCAACAATTCTTTAGGTGGAACTTCAGCAGATTTTGATCAGGCACTTTCTTTTGCTGATAAAATTATAGCAGCATACCCTTTGGCCGCCAACTATTCAGATTTGTTTCCAGCAAGAAATGAAAACCCATTAGAAGAAACTAATGATCCTTCCTCTCAAAATGCTGAGAATCCTGAAATCGTATTCGCAGTACAATATAGTGATAATGTGGTAACGAATACCGGTGGTGATGGCTACAATGATGGCAATGATTATCACCATGCATTTGGTGGAAGTACCGCTGTGCCAGGTGAGGTAGCAAGATCATCGTTCTACAACAGGAATTTAGGAAAAGTTATAGCCAGTCCTGCTATTTACAGAATGTATGATTCAGATATGGATTCTCGTTACTATCACAACTTTTTAAGAGACATTAAGGCGTTAATACCGGTTCCTGGTTTTGATACTGGAAACGGGACGATTGACATAGCTCCAGGTGATGTGGTAGTACAATTCAGACCTTGGGACAATCCAGCTACTACAACGGCAGAACGAGGTATGGATGTTGGTGGTGATATGCCTTATGCTGTTGTCAATCAGGATCAATTTCAGAATATTTCAACTTCCAATTTTCATGGCAATAATATTCAGCCTTTGATGTGGAAATTTTTCGAGCCAAACATTCCTTACGATGATGGTCTTGGAACATTCGATTTTGCTCTCTTTAGATCTGCAGAAGCGTATTTGATCGCTGCTGAGGCTATCGTAAAAGGTGCAACCGGTGGAGCAATGGGTACTGCTGATGTGTATTACAATGCTGTAGTTGACCGTGCTTTAGGAGCAAATGCAGGTGGAGATCCAATGATGGCCGCTGTTCCAGAAGATGTAACTTCAACTGCTGCAGTATCATACAGAGCAACAGGTGCTGTCACTATCGACATGATATTGGATGAAAGGGCAAGAGAACTGATGGGGGAATATGTAAGATGGTATGATCTGAAAAGAACTGAAAAGTTAATCGACCGAGTGAAAACCATGAACCCATGGAGCGCAGATGGAGGATTAGCGGCTAAGCATTATTTAAGACCTATACCTCAGCAGGAAATTGACTTAAGTTCAAATAATTTGTCTCAAAATGATGGATACTAAGGAGTAGGTTGGTGAGTTATTGATTATCGACTCAGTAATCTATTTGATATATTGAAAAATGCATAATTGTTTATAAAAAATGGAGGACAGCTGTCCTCCATTTTTTTTGACTACTTCCTATGGACTTTAAGCTTGATTCAGGCTCCCGTTTGACAAATACTAGAAATTAAAAAATGAAAACTAGACTAATAATATCAATATTGGTATTATGCTTTTTTGCATATGCCAACAGCACTAGAGCACAAGAAAAACTTTTTAATATTGGCGATTATGGTGCAGCGCCAAATAGCAAGAGCACAAGCACAAAGCCTATTCAATCCGCTGTAGATGCAGCGCATAAGAATGGTGGTGGCAAAGTAGTAATACCTGCCGGGGATTTCATTTCCGGGACAATAGTGTTAAAAAATAATGTGGAACTGTACCTGGCTCGAGGAGCTCGATTGCTGGGTAGTGCCAATTATGATGACTATCCTCAGCAACCTCAATCAGTATACCGATCACAAAAAGATGATGGAGGCTGGAACGCACTGATATATGCTGAAGGTGCAGAGAATATTGCCATAACAGGAAGTGGAACCATTGATGGTAGGGGGTCGCACCATACCGGACGACCTGATGCGCCAGCTGGCGATCGTGATGGCAGACCAAGAAATATTTTGCTAATCAGTTGCAAGAAAATTAGTATCTCAGGCATTACATTGACAAGTTCAGCTTCCTGGAACCAGCACTATCTCAATTGTGAAGACCTGACTGTCGATAATATTAAAGTCTACAACCACAGCAATAGAAACAATGACGGTATTGATATAGACGGATGTCGCAGAGTAATATTGACCAACAGTACCTTCGATTCTGGTGATGATGCCATCGTATTGAAAAGTACGGGTCCGGCTCCATGTGAGAATATCGTGATAAACAATTGTATCGCCAGCAGCTTCTGCAACGGCATAAAAATGGGAACAGAATCAACGGGTGGTTTTAGAAACATCAATATTAGTAATTGCATAGTAAGGCCTTCCCTTCACCCTGAGAAACCAGAACCAAACCGAAATCCAGATGCCATTGGAATAACAGGACTTTCCCTGGAATTGGTGGATGGTGGTGTCATGGAAGGCATATCTGTTAACAACCTAACTATTGAGGGTACAAAATGCCCTGTGTATGTAAGACTGGCGGGAAGAGGTAGAAAACACCGCATTGATGCTCCCGAACCGAAAATGGGCAGGATGAGTAATATTTCTATTAATAACATTACCGCTTATGGAAGTGCGAACTATGCCTGCTCTGTAACGGGGGTTCCGGGCTACAAGATTGAGAATATAAAACTGAGCAATTTCAACATTGTGCAGAAAGGAGGCTTGAAAGCAGGAGAATATTTAGCTACGCTTGATGATGTGGAAGAGAAAGTAAAGGCATACCCACAACCCACAAATTGGCACAATCTACCTGTATCGGGCTTATTCATCAGGCATGTCAATGGAATTTCAATAAACAATTTTTCAATCGATGCGGATGCCTATGATCCACGTCCTATTTTCATGGCTCATGATGTCAATGGTCTATCAATAAAGGACGTTCAGGTTGGTAACAATTGCAATAAAGACGAGATGATTGTTTTGAAGGAAGTTACCAATCAGTCATTAGAGTTTTAAGCCTAAAAATTAAGTTTAGATTTATGAATACGAATATTTTAAGACAGACAGTTCTTCTTTGCTTGTTAGTTGTAATAGCTTCCTTTTTTGCCACTTATGCAACAGCTCAAAGCAAAGCCTACAATATCACAAAGTATGGAGCAAAGTCAGGAACGGAATCGCTACAAACTGAAAAGATACAAGCTGCTATTGACGCTGCTGCTCAAAATGGTGGAGGCAAAGTGATTATCCCCAAGGGCAGCTTTACCAGCGGAAGTATTATCCTTAAATCCAATATTAATTTACATCTGGAAGAAGGAGCAGTCCTCTTGGGGAGCATAGATCCACGAGATTATACCAAGCTCAACCATAGTATGGCTTTTATTCTGGCCGATAACCAGCAAGATATTGCTATCACAGGACCCGGAGAAGTGAATGGCAGAGGCAGGAGAGTCGCTTTGAATGCTGATAGTTTACATCATTCGGGGATTGATGTTGACAAGTCATACAACTACAGAAGAATGCGTCCTAATAAGCGCCCCAAATTGATGCAACTGGCACATTGCAAAGATGTCAAAATAGAAGGTGTTACGTTCAGGAATGGTGCGAATTGGGTATTGTCCTTTGAGCGATGTGAAGATTTGACAATTGATAAGGTTACCATAGATAGTGATGCTTACTGGAATAATGATGGATTTGATGTCAGTGACAGTAAAAATGTGCGGATTACAAACTGTGATGTCAATGCTGCAGATGATGGAATTTGCTTAAAGTCCCATGCAGCTGGATTTATGAATGAGAACATTTATATCGGCAATTGTAGAGTGCGTTCAAGTGCCAGTGCCATAAAGTTTGGAACGGCATCATTGGGCGGCTTTAAAAATGTAACCGTTGAGAATATAAAAGTCTATGATACATTCCGATCCGCTATTGCATTGGAGTCTGTAGATGGAGGTATTTTGGAGGACATCACGGTTGAAAATATAGAAGCTGTCAATACGGGCAATGCTATTTTCATTCGATTAGGCCATCGGAATTCCGATGGAGAAGTAGGTACGCTTAAAAACATATCTATCAAGAATGTTAAAGTTCAGATTCCATTTGACAGACCAGATGCAGCTTATGATTTGAGAGGGCCAGAGTTACCATTTTTTCATAATCCGTTCCCAGCCTCTATAGCCGGACTTCCTGGCCACAATGTCGAAAATGTGAGTTTGGAAAATATACAAGTAAGCTATCCGGGTCGCTCCAATAATGGATTGGCCTATAAGTCTGTATACTTTTTGGATAATATTCCTGAGAATGAGAGTGGATACCCCGAATTCCATATGTTCGGTGAGTTGCCAGCCTGGGGCATGTTTGTTCGCCATGTAGATGGACTTAAAATGAAGAATATTTCATTTGCTCTCGAGGATCAGGATTTTCGTTCCGCCTTTGTATTTGATGATGTTAAAAACCTGAAGGTTGAAGGTATGGAGCTAGATGCTAAAGGTGGAGATAAAGCCCTTGTATTGAGAAATGTTGAAAAAGCATCATTCAGGAGCATTAAGACAGGCAAAGGACCAATCAATAAACTTACGTGCATCGAAGGTTGTACAGGTGTAACTATCGAATAGGATTAAGGGTATTGTTGATAGGTGATTTGAAAGAACTATTCTATAGGCAGTTAAATAGTTAACTCATTTTTAATTTAGAAAGGAACAAAATGTATAGAGCATATTTACTATTTCTATTAATGACAGCATCATTGGGGTGCTCGGAAAAATCTACAGACTTACGTATTGTCCCCATTGGTAAAGGATGGGCCAAAAATTCGGTCAATGCGGTAATTTTTAGACGAAACGCAGTGGTTTCACATAATGAGTTTCAATATGCAGCCTATTATGACGCTGACTCATCCGTTATGCTTGCCAAACGAAAACTCGGCTCAACATCTTGGGAAACGAATAAGACTCAATACAAAGGCAAGGTGATTGATGCCCACAATTCGATCAGCATCATGGTAGATGGTGCTGGATTCTTGCATATGTCCTGGGATCACCACAACCATCCATTGCGTTATTGTCGTAGCAAGTCACCTGGTTCACTTGAACTGACAGAAAAGATGCAAATGACAGGAATTAAAGAGAACAGGGTGACTTATCCGGAGTTCTACCGATTGTCCAATGGTAATTTACTTTTCCTCTATAGAGATGGTGCCTCTGGTCGCGGGAATCTCATGATGAATCACTATGATTTTAAGACTCAGAAATGGACACAACGCCAGGATGCCTTCATCAATGGTGAAGGCGAGCGCAACGCCTACTGGCAAATGTGCACAGACACAAAAGGAACCATCCATATTTCATGGGTATGGAGGGAGACAGGAGATGTTGCAACAAATCATGACATGGGGTATGCAAAATCAAACGATGGAGGAATGACCTGGCAAAAATCTAGCGGTGAATCGTATCAGCTTCCCATCACTGAAAGCAACGCTGAGTATGCAGCAGTCATTCCTCAAAATAGTGAACTGGCAAACACGACATCTATGTGTGCTGACTCTAATGGACGCCCTTACATTGCTACATTCTTTAGGTCAGAGGGGACAACTGTACCTCAATATCAGTTGATTTATCACGATGGCGCACAATGGCAAAAGCAACAAATTGGTAATCGTACAACACCTTTCACACTCAGTGGTCGGGGTGAAAAGAAGATACCAATTTCAAGATGCCAGATTCTTGCTAATTCCGATGGTCCGACCGATAAGGTGTATATCTTGTTCAGGGATAAAGAGAGACAAGATAGAGTCTCGGTTGCCATTTGCGAAGATCTTTCAAAGAAGAAATGGCAATATAAGGACCTAACTGATTTCGAAGTAGGCATGTGGGAACCATCTTACGATACGGAGTTATGGAAAAATAATAAAACGCTTCATGTCTACCTACAAAAAGTAGGTCAGGGAGATGGAGGGGCATTGGAAAACGTACCGCCTCAGGAAGTTTCTGTACTTGAGTGGACTCCATGATCGAACATTCAATATATGTGAATGTGAAATTGAATAGAACCAGAAAAAATTAATAGCACATCTCATCACCTGGTTAGAAGAGCAAGCGCAAAGTAAAAAGACCGAGATAGCTATTGGATCATTAAGGAATTGGAAGCTGAGAAGTATTTTTAGCTATATACACTTTAACGACGTTTCGCAAATGACATTGAACTGAATAAGTGCGCCGAAACACATAAGAAAGAATTGACAATGCATTAACTTGGTGAATATTTTATTATAAATTCTTAAATCCGAAAGAGTATTTACGGTATATATTTGTAAAATTTGAATTTATTACTTTAGCACCAATCTGGTGTAACAGCAATGTTAGGAAAGGAATTTCACATATTGAAGGATGAAGAAATTTGGGAAATTTTCAAATCCGGGAATGAGGAAGCCTTGGGGTATATCTACAGAACCAATATTTATGTTCTATATAAATATGGAAATAAGTTCTCTTCGAACGGCCAGTTAGTTGAAGATTGTATTCAGGATCTGTTTCTGACGATTTGGAAAAACAGGGAAAATCTCAGTTCGACAGATTCCATCAAGTTGTATTTGTTAGGTGCCTTAAGAAAAAAGTTGTTGAGGCACTCAGCTAAGGATCTCAAACATCAAAGCAAGCATCAATCTGTTGATGACTATTCTTTCGATCTTCAATATGATCCGCAAGAAATGGAGTTTGATGTTCAATCAAGGGTGTCTAACGAAAAACTGATCAAGCTTTTCCTTGAGAAACTTTCTAAAAGGCAAAGGGAAGCTGTATATCTCAAATTTTATCAAGAACTGGACTACAAAGAAATAAGTTCGGTCATGGAATTGAATTATCAATCAGCAAGAAATCTGGTATATAGCAGTTTGAAGGCTTTGAAATCACAACTTAAGAGACATTTGGCTTAATATATCTTGACAAGATACACTTCATCGTAAGCTATTTAATTGTCGGTAAAAACTTTTTTTTAAAAAACTTCAATTCTTTTGAGTACAAAACACAAGTACTTGTAATTACTGTTTAGCCGAAGAAATTTTAAATGAACAACTTCAGCGAAGTTTGATATTGAACACAATGAAATCAAATTATAAAAACTATACGATTGAAGACTTTGCTCAGGATACTTACTTTCAAAAGTGGGTGAAGAATCCTGATGAGGAGTGTGAAGAGTTTTGGGTCAATTGGTTAAATAAAAACTCGGATAGAATTTTTGATATCAATGAAGCATCAGAAATAGTTAAGTCATTTAGGTTTCAAGAAGACGAGATCAGCGAAAAGAATATTGAAAACCTCTGGGATAACATTTCTAACAACATTAGAAAGGACAATCGGCACATCCACTATCGTGAGAACAAAAGGTCATACGGTCTTTTACTAAAGATTGCTGCGACATTGATCCCATTGTTTATCATTGGGTATATGCTTACTCAGCAGGATCAAAGTGGGCAAACGGAGGTTTCGCAACAGGCCCTAAAAATAAAAAAGGAAAACCCAAATGGTAAGAAAACTCAATTTACGCTACCTGATGGTACCAGGGTATTTCTCAATGCAAATAGCGCATTAGTTTATTCGAGCCAGTTTAACGAAGGTATAATTAGAAGAGTAAAATTGAAAGGTGAGGCCTTCTTTATGGTAAAAAGAGATGAGCAACGACCATTTATAGTAGAATCTGGAAAACTACAGACCCAGGTCTTGGGTACTTCATTCAATGTCAGAGCTTTTGATTACGAAGATGAAATTAGTGTAGCTGTTGAAGAGGGCAAGGTTCGCCTACAAGACAAAACCAAGGATGACACTGAGGAGCAATTGATTTTAAACAGGTTTGATATGGGAGTTTTTCAGAAAGAAAGACAGAGCCTGGAATTGCGAAAAATTTCCGGACCTGAATTATTTGATTGGAGGAATGGAGTTATCCACTTTAAGAAAGCGGATTTTAAAGAAATTCAAAAAACACTGGAACAATGGTACGGGGTTTCTTTTGAAATCAATGACGCTGTTGATACCAAAAAAGATTTTACCGGAAGCTATGCCAATAAACCGTTAAGTACTGTACTTGAAGGTTTACAGTTTGTTTATGGCTTCAACTATGAGATAAATGATAAAACCATAACAATAAACTAAAAATCAATGGATAAAACCAATACAAGCTAGACAAAAAAAATATCTCATGACCCTGAATTAATCATTGGGGAATGTCTATTCAGAGATCATGAGATAAGCCACAAATTTTTAATTAACTATTCACATAAAAACTTTAAGTGACATGAAGACAAAATTACTAAAAAATATTTTGACTATGACAAAATATAGTTTATCAGGTATTTTGATTCAATGCATTTTATTTTCCGTTATCACGGCAAAGGAGATCAATGCACAGAAGAAAAGTATGGAGGATATCTATATTACGATCAATCTCGAGAATGCGAGCATCGAAAAGGTGTTTGAAAGCATCATGGAGAAGACCTCATTCAACTTTGCTTATAAGCAAAGTATGATTAGCAAAGACAAAAAGATAAACATCACTGAAGTGGACAAATCTCTGGCACATGTGCTAAGGGAAGTAGCTCAAAAAACCAATGTTCAGTTCAGACGTGTAGACGAAACGATCCATGTAAACAAGCGTGAATCTAAGAAAAACCCTGTATCAGAAATATTTGCGGATGTCGAAATATCAGGGAAAATAGCAGATGAGAATGGACAAGGACTTCCAGGAGCTTCGGTAGTTGAAAAGGGAACGACCAATGGTACTACCACTAACTTAGAAGGTGAATACAACCTGGCTGTGCCATCTTCAGAATCTATTTTGGTTATCAGCTTTGTTGGGTATAAGACCCAAGAATTGATCGTAGGATCCAGATCTAAAATTGATTTGACCATGGAAGTTGATGCTCAGGCTTTGGAGGAGATTGTTGTTGTTGGTTATGGAGAAGTAAACAAAAGGGATTTGACTGGTGCTATTGGCCAAGTTAAGTCGGTGGATATTGTAAGAGCAAATCCCGTACAAGCTGCACAAGCCCTTCAAGGCCAGGTAGCAGGTGTAAATATCAATAAAATAAAAGGTAGGCCAGGTGATGGATACGACATCCAAATAAGAGGTATCAGTAATTTTGATGAAGATGGAGAAGGTTTGAATGACCCTTTGATTGTGATTGATGGTGTATTAGGTGGAGACATCAATTCTCTGAATCCTGCCGATATAGCAACAATGGACGTGCTCAAAGATGCATCTTCGACGGCTATATACGGATCAAGAGGAGCTAATGGTGTGATTATCATTACGACACATAAAGGAACATCTGGCAAGCCAAAAGTTTCATACAATGCATATGTGGGCACGAAAACACCTGCACATATACCCAGGATGATGAACGCCCAGGAATTTTATGAGGCATATCGTACAGATGGTACGCAGGATCAGACATCAATTGCCTTAGGAGGCAGTGCTGTTGGCGGAAGAGATTTTACTGATACAGAGATAGCAAATGCAGAGAGCGGAAATTCAGTAGATTGGTTGGATTTGGTTACTGGTCCTGCCTTGCAAACCAGTCATACGTTTACTGTGACAGGTGGTAACGATAGAACCACTTATAACTTTTCTGCCGGCTATTTACAAGAGGGTGGAAATACACTTTATAGTGGTTTCGATAGATACACTGTGAATGCCGGATTGGAAAGCCAAATACATGATAAAGTGAAAGTTGGTTTCACTTCTTACTATACTTATAGTTTGCAAAACCTGTCTACGACAGAAGCTATTCGTTCTTCATTTAGATCAAGGCCAACAGGAACTGTTTACTATGATGATGTTTTGGATCAAGATCTTAGTAAGGAAGTTGACTGGAATGGTTATGCTGTGTGGATGGGTATCAATGACTCCCAGGTGTTGAACCCATTGGTCGAAATCCATCCTGATAACCATAGACATGAAAGGCGTACATCAAACATATTGGCTAATGCATTTGTAGAGTATGAACCTATTAAAGGGCTTTCGTTCAGGTCTTCAGTGTCAACAAGTGTCAGAAACTATCGCGATGGTCAATATTATGGTAATTACTCTAAACAACAAAGAGGAAGCAGAGGCAACAAGGGGCAGTATGGTACTCAAATGGATGCCTCCTATACCATTGATAATATTTT
Source organism: Cyclobacteriaceae bacterium (assembly GCA_049115735.1). GTDB lineage: Bacteria > Bacteroidota > Bacteroidia > Cytophagales > Cyclobacteriaceae > CAXBNB01. Next base: position 217,640 of record JAGDZP010000014.1, on the reverse strand, counting down.
GAGTTACAAGCTCAATTCAGGCGATCATAATCTAAATGTTACAGCATTGCAAAGTGTATTCAAGGATAGCAGAGAAGAATCATTTATAGCCGCTGGTGGTTTGCCCTATCGTTCACTATGGTATAAGTTGGGAACTGGTGCAGATAACATTACAGCTTTTGAGACAGACCTTAGAGAGAGAAGTATACTGTCTTATATGGGACGGGTAAACTATATATTTAAGGATAAATATCTTTTGACTGTTACAGGAAGATCTGATGGAGCTTCCGTGCTATCTGAAGGAAACAAATGGATATTTTATCCTTCAGTAGCCTTGTCTTGGAGACTTGGAGATGAAGAATTTATCAAGAATACCAACATGTTTTCTGACTTAAAATTGAGGGTAAGCTATGGAGAGGTTGGAAATGCAAGTACAGTAAGACCTTATCAAACGCAAGCGCTCATTTCCTCAACCTCATATGAATTTGATGGAAGTAGTGCTAATGGTTTCGGAGTAGGTCAGTTGGCCAATAAAGCTTTGTTATATGAAAGAAGCAAAGAGTTAAACTTCGGATTGAATGTAGGGGTATTGGACAATAGAATTACTGCGATCTTAGAGATATATAACAGAAAAACTGTTGACCTTATTTTACCAGATAAAGTTCCAACATCTACTGGTTTTGAAGATGTTATTGCAAACGTTGGTGAGATTCAAAATAGTGGTGTGGAACTCACCTTGAATTCTGTAAACATTGCTAAACCTGATTTTAAGTGGACAAGTAGTTTGACTATCACAAAAAACAAAGATGAAGTGACCAAATTGGCTGGAGGCATCCTTCAGGATATTGGTAATAATCGTTTCGTTGGCGAATCAGTTAGACCACATTATACTTACAAATTTGATGGTATTTGGCAATTGGATGAAGAGGCTCAGGCTGCTGAATACGGTCAAAAACCTGGACATGTTAAACTGGTTGATCTCAATGAAGATGGCGAGATTACTGATGATGATAGGATGATTGTTGGTAAAGAAACCCCAGATTTATTGCTTGGACTGAGGAATAAAATAAACTACAAGAATTTTGATTTTTCATTTTTTATATACACCCGAAGAGGGCAAATGATCAACAATCAATATCTAAGGGCAACTTATGGTGATATTGGAAGCGATCGTTACAACAGATCCGCAGAGCTTAACTTCTGGACGCCTGACAACCCAAGTCAGGAATATTTTGGGCTACTAAATGCTGGCCTGAATCAAAATCCCAGAATTGACCGAGGAGGCCAAACAAGAGTTGCGCTGCAGCACCAGATGGCAAACTTCGTTCGAATCTCTGATATTACTTTGGGGTATACTTTTCCTGCCAGTATGTTAGATAAATTGGGACTTACCCATTTCAGGCTTTATGCTCAGGCACAGAATCCATTTTTATTTACCAGCATCTTAACGATGAACCCGGAATATAACTCGGGGGGTAACGATGATGATATTCCGTTCGCTACTTATTCAGTCGGCCTGAATTTGTCTTTCTAGTTCCATTGTTAAACGATAAAGAATATAAAAATGAAAATATATAATAAATGGCAAACGCTGACTGCAACCCTACTGCTTTTTTTGACCGTTGGATGCAGTGATTTTTTGGATGAAGAATCCATTGCCAATCAAACCGCTGATAACTATTTTAATACTCAACAGGGTTTTGAAGATTTGACCTTATCGATCTATCCGTTATGGAGAGATATCACACAGCAACGAACTTTAGTATTACGAGGTACCGATTTATTTTCAGCCGGTGGTTGGGATAACGCAAATACAGATGGTGCTTTAGAAGATACATTTGGCCCTGGTTTTGGTGCTTCTTTTGCTCCTGTTCAGCTATTGTGGGATTTACTATATGTTGAGGTAAATCGTGCGAACACCGTAATTACCCGCTCTGAAACAGTTGTTGGAATGGATGCTTCTGATGTGGCTATCAGAGTAGCTGAGGCGAAGGTTATGCGGGCAATGTCAATGTTTTATCTGGTTCAGCAATTCGGAGATGTGCCCATGCCATTAGAAGAGACAAGTACTAGCAATAAGGAAGTCATCAGAGTACCTTCTGCTGAAGTATATACTCAAATTATTGCTGATTTAACAGAAGCTGAAGGTGTATTGCCGGTGCAAAGTGCCACAGAATGGGGGCGTGCAACTAAAGGAATGGCTCAATTTTTACTGGCAAGGGTTTATCTTACCAGAGGATGGAATTTTAATAATTCTTTAGGAGGGAGTGCAGCGGATTTTGGCCAGGCACTTACTTATGCTGATAGAGTCATTGCAGATTATCCACTGGCAGCAAATTATAGCGATTTGTTTGCGCAGCGAAATGAAAACCCATTATTAGAGACATTGGGGCCTGCCGATCAAGACGCAAGAAACGATGAAATCATATTTGCTGTGCAATATAGTGAGGACGTATTGACAAACGGCGGTTACGAGAATAACCCTGAAGCATTAATTGGAAATAATGCTCATTCTATTTTTGGTAATGGCCCGGACAATACTCCAGGAGCAGCTTCTCGTACTTCTCAGTACAATAGGCACCAAGGTAGGTTTCATGTGACTCCTTCATTGTACAGATGGTATGACCCAAATATTGATACTAGGTACGATCACAATTTTGTGGAGAGAATTTATGCAATAAATGACGCTGTTGATTTCATACCTGCTGATGGCGTTGCGCCTTTTACAATTAATTCTGGTGATGTAACGGTCGAATTTAGAGCTTGGGACAATCCTGCTTCCGGAGCTGAAAGAGGCTTGGATATTCCTGGGGGTACTATGCCATATGCCGTGATCAATACAGATGAATATGGAAGGATTGCTGAGTCAAATTATCATGGTGCAAACTTTGCTCCAATGATGTGGAAATTTTGGGAACCGAATATTGAATATGGTGATGGAAACGGGGCATTTGACTTAGCCATGTTTCGTTCTGCAGAGGCCTATTTAATAGCTGCAGAAGCCATTGTTAAAGGTGCGACTGGTGGCGACTTAGGAACAGCTGATGTATACTATAATAGAGTAGTGGACAGGTCCTTAGGTGCCAATGCTGGTTCAGACCCAATGCAGGCGGCAGACCCTGCTGATGTTTCTTCCTTGGTTAAAGTATCTTACAGGGCGACACCTGGTAACATTGATATTGATATGATACTTGATGAAAGAGCTAGGGAATTGATGGCAGAAGGAATGCGTTGGTATGACCTAAAACGTACAGAAAAATGGATTGAGAGGGCTATGGAGCATAACCCATGGACAGCATCTGCCAATGCATTAAATGAAAATCATTTGCTACGTCCGATTCCTCTGGGAGAATTGGATTTGGCATCCAATGATCTTTCACAGAACGCTGGTTACTAGATCAAATTTGACGAGTTACTTATTGTTGTAATTGATTCTAAAATGGAGGGCAATTGTCCTCCATTTTTTTACCTTGAATTCTCAAATCACACTCGGAAGAGATTTTGTGGTCTTATAGGTATTAAGGCACATTTCCCAAATGTAGATGATACAATAAAGGGTAATTGAATTGAACCTATTCATCATAAAGAACTTCTGAAAGAATTGTTAACTTTTCAGTAGATAACAGCATAAAATTAAGAAGATGAAATGTCCTCTTCATTCAAGTCAAATCGGGTAACCCTCCAAAATTATGTTTAGACTCATAAGCATCTCAATAATTTCAAGCATTTGTATTTGTTGTTCACAGCCAAAGGGTACGGCCAATGATACTGATCCAGTGAGCGATTTGTCGCCCAATATTATTTTTATCCTGACCGATGACCATGGGTGGACGCAAACCTCACATTTGGCTGATCCCAATGTAGGCAATTCAATAAGCGACTATTATGAAACGCCTAATATGGATCGGTTGGCCAAATCTGGAATATTGTTTGCCCAGGGTTATGCACCAAATCCAATTTGTGCACCCACAAGAAATAGTGTCATGTTTGGTCAAAATGCTGCCAGACACGTTTACAATGAAGACATAGACTGGTATAAGAAAACTAAGGACTGGCTGACCATACCAAGGATTCTGAAAAAAGCCAACCCAAATTACAAAGCTGCCCATTTTGGCAAGTGGCACATTGCGATGGAACCCAAAGTGGCTGGCTTTGATATTGATGATGGGATGTTCACAAATTCCGGAGGTGAGATATATGGAGATGGATACCTCGTGCACAAGGACTATGTAGAAAGCTCTAATGAATACTTGAAGAAGAATAAAGTCCCCAACCCCTTGAATGTGAGAAAAGTTGGCAAGCCAACATTGTACTGGAGTGATAAGAATCCAAAAGACATATTTGGGATTACCCAGCGATCCAAGGATTTTATGAGTGAAAGCATCAATGAAGGCAAACCTTTTTACGTGCAACTTTCTCATTATGCGACACACCTCTCTTTGGTTTCTACCAAAGAAACTTATGAATATTTTAAGAAGAAAGCTGAAGGCGACAGACACAAGTCCCCAGAGTTTGCAGCTATGTTGAAAGACCTGGATACGAGCATTGGAATGATCATGGACTTTGTAAAAGATGCTGGAATAGCAGACAATACCTACATCTTTTTGATGGGTGACAATGGAGGCAGGCTTTCATTTAATCAAATGGGATCGGTAGATGAAAATAGAAAATTGATAGAAGCACACTATGCTACCGAACCTGATAGAAATATTCCTTTGCGAGACGGAAAGCACTCTTTTTATGAAGGCGGACTAAGGGTCCCTTTTATGGCAGCAGGCCCGGGAATTAAGTCCAATCGTGTGAGCAACACGCCAGTCACCGGGCTTGATTTGTTACCTACGTTTGCTGACCTGGCAGGGTTTGAGGATGATTTTCCAAAGGCCATTGACGGGGGCACAATGAAACCGCTGCTTTTGGATGAAACCGTAGAACAAGTAAAACGGTCAAAAGAAGCATTGTTTTTTCATCAATCATCCCACCGACCTCCAAGAAGTGCTGTAAGGCTTGGAAACTATAAGCTGGTGAAATATTGGGGAAAAGAAAACAAATACAAAGGAACGCCAAAAGTTCAGTTGTTCGATCTTTCAACAGATTTGAGTGAACAAATGGATTTAGCGAAGGAAAACCCTGAAAAAACTATGGAATTAGAGAATCTGTTGATCGGTTTTATCGAAGAAACAAAAACAGTAACCGTAAGGAGGGAAGTGGAGAATGCGGTATACCGGTTGTTGGATGATATTGGGCTTAGGAAATAATGGCACGGGCATTTATCATATGATAATGACTCTAAGATATTTGATCTTTCTCCTAGCTTGTCCAGCATTATTGTTTGGTCAGGAAAGAAATGACCTAACAAAGTCAAATAAAAAAAGGCCCAATGTCCTTTTCGTAATTTTTGATGACCTCAACGATTGGGAAGGAGTAATGAAAGGCCACCCTCAAGCGCTCACTCCAAACATTGATAGGCTTGCAAAAAAGGGGATGTTGTTTTCCAATGCACACTGTGCTGGGACTATGTGTAATCCATCCCGAGCTTCGGTGATCACCGGCCTGCGGCCTACTACATCTGGGATTTATACCAATAACGATACACCACTTGATCTCTATAAGGAAAAGCAAACATTGAACAAGCATTTCAAGGAGAACGGATATTATGTAGCCGGGGCAGGGAAAATTTTGCATAAGTTCTATTATGAAAAAGACGATTGGCATGAGCAATATGGGAGGCGCAGAGAAGAAGGTGTGGTTCACAATCGAGAAAACCCTGAACCAGAAAATATTTCTAAAGTAGGTGGTATTGCCTGGGGTCCTTTTTCTACACCAGATTCCATGACCTATGATGCCAGGTCGGTGCAGTGGGTAAGTGATCGAATCAGCAAGATTCACGACAAACCCTTCTTTCTAGCATGTGGCATTTTCCGGCCACATATCCCATGGTTCAATCCAAAAGGGTATTTTGACAAACACCCCTTGGACGAAGTGGAGCTCCCCAAAACAAATGAAGACGACATGGATGATGTTCCTACAATTGGAAAAAACATAGCATTCTCTACCACGAACTATACTAAATCCGATGACCTAAACAACATTGACTATAATAAAGAGCATAATGCCATCAAGGGTGATGGAAAATGGGATGAAGCCGTGCAGGCATACCTGGCATCCATCACATATGCAGATGCACAATTTGGCAAGTTGCTCAATGCATTGGAAGGTAGTGACCATGCTGACAATACAATCATCGTATTGTGGAGTGATCATGGCTATCACCTTGGTGAAAAAGAGCACTGGCGCAAAGCTACGCTTTGGGAGCAGGTAACTAGAATCCCCTTTATTATCAGTGCGCCTGGTTTGAAAAAAGGAGACAACTGCAAAGAAGCTGTGAGCTTGATTGACATTTACCCAACGCTACTCGACCTCTGTGATTTACCCACAGTTGATGGATTGGATGGGGAGAGTTTGGTGCCTCAGCTTACTAATCCAAATCAACCAAAGAAAACACCCGCAATTTCAAGTATTGGTCCGAGTTACCATGCAATTCGAGACGAACAATACCGCTACATCACCTATGGAAATGGCCAGGAAGAACTTTATGATCATAGTAAAGACCAGGAGGAATGGGTCAATATCGCCGATAATCCCAAATACCAAAAAATAAAAATGAAACTAAGGAAGTATACTCCCACTGAAAGTAAAGAACCACTTATGGGACCGTACTCGGAGTAAAAAAGGAATAATCAATAATGGCTATAAATAGAAGACAATTTACCGGATCACTTGGAATGATAATACTATCAGCATTGTCGGGAAATGCCTTGAGCAGTAGCATAAAAGGTGCTGGCATCAAAGTAGATTCTATTTCACTTTATATGGTGAATGTAACCAAAGCAAGGAATTTTAGTCATTCTACCTGGCACAATCGCCAGCATGTTTTTATCAAAATACAAGCTGGAAAACATACGGGTTGGGCAGAAGCCCTGGTAAACAAAAACGATCTTGATTTTGATATTGCAAAGTGGGGGAGCTATTTGAATGAACTAAAGGGAATGCCAATTGTGGAGGCAATTGAGTATTGCCGCGCAGCGTTTCTACAAAAAAAGTGGAATGCAAAAAAGAGTGAGCCTGCCTTAATTGCCCTATATGATATTACTGGAAAAATAGCCAATAAGCCAACTATCGAGCTTTGGGGGCTAAACAAAAGGGAGGCCGTGCCCGGACTTTTCTGTATCCTCGAAAAAGACGTAAATCAAGCGCTGATTCAGGCGCAAATAGCTAAAGAACAACAGCTTACCGGATATGTCAAAATAAAAATGTTCGGTGATGTTGAAATAGATTTAGCATTGACGGTTGCCCTACGCAAGTTTTTTGGAAAGGAAGCTTTTTTAATGGCAGACGCAAACAGAGGATACAAAAAATGGCAAAGCATAGACGACCTGGCCATGAGGATGAAGAATTTACAGACAGCCGGACTAAATGCCATGGAGGATCCGGCTGAGCTAACCACTGAACAGTGGATTGAACTGCAAACTAAGGTGGGTGATTTTAGCTTGATTCCTGACCGCCCAATGCGGCCGGCCCACAATGCCCTTGACCTGTTTAACAAAGAAATGGGACACTACTTTAATATTCATCCCGATACGATGGGAACATTAAAAGAGGCTGCAGAATTGGGTGAAAAAATAAAAGCTGCCGATCGTGGTTTAATGATTGGTGACAGTAGCCTCATAGGGCCTGCCTGTACATTCTGGCAACAATTGGCGATTGGTATTGGTGCATCTTGGATAGAAGCCATAGAGAAGCCACAAGAATCGGATGTTTTCCAACAATGTGTTACGCAGATGTCTACAGAAGTAGCTAATGGCAAAACCAAAATTACCAACCTCCGACCTGGTTTTGGAATTCAAATGGATGAAGGTAAGCTAAGGGATTTGTCTGACAAATATGCAAAACTGTACTAGCATGAAGGATCACCTCTTTAACACAATCAGATAACATAATAATATAGACTTAGTAATGAAAATAGAACAATATAAAGAGGTATGAAGCTGACGATATCCTTGAAATCATTTGATAAAAAAACGAGATTAATACTTCTCGCTGGATTTTTTGTAATGAGCTATAACTGCCTATTTAACATAGCCTGTTCATATGGCCAAAACCCTGATAAAATCAAATCACATCGGATTTTTTCACCTTATCAGAAAGACAGTACAACAGTTCGTGTGCTTCTACCAGATAATTTTTCCAATAATGAAAACTATAGGGTGTTGTATGTGCTTCCGGTGCGTGAACAAGGCAACAAAAAAAGTGGTGATCCACTTGTCGAGATTATAAAAGACGATCTACATAACGAATACAAGTTAATATGTGTATTTCCAGGCTATACACACTTGCCATGGTATGCTGATCATTCTGTTGATAAAACCAAGCAAGACGAAAGTCATTTCTTGAAAACTGTATTGCCATTTGTGGAAAGCAATTATCCAACAATAAGAGAAAAAGAAGGAAGGCTTCTATTGGGCTTTAGCAAATCTGGTTGGGGAGCACTTACATTATTGCTTAGAAACACTGAAACCTTCAATAAAGCCGCCGGTTGGGACATAGGTATTAGAATGGACACCAATGTTCCAACAGATAGTGCCTTTGTAAAAGCAGCAGAATATACATTTGGTGATTTAGGGAATTTCGAAAAATACAGAGTGTCTACCTTACTAAAAAATAATAAAGACAAACTGGGAACCACTTCACGAATTTTTTATTACAACACCGGCGGGAATCGCGCCCGTGGGGGAGCTATTATTCATAACCTAATGGTGGAACTTGAAATTCCTCACCTGTATATTTTTGAGCCAAAGCGAAAGCATAGATGGGACAGTGGCTGGATACCGGCAGCTGTCAATTTTCTAGTTGAGGATTGATAGGGTTCCTTGAGATATAATTGAAAATGAAAGAACGCCACCTGCATATTATTAGGAACTCAACTAAAATAATTCTATTTCTTATAACTGCAGCTATAATGATAGACCGAGAATATGCCTATGCCCAGTTAGATCAAAATGAACAGGAATCATTTTACACAAACCCAATCATGCCAGGCAACTGGAGCGATCCCGGAATAATCAAAGTGGGGGATGACTATTATTCCATGTGCTCTTCCAATGAATGGCAACCGGGAGTGCCCATCGTTCATTCTAAGGATTTAATCCATTGGGAATATATTGGTCAGGCTTTTCTCCAAAACCCATTACTCAATGCTGGAGAAACATTCAGGGGAGTATGGGGTGGCGAAATGGCATACAACCCGAACACAGGACAATTCCTTATCTACGTGCCCATAATGGGCCATATGTATATATACCATGCCAGCAAACCGGAAGGGCCGTATTCTGATCCAATAAAATTGGAATTGGAAGGGGTAGACCCAGGTTTCTTTGCTGATGAAGATGGTTCTCTTTACATCATTTCAGGGAAAGGAAAAATAATGAGCTTAAGCGAGGATGGGTTGAAAACCAAAGAAGCAGTTGCTCAGATAGATATTTCAGATTACAAACCTTTTGAGGGACCGGATATTTTTAAACGTGGAAAATATTACTACCTGGTGTTTTCCCCTGGTGGGACCCGCCCGCACCAACCGAGCAATATTTCTACCTTACGCGCAACTGACTTGACTGGACCATGGGAAAAAGATCCTGGTAATCCCAATATGTTTTGTACTGATAACCCCTCGTCCAGGTTTGAGGGGCCGGCACATGCTACCTTAATCGAAATAGAAGACGAAAAATGGTATCTATTTTATCATGCACATGAACTATCGCACTACAGCCTGGGGCGACCAATGCTCATGGAGCCTGTAGAATGGAGTAGCGATGGATGGTGGAAACCTGTAGATGGCAGAAAACCGAGCATAAAAAATATAACACCAGGACTACCCATTACTGATTTTAAGCTGGCTGATTCCGATGAGTTTAATGACCAAAGTTTGGGACTGCAATGGTTTTTCAATTGTAAACCGGATCATTCGGGAGATTCATGGTCACTTACCGAAAGGCCAGGTTTCGTCCGTGTCAAAACCAAAGCAGGGGATATAAGTTCTGATAATTCGTTGACCAATGTGTTTCTTCAACGGGTAACATCAAAGAAATTCGAATTTAGCACATTACTTGACTTTGATGCATTGGATAATAACGAAAAAGCTGGATTGCATATGTATCACGATGTAGGCATGAATTTTTGGTTGGCTTCTACAATAGCCCAGAACGAGAAAGTATTTGAAGTTGGAAAATACAATAATGGCAAGAAAAAGGTTTTGTGGACTGAGCCAAATACAATAGGAAACAAGGTATATCTAAAAATTGAAGTTGATGGCGAGGAAACTGCTCGGTTTTACTATAGCAGTGATAACAACACATGGACAAACCTGGGGGAAGAAATATACTTTGGCGATAGTGGGATGGATTTAAGAGGAAATAAGAAAGGAAACCCTGATTTGGGATGGAGTGGCATAAAAAAGCGGAATGCCTGGTCGGCAGCAACTTTTGGCTTTTTTGCAGTTGGCGATGGAGCTGGAAAAAGTACTAATGCTGATTTTGATTTCTTTCGGGTTAATTCAAAAAAATAAATACCAGGGGTTTAAACTGAAAAATATAGTCAAGGCAATAAAACATACTTTGAAAAGAATTTTGAAAATGGTTTAAATGGGCATGAAAAGTAGAAAGTATAAACAGAATAATATGATCGATAAAATCTTAAAATCAAGCATCAAAATAATGGGTGTGGTCTTCTTTGTGTTAAGCCTAATTTTTGAAAATGCTGTAGCACAAAGACCTGTTGACCTGGTGAACCCCTTCGTGGATGCAGCCAATTCCCGATGGTTTTTCTTTTCTTCCGCTACCAGACCTTTTGGTATGGTCAATTTGAGTCCCGATATGGGATTAGGAGGAGCATGGGATTCCGGTTACCGATACAATCAGGATACCATCCGTTTTTTTAGCCATATCCATGCATGGCAGCTATCAGGAGTGCCTGTTTTGCCCGCTACTGGCAAATTCAAAGGACACCTTGGGCCTCATGCCTATGGATCTAAATATTCTCACGAAAATGAATCTGCAAGCGCTGGATATCATTCGGTTGTTTTAGAAGACTATGGCATAAAAGCCGAACTCACCTCAACTACACGTGTCGGATTCCATCGTTACACATTTCCCAAATCTGATCTAAGCAGTATACTGCTTGATTTGAATACTGAATTAGGGCCAAGTGGCACTGATGCTGGTTATGTAAAAAAACTTTCCAATACCAAAATTGAAGGTTATGCCTTGATGGAAGCCACCCGAAGAAGACCAAAAGCCACTCCAGTATATTTCTCAATTGAATTCGACAAACCATTTAAGGAACTCAATGCATGGCAGGATGGCAAGCTTCTGGGTAAGGTCAAGAAGTATGAAGGTGCAAATGGTGGTGTGTATGTGAACTTCGAAACAGAAGAGAATGAAGTTAGGCAAATGAAAGTGGGTATTTCTTATGTGAGTGCAGAACAAGCTGGCCTGAATATGGATACTGAACTTCCTCATTGGGATTTTGACCGAGTGGTAAAAGAATCAAAAGACGTTTGGAACGAACACTTGAGTAGAATAAAAATAGAGGGAAATACCAAAAAGCAACAGGGTAGGTTTTATAGTGACCTATGGCATGCGCTTCAAGGCAGGAGGATTATTAGTGATGCAAATGGCAAGTATTCCGACATGACGGGTGATAAGCAACGGATCGGCCAAATTCCATTGGATGCGAATGGGAAACCAAAATTTAACCACTACAACTCAGATTCCTTTTGGGGTGCACAGTGGACACTCAATACACTGTGGCATTTGGTGTATCCTGAGATTACAGAAGAGTTTGTGAATTCAATGATCATGATGTACGATGATGGAGGGTTGATTCCAAGAGGGCCTGCAGGCGGTAACTATACTTATGTCATGACAGGAGCCTCTTCAACTCCCTTTATTGTCAGTGCCTATATGAAAGGCATTAGAGGGTTTGATGTTGAAAAAGCCTATGAAGGAATGCGCAAGAATGCTATGCCGGGTGGAATTATGGGTAAGGCCGGTTATGAACACAAAACAAGCATTGGTGGGGGCCTGGAATACTATATAGAAAAGGGGTATGTGCCATACCCGCTACCCAGAGGACGACATGGCTATCACAATGACGGGACTGGTCAGACTCTGGAATACGCTTATCAGGATTGGTGCCTGGCCCAAATGGCTAAAGATCTAGGCAAGGATGACGATTACCAGCTTTTTATGAAAAGGGCAGAGAATTATAAGAATGTCTTTGATGAGTCCATAGGCTGGTCCAGAACCAGGAATGCGGATGGTAAATGGCATGAACCCTTTGACTTGTTGCAATTCCATCATGGTTATGTCGAGAGTAACTCCGTACAGGCTACCTGGTTTGTGCCTCATGACATGCAAGGGCTGTTCAATTTGATGGGCGGTCGGGAGAAAGCTGCTAATACACTCGATCAGCAATTTAACATTGCAGATCAACATGATTTTGTTTCCCTTAATTTCCGCAAAGACCCTTTTGTGAAAAGCCAACGACGAAGGACTTGGTTGAACTACGGCAACCAGCCATCTATGCAAGTAGGCTTCATATTCAACTATGCCGGACAACCGTGGTTGACACAGCATTGGACAAGGGAAGTGGTGAATAGAAACTATAGCGACCTGGATGCACAGCATGGCTTCAATGGAGATGAAGACCAGGGCTTGATGGGTTCTTTGTCGGTATTGATGAAAATGGGGATTTTCGAAATGAGAGGAGGGGCAGGAATTAATCCTGAGGTGCAGATTGGAAGTCCGATTTTTGATAAAATAACCATCCAGCTTAACCCTGATTACTATAAGGGAGGCGAATTTGTAATTGAAACTATCAATAATTCAGATAAAAACAGATATGTGCAGTCCATCAAACTAAATGATGAAGATCGCAATAAAGTTTGGTTTAATCACAGTGATATGGTGAATGGTGGTAAGTTGAAATTGGAAATGGGAGGCGATCCCAATAAAAATTTAGGCTCCACTCCGGAAACACTGCCTAAGTCTGTGTCAAAATAGAATTTTTGTTAAAATGAAGTTATTCTAAAATGGACTCAACGGTTTTACTTTAACAATTACCATTGTGATAAGGAAAGTATTAAAACTCCTAAGAATTGTACTCAAAATCTTCCTGACGGGATTGGCTTCTGCGTTAATTCTGTTTGGACTCATATACGGAGGGTTCTATATTGACAGCACTATCTATGACAGGTCTATGAAGCCCGTCAGGGATCCTAATGAAATTTTTGTAAACACAGAATTCCAGGATTCACTAGTTCGCCACACTCAGAAGGGCGAATATTTTCTAATGGTCAAAAAGTACGTCGAATTTATGATTGTGAATGGTAGAGATCGATATGGTAAGGTGCATTCACCACTTTTTGCAACCACTTTAGATAGGAATACAGGAAATGCCTATGGCAGCAACCCTCCAGCAGCACCTAAGGGAATTAGGGAAAGGGACAGGACATATAGGGGTGCCAACCCTGCAAATCAAAACGGCTTGTATTCATTGATATATCGGATGTCAGATATTACCGGAGACAAAAGATACCAAGAGGAAGCAGACAAGGGGGTAGAATGGTTCTTTAAAAATTGTCAGATGCCTAGGACAAACCTCATGTCATGGGGTGAGCATATGGGGTGGGACTTTTTTAAAGAAAGAATAATCTATTGGAAATTTCAATTTTGGATTCATGAACTTAAAGGTTATGGTCATTGGGATAGGGCATGGCAGTTGGCTCGGGAACCGGTTGAAAAATTTTCTATGGCATTGTGGGATCATCAGATTTACGCAAAAGATGGTGAAAAAGCCGGAGAGTTTTCCAGACACGCTAATTCGATAATCCATTACCCGTTTTCGGGCAGAGGTTTTCCGAGTCACGGCGGAAAATACATTGAAGTATGGGCAAGGGCCTGGCAAGAAACAGGAAACAAGGAATACCTGAGGGCTATTAATACACTACTTGATTACTTCAAAAGGAATACCAGTCTTGAAAGTGGTGCAATCAATTATGCCACGTCGTTTCCCGAACACTACTCTCTTGGTCACAACATGGGTTTGGCATCATCACTATATAAATCCATGGATAAGTTACCAGATACATTGGCACTTAGAATGAAGTTAATGGCTGATCAAACTGATTCTATTTATTTGAGTTTTGATCATGATCCGTCATTTGAAGGTAAAGGATTCGTGAAATACGCTCACGTCCACACCTTAGAACCCGGGGAATTCAGATGGGTGCATGCAGGTGGAAAATTCAGGACTTCCATGTGGTCAAATGGGTATGGCGCAGGCAACCATATCGGTGCAGGCAACAATTGCCTGGAACGCTACCGGCAAACTGGCATTGAAAAATTTAAGGAATTATTTCTTGCGACAGCCAAGGCATATTACGACGCAAACCCGCCTGTTCAGAAAATACTATATCCCAAAAATTATTCTGGGGCTATTGGCATGTTGAGGAATGCATATAAAATGACAGGGGATAGACGTTATTTGAGCAGAGCTATTGAGTATGCTGATATATCCATTAAGGAATTGATGGATGAAACCTCGCCCTTACCGAAAGCCTCTAATAAGAGTGATCACTATGAAGCCATCACTGGTGCAAATGGATTTATGGGTAGTTTACTTGGCCTTTGGCTTGATTTAAATACTGTCAATACTGATACTCTCATTGAGTATTCAGAGGAGGAGTCACTGAAATAATATAAACATCATAAGATGAAATTTTTATTACGAATCATTAATAAACATTTAGTCGTGGTTGGACCCTGGTTAATTTCTGGGTTTGTTTTGATTGCCTGTAACCCAAGATCCAGTGTTTCCGAAGAACCCCAAAAGCCCAACATCATATTTATTATGGCAGACGATATGGGGTATGCGGATGCGGGGGTATATGGTCAAAAACTCATCAAAACTCCCAATATTGATCAAATGGCCAAAGAAGGTATGCGTTTTACTCAATGCTATTCCGGTTCATCTGTATGCGCACCTGCCAGAAGTGTATTAATGACCGGACAACATACAGGTCATACACGGGTTCGAGGAAATTTTGGGTTAGGTGGAGTAGTTGGTCTGGGAGGGGGCCAGGGCAGGGTTCCGCTGAAGGAAGAAGATGTGACCGTTGCACAACTCCTTAGAAGTGCTGGATATAAGACGGGGATGGTGGGCAAATGGGGATTAGGTGAGCCAAATACTACTGGTGAACCAGGTCGAAAGGGTTTCGATGAGTTCTATGGCTTCTTAAATCAACGCAGAGCGCACACATACTATCCCGATTATATTTGGAAAAATAAAGAAAAGGTATTGCTTAATAATGTGGATAGAAAGGGAACGGATTACACCCACGATCTCTTTGCTGACTATACAGTGGATTTCATCAAAAGGCATCAGGATAAACCTTTCTTTTTATACATACCATTTTGCATACCGCACAGTTCCTACGAGCTACCAGATTATGGTGATTATGAAAACAAACCGTGGGATGAAGATGCAAAGGCATATGCGGCCATGATCAGTAGAATGGATAAAAATGTAGGTCGAATTATGCGGACATTAAAGGATGCTGGCATTGATGATAATACATACATCTTTTTTACATCCGATAATGGCGGAACACAAAGTTCTGTCGATTGGGCTTTGTTTGATAGCAATGGCCCGCTCCGGGGAATCAAAAGAGACCCCTACGAAGGAGGCATGCGTGTACCGATGATCGTCCGAAACCCTAAAGAAATAAAGGGAAGTAAGACGAGTGACCTGGCCTGGTATTTTGCTGATGTACTACCAACATTGGCAGAAATAGCCGAAGTGAAGGTACCTGAGCATATTGATGGATTAAGCATTTTACCAACGCTGCATGGGATGGAACAAGACTTGTCTGACAGGTACTTGTATTGGGAGTTCTATGAAAAACAAGGGTGGCGCGCCACTCACTTTGGTGATTGGAAAGCCATTCAGAATGGGATGAACCAAGGAGACCAGGAACCTATTGAATTGTACAATCTAAAAGAGGATATCAGCGAGCAAAACAATATTGCCAGTCAATACCCGGAAGTGGTAGCCAAGGCTGCATCCATATTTAAGGAATCTCATGTGCCATCAGAACATTTTGTATGGAAGTATTTAAGGAAAGATTCTGGTAAAAGCAATGATAAGTGATGGCTGGTAGAAGCATGCTATTCTGGTAT
The DNA here is from genome assembly GCA_049115735.1 of Cyclobacteriaceae bacterium. Classification (GTDB taxonomy): domain Bacteria; phylum Bacteroidota; class Bacteroidia; order Cytophagales; family Cyclobacteriaceae; genus CAXBNB01. The sequence goes on along the minus strand of JAGDZP010000014.1, from coordinate 201,369 downwards.
TCTGATCCGAAACCTAGAGTATCAGGATTTGCATGCCGATGAAGCATGGAATGCTTTTCCAGGCAAACAGAAAAATATTAAAATATATGGATAAGATGCGATTTACATTATTAACCTTTCTATTCCTAATTGGCTTCTTGGGCGTATCAAAAGCCCAAACCATCAAACTCCGAAGTAACGGAGACCATATTCCAGTAATGGAACAAAACGATCTACCGCTTTCCTACGGATTGAATTGTTATAAATATGCCCGAGTCACCTACACAGGACAGCCTTTGTCCTTGGAAATCACGACCACCGGATTTGAGTTCGACGATGCTGATTGGGATATATCCCCGCATAGTTATGCACTCAAAGGGAAAAAGAATGGAAACAAATTGTCATTCACAATTGATCGAATTGGCTATTTGGTGATACGTTTTTCAAAAGATCAGGACTTCACTAAAAGACTTGTTGTTTTCATAGAGGAGCCGGAAAAATTACCAGAAGGTGAATTGGTGGATATTGTTAAGTCTTACAATGTTGATAACTCTGGAACAAAAAATGAAACATCTAAAATACAGCGGGCATTAGATGAAATCTCAGGAACTGGCAAGGTGCTCTATTTCCCCAAAGGAAAGTACAAAACCTTCATGATCCAGGTCAAAAGCAATTCAAAAATTCATTTGGCCAAAGGTTCCAGGATAATAGCAGATGCCTCGGTATTGGATTCCTACATGGCTAAAGGAGGAGTTGGGATCAACAGATTTATTTTTATCGAAAATGCTGAAAACATTCAAGTCTCTGGTTTGGGAGCTTTTGACGGAAACGGCTCAGAAATCCTGGGCGTGAACAACTCAGAATTGGTAAAAAAGCTTGATGGCATGCGTCTGCTCTTTGTTCTCAATTCAAAAAATATTCTATTTGATGGCATCCTATTGAAAGACCCTGCCAGATGGAATACCCACATGATGGGCTGTGAGGACATCACTTTCAGAAAATGCAAAATGATCAACAGCCTGATCAATAATGAATACTTTGGAAGCCTGGATGGTTGGGATCCCGATGCTTCGAAACGGGTGTTGATTGAAGATTGTTTTGGTTGGGCTGGTGATGACAATGTAGCTATTAAGTGCACTGGTTATGGCAATCTGGGAATCTATAATGATGTGGAGGATATCACGGTAAGAGGATGTGTTTTTCTCACCAAGAAATCTTCCTTGAAAATCGGAACGGAGACAAGATGTGCCAGCATGAAGCGCATTGTTTTTGAGGACAATGATATCATTGAAGCGGACCGTGTCATGGGGATCAATGTTAGGGACAAAGCAACGGTTGATGGTGTCTTATTCAAAAACATTAGATCAGAATACTGCTATCCGGACAGGAGACAGATGGCAATGAACATTTATATTACAAGAAGAGAAGATGATCAGCCATGGACTGGAAAAATCCAAAATGTAGTGATCGAAGATTGCTCATTTGAACAAGTATTCCCTAAGAAAATACAAATATCCAGGCTCGAAGATTACACAAATGCAGAAGACCTTCAGGTAACAATTAAGAACCTGACCATAGGAAAAAAGAAGATTAATTCATTAAACCCAAATTATTTTCAAATATCCAAGTGTAACGGAACAATTCAGTTTAAGTAAAATGAAAAGAAGACAATTTATATCAAAGACATCAACAGGACTGGCAGGAGCTATGTTGGCACCATCTATTCTGAAGTCAAGTCCGCTATTCAATGTGTGGGATGAAAAATTTCCCCGATTTCAGGTGCGTAAACTTACCTCAGGGCCTATGAATCATTTTTTCGGGTACTATGGTATGTCGCCATGGAACAAGTCGGAGACCAAGATGGTTTGTCTGGAATCCTCCTTTCATGATCGCATGCCAAAACCAGGGGAAAAAGCGAAGGTTGGTTTGGTTGACCCTCGTTCAGGTGCATTTTCTACCATCAGCGAGACGGAAGCCTGGAACCTACAACAAGGGTCATTATTACATTGGAACCCTGCTAACCCAGAAGAGGAAATTATATACAACGACAGGGTAGATAATGATCTGGGAGCAGTATCCCTTAATGTCAATTCAGGAAAGAAAAGAATTCTTCCAAGATCGATTAGTGCTGTGCATGACAAAAAGAAATATGCCTTGAGTCTGACTTATGGCAGACTTTCCCGAATGAGAAAAGTTGTGGGGTATGCCAATGCGGTAGATCCTTATGCCAATGAGCCGCACCCCAAAAAAGATGGAGTGTTTTTAGTTGACCTGGAAAAAGGTAAGTCAAAGTTGGTAGTCAGCTTAGATGAAGTGTATGAAATGGCTGTTGGCGAATACCCAATCCTAAAGGAACGGGAAATGTGGTTTAACCATACCGTTTTTAATCCTTCCGGAACACGGTTTTTATTCCTGGCACGCACACGCAACGTCAAGAACAAGCTTGATTCTTCTATGTTTACCGCCAACATTGACGGTTCTGACTTGAGACAGGTGTTGCCCTATGGCACAGCTGTTTCACATTTCGGATGGAGGAACGATGAGGAAATAATAGCTACGTTCAAACTACCAGGTGAAAAAGTACTCAAGCATATACTGTTCAATGATGGGCAGACCAATTTTCGTGTCCTTGGTGAAGATTTTATTTTGGAAAATGGCCATTGCACCTTTTCGCCCAATGGTAGGTGGATGGCCACCGATCGCAAAGAAGATCATAGCCGCTCTCAGTCGCTTTGGCTATTTGATATGGAGCAGGATAAGGGGACTATGTTGGCGGATTTACCCGTGAACGAATATAAATTTTTACACAGTGATACCCGGTGTGATTTTCACCCCAGGTGGAACCCTTCGGGCAATAAAATATGCTTCGATGCGATTGACAATTCCACTGGCACACGGCAAATGCATTTGGTAGAGTTTTTAGATATTTAGGCAATCACGATTATGACATCAGAGAGAAAACATATATACAAGTATTTGTTTCTAATGCTTATAGGGTTTATGCTACAGGTAGCCGAGTTAGGTGCTGGGAAACACCTGCCGAATGTACTAGTCATTGGCGATTCGATAGCGGGAGGTTATTTTTCTATTGTAGAGGAAGAATTAAAAGGAAAAGCATTATTGTTTAAGCCGGTTGTGATCAACGAAAAGGGTGATTCGACAAGTTGTGAAGGAACCACAATGGGTGTGAAATATATTGATGAATGGATCGGCGATACCAAATGGGATGTCATTCATTTCAATTTTGGCTTGCATGATATAAAACACATTGATCCTGAAACAGGTAAAAACAGCAAAAATCTCAACCATCCCCATCAGGCCAGCCCAAGACAATATGGTCATAATTTAGAGAAGATAGTAAGCAAATTAAAGGCTAGTGGTGCAAAACTGATTTTTGCCACAACTACACCTTACCCTGATAAATTGGGAAGACAAATGCGCTCGCCGGGAATGCCCAAAGTGTACAATGAGGTGGCACTAAAAGTCATGAATAAAAATAATATTCCCATAAACGACCTGTATACCTATGTGCTGCCCAGAATGGCAGAATTGCAAAAGCCAGAGAATGTTCATTTTCTCCAAAAAGGAAGCAGGGAACTGGGACGACAAGTTGCAAATAGTATTGAAAAAACACTAAAAGAAGAATAATAAAGATTGAAATGAAAAGAACACAAAGAGAAGCCTTACCCATTACCGGGCACGTCATTAACTCATCTGAAGGTTCTATTGGTATCCTTGATGCCTCTTTTTCTATAATAAAAAGAATTATGAATAAAAGATTAATAATACTTTTCCTTTTCACAATGGCCTTTAGTCAGATAGGGATTGCCAAAGACCATGAGGACATCACTGATTTCGAAAAAGGTAAAATTAAGTCACTGATGTTTAAAGTAGCTGATTGGCAAAATCAGCACACAGAGCATGTGCAAAAATACCGTCCCCTGAATTGGCATTTAGCAGCGTATTACATAGGTATTATGGAAATGTATGAAGTGACAGGTGAAAAGAAATATTTCAATCAGATGCTTGCATTAGGCAAGAAATACAATTGGGCCACAGAAGATGACATATATGATGCAGATAGGATTGCGATAGGACAAATGTACCTTGATCTATATAAGGAAAAAAAGCAACCAGAAATGATTGAGCGCGTGAAGTGGGTGCTAGATGCCCATATCAAGCGCAAGCCAGAGGCGGATGTCAGGTTTGTTGATAACAAGTACCGCAGAGAGTGGTGGACATGGTGTGATGCGCTGTTCATGGCACCACCGACTTTTGCAAAAATGTATAAAATCACAGGAGAAGCAAAGTACCTTGACTATGCGATTGAACATTGGATCAAGACTACAGACTACCTCTTTGATAAAGATGATGACCTAATCTACCGCGATGACCGCTATTTTGATTCCAGGACGCCATCGGGCCAAAAAGTCTATTGGAGCAGGGGCAATGGTTGGGTATTTGCAGGTTTGGCAAATATGCTCAAAATCATTCCGAGCGATCATCCAAAAAGGAATGTATTTGTAACACAATTCAAGAATATGGCATTAGCCCTGGCAAAAATTCAAAGCGAAGATGGCATGTGGCGACCTAGCTTGTTGGATGAAAAGGCTTTTCCTCAGCCGGAAGTAAGTGGTACTGCATTCTTCTGTTATGGCATGCTTTGGGGTATGAACAATGATATACTGCCAAAGGATAAGTACCAACCTGCTGCGCTAAGGGCCTGGAGCGGTTTGGTCAGTCATATCAATGATGAAGGAAGATTGGGCTATGTTCAACCGCCGGGTAAGGAGCCAAAGCCATTTGCTGAAGATTCATGGCACGAATACGGAACCGGTGCTTTTTTGATGGCAGGTAGTGAATTGTATCGAGCCCTAAACGCGGTGTTGGTGCCGAATTATTCCGAAAAAGGGGAACTCATCTATCAGAACAAACTGTCCAACGAAAAAGATCTTGAAATGTGGGTGATGGAAGGACCTGCCAAGTCGGAGTTTAAAGAGAACTGGATGCACATGTATTCTCCTGAAGAAAAAGGGCATCACGTGCTTTGGTGCCCTGAAGATTTTCCCGATAGTTTTATTGCCGAGTGGGAACTACAAAATATGGAGCCCGATGCTGGGCTATGCATTGTTTTTTTCTCAGCAAAAGGATCGAAGGGAGAAGATATTTTTGACCCTTCCATAAAAAAGAGGGACGGAGTATTCAGGAAGTACACCAAAAGTGATACTAACAACTATCACATCTCTTATTATGCCAATGCAGGTGGTAATGGCCGGGGAGTATCGCACTTAAGAAAAAATGCCGGGTTTAATAGGGTAAAGGTTGGTGCGATGGGAATACCCTTGAACTCAACTTCTGTTCATAAAATAAAGTTGATCAAGAATGGCGACAGGATTACAATGTACCTGGATGATAATAAGATCATAGACTGGCTTGATGACGGGAAGGAATTTGGAGCTGTATTGGGAGGAGGGAAAATAGGTTTCCGCCAAATGCAATGGAGCCACTTTAGATACAGGAATTTTAAAGTCTGGGCCCTAAAAAAATAAACGATGACAAAGAAGATCATCAAAATTGTTTTATCAGTTGTATTGGGAATACCCATTATACTATTTGCTTTGCTTAATATTTTTGGTGGTGCCGGCAGGAAGATGGACCAGCCAATTTTACAAGGAAATATTAGGGTTCCCACCGAGCGTACCTTCGCATTCAAAGACACATCTGCTTTTCAGCAGTATTTATTCAATCATTGGGCAAAAAGAACACCCGAAGAATGGCAAAAGGATGAAAAGGTCAGCTTTAAAAACGCGAGGATTGTCTTGGGTTGTTTCTTAACAGGCCAGCGCATCGATGAAATGAACCAGTACATCATGCGCCAGAAGGCTACAGGAAACCCTGGTTCACCATGGTTGATGAACCCCAACGGAGACTATGACTTCAATGCTATGGGGTTTACAGCGGTATTCCATTTGTTTAAAGATCGTCCGGATATTTTGTATCATGAAACGAAAGCCCACCTTTTGGAACACATACTTACAATAGAAGGAGATGATTTTACCAAAAATGTAGCTTACACTGCAATTCAAGATACCGAAAACCACATCCTGATGGCTGAGACGTCACGCTATCTTAAAAACCAATGGCTTTGGGAGAACGGGGAGAGATCACCTGAGTTTGACAATGAAAACAATGGAATGGAAGAGAAATTGACACAATTTTTAAAAGAAATTGATACTTATGGTTTTTATGAATTTAACTCAGCCCCGTATCTGGGATACGCTTATTCTACACTCCTGTTGTTAAATGAATTCACAAAGGGCGAGCTACAAACGATTACCAGAAAGCTATTGGACAGGCTTAGTTGGCAGTACGCCTTGGGCAGCTACAAGTTCAGGCATCATCCACCACACAGAAGGCGATTCGGAGACGGAAGCAAAAGAAATATTGATTCCGATTACCATACTGTGATGTACAAAGTATTTGCAAGCTTATATGTGGACAGCCTGGATGTAAGCATTTCTCGCGGGCAACATCATGCACTCTTTGCAGCTATGATGTCTTACAGGCCTCCCGATAAATCAATGCAGTGGATATTGGAAAAACCCAATGCTTATTTTGTAAGGCTAGGTCATGGATACAATTCCTGTGGTGAAATCTATTCAGGGGACAGGGATTATTTGATTTCAGCCGGGGGTGCCAACCAAGGCAGAAGGTCTATGATCATGCCAAAACCAATTACGCTGTTTTTGGATGATGATGCCACGGAGTTGGATGAAGTATTTCACATGTACGGTCCGGGAGAGGAACGAATCAATTGGAATAACACAGGAGTCTTTAAAGATTTTGCTTGTACAAAAGGTAAAATTCAAATCCCAAAGGGGAAAAAATCTGTGCATTCTTCTGAAGGCTGGGAAGTTTTTGATATTTCGGGCGGAATTTATCTTAATATTTATTCTAAAAAGGAATTGGGATTAATGGTGATTACAAGAGCTGAAACACCAGAGGCTTCATTGAATGGCATTTTAGAAATTAATACTGATAAGCTTATGTATTCATCTCAGTTTATGCATCCAAATGGGAATTTCATTGAATATGATTTAGATGCAGCTAAAGAAACATGGGTAATTAAACGTGTGAATCAAGAAGATGTGGAAAGGCAGTTTGACCTTTGGCCATTTTTTGCGGGGAATATTGAAAATGTAAAAAAATAAGGAATGAAAACTATTAATTATCCGGTGTATAGGAGCAAAAAAGCAATGGCAACTAGGGATCATAAACTATTTTTACTGGGCCTGAACAAAGATTCCGGAAAAATGACCGATCTGGCAAAAAAGTTTCCTGAGAAAGTGAAGGAATTAGAAATTCAATTCCCTCTTTGGCTAGATATCAACAAAAAATAATCTATCACTTTTATATAACCAAAGTAAAATGAGAATCTTAATACTAATATTCGTTTTCACATTGTCAGTTTGGATAAAATCTTCTGCGCAAGATCGACCTCCAAATATTGTATTGCTAATGGCTGATGATCTGGGATACGAATGTCTGAGTGCAAACGGAAGCACTTCATACAACACACCTGTTTTGGATAAATTAGGTAGGGAGGGCATAAGATTTAACTATGCTCTTTCACAGCCGCTTTGTACACCATCCCGGGTAAAAATAATGACCGGAAAATTCAACTATCGAAATTATAAACGCTTTGGCTATCTGGATGTTAATGAAAAAACATTTGGGAATCTTTTACAAGACGCTGGTTACTCGACCTGCGTAGTGGGTAAGTGGCAACTTAATAGTCCTGGTTCAGAATATGGAACATCCAAAGAGGATATGCTAAAACGACCTCAACATTTTGGTTTTGATGAATACTGTTTGTGGAATTTTATAGGCGGTTCTCGCAATCGTTATTCAGATCCCAATCTATATCAGAACGGAAGGCAACTTACTGGATTGGAAGATGCTTATGGCCCAGATGTGGTAAGTGATTATGCGATTGATTTTATGAAGCGGAATAAAGAAAAACCATTCCTTTTATACTATCCAATGATATTGACACATAATCCGTTTGTTCCAACACCAGATTCTAAAGAATGGAAAAATAAAAGTTTGAGGCAGAAAAGTGACAAGCGTTTTTTTAAGGATATGGTGGAGTACACCGACAAAATTGTCTTGAAGCTGGTTGAAGCAATCAAGGAACTTGGGCTCGACGATAATACTATTTTCTTTTTCACAGGTGATAATGGAACATTTGGTGGGATCACCTCCCAAACGGTGGATGGCCCATTTAGAGGGGGAAAGGGAACAATGCCCGATGCAGGTACTCACGTGCCTATGGTGGTCTATAATCCATCAAAAATCAAAAAAGGCTTTGACTATAATGAGCTGTTTGAATTCAATGATTTCCTACCTACCATGGCCGAAGCTGCGGGTATTTCTATTCCAGAATATGCAGATGGCAAGAGTATTTACCCTCTTTTGTCCAATCAAAAACAAGCGTCGAGAGAATCTGTTTTTATGCACTATGATCCTCTAAAAAGAGGAAAGGACAATGCTTGGTATGGTCGCTTTGTCCGAAATAAAACATATAAACTTTATAACGACAATCGATTTTATAATCTAAGCAAAGATTCTGAAGAAAAGAATCCAATTCCAGATACAGAGCTAACCAAAAAGGAGGTTCTGATTAAAGAAAAATTTCAAGCGGAACTAGATATGGCTCCTGCTCATAAGTTCAAGCAGAGCGATGAGTATCCTGAAAAACTACCTAAATGATGTCTATCTCAATAAATCGAAAATTCATTCCGTCGATAGTCTGTAGAATTGTTGTTGGTTTTATAGCCATATTCTTTTTCGGATGCGCTGCACCAGAAGAGCCACTAGAAACTAGTGGTGAAATAGAAGTCGCTAACAAAGCAATTTATCCTAAATACAGAATTTGGACTACTCCTTCCGGAGGGGAAGAAGCAGCCATCAATTCTCCAAGTTTTCAATGGCCCACGCAAAAGAAAAAATCAACATATGATGTGCGTTTATCTTCCAAGGAGAATTTTTCGGAGCATCTTATTCAGAAAAATGACATTCCCTTTGCGTTTTTTAATCCCCACCGAAAACTGAAAGAAGGGGTTTGGTATTGGCAGTATAGGGTGAGTGGAGGAGATTGGAACCCAACGGATTCATTCAGAATCACTTCTAACACAAAAGAATTTTTGACTCCAAACCTAGACAAAATCCTTAGTAACGTTTCTTCGAATCATCCAAGAGTTTTAGCCGAGAAAAGTGAATTAGATGAATTGCGTATTCGTGCAAGGGAATACAAAGAGACCATTGCCATTTTGTTAGAAGCTGACAAACTTTTAGAGCAGGTTCCTCCTATAGAAATGGATGCACTTCCCAAATATAAAGGGGAAAATGAATATGAAAATTCAATGATTGCCCAATCAGCAAGTAGAGCTGTTGGGTGGGATGTGCTTCGTGCACTCAATTCGTTATCTCAAGCTTATATCTTAGCCGGAGATATCAAATACTTCTATGCTGCCAAAAAATGGATGGTAGAAGTAGCTGACTGGGATCCAAAAGGAGTGACACATCTATCCAATTTTGGAGACTCTGGAATCATGACCAGTTTGGCCTTGGCTGTGGATACTTTTTGGGATTTGCTGACTCAGGCTGAAAGAGAAAGAATGATCAAACAGTCTGCAACCAGAGCTGATAATTTCTATAATCTATGGACTGGAAAGGTTGAAAGTCGGTCTTCTTCCATGCATGTTTGGCAGCATATTTTGCATCAAATGTTTCAAACTTCAATGGCTTTGGCTGGCGAAACTGCCGAAGCAGATAAGTGGTTGGAATATATCTATGAATTGTGGATTGCACAATTTCCAAAAATGGGTGAGACTGATGGCGCTTGGTTCAATGGGATAGGATATTTTGCAATGAATACCCTTACCATATATGATATGTCAGCAAGTTTTAGTGAGCTTACTGGTGTCGATTTTCAAAGGTCTGACTGGTTCCGAAACAATCCGAAGTGGCTGATGTATGCTTTTCCGCCAAATAGCGTAGGTGATGGTTTTGGTAATGATGGGGATAAATATTGGTATCCAACGATGAAGTATGCAGGTTATACAGATGCAGCGGCTCGTATATTTCAAGATCCCTATGCCGCATGGTATTCCAATGAAGTGGCAAAGGGATTAAATAAGGATATTGCTGCAGAAGCTGAGTTTCGTTGGTTCCGAATCCAGAGAGCCTATAAGAATTCACTGCCCAATGTTTCAAAAGAATTCAGTTTTCCTCAGGCAGCACATTTTCCTGATGTGGGTGTTGCGTATATGCACACTTCACTTGATGATATTAAAAACAATTTGATGCTATCAGCTACAAGCAGTCCTTTTGGAGCAATGGGGCATGCTCATGCCGAACAGAATAATTTTAATATCGCTTTTGGTGGGAAACGCCTCTTTTATAACTCAGGATACAGACCAAAGATGAGTGATCCCCATCAGCAAGGCTGGCATAAGCATACACGTGGGCATAATGGAATTTTAATAGATGATGAAGGTCAACCCTATGATGCGGGAGCATTTGGATGGATGCCTCGTTTTTTACATGGAAAACAAATTTCTTATTCAGTAGGCGATGCATCACATGCTTATTCAGCATCCGATTTGAAAAGCATTGATTTGGGGATGAAGCGATTTCGCAGACATTACATCATGCTTCGTCCTTCAACTATTGTTATCTACGATGAAATGGAGGCGGACCACCCTGCGGAATGGACCTGGTTGTTGCACAATGACACTGGATTAAATATTGATTTTGAAAAGAAAACTATAATGGCAGAAAATGAATTAGCCAATGCGCAGGTATCCCTCTATTCATCCACAGGTATCGAATTTAGCGTTAGTGATACGTTTAGTATTCCGGCTAGAAATTGGAATAGAAAAGTTGATCAGGAGGGCAAGCTTATTGATTTTGTAGATCAATGGCATTTTTCAGGAATTACAAAAGAGAAAACTTCAAAAATGAGATTTCTTGCAATCATTCAGGTGAAATCGAAATCTGGAGCATCAGTATGTGAAGAAGTGGTGTTTGACAAACAGACCAATGCCTATGTAGTAGGAGGTTGGAGCATTGAAGCCCAAATGAACATCGGAAAACCTGCTATGATCAAGGTGGAGAAAAATGATGGTACTGCTGGTTTGGTGTCAACCGGAGTTTTAAGTGCTGGCGGAAAAGGTTATGAAGGCACATCAATGGGTAGTGCTAAATTGATGGAAGTGATAGGTGGAAAACCTCTCTTCCAAGAAACTACGGATCAAATCCCAGATGCAATTAGAAAAGTTTCATTAAGGTTCTGGAATGATTAGAATATTAACGATAGGGATGAACTCCACAGTTTAAATCCTCTCGCAAGGACAGACCAATTGGCATGGCGATATATTCAAGATAATGTACTAAACAAATGAAAGTTCCAATAATCATATTATCCATATTACACTTTTGTGTAATAGCCATTAAATCAATGGCGCAGGTACATCATTTCACCATTAATGCTTCAGAAGTAATTGGGGAAAATACTGAGTTCTGGAAGGCGGCAGGGTCAGACCACCTCTTTTATCATGTACCCAGGCCATCAGGTCAGGCCTTGCTTGACAGGATGCAAAAAACAGAATCCCACCGTTTTCTGAGATCGCATCACACTTTGAGTAGCGATGTTAAAAATGGTGTAGTTAGGGGGCAGGAAGTATATTCAGAAGATGCCAATGGAAACCCGATATACGACTTCTCGAAGGTAAATGAAGTATATGAGGAATATTTAAAAAGAGGGATCAAACCTATTGTCGAGTTGGATTACATGCCCGATTTGCTTGAAATAGATTCTAAAGAAATTACTACAGGCAATGATGAAGGAATGACCCTAAGAAACACCGGGCCAAGTGATTGGAAAAAATGGTCGGACTTACTTAAAGCTATCACAAGAAACTTCATTGAAAAATTTGGCGAGGAAGAAGTAAAAACTTGGTATTTCGAAGTGTGGAACGAACCTGACGGGTGGCCTATCGATCAGCTGGATGTATTTTTTAAAATGTATGATGTATTTGTTGACGCAGTAACTTCAGTCAATCCAAATTTAAAGGTAGGTGGGCCTGCGTGTTACCACGAGTATTTTCTGAGACCATTTCTCAACCATGTGGTCAACGGAACGAACTATGTCACCGGTGAAAAAGGAACGCAAATCGATTTTATATCCTATCACATTTATGGACTCTCTGGCAAGTGGCTCAACACCGAGCCACATATTCAACCCAGGGTTCAGCGATTTTCTCAATCTGTGCTTTGGTTGAAAAGACTGATGAGTGATTTTAAATCCTTAAAAGGAATCGAATTTCACATAAACGAATGGGGAATGTCATCCAATTACTATAGGTTGGTGAAAGACTATCCTGATTTAGAATACCGCAATTCTGAACAATCTGCTTTGTTTTTGGTCAAGTTGGTCAATTCATTGTACCAAATTGAAGACAACTATAATTTTCCAACGGACTTGCTTCTCTATTGGGGCTTTTCATGGGAGGCCGATGAAGACGAGTTTTTTGTAGGCAAACGAGAATTGACTACAGCTGGTGATATTCCCAAACCGATTCAAACTTGTTTCGAGATGTTGGCAAGGTTGAAGGAGAAGCGAATCAAAGTGATTAGATCTAAAAAAGACAATAGATTCGGGGTAATTGCTACTAAATCAAAGAATGGAAGCCTGGTTTTCATTGCCTATAACTACGACGAAACTGATGATGCCATGGATAAAGTAGACGAGCTGGAGATAGACCTCATTGGACTAACAAAAGGATCGGACATAAAAGTTTCTGAAACCAGTCTGGATAGGGAGAATAACAATACATACAGGGCATGGGAAAGATCCGGTCGACCAAATTCGTCAAAGGGTCAGAATATTTCAAATATTAGAAAATCAGGTAATTTGTCAGCAACAAAAAATCATGACATCAAAACGGATAAAGGTGGCAATCTAAGATTAAAAATCAGTTTAAAACGTCATTCGATGAAATTGATAGAATTAAACTATTGATTATGTGATCAATAAAAAGTATATAACAGGGACACTCATTAGTAGTACTATTTATGCTTATTATTGAAAGCTGTCAATCGGCCAAAGAACCTCACAAGCTATGAAAAGAAAAATATTTACTCGGGCTGTTAACTTGGTGCTTTTCATATTTAACACGATTATTATCTTTCAGTGCGTTTCACCTGTTTCCAATTCAGAATATAGGCTAGATAAGAATCATTCTTTTGGGGCTGCTGACTGGTCAGACTCAATAGCAAAGGTTCAACCCGTAAGTATCAACGATATTAAAGTTTCAGGTTATCTCGGAAAACGAATCGACAGAAACTTGGAGAGCCTCATGCTGGGTCTCGAAAGCCCCATTCCAAAGGTTCTTGAAGCCGCCGCTGCAGGCCTGAAACCGCCAAAATACCGATTGGCTGCTGACAGTGATCTGTACAAATGGCTGGAAGGTGCCTGCTATGTATTTATGAGGACTGATGATAAGGCATTGAAGAAGGAAATTGATCGTATCGTAGACTTAATCATTGAGATCCAGGACGAGGATGGCTACATCAATGCACAGAATGGTCAGAAGAAACGCTGGGATCCAAAGGTCAAACATGATCTTTATATTGCTGGACATTTATATGAAGCTGCTGTGGCTCACTTCCGAGCAACAAAAGAAACAAGGCTGTTAGAGGCTGCTTCTAGATGGGCAGATTACCAAATCCGAGAATATTATAATGAGAATGAATATTATCAGACAACAGCTCTGCGTGAACATTCTGAGTATGAGCTTGGGTTATTGCGCCTTGCTCGTTCCACCGGCAACAAGGAATACCTGGAATTTTCTGAAATATTGACAAATGAGCTATGCAAAGTAGAGGGTACTACTATGTCTCAGGTGACAGCTGGAGGTGGTCGGCATGCGGTTCGGGTAGGGTATCTGCTTGCGGGTATGGCAGATCTTTATCTCGAAACGGGCAAATCGGAATTTGTTGAACACCTTGAAGGGTTATGGAATTACATAAACAACACAAGTACCTACGTTACAGGTGCAGTTGGCTCTCATGGAGAAGATTACTCAGAACTTCCTTATGATATGCCACATGAGCGGAAGGATCACAACAGTCGTCATCTGGCGGAAACATGCGCTTCAGTTGCTCACATCATGTTCACCTGGAGAATGCATGCTATCGATCCACAGAGCAAGTATTTCGATGCTATTGAAAAAACACTCTATAATCATTATTCAGGTGCTATTGCCCTGGATGGCAAAGGCTCTTTTTACTACAACCCCATGCGAATGGTAGGAGATTTGAGCAAGAAATCTGACCATGGTTTTGTTCCTATGAATGCACGCTGTATGTTGCCCACAGTAAACAGAACCTCTTGTTGTATGACCAATTGCTGGCGTTTTATGGGGGCATTGCCTGAATACCTGTATTCATACGACGATAAAGGTATTTTTGTCAACCTTTATTCAAGTTCAACGATCAATCAGACCTTAGAGGATGGGAGAAAAATTGATCTTTCCCTTGAAACGAAATATCCGTTTGATGGAAAGGTCAAGGTGAGTTTTACCGGCGAGAACACAACCCCATTCAACCTCCGTTTGCGCATTCCCGGGTGGTGCCAGACTGCAACGGCGATATGGCCGGGGCAAAGCAAAAAAACTGTACAAAGCGGTAACTATCTTCAGGTTGACCGAACTTGGAACAATGGTGATATCGTGGAACTCAAGTTTGAAATGCCTGTTCGGATGATCGCACCAAATCCTGAGGTCAGAGCTGATGCCGGACAAGTCGTTTTTGCCAGAGGGCCGCTGGTTTATTGTCTGGAAAGTGAAGATGTATCATTCCCAGTCGAAAAAGCTATGGTTGTTGACATGAAACCTCAGGAAGTGACTGAACAGGTAGTTGAACAATGGCATCCCGATTTATTCGAAGGAATCCATAAACTTAAAGTACCTGGCTTGGTAGATGATAAGGAAGTTGATTTGACACTGGTGCCATGGTACGTGCGTGCAAGTCGTAGCGACTCTTCAAGATGGCTTATTCATTTGCCTCAGGAAGGGAAGACGCAGCAGCGAAAGCCTGGATCAAATTGAGATAATCATAAATGTAAGATTAGTTTTACTAAAGCAATAAATGAAAATCCATTCTTAAATCAGCATGTATCTAAAAAAACTGTACATTCCACTAGTTATTCTTTTGATGCTATTTATAATACCAGTAAAGGCACAAAAGAACGATCTAAGCCTCTTGAGGTCGCCAATTATTTTCAAGGGGAACGATTCAACTGCTTATCGTGATCCAGCAATTTTGTTTCATGACAATGTGTTTCACCTGTTTTTTACTCTTGTGCGGTCTGAAAATGGACTTATTTATTCATATACAGCCTTTAGCAAATCAAAAGATTTAATCAATTGGAGTCCAGTCAGAATAATTACTCCCAAAGATCAGAACTTAAATTTCTGTAGCCCAGGTAACGTAATCCGATTCCAAGACGAGTGGATTCTATGCTTGCAGACATATCCCAGACCAGGGCTAAGAGCTACAGATAAAACCAGATATGGAACATCCGACGCAAGAGTTTTCATAATGCGCAGTAAAGACCTGGACACCTGGAGTGATCCGGAACTATTGAGTGTAAAGGGACCAAATGTAAAGGAGGCTGATATGGGAAGGATGATTGATCCTTATCTATTAAAGGATAAAGATGAAAAAGGAAAATGGTGGTGTTTTTATAAGCAAAATGGCGTTAGTATGTCTTATAGTCATGACCTGCGTAACTGGACGTTTTATGGCCATACCGAATCTGGTGAAAATGTATGTGTGTTGAATGAGAATGGTGAATATATCTTATTCCATTCTCCACATAACGGTATATCCATTAAGCGTTCTTCCAATCTTCAAAATTGGGAGGATTGGGGTGATCTTATTGTGTTGGGTCAGAAGAAATGGGACTGGGCTAAAGGAAGAATCTCAGCTGGTGCTGTAATCGATTTAAGAGAAAATGCTGCTTACGCAAAGTATCTTATGTTTTTTCATGGTTCTGGTCCGAAAACCGAGAAAGAAGGAGATTTTGATAAGAATGCTTCAATTGGGGTGGCCTGGAGTAATGATCTGTTGCGTTGGGATTGGGCTGGGAAAGGTGAATTTTAGTCACATTTTTCGAGTCTTATCAGGAACGTGAACAAGCGAATAGACTTTTTAAAAAATCAGGTTTATCAGCTCTTTTGTTGTATTCTATTTTTATGGGGATCTTAGAATTCTATTGATATGCATATGATCTTGAGATTTAAATACCCTTCCCTTCTCATACTATTTGCGCTATTGTGTTTGTACAGCGAATTGGCTATTTGTCAATCAAAAGAATGGGAAAAAGAAGTGATCTATAATGAATCACAAGTCCCTTATTTTGAATTGCCAGATCTTTTGACCACCGTGGAAGGAAAAAAAATAAATTCCGTAGATGAGTGGCTCTATGTGCGTAGACCACAGATTATGAGTATGTTGGCAACCAATATTTATGGTCGCGTACCAATCCCGGAATCCCCGATCAAAACCGAATATGAAACCTTAGATGTAGACAAAAAATTCTTTGACGGGCGATGTACGAGAAAGCGAATTAAAGCTGTTTTTAGCAATGAACGAGGGAGCATAGAAATGAACATAGTGGTTTTTGTTCCAAACGGAATTCAAAGACCTGTTCCAGTTCTCTTGAGGATGGGATTCAGTTCAGTTACGGGCAAAAAC
Source organism: Cyclobacteriaceae bacterium (assembly GCA_049115735.1). Classification (GTDB taxonomy): domain Bacteria; phylum Bacteroidota; class Bacteroidia; order Cytophagales; family Cyclobacteriaceae; genus CAXBNB01. The sequence continues at coordinate 184,563 of JAGDZP010000014.1, read as the reverse complement.
ATAGAAATGGAAAATATCCAATCTTATGGCAAGCTTGGTAATGGTACTCCACTTGTTGATCTTATTGAAAAAGGATTTGGATTGGTTTGTATCAAAGGGGGAGAGATCATAGGAGATGAGGTAAGCTTTAGAAATTCCATCCACAAGCTCTTTTATAAGGGCTCACAGAGTTTGATTAAGGCAGATGAATGGGGAGTGCTAGCAGGAATTTCATGGCAATATTCCCGTACGATGGACTACCTGGAGACTGACGATGACGTGGATCATAAAAAAGTGGCTATTCTTGGTTTTTCAAAGTTAGGTAAGTCAACCTTATGGGCTGGTGCTTTGGATACAAGATTCGCCATGGTGTTATCTCAGAATTCCGGAGCTGCAGGAGCTGCTCTTTGGAGGAGAAATTTTGGTGAAAACTTAAAATATATTACACGTTTTCCAAGATGGCTTTGTGGGAATGCTAAAAAGTATGTTGGCAGTGAACACGACTTGCCGGTAGATCAGCACATGTTATTAGCTTGCATAGCCCCACGACCATTGTATGTCGTTAGTGGTATCAATGATCTTTGGGCCGATAATCAGGGAGAATACCTTTCCACACATTATGCCACACCGGTTTACGAATTGTTTGGTTTGAAAGGCCAGCCCACTCTAGAGCGTCCTAAAGTAAATCAACCATCAGATGATAGGGCATTGGCATATCACGTACGATCTGGCGCTCATGGTTATCACCAATTCGATTGGGATCAGTATATCAAGTTCATGGATTATCACTTCAACAAGAATTAGCAGTCAGACATGAAACAAAAATTCATACTTGTTCTTATTTCAACCTTACTGATGAAATATTCTGTTTCCGTTTCACAGGATGATTCAGCAAAATATCTGGATGCGATCTACAAAGAGGAAGATGTGCCCCAGTATAGATTACCGGAATTGATGAAGTCATTTGATGGAAAAAAGACCAAGTCAATTGAGCAATGGGAGCAACTAAGGCGTCCGGAAATAATGGAATTCTTTGCCAAAGAAATGTATGGTAAGGTACCTGTTCCGGTTGATCCAATAGTTCAAACTTTCGAAGTGATATCTGAAAATAAAAACCACCTTGAAGGGCTTTGTACCAAAAGACATGTTCTTATTACTTTTTCTAACGAAAGGGGCAAAGTTGAAATGCCATTGGTCATGTATATACCCAACGATAATGTCAAGGCCCATCCGGCTATTTTCTGGATAAACGGAAAAGACATAAGCAATCATCGTTTTGATTTGGAAAACCCACAACGCTTTGGGGAAACCAAAAATCATGCACCTCTCAAACAGCTTATGTTACGCGGTATTGCGTTGGTAAGCGTGGATTATGAGGTGCTAGGCGATCGGGGGAAAAGCACACATGACGTGTTGGATGGTGATTTGATAGATTTATACTTCAAGCCAGGACAAAAGAGTACCACTGGGGATGAATGGGGTTTGATAGCTGTATGGGCACAGGCTGCTGTTGGTGGTATGGATTATATTGTAACAGATGAAAGTATTAACCCAGAGCAGGTCGCTATAATGGGCACTTCTATTGGCGGAAAGATTGCGATCTGGGCGGCAGCATTGGATCAAAGAATAGGGATGATACTTTCCACTACTTCCGGTCATGGGGGAGATGCATTGTGGAAACGCCAGGTAGGCGAAACACTTGATAATATGCTGGAATGGTTGCCGCGCTGGGCAGGTAGAAATGCATTCAAATACAAGGGAAAAATAGATGAGTTGCCGGTAGATCAGCACATGCTATTGGCATGTTTGGCACCTAGGCCACTATATGTTGCAACTGCCACTCACGACCTATGGGCTGATCAAAAAGGGCAATGGCTCAGTACATATCATGCCGCTCCTGTATATAAACTTTACGGTAGAGCTCCTGCATTCAAATCAATAGAACAACCGGAAATAAACAAAGCGATTGTGAGGAGTTCTATCGGTTATCATGTGAGAACAGGATTTCATGGACTCAAATTATACGACTGGGAGCGCTACATGGAATTCATAGAATATCATTTCATGAAAATTCCCATTCGCAGTGTCCATGAAATTTACTATCCTGATGGAAAATTGGTGGAGCACTTTCCTAATATGTCCAAGTAAGAATTAACTTACCGAAATGAAACGCAACGTATCTCAAATATGTGCGATACCTCTAAATAGTACTTTAATTGGATTAATTTTATCGAAACTAAACACTAAACCGATTCCCTTTAACCTAACATTTATGAATCTTAAAAGTAAAACGTTACAAACTATACTAGCAGCTATTGTTTTCTCAATCTTGATTTCTGGTTGTCAACCACCAGCTAAAGAAGTATCTATTGAGGAGACAGTAAAAACTGACCCTAGCGATCTGGTCTATCCGTTTCTTGATGCTGCCAATTCCAGATGGTTTTATTTTTCTTCGGCTTGCCGACCATTTGGCATGGTCAATTTAAATCCGGATACGGAGGTAGAAGGAGCCTGGGGTAGTGGCTATAGATACAATGTCACCAATATTAAAGGCATTTCGCATGTGCACGCGTGGCAGCTTTCAGGACCTTCAGTAATGCCGGTGGTAGAAAAGGAAGGAGTGGATCTGTATACGGATTTCTACTCCGATTTTAGTCATGATACAGAAAAGGCCTCACCGGGATACCATAGTATGATATTGGATAACGGTGGAATTTCGGTAGAACTCACCTCAACGAAGCGTGTTGGTTTTCACCATTATAGTTTTCCTGAAGGCAGTAAGCCTGCTGTTGTTTTTAATTTAGTAGGAAACCATGGCCCGACATTGATTTCTGAAGGCGAACTGAAGCTAATAGACGAAAATACCCTTGAGGGAAAGGTGAGAAATGAACCAACGCGGAGGCGACCTAAGCCAACCGATGTGTTCTTTCATGTGAAGTTTGATCAGAAGGTGAGTGCTGTCACAGGTCGGGATGGGCGATTCCTTGTCAAACTTGAAGAGTCAGTTCAGGAAGTGAAAATGAAATTGTCTATTTCCTATACTTCAGTTGAAAATGCTCGCAAAAATATGGAAGCTGAATTGTCTCATTGGGAATTTGATCAGGTTGTTGATGAATCTAAAAAAGAATGGAACGGCCTTTTGAGCAGAATTGAAATTGAAGGGGGAACTCAGCAAGAACAACGTAGATTTTATACCGACTTATGGCACGGTCTTCAGGGAAGAAGGATCATTAGCGACATAAATGGAGCCTATCCTGACAATACAGGTGATGCTTTCAGGGTTGGTCAAATACCGTTGGATGAAAATGGCAAACCAAAATTCAATCAATACAACTCAGATTCATTTTGGGGTGCTCAGTGGACAATAAATACCCTTTGGCAACTGGTTTACCCTGAGATAGCGGAAGAGTTTTGCAATTCACTTTTGCAGTACTATAAAGATGGAGGAAGAATACCCAGAGGGCCTTCAGGCGGTAACTACACTTATGTCATGACCGGGGCGTCAGCTACGCCATTTTTGGTAGGAGCCTGGCTAAAAGGAATTAAAGGCTTTGATATCAATGAAGTCTATGAAGGATTGAAGAAAGGTCATAGCACCTCAGGAATTATGTCTAAAGCCGGATATGAGCATGATACGGAAACAGGAGGAGGGTTGAAATATTATATGGAAAAGGGATACGTGCCTTACCCGCTTCCTGAAGGTGGAGGGTTTGGTTTTCATCAAGACGGTGGAGGGCAGACTATGGAGTATGCCTACCAAGATTGGACATTGGCGCAGCTAGCCAAGAATCTCGGTAAACAAGAAGATTATGAATATTTTTTGGCTAGATCTAAAAATTACAAGAACATCTTTGATGAGTCAATTGGGTGGATTCGACCCAAAGATGTAAACGGAGAGTGGAAAACACCCTATGACCCTTATGAATATAGAAATGGATTTGTAGAATCGAGCGGCGCACAGATGACCTGGTTCGTACCACATGATCTGGATGGACTAGCTGAGCTGATGGGAGGAAAGGATGCCGCCGTGGATAAGCTGAATGGTTCGTTTGAAACGGCCAAAAAGCTGGGATTCACTTCTGGAAAGGCACATGACAAAGAAACAGATGAAAGGAACCGTAGAGTGCCAATTAACTATGGCAATCAACCCTCTATTGAAACTGCCTTTGTATTTAACCGTCTTGGTCGTTCTGACCTGACCCGTTACTGGGTAAGACAAGTCATCGATAGCGTATATACAGGCCTTTCACCTGAAGTAGGCTTCAATGGAGATGAAGACCAGGGGCTGATGGGAAGCTTGTCTGTATTAATGAAGATAGGTCTGTTTCAAATGACAGGGGCAGAAGACGACCCTTTGTATGATATAACTGTTCCTGATTTTGATTTGATTAGAATCAAGCTAAACAATGACTACTATAGTGGAAAGGAAATTGTTATTTCCAATAAAGTACCTGGGGCTGAAAACAAATTCAATGCAGACTTCAATGGGCAACCGATAGAGCTAGCCCAAATTCCACATTCAGAACTGGTTAAAGGAGGTGCTCTAAAATTTACTAGTACGAAATAGAGATTACATCGATCTTATCTCGAAAAGTAGTCTTATGTGGATTCTCTATGACTAATTGGTTCATATTCTTCCTATAATTTCTGTCAAAAAGCAATTAGCTCAGGTAAGTATTTTAAAGCCAATTTTTCATAGTAGGGTCTAAGAGCGTTTACATCAGGAGCTGTGGGAGACTTGGTATATAGGTCATATGGATTGAATAGCTTTACCCATTTAAACATGTCATGATCTTGCTGATTCATCAAATGTGTGTAAGCCTCCTCCCTGTGCTGACTATAAAAAGAATGAAACCTAATAATATAATGGGCAGGCTCAGGTAAATATTCCTTAAGTGCGTGATACAAATACTCGTCGTGACCCCAAGACATATGCACATTATCTAAACCACAATTTGCCTCGTAAACTCCATATTTTGTATTGTACCTTTCATCATAGAAATCAGGGTTGTCTTTGAAGAATTCAGAGTAAACAATCTTGTCTGAAAATTTACATCCCACGGGAAAAGTATCGCCCACAACTGCCCATTGCGGTTCACCAAACAAGCAAAGGATTTTTCCCAAATCATGTAAAAAACCAGTAAGCACCATCCAATCTGGATGGCCATCAGCCCGAATAGCTTCAGATGTTTGAAGTAAATGCTGTGTTTGGTCCAAATCGATATCAGGATCGGAATCGTCTACCAGAGTATTCAGATATTCGACAGCTTCCCAAAGGGTCATTTTTCGTCTGTCCAGTTTCTTGAATTCTGCCTCCTTTTTTAGAACAAAATCATAGGTTTGATTGATATGATTTATTCTGTAGAATTCTTTAACTGTATCCCTTGCCGGTTCGTCGTAGTTTCTAAAATCTTCCTTAGGTTTATTTTCCTTTTCGGGATAGCGGGTTAGGAGATCCTCCTCCCATAATTCTTCCATATCCAGATTTTCAGTGCTCATAGTTTCGATTTTAAATGAATTCGTTGAAGGCTAAATCGTAAATTGATCGCCCTGGCACAATACTAAAGTGTAGCCTGTCATATGAGTAGAAATAATCAATGAATTTACGCAACCCTTTGCGTGGCGTATATCATGCAAAATGCCTTGGATTTCCTCGTCTTGAAGATTTTCTGATAATGAGTTTCGGCTTTAGTATTTGTGATTTTGGTTGGTGTAAATCGTATTCTTCAATCAATCGAAGGCAGACGCTGGCTGACTTTTTGCCCATTTCCTTTATGGGGCTGTCAATTGTAGATAGGGCAGGGTTAAAATATTTGCTATAAAATTCATTGTCAAATCCTATTATTGCTAGCTGATCAGGCACTGTGATGTTTAACTCTATCGCCCGGTGCAGACAGCCTATCCCAAGTTCGTCATTCACGGTAAAAATACCATCAGGTCTATCTTTTCTATCAAAAACCTGATTGATGACTTGACGACTGTTTTCAACACGAAAATCAGTGAAGAAAATCAAGGAATCATCTGATTGAAGTCCATGAGCGGCAAGAGCACTTTTGAACCCCTCCAGCCTGTTTGCAGAATTTCTGGTGTTTTCAGGTCCTGCCAAATGTGCGATGTTTTTACATCCTATATCAATAAGGTGTTGAGTGGCAAGAAAGGCTCCTTGTTTATTGTCAATCAAAACTTTGTGGCAGTCCATACCAATTATAGCTCGGTCGATGTTTACAAAAGGTACTTTGTTCTTGAATATTGGTATTAGGTGGTCATAATTATTTCCATGATTTGTAGGAATAAATATGATTGCATCGACCCTGATGGATAGGAGGTGCTTAATTATTTTGACTTCCTTTTCATAACTCTCCCCCGAATTCATGATTAGTAAATCGTAATCTTTTGGATCGAGTATGTTCTTAATACCTTGACAAATAGTAGAGAAGAAATGGCTGGTTATTTCGGGAACAACAAATCCGACAGTGTAGGTTTTTTTAGAAATTAGTTGAGAGGCGTTTAGGTTCTTCTGAAAACCTATTTTTTGTGCATAAGCAATTACTCTTAGTTTAGTTTTTGAACTTATCGAATAGTGGTCATTCAAAGCACGTGACACTGTGCTGGCCGATATCCCCAGAGCTTTTGCAATGTCATGTGTACTTTTAAATTTACCCATTCTAAGAATTTCTTTATGAAGTTGGATGCTGAATTTGTGAATTACAAGAATACAATAAAAGAGCTTCTTATTACTTCAAAAAATATAGTCTATTTGACATTTTGAGTCTAGTACTTAACGGAATCGATGCTCAAGAGTATATTTCAGTTAGAGTGTTTGATATACAGGGCTTTAGTTATTGGGATTAACAAATAGGAGAGGTGTGCTCCTCAGGAGTAATATTTCAAAAATCTGATTTTTGGAACTGGGTCATACGAATTAGTTAGAGGTCGCGTGAATAGGCCAACTCAAGTTTCATAAAGCATTTAGAGCAAAACTAAAAGTAGTTTTCACAGATGCATGATCTGATAATGAAATTTGGATTGGATTGTTGCTGCTGGAAAATTTGGTGGAATAGGGCTGAGCATGGTTATTTTTAACAAATATATAATCAAGGGCCTTATGGTCAGGAACAGTATAGGGTGGAATCACATCGCAGCTGGTTGATCCCACAGGGCAGAAAGTTGGTGTGACATTCAATTGATCAATAAGGGCATTCCTTTCGCTATTTTCCCCTCTGTAGTCTATATTAAAATCCCCAGCCAGAATCATTGGATAATCGGTGTTGTGATTTTCACTAATTTTATCACTCATTTCCTGTACCTGAGTATTTCTCACCTTGATCGCCTCATTGCCTGGTCCAGATTGTAAATGCGTTCCGACAACATAAACTTTTCCACCGTCCCCAATATCTAATATTGTGGTTACAAAACCCTTTTTAACTTTACAATCATGAGAGCCTCCTACACAATTTTCAAAATTATAATGCTGTTCCTTTAATATAGGGTATTTGCTAAAAATTACAATTCCGTGTCCTTTTCCATGCACTCCCCATTCAAAAAGAAATTTACACTTCGCTCCATAAGCCTCTTTCAAATCTGTATTGTAGGAATAATGACTATTCATTCTTTTGGTAAAACTTTTAAGAGCAGATGCCGAGAGTCCTTCTTGAATTACTACAATATCTGCATCCATGTCTATGAGATAATCAGCCATCTCAAAACGTTTATCCAGGAAACCTATTCCCAACAGCCATTCGCCAGGGATAAAACCAACATTCTGAGTCACTATATTGAAAGTTCGGTTTAGAGTAGAAGATGTTTCACATTCTGGTTTTTCACCCAGTGCAAGACTAGTGTTTGCTGCATCAGATAAATAGGATTCATCACCGGTTTTCAGATCAGCTGAATTTGCAATTATGAATGTAATGACCATTACAAGGGACAATAATTTCAAATGATTTGAACAAAAATTGATTCTATTTGACATGGTAAGGTTGGTTGAAGATTATTGGTCCATCTGACTTATTATTGAGCTAATTAGTCATTAGAGCCAATTAACCATCCTTTAAGATAACAGTTATAAGATTAGTAAACAAATCAAGAACCTCCGAGCAGACTCACAAGGAAGAAGAAAAACTTGTCGCTCCTAAATTAATCATGGAAGTTAGCCACCGTTATGGGCAGCTTTTGTTTTTAATCAGTCATGCCGTTCTAAGATAAATCTCCAGGAATGGACTGTCTATCTTTAGTCAGATAATGATTTATGCCTCTTTCCCAGTACTTCATTTTGTCAATAAAGTCGTTTACCAGTGATGTTTCAATGTATTGGCCTTGCTTTTCATTCAAGGCCGTGTACACATAGCAAAAATGCGTTAGTTTATTTTGAGCATCTTGAGGCTCCAGACAGCTGTTTATTCTCACAACGTCTTGATCTGGAGTCGTCTTGACAAACTCAATCATGAAAGATCGATAATAACAAAATTCGGATGTGAATTGGTTACAAATGTTACATAACCAACCTGTCATCCTTCACCGTATGGCTTGATGAAAGTCATTTTTTTGGGTGGTAAGTGATCGTACATTGCAATCAAACCATAACCCAAATGACTACTAATAGAAGAGAGTTTATCAAAATTTCAACACTTGGTCTAGGAGGACTGGCATTGTCCGGTGCAGTGTTTGATCAGGTCTCTGGAGCAATTCTAAAGGAAGCTATGGCAGGTGCTCCTGGCTTCAGTAAAACCCCGACTTATTGTGAAGTGTGCTTTTGGAAATGCGCAGGATGGGTAACTAAAAACGATAAGGGAGAAATCTGGAAAGTTGAAGGGCATGAAGACGATCCTCACTGCAATGGGCGGCTCTGCCCACGTGGCACAGGTGGTGTAGGGATGTACTACGATGAAGATCGACTGAAAAATCCTCTTCTTAGAGTAGAAGAAAACGGTAAACAGATATACAAGGAAGTTAGCTGGGAGGTAGCTCTCGATTTCATAGCTAAAAAAATGAAGTCCATTGCGGATAAATATGGGCCTGAATCCATGGCCTTGTTTACACATGGTTCAGGAGGAAAATTCTTAGGACACATGCTCAAGGCCTATGGCTCCACTCACATTACCGCTCCTTCTTTTGCGCAGTGCCGCGGACCAAGAGAAGTAGCTTTTTACTCAACTTTTGGCGAGGGAGTTCTTTCTCCAGAGAGAACCGACATACGCGATACGGATTGTTTGGTACTGATTGGGTCACACATAGGAGAAAATATGCACAATGGCCAGGTACAGGAAATGTCACAGGCCATTGATCGTGGCGCAACCATCATTACCGTTGATCCTCGATTTTCAACTGCTGCCAGCAAATCCAAGCATTGGCTGCCTATCAAACCAGCTACTGATATGGCTCTGCTTCTTGCCTGGATCAATGTAATTATCAATGAAAAATGGTATGATCAGGAGTATGTTGAAAAATACACTTTTGGTTTTGACGAACTCAAACAACATGTACAGCAGTACACACCCGAATGGGCTTATGGTATCACAACCATCGATCCTAATGTGATCAGAAAAACAGCCAAAGAAATGGCCAATGCTTCACCGGCGGTCATCATCCATCCGGGAAGGCATGTAACCTGGTATGGGGATGATACACAGCGTCTAAGGGCTGTGGCTATACTGAATGCGTTATTGGGATCATGGGGTCGGAGGGGAGGCTTTTATTTTCCTGATAAAGTAACGATTCCTGATTTTCCACATCCGCCTTATCCTAAACCTACAAAGACCTGGCGGGAAGCCAATCCTGATAAATTCACTCTTGCTACCGAAATAATCTCCAATGGTATTTGTGAAGCTAGTGTGCCTAATGTAAGCAGTGATTGGAATATCAAAGGATGGATCGTAAATGGCACCAACCTCATTCACACTTTGCCCGATCAGAAAAAGACCCTGGAGGCAATTCAAAACCTTGAGTTGCTTGTTGCCATAGATACTATGCCGATGGAAATTACAGGATATGCCGATGTAGTGCTACCTGAATGCACTTACCTTGAGCGGTATGATGCTATCCGAAATTCACCGCATCGGGAGCCGGTGATCTCATTACGGATGCCTGCTGTTGAGCCAAAATACAATTCTAAGCCTGATTGGTGGATAGCCAAACAGATCGGAGACAGGCTTGGCCTTGCGGAGTATTTTAAATACAAAGACATAGAAGAAGTACTCGATTGGCAGCTCAAGCAGGTAGATAGTTCATTAGCAGAAATGAAAGATCTGGGTGTCAAGAAATATAAGAGGGAGTTTGACGACTTATACCTATTTGATGGGCAGGATTTTGAGTTCGCTACTTCTACTGGAAAAATTGAATTGTACTCTACCGAGATGGCTGCAGCCGGATATGATCCTTTGCCGAGTTTTACCGAGCACGCCCAACCACCGCAAGGATTTTATCGCTTGAACTACGGCCGCACTCCTGCTCATACTTTCAGTCGTACCTCAAATAATCCAAATCTAACAGATATATATGATGAAAATGACCTGTGGGTAAACCCAAAAGTAGCAAAGCAATGGGGCTTGGAAAATGGACAATATGTGTGGTTGAAAAATCAGGATGATGTGGTTTCGTCATTTTCTATCAAAGTGAGAGTGACGGAGCGCATACGATGGGATTCGGTGTACATGGTGCATGGCTTTGGACATAGTGAAAAGAAATTGTCAAGAGCTTTTGGTAAAGGAGCAAGTGACACAGAACTGATCAGCAATGTGAAGCTAGACCCTGTGATGGGTGGAACTGGTATGCGTGAAAATTTCGTCACTTTTTTGACAGAAGAACCTAAACAAGAGGAGGTAGAATCATGAGATATGCAATGGCCATAGATACCAAGAAATGTGTAGGGTGTAGCGACTGTGTGGTAGCTTGTCAGATAGAAAACAAGGTGCCGGAAGGATTTTGCCGGGATTGGGTGGTGGAGGCAGTGAGCGGAACCTATCCAAGTCTGGAAATGGAGTTTCGCTCTGAAAGGTGCCATCATTGCGCAAATGCACCTTGCGTAAGGTGTTGTCCAACCGGATCGAGCCACATTGTAGAAGGAGGAGTGGTGCTGGTAGATCCAGATAAGTGTATTGGGTGTGGCGCCTGTATAGCTTCTTGTCCGTATGATGCTCGATACCCTCATCCAGACGGATATGTGGACAAGTGTACTTTTTGTATTCATAAAGTGCGCAAAGGCGAGCAACCGGCTTGTGTGGAAGTATGTCCCACCAATTGCCTGTATTTCGGAGACCTAGACGATCCAAACAGTGAGGTTTCACGGAAGGTAAAAGAAAGAAAATATAAGCGACTCAAAACAGAGGCTGGCACAGATCCACAATTGTACTTTTTAATCTGATATCATGGAAGAGGAATTAATCATAAGTGGAAGAATGAACGATAGGGTGGATCCTACACTCAATATTTGGCATTGGGAGATTCCGTTCTATCTGTTTGTGGGTGGTTTGGCGGCTGGTATCCTGTTTTTCGCAGCATTTTATTATTTACAAGGGAAAGAAAAGGAATATTCATCGGCAGTGAAAATAGCACCGATGATTACTCCTTTCTTATTGGTTTTGGGTCTTGGAGCTTTGTTTTTGGACCTAAATCACAAGCTGTACTTCTGGCGACTATACACTACTATTAGGTTGCAATCACCAATGTCCTGGGGTGCCTGGACGCTGATGGTGATTACACCAGTATCGATCATATGGTGTGCCATTCACATGAAAGAAGTATTTCCAAAGTGGGACTTGAAATTTTCCTGGCTCAAAAAGTTGGAAACATTTTTCACTAAATACAAGAAGCTCCTCGCTTGGGTGATGGCAATATATTCTGTGTTGCTTGGCATCTACACCGGTGTGTTGTTGAGTGCTTTCAATGCCCGACCACTTTGGAATACATCGATTCTTGGCCCATTGTTCCTGGCGTCAGGACTTTCAGCCGGAGCTGCTGTGATTGTGCTTTTTTCAAAAAACGAAATAGAAAGGAGGCTTTTTAGTAAGATAGATATTTTAATCATTGCTGCTGAATTGTTCTTCATAATCCACATGTTCATGGGACTGCTTGCAAGTACCGAAGTTCAAATTGAGGCAGCCAGACTATTTCTGGATGGCCCTTATACTTTGCCCTTCTGGATTTTTGTGGTTTTCCTGGGCATGCTCTTGCCAGCTCTGTTGGAGTTTTTGGAATTAAGAGGGCAGAAGATTCCAGTACTGATTCCTGTTGCTCTTATCCTTTTTGGTAATGTAATGTTAAGATTCCTGATTGTTTATGCTGGTCAGGCGAGTAGGTATTTGTATTAAAAAATTGACAATGAACAATTAGAAATTAACAATGATAAAAAAATAGATCATGTCTAATAAAAATTATATCACCGGAAAGACCAAGTACATGAATCCGTATATCGCGGGAATATTGCTTGGGCTAGTGCTTTTGCTCTCGTTCTACCTAACCGGTAGAGGGCTGGGAGCGAGTGGTGCAATGAAAAGCGTAGTAGTGTCATCTATAGAGGTTGTCGCTGAGCAGAAGGCGGAAGCTTCTGGATTTTACTCAAAATATATTTCGGATGGACTAAACCCTATGAAAAGCTGGTTGGTATTTCAGGTACTTGGCGTTTTGGTAGGCGGCTTCTTGTCTGGGGCTCTATCCGGTAGGCTCGGGTGGAAAACAGAACATTCACCAAACATCACAAGTAAAAAGAGATTGATGATGGCAGTGATCGGGGGAGCGTTGTTTGGGTTTGGCTCACAATTCGGTCGTGGGTGCACGAGTGGTGCTGCGTTGAGTGGAATGGCCACCTTATCCCTGGCAGGATTCGTGACGATGATGGCAATTTTCGGTACAGCTTTTTTGTTTGCTTATTTTTTCAGAAAAACATGGATTTGATATGGGACCTATAATTCCAATTTATGAAATTTCCCAGGAGCTTAATTTTCTCATTGCATTTGCAATAGGCCTTGGGTTTGGGTTTGCGCTTGAGCAGGCTGGTTTTTCCTCCAGTAGGAAATTAGCGGGAATGTTTTACGGTTATGACACCACTGTTTTGAAAGTTTTCTTCACTGCAGCGATAGTAGCCTTGTTAGGACTGACCTTTCTGAATCAGTTTGGTATGATCGATATGGATATTGTTTATATCAATGAATATTACATCAATTCGGCCATCATCGGTGGTGTCATCATGGGCATAGGGTTTATCATAGGAGGTTTTTGTCCTGGTACAGGTGTATGTGCCGCAGCGATCGGTAAAATTGACGCTATTGGTTATCTAATTGGAGCACTGATAGGCATCTTTATTTTTGGAGAAACTTACTCACTCTGGAAAGGTATTTACATGAAAAATTACCTGGGAGGCATCAAACTTTCAACCGCCATAGGTATTTCTGACGGTTTGTTGGTTTTGCTGGTAATAGCTGCTGCTGTAGCCATGTTTTGGGTAGGAGAGTGGGCAGAGAAAAAATTTAGTCGACCAGATATAACAAAAGAAATATAATTATGAACACACGACAAATTCTTTCAATATTAATATTGATGCTAGGGCTGATGGCAGCCATTTTGCCCTCCAAGAAAACAGAGTACTTGAAATGGACTGAGCAGGAACTTCAGGTAGAGGTGTTAAAAGATGCTTATTATGTTTCCGTAGATGAGTTGGCAGACCTGCTTATTAATGGCGATCCAAGCATACAGCTAATTGATATTCGTAGCAAAAATGTAGCAGACACCCTTCTCCCCAGAGCGGTTAACATTCCGATAGATAGTTTGCTGAATGAAAATTTTGAAGGCCTATTTGACCAGGATTTGAGAAAGAATATCTTGTATGCAGGTCAGGAAAGCTCCACAATGGAAGCCTGGATAAGGCTGAAATTAAAAGGTTATCCAAATATCTATATGTTGGAAGGCGGTCTGGATTCCTGGAATACCAATATTCTAAACCCGCAGCACCCCGGTCTTTCAGCTTCAAAAGAGGAGCTTGATTTGTACTCAAGTAGATCGGCAGCCAAAATGTATTTTACGGGTGCAAAGGCACTGCCCAAAACAGAATTTAAAATAATCCTGCCGCAGGGCGGTAAAAAGAAAAGAAGGGTAGAGGGAGGCTGTTCCTAAGAAGCCTAGCATGCATTTCCAAATTTTGTAATTAATCCCTTCGAATTCGGATGCCAAGCAGCGGACTGATTGGCGAAGGCCGTAGTTTCAGTCTTTTTCTTTCTGGCCAAATCATTGACAACAATCATGTTTACGCTGATGTCAGTCATACTTTTCTTGCTGAAGTAAGCTTACTTTTCCATAAAACAAGCAACTAAGCAGCCTGTCGAAAGCTGATTAAACTATTCGCTATGAGGTATTTCAAAATTTTATTTTCAGGGTCTTTTATGGGTGTATTGCTACTGGTATTCGCCTATGCAATTGGCTATGCCACATTCATAGAAAATGATTACGGACCTATTTCAGCCAAACTTCTCATATACAATTCCAGGTGGTTTGAGGTGCTGCTCTTTTTTATGGTGGTCAATTTCATGGGAATGATCTTTACCAAACGATTATACAGAAAGAGCAAGCTGAACATTTTAGTGATTCACCTGGCGCTGGTGATTGTCGTTCTTGGTGCGGCACTTACCAGATACATTGGTTTTGAGGGGCAGATGCACATTAGAACAGGTAAGACTTCAAATGTTTTTCTTTCAACAGATACCTATCTGCAGCTTGACGCAAAACAAGGCGAAAGTGAGATAAGCATTGATGAAAAAGTGATGCTTTCTCCGCTGAAATCTGACCTGATTGAGAAAACATATCAACTAGACAAAAAACCAGTTCGGGTAGTGCTTGAAAACTTCTACCCCAATGCCAAAAAGGTGGTTGAAGCTTCCGAAAGTGGCGAGCCATACATTTCTATTGTTGTTGGTGGAAGGGGAGGTCGAAGAGATTATAATATTAAAGAGAGCGAATATGTTATACTCCCGGGTTTGGGCATCAGCTTTGGAGATACAATACGAAAACAGTTGGTTCAAATCATTCGAAAAAATGGAGATCTTCAAATGCGAATGCCAAATGCCCACGAAAATCCTCACGGACCAAAAGAGGGTGGGGACAAATTTATGCCTCTGAAGTTGATGAATCTTTATAGCTATCAGGAAACTTCCTTTATGATTACAAAATATGAGGAAAGTGGTAGCATCAAATACGAACCGTCCAGTCAGGGTGCTGCTGGAGGGGAAGAGGTTATTCGACTGACGGTGAATGATCAGGAGGTTTTTATACCCCGCGATCAAGCAAAAACAATATCAGTCGATGGTATGGATGTAACGCTCAAGGTAGGCTATAAGCCTCTGAAACTTCCGTTTTCGATAAAACTTAAGCAGTTTGAGCTTGAGCGATATCCAGGGTCCAGTAGCCCGTCTTCCTATGCCAGTGAGGTAGTTTTAATCGATGAGGAGAATGGTGTGGAAATGCCCTATCGAATATTCATGAACAACATATTATCCTATGGAGGGTATCGTTTCTATCAGTCCTCTTACGACAATGACGAATTAGGAACGGTCTTATCAGTCAACCACGATTATTGGGGAACTTTGGTGACTTACATTGGATACTTTTTGTTGTTTGCCAGCTTGATTGCTTCCTTCTTTACCAGGAAAACAAGGTTCCAGAAAATCTCGCAACGTATTGCTGAGATACATCAAAAAAGGAAGATTCTTATGACCAAAATGCTGGTACTGGCATTCATGGTCGGAGTGAGTTTTCAATCAATTGCCCAGGCAGATGGGGACGGTGTTGTTGATGCAAGTCACGCATCAAATTTTGGGGAATTGTTGCTGCAGAACAAGGCTGGAAGAATCGAACCGGTGAATACAGCTTCCGGAAAAATCCTTGTTAAGGTTTTTAAAAAATCAACTTACAATGAAATGACCTCAGATCAGGTTCTCCTGGAGATGATGGTTGAGCCTGAGAAATGGAAAGATCTTCCGCTGATAAAAGTCGACAATGCCATATTACGGAAGCAATTAGCCATAAACGAAGAGTATGGATCTTTCAATGATTTTGTTGATAAAAACGGCGTTTACAAAATCCGCTCTCTCGTAGAAAAAGCCAACATCAAAAAGCCTTCACAAAGAAGTAAATACGATAAGGCACTCATCAATATCGATGAGCGTGTGAATGTCTTTTACCTCGCTATCAGTGGATCTTTGTTGCAGATATTTCCAGCAGAAAACGATTCTACCAACAAATGGCTGAGCCCTTCACAGTTTCACCATTTGATGGGCCATGGAACTGAAAAGGGCGACTTTTTTGAAAAATATGTTAATGCTCTCAAGGAGGCAAAAGTGTCTGGAAACTATAGTGAGGCTGACCAGATACTTCAGAACATCAAAGCGTATCAAAATGAAGTAGGGGCCGCTGTAATGCCATCAGAAACGAAAACCAATCTTGAGATTTTTTACAATAAAGCAGAGCTGTTCAAAAAGCTTTTTCCCTACTACCTTACCATCGGACTTATCATTGTGATTCTTTTCTTTCTTCAAACTTTCCATCCTGCATATGAATTCAAGCTTTTTAACAAAATCCTATCAGGAGCCGTTGGCTTGCTGTTTCTGTTTCACACAGGAGGATTAATACTGCGCTGGTACATTTCTGGTCACGCCCCCTGGAGCAATGGCTATGAATCAATGATTTATATTTCATGGGCAACAATACTGGCTGGATTCATCACCAAGAAAAAATCCCCGGTTATCGTAGGTTTGAGTGCTGTGCTCTCCGGGATCACATTGTTAACTGCACACATGAGTTGGATGAATCCTGAAATCACCAATCTTGTGCCTGTGCTAAAATCCTATTGGCTTACCTTTCATGTGGCTACTATTACAGCGAGCTACGGATTTTTGGCTCTGGGATGTATGCTAGGTTTTCTTAATTTGTGCATCATGATTTTTCGAAGCAAGAAAAACCTGGAGCGCATTAACCTGGTGTTGGAAGAACTGACCCTGATTGTAGAAATTTCACTGATTATCGGCTTGATCTTCTTAGTGATAGGAAACTTTTTAGGAGGAATATGGGCCAATGAATCATGGGGAAGGTACTGGGGCTGGGATCCGAAGGAAACCTGGACATTGGTCACAATCATCCTGTATTCTTTTGTGCTACATTCTAATTTGATTCCTCGCTTTAAGAATGCCTTTACGTTTAATTTTCTTGCTATGGTTAGTTTTGGAGCGGTTTTGATGACCTACTTTGGTGTCAATTATTTCTTGTCAGGATTGCACTCTTATGCCGGTGGGGATAGCGTAGAAATACCTGTATTTGTCAATTATATTTTGATCGTAATGCTTGTGGTCAGCATCCTTGCGGTTATCAATGTAATGAGAATGGAAAGGAAAACTGTTGAGTCGATTAAAGACTAAGATTTATATCTAAGAGTGTATGACAAAAATCATAGAATTGAGACTTTAATTAATCTAAATTTAGATAAATCAACAACCAGCAGTAGTATAAAAGTTAACAAGATATAATCAAGGCTTGAATGACATAAATTGAAGTGAGTAACAATGACTGATTTTGTAAATCAATATAGCTGTTCAGATTGTAAGCATTGCTACACGTCCAACCCATTCAATTTGCTGGGCAAGGAGGAATTGGACATCCTCGATAAAACCAGGATGGAGGTTCAGTTCAAAAAGGGTGAAATCATTTATAAACAAGGTACTCCATTGACACATGTTGTCATCATTCATGATGGTTTGGGTAAAATATACATTGAAGGTAGCAACAACCGAAACTTAACCTTGTGCTACACCAAAAAGTACGAACTGAATGGCGGTGTAGGAATATTCGTAGACCAACGGCATCACTCTTCGCTAATGGCCGTCACTGATTGTAAGTCATGCTTCATAGACATACAAGCTTTCAAGGCCGTGATGTATGGCAATGCTGCATTTATGGAGGCCTACCTGAAGGAGTATTCGGAACGTGTATTGCATTCTTATAACCAGATGGTGGTGTTGACTCAAAAAAACATGGAGGGTAGAATGGCGGAAGCCATCTTAGATTTGAATGATAATATTTTTGAAAACGAAGTAATAACCAACATTTCCAAACAAGACCTGTCAGAATTTACTGCGATGACTAAAGAAAGCGCGATACGTGTCTTAAGGGACTTCAGTGAAGAAGGCCAGATAGAAATTTCCAATCAAACCATAAGAGTGCTTGATAGAGAATCGCTTGAGCACATCGCTCAATATGGATAACGTAAATGTGTTTCTTGCCAGGTAATTATTTTCCTCTAACATATCAAAATTACATGAAACCTTTCTATGGAAAGTCGTGCCGTATGAAGGGCAGGTGTCATGCCTTTGGAGGACAGCCACCCTCTAATGAGCAAAATCGACCTTGTAGATAGATTCTTTGATCCTTAAGGCGCTTGGAGTTGTACTTGTATGTCAATAAAAAAGCTGCCTCATTCGAGGCAGCTTAACTTAAATACTGAAAACAATTTACAACTAACTTGTAGTCCCTGCATTAAAACCTAAATTGTCATGATAGTTTCAATATCAGAAACTTTAGCCAAAACGGTATTTTGTAATTACTTATTAGTCCTTATTGCAATGCTTCTATTGAGTTTGTAAGCAACGCTTTTGCATATTTTGGATTGTGTACACCTAAGCTGCGATCTTCTACCATACCATCCCAGTTGAAGAATGCTTCAGCTTCTTCTTTGGTATATACACCCACTACTGGATGGTATCCACCTGGTTCAGTAATAGCCTCTATCAATCCGGTTTCCTGGTTGATTTCATAAGTTAATTCGGACTCTTGTTCAATTACGCCTGCTGTAACCAGTAGATCTCTTAGTTCATTAAGCTGTGTTTCAATAGCTGTTTGCGATCCATTGATGTCAAAACTGCTTGCGCCTGGATGACACTCAGTACAAGCGTCAAGTGCTGGATTGAAAGTGTGACCACCTTGTCCATTGCCATAATCCGACATGTGACAACCTGTGCATTTTGCATCTTCGGCCATGTGACCTCCAGAACCTGCTTCGGGGTAGCTTTCAGTACCTGCCATTTCAGCAAATCCCACTCCATATAGCAGATTGGATTGTGAGCCATAATGAGGGCCATAGTGTGTGCTACTTATGTAGAAACTACCTTCTGGGATTGTAAATTCTTTTCCATCGGTACCTGTGTCTTTATCCTTATCCAAATCAATCATAGTTCCTCCCTGATTGACTGGACTAGGCCTTCTTGTTTGGTGGCAATTGGCACATAGGTTACTAGTGCCAAAGTCGACTACAACTGAATTGTCGTATATAAACTCGATTGGATCTTTGAGGCGAAGTGCATAGTCAACCCCTTCGAAGGTTTCATGAATGCTGTGACACGTTTTGCATTCCCAGGCACTTGGGGTCGCTATGTTTTCAGCAACATCGCCTGTTTCTGCAAATTCAATAAATCCTTCACTTGAGTGACACCTAGCACAGCTGGATCGTCCACCTGCATAATCCACAGCAATTTGTCCTGCATGGTGCACCGATTGGTGAAATTCGTTTTGCTTGTCAAGGATGTTAGCTCCTGTATGGCAAGCAAGGCAAGTAACATTACCTGCTACACCAGGAGTTCCATCATTACCGTCAATACCATCGATACCGTCGACACCATCTTTACCTGGAGGGCCTATTGGTCCCTCACAACCTGATACCAAAGCAAACGCCAATGCGGTCATTATTAGTATCAAAAAGTAGAAGTTATATTTAGTTTTCATTATTGATATATATTAAAAATTATACTTAGAGATTTCCTACATATATATTATAAATATAGCTATATACGCTCTCACCACCAATGGCTGATCGTTGATATAAAAAGCGTATGGTTGGGATATTTATTCATTTGTTTTTGAGATAAATCAATGATTATATGATCTAAAATTGAAGCGATAAACGTTAATCTTAAAACAGACCAAAAAAAGACTTAAGTCAGCTTGTAAGGTAAAGAATATCAGCTATTTGTAATTTTCATTGTGCTAATGTATTTCTTCTAATTATGTACACCTCCATTTAAGAGTATTCAACTTTGGTAGTATTGTAAAGTCTACAAAACCAGAAACTGTCGATGGATATTTTTACCTTTCAACAACATGTAATATCCGTGTTAGTTTTCGTATAAAACTCTAATCTATCATTATATACAGTCTTGAATTTTTAGTTGATAAACTAATTGGTTTTGAAACATTATTAATTCAATTATTCAGCCAATGATCGCATAAAGTTGACCACCAACCATCTGTCTTCTTCATCCCTTATTTTCTTTTCGAAGTTTGGCATTTCTTCTCTGCCAATAATTGACTTATAATAAAGTTCGCCATCATTTTGTCCCTGAACCTCTTCTAAAGTGATATCCCTCATTTCAGTTTCCAGTTCGTTCGCTTTCGTTCCATCACCATAGCCTTCTTTGCCGTGACAAGACTTGCAATGTTTCATATACAGGTCTTTTCCAATATCATCATCGTCTGTGCCGTCGGTTGCATTTTTCATTGTTTTGTACTTCGCAGGTACAATCCAGTCTTCTTGTGGTGCTGAAAATGAAACTAAGGTTATAATGAATACCGTAACTGCACCAATTAATAAAATTGAATTCAAATTCTTTTTCATGGTAATAAGATTTAAATGTTTAAATAAATTCTTTTCATTTGAGAAAATAGTTTGCGAGTTACATTGATTAGTTCTGGCCTATGTTTCTCAATTTTAATATTTTATAAATAGCAAGCATGAAATTGAACCATGCTCCAGCCAATATGATAAATACCGAAATGATCATCCATAATGGAGCCTCGTCTCCGAATAGGGAACGCCCGTTGCTCTTAATTGAATAATCAACTTTGGTGCCCCATTTGACATTTGACACCTGCGTTACTGTGCCAAAGTCGTCATGATCATCGATTCTTGCTAATACGTTGAGGTTTCCTATTGAGTCTCCAGGAATATCATTTGGGAATTCAAAAATTCCTACCCCGTCTTCTTCGGTTTCTACTTCATCCAAAAAAAGTGCACTGTAAAGGCGTTCAACTCCTATGTTAACATCGACCGCTTCTATCGGAATTTTATTGCCAGTGCTATCAATTTGATAGGTAGAAACAGTTACTTCTTTCACTGAATCGACAACTTCGAACGAAATATCTATATTGAGATCCAAGAATTCGACGGATCTTTTCGATGACCTCAAAGAGTCATTTCCACTGTAAGTTGCCTTGATAGAATGATATCCATCTTCATTCTTAGGAAATTGAAAATTAGAATTTACGAAAAGTGTAGCTGCTCCGAGTGTGTCAGTGGTTAGCTGTGCCAATTTTACTTCCTCGTCAAGGTTATACGTTATAAGCTCAATCTCAGCATCTGCTACACCTTTGATTGATTTACCACTTCCTTGTGTCAGGAATAGCGATATTTTTTTGTCTGCATTTGGCAGTTTTTCGTAATACGCCTTCATCCTGGTTCTTCCTTTCTTTTGACCGGATGCTGTTGGCAATACTCCCAATATCAAGCTAGCCATCAGGAGAACTGATAAAGTTCTAAACAGTATTTGTGTTGTTTTCGCCATCATGTTCCTTTGGTTTTAAATGACAAATCCAATTTTGATTTTTCTTCTATGTCCTCAATTTCCGCAACAGGTATGATTGGTGCTATTTTAGAAATAAATATGAAGAATAGAATGAAAAGAGCTACTCCTGCTAATGAAAGAGACCATTCTACCCATGTAGCAGAATATTGAACCCAATCTGGTCGAACGTCTTGAATAGGCAGATAGGGTGTTTCTAATACGGGGACGATCATCAAATATCTCATTATCCATAAGCCTATTAGTACTCCAATAGATGTGAGTACAATAGTGTCTACTCTTCTAAACCAGGGAATACCAATAATAATAACTGGAATAGCAGTTACTAAAACAATTGCTGTATAGAATTGTATCCCATATTGAGAGAAATCTGAATATTTTGCCCACAGGATGTCATATGTTTTTTGCATATTATACCATGCTGTAATATACTCGCTGAAATAAAAGTACCCATAGATCAGCGAGAGCACCATTAAGGCATATCCAAGGAATATGAAATGATTGTCTGTAAAAATATTTTCTAATTTCCGGGTTTTGCGGTATATCCACATAATTAGAATTAGAAGAGCAATACCAGAATATACAGCTGACAAGACAAAGAATGGAGCAAAAATTGAGCTGTGCCATCCAATCTTAAGATTCATGCCGAATAACCATGCCAGCAGAGAGTAGGCTATGATCGTTGTAGGAATGATAATGGCGGCCATAATGTCAAGAGCACTATTAAGTAATTTTTTCTGTTCAGGGGTATTTTTATAACCTATTGCCAAAAACTCATATAGTTTTTTTCTCCTTGCGGACATATTCAGGTTAGAAGCATTGTCCCTTAATAATGCGAAATCTTTTATATAGGTGAAATACAAATAGACAGTACAAAAAATCATATCTGTTACGATTGCAATAACATCCCAAATAATTGGAGATTGAATTCTTGCTTGAAAAAACAAATTGAAAAGTCTTTCTGGTCTGCCAAGACAAAGTAAAATATAAGTAGGTCCGATAATGAGAGAGGATAAAGTAATTAGTTTCAAGATTCGTTGCAGTGGTATCGCCCATTTCACTTTTCCTAAATGAAATATACCTGCTACCAGAGCGCCGGCATAGCTGAGTCCTAGAATAAACACAAAATTTACAATGTAAACTCCCCATACAACATTGTCACGCATACCAGTGACTAAGTGACCTTCCGTTATTTGAAGAAATAGAGCGTAGATTCCGATACAACAAATAATTATTAGGGCAATAATTGCCAATTTTAATTTAATTCCAGGTTTTTCGAGAAACCACCTACTGTTGTTGAGCAGCGTGATTTCTGTTGGGTTCGGTTCCATTAGATTATTTTATAGTTCTATTTTGAAATAATCGATTTTTCTATCGCCTCTTTCCTTTCTTCAGTTATGTTAGTGAATCCTCTCTCATATGGGAACATTCTATCAGTAGGAGGTAGATAGAATACGTTTGGTTTGGTGCCCAATTCTTCAAGGTACCTATAGCCAACCCTGTCTTCAATTAGTTGTTTGAACCTAAGTGTTTCATCTCCATTACTGACAACATCTTCGTTCTTGTCTCCAAAATAAATTGCTCCCATTGGGCAGCTAGTAGCACAGTATGGTAATTTGCCTTCCCTTGCTCTATCGGGACAAAAATCACATTTACTCACCGTTCCATGCTGACCCGGTACACTGGTCTCTGGGGAGTAGTTAGGATCATTGTTTGAGTAACTTTCTTTATCACTCCAATTAAATATTCTGGCCGAATAAGGACATGCCGAAACGCAGAACTTACAGCCAATACATGCGTCAGAATCTACCAACACAGTATTGTCTGACCTCTTAAAAGTAGCCCCAACAGGACACACTTTTACACATGGAGGGTTGTCGCAATGAAAGCAGTTCTTTGGAAACCAGAAAGGTTCACTTTCTGGATTCTCCTTCATTAGATATACCTTCATCCATTCTTGATCAGGCATTAGATCGTGTCCTTTTTGACAACCTTCTACACATTTTCTGGCATTCTTGCATTTGGCCAAATCAATGACCATTACAAATGAACGACCAGGGATTCCTTTACGGGCATCCTCACCCTTTGCAGGTGTACATGGAGAAATTTTACAATTATCATCAGGCTTATCAACTTCTATGATCTTACCATCAGTTGTGAGTACTTTGATCTTTTCTGTTGCAGTATTTGCTTCAGAGGAAGAGTTTTCTGATTTATCATCTCCTAACACTTTAGCGGCAACAAGGCCTCCTGTAGCTGTTGCTACACCCAGCTTTAGTCCACTCGATAGAAAGTTCCTTCTGGTAGTTTTGTCTTGCTCTTTCATGATCTATTCATTTCGTTGCACATTAGAATGACCACAGTTTTGTGATGTTGAAGCCAATCAGGTATTCGCTATACTTCCATTGATTCGTATTGAATGTGAAATTCTCCTGTGGCTGGATGCCTCCATTGTTACTGGCAAATATTTGGAAGGCATGGTTGCTCGTTGAAATTTCAATTCCAAAATTGAATGCCGGTTCCGGCTGATTGATAGCATGCTGCGTGATCTGATGGTCATAGCCAAACATGAATATCAGCGTTGACGTGAGCTTATATCTAAAATCTGTACTTACAGTCCAGGTGTCATTCTCCATTTTGCCAAAACTTCCATCACTTTGTTCCACCGCGTATACAGCGTTATAGTGTGAGAATGAAGGAGAAACCTGAATGGATAGTTTTGAATTCATTCTTCGCGAAATAATCAGGGAATGATAATAGTTGTAGCGATGGCTTGACTTTTCATAATTCACCTCATCCAATAGCTCTACGCCCATATTGGTATAGAAGCCAAGTGAAACGGGCATTGAATTAGATCGGGTTTGGGTCAGGATGCCGTATTTGGCGTTTAGATCTAGTATGTGTTTGTTTTTGGTGTATCCCAAGCCAACATTGAGTTTGTCGATTGGTGCGTAAGCCAGACCCAGCCTGACATTGGTTGGGCCATATACTCCAAACAGGTCATGGAGACCGTTGTTTATGACACCAAACCTGTGTTGGATGATAAATTCAAGTGTTTTTTGATCATATAGCAGACCAGTAGGTCTGTCAAACCACCAGGCACTCTCAAAGGCTGGTCTTGCAGGTTTTTCTTCCTTGGCCTCTTCTTCCTGAGCAATTACTGGTGCTACCAAACAAAAGATCAAGAAAGTGATGAGATATGCTCTTTTCGAAAATTCTCTTTGTGCGATTTTTACTAATAAATTCTTCATCATAATGGTGTTTAGTTGTTTTGGGCCCCTTCTTCGATCCACTTCAGGATGATCGCCCTTTCCAGTGGGGTAGCGTATAGCTGCATGCTTCCGCCAAAATCAATATCTATATATAAGGAGCTATTCTCAGGTGTGCCGGTATTGATGTAATTACCCGTGATTAGGTCATTGTAGGCATCAGACGCCAGTAGGTTTGGCGCTACATTGCCATTGTGGCAACCTATGCTGTTACACTTGGCATCAAATATTGGCTGGATGTCTTCTGAAAAACTGAGCACTTCTCCTTCAGGCAGTTCTATCACTTCTGGAAGTACCTCCTCATAGACGCACGAGGACAGCATTGTAACGGATATCAATATACTCGCTAAGGCGATTATTGAAGCTTTTGTTCTTATTTTCATGACCACTTTGTTTTAATATTCGATTCCTTATGAACCAATTCCAAACTGTGTAGCGGTCGTATTTAGGCTTTATAATTTCTCTGATTTTAAAGTGATCTCACTACTCTAAAAACAGCATTTTTTCTGGTTTAGATTTCAATTCCTTTGCTATGAATTCGTACACCAAGCTAGAGCATATTTTAATAGTATTAATTGATGTGCGTCAATGAACCAAATGATAAATAACAGCTATTTAAACTCTCTGAGCACAGATAAATGCACAGCTACTCTATCTCCATCTTGGATGGACTTTTTATCCGATAGCCTGGAAGTTGGTTTAGTTTTGAATACCCTGATTTTGGAAATATTACGTGAATTTTGAATATGCTTTATGCATCAAATTCTTCATTCCCTGAACTGGGCGTTGTTAGCTTCTTTGTAAAAATTTATGGTTCTTGATAATATCTTTTTGACTGCTCGATTAATATTTTCTTCAATAACCAATTTCTGATCACTGTTGAGATCATGAGATTTTTCCATGACTATTTTGAGGGTCTCATTTTCGGTTTTTTCCAGATTGCTTCTTAGTTCCTTAATCAATGGTACATAGTCTCTGAATCCATACCATTCCATATAACTGGCAACTTCTTCTTTAACGATCTCATTGGCCAGGATAATTTCATCTTTTCTTTTCTCAATGGCCTCTGAAGCAGTATGCTTGAGGTCGTCCAGGTCGTATAATTTTATACGATCGATTGAGCTGATATCAGGATCAAAATTTCTAGGCATACCTAAATCAACCATCAATGCAGGGTTGGCTGATTTTCGTGTGAGCATATCTGATTTGGAAAATATAAAACTGCTTGTTCTGGTAGCACCGATCAGCACTTCGGCATTATCTAGCGTCTCGTTTGCTTCTTCATAAGAAACGGGAATGGCATGATAACTTTTGGCCAATGTTGTCGCTCTTTCCAATTCCTGACTTACAATGTAAATGTTTTGAATATGGATTTTGTTGAGCATTTTGAGTACTATTTGGGCCATTTCACCAGTACCATATACAACCGTGGAAATCCTGGAGATGTCACCAAAAGTTCTTTTGATAAGGCTAGCGGTGATAGCCGCGAACGAAACCGCATACTTACCAATTAGCGTTTCAGTCCTCACCCTTTTGCCGACATGAATTGCTTTGTTCACTAGTTCATTTAAAATAGGGCCAGTGTTTTTTCTTTGATCGGTCGAGGTGAAAGCGTTTCGGATTTGTCCCAGGATTTCATGCTCACCGATGGTTTGGGACTCAAGGCCCGCCGCTGTAGAAAACAGATGTTTTACAGCATCTTCATTGTACAATATAGTCAGGTGTTCTTTAGTAATACTTGCGCAAAATGATTGGAAGACATCAAAGATAGGTTCGATATTTTCGCAGAAACTATAGGCTGCAATGCGGTTGCAAGTAGAAAAAACAAATATTTCTGGAAACCCTTGCTCAAAGTTCTGGAGGATTGATTTGATGCGATCTGCATTACCAGAAATAACCTCCCTGATTTCGATCGGGGCGCTTTTGTGATTTAATTCAACAACAATTATTTGATTTTTCATTGACATAATCACTCGCTTTTACCCGCTAATGTCCGTTCGATACCAATAAAAAACTATGAGTTGTGCCTGAAAAAAATCTGAATTACATCATTTATTTCATTTAAAAATTGAGATCAAGAGTGATTTTAGTTCTTTGTAAGTATTGTATCCATCAAAATTATTTGTTGAGCTTGCTGGTTAGCCTGCCACTTCAGTCAGCACCATGCTTTTCACTAAAATGCTCGGCAAACCATGCTGGTTCGTCAATTTTATTATCGTATAGATACCCAGCGATTGCTCTGATTTGTTCTTTTTCTAAAGTGAGTGGAGGCATAACGTCAAACCTTTGAAGCGCACCTTTCATCAGTGCTAGTTCCTTTTGTGGCTCGGATACAAAGTTCGTTAATCCATCAATGAACGAGTTCCTGTTATCGTATTGTTTTTTATATCTGTATTTCACTGCCACCAAAGGTGGTGCGAGGTTTTCATCATGTGACTTGGCCGTTGGGTTATGACAGACATAGCACTGGTTTTTGATAAGCTCATGTACTTCCTGGACTTTAATATTGGTTGTTACACCTTTGATGGGTTCATGAGTAGTTTTTTCGTCTACCGTAGCTGGGTTTTTCGTATTGCATGCATAGAGGAATAGAATTGTTATTACGATTTTAAAACTGTTCATTGCTCTTGTTGACAACAATTAAAAACTTTTACATATAAGTATATGTGCAACAACTTGAGAATATTGGTGTTACAAAATTTATGAAGTGAATTTATGCCTTTAGTTTGCGTAAAAAAATGACAAGCATTTGGATAAATAATGACTCTTGTCTCCACCCTGTTATCAGACACAAAATACAGCGCATAAGTGAGCATAGTCACATTTCATTGTGACTGCCCTCATTCTCATTGAGATGTGTTTAGCCTTGCTTTGATTAACCAAAAAAAGCATGAAATAAATTATAGTTTCATGCACTTAACACAACATTTATCTATACAATTATGAAAAGAGTAATGATATATTTTTCCGCCATGTTGACGACAATATGGCTGTTGGTTCCCTTCGGGGTAAATGCTACAAACGGATACTTCAGTCATGGTTATGGCGTTCGATATAAGGCTATGGCCGGATCAGGTGTATCCCTTTCTTTCAGCACATTAGGCGCTGCAAACAACCCGGCTGGATTGGTTCATCTGGGTAAACGATTTGATGTGGGATTGGCAATGTTCATCCCCAAAAGGGAATTCACTGTAGTAGGTAATCCTTCAGGTTTTCCCGGCACATTTGGGCTTGCTCCGGGTACTGTTCAAAGTGAAAGAAATGGTTTTTTCATTCCTTCCATTGGATCTAATTTCATGTTCAATGATAAGAGTTCCATCGGGGTTTCTGTTTATGGTAACGGTGGTATGAATACCAGATATCCGTCGAGTGTATTTGGTGGTGCTAACCCTACTGGCGTTGATTTGACACAGCTTTTCGTACAAACGACCTATTCAAGGAAGTTAGGAGAAAAGCATAGTGTTGGAATATCATCAATACTTGCATTTCAGTTCTTTGAAGCTACAGGACTTGAAGCATTTGCAAATTTCTCATCCGACCCGTCACACCTTACCGCTATGGGCCATGATACTTCATTTGGTACAGGTCTGAAGTTTGGTTATATGGGTGAGTGGACTGAGGGCCTACGCTTTGGGGCTTCCTATCAAATGAAGTTGGAAATGAGCCAGTTTGATAAATATGCTGGTCTATTTGCTGGTCATGGTTCATTTGATATTCCAGCTAACTGGACGGTGGGGCTATCTTATCAAATGAGCGATAGGTGGCTCATGTCGTTTGACGTTCAGCAAATCTTGTATGGCGGTATCTCATCCATTGCCAACCCATTGGATCCAATGGCTCTTCCTCCGGCATTTCCTGACGGATCAGGAGGATTTGTCCCTAATCCCAACCAGGTAGGCCTTGGTGAAGCAGGTGCCTCTGGATTTGGATGGGACGATGTGATGATTTACAAGTTCGGTACTGAGTTTTCCGGTGTTGAGGATTGGAAATTCAGAGCCGGATTTTCACTAACCGAACAGCCGATCCCTGCATCAGAAATGATCTTTAATATTCTAGCTCCTGGTGTAATCGAAAAGCATGCAACTGTTGGCTTTTCAAAAGCAATGGGTGAAAAGAATGAACTGAGCTTTTCACTGATGCACGGTTTCTCAAATACCATTTCAGGTCCAAACATGTTTGAAGCTCCTAACCAACAGACTATTGAGCTTACTATGCACCAGTGGGAGTTTGAAGTAGGGTTTACGTTTTAATATCTTGTTGCAACTGACATTGCTCCCCGGCCCCAAAAGTCGGGGAGTTTTTTTTTAGATAATACTTATTATATATCGGTTTCTTTTAATTGCACCTATTTCAGGTTTATATTCTGCTTTAAATCAGTGTAAACTGTAGTGATTGTTATTTTGGCAATTCCATAAAGTACTTTCAAGAAATATTTTTTGAATCTATAAAATCAATAACTTCCTTTATTGTCGTTTTCTGTCGGTTAGACAAAGTTTTTATTCTATAGAATTCTTCAATGTGCCCAACTGATGGTAGAGAGGTGCGATTTTCAATTAACCAACCAATAGAGTGTTGGGCAAAATCTTTGAGGATGTTGACTTCCACGTCTTCAAGTTCATTGAATCCCTTGTGAACTATTTGGTTTCTTATTTCCGCAAATGACTCTAAAGTTTTATCAAAATCTGGCATTGATTCTATGTAGTTCTGCCCCATTATTTTTATGCGTTTCAGAACCTCATCAGATTTGCCACCAAAGCTTTTCGAACAGCATGCGGTTTCACATACTTGCCAAAAGCTAAGAAAAGCATAAGGTTTATGAATGGCATCCATTCCTTGATTGAAGAGAACGATACAATCAAGTAACACCTGTAGCGAAGAATTCTTACCTGGATAAGTGTTAAACATGGAAAGCGTCTTTTTCAGTCGACCTTGTTTGTGTCTATCGAGTATGAGTTTAGTTTTCGAAGGAGAATGATCAGAGATAAAATTATTATATTCAATAGACGAGTCCCCCAATATTGATATGAGCCAATTTGGATGTGGTATGTAACTCCTAGGTATAAATCCATTTATGTTTTTCCAAAAGCCAGTTGAAACCACATAATCAATACTGCCTCGTAGAACTTGTTGGTGATAATCGAGAATTTTAAAAATTTCTTTTGGTCCACTACCCTCAATTTTTGTACAAATGAATTTGTTAGTGTATCGATGAACTTCTGTTCTTGGGAGTTTTATTTCCTTGTAAATGTTCTGTATACCTAAATTGTTGCGAATCCAATTTTCACTCACTATTTGATACCTATTATCTAGCAAGTCAAAGGATCTAGTGGAAGTCTCGAAGGTCAAAGGAAGAATCAGAATTCTTGTTTCCCTTCTTACTTTCTTTTTCTTCAGTAACTCGTGGTAGACTAACTCAAAATTTGAGATACTAGAATTTTTTTCTTTCTTAAGCCTATCAAGAGTAATAATTGTAATACTCTCGTTCAATTTGTTTTTAGCAACTAACTTAAGCTCATTTAATTCAATGATTGTTTCATGGAAATAATAGAGCCCTCCTGCGGGATTTAGGTGTTTAACTAGACTGGATATTAAACTTTGGGCTTTTGCTTCTTGTCCATTTTTCCAGAATCCTCTTCGATTTGAATCTGAATATTTTTTTATTGGCATGAGATAATTTTGAATAGAAAAACACGAAATTACTCCACAGCAGCACCACAGATTTTAGACATGTGGTTGTCTAATTCCTTTTTAAGGATATCTAACTTGTTGTCCACCACGGTGTACCAGTAGTTGACTGGCTTGCCCTTTTCATGGTAAACAATAGAAATGCGTGTTTTATTAGAGGCTCCTCTCTCATTCATGACACTGGCTGTGATGTAGCCGTTGACTTTCATCGTGGAGGTCATTTGTTCGGCCATCCTTTGGTTTGGAGCCCAGTTGAAAATCATATTGCCGCTGGCATCCGCTATCTTTTCCCTTTCCTCTTTACCTGGGATTTTGATACAATCGATTTTTTTGATCTTATCTGCATAATAGGAGGTGATGCCACTTTTTGTCTTTTCGTTCAATGTGCTTTTTGAGTTTGACAAATCGAAGGCCATTATCAGCTTTTGGCTGTATGCAGGTAGTAGCACACAAACTAGTAAAATTGTTAGGAGAGAGGTTTTGGTTTTCATTGTGATTTATGTTTAAAGCAGTGCAAGCGTATTTAAAATTTCAGACTATCCCCTGGCTTGTTCTGGGGTCCATGGCTATCGCAACAGGTGCGGTAATAGTGGTTTGTATTTTAAAATGCGTAGGTCATTTGTCAAAGTCTCTATAGTTGGCCATTTGTAGGTTTTTTTTATGAGCAAGATCCAACTTGTTTTATAAACTAAAAGCCACATAACTATCCCCGGACTTGGCTCCCAGCTTTCCACCACCACAAGCTATCACAAGGTATTGTTTGCCATCTACAGAATAGGTGGAAGGAGTAGCGAACCCAGAGGTAGGAAGTTTGGCTTCCCATAGTTGTTCACCTGTATCTTTATCAAAAGCACGAATTTTATTATCCGCACTGGCCGCAATGAAAACCAATCCTCCGGCGGTGACTACAGGGCCACCATAGTTTTCTGTTCCAGTAACAGGGTGTCCAGGTATGTCTAGTGAGTCAACATTTCCAAGGGGAATCTGCCATTTGATTTTAGCTTCGTTCAAATCAATGGCTGTCAACTGACCCCATGGCGGTTTGAATATTGGTAAATTGTCATCAGCATATAAATGCTTGTATCCGGCAAATCTGTAAGGGTAGGGCCAGTCGTTTTTAACAATGTTAGACTTATCCTCAACTCCAGTCAAAAAGTCAACGACTAATTCTATATCTTCTTTATCCAACATTTGAAAAGCCGGCATTACGCCTCTACCTTCTTGGATAGTTTTAATAATTTCAGCTCTTGTGAGATTTTTTCCTACATCTACTAATGCGGGCACATTGCCAAACATATCCGAACCTTGTAGTTTGTCTCCATGGCAGTTTTGGCAATTGTTCTGGTAAATTGTTCCACCAGGGGTGTTATCAACATTGGGCACTAGCTTCAGCTCCCAGGCAGACTCATTTGAATTTACATACAAAGTATTGGTAACAGGATCAAGACCGGCACCACCCCATTCGCCACCTCCATCAAAACCTGGAAAGCAAATGGTACCCTGAAGTGATGGTGGTAGAAATTGGGCCCCTTTTACACTTCTATCCCAAATTTCTTTCGCTGTTTTTCGAGCTTCTTCAGTCCTGATGGCAAGGTCTTCTTCAGTTACGTTCAAACGAGAAAATCCGGGATATACTGTTGGAATCGGTTGAGTAGGCCAGATTTTTTCCCCTTCCACAGCTGATTGAGGTATTGGAACTTCTTCTATGGGATAGAGTGGCTCCCCAGTTACTCGATCTAGTACGAATAGATGACCAGATTTTGTGATTTGCACCAATGCGTCTATTTTTTCACCATCTTTTTCAATAGTTACCAAGTTTGGAGGAGCGGGTAAGTCCCTATCCCAAATATCATGATGCACAGTCTGGAAATGCCAGATTCTTTTACCTGTGTTTGCATCTAATGCAATGATGCAATTGGCGAAAAGATTGGATCCTTCTCTATCACCTCCAAAAAAATCGAAGGACGCCGAGCCAGTAGGCGCATAAATAATCCCTCTTTCTTCATCCATGCTAAATCCTGACCAGTTATTCGCTCCACCAACTCTCTTGTAGGCATCTTCTGGCCAGGTTTCATAACCGACCTCACCAGGGTGGGGGATGGTATGAAAGATCCATTTCATTTCCCCGCTAAGAATATCATATGCCCTTATGTGTCCAGGAAGCTGTCCATTACCTTCAGATAGACGTCCACCTATTATGTACATATTGTCATGAACTATTCCAGGTGTATTCGCTGAAAAGTATTGATCCTCTACATTTTCTTTGTATCCAAGTGTAAGGTTAATTTTTCCTTCATTTCCAAAACTTCTGATCAATGATCCATCGGCAGGATTTAACGCAAATAAAAACTTTCCCGAGGCGTATAAAAGCCTGGCCTCATTTTCACCGCGCCAGAACGCAAGCCCTCTATTCACTCCGGAAGCTAAAATGGAATCTTCGTTGGGATTGAAAACCCACCTTTCTTCTCCTGTAGCGGCATCCAAGGCAAATGCTTTTAGTGCCGCGGTAGTGCCATACACCACTCCATCTATTACAAGGGGATTGCACTGAATTTGGGAGCGGTTCTTTTCGCTCACGTTCCCTCCATCAAATTCCCAGACCACTTTTAGTTGGCCGACATTGTCTCTATTGATTTCATTGAGTTGAGAATAATGGGAGACCGATTTATCTCCAAGATAGGAGGACCAGTTTTCTTTTGAATAGTCATCATTTGAATCTTCGGTTTTACAAGAAGTCAGGCTGATTGATACGATGAAAAGGAATGGGAGGGAGTTGAATAAATAATTCATTAAGTTCGGTTAGGATTTGTTAAACTGTTAAGGTAATTAGTTTAACTATAAACGACCAAATACTAAGATCAACTTATTCATTCGAGTAATTAAATAGAATATATTTACTGAATAGTGGCCTTGGACTGAACTTGCTTACATAAATAATTTTCAATTAATGAAATCGATATCTAACCTCATTATAGTTCTGGTAATACTTTGTTCAACGACAAGTAATATTTGTGGTCAGGAATTGAAGGTAATGTCGTATAACATACGATATGATTCTCCTAACGATGGTGAAAACCTTTGGCCATTGAGAAGGGACTTTCTTGCTTCACAAATTGCTTTTTATGAACCAGATATATTTGGTATTCAGGAGGGGCTATATCACCAGGTGAAATACCTGGATACTCAGCTCGGAGAATACACATATTTGGGAATTGGTAGAAATGGTGGTGACAAGGGAGAGTATTCGGCGATCTTCTTCAAAAATGAGAAATATAAAGTTATTCAGCAGTCTACGTTCTGGCTATCCAAAACGCGCGATAAGCCTTCAAAGAATTGGGATGCTTCTCTTCCGCGTATTTGCACCTATGCCTTGTTTCAAGATATAGAATCCAAAGAAAAATTTTGGTTTTTTAATACCCATCTGGATCACAGGGGTGCTCAGTCCAGGGCTGAGAGCGTAAAGCTTATTTTGGCCCGGATCATAGAATTGAATATGGACTCACTTCCGGTAATTCTAACGGGCGATCTAAATATGCAACCCAACGATCCGACGATTGTATCTCTTAGCCAGAATATGAGTGATACCTACTCTATCTCAGCCGAGAAGCCTTTTGGTCCTGTAGGTACCTTCAATGGATTTGACATTACCAATCCTCTAGAAAGGCGCATAGACTATATTTTCATCTCCGACCCTAAGAAAATTCAAGTGAATAAATACGCTGCACTCAGCGATATCAAAGATTCCAAATATCCTTCAGATCACCTTCCTGTATTTGTAGAGGTTAGTTTAAAAAAGTAGAAGAACGAATGGTCTACAGTTGACCTGAAAACTGTCTTTGGTTTAATTGAACAATCTTATTATCTATTTATTTAGCTCTCTTGTTTACTTAGTAGACAATATACTTTCGGGCTGTGTAAATTGATGTTTACACAAAATCAATAATAATGTCCAGACCAAATCGAATGCTTAAATTCATACCATTGGTATGTGCCTGTTTCTTTATGAATGGGTGTAAAGAAAATGCTCAACAGGATGTTGGGAAACAAGAAGTACAATCTAAAGAGAAATACGAACCCTCCTGGGAGTCACTATCAAAGCACACGGCTGCTCCTGAATGGTTTCAGGATTCTAAGTTGGGTATTTACTTTCACTGGGGGGTGTATACAGTTCCGGCCTATGAAAATGAATGGTATCCAAGCAAAATGTATTTGCCTAACCAAAAAGTATTTGAGTATCACAAAAAAACCTACGGTGACCAAAGCGAATTCGGATATCATCATTTCGTGGACGATTTCACAGCTGAGAATTTCGATGCTGAAGAATGGGCTGAGTTGTTCAAAAACTCAGGAGCCAAGTTTGCCGGTCCAGTAGCTCAGCATCATGACGGCTTTGCCATGTGGGATAGTAAGGTAAATCCATGGAACGCTAAAGCAAAGGGTCCGAAAAAGGATATCACTGGCGAATTGGCTAAGGCATTGAGGAAGCGTGACATGAAATTAATCACAACTTTCCACCATGCAAGAAACCTGCAGAGAAATGCTGACAATCCTGAAAATTGGGGAGAGTTTGACAGCCATTTTGCCTACAATCCTGATTGGCATACATCTTCGACAGATCCTGAATTGAGAAAGCTTTATGGAAATATTCCAACCGATGAATTTCATCAATATTGGTACGATCAGATCAAGGAAGTTTTGGATCAGTACCAACCGGACATTATCTGGTTTGATTCATGGTTCCGATTTATTCCTGAAGATATCCGTCAGGATATGATCGCCTACTATTTCAATTCAGAAAAAGAAAACAACAAAGAGGTAGTCATTGCTTACAAACAGCTTGATATTCCCAGTACAGTAGGAGTACAGGATATTGAGCAAGGTGGCAGAAGAGATATTACTGAAAGTCCGTGGATGACAGACATTACTCTCAGTTTCAAATCATGGTGCTATGTGGAAGGTCAGACTTACAAACCAACATCGATGGTACTCAGAAATCTAATTGACGTGGTAAGTAAAAATGGAGTAGTGCTTTTGAATATTTCACCAAAAGCCGATGGTAGTATTCCAGATGAGCAACGAAAAGTTCTAGGCGAGATGGGCGAATGGTTTTCTAAATATGGTGACGCTATACATGGAACACGCCCTTGGTATCTATTTGGATTTGGTGATGCTTCTGCTGGAGAAGGAACTCACGGTGGACAAAGTTCTACCGTCGAGTATACGGCGGATGACATTCGCTTTACCCAATCTAAGGATGAAAAGACCCTTTATATGTTCTGTCTTGGTAGACCAGAGCCAGGTAAGAAAATCTGGCTTAAATTGCTAGCAAGGCATAGGTATGCACCCAAAACTCCAATTAAGAAAATTACAGTAATGGGCACAGATACAGAAGTGGAGTTTGATCACGCACATACAGGGTTTACACTCACAGTGCCGGATGCTCCTTTGGATGAATTGGCGACTGTTTTCAAGTTTGAGTTAGAGTAAAATCTTAGGAGTTGGGCCGGGAGATTTGATCAAAAAACTGTAATGTATCTTCCAGGTGTTTGATCCAGTATGGCCATTCATGACCACCTTGAAACTCTTGATATATGTGTTGAATGCCTGCGCTCTCCATTTGGCTATGTAGCAGGCGATTTTCTTCTATTAATTGGTCAGATGTGCCACAATCAAATCTGATTGGTGGCAGCTGATCTTTTTTTGAAAGCATGGTTTCGAATACGTCCTCATCTTTTTTGTCAGGTTGGACATAGTTGCTGAGGGGCTCTTCTACAAACTGGGGCATTTGATCCAAAGAAGTAATAGAGCTGTGGCCGGAGATGGCACTGAAGACTTCTGGGTATTTCGAACCTACTCTCAGGGCACCATATCCACCCATAGAAAGTCCTGCAATGTAAATTGGAGATTGTTCAGACACCTGATCAATGTTTTCTCGAACGGATGCAGGTACATCTTGGGCTATCCACTTTTCATAGTTTGATCCGTTGTGTTCCAGGTAACCCGATCCATCCCCCCAAAGACCATCGGACGGCATTGCTATCACCATGGGTTGAATCGCACCCTCATCGATTAATCGTTGGGCTGTTCGGTGAGCACCACCTTTTTGTGACCAGCACCAGCTGCTGCCATAAACCCCGTGCATTAGTACGACCATGGGTAGGTTTTCGGCTGTTGAATCATAGGGTACAAACACGCAAATATCTCCGCGACCTCTTAGGTTGTTGGTTTTTACTGTTATAAACCTGAGGTTGTCACTTTCGAATTGTGGGTCGGATAGTTCTGTGGTCTTGAATTTTGACATCTGTTTCAATTAGCAATTATCAATGTACAATTAAAAATAGCTTTGTTCATGGCATGACTCTAACTCTTTCGATTCAATACTGTTTTCGTAATTTGGAGTTAGACTTATCTGATGTTTCACCAAGGTAGTCATGCCATGAATCTTTTGGAGGTCAATCAAAAATAATTACTCCTTTGGCATTCTTTCCTGCCAGCATATCGTCAAAGGCCTGTTGCAGTTGTTCGATAGTATAGATCCTTGTGATCATTTCGTCAAGCATCAAGTCTCCTTTGTCGTATAGAGTGACCAGTTTAGGAAAATCGATCTGAGGGCGACACTTTCCGTAAAGCGGATTGATATAGATTTTGTCCCATTCGAAAAGATTCATATCTATGGTTATTTCTTCTTCGATTCC
This sequence comes from Cyclobacteriaceae bacterium, assembly GCA_049115735.1. GTDB lineage: Bacteria > Bacteroidota > Bacteroidia > Cytophagales > Cyclobacteriaceae > CAXBNB01. Next base: position 147,333 of record JAGDZP010000014.1, on the reverse strand, counting down.
ACTCACTTGAACGGCTGTTCCTGCATTCCTCACCATTGCCAGTGGAGCAGCACCCAAGGCAGGTATAGCAGTGCATTCAAATGCATAATCAGCGCCTCTACCGTCAGTCATTTTCTTTACTTCTTCGGCAGCATTCATCAAGCCTTGGTCATTCTTGTCAGCCAAAATAGTATGCGTCGCACCAAATTCTTTGGCCATTTCCAGCCTTTTGCTGTTGATGTCGATAGCAATGATTTTAGAAGCACCAGATATTCTTGCCCCCTGAATAACGTTCAATCCAACACCACCTGTTCCGAGGATTACAGCCGAGCTTCCAGCTGCTAGTTCGGCGGAATTTACAACCGACCCATAACCAGTCATTACCCCACAACTAATAATACTAGCAGAAGGCATAGGCATTTCGCTATCCAACTTCACGCAAGCCGATTCCTTTACAATTGCGTACTCTGAAATAGTACCAATGTTAAACGAGCGTTCGATTGTATTTCCCTGCCATTTGGTCCCTTCAAGGTGTGCATGGCCGGGAGTAAAACCATTTCCGCCAGCAGTCACGGGTGAGTTGTTTTCACAGATGTGCTGGTTGCCCTCATGACACTGGAAGCATTTCATGCATGGAGTAGCCCAGTTCAAGATGACTTTGTCACCAGCAGCGAGCACGCCAACTGCAGAGCCAACCTGCTCGACAACTCCAGCTCCTTCATGACCTAGTACTATTGGCTTCCCCCAGTTCAGAGAGTCATGGTCCGTATGACAGAGTCCAGCCGCTTTTATTTTCACAATGACTTCATCTGCCATTGGAGGTGCCAGCTCTACATAATCTATTATGAAATTTCCATCTCCAGTTGCGATGGCAGCTTTACATTGAATGCTCATTAACAATACTTTAAATGGTAGTTTGGTATATTTAGTCAAGGCACACCATGGTGCACACTTTCTAGACTACAAAATTGACGACAATGTAGGTGCTTCGAGTTTCTTATTTTAACAAAAAAATATGCTATTTTGTATCTGTTTTTGCATGGGAATGAAATATCAAAACTGAATAGAGTACTCATAGATGAAAGCTATCCTCGAAAAGATTGACCTCAATGAGCAAAGTACCGTTCATGCCTTTGTTTTCTCAAAGGATTCTTTCGAACACCCCTGGCATTTTCATCCAGAGTATGAACTGACCATGATCTTGCAAAGTTCTGGGATCAGGTATGTTGGTAACAATATTGCGGATTTCAAGGAAGGCGATATGGTTTTGTTGGGAAGAAACCTCCCGCACTGTTGGCGCAATGGTGAAGATCATCAAGGGTCGAGCAAATCCTTAGTCATTCAGTGGCGAAAAGAAATTATCGGTGACCTTCCGGTTTTTTCCAATATCAATACCCTTTTGCACAAGTCACAACGAGGCTTACTCATTCATCCAGAATCAAGAGCAAGCATATCGAAACTCATGTATGCAGTATTGGAGAGTGAAGCGGTAGAGCAATACGTTAATCTCTTGAAGCTGCTGGACCATATGGCAAAGCAGGCCAAGTATGATTTCCTTGCTGGTGCATCTTATTCTTACGATCTGAGTACCGCAACTACCAACCGCCTGGAGGTAGTGCAGTCTTTTGTGAAGGATCATTATAAAGAAAAGATCAAACTCGCTGTGATTGCTGATCAGCTCAATATGAGTGAGCAGTCATTTTCGAGATTTTTCAGCAAAACCATGAACAAGCCATTCTTTGAGTTTGTGAATGAATATCGAGTAAACATTGCAAGCCGACATATTTTGGAGACAGATATGCAAATGGCGGAAATCGCCTATAAGTGCGGCTATGAGAGTCTGCCCTTTTTCTATAAGCAGTTCAAGAAATTCAAAGACTATACCCCTCTTGAATTCCGGAAAATGTATAGAAGGATTTAAGGTTGGAGGACACTGCTTCACAACGTCATTGCGAACGAAGCGAAGCAATCCCTCCGTTTGGAAACAGATCGCTTCGTCGTGCCTCCTCACGATGACGATTTCCAAGCTACCATCTCATAATTTCTGAGTACAGATCTTTCCATTCAGGATTAAACTTGTCAATCAATTCTTCCTTCTTTTTTCTAGACCCTCCTTTCAATTGTTTCTCCCTTGCAATGGCTTCTTCGATCGAATGAAAAACCTCATAATAAACCAGTCGGTCCACATTGTATCTGGTGGTGAAACTGGATTTAAAAACTTTAGTCTTGTGCTGATGAATTCTAGTTGGCAAATCGGAAGTGACGCCAACATACAAAACGGTTTTGTTCTTGTTGGTCAGAATGTAGATGTTTCCTCCTTTTTCCATTGGCTTTCAAATTAGAATGATTAGCCCAAAAATTCCAAAGAGAAATTGAAAATGATGACATGAACTAATTAATGTCATTGCCATACTGAACCTAGTGAAACAATGGTCTGACGAAGCAATCTGCTGCTATGGATAGGGATTGTTTCACTGCGTTCGCAATGACGGAATAAGGCGTCCCTCTTTATTCTTTCAAAATATCCTCATTTATGTCGTTTAATGTATTCATTAAGATATATCTATAACAGAATAGAGTACTTTTTGATCAAAATAAAGGAAGATTGAATTTCCGATTGTCCCCTCTTTTGCATTCGTAGTATTTTGTATTTCGATGAATTTCTGCTTGAATGACCGAAACGCACAAGTTTGAACTTAGACTAACCACTAAAAAAGATGAAGAAAAGTGCAATGCCAGATGCGTTTAAAAAGGCGCGAATAGAAAAAGGATACGGACAAGTGAATGATCAGGACGATCCGGTGACAATGTTGTTGCGCCTGAAGGATGTGCGAAAGACTGCCAAGGATTTCAAAACATTCCAATCGGGAGCAGCTCCGGGTCGAATTGTTGTTCCGTCGGAGGTGAGCATAAGAGATACTCGTCAGATACCATTCGAAGTAGATCCTCCGATGCATACTGACTACAGAGCACTTGTTGAGCCCTGGTTTAAAAGACCAGATGATCCTGAGTATTTGGCAAAGCTTGCTCGGATTATTAACCAATGCCTGGACGAAGCGCTTGCAGCAGATTCGGTAGAGGTTGTCGAGGAGTTTTCTTTGAAATTGCAGTCGAGAGCGTTGACTTTGCTACTCAATATTCCTTACGAGGAATCTGAGTTGTGGATATCCTGGGGTACGCACGTATTCAGAAGTGAAGACAACCCTGTGGATGGAGATAAGGCGGCAATTCTTTACGACTATATAGATGAGCAGATAGACAAGGCCATTGAGAATCCAGGTGATGATTTATATTCCATACTACTAAACTCAGAAATAGAAGGTCGTAAAATGACCAAAGAGGAAGTAAAAGGGGTTATGATCCTGACTTTTGCCGGTGGTCGTGATACTGTGATCAATGCGGTGACAAATTCAATCGCCTACTTTGCTGATCATCCAGAATCACTGGATCGTATGCGTAAAGAAACAGAAATCACCAATCATGTAGTAGAGGAATTGATACGCTACTTTTCACCATTGACACACATGGGCAGGGTGGTTACTGAAGATACACAAGTATGCGAGCATGCTGCAAAGGCGGATACTCGAGTGTCGCTTTGTTGGGCATCCGCCAACCGTGATGAAACTACTTTTGAAAATCCAAATGAAGTTGATCTGGATAGAAAAATGAATCCACATGTTGGGTTTGGATTTGGTATCCACAAATGCCTGGGTGCTACTCATGCACGTGCGATCTTGAGAACGATGATTGCAATATTGGCAGAAAGAGTGGAATCCATGGAAATCCTGGATCAAAAAGACAACATTGAGGATTGGGAAGAATTCCAAAGGAAAGTTGGTTACGATAGCATCCAGGTCAAATTCAACGCAAAATCCTAAATCAAAAATCTAAACACTACAATAAAGAAATTTCAATTATGGCTAAGATTACATTTATAACTAAAGCCGGTGAGAACATAACCGTTGAAGGCAACTCAGGAAACATAATGGAGTTGGCCAAACAAAATAGCGTCAAGGGAATTGATGGAGACTGTGGAGGGGTATGCTCCTGTGCTACATGTCACGTACATGTTGCGCCCGAATTCTTTGAAAAAATGGGAGCAGCAAGTGAGATCGAATTGGATATGCTTGAGCTTGAAGACGAAGTGAGTCAGTACAGTCGATTGGGTTGTCAGATCAATGTGAGTAAGGAGCTTGATGGTCTTGTCCTGAATGTAGCGAATTAATTAGCATATTTTTGTCGTCATTGCGATCCCGATGGAAGCGGGAGAAGCAATCCGTCTCCTCATCCTAAACAGATTGCTTCGTCGTACCTCCTCGTAATGACGCGTATATACTCATACAAAGCATCTCATAATGTCTGAAAATACCCAAAACAAAACATGCGTTATAATTGGCGCTAGCCATGCGGGAGTGAACTTTGCTTTTGCCCTTCGCAATGAAGGTTGGCAAGGCAAAATAATGCTTGTTGATGGCGATCCGGTATTGCCATACCACCGTCCTCCTTTGTCTAAGGCATACCTTACTACTGAAGAGGGAATTGAAAGTCATTCCCTGAGAGCTGCCGATAACTATGAGAAGGAAAACATTGAATTACGGCTTGGTATTCGGGTGAAGACAATTGACCGCAATGAAAAAAAAGTTTGCCTTGATGATGGAAGCGAACAAGCTTATAATAAGCTGGTAATTGCCACAGGGGCTCGACCGCTCATTCCACCGATTCAGGGCTTAGAAGCCGCGAGTAATTTGTATCCATTGCGTACGGCCGAGGATGTGAACAATATCAAAACAGCTTTTGAAGCTAGTGCAGAGAAAAGAGTGGTGGTGATCGGTGGCGGGTATATTGGGTTGGAGATTGCTGCTTCTATGAAAAAGCTTGGAGGTAAGGTCGTGGTGCTAGAGCGAGAAGAGCGTGTGCTATCCAGGGTAACAGCACCTGTGATGTCTGAGTTCTTTGAAAAGTTGCATGCTGAAAATGGCGTGGATGTTTTGTGTGGGAAAAATGTATCCTCAATTGAGACTGTTGATGGATTAAATACAGTAAAATCCGAAGACGGATCGAGTTTTGAAGCAGATATTATTGTCGTGGGAGTGGGCATTCGTGTGAATACAGAATTGGCGGAGTCTGCTGGGTTGGAAATTGAAAATGGAATAAAAGTAGATGCATCCGCAAGAACGAATGACGAGCATATTTACTCGATCGGTGATTGCACTTTTCACCATAATCCTCGATATGACCGCTATGTACGTTTAGAGTCTGTACAAAATGCCGTAGACCAGGCAAAGATTGCAGCCGCTGCAATCTGCGGAAAAGACGTAAGCTACAACAGCATTCCCTGGTTTTGGTCGGATCAGTATGATGTGAAATTGCAAATGGTAGGCTTATCCGAAGGATACAACGACATCATCGTTCGTCAGGAAGAAAGTGAGGGACACAAATTCTCAGTTTGGTACTTCAAAGATGATGAATTGCTTGCCGTGGATGGAGTGAACAACGCCAAAGCGTACGTAGTTAGCACCAAATTTATCAAAGAAGGAAAAAAGGTTGATAAAGTGAAACTGGCTGATCCGGCTACAGTATTTAAACCTCTGAATTTGTTAAAAGCATGACAGCCTACTTCGTCCAATAATCCAGTACTGTTACATCATCCAGTTTACCATCAAGTAAGGCGACAAATGCTTTGTGAGCAGGGTGCGGTAGATAAACTGCTCTGTCTTCCTCACTGTTGAAGGTAACGAAAAAGCAGTGAGTCAAGCCTTTGTTTAGGCCTTCCGGGCTGTTGTTGGTGCCCCATTCGTAATCCTTGATTTCTGGAATCTCATTGCGCAAATTGGCGAATGCTTCTTCAATTTTAGTCACCTCAGCTGCTTCTACATCTTTGAATTTGAACATCACAACATGTCTCAAAACAGATTCCGGTTGACTTACCTTTTCTTCTTTCATGGTGGATTCTTCGTTTGTGGTTTTAGGAGTTTCACAGCCGCAAATAGCAAGGAGCAAAGTGCAAGAGAGCAGAGTTGTTTTTTGAAATGACATTTTTATAGTTTGTAGTTTAAAATCAGGTGTTGAAGATATTGCTTTAATCATGATAATCCAAAAGGGATTCTGATCAATCCACAAAATTCACATAGTGCTCCCACTTATCAATGGTAGCTTTGAAGTCATCCGGAAGCTCAGAATCGAACTGAACGAATTCGTTTGTGGCAGGGTGAACAAAGCCCAATGATTTGGCATGAAGTGCCTGTCGAGGGATAATTTTAAAGCAGTTGTCCACGAACTGTTTGTATTTGGAAAAGGTGGTTCCTTTTACAATTTTGTCCCCGCCATAGGTCGCGTCATTGAAGAGTGGATGGCCCAGGTATTTCATATGGGCACGGATCTGATGGGTACGCCCAGTTTCCAGGTTACACTTGATCAGACTTACATATCGAAGTTCCTGAAGCATCTCGTAGTGGGTGATGGCTGTTTGTCCATAATCTCCATCAGGAAAGGCGGTAGTCACTCTTCTGTCCTTAAAGCTTCGTCCCAGGTTTACATCTATGGTTCCCTTGGCCTGTTCGGGCTCACCCCACACCAGGGCATAGTAGGTTCTTTCGATCGAGTGATCAAAGAATTGTTTCGCCAAGTGGGTCATCGCTTTTTCTGTTTTAGCAATCACCAGCAAGCCCGAAGTATCCTTGTCAATACGATGCACCAATCCCGGTCGGCCATCATTATTAGGCATGGTAGGTAAGTTCTGAAAATGCCATGTTAAGGCATTCACCAAGGTACCAGACCAGTTTTGATAAGCAGGGTGAACCACCATTCCCGGCTCTTTATTGACTACCAGCAATTCATCATCCTCGTATATGATATTTATTGGAATGTCCTCCGGCACAACTTCTGTATCCCTTGGTGGCTCAGGTAAAGAAATTGTAATAATATCATCGGGGTGTACTTTATAGTTTGGTTTGACGCTCTTGTCATTCACTAAAACAAAACCATCCTTGATTCCCGCCTGAAGCTTGCTGCGCGTGACATTAGGTAGCCGATCCATCAGGAATTTATCTATTCGAAGCAAAGTCTGGTTGGGATCCGCAACAATCCTGTGATGCTCAAATAATTCTTCGTCTAATTCCTCTTCCTGATTCATCCGCCAAAATTAGTTATAAACGAAATCTTATTTGGTAATTCACGAATTTCTAAATTACAATCATGTTTGAGGACAAGTTGCCTACATCGTTACGGAAGGTTTTTTAAAATATCTATCAATAACTCAACCCCTAATACGGGAGTACGAAAGTCTCCATAAGGGTCTTTCAATGCTAATTAGAAATGAATGCTCACATGGTCCGCCGTGGTTTTGTGTCCTCACAAACCACCATATTTCGGTCTGTGAGGACACATGACCGAGGCTGGCGTTTTTTATTCCAGTAATTTACAATCATGTTTGAGGACAAGCTACCATCCCCAATGCAAAAGATTCCATCCGATACGCTGGAAAGAAAAGGTATTGAGCTTTACCTCAAAAGAGACGATCTCATTCATTCGGAAATCTCCGGAAACAAATGGAGAAAACTGAAATATAATTTGATAGAAGCCAGGAAGCAGGATTATACTAAAATTCTTACTTTTGGCGGGGCATTCTCAAATCACATCCTGGCCTGCGCAGCAGCGGCACAATCCTATGAATTTCAATCGGTCGGAATAATAAGAGGAGAGGAGCTGACTGCTCAATCGAATCCAACATTATCCAGAGCGTCTGAACTGGGAATGAGTTTTGAATTCGTTAGTCGATCCGAATACAAACTGAGGAATGACAAAAAGTATATTGGATCATTGCAGAAAAAATACCCAGCTCACTTTTTAATTCCCGAAGGTGGCACAAACGAATTGGCAGTAAAGGGTTGTTCCGAAATTACAGAAGAGGTCGACATTGATTTTGATTGGATAGTCACAGCCGTAGGTACAGGGGGTACTTTGGCTGGAATAAGTGCTGCTCTCAAAAATGGCCAACAAGCCCTGGGAATACCCGTACTAAAGGGTGCTGAGTATATCGAAAATGAAGTGAATGGCCTGCTTGAATCATTCTCTCCAACGGTAGACAAAAAATGGCAATTAAATCATGGTTATCATTTAGGGGGTTACGCCAAATACAATGACAGATTAATAGAATTCATCAATAAATTCAAAGCAGATTATGGGACGGCTCTTGATCCTATTTACACCGGAAAGATGATGATGGCTATTTATGATTTGGCCGAAAAGGACTTTTTCGATAGAGGTTCTACGGTTGTGGCATTGCATACAGGAGGCTTGCAAGGAATTGATGGATTCAACGAACGACATGGAAACCTGATCCGATAAAACAAGTGAAGAGAAATTTTACAAATTGGTTGCTGATTGTGCTGGCTTGGCAAGTGGCATGCTTCATGTTCAATCTTATTGGCATAAGCTATTTCCGGACGTTGACTGGAATAATGCCCATAGTTGATCCCAACAATCCATTTTTTGTCTACTCACAATCTCTCCTTCCATTTCTGGAGGCTGGACTATTTGGATTCCTGTTTGGGAGCCTCTTTTATGTGATCTATTGGAGTACGCTGAATACAAGCTTCCGACGAAAATCTTTTGGACAGGTAGTAGCCATTCAGACGGTTCTATATATCCTGGCTTTTTCAGTGGTTTTTGTTTTGGTGTTTTTCATCATGAGAAATATTGATGTTTTTCCAATAGTTGATCTGGAAAAATTCAAGTTGATCATTACAGAGTATCCGCATGTGCTTATTGCATTTGTCATTTACTTAACGATGATCATAATAATCATGAGCTTTTTCCTGGAGATCAGTAAAAAATTTGGTCCGGGAAACCTGGCAAAGCTATTCACGGGTAAGTACCACAATCCCATAGCAGAGAATAAGATTTTCATGTTTTTGGATCTGAAGGATTCCACTACCCATGCTGAAAATTTGGGACATATAAAGTACAGTCGTTTACTTCAAAACTGTTTTTTAGATATCAATTTCATCATAAACGAATATCATGCTGAGATTTACCAGTATGTGGGCGATGAGGTAGTTCTGATGTGGGATAAGGATAGGGAGGATTCAGCTACCAATTGCGTGAAGCTTTATTACGCTTTTTGTGCGCACTTAATGGAAAGGTCGGACAAGTACATCAGTCGATATGGTTTCGTGCCGGAATTTAAGGCCGGGATCAACCAGGGAACCGTGACTGCCGCTGAAGTAGGGCAAGTCAAACGAGAAATCGCTTTTCATGGTGACGTACTGAATACTGCCGCCAGGATTCAAATGGTATGCAATCAATACAAAAAGAACCTACTTGCTTCAGAGTCATTTGCAGAGCTGCTGGAGGAAGTTAGCGAATTCAAGAAAGTATTGATTGGTTACGTACCCCTAAAGGGGAAGTCAATTCCTGTGAATGTGTATAGCATCGAGCCCATCTAGGGTTTTGATGACAGACTCAATGCTTTCTTTCATGAGAAATCTTTACACCTCTCGAATCAACTCATAACCACTGCGGTACTTTTTACCACGCATTTTATTGGCTTTGCTATTGTCAAATTCTTCTTTGACCGGATCCCAATTCAATGGCTTGCGTAGATCATAGGCTATATTACCCAGTTGGCAAATGCTAGCAGACCTGTGTCCAATTTCGCCTGGACAAATAGGTTCGGTGCGATTCTTAATCGCATCAATCGTATCTTGATAATGATTGTCGCTTTTGTACAGTTTTATGTCTCCCTTGCCTACATTGTCTTTTATATTTTCAGCTCTTGTTTCAAAGAATTTACGGCTAACGTCCAATTCACCTTCTTCACCAATGAAGCGAACTGCCCATCCTCGTCCAAAGTCTTCATGTACCATCTCAAGACCATTTTCATAGATGAAACGACAACCCCTGGTTGCACCTTTGTCAGTTGGAGGGATTATTTTCACAGGTCCGGTATCATCCGTACCCATTCCCCACTGAGCGATATCAAACATGTGGGCACCCCAGTCTGATAAGATACCTCCACCAAACTCTTCATATTCTCTCCACATAGCCCAGGAGTCTTGTTCGAGAGATGGACAAATTTTAGGGTGCCATGATCGCATCTTTGCAGGGCCAATCCACCTATCCCAATCTATGTTGGCAGGTGTATCCATTTTGGGCAGATCACATTTCACGGCAGGATCGCCTACACTTACTATTACTTTTTTCAGTTCTCCCAGATATCCATTTCTAACCAGTTCGCAGGCATTCCTAAATCCTTCCCTGGATCGCTGCATACTTCCTGTCTGTAAAATTCGCTTGTATTTGGTTGCTGCATCTACCATCAGTCTTCCTTCTTCGATAGTGTGGGAGAGTGGCTTTTCACAATAAATATCCTTACCTTTTTGAGCTGCCATTATAGTTGGATTGGCATGCCAATGGTCAGGAGTAGCGATGATTACTGCATCAATATCACTTTGATCGAGGAGCTCCTCAAACATCGGGTAGCTCCGAAGTGACAGTGACGTTCCTTTTTCTTCGCTATAAAACTTTTCTACTATGTTTTTGAAGTTGTCGTAGCGTGATTGCTGCACGTCGCTTGCTGCCACAACCATGGCTTCATCCAGGGCACCAAACCTTTTGGCCAGGCCAATAGATTGTTTACCTGTGCCAATTACACCAAAAGTGATTTTGTCACTTGGTGCAATGAAACCTGCTCCACCTAGTACGTACCTTGGAACAATGGAGATAGAAGCCAGCGCTGCTGTTGACTTTAGAAATGAACGGCGAGAAACATTATGTTTTTTCATGATGTGTGTGTAATAGTTGCGATTATTTTTAATTCGAATTTAACAAAGGTTACTGCTATGTCTATGCTTCAAATTCTATCATTCGACATTTTTTTCAGTGTATTTTGTCAGTAAAGTGCTAATTGCGAGGATAACTATCAAATCTGGTCTTTTTGATCTTCCTTGGGAAAATATTATCCTCCGTATTGGTGTCGGCAGTTTGTTTATCCGGGTCAATTACAATATTGGTCACCTCCTTGTCCTTTGCAAACACCTTGACTACCAACTCTTCATTCTTTCTCCATATTTCTGCTGGTAGATACTCTCGTTCTGATGTGCCATCCTTGAAAGTCCATTCTAATATGATAGGCGTTACAAGTCCTCCTTTGTTGGTGAAGGTAAGTTCGTAAAAATTCCTTTCCGCATTATCCAGTTTGATTTGATCATCATCCAGTCGATTCCTAAATTCTCTATACTCGGCTGAGTTTGTGTTTTTAAAGGTGAATTTTTCAGGCTCATCACTGAAGGTAAATTCATTTTCAGTGGAATTGCCGTTGGAAATTTTTTTGTTTCTAGACCTTTTTGGTTTGTTCTCTAATTGACTCACAGGAACGTCCATTTTATACCATTTGACCTTGTCTAACCCTATGTCAACATTGTCAGTAGAGTAGAACCACCCTCGCCAAAACCAATCAAGGTCAACGGCAGATGCATCCTCCATGCTACGAAAAAAGTCTGCCGGGCTGGGGCGTTTAAATGCCCATCGTTCTGAGTAGGTTTTCAGCGCATGATCAAATAACTCTGGCCCCATGATGACTTCCCTGAGTATGTTAAGTGCCGCAGATGGCTTTCCATAGGCGTTGTTGCTAAGTTGTAAAATATTCTCAGCGCTCACCATAATTGGTCGCATTCCATTCGGGTTACTTTTCATATAATTAACGATCAGATCAGCTCTACCACGGGATTTGGGTTTTGCCGGATAGTACTTGCTTTCTGTCATTGACTGGATAAACGAATTGATGCCTTCATCCATCCATGTCCACTGTCGTTCATCGGAGTTGATAATCATGGGAAAATAATTGTGACCAATTTCATGAATGATTACACCGATCATGCTCCATTTTTGAGCTTCACTATAGTGGCCATCGTCTCTTGGTCGGCCCCAATTGAAGCAGATCATTGGATACTCCATTCCGATACTGGCCGTGTGCACCGAGATAGCGACAGGGTAGGGGTAGTCTATAGTAAAATGCGAGTAGTTTTTTAAGGTATTTACTACGGCTTTGGTTGATTCCTGCTCCCACAATGGGTTGCCCTCTTTGGGATAGAATGACATGGCCATGGTTTCTGTGGTATTTAACTTGACGGCTTGAGCATCCCAAATGAACTTTCTGGAACATGCGAATGCGAAATCCCTGACATTCTCAGCTTGAAATTGCCACGTTTTTGTTTCTGTAGATCGACTGGATTCGTTTCTTGTTGCTTCTAGCTCCGTTCTAATAAAAACAGGTTTGTCAAAGGATTTTTTAGCTTCGTCTAGTCGTTCTAACTCTTCTGAGCTGAGCACATCTTCAGCATTTAACAAACTACCGGTAGCGGCCACCATAAAGTCAGCTGGTACTGTCAGTCTCACTTCATAATCACCAAACTCCAGCGCAAACTCTCCCTGCCCAAGGAATTGCTTGTTTTGCCACCCCTCCATATCATCGTAGGGAGCTAGGCGAGGGAAAAACTGAGCAATAGCATACAAATAGTTTCCATCTTGAGGAAAATATTCATAGCCTGAGCGAGCCTTTATAGGCATTCTATCCTGGATATTGTATTTCCATTTTACATTGAACCTGAATTGCTCACCAGACTTTAAAGGCTGGGGCAGATCCACCCTCATCATGGTTTTGTTAATGGTGTATTGGAGAGGTAGACCATTAGAATCAGTTATGCTTAAGATTTTATGCCCTCCGTCGAAAGAAAGGTCATAAGTGAGTGCCTGTAGTCGTCTTCCTGAAAGCTTTGTAGCCATGGCTTTCCGCTCGGTAAGTGGTGTGTTTGAGTCTTTAGCTCTTACGTTTTGATCGAGTTGCAGCCAGAGATAGCTTAAATCGTCTGGTGAATTGTTGTGATAACTAATGGTTTCCTCACCTTCAATGGATTGATTGTTGTCATTTAGTGTTACATCTATTTGATAGTCGACCTTTTGTTGCCAGTAGTCCTTACCTGGTGCCCCGGAAGCTGTTCGATAGGTATTCGCAGTAGGCAGCAAAGGGCCAAGCTGCTCAAATTTCTGTTTCCATTGCCCCTGCGCACTAAGAAGAGCAGGAACCAATAACATCCATATTGCTACAATGTATTTCATTTTATTTTACCAATTCCAGGTCTCAATCATCAAAACTACAGCAACACCCGCTACTGCTGATGAAATGACCAGATTCCAGTCCCTTCTACTTTTGCCTAGTATCTGTGTTACGATCAGTCCTATTATCAGGGTGGAAGCTACAACAAATATTTGACCAACTTCTAGCCCAACGTTAAAAGCGAATAGTTGTGTGACTAACTCTTCACTCTTGCCAAGGATACTTTTTAAATAATTGGAAAACCCAAGACCATGAATCAATCCAAAGAACAATGCAAAGAGGTAGTTCAGCTGAATATTTCTATTGGCTGAATGCTCTCCTTTTAGAATGTTCGTGAAAGCTGTAATGAATATTGTAACGGGAATTAAAAATTCAATCAGCCCTCTATTAACCTGAACGACATCCAATACCGCCAGTGCTAGTGTTAGGGAATGCCCAATGGTAAAGGCGGTCACCAGTATCAAAACTTTCTTCCAATCGCTAAGTTGATAGACGGCACTGAGGGCCACAACGAATAGAATATGGTCATATCCATTGATGTCTAGAATATGCTCTCTTCCCAATTCAAAATAAATACCAAACTCTCCCATTCTTATAATATACTTTTCTTGTCAATGATATGAAGGTCTCTCTGAGGAAATGGAATTTCAATGCCGTTTTTATCGAATTCTGCATAGATTAAATACCTCAGGTCACTTTTTGTGCGCTCCACAATAAAAGAATTTTTCACCCAAAAGAAAATCTGAAAGTCTAAGGATGAATCTCCAAAATCATTAAATCTTACAAATGGTTCAGGCTCTTTGGAGACCTGTTCATGTGTTTTGACACAACTGACAAGGCAATCTTTGACTTTCTCTGGATTGCTGCCATACGCCACCCCAACATTTACATGAAAGCGTGTGTTTTGATCCACATGACTCCAATTGATAATGCGGTTGTTGACAAAATTTGAATTGGGAATGATCATAATGATATCATCCCTGGTTTTGATCTCTGAGGTGCGGAGGCCAATATGAGTGACTCTGCCTACTTCGCCATCCTCCAGTTGTATGACATCATCAATTTTAAGCTTTCTTTCTATCAACAAAATAATCCCTGACGCCAGGTCATTGAAGAGCTGTTGGATTCCAAGCCCAACACCAACGAGCAAGGCCGCCACGCTGGCCAACAATATGGAAATTTCCATCCCTAGGCTCTCAAGAATCAAAACGGTGACAATTACCCAAATGAAGTATTTCACCATTTGAAAGATAGACCAACTTGTACTCCTATCAAGCTTGTCCCGATCGATAAACCCTTGAAAAACTCGCTTGATGATTTTGAGTAGAATGACCGTGACAAGAAAGATAATAATGCTGATGAGCACATTATATACACTGACACTCATGTGCTCAGTTTTGATTAAGGTGAAATTAAGAAGTTCTTGTATTGTCATTGGTCAGTGCACTTGTCTGATTTGAAAGAGAAAAATATAGCTAATTTTGGAATTATTATTGATAAGCAAACTTAAATCTATAAGCCTTAAGACTTGTGCTAAATTATTTGACCCTTCTTTTCATTTGTCTGAGTGGTTTTTCAGCCCATGATTTTCACATTTCGGTGTGTGAGATTGAATTTGATGAAAATAGCAAGGCACTCGAAATGACCCACCGTTTATTTATCAACGATCTGGAAGAAGCCCTAAGAGACAGCTCAGATGGCGGAGTGATTGATATTTTAAACACAAAAGATGAACAATCCCTTGGACGAATGATCGAGAATTATCTTTTTCAAAGATTTAGGGTGGGTGTGAATGGAAAAGAAAACGAATTGAGGTTTGTAGGTTTTGAGCCGGAAGGTGACGTGGTGTATTGCTATATGGAGATCGTGAATGTGAGAAAACTCAAATCAATATCTGTGATGAATAAAATCCTCATGGAGAAGTTTGATGATCAGATGAATTTGCTGAGAATTTATAACAAAGAGCAGACTGTCACGAAAAAATTCTCCAAAGAAGCCACCACTTTATTTGAAGAGTTTGAAAACTGAAATTAGTTATCGTCTTCGGTGAAGTAGCGATCGGTATCATCATCTTCTTCCACCACCTCGGTTTTTGTTTCACCCTCTTCCAGCACCACCTCTTCTAGTTCAGGTTTTCTCTTTCTGTACTTAGTAACCTTGAATTCTGTTCTACGGTTTACCTGGTGTTCTTCCTCAGTCTTGGCGTCCTTGATAATGAGGTGGGTTTCGCCGTATCCCTTCGGTATCAGCCTTCTGGATTCCACACCATTAGAAACGATGTAGTCAACAGCGGACTTGGCTCTATTTTGAGACAATCTCATATTGTAATCATGATCTGCCCTCACATCGGTATGAGAACTCAATTCAATAGTAATCTCAGGGTTGTCGTTCATCATCACGACTAGCTTGTCCAGTTCGAGCGCAGCATCGGCCCTGATGTCGTATTTATCTAAATCATAATAGATGTTTTCCACCAGAATCGGTTTTTCCAAAATGATAGGATCAAGCGGTAGGTCCATGGTGAAGTTTACATTGGTCACTGTTTTTTCCAGCTTTGTTCTGTCTACAGACTTACCGACGGTTGTAAATGCCTTTCTTGTGGTGAAGTAGTTTTCTTTTTCTGCAAGTAGGTTATAATTTTCTTCAGGATAAACCCTGAACTCGTATTTACCATTGGCTTGCGTGAAGACTTCATCGATCACCTCTCCCTGTTCATCAATCAACATTACTTTGGTACTAGAAAGTGGTTTAAATCCACCAGAAAGTGTGTCTGGAGTTACTGTAGTGCCTGACAAGAAATAGTTGACAATTTTAAGGTTTGGATCGCTATTGACGAAAGTGTAGATGTCATCATCACCTTTACCTCCTTTTCTGTTTGATGTGAAAAATCCTCTGGTTTCATTAAACAGGTATAGCCCAAAATCATCTTTTCTGGAATTGATGGGTTCACCGGGATTCTCTACTGTCAGGGTACCTTTCTCACGGTGTGCTATTAGAATGTCTAATCCACCCATGCCTGGGTGTCCGTCTGAGGAAAAATACAGTTGCCCATCAGGTGCTACGAACGGAAACATCTCATTGCCCGGAGTATTTACTTTCTCACCAAGGTTTCTAACGTCCACCCATCTGCCTCTCCGGTTCAACCTGGCTGAGTAAATATCCACACCACCGAAACCACCTGGCCTGTTGGATGCGAAATACAAAGTTCTACCATCAGGTGTAAGTGCTGGGGATGAATCCCATGAGTCGCGGCGACTGATGTTAATGATCCTCGGTCTTGACCATCGACCGTTACGTACTCTTGTGAAATAAAGGTCTACTTCATCAGTGCCGGAGTATTTTCCATTGTTTCCTTTGGCATAGATCACCGATGACCCATCTTTGGACATGGTAATGGAGCCTTCATTGATGTTTGGGTCGTTGATAACCTCAGGTAATGGAGCAAGTGTTGCCAAGTCCACTTTGGCGCCTTTGGTTTTTACTTTGTAAATATCTGTAAAAGGTGTTCCAGTGGTCTTGTAGATCTTTCCACCATTGCGGTTGGATGTAAAGTACAAGAAACCATTATTGTAGATAGGTGAGTATTCTGCGCTTGGTGTGTTGATTGCTTCCAGGTTTTTTACTCTGAAGTAATTCACCTTCTCCTTGACGGACTTATGTTCCTCAATATTGGATAGCTCTTTTTGAGCCATTTTAATCACTTTTTCATCTTGCCCTTTGTTTAGGTAAGCTTCCAAAGCCTTTTTGGCCTCATCCATTTTATGGTTGGCCTTTAAAGATGCAGCATAGTAATAGTTGGCACTTTCTTCCTGAATGCCGGCATTTAGAGATGCATAGTAAAATGGCTCAGCTTCGTCCAGTCGGTTGGATCTTCTGTAAGCTTCAGCCAATTTAAAGTTCGACTCTGGGTCATCAGGCTTTACTGCCTTTTTGTAAATTTCTATGGCTGAATTATACTCCCCATTTATAAAGCTTTTCTCTGCTTTTTTTGCAGAGCTACATGCACCAACAATCGCCACCGCAAGTAAAACCAGTACTTTTTGCATCAATTCACTATTCATCGCCAATAGACTTCTTTTTTGGTCATTAAACTAACAATAAAACCGGAGAATCCCCTTATCCTAAAAATATCTCTTGAGCCAGGTTTCCTCAGCCGCAACTTTCCAATTATTCTTGAATTCTCCAAGTGTAGCGACCAGATTGTTGAAGGTGATCGATTTTTCGTCGATTTTCCCTTGAGTAATTAGTTCTTTCAAATCGGTCATTGGACTCTGAAATACTTCTCCATTAAGCAGGAAGCAAACTTTCGTTCTGTCAAAAAAGTCTATGCTTAATTCTTTTTCGAGGGTTCTGACTAGAGCTACTGAAGCATCTATAGAACAACCACTTGCCATATTAAAGCTTTCATCCACGGTGATCATGAGAAATTTATCATGAAATATTTTAAAAGAACTTTTTAATGGACTGCCATGTGCCGCCCATTCCTGCAAGAAGGTTGTTGCTTGCTCTTTTATTTGTTCTGCTTCCCCTGTACTCAAACTTCTATCAGCTTGGTATATCCAGACCCTTGCTGTAGAGGGCATATCTTCAAATGGTAAATACATATAATGATGGATTAAAATAAACTTCCATTGCAAAGTTATCAATTCGAGATGCAATTCTCAATTATCTCAGTTCTGCAACGGGGCAGATTGCTATTTGTTCAATGAAATTTTGTGCTTTATCAGTTTATGAAATGATGAATGCCGTGCATTCCTTGACTGTGGCAAGAGAACAACTGTATGTGATGCCATACACTAATGGGCGAGGGGGCTTACTATACACCGGAGCTCACCAGAGTTTACTCTCGAAAAGGAGAGGTCTATATCAGAACGGTACTTACGGCACCCAATGGTTGGGGGCTAAGGTGAAGAATGATAGTCAAATATGATTTTACCCCCGAGCAATTAGATGGTCTGGTGGTATTATTCTAATGGATGAACGAGATTGATCTCAATGGCTTTCCGGCTGAACCAAGCCTAAAACAATGATCCAACCTAGCTAAACTGTAGCCTCACCAAATTCTCATATACACCATATACTTTTGAGAATAATTCATAATCTTCATTAATTACTCTTTAAATTTCAAATAGGAATATACCATCAATGGGGTATAGCAGCTTCTTGTAATCAAGACTAATTTGCAGGCTATGAAAAAGATTCTAACTCTACTTATAGTCCTGTTGTTCGTTTCCAAAGTATGTGCACAAGACGATTTTGACACACGCTGGAATGAAACCTACGAGCTTGTAAAAGCAAAAAAGTATACTGAGGCCCTTGAGGCTTATCAGCCTTTACTGGTGGAGCAACCAACTAATGTCAATACTCATATACAAGTAAGCTGGTGTTACTTACTGGGTGAGGATTTTGAGAATGCAGCAGAGCACGCACTCACGGCATATGATATAGATAAGCTTTATTTTGGGTCAAACCTTATCCTCGCCTATGTGATGTATGCAGTGGATCAGAAAGAAACAGGAAAGATACTTTTAGATGCTTCGGTCTGGTTAACGGATGACGAATCTATCAAAGGCTTTAAATCAGACATTACTGAAATGGAAGATGGAGGCCTGGATGTAACAACTCTAACATCAGATTACAACAATGTAATAAACAATTTGGAAGGCAGGAATAAGAGCTGGGAGGCCATAGCTGGAGATTTCACCGAGGGAGTAGAGAAACTTAACGGAAGTGATGTGGAAGGAGCTAGGGAGAGTTTTAAAAAGACACTTCAGGGCTTTGGTGCTGCACCAGAGGCACAACAGGTCTTAGGCTTTCATGCAGCCTATACCATAGGCACTTACTTTTATACCGTGAACGATTCTACAGGATACCTGCCGGTGCTTCGAAGAGCTATCGAATTTCTGGCCGAAAATAACAAAACGAGTGTAGTTCCGATCATCCACACAATTACTCTTCTGGGAGAGCACTATTATCTTACAGGCCAATATGAACAGTCATTCAAAGTGCTCAGCAGAGGCCTGGAATTTCTGACTAAAATCAATCAAAAAAAATACCTGTCATCTTATGGAGCTATGTTTCTTTCGCAGTATTCCCAATCAGCGAATGCAGTCGGAAATATGAAAGAAGCAAGGGATGCCGCAACCATGGTTACAGAAATAGCAATGACTGGCTATGATCAATGGTATCAGGCCAATGCATGGATTTATCTTGCACAAGCCTGGAGTGAGGACTCATCCAAGGAAAAGGAATATTATCAAAATGCCTACAACCTGGCAGATCAAAGTGGCTTTGAAGAATTGAAGGCAAGTGTTGCTGAAAAGTTGAAGTAAAATGCCTGGGCTATTTTAGTATAGTAATTTGAAACTCATTTAGCAGATCGGTTCGAGAAGCCTCATTGTGTTGACGGCTTAAGGAAGACGTCAATAAGAACGAAACGAAGTTGTCTTACTCAATGAAACTCCTCTTAAGAACTAATTGAACATGAATATGAAAAAAATATTCTTCTTCGTATTTTTTCTGGTTTCCCTCTCCAAATCTTATTCTCAAGACCTACAGGTTCTCCTCGATAGTAGCACCTATTACTGGGATCATAAACAATACACTCAAGCATTTTCTACTTTAAACAAAGCTGTAGAAGTAGCCAAATCCGCTTATGAAGCAGAAGAGGAAAATGCTGCATACAACTACGCTTACATTCTCAATCAAGTGGGTATGCGCCTATATACGGGTGAAAATTATGAGACTGCTGCAACCTACTACAATGTTGCCATTCCCATTTTTGAAAAGGTGCAGGGGGAAAATGGACAAGATTATATCGCCTGTGTCGAAAACCTTGCTTTGTCCTATGAAGTCAATAGTCAATTTGAAGAGGCACTGAATGTTTTTGCTTATTTACTAGAAAATGAAGCTTATCAGAATGCTGCTGGAAGTAACATTTTCCAAACATATAATAAAGCTGCTATTTGTGCTTATCAGCAAGATAACTATGAGCTCGCCAAAGAATTTTACGAGAAAGCTCTTTCATACTTAAACGAAGAGTCACCCAGCTATTGGGTAATCCTTGAGAACCTGATTGTGTTGGAACGAGACTTTAGCCAATATGCTGAAGGGTACAAATACCTAGAAAAGCTGCTAAAGAAGTTTCCAGAAAAGAAATCAGAGTACCGAAACCTAATCGCTTACTATCATCGTGATCTTGGAAATGCAGAATTTAACGAGGGGAATTATAACGGAGCAGTATTACATCTCAAAACCATGCTGGAATACCTGGTGGAAGAAGACAGTATTGATAGAATTAGCCGGGTTTATGCATTAGAAGGACTGTCATTAGCCTATGTGAATTCTCAGAATTATACTGAAAGTATTCCCTTTCTGATAGAAAATGAAAAATCCACCAAAGCTCATTATGGAGAAAAAAGTGATGCATATATCTACTCGCTCAACTACCTCACCCTGGCATTTACCGAGCTGGCAGACTACCGAAATACCAATGGCACATACAAAAAAGCGTTCCGAATAATCGAAAAACTCAGTGGTCAAAGGAAAGGAGAGATGCAGTCTTTATTTGACAGCAACTATTCTGACTATCTAATGAAAGTTGGGAAATATTCGGAATCAGAAACCTACGCGCAACGTGCGCTAAGCTTCTATGAATCTAATAAGAAACTATATTTTGATGACGTAATTAAATCCATGAATCAGATAGGGGTACTGTTGGCTACTATGGGCGAATATGACAAAGCCGAAGCACTGTTTAAACAGGCACTAAACCTGCATCAAAACAAACATGGTCTGGAGAATGATGTGGCTACCACTATCGTTTCCAATATGACTGGCCTGTATATCCAAACGGGCCGTGGGTTTAGAGCATCACAACTCATCGATTTTGTACTAGCCAATGATTTGAAGCTTCATGGTGAAAATAGTTATGAATACTCTTTTTCTCTTCAAGTGGCCGGGGTGCTACTAACATCCTCTGGTGATCATAAAAAGGCCATTCAATACCTATCAAAGTCTTATGAAATAAGGAAGCCCCTCGTAAGTGAGGATAATCGTGATTTCCTTAGGTTGAAACAAAGCCTCGGTTCGGCATATTTGAAGGGCCGCCAATACGACAAGGCCGAAAGCATATTGAAGGAGGTTTTGACCTCTCAAAAAAAATCTCTGGGCACGAATAACTTCGATCTAAGTCTGACCCAGAACGATCTGGGCATGGTGCTGTTGGCCAAGAAAGATTACAATGGCGCGGAAAAGCTTTTTGATCAGTCCTATGAATCAAAAAATAAAATACTCGGGCCTTACAATCAATTTACGATTACATCCCTTTACAATCTAGCCTGCACAAACCTGCAAAATGGGAATCAGGACAAATCATTGGAATATTTCAAGCGGTCCATGTCAGACTATTTTCATGTCCTGGATGAGTATTTTCCTTACCTAAGTGAAAAGGAACGGTTGGAATATTATAACACTATCAAAGGTCAGCTCGGGGCATACTTTTCATTTCTTACTGGTGAGCTGGATCAACATCCGGAATATGCGGGGGAGCTATATAACACGCATGTCAAAACAAAGTCAATGCTACTGAATGAAAGCATGAAACTCCGGAATTCACTAATAAATCACAGCGACCCAAATGTTCAACAAGTATATAAAAAATGGACTTATATCAATGAAGAAATTGCTAAGCTAGAGCAATACAATAATGAAGGGTCGAAAAGGGTCTATTTGGATAGCCTCAAAATCGTCGGAGAAGAGTATGAGCGATATTTAAACGCCCTACCTAAAATTTCCACGGACAATACGGAGGTCACCTGGAATGATGTAGCTGCTACTTTGAAGGATGGGGAAGTGGCCGTAGAAATAATTAGGGTAAAGCATTTCAACTTTGAAAAAAATGCCATTGAAAAAGAGAATATTGACTATCTGGCTTTGATCATTGATAATAAAACTACTGACTTTCCGAAGTATGTGAAACTTGAGGAAGGGTTCTTGATGGACTCCAAATATTTCAATGTTTATAAAAACAATATGAAATATAAATTGGAAGATAAATTGTCGTACGGCTATTTCTGGAAACCGATCGCTGAAAAGTTGTCTACTTATAACAAAATCTACATTTCGTCAGATGGAGCATATCATTTACTCAACCTCAATACGCTCTATAACCCAAATACCTTGAATTTTGTGATCAATGAATCGAACATTGAAATAGTGGGAAATACGAAAGAGCTTCTCGATCGCCAGTCCTCAAATGAGAAACCAAATGACGCTATTTTATTCGGGTTCCCAAATTTCAATACTCAGGCAGATACTTCCTCTACAGATGAACAGAGGTCTAGCGTATATCGTGATATTTTTAGCTCTGGGGTTAGTGACTTGCCCGGCACCAAAACTGAAATAGCCAATATCAATGCATTAATGGCTTCTTCAGGAGTAGATTCAAAATCCTTCATATCTGAAGCCGCCCATGAAGGTCAATTAAAAGGCATTGCTTCTGCCGATATTGTGCATATCGCTACACATGGTTTTTTTGAAGAATCCACAGACGATGTGCTTAACGATGATCCGTTGACACATTCTGGTTTGCTCCTCGCCAACATCAAAGAGGCGGCTGGAATGGAAGAGGAAAACGGGATCATCACCGCAAAGGAAATTGCCCAACTTAATTTACTGGACAATAAATTGGTAGTTCTTTCCGCTTGTGAAACGGGCAAAGGCAAGGTAGTGGATGGAGAAGGCGTGTATGGCCTTCAACGTGCCTTTCAGGTAGCTGGTGCTGCCAACGTGATCATCAGTCTTTGGAAAGTAGATGACACTGCCACACAACAGCTTATGACCTATTTTTACGAAGATTACCTCCTTTCCAACGATCCGAGAATAGCCTTGAGACAAGCACAAATGAAGCTTCAGGAAGATTTCCCTCATCCAAATTATTGGGGTGCTTTTTATGTGGTAGGCAAATAATATTTTCTTTCCTGTTCTTCATTAGCTGATCTGAATATTATTAATTCGATGGCAAGAGAATTAGTATTTTTACTTTGAGGACTTGTCGAATTGTTTGATTGCTATGCCTCGCTAAACTGCAACCTTACCAAATTCTCATATACACCGTTTACTTTTGAGGACAATTCCTGATGATTTCCAGTCTCAATGATCTCTCCATTTTCCAGCACATAAATCCTATCGACCTGGCGAATAGTGGCCAGGCGGTGGGCAATGATGATGGTTGTGCGGTTTTTCATGAGCTGGTTGAGGGCGTCCTGAACTTCCTTCTCGGATTGAGCATCCAAGGAACTAGTCGCTTCATCCAGTACCAGGATGGCCGGATCTTTAAGAATTGCTCGGGCTATGGCGATGCGTTGACGCTGACCTCCCGAAAGTTTTACGCCGCGTTCACCCACTAGTGTCTCTAAGCCATCAGGGAAAGATTGGATGAAATCTAGTGCGTTGGCCTTTTGAGCGGCTACTTTTAATTCTTCCTCAGAAGCATTTGGATTACCATAGGCAATATTTTCTCTTATGGAGCCTCCGAATAATATTACTTCCTGCGGAACGAGCCCGATGTTTTTCCGATAGGCGCTGAGTTCATAGTTGGTGACGTCAGTGTCGTCGATTTTAATATTCCCCTTATCAATAGGATAAAGCCTCAAAAGCAATTGGATCAATGTCGACTTGCCAGCTCCGCTCGTTCCCACGAAAGCTACTTTTTCTCCACTCTTGATATTGAAGCTTGCTTTTTTAATTACTTCAAATTCTTTTCTTGAAGGATAGGCAAATTCCACATTTTCGAAGCTAATATTTCCTTGCAGGGCTAATTCACTTTCGTCTGATTGAACTTCTTCCTGCACTTCATCCAATATTTCTAGTATGCGTTCTGAAGCTCCAATTGCTCTCTGAACCTGGCCATACATATCACCAAGCCCTGCTATCGATCCACCGATAAAGGCTGTATAAAAGAAGAAAGACATCAGCTCACCCATTTGGATGTTTCCTTTTTGGAGTTCCGTAGCACCAAACCACATAATGGCTACCATGCCACCCAGCATACCAAAAATGATGAAGGAAATAAAACCTCCTCGGTATTTTGCAGTGGCTATGGCTTTAGATACGACTTTGGATTGACTGGATTTAAAGCGTGCAATTTCCAGCAGCTCGTTCGTAAAAGTCTTCACGGTCAGGATAGCCTGGAGCGTTTCTTCAACTATGGTAGATGACCTGGCTAGTTCTTCCTGGGTATCTTTTGATAGCTTTTTGATTTTCTTTCCAAAAATCATAGCTAAAATGATCAGGAATGGAAAGGTGGCCAGCATGAATAGGCTAAGCGATGGAGTCGTAAAAAATATGATGATAACGCCTACGACCAACGTAACCAACTGTCTGGTTACTTCAGCTAGTGTGGTTGAAAAGGTAGTTTGTAGCAGTGTGACATCTGAGGAAATTCTGCTCATTAACTCACCTGTTCTTGTCTTGTCATAAAATGAAATGGGCAGGTACACAATCCGCTCAAAAAGAGACTTTCGCACATCAGACATGGCTTGCTCACTAACCTGGGCGAATAGATAGACCCGTAGAAATGATAAAATGCTCTGGACAAACAAAATAGCTAGTAGTAAGATGGCAATCTGATTCACTTCATTGAATACCCAATCTAGTGTCCCTGATGCTGCATCTATTAGTTTTCCGGCTATAAATGGAAAGGCCAAAAGCAAAAAACTAGAAAATACCAATAGGACAAAACCGATGATAAATCTTGCCTGATAGGGCAAAATGTAACGAAATACACCAAGAAGCTTTTGTAGATTTTTTTTGTTGAGAGACCGCTTTTCCTCTTCTGCTAGTTTCGCCTTAGCCATCAGCTGTGTTCTATTGTAGTGTAGATTTGTGGGGCGCAAAGGTATCCACTGATAGCCACATCACCAACATTGATATATTCCAGGAAATGGAAGGTTAGTTTTTCATATTCGCAAGCTTCTCAGGGTCGAGAATCTTTATGTTACTGGCTTTGATTTCAATCAGTGCTTCATCCTTAAAGTCGGATAATGTACGAATGACAGATTCCGGAGATGTACCAACTATGTTGGCCAAATCTTCTCTAGAAATGTTCATTTCAAAACTGTCCTGCCCTTCCTCTGAGAATTTTTTCTTCAAATAGATCAGAGACTCAGCCACTCTTTTACGCACAGAATTGTAAGCTAATTTGAGTAGGCGTTCTTCAATTTCCATCAAGTTGTTGGAGATCATTTTTATAAACCTATTAGCTACATCCCGATTACTACTCAGCAGGTTGAAAAAGTCCTGCTTTGGTATAGTACAGATTTCTGACTCCTCCAGGGTCATGGCTGATTCATTATATACAGTTTCCTCCAATAAAGACATGTAGCCAATAAAGTCTCCTTCTTTATACAGTCCGGTGATATATTCCTTTCCGTCCGTATTGGTCTTATAGGTTTTTACCTTACCGGAGTTAATAAAATAAAGTCCATGGGGCAGGTTGCCTTCATAGAATATAATCTCTTTCTTCTTATACTTCCTCAGCGCTCTTTCCTCCGAGAGGCGGTTGAGTTGGTTCATGCCCCTCGCCTCATCGATGAATTCATTCAGTCCTTCGATATTGGGAGTATAATCCTTTTTGAATAACTGATGTTTTCTGAGTCTTGTTTCAATTACGTCCAGTAATTCGATATCATCGAAAGGTTTAGTTATGTAATCATCAGCACCAAGGGTCATCCCTTTTCTAAAGTCTTCTTTTTCTGTTTTAGCAGTAAGGAAGATAAAAGGAATAGAAGCAGTATATGGCAGTTTGGCCAGAACGCGTAAAACTCCGAATCCATCCAATTCAGGCATCATGATATCACAGATGATCAGGTCTGGCAATTCTTTTTTTGCCAGCTCTACCCCAATTTTTCCATTTTCGGCGGTGATCACCTTATAGTCAGAAAGATCCAGTATTTCTGCTATATTCTCCCTCATTTCGGGATTATCCTCTATCAGTAATATCTTAACCATCAGTTGCTTGTTGAGGTGGGCAATTTAATAATAAACTCGGTTCCTACGTTTTCCTCGCTTTTAAATTTAATCTCTCCGTTCAATATCTCCACATATTTTTTTACAATGTTAAGACCTAAACCGGTTCCCTGGGTGTTTTCTGCATTTTTTGCACGGAAAAATCGTGTGAAAATATTAGTCTGTTCTCTTTGAGGGATTCCTATTCCTTCATCTCGAATGGATAAGGTCAAGGTTTTCTCATTTGATTTAATCGTGAAATATATAAACTTATCTTCCTTCGAATATTTGGAGGCATTAGAAAGTAAATTGAGGGTCATGTTTCGAATGATTTGCTTGTCTAGTAAAACTTCTTCTGACAGTAACTCTGAGGAATCAAAGATTATTTCCTGCCCGGGTTTGAGGATCGATTGCATGTTGTTGATTGCTTCATTACTCAATACCTTGATGTTAAATTCAGAAAGTTCAAAAGGTATTTTACCCTCCTGCAATCGTTCGTAGTTGAGAAAATCCGTAAGGATATGCGTTAGGTTATTTACCGCGGATTTGATCCTGGAAATATGTTTTTGGGCCTTCTCACTCGATTCACCCGTATTGTATCTTGATATCAGGGATATGGAGGACAATATTGTACTGAGAGGAGTGCGGAATTCATGTGAGGCAGTAGTTACGAAGCGTGTTTTGAGTTCATTCAGTTGCATCTCTTTTTCAAGCGCAATTAATGTATCGGTCTGAGCCTTTTTGAGTTCCAGGTTGATTTTCTCCAGCTTTTTGTTGGCAGAGGCCAATTCCTTGGTCCTCTTTTCGATTTCCTTTTCCTGCTCTCGGGCATGGTTCTCTATTTTTCTACGCGATTCTTGTATCTCGGTGAGGTCATGTACTACGCCACAGAAGTGGATGTCTCCATTTACTTTGATTTGAGCTACACTGAGGTAAAATGGGAATTCCACGCCATTTTTTTTCAAGCCCACAACGTCACGACCAATACCGATAATCTTTTTCTCACCAGTATCGAGGTAGTTTTGGAGATAGGTGTCATGCATCCTGGCAAAACCTTCTGGCATAAGGTTGTTGATGGTGCCACCAATAACCTCTTCTGGGTCGTATAGAAATAATTTAGCGGCAGCAGGGTTCATTGATCGCACGATCCCTTTTCTGTCGATTACGATTATGCCGTCTATTACATTGTCGAATATGGCATGCAAAAGGGCAGGGGTTTCAAAGGAGAATGATTTTTCCAATTATCAAATACTTAGGTTGAGATGTGAATTTTGAATTGTAAATTAACAACAATATGTGTTTATTGAGATCATATTTTCACTCCAAACTTATTTATGAAGAGTATTTGTGTATTCTGCGGATCATCGATGGGAAATGACCCTTTATTTGAGGCTCAGGCGGTCAAACTTGGGGCTGCTTTAGCAGAGCGGCAAATTAGCCTGGTCTATGGCGGAGCGAAGGTTGGTTTGATGGGAGCAGTCGCTAATGGTTGTGCAGATGCCGGAGGGAATGTCATTGGTGTTATCCCCAAGTTTTTGGACAAAGTAGAAATCACCAATACCGATGCAGATGAGCTTTACCAGACAGAATCGATGCACGAGCGAAAAATGAAAATGTCTCAATTGTCTGAAGGATTTATTGCCTTGCCGGGAGGTTTTGGTACTATGGATGAATTGTGTGAAATATTGACGTGGGCTCAGTTGGGTTTAGTGAAATACCCTATTGGACTGCTGAATGTAAATGGTTATTTCGATCATCTTATCGCTCTATTTGAGCATATGAATACAAATGGATTGGTGAAAGATGAGGATTTGGAACTTCTACTTCATGATGATAGCATAAACAATTTGCTGAGAAGAATGGAAGCATTTAAACCAAGAACCGGTGGCTTTCTTGATAAATTGGATTTGGTTTAAGTAATACAACTATGCAAGAATCCTTTCTTCACTATATCTGGCAATTTCAGCAATTTGATAAGGCCAAGCTTTTGACGACAGAAGGGGAGGAGGTGCAGATTTATTCCACTGGGACACATAATAGCAATGCAGGTCCGGACTTTGAAAATGCAAAGGTCAGGATTGGAAATATCGACTGGCATGGTCAGGTTGAGATTCATACTTCGAGCAGCTATTGGCAGCTGCATGGGCATCAGAAAGATGCAGCTTATGAAAATGTAATTCTACACGTAGTGTGGCAGGAGGATGAGCCAATCTTCAATAGCGACAAGAAGAGAATACCCACAATCGAATTGAAAAATCGAATTTCAGAAGACCTTCTGAAACGTTGCAATGAACTCATTAATAGTCCGGACGTAATACCCTGTTCCTCTCAAATTGCCATGTTGAAAAGTATGGAAAGAGTAGCCATGCAAGAGCAAGCGGGTATCGAGCGCTTGCAGGATAAGTCACAATTCGTGTTTGATTTGTTGCATAAAAATAAAGGCAACTGGGAGGAGACGGCCTATCAACTCGTGGCAAAGAATTATGGTTTCAAAATCAACAGCGAATCATTCCTAAGGTTGGCTGAGAACTTACCCTTGAAGATTTTGAAGAAGCACTCCGGAAACCTGATGCAGGTCGAGGCATTACTTTTTGGGATGGCGGGCTTTCTGGATGAGACTCCAAAGGATCATTATCACTTGATATTGATGAATGAGTATGCTTTTTTAGCTAAGAAATATAGTCTTGAAGGCAATGAATTGCATCATTCGAATTGGAAGTATCTACGCTTGAGACCTGGAAATTTTCCATCTGTCCGCCTGGCTCAGTTGGCGGCATTCATCAATAGCAATGCGCATGTTTTTGATTGCTTCCTAAACGCAAAAAGTATAAAGCAAGCTGTCAAATTGCAGCAGCATAAAGTTTCTGATTATTGGCAGTCGCACTACTCATTTGGGAGTGAGACTGACAGAAAACTAAAATCCATAGGTTTAGCGAGTATTGAAAATTTGATTATAAATACTACAGCTCCATTGTTGGCAGCCTATGCTCAGCATGTTGACGATCAAAAATTCATGGATCAGGCGATTGACTTACTTACTGGGATCAAAAATGAAAAAAACAAGATTATTACCCAATGGGAAGGCTTGGGTCTGAAAAGCCAAAATGCTTTTGAATCACAGGCGCTTATCCAACTGTACAATACCTATTGTCTCAAAAAGAAGTGCCTTTCCTGTAAAATTGGGGTGGCACTTATTAATAGTAAATGACTCTGTCGATATTTCTATATGGCCTTTTTAATGTCCTTTTGTTGGGAGGGTTGAGTCATTATTTTTTCATCAATCTACAGAACCCAATAGTAGGTAAATTCTTTTATCCAGCATTGGTTTGGAAAGTGGTGTGTGGGTTATGTATAGGATTGCTCTATAAATATCATTATGGCAGTGGAGATACCTTCTACTTTTTTGAACAAGCAAAGATTTTAGCCGAGCGCCCGATTCTTGAGCAAATCAAAGAAGTGTTTCTAACATCCATTCCCCACAGCCAACGAAGTACCCTGCCAATGATCAAAATTACCAGCCTTGTTACTGTTGTTACTGGCTCAAACTATTGGCTTTGCTCCTTGTATTTCTCCTTGGCCAGTTTTTTTGGAGCAGTATTTTTTGTCAACAATGTAAACAGAAGATGGCCTCAATTGACTTTGCCTGCTGCCATGGCTTTTTTATTCTTTCCATCTATTGCGTTTTGGTCCTCAGGAGTGTTGAAGGAAAGCCTTGCATTCGGAATTATCACTTTTCTCTCTGGTATATACCTGAAGTTTGATTCTGGAAAATTGATTAATTCCAAGATGATAGTGCTCGCTGTTATCACAGCCTGGCTTCTGATTTTATTGAAATATTACATCGCAGCGGTTTTCTTGCCCCTTGTTGGTATATTGTTAGCTGTTGGGTATTTAGAAAAAAATAACTCAATATATAACTCAAGTAAGAAAGTTAAATTTTGGATTCTGTCCGGCATCATCCTGATTGGTGTACTTTGGGGCTTTTCGATGCAGTACAACCTGAACCCTTTGAGATTGTTTTTCGTGGTAACAGAAAACCAAGCTAGCTTACTTGCATCATCCAGTGGGAGCTCGATTGTATATTTTGACGAGAGCAGGTCAAAGTGGTTTTATATACCCAATCTATTTATTGCTTTATTTTCAGGTTTGTTTAGACCGATATTTCCTGAGGAACTTACATTTCCAGGTGTCATATCTGGATTGGAAAATGTATTAGTTCTCAGCCTTGCCAGCTATGCAATTTGGATCAAAAAATGGCATAATTGGTCATTTTCAAAAGATTTTATGGCTGTGATGGTGTACGTCTTTCTCTTGTCGGCAATCCTTTCTTATGCCTCTCCTAACTTTGGCACCTTGGCTCGATACAAAGTATACTATATGCCATTTTTTGTTTTTCTGACATCTTCTACATTGCCATTCATGAAAACTAATTATTTGAATTGGCCTGGTACCAGTAAGTATTCGTAATTAGCTTAAAATTGATCAATCTCAAACAACGGTATTGTGCTTGTTTTGTCCTATGAATAATTCAATGATTCATTGTACGGAACCAATAATCGACCAAAGTATATGGATAACTATATATAATTATTGAAATTAATAATTATACTTAAAGTTCTATTAAAATATTTTTTTAACTCTAACCAATCAAAACGTATTATCAGCTATGAAAAAGAACTTGCTATTTTTAGCACTGGTTCCCTGGATTGCCTTTGCCCAGGATCCACCAAAAACCACCAAAAAAATTTACAAAAATTCTGAAGGGAAACTGTACTGGCAGGGAGAAAAACCCATGTATATATTTGTTGCAGATAACCCAGAGGGCACCAATGCCCAACAGCTTCAAAGTGAAAACCAAAGTCAATGGACCAATCCCATGTATTTGGATACTGAAGGTGTAAATTACATCAGAAGCAATTGGGCAGCCGATTCGGATTTGAAACAAATTCAGCCCAAAAAAGAGCTAATGTTTGAAGTCTATAGAGATAGCAAAGCTCCTGTCACAACTGTGGCTTTTGAAGGTGCACCAAAGTACAAAAACAATGAAGGAAGTCAATTTTATGGAAAAAATCTGACGGTTGTTAGCCATTCAGCAGATATTCATTCTGGTGTTCAAAGCATCTTTTACTCGATTGACGGAAAATCATTTCAATCCTATTCCAACAAACTTTCAATAGACCAAGACAAGCGGTACGATGTTAAGTTTTATGCTGCAGACAATGTTGGCAATGTAGAACCCATCCAGATGTTCGATTTTAGGGTGGATCTTACAGCTCCTGCAACTGATTATAAAATCCATGGAGACCAGATTGGAATGGTTTTCTCTCCCAGGACATACCTAACGCTATCATCGCAAGATGATGC
The DNA here is from genome assembly GCA_049115735.1 of Cyclobacteriaceae bacterium. GTDB lineage: Bacteria > Bacteroidota > Bacteroidia > Cytophagales > Cyclobacteriaceae > CAXBNB01. The sequence goes on along the minus strand of JAGDZP010000014.1, from coordinate 115,868 downwards.
ATCGGGAGTAAGCAAGATCATTTATAGAATTGATGAAGGCAAGGAAGCAAGGTTTGTTGATAAAGTCGGATTATCGTCTTTAAAAGATGGTTATCATAAGATAAGCTATTATGCTGTTGACAATGTTAAAAACCAGGAAGTCCCTAAACTCATTGAGTTTTATCTGGACAGTACTGCTCCAGTATCGGATGCCAATGTTGTGGGAGAACAGTATTCTGCAAACAATGGAAAACTTTATATATCAAGAGACTCTAAAGTGAGCCTCACGGCAAATGATAATAAGGCAGGAGTTCAGGAAATCAAATATTCAATAGATGGAGGAAGCCCAGAAGCCTATGATGTTAACTTCAAACTAGATAGAGCAAGTGGAAACCACATAGTTAAATATTTTGCATCTGACAAGGTGAATAACAATATAAGCGGCCAAATAAGCAAAACACTTTCAGTGGATATAGACCTTACGGCTCCTACCATAAAATACCATCTGATTGGCAATCAATATTTCTCCAGAGATACGACATTCATTACCAGTGATACTAATATTAAGCTTACCGCTTGGGATGGAGAGAGCGGTGTAAAAAGCATTTCCTATAATCTGAACAATGGTTCATCAACACCTTATGACGAGCCCTTCAGCATTCATGCGGAAGGTGTATTTGTATTGAAATACAATGGTACGGACAATGTGAATAATGTCGCTACAAAGGAGTTAGTTTTGGTAGTGGATAATACAGGCCCAGTCATTAATGATGTTTTGAGTATGGCCCCAATTGGAAAGATTTCGTTGGATGAAAAACAAGGAAATCCGATTTCTGTATATTCAAAGGGTGTTAAACTCTTTTTAGCAGCTTCCGACGCAGTTGTTGATGCGGATAGAATCTATTACACATTGGATAATGGAGCAAAGGTTGAATACAAAAGTCCGGTTGTTATCAACCGCAAAGGCTTAATTACCTATCAGGTAAATGCCATTGACAAACTTAAGAATACAAATTCATCTCAATTGGTTGAGATTTTTATTAAATAAGCGGTAATAAAAAAGGAGGCTGCCGAGAAATTAATTCCGGTTGTCATTGCGAATCTAAAAGATTGACTTTCTGTTACTGGCAAATCTTGAAACAAACCTTTTTGTCCGTTAGTCCGGTTCAAGATGACCAATTCTAGTTCTTTGAGGTAGCTTCCTTTTTTATATCTTCATCATAAACCACTTGGCCAAAATTTTGTAATTTACTTTTGTGCCATGCATAAATATACCAATGCGGTAAATCCTGCTGGCGAGCCAGGTAGTGAAAATAAATCCTCCAACCAGTAAAACCATGGAAAGTGCTATTTCCCACACTGGTGCGCCAAATGGTATGCGCATCATCATTACAACCGGAGAGGTGAAAGGAATGATGGATGTCCAAAAGGCAAGTGAACCATGGGGATCCTTTAGAATTGGCCCCAGAAGGACAATGGACAGTATGAGCGGTATCGTTATCGGTAGCATAAACTGTTGTGAATCGGCATCACTATCTACTGCCGACCCAACTGCTGCGAAAAGAGAACCATACAAAAGGTATCCTCCCAGGAAATAGAAAAGGAAGCATCCAATAACCAAAGCAAAATCTACGCTCATTACAGCGTTAAACATGTTGGCAGCCTTATTATTTTGAGCTGGTGCTTTAACACTAACTGGTTGCTCAGCTTGAATTTGCTCTAGCTGCTCTTTGCTGGCATCTTTTAGTAAGAGTGGCGATCCTATGCTGATAATTGCAGTTGACAGAGCGGCCCATAACATAAACTGAGTCAATCCTACAGCGCTTATACCTAAGATCTTTCCCATCATCAATTGGAATGGCTTAACTGTAGAAACAAGTACTTCGATTACTTTACTCGTTTTTTCCTCAATGATGCCACGCATTGTTTGTGCTCCATAGATAAAGATGAACATGTAAATCAGAAAGGCACTCATATAGCCCACAGCCATGGACGCCTCAGAACTACTTTTTACAGCTTCACCTTTATCCCCTTTTTTGGACTCATTGTAAGTGCTCACCGAAACCTGCGCCTTCAGCCTATCTAACTGCTCTTGTTCTATACCTGAATTATCGAGTTTTATCTTTTCAATCTCTTTTCGGATCTTGTATTCCAGGCTTCCTTTCAAGGACAGACTGGGGTTATTATACGCATACAGGCTAACATCAGCCTTGCGTTCGATATCTAGCTTTGGGATATGGAGAATCGATAGTCGTTTGCCTTTTTTTAGTGCTGCCCTTTCTTCTTCAATGGATTTTTTAGACATTTCGAAGTTGATGGACTTATCGTCTTTCAACACGTCATCGAAATAACCAGACTCATCTACAACGCGAACGGTTTCCTGATCTTCAGTATCTCTCATAGCCAGCCACATTGGCACAAACACCAGGCCTGCAAACAATAGCGGGCCGATTAGTGACATGATAATGAAGGACTTTTTCCTTACTCGGCTCAGGTATTCTCGGGCGATTATCAGTTTTATCTTATCCATTGTTCGATTGTGTTACTTGAGAAATAAATATATCATTGATAGAAGGAATTTTTTCGTTGGCAGATATGATTTCCACTTTATCTGCTAGCGATTTTAGAAGGTCATTTAGCTTTTCATCCTGTGGAATTTGAATTTCCGATTTCGTAACGTCATCTTCAAGCGATTCGGATGAGATGCAAGTGTAGCCGTTCAATGAAAAAGACAGGTGTCCCTTATGTTCAATCACATAAGTATTTGTCCTGAATTGATTTCTAATATCCTTTTTAGGTCCATTTAGAACTGTAGTAGAATCATTGATCAAACAAATATGGTCGCACAGCTCCTCTACGGATTCCATCCTGTGGGTAGAGAAAATAATTGTTGCCCCATTTTCTCTCATTTGTAGAATTTCATCTTTGATAAGATTGGCGTTCACAGGATCGAAACCCGAGAACGGTTCATCCAAAATAATCAGTTCTGGTTCATGTAGGACAGTGGCAATAAATTGCACCTTCTGTTGCATACCCTTAGATAGGTCTTCGACATTTTTGCTATACCATGAGGTTATGTCCAGTTTTTCGAACCAGGATTTTATCGATCTGACAGCATCAGATTTAGTCATTCCTTTCAGCCTTGCGATATAAACAAGTTGCTCGGATACCTTCATTTTTTTGTACAGCCCTCTTTCCTCGGGTAGATAACCCATCGCTCGAATGTGGTCTGGCTCCAGGGGCTGGCCGTTAAAGGATATACTACCCGCATCCGGGAGAATGATGTTATTAATGATTCTGATCAGAGTGGTTTTACCAGCTCCGTTTGGTCCCAGCAATCCAAAAATGCTGTTTTTAGGAATATCTACCGTAATGTCTTTTATGGCCAGATGGTCGCCATAGGACTTGGTAATCCCATTAATGTTTAAGATGTCCAATTTAAGTCAAGTTTTGATGATCTACGGTAAGTTAGTATCGCAGACTTTGAAATTCTTACACTGCAGAAGAAATTATATCAAATTATTCGCATAGGCGAATTTGATGAGACCAACCAGTGAGCTGGTTTTTGTTTTACGGAAAATATTCTTTCGGTGAGTTTCTACTGTCCTCTCGCTTATAAACAGTTCTTCTGCAATCATTTTGTTGGTGTATTCCTTAGCGATGAGCTTTAGGATTTCTCTTTCGCGCTCAGTCAATAGTTTTTGTTCGTCCGGCTGATGGAGGTTTCTCACGAGCATACTGTTGATCTCATTGCTTACAAACAGGTTTCCTTTTTTTACCGAATATAGCGCATCAATCAGTTCATCCTTGGAGTCTTTTTTAAGAACGTATCCGTCTATTCCCTCTTTTAAAATCTCTTTGACCAGGTGAGACTCGTTGTGCATGCTGAGCACCAGGATTTTGATGTCCGGCCAGAGACGTTTTACTTTTCTGACAAGGGTAAGGCCGTCATCATCAGGAAGGTTGTAGTCTGTGACGAGAACATCTATGTTGTTCATTTTGAGGAAGTCCATAGCATCCGCAACGGTACCCGCCGTGCCAACGATTTCCATTTCTTCGTCCGTTTTCAACAGCGCCACCAGACCGTCAAGCATAATGGTGTGGTCATCCACCAAAAAAACCTTCATCCTACTTTTCTTTGTTTTAGAAATATGAAGATAAGATAAAATATCCATGCCCGAAAATTAGAACTTGTTAATTCAATTTTCTATCCTGAATTATGCGTAAAAGGGCATCCGTGCTAGTACGCACTTGGAAAATGAAGGCAGCTGCTATTCCAGCTTAGAAAAGTATTTTTTAGCCTCTTGCATCACCTTGGGAGCTAAATAGATGGCTGAAATCATGGTGGGAAAAGCCATCAGCGCATACATAAAATCTATAAGGCTGACTACTGTGGTCAAACTTGCTACAGAACCGATCAGTACAATGGCGACATACCAATAGTTGAAATATGCACCGTATTGGGTGCCTAGCATAAATGACAAACACTTCTTGCCATAATAGGATGCACCGATGATCGTGGTGAAAGAGAAGATCAATACGCATATGAATAACAGGTATGGACCGATAAGCGGGATCGTTTCTGAAAACGCCCTAAGCGTAAGGGAAATGCCACTTATTCCATCCAGCTTCCATACACCAGTAATTAAAATCGCCAAACCCGTCATCGTACAGATTACAAGGGTATCAATAAATGGTCCCAGCATGGCTACCAGGCCTTCACGTATTGGTTCGGAGGTTTTGGCAGCTCCGTGCATCATAGGAGCGGTTCCTATACCTGCCTCATTCGAGAAGGCAGCTCTCCTTGCGCCAGTTATAATAATGGCACCAACAGCACCACCCAATGCGGCATTGGCAGTGAATGCATCTTCAACAATTAGCCATAGGTTCGGAAGTATTTCTGTGAAATTTGAAAGTAGAATAAATATGACACAGCCTACATAAAGTAATACCATAGCCGGAACCAGCTTGCCGGCCACATTGCCGATTCTTTTGATGCCCCCGAAAATTACCAATCCGGTAAAAAAGGCAATCACTAGACCGATAAGTAATCTGGTAAAAAAGAGCTCACTTAAGACTTTTCCGCTTGGTAAGGTCACCCTTGCACTAGCTGGCAAATGCCATTCGTTGGGGGTAAGGAGAATGTCCTGCACCACCTGGACGAGTTGGTTGGTCTGAAATACCGGTGTGGCTCCAAAGAGACCTGCAATACAAAAGAAAAAAGCCAACGGTCTCCATGCTTTGCCCATCCCTTCTTTTATCACGTACATCGGTCCACCTTGTAGCTGGCCTTCATCATCCTTGCCACGGTACATCACCGCCAAAGAGCAGGTGAAAAACTTAGTGGTGATACCGAAGATCGCACTTACCCACATCCAAAAGATTGCGCCGGGACCACCAGTAGCAATTGCTACGGCCACACCACTGATATTGCCCATTCCAACGGTAGCAGCAAGGTGGCTGGATAAAGCTTCAAAATGACTTATTTCCCCTTTTTCTTCCGATTCATCATAATCGCCTTTTAAGACTTTCAAAGAATGCCGGAAATATCGGAAAGGAAGCAAACATGAATAGACGGTAAAGAAAATACCGCCACCCAATAGCAGGATGAGGAGGGGAGTACCCCAGATAAAATTGGCAGCATTTACGATTAATTCTTCCAAGTGATTGTGTTTATGATTCTTTAAACTTTGGGTTGTTTAAGAACAAATACATAAAAGCAGCAGCGAAGGATATGTAGGCTATCGACACAACCCACAAAGAGGTTTGGTCGCTATTTCTAAATGCCAGCTTCACCAATGCCAACCCAACGATCAGAAAGTGCGACATATTTGCAACAATAACAGGTCTTCCATAGATGCCTCCCATCAAATTCTCCTTTGTCATCCAATTGAGCATGGCAAATCCGAAATATAGCCCACCTATTATTTGTAGGAAAATGACATGAGTAGAGGCAAACTCCAGGCTAGAGGCAATTTCCTGAGGAAGAAAGGTAAGACATAAAGCTACCGCACCGAGAGAAAGCGAGCTGGTAGTCATAATGATATTTGATTTCATCCTCTTGAATAAGTTGAAACCAATATTACATAGGAATTTGCCATTCTGGAAAATATTGAATTCTAATTCATTTTAAAAGTTATGCTATTTAATTCGAATATATTCGCCGTTTTAGCTTAGTCGGCAGATTTTTCAAATGAGGTACATTTTAATACTTTTTCTTCTTTTTTCTTCTGAGTACGCAATTGGTCAATCTTCGGTGCTCGTCTCTGGCCAGGTTGTCGATTCGGTCTCGAAGGAAAATATTCCTTTTGCATCTGTTTCACTTCTAACCAAAGATGGGAACCTTGTGAATGGTACTATCACGAGAGAAGATGGAAGATTTACGCTGGACGGTCTTATTGCGGGATCATACATCCTGCGAATTTCTTTCATTGGTTACACAGATTCTCAATCCGAAATATTGATTGGGAAACTTAACAATATTTACAACTATGGTAAAATCGAGTTGGTTCCGTCGGCTACTGAACTGGAAGGGGTGACAGTCAAAGATGACAGACTCGAATCGACGGAGGATATGTTCAAAAGGAGCCTCGAGATGAGTGATAACATTGCTCAGTCGGGTGGTTCAGTAATGGATGCTATGAAAGCAATGCCCGGTGTAACTTTCGATCAGGAAGGAAAAGTGATTTTACGAGGAAGTGACAAGGTAGTTGTATTGATTGATGGTAAACAATCTAGCCTTACTGGATATGGGAATCAAAAAGGTCTGGATAATATCCCTTCCGCAAATATCGAACGGATTGATATCATCAATAACCCTTCTTCAAAATATGATGCCAATGGAATGGCTGGTGTGGTCAATATTATTTACAAAAAAGAAAGACAAGAAGGATGGAATGTAAGTGGGGGAATGGCCGTTGGTTTTGGAGCGCTTTCCAGGAGAAAAAAAGATACACCTACAGATTTAGGTAGTTTCACCGCCACGCCAAAATATATCCCAAGCCTTGATTTAAATTATAAAAAGGAAAAAATCAATGTATTCCTTCAATCGGAAGTTCTCTTTCTAAAAAAGCTGCCTAACAACGAATTCACTACAAGATACTATGATGATGGTCGGTCGACCATCTCCCAGGTACCAGAAAACAGAAGACAAACGCATTATATAGTCAAAGGAGGATTAGACTATCATATTGATGCAAACAACATTCTGACTTTCTCTGGAATTTATGATTGGGAAACACATGTCGATACGGCTCAAGTGGCCTATATCAACCTACTGAATAATACAAGAAACCGCTACATCAATTGGAATGAGGAGGAGGTGACTGGCTTTATGAATTACACATTGGGCTATGAACATAAGTTCAAGCAACCAGGACATCTCCTCAATAGCCGAATTCAATACACCAAAGGATGGGAAGATGAGACCTATTTTATAAACGACAGTACGCGAATAAGAAGTCAAGGGCGTGACGTAACGAACATATTGGCAACAGAACATATTACAAGCTTCAATATTGATTATATCAAACCATTAAGAAGCGGAAGGCTGGAAATAGGTTCGAAACTACAAGCGAGGGACCTACCTGTAGACTACACTCAGCAAAGAGGGAATAACTCCATATTGTATTCCGGCCTTGGCAACTATAGTGACTGGGGAGAGACTATATATGCTGGCTATATCAATTGGGTACATGAAAAACCTAAGTATGAAATAGAAGGTGGTTTAAGGGCAGAGCACACTTTGGTTCATTACGATATGGATCCAACGAATACCTACTATCAGCAGAACGATAAGTACGACTACTTTAAGCTTTTCCCCAATACACGTGTTAGCTACAAGTTCAATGAACTGAATAAAATATCACTATACTATAGCAATCGTGTAGATCGGCCAGGCGAACCTGAACTGAGAATGTTTTCTAAATCGGACGATCATGAATTAGTGAAAGTAGGCAATCCATATTTAAGACCCCAATTCACAGAATCTGTAGAAATAGGCTACAAAACAGTGTGGGATAAAGGTTCTTTTTTACTTTCAGGATATTTGAGGAATATTGATGATCCTTTCATGCGTGTCTATACTCAAGATCAGACTAATACAGATTTTGATGTAGTATTGAAAAGCTATGCCAATACAGGTAGGGCAACCAACAAAGGAATAGAGGTCATTTATAGTCAGGAGATTAATGACCATTGGAAGTTTTCCGGTAATATGAACATATACCAAAATAAAATATTCGCATATACTGGGACACTTCTGTTCCCAAATGAGCATCAGTTCATGGTGGAGGAGTCGGTAGACAATACCATGGATATCAAACTAACCAATAGTTTCAAACTTTCAAATGACTATGAAATACAATTGACGAGTCTTTATCTGGCTGCTAAAAATATACCACAGGGTCGACAGGCTTCCCGAAGCTCATTAGATTTTGGAATTAAGAAAAAGGCATTCAATGGTCGTGGAGAAATTATCCTTGCTGCTACCGATATTTTCAACAGATATGGAATTCGTTATGAATTGAAAGGAGATGGATTTGATGCTGTCTATGAAAATTATTATGAAACCCAGACAGTTAGAATTGGCTTAAAGTATAAATTCTAAATAGAAAACGAAATTGTTTTTACAGACTTCATTTTTACTTCATTTGTTCCAGCATTTCAGCCATCTTCTTGTGAATTTTATTCACAGCCTTTAAAGGGCGAATCATTACTTTGAAACTTGTGATTTTGCCTTCCTCATTGATATCAATGATGTCCACTCCATTGATGGTGATATCGTCAATAACGCAGGTGAATTCCAGCACAGCCCTTTGTTCATTACTCACCTCACCTACATACTGGAAGCCAGTATCATCAGCAGCGAATACTTTCATAGCTGCCAATAAATAGGCTGTTGTGATCATTTTTCCTTCCTGAGGCTTCCACACTACGGGTGAGTGAAACACCACGTCTTTCGTCAATAGCTCATTCAAAATAGCTGGGTTTTTCGTTGCGAAAAATTCATGCCATTTCTTGAGTGTTGATTCCATGATTTATTGAATGATTATTGCACCAGTTAGTTCTTAATCCAAATTGGTTGTGTAAATGTCACATTGCCGGCAACATCCCAGATTTCTACGCGCACCCATTTTTTATCACTAATGTCAAGTTCTTTGGTGATGATTGTAGAATCAAATGTTTGGGTGTAGGACATGTCGATAGTTTGTGAGTCAATTTCGTTACCATCGCTCGTGATGATCTCTATATTTCTTAATGGAAAAGTCCATGATATGTCAGCTTTTAGCTCGGCTTTCTTCCCTTTCTTTAATTTAATGCTTTCTCCGCTTTCTGTATTATTGATACTAAAGCTTTTGAGAACAATCTCACCGGTGCTTACAATGATATTTCCGTTACGCAGTGTTTCAAGAATAGAGTCCCAACCATCGTTGAATTTAGGTAATTCGTCAAGCTTGATGTAGTTGATATTCATCGCTCCATAAAGCTCATAATCATTGTAAATATCAAAAACATCCACTTCTCCTAATACATATTTCCTTTGTCCCCAATTGTTCATGTCGTCCATAAGATTGAGTACTCTTGATCCTACTTTTTCTTCTGAAAGATCCAAAGGCATGATTTTCCATCCAGCACCAAAATAACGATCCGATTTATAGAAATCCTGCTCCTTGTACTTATCAGGATAGCCGGAAGATCCTTTGATTCGACCATGTGCAACCCACATGAGGCCATTTTCTTTCTCGAATATTTTCAAAACATCATCAGTGCTACCTACATGGTATACATCTCCATAGCCGTCTACCTTTTCAACAAATGGTTTTTGTTCCTCATTGTTCAAAACCCAATAGACAGGTTTTGGAAAAAAGGCCATCCAATGCCCACCTAGTTGCACATTGGCTTCTTCACCGGGTAGCAGTAAAAAATCATTCGTGGATAATCTCTCACATTCTGAGACCATGAACTTCAACTGAGCCAGGCGCTTGTCTCTTTTCATCTTCGGAGTTTTGCTATTGTGAAATTCGCCCAGGTGGACTATATCCACCCCAATCCTCTTAAAAAATTGGACAAATTCAGGGTCAACGAGTTCCTCGGGTATTGCAGTCGTGTTTAAGGCTTTTTGTTTTTTGATCAGGTCCAGGGTATGCTCCACATGGAAATGACTGGTAAGCTTTTTATATCCGGGAATATCCACGAAACGATCATTGTGTGTGAATTTTTTAATTGCATCCAGAATGGGTTCGGCCTTCTGATTATCAAAATACAAGAACATGTCCATTTTCTGGACAGTCTCTGGCGGTGCATTCAGCCACGGCACTTGTCGTCTATCTCCAAATACTGGTTGTCGTACACCCCAGCCATAGCCGTTGAATAGATCCAGGTAATTCTGACCTGACCAATTGTAGCCATAATTTCCCACACCATCCAGAGGGGGTAAAAAACGATGAGGAGAAGGAAATGCAGCCATTGATCCGAGTTTGGATTCTGCAATTACCGTTCTGAATCGCGTCTTTTTTGGAGTGGCAAATTCACGGGCAGAGGTTTGCCTGATCAACTCGTCTTTTGTGTTTTCCCAAACTATGTGTTGCACATCATTCTCTAGAGTAGAGAAGCCTGCATGGTATAGATATGCCCGGGCATCTACTGAGGTAGACATGGCCGCTTCCATTCGTACCAACGCAGTACCATCATAAAATATGAAGTTTAATGCGCCTTGAAATTCACCAGCACTTAGACCTTTAAATGAAACGGTAGTTCTGTGTCCTTTGCTCGACACAACTACTTGTTTTGTATCTAAAGTTGACTTCTGAATATTGTATGACCTTAGGTATGGATAGTCAAAAAATATTTGCCATCCGTGTCTTTTCTCCAGGTCTCGTTCACCCAGGAATAGAGCAAACTCTGGCTGAAGGTTTTTAAAAAGCTCTGATGTTGTTCCGCCTTCAATGACACCCACTGATTCGACAAGGGGTGGTTGAGGGTGCCTATAGGTGATCTTGTTTAATGGACTCAGTCTAAAATTTATGTAATTGGTTTTTGGCCCATTCTGCCATTTAGCTGTGAGCAGACCATTGTCATGCGTGACAGATATTCCACTGGAGGAATCATAACTACTGTAATCTACGGGTACTTCAATATCCTGGCTATTGGCGTTGTAGGCAGAAACCAGGAAAATAGTAAGCATGATCAATACTCTACACCTATCAATCATAAAATTTCTTTCCTCGATTTTCATCAGTGGGTTTTATCAATCGAATTAATGTCTAATTCAGTAAATATATTCATTTTAAGTAGTTAAGTGATTTGATTCTAATTCTGCAAGGATGAATATAAATATTGTTCATATGGTTAATCGGTTCCGAAAAGGCGATTGATGCGCTAAAGATTCACTAAATTTCTTGTCACTTAATTATCTTATCACTGATGCATGGATTTCTCTTAACATTATCATTTATAGTGGTTGTGGTTGAATCAAACTTAGCCCAGGTTAAGGTTCAAGAAGAAAGCATCTCCATTGTCGACGACAAGGCTCTGACAATAAAAGGTAGATTTGGTCAGGCAATTAACGGTAAGTCTTTTCAGCAAGATGCCCTGGTCACTCACAGGGGATTTCAATATTTAGCTTACTATGACGAGGAACGTCATGTCTGCATTGCCAGGAGGAAGTTGCCTTCAGGGCAATGGGAAAGCATTCGATTTTTGGATTACGATTTTACAAGCAATGATGCTCATAACGTGGTGTCATTGGGTATTTGCCCAAATGACGGCACTATACATCTTGCTTTCGATCATCATGTACACGAGCTGAACTATAGGGTGTCTGATAAAGGGCTTGCCAATAAACCAGAGCAAATGGAATGGAGTGTTGATGCATTCAGCCAAGTAAATTCAGAGCTGGAAAAAGGCAAAACCATCAAAGTGACTTATCCGAGATTTTGGCAAACACCGGAGGGCAATCTTCAGTTATGTTATCGAAGAGGAGGTTCAGGTAACGGAGATCGTATGCTGGCTGATTATGATGGCCAAAAAGGAATTTGGAAAAACACGAGACAGATTGATTCAGGCGATGGACTCTTTAGAGATGATATGGGGCCAAGCGAATCCCGATGTTCTTACCCCAATGGATACAATTATGATTCAAAGGGGAATCTCCATGCTACCTGGGTTTGGCGAGAAGATAGCCAAGGTGCAAACCATGATTTGGCCTATGTCTACAGCGATGATCAGGGTAACAGTTGGAAAAATAATGCTGGTGAAGTGCTGAAAGAAATTCCACATGTGAATTCTCCTGAGATTGTAGCTCAGTCTATTCCGCGTAGTTTGGGTTTGATGAATACCCATGGACAAACCGTTGATTCGAAGGATCGGGTGCATGTGGTGATGTACCATTGTACAGAAAAAACAATAAAGGAAGTTGGAAGTACTCCTGGTGAATTGAGATGGGGGCCAGATGAAGCGAAACGCTATCACCATTATTGGAGAGATGCGAATGGGGATTGGAATCACTTTGAGATGGATTTTAAAGTTGGTAACAGGCCCAAAGTTTTTGCCGACAAAAGCGATAACCTTATGATGATCTTTAGTGGGCAAGCATCTAACAACAAAGAAGTTCCCGAGGATCAAAAGGACTTGTTTATTGCGGTAGCGACAGCCAAAAAAGAGTGGAAAGATTGGAAGATTATCCATTCAGTGAAAGGCCCTTTTGTTAATGAGATGCTGGGAGATTTTTATCGCTGGAAATCCGAAGGGATACTTTCGGTAATCGTTCAGGATTTTCCTCAAGGCGACCATGAGCCGAGCATCCTAAAAGTTGTTGACCTGTCCTTTACAAGCCAATAATTCAACAAAGCACTTGAATAGATTTTTTTAGAATAACTACTATCATTATTTTTCCTCCCACAAAGTATTAATACCGGCAAACGTCTAAAACTATATTTCGAAAACAATCAGAAACTATACAACTATGAAGAAACTAAAAATTGCTTTACTGATTATAATTTGTACCATGGTTCAAATAGCCAACGCACAAAGTGGAAAGCAGCGTTTGCTCATTTTGGCCGATATGGGCAATGAGCCTGATGAAGTACAGCAAATGGTCCACATGGTCATGTACAGCAACGAATTTGACGTAGAGGGGCTAATTGCAGTGTCGGGTAAGTACCTACATTCTGCGCACCGCCTAAAAGAAAGGACCAGGCTTTACCCCGATCTTTTTGAAATGATCATTGATGCTTATCAGAAGGACTTAAAAAACCTGAAAAAGCATGCCACGGGATGGCCAGAGCCAGACTATTTACGGTCGATAGTAAAATCAGGGCAGCCCGATTATGGTGTTGATGGCATGGGGGCTGGTAAGTCAACCGAAGGTTCTGAATTGATCATTAGGTGTGTTGAAAAAGATGATCCACGTCCATTGTATGTGGTGGTAAATGCGGGATCCAATACATTGGCACAGGCGATCATTGATTATCAAGCCAATCACACAAAAAAGGAGCTTGATACCTTCCTGGCTAAATTGAGAGTTTTTGAAAATGGAGCTCAGGATAATGCAGGAGCCTGGATTTGTGCCAATTATCCGGAAATTCATTGGGTGAGAAGTAATTTTCAAACCTACTGCTACGGCGGGCCCAACAGCGCAAAGAATGTGGAAAAGAATAAAATTGGACCTTATACTTGGGAGCCTTATGAATACTCGTTCATGGGGCAACACCATTGGGCTTTGGACCATATTAAGGGCAACCATGGATGGCTCGGGGCTGCATGGCCACTCAGACAAATGCATAACGGATCGGTACATTTCTTAGAAGGAGGAGGAACCATTCCCTGGATGGGACTAATTCATAATGGGTTGACCGATATCAATCAGCCTCATTGGGGAGGATGGAGTGGTCGATTCACCAGGCAGAAAGTGAAAAATGTTTGGTCAAGGCACAAGGATATTCAAGTAGATGAAGAAAAGTACGGCGATTATTATTTGTACACTGAGGACACAGACAAATGGGAAGACACAGAAGCACAGATAATATATGATAATGAGTACACTCCAATCTGGCGATGGAGGAGGGCCATGTACAATGATTTTATCTGTCGTATGGACTGGTGTAAAGAAGAGTTTGAAGATGCCAATCATTCGCCGAAAGCAGCAGTGAATGGCGATAAGGAGGAAAAAATCCACACGCAAGAAGTCAAATCGGGTAAGACGATTGAGTTAGACGCCTCTGCCTCTAGTGATCCTGATGGAGACAATATTCAATATTCATGGTGGGTATATAATGAAGCAGGTTCTTATGATAAAACGGTATCATTGAGTAATGCTGATAGTCAGAAAGTGTCAGTTCAAATCCCAAAGGATGCTTACGGAAAAGAGATTCATGTGATTCTCGAAATTAAGGATGACAATAAAATTGCTTCATTGTATGATTACCGAAGAGTGGTTTTTAAGGTGAAGTAAGAGCCGCTTGATTTGCTCGAGAGATGATTTAAAGCACCGATTTCGGAACAACGCCCCTCAGCCAGAGTTGAAAGCGTTTGCCGATGCTGGCTTCAGAATCTGGATTGAAATCATCAGTAACTGCCCAGGCATTTTCGGGCTTCTGTTCTTCCTTCATGGTATTGAATAAGTCAGTTGCGATGGATGCGTCATGAATAATGGCGAGACATTCGGTGTTCAGGTTGGCACTGCGAGGATCCAGGTTGAATGTTCCAATGACAGCAGTTTTCTGATCGATCATCATGGATTTGGCATGAAGGCCAAATGTTGGAGCATAGTCTAATTCCCTTTGAAGCGCTCCGGTCATTATTTTGAACCGAAAAGCTGCATCAGGTCTAAACTCATATATGTTAACCCCTATATCCAGCAATGTCTGCCTCTCCCGCTTATATCCGCTGAATGCTTCCAAATTATCTGTAGATAAGAGGCTATTTGTTAGAATATGAACATCTACTCCTCGTGCAATAGCTTGCTTAAAAAGTCCCTGACTAAGCTCAGTAGTCACGAGATAGGGCGATTGAATGTAGATAGATTCTTGAGCGTTGTTGATCAGCATGATCAATGAGTCGGTACTTAGCCCCCCTCCGATAAGCCCATCTTTCCCATCATTTTTCCCAGGGTCGTCTGATATGAAGGATACCTCGTCTACCCAGGCTAGTTTTCCGGATGTACAAAGATTCTCAAAAGCTATTGGAGCTTGTATAATATTTTCTCGCACCTCAGGCCAAAAGTTTGAAGGATCACAGGCATATTGGTGTACATAATCTATTTTAGATTCTGCGTCTACTTCAGATGCTGTCACATCCACAATGTCACTGACAGGTACGCTTATCTCATCATTCCAGAAATCCGAAAAAGAGCTAGAGACATTTTGTGTGGATTTACCCAGGAGCAATACATCCCTATCACGGAAATTGTACTCATGATCATAGTCAAAGTACTCATCGGCAATATTTCTACCGCCAGTTATCACTACTTTATCATCTACGATAAATGTTTTGTTGTGCATTCGCTGATTAAAGCCTCTAAAGTCAGTTGATAAGTTGATGAGTTTTTCCGGCAGGTTTTTGCCAATGTTTGTCGTAGGGTTATAGATTTTAATCGAAAGATTTGGGTGCGAGTCAAGAGCCAACAATTGATCCGCATCTGCGTGCACCATAATGTCATCTACCAATAGTCGAACCTTTACCCCGCGCTCTGCTGCCCTTAGTAGATAATCCACGGCAATGAGGCCAATGTTGTCGCCAGAAAAAATGAAATATTGTATGTCAATGGATTTTTCTGCTGCTTCGCTAAGCCAGGCCCTGTAAACCATGGATATGTCTCCTTCTTCCAGCACATAGACTCCAGTCTTAGAATTGAGAGAATCAGGTAGTGGGGCTAAGCTTTCTGATAGTCCCGGAAATTTGTGTCGAGTAACCTGGGAACAATAATCTTCAGTAATGGGTGGGTAGCGTTCTTCGTCGGAAGTACAGCTAACTATTAAAAGGCTGGTAAGCACCAAAAGACCAAAACGACAACTGGAGGTAATTCTGCTGAATTTGTACATCTAAGAAATAGAACTACAACTGAGAACATCTCAAGATAGGAATGGTTCAGGCAATAGGTCTGTTGATTGAATGAGTAAGATAATATAAAAAGCTTGCTTTCTTCACTTCCTGCCAGCGTAGGGTAATCCATGCGCTAGGCATCAATTTCATCTATGATTTTCAAGAATGTTTCCGGTTCTGGTCTCACCCGGTAGTTGTCAGTTTGATCTATATATATGATCTTCCCTTCGGTATTTGTGATTATCACTGAAGGTAGGGTAGTGTCTGATGAAAAACCAAACAGCTCCATGCCCAATGGAGTCCCTGACTCTTGATACAGTCCGACTTGCTTCGTCGCATGATTAGGGTCACATAAAAAGGTCATTGACAGGCCATATTTTGAAGCCAACTTCATAGTATATCGCTGGGGTTGGGCGCTGATCAGCACTACCTGTACACCTCGTTTTTCCAGCTCCAGATATTGCGCTACGATTTCTTTTATTTGCGCCATACACAAAGGGCACCAGTTTCCACGGTAAAACATATACAGTGTGGTTTTCCCTTTAAATTCTGAGGTCTTGACTTCCTTACCGCTCAAATCGGTAAAAATTAGATTAGGGAGGCCCTTCCCTGATCTGAGTTGGCCATGTGTTATTCCAGGCAGGAAGGAATACCAATAGAGATAAACGAACCATCCGAGAGCACTGAAAGTCGAATAGATAATGGGCTGCTTAAGAGGCCTTTCAGAATAGTCTATACCAAAAGCAATGATTGAAAAAAGGATCAAAACCGCTACTGACAAATAGGGCAAACTCCTACTCGTACGAGCCGGGCGTCCCAAAAACAAATAACCAATGAATGCCAATGGAATTGCATGCAGCGCAGCTCCAAAAATCCAGTGAATATCACGGCCCCACTCAAAATATTTTTGAATACTTATCACCAAGAATAAAAATGTGGTCATCAGATAGATACTAATGAACTTGGATTTGAGTGCGTGCATTTGGATGAGTTATTGGCGGAAAATTCCCGTGATAATTTTGTGAACTCTGTGAATTACTTTTGGATAAACCGTGTTCTTGATGCATCAGTTCAAATCTAAGGTATGAAGAAAGTATTAATAGTAGAAGACGATAAAAACATTCTTGAACTTCTGGAAATCCATTTGAAGGACCTTTATTGTGAAGTTTCAACAGAAGAAAACGGAAAACTGGGATATGAAAAAGCCTTATC
This sequence comes from Cyclobacteriaceae bacterium, assembly GCA_049115735.1. Classification (GTDB taxonomy): domain Bacteria; phylum Bacteroidota; class Bacteroidia; order Cytophagales; family Cyclobacteriaceae; genus CAXBNB01. The sequence goes on along the minus strand of JAGDZP010000014.1, from coordinate 98,636 downwards.
AGAAAGTTTCGATCTGATCATTCTTGATATCAATTTACCAGAAAAGGATGGAATGGATATTTGCCGGGAACTAAGGGCAAACAAAGTAAAAACACCCATCATGATGCTCACAGCCCGGTCTGAAGAGATTGATAAGATACTTGGTCTGGAGACGGGGGCAGATGATTATTTGACCAAACCTTTCAGCGTTAGGGAATTCATAGCCAGGGTGAAAGCGCTTTTCAGGCGGGTAGAGATGAGTAACGATTCACAATCGGATAATCAAGAATTATTGGAGTTCAGCGGCCTGAAAATTGACGAAGGCAAAAGGAAGGTGATCAAAGGGGAGGAGCGCATAGAACTCACTCCAAAAGAATTCGACCTGTTGTTTCTATTGGCTTCAAGCCCGGGTAAAAGTTATACTCGTGAAAGACTCTTATCAATTATATGGGGCTATGACTTTAGTGGATACGAACATACGGTAAATTCTCATGTCAATAGACTGAGAGCAAAAATAGAAAACGACCTTAACGACCCTAAATATATTCTCACTACTTGGGGAATTGGGTATCGCTTCAATGATGAAATTGAATAAACTAACCTTATCATGGCCATGAAAAATGCATCGACAGGCAATCTGTTTTTAAAACTCTCCCTTGTATTCTTTCTAATACTTATTGGTATCGGAATCTTTTATTTCAACCTATCCATAGATACGGCAGAAAAGCATTTCATGGAAAAAAATCAAAGGTTGAATGCTGGCATTGCCAAGAGTCTCATTGAAGAAATCAAACCTTTTACTGATGGAAAATTGACCGAAGAGGCAACTCACAAAATCATGCATTCTATGATGGGTGTCAATCCATATATCGAGGTTTATTTACTGGGACCACAGGGAAAAATATTGACTCATGTGGCTCCATATAAGAAAGTGAAACTGGAAGAAGTGAGCCTTGATCCTATTCATGAATTTATAAAAACAGATGGAGCGGAAATGGTATTGGGCGATGATCCCAGAAACCCTGGTATGACCAAAGTTTTTTCTGCTGCCTCTGTAGTTGAAAATGGACAAACACTAGGTTACGTTTATGTGATTTTAGCGAGCGAGGACTATGATACTGTCTCTGACGAACTGTCCGGGAGCTATGTGTTGGATTTGGCTTATCGCTACGGTATTATCACTTTGGTGGCTGCACTGCTGATTGGGGTTTTGGCATTTTGGTTTATCACGAAAAACCTTCAGCGGGTAATCAACACCGTAAACAACTTTAGGAATGGTGAAATGAGTGCCCGAATAAAAGTAACGAAGGGTGGAGAAATAAATCAGTTGGCAGAATCATTCAACGAAATGGCCGATACCATAGTGGGCAATATTGAAGATTTGAAATCTATGGAGAATTTGCGACGCGAGTTGGTTGGGAACGTATCCCATGACTTGCGCACGCCACTGGCTGTTATTCATGGATATATTGAAACGTTAATGATTAAAGAAAAAAATCTGAGTGAAGAGGAAAAAACGAAATACCTAAATCGTGCATTAGAAGGCACTGAAAAACTAAAAGGCTTAGTCGAGGAATTGTTTGAGCTATCAAAACTGGAGGCTAAGCATGTAGAACCGGTGAAAGAACCGTTTTTCATCAATGAGCTGATTGATGATCTGTCTCAGAAGTATTCTATCCTGGCGGAATCAAAGGAAATCAAAATCAAATCTAATGTTGAAAAGAAACCTTGCCTCGTTTATGCTGATGTTCGGCTAATTGAAAGAGTGCTTCAGAATTTGATCGATAATGCCATAAAATACACACCAAAAAAAGGTGAGATTACATTGCAACTCAACCATAAGGAGGATCAGGTAGAGATAGAAGTAAATGATACTGGTAGCGGTATCCCAAAAGATCAAATACCCTTTGTTTTCGACCGCTATCATATTGGTGATAAGCGGATATCACTGGATAATAACAGCACCGGTTTAGGGCTGGCGATTGTGAAAAGGATACTTGAAATCCATGATTCGAATATTATTCTGGATAGCAAACTGGGGCAGGGAACCTCGTTCTGCTTTGCCTTGCCTATTTATAGTTCTTGATAGACTAAAAAGCTTTACTATTCCTTGAAGGTTTGGTAAAGCTGATTTCCAATCTAACATCCTTAGCTTCTTGAGTGGTCGGACGACTCTGTCCCCACATTCTGCAGTAGCTATAATATTATTTATGCTTGATAAGTAGTCGTCCGACCAATATTCATCGAGAAACGTAGTTTCGCTTTAAAAGAAGCTTGATTTTGTCTCATGCCCGACTCAATTCTTGGTATGGTGATACTTACTTGTGGCTATCGTTATGTGTAAGTGACACTTCCGTGATACTCTTTCAGAACCTTTGTTTTATCGAAAATTTAAACAGAATAAAGACTATGAAAAAGTTAATGAGTTTGGCATTCGCAGCGATTATAATGCTTGCTGGATGCAGTGATGATGACGAACCGACGACAGGAATTCTTTCTTTGAATATTTCTGGCCTAACCAACCTTGGAAACGATTATGTTTATGAGGGTTGGGTGATTGTAAATGGAGCACCTGTTTCTACGGGAGTATTTACCGTTGATGACAGTGGCAGCCTATCAGAATCGAACTTTACCATTGGTATTAGCGACCTTGATGCCGCTACAACTTTTGTGTTGAGTATAGAACCGACAAATGATCCTGACCCAGCACCTTCAGCTACTAAAATTCTAGGTGGGGACTTTTCAGGTTCTTCAGCTAGTGTCAATATCATGCATGCTGCTGCTTTTGGAACCGGCTTTGGTGGAGTGACTGGAGGTTACATCCTGGCTACACCGACTACTACTGTTACGACCGATGAGCTAAGCGGTGTTTGGTTTTTGGATAATTCATCCGGGTCAGCAGCCATTGGTCTGAAAGACTTACCTGATCTAAGCTCTCAGGCAGGGTGGATCTATGAAGGATGGGCTGTGATAGGAGGTACACCCGTATCTACCGGCACCTTCAATGCAGCGTCAGGTTTTGATGATAATTATAATACTACTTCAGTAAAAGGCGCTGATGGTGATGGCCCTCCATTCCCTGGTGAAGATTTTGTTCAAAACGCCCCATCGGGACTAACATTTCCAACAGATCTTAATGGAGCAACTATGGTAATTTCAATAGAGCCCGTACCTGACAATAGTGCGTCTCCTTTCGTATTGAAACCATTGGCAGGAGCTGTACCGGCTTCATCTACAGATCACGTATTTTATTCAATGGAAAATATTGCTGCAAGTACTTACCCAAGTGGATCAGTAAACAAATAAAAGAAACAGGCTATGGAAAAAAGAGCTCACTTCGGTGGGCTTTTTTTGTTTGTCGTCGACCGAATTCTAATAAGTAGAAAGGTACGAAATAGAAAATTGACAGTAGCCATTAGCCTTTGTATTGTTTGACACGATTTCCTTTTTTCAATTATCATTGTAGAAACTAACCTGTCAGCTTATGCACCTTATCATTCACTATTTCTTTCTGTTGGTAATTCTGGTTTCTTTCGGATGTCAGCAACCCGAGCAAAAAGCAAAGAACCCCAATATTATCTACATCCTCGCCGATGATCTTGGGTATGGGGATATTGGAGCATTTAATGAGAATAGCAAAATTAAAACTCCTCACCTGGATCAATTGGCTGCTGAAGGGATGCGGTTTACAGATGCCCATACTTCTTCATCAGTTTGTACTCCTACGCGATATGGTATTCTCACCGGTCGCTACAACTGGCGTTCAACACTAAAGCAAGGAGTTCTGTGGGGGAGATCAAAGGCACTGATTGCCAAGGAGAGAACGACGGTAGGCAAAATACTCCAGTCTGCTGGATATCATACAGCCTTTATCGGTAAGTGGCACTTAGGGTGGAACTGGGATATGGATAATCTGGGAACTATTGACTTCTCAAAGAAAGTAGCCAATTCACCAAATGATGTTGGTTTCGACTATGCCTATGGTCATATTGCTTCTTTGGATATACCTCCTTATGTATATGTAGAAGATGGCATGTCCACGGCTATACCTACGGACAGCACGGTCAACAAAGGAAAATATAGCTGGTGGCGCAAAGGCCTGACTGCTCCGGATTTTGATCACGAAGACGTCACTCCAAATTTTTTCAGGAGAGGAATCAAATACATTCAGGAGCGCTCCAAGGAGGATAAACCGTTTTTCTTATACCTTCCATTGCCTTCTCCCCATACACCGATTCTGCCATCGGCAGAATGGCAGGGCAAAAGCGGATTGAACCCATATGCAGACTTCATGATGATGATTGACGACTATATGGGGCAATTGAACAGGGCTGTAAAAGAAGCCGGAATAGAGGAGAATACACTGATTGTTTTTACCAGTGATAATGGTTGTTCACCAGCGGCTAAAATTGACGAGATGACCGCCAAAGACCATTACCCCAGCTATATCTATAGAGGACACAAGGCTGATATTTTTGAAGGAGGCCACCGAGTGCCATTCATTGCGAAGTGGCCACAACGTATCCAAAAAGGGAGTGAATCAAAACATACAATTTGCACGACTGACTTAGCAGCTACCTTTGCTTCCATTGTTGGCTATACGTTAAAAGATCATGAAGCTGAAGATAGCTATGACATGCTTCCGCTGTTTGATGAAGAGCAAATTGACGGTTCGTTCAGAGAAGCAACGATCCATCATTCCATCAATGGAAGCTTTGCGATCAGGAAAGGCGACTGGAAGCTCATTATGTGTCCAGGATCTGGAGGATGGAGCTTCCCAAGACCTGGAAAAGACAAAGAATTAATCGCCACACTTCCTGAAATTCAGCTCTACAATTTGGTCGAGGATCCTGCTGAAACAAACAATCTGCAGGCGGAGCAATCTGAAAAAGTTGAAGAGCTAAAAGCGCTGCTGACTCAATATATCAAAGAGGGTAGAAGCACTCCGGGGACACCTCAACAAAACGACCCAATTGATAAGGAGTGGTCGCAACTTTGGTGGATGTAGTTTTATTCGTATTGTTTATAGCAAAATGAGTGCTGTTACTGCGTTCACCTTCTTATTTGGTTAACTATTTCGTCCTCCTCAGTTTTATATTTTGATAACCCACAAAACTTACTATAACGTCGTTTGATTCTTCTACCTTGATTCTGAAGCTACCATCCATAGCAGAATGTGTTCCAATAGTGCCTCCTGCTACAACAATGTTGGCACCAGGCAATTCTTCGCCTGTCTCTTCATCATAGACCTTACCAAACCATTCACCATTGGTGTAGTTTGCTTCAACCTTAAACTTAGAATCCAAGTTTTGAATTTCTTGCACTATAATAATTCCCAGCCTGGTATTATCAGGATTCTTTTTTTCCGGGTCGAGCTTAAAGATTATTGGCAATACCCTTTTCACTCTTACTGCTCTACCTCGCTGTGATGCCGGCTTAAATGAATGAGCACTTTTTACAACTCTTTCAGCCTCTTCGTCTATATGAGGACTTATGCCTTTCACCGTTTATACATTCGAAATCGTTCCATCTTTTTCTATTACCAACTGAACCCAAACCTTACCTTCTATGCCTTGCATTCTTGCTACTTTGGGGTATTGGATTTCTTTACTTATATACGAATAAAGCTCCCCCAAGCCTCCCGGGTATTCGGGTAGTTGTTCCACCGCTATAAATACATTACCATCTTCCAGGGCATGAGATGTGCTGTTTGTTTCATTTTCTTTTGTTGCTGTTGAGTTAGACTCTTCTGTACATGAAAATGTCACAAAAAGGGTTGCTAACAGGATGCTCAAAGTACCTAGTTTCCAGGCACTGATATTTTTTCTTTGTTCTTTCATTGCTTTTAAACGTTTAAGAATTAAACCATCATGAAAAGAACTGGCCAAGCTCCATCCATTTGTTTTTAAAGTTGAACTGATCAGTGTAGATGAATACTGGTTAACATCACATTTACTTATTGCGTGAGTATCGGCCTGAAATTCATGAATTCTTTTTATTTCGTTAATTACATACCATGTAGTCGGCAACCACCAAAAGGCTATTTTGAACAATTCAAAAAAGATGAGGTCATATGTGTGTTTAAGGTAAACATGTGCCTGTTCATGTTTTAGTATGATGTCGGCATCTTTTTCAGACTTAATAATTTTATCACTCAAAAAAACCCAGTTGAAAAAGGAGAAACTACCTTTTACATTTCCTGTTGTCTGCAAGTATTGGTCATCCAAATTCTTGTAAGTGCTTTGGTTCTTGATTTGAATAATGTGAACTACGCTTACCAATAATTTGAAAAAGAAAAAGATGCTGATAGCCATGTATACTCCGATAATAATATTAGTGTTCAATGAAGAAGCTTCATTCACAGTAGACAAAAACAATTCATCTTCAGGCAATGGTTTATCCAAAGGCACATTGGTAAGAACTGCAGGTTTGTAAAACGGATTAGGTAGTTCGATTAGAGGAATAATTACAGCTAGCAAGGTAGAGGCAATGAGATAGAATCGCATTGTGCCATACTGCCGTTCCTTTCTGAGAAGTAGGAGATATGCGGCGATAAATGCCACGTGAATTGCCGCTAATTCTATGATATAATTATTCATGACTTTTTGTTCTTGAGCTCTTCTACTAATTGTTCTAATTCGTTCATGCTGAGCTGTTCTTCCCGTGTAAAAAATGAAACCATCTGCTGATAAGATCCACTAAAGTACTTCTGCACAAACCCTTTCATAAAGGATCGAGTGTAGTCCTCTTTAGAAATTAGTGGATAATACTTGTGAAACTTGCCTTGCTTTTCATAGCCAACAAATCCCTTTTGTTCCATAATTCGAACAATGGTGGACACTGTATTGTAGGCTGGTTTGGGTTCAGGCATTTTGTCGATAATATCATTGACGAGAGCTGATTCTAGCATCCACAGAATTTGCATAATTTCATCTTCGGCTTTAGTCAATTCTTTCATGCTTTGATTTTATTTTTTACTATAAAACTAAGTAATTAGTTCAAGCTAAGAGAATAGTTTGAATAAATGCAAATATTTCAAACTAAATATTTCGTTTGAATGAAAATTATTAAGCAATACTAGTTTTCAGCCTTGATTATGATTCAAGTTGATTTAATGCAAACGAGTGAATGATCACCTTTTGCAGAGGTAAAATTGGTTTTGGATAAGTTTCTTTTTTCTAATTAAGAATTTAGTATTATAGTAAATTCACGCTGTATTACTTCTTACTCGCATTAAAAAGCTTTTGCTTTTCGCTTTTTGATAGGCTCTCGTATCCCGACTTGCTGATTTTGTCCAGTATGGCATCTATTTCAACTTGATCCACAGAAGACGCTGATGCACCTGATGTGGAAGATCGAGCGGAGCGCGAAGATTTGCGGCTAGTCTTGTGTGTGACCTTGATTTTTGATTGCTTGGTGAAAAAGCTTTTAAAGAATGTCATCCACGTAATAACCCATTGGCCAAGATCATTACCCGCTTGTAATTGCCTGATGTATAGAAAGCCCATAGCGGCTCCACCAAGGTGAGCAATATTGCCACCAGCGTTTCCTCCGACTGAACCCAGAAATGACATGAATATCACTACCGCAGCAATGTATTTGATGCGAACTGGTCCGAATATTAACAAATGAAAAACATAATCCGGCATAAGGGTTGCAGCCGCTACCGTTACTGCGTATACCGCTCCTGATGCTCCTACAAGCTCAGCTAAAGGAACCATTTCAGAATAATAAGGGAACACATTCAAAATAACCATATATGCCAGGCCACCAGTGAGAGCTCCTAGTACATAGATGCTGATCAATTTTTGACTGCCTAGGTATTCTGCTATCAATTTACCGAACCAGTATAAAATCAACATATTCATGAGAATATGAAGCAAGCGATTCATGCTATGGGTAAAGGCATAGGATAAAATCGTCCAGGGTCGGAACAGAAAAGCCGTTAGGTCAGCAGGTAAAGAGAACTGCTCTCGAACTAGATCATATAGTTCTGGGAATCCAGATAATTCACTTAAAACAAGAAGAACACCATGAAAGACAAATACAATCACATTGATCAATATTATTTGAGCCAATGCGTTATTGGGCTTGCCCCAGGCATTTTTAAAATCTTCTAAAAAACTATTATTCATTTTATATCCTTCGCTAATATCTTAATAAAAATTTCCCCTTGTTCTTTGCCAATACTTCAATATAATGAATGCGATAAGCATTCCGCTCAAATGGGCCAGATGCGCCACATTATCCCCCGCTGATCTGTTAAACTCCGAATAGAGTTCGTAAAGCCCGTAGAAAAGTACTAAATATTTAGCTTTTATGGGTATTGGAGGAAACAGAAGCAGCAATTCCGTATTTGGAAAGAGAATGGCAAAAGCCAGCAAAATACCAAAGACAGCCCCGGAGGCTCCCACCATATTGGACCTTGTAACACCTCGGTAAATTTCTTCTACGACTGAGGTGGTTGTATTCTTTAAAGAATCATCGTTCGGATTGTCGTAAAACTCATCAGACAATTCTGCCAATGTTGTAGTTCGGCCTTTGTGAGTAATGGTGAAGTTGGAGGCCTTATTGTTTACAATGAAAATGCTAAAGTCATCAGGATTTGGGCTATAGGAGTACACTTCAGCTTTGGCCTTGATGTCATTTTTTTCGATGGTATCAACCACTCCATAAAGTAAGCCAGCTCCTATTCCAGTAATCAGATAGAAGGTCAGAAAACGTTTCTGCCCCCAGACTCTTTCCAGCATCGGACCAAATATTAGCACTGCAAACATGTTGCTGAAAAGGTGCCACATGCCGGCATGAAGCCACATATAGGTCACATATTGGAAGATGAAAAAATCTTCACCGAATACATAGTGTACTCCAAAGATTCCGGAAAGGTCAATGCTCAAAAATGATTCTATAATCAGCAACACTACGTTGATGATCAGAATATTTTTAACCATGGGTGTTAGATTGAACATATCTACTTGTTAAAGAATTCAGCAATTTTTTCAAGCCCTAAAATAACAAAAGTGGGCGTACCGTCTGCAGTATAGTTGGGTTGCTGGCAAGCAAACAATCTATCAATCAATGTCCCCAATTCCATTTTGTCGTTTTTGACTATTGTTTTGTTGGCAGAGCGCTTGGCCAGGGCCCTCACCATATTTTCCTTTTTGTCTAACGATAATTTCTCATTATTGATTTTATACTGTTCGATCAGACCTTCGAATAGTTCTTTTTCATTGGACGATGGTATGTCAGACGGTATGCCATTGATCACAATGGAGCTTTTTCCAAATACTTCAAAATCAAAACCCAGTGCTTCAATTTCTTCCCGAAGCTGCATCACAAGTGTGTAATCAGCCGGGTTTAGCTCAACTTCCTGGGGAAACAAACAGCGTTGAGAACTGATAGATTTGTTACCTTGTACATGGTTTTCGAACTTCTCATACAGAATTCTTTCATAGGCCAGTTTGGCATCCAAAATCAGCATTCCGGACTTCACCTGCTTGACAATATATTGCCCATGTAATAATATGGCTGCAGAGCTATCATCGGAAAGATCCTGTTTATCGGCAATGTCTTTGTTCGCTTTGCTTTCAAAAGTAAGCTGTTGTTCTGACCGCCCGCTTATTTCTTGCTGCACCTGCTCAATATTCGGTACGGATTCGTTCATGGCACTTTCGTACAACTGCTCCCAGTTCACGGCATGCGTCCTCTTCTGCTCTAGCGATTTGAAGCTGCCATAGTTTGAATCCTGTCTTGTGGGTTTGTCGAAATTCAATTTCGACACGGCAAGGCTTTCGAAGTTCACATCTGCACTAAAATCTAGTGATGGTGTGACATTATGTGTACCGAGCGCTTGCTTGACAGCTGATTTAACTATGCCATAAATACTACGCTCATCATCAAATTTTACCTCAGTCTTTGTCGGGTGTACATTAATATCAATGTGTATAGGGTCAGTTTCAATGAAAAGCCCATAGAAAGGGTAATGGCCCTCTTTTAGTAGTCCTTCATAAGCACCAACCACTGCGTGGTTGAGGTAATTGTTTTTAATAAACCTGCCATTGATAAAGAAAAACTGCTCACCCCTCGTTTTCTTCGAATTCTCCGGTTTGCCTACATAGCCATGAATTTTGATTAAATCAGTCTCTTCCTGGCAAGCTATTAGCTGCTGTCCGTAGTTTTTACCAAACAGCGATACGATTCGCTTGCTTAGTTTACCCGCAGGGAAATTGTATATTTCTTCATCGTTGTGGTGCAGCGAAAAAGCAATCTCTGGTTGGGCGAGGGAGGCTCTCTGAAATTCGTCTATTATATGACGCATTTCCACAGGGTTGCTTTTGAGAAAGTTTCTTCTGGCAGGAACATTGTAAAAAAGGTTCTTAACCGAAACGCATGTGCCATCAGGAACTGAAGTAGCTTCCTGTGTTTTGAGCTCGGATGCTTCTATGTGTATAAAAGTTCCCAGTTCTCGTTCAGCTGTTTTCGATTTAAGCTCCACGCGTGCTACGGCTGCTACTGACGCAAGGGCCTCTCCCCGAAAGCCCATGGTTTTTATCTTGAACAGGTCTTCAGAAGTAGTGATTTTCGAGGTTGCATGACGCTCAAAGCACATTCTTGCATCTACTTCAGACATGCCTTTGCCATTGTCAATCACCTGTATCAGGGACTTGCCTGCGTCTTTTACAACCAGACTAATTTGGGTACTCCCTGCATCGATACTGTTTTCAAGCAATTCCTTTACCACAGACGCAGGACGCTGTACCACCTCGCCAGCTGCTATCTGGTTGGCTATAGAGTCCGGTAAAAGTTTAATTATATCCGGCATTAAGATCTTACCCCGCGGTTCTTAAGTCTCCAATAAAAATACAAGGGGGAAAGAAGGAGGTAAGCATAGAAAATCTGGTTGCCATAGAATAACCACCCGACAAAAGTTCCCATCAGCAGAACGGCAATAATCATCTGGATGGCTGAAGCCTGACGACCTTTTTGCTGTCTTTTTCGAAAGGCGGCAGAAATGTTTGACTGGTAATCCGCAGCATTGGCATTTTCTTTTTGCGCTCTTACAGCTTTGAATTTTTCCTCTATTTCCTCCTTAATTGGATCATAGTGTCTCGGTTCGTAATTGAATCGATTATGCCTGGGTGTTTTTATGATGGAAGGAAACTTCATGCTGCTATCTTCGAATTATTGGTATTCTATTTGTCTGCTAGTGGTATGTAAACTTTAAAAGTTTGCGATCTGGTACTAAAGTGTTTCTATTGTTGTTTTACAGAAAGATAATGAATAATATTAAGATTTTAGCATAACCAGAATCGGAAACGAAATTATCGTTTTGTTGCAAATTTACCCAACATATCAATTATTACATACAGTATCTAAGAGAGTTATTCTACTAATTCTTGCAGTCTTTCTTTCAGTCCTGGCCATAGCCAACCCCCGAACAAAGGCCTATTCGTCTTATGCGGATAGTGTTTACTATTCTTTGTCTAAAAAAGAAAGGTTGTCGAAACTGCTGATTCTACCGGTTAATGATTTTGGTAAAGATGAGAATGTTGAAACAGTCAATGGGCTTATTGCTAGTTCAAGTGTAGGTGGTCTTGTATTAGGTGGCGGAGAAATAGCTAAGGTTGAAGAGTGGATAAAAAATCATAAATCAATAGGCATAAAAGCGCCATTAATAGCCCTGCGACTTTCGGATTGGCTGAATTTTCCATTGGAGGGTTATGATGAATTACCTAAAACCCATCAGCTAGAGTTGCTATCTGATACGACGGTGTTCGAAGATATTGGCTATTTGATTGGTGCTGAAATTAGAAGGATTGGTTTTGACATAGTCTTTTTTGAAGGGGTGTCAGAAGTTTTATCAAGTTGGCAAAGAAATTATTTGAATGGCGTGTCCCAGGCCGGAGTTCCCTTTGCCTTTCTCGAAGATCAAAATAATTATTTGCACACAACTGACCTTGGTATTCACATAGCTTATCCAAAATATGAAATGTATGAACCAAAAGAATGTCTGAGCGAGTTACAAGTGGGTGCTGATATGGTCATGCTTCCTTCAGATTTGGATAGTGCTCAGGTTGTGTTAAGCAAGCTGTATGATATCAAGCCCCCGAAAAAGAAGCTACTAAAAGCAAAAGGAAAGCGGGTAATCAATTCGAAGCTATTGCTGCAAAAGCATAGGGATCAAAAAACTTTGGCAAGAGAGGTGGATTTGGATAAGCTATTTTATGAGTCACTTTTAGGATCCGTAGTGCTACTCAAAAACGACAATGATGTGCTGCCATTGCAGCATTTAGATCAATCCCATTTTTCAACGCTGGCAGGGGATGGAGCAAGCGACAATCGCTTCAGAGCCTATGTAGATAAGTACATACAAGCAGCCCATTACAACTACAACTACCTGCAAAAGGATGAGAGGCAAGCCGTTGATAAATTGAAGCATTTTGATGTGATATTGGCTTTTCTTTCTGAATCCGATTTAAATGAAAAAACCATCGATTTGTTAAAGGATTTGGAGGCCACTCAAGATGTGGTCATTGCTTTTGCAGGAAAGCGAGAAAGCTTGAAAGCTCTATCACGGTTTTCATCGGTAGTCTGGGTGCCAGAGCAAAATATGGATTATGCCGCGTTATTACCACAGGCACTTTTTGGCGCCCGGGATATTTCAGGTATCAACAGGGCAAAGACAGAGCAAGAGTATTTGTACAGTAAAGAAATAGGTCGGCTAAAATATGGATTCCTGGATACACCTGGAGTATGCACCGACAGTTTGACAAAAATCGATATGGTTGTTCGGGATGCCATCCAGATGGAAGCTTTTCCAGGTTGTCAGGTTTTGATGGCTAAAAATGGTACAGTGGTTTACAATAAGTCATTTGGTTACTTAACCTATGACAGCATCATAAGTGTTGAAAATCATACGATATATGACATAGCATCTGTGACCAAGGTGGCAGCTACTGTGCCTTCCATGATGTTTTTACGAGACCATGGTAAACTATCAATTAAAGATAGCATCGGACAACATCTGGACGAATTTGAAGATTCGGACAAATCCGGGCTCCTGGTGAAAGACTTGCTTACCCACCAGTCAGGATTAAGGGCGTACCTGCCATTTTGGAGAAATGCCAAGTTCGATCCTGAAGGAGATGACTTTAGATTCAAGCTGCCAAGAAGAAGACGCTATAAATCAAAAACACTGAGGATCAGTTGGGAAGATTCGATAACAAGCTGGATTGCAGCGTCCAGGTACCATTCACTAAAGAAGGAAGAGGGGGGATACAGTTATTTATACAGCGATCTGGGCTTTATTACATTGAAGGAGCTTGCTGAAGAAAATTTGAATCAGCCGATGGATGTTTTCCTGGATCAAAACCTATTTTCCCCTATGGGCATGAATTCTACAGGTTATGTACCCTTGTGCCAGTTTCCGATAGACATGATTGCTCCCACTGAGGAGGATCGATACTTGAGAAATAATTTGGTTTGGGGAAATGTCCACGATCGAAATGCAGCTTTACTGGGAGGGATCTCAGGGCATGCCGGATTGTTCAGCACAGCCAGTGATCTTGGCAAATACATGCAAATGTTGTTACGAGGCGGCTTTTATGGCGGACAAAGATATTTCACAAAAGAGACGGTCGACCTTTTTACCTCTAGGCCTGAAAACTCCGAAAGGAGGGCGCTTGGGTGGGACAGACCTGACGAGGAGGTAAACAACGCTTCCCAGTATGCCTCAGACAATGCCTTTGGACACTCTGGATTTACAGGGACGATAGTTTGGGCTGACCCAAAATACGATCTGGTTTATGTCTTTTTATCAAACCGGGTTTATCCTGATGCCGGTAATACTAAACTCATTCAAAACAATATCCGTACAAAGATTCATGATATTATGTACGAATCGTTTATGCATAATCTCAATTGATAATATGCTAACCGAACTATAATCCGGTCTTTGTAGTTTGATGAAAAGGAATACAAGCAAATACATGAATACATTAAGTAAGATTGAACAACTTTGCATCATAAATATTTGAAGGGATGAAAATAGGAATAGTTTGTTATCCTACTTATGGTGGATCAGGAGTAGTCGCAACAGAATTAGGAAAGGCTCTGGCTAAGGAAGGTCATGAGGTGCATTTTATCACTTACTCACAGCCTACTAGGTTAGATTTTTTCAACGAGAATGTGTTTTACCACGAAGTGGATATCAAGCCTTATCCACTTTTTCAATACCCGCCTTACGAAATTGCATTGGCTAGTAAAATGGTAGATGTAGTGCAGCACGAGAATATTGAGCTATTGCACGTACATTATGCGGTTCCTCATGCCTCTGCGGCATACATGGCCAGGGAAATCCTTAAATCATCAGGTCAGGAAATACCTTTTATTACCACCCTGCATGGTACTGACATTACAATAGTAGGCAAAGATGCCTCTTTGGAGCCAGTGGTTACATTTTCAATCAACCAATCGGATGGTATAACCGCTGTATCTGAGGATCTGAAAAATGACACCTACGATCATTTTAATGTTAAGAAGGACATAAAAGTAATTCCTAACTTCATAGACTTAGATAGGTTTAAGAAACAAAAAAAGGATCACTTCAAGACGGCTATTTGCCCAAATGATGAAAAGCTAATTGTGCATACGTCGAATTTTAGGAAGGTAAAAAGGGTAGACGATGTAATACATGTATTCAATAAACTGAGGGAGACGGTACCCTCTAAGCTTTTGCTAGTGGGAGACGGCCCAGAAAGAACAAGAATTGAGGATCTGTGCCGCGACTCGTGTAATTTGAATGATGTGCGTTTTCTTGGAAAACTTGAGGCAGTAGAAGAAGTACTTTCGGTATCCGATCTATTTATAATGCCTTCTGAAAAGGAAAGTTTTGGGTTAGCAGCCCTGGAGGCCATGGCCTGTGAAGTGCCTGTTATCAGCACCAATGTTGGCGGCTTGCCGGAATTGAATGTCGATGGGGAAACAGGGTTCTTATGCGATGTAGGTGATATAGATAGCATGGCTGAAAAAGCCATTCATATTCTTGATAAAGACAACTTGCAAAAGTTTAAAGACGCGGCATTGGCAAGGGCGAAAACCTTCGATCTTCAGTACATCTTGCCGATGTACGAGGATTATTATGTTGAAACGATTGAATCTTTCAAAATCTCTACACCAACTAAATAATGCCTTTGTCGTTTATGTGGTAAGATTTCAATGATTTAACTTATGATTTTCATCATTTTACTAGCGTTTTTTTTAATATTTTTTCTCTGATCGAACTGCACAATTTAAATTTGTCAAGTAAAATTGCAGTAGTTGATAAATTTATTCTGGACGAAATTGCATTTTGAATATGCTGGATCACAAGAGTATTAAGCCGGAAATGAAGGGTAGCAAGGTGTTGTTCAATAACCCTGTTGTCGAAAGACTTTCCAGGACGCACATCGCCATACCATTGGTGGTTTTCTCAATATTTTCCACAGGATTGATCTATTTTGGTATTGCCGAGGCAGGACTCCATCCCTTATTGATTTTGGGACTTTTCATAGTTGGAGCTTTGTTATTCACATTGGCAGAGTATCTTATGCATCGCTTTTTGTTCCATATGAAGGAGGATACTGAGCGAAAGAAAAAATTGGTTTACACCATGCACGGTGTTCATCACCATTATCCAAAAGACAAAGACAGATTGGCTATGCCAATGCCGGCAAGTATTTCACTTGCGGTGTTGTTCTATTTATTTTTTGAAATGCTTTTGGGGGAGTTTGTCTATGGGTTTTTACCAGGTTTCTTTATGGGCTATGCCTCATATCTTTGGGTGCACTATATGGTTCATGCTTTCCAGGCACCAAAAAACTTCTTTAAGATTCTATGGGTGCATCATGGTATTCATCACCATAAAGAGCCTGAAAGGGCATTTGGGGTATCTTCGCCGCTTTGGGATTTGATATTTCGCACTATGCCTACCAAGTAATTTCGATTACTTTCTTCCTCAACAAAATTGGTGTCACACTCATATTGTGCGGTTATTGCATTGGTACAAAAAAACCAATTCCGGAGTAATTAACTCGAAGATTTCTGTAAATTAAAAATCTAATATTACGGTGATCCGTAAGAATGTTTGTTTACCTCTAAGAATAGAGCGAGCTGACTCATGATTGGATATCGATATACAGAATTTATTCCCGAAAAAGATCAAAACAAAAGCGCTTTTGACAACCTATGGAACGTGCTTCAGCAGCTGCTGGTCATTACTTCAGGCAATGTAAGCGAAGCACTGAGTTGGCTCACCAATGTCGATAAGCAATACAACCTGACCAACAACGAATATGGCATAGGTGATTTTATCGATGACCTGAAAAAGAAAGGCTTTATCACTGATGATAACAAGACAGGAGAAATAAAAATTACAGCAAAGTCAGAAAGGGAGATTAGAAGGAGTGCTTTAGAGGAAATTTTTGGCAAGCTAAAGAAGTCAGGAAAAGGACAACATAAGACATTCCATTCAGGTCAAGGAGATGAAAAGAATGCCGATAAGCGTGAATTTAGGTTTGGAGATACGCCTGATCAAATCTCTATGACAGACTCTATTCGCAATGCACAAATCAACCATGGGTTCAGTGATTTTAAAATGACCGAGCACGACTTGGAAGTCGAGGAGCGGGAATTCAAAACACAGACAAGTACTGTGTTGATGATTGACATCAGTCATTCCATGATATTGTATGGCGAGGATAGGATCACACCGGCCAAGAAGGTGGCCATGGCATTGTCGGAGCTTATTCTAAGAAAGTATAAAAAAGACACGCTTGACATCATTGTTTTTGGCAATGACGCCTGGCAGATAGAGATCAAAGACCTGCCTTATTTGCAAGTGGGTCCTTATCATACCAATACTATCGCTGGGTTGGAATTAGCCATGGAGATATTGAGGAAACGCAAGAATCATAATAAGCAGATTTTCATGATTACGGATGGAAAACCCACCTGTATGAAAAAGGGAATTAAGTATTACAAAAACAGCTTCGGTCTAGACCCTCAGATTTTGAATAAGACTTATAACCTGGGGGCGGCATGCAAAAGACTGAATATTCCTGTGACTACTTTCATGATAGCGTCTGACCCATATTTAAAAGAGTTTGTAAGGGAATTCACTCGCATCAACAATGGCAATGCCTATTACAGTAACCTTCAGGGACTTGGGCATCTTGTCTTTGAGGACTTTAAAAATAATAGAAGGAAAAATTTATAGAATGTTGAAAAACAGAGCGCTTCCAAATGATATGCAGCAAATAAGTCAACTCGGTCAGCTTAAGAAGGCGGGGTATGTTTCTCGTACGATCAAGCAGGAGTTGAGGGCAAACCTCATAAAAAAAATCAAGACAGGTGAGAATGTTTTTGATGGTATATGGGGCTATGAAGATACGGTAATTCCAGATATCGAGAGGGCGATTCTTTCAGGCCACAATATCAACCTGTTGGGACTCAGGGGACAGGCTAAAACCCGTATTGCCCGTCAGATGACGTTGTTGCTTGATGAATATATTCCAATCATCAAAGGTTCTGAACTAAATGATGATCCATTGAACCCTATTTCCAGATATGGAGTAGATGCTTTGACGGAACATGGTGACGAAATGGAAATCGAATGGCTGCATCGTGAGGAACGCTATACTGAAAAGCTGGCTACACCAGATGTTTCCATTGCTGACTTGATTGGGGACGTAGATCCAATAAAAGCAGCTTCTCTGAAACTACCGTATTCGGACGAACGAGTGATCCATTATGGATTGGTTCCAAGGGCGCATCGTGGAATATTTGTGATCAACGAACTACCAGATTTGCAGCCAAGGATCCAGGTAGCTTTGTTTAATATTCTGCAAGAGGGAGATATTCAAATTAGAGGCTTTAAGCTGAGGTTACCTCTAGATATTCAATTCGTGTTTACAGCAAATCCCGAAGACTATACCAACCGTGGTAGTATTGTCACTCCATTAAAGGACAGGTTGGGTAGTCAGATTATTACTCATTATCCAGATTCTGTAGAGACGGGAATGAAGATCACTGAGCAGGAGGCAACCACAGCTGATGATTTGGCAGTAGAGGTTGTAATAAATGATACCGCAAAGCGACTGATAGAACAGGTAGCCATAGAAGCCAGGGAAAGTGAATATGTGGATGCCAAAAGTGGGGTGTCCGCAAGGTTAACTATTTCAGCTTTTGAAAACCTGATAAGTACGGCAGAAAGAAGGGCGCTGAAGAATGATGAGAACAAAGCTTTTGTAAGGATTTCTGACTTCATCGGTATAATTCCCGCTATAACTGGAAAAGTAGAGTTGGTATATGAAGGTGAGCAGGAGGGAGCCGGAATTGTGGCTCAAAATTTGATCGGAAAGGCGGTTAGAACGATGTTCCCTGATTTGTTTCCAAATCCTGAGGATTTGAGAAAGGATAAAGAGAAGCCGGATTCATATAAAGTGATTTCGGAGTGGTTTGGTAAAGGCAACATGGTCGATATCTTACACGACTATAGTGCGGGAGAATACGAAAAAACTTTATTGGTCGTTGAGGGCTTGAAGTCTTTTGTTGAAAAGCATCGTAAGGCCAGGTCAAAAGAAGAGTTACTTTTTTTAATGGAGTTTGTTTTGTTTGGCTTGGTAGAGTTTAGCTATTTGAGCAAGCATGCCTTAGAAAACGGAACACAGTTCAATGACTTGCTAAGCAGCATGATGTCATCCATTGACGAGGATATCGATTACTAGAATAAACAACCTATATAAACTGAATCAATTCATGTCAGAAATTATCAAGACCAGTGAAATAGCAAGAAAATACGAAATGGGTGCTGAAACTATTCATGCCCTAAAGTCCATTAGTATTTCTATTAACAAAGGTGAGTATGTGGCATTCATGGGGCCATCGGGTTCAGGAAAGTCAACCTTAATGAACATCATTGGCTGTCTGGATACCCCATCATCAGGTACTTACATTTTGAATCAACATGACGTGAGTAATTTGTCTGAGAATGATTTGGCAGAAATAAGGAATAAAGAAATTGGATTCGTGTTTCAGACATTTAATCTATTACCACGATCTACAGCGATGGAGAATGTGGCATTGCCCTTGGTCTATGCCGGATATGGCAAATACGACCGAGAGGATAAGGCATTAGAGACCTTGCGGGGGGTAGGTTTAGAAGATAGAGCTCACCATAAACCCAATGAACTCTCAGGTGGTCAGCGTCAGAGAGTAGCCATTGCTAGAGCTTTGGTAAATGACCCGAGTATCATTTTGGCAGATGAACCTACCGGAAACCTCGATACCAAAACATCCTATAGTATCATGGAGCTTTTTGAGGAACTACACGAGAAAGGCAATACTATCATTATGGTTACGCATGAGGAAGACATAGCTCAATATGCACATCGTATCATTCGTCTTCGAGATGGTCTCATTGAGTCTGATGAGATGAATAAGAACGTGAGAAGGATAGAGAAATTAGAATTGGCTGACTGAATTTTTAAAGAATTCAATCGAGCAAGTACTACCTCAAAATACCCTTGAATTTTATTAGCATTCCCTGATTTAATTAATCTTTTTATTTCTTAACTTTGCGCTCCGTTCGAGTGAACGGGTTCTTTTTATAAAAGAATATTGTCAAATTAATGATGCAGGTGGATGACTCTAAATCTGTATCGTAATCAGAGTCGAATCATAATGGAAAACAAAGAAGAATTAGAAAGCAGCGAAGAAGTAAAAGACGTAGCAACTGAGCAAGTAGCTGCTGAAACTACGGAAGAAGTAGTTGCTGAAGAGCCTGCTAAAGTAGAAGCTGAAGAGGTTGTACCAGAAGAGCCAAGTGCAGAGGAAGTAAGTGAGGAGGCACCAGTAGAAGCCGAAGAAGAGGTTGTAGCTGAGGTAGAAGCTCCGGCAGAAACTGAAGCTGTCGAAGAAGCAGCGGCACCTACAGAAGAAGTGGTTGCTGAAGTGGAAGCACCAGCTGAAACTGAAGCCCCTGTAGAAGTAGAAGCAGCTGTTGAAGCAGCTCCAGTTGAAGAAGCAAAAGAGGAAGAGGTAGCTGAAGAGCCAGCAGAGGCAGCTCCTGCAGCTGTTGAAGAGGAAGAAGAATTTGATTGGGACGAAGTTGATACAAAAGGATTTGGTGAAGGGTATACCGACGACCAGAGAAAAGAGCTCGAATCACTTTACGGTGATTCTTTAAATCAAATTGAAGAAAAAGAAGTTGTGACCGGTTCTGTGGTGAGTATCTCAGACAGAGATGTGATCTTGAATATTGGTTTCAAATCTGACGGATTAGTTTCTGCATCGGAATTCAGGGATATGCCTGAATTGAAGATCGGAGACGAAGTACATGTTTATATAGAAGAACAGGAAAATGCTAACGGTCAGTTAGTACTTTCCAGAAGAAAAGCCAAAATCGTTTA
Source organism: Cyclobacteriaceae bacterium (assembly GCA_049115735.1). Classification (GTDB taxonomy): domain Bacteria; phylum Bacteroidota; class Bacteroidia; order Cytophagales; family Cyclobacteriaceae; genus CAXBNB01. Next base: position 78,210 of record JAGDZP010000014.1, on the reverse strand, counting down.
CGCATGGGAGAGCATCCAAAAAGCTCTTGATGAAGATTTGGTTATCAATGGTATGGTGAAAAGGCGTACCAAAGGTGGTTTGATCGTTGATATATATGGTGTAGAAGCTTTCTTGCCAGGATCGCAAATCGACGTGAAGCCTATCAGAGACTTTGATGTCTTTGTTGACAAAGAAATGGAAGTGAAAGTTGTGAAAATCAACTACACTAACGATAACGTGGTTGTTTCTCACAAAGTACTTATCGAGAAAGACCTAGAAAAACAAAGAACTGCAATCCTTACTAACCTAGAGAAAGGCCAAGTTCTAGAAGGAGTTATCAAGAATATGACCAACTTCGGTGTATTCATCGATCTTGGTGGTGTTGATGGTCTTCTTCACATTACAGACATTTCATGGGGTAGGGTTAATCACCCAGAAGAGGTACTTAACCTTGACGAAAAAGTTAATGTGGTTGTGCTTGATTTTGATGATGACAAGAAGAGAATTTCTCTTGGCATGAAGCAATTGACAGAGCACCCATGGGATTCGCTTGCTAAGGAAGTTGAAATTGGTTCTAAAGTAGCCGGTAAGATTGTGAATGTTGCTGATTACGGTGCATTCCTAGAAATCCAGCCTGGTGTAGAAGGACTGATTCACGTATCTGAAATGTCATGGTCTCAGCATTTGAGAAATCCTCAGGATTTCATCAATATCGGAGATACGCTTGATGCAGTAGTCTTGACTATTGACAGAGACGAAAGGAAAATGTCTCTTGGTATCAAGCAGTTGACTGAAGATCCATGGACTAAGCAAGATGTTTTGACCAAATATGATGTTGGAACGACTCACACTGGTGTGATCAGAAACCTTACAAACTTTGGATTATTCATCGAGCTTGAAGAAGGAATTGATGGTTTGGTTCACGTATCTGACTTGTCCTGGACTAAGAAAATCAAGCACCCATCTGAATTCATCAATGTAAATGACGAGCTTGAGGTAAAAGTTCTTGAACTGGACGTTGATAACAGAAGGTTGGCACTTGGTCACAAGCAGTTGGAAGAAAATCCATGGGATACTTTCGAAACAGTATTTACGAGAGGATCTTCTCACAAGTGTAGCGTAAACTCAGTATCTGATAAAGGAGCCGTTCTTGAATTGCCTTACGGACTGGAAGGGTTCTGCCCAGCCAGAAACTTCAAGAAAGAAGATGGTTCTAAGATCGAAGTTGGTGAAAGCCTTGAGTTTGTTGTAACTGAATTTTCTAAGGACGACAAGCGCATAGTATTGTCTCACGTAGCTACTTACTCTGAAACAAAGGAGAAAGAAGTTCGCAAGAAAAAACCTACGAGAGAAAACGCTATCGACAAGATCAACAAGGGAGCAGAGAAATCCACGCTTGGTGACTTGGAAGCTTTGAGTGCACTTAAAGAGCAGATGACTGAAGATGCCCCAAAGGCTGAAAAGAAACCTGCAGCCAAGAAAGCAGCACCTAAGAAGAAGGAGGAAGCCAAAATAGAAGAAGTAAAAGCTGAAGAAGCTCCTGCAGAGGAAGCTCCAAAGGCTGAAGAGGCGAAGGAAGAAAAGAAGAAGGCAGCTCCTAAAGCTAAAAAGGCTACTAAGAAAGCCGAAGCAGAAGCAGAAGATCCTGAAGCGAAAGCGGAAGAGAAAACTGAAGAATAAATTAGAGGGTGCGAAAGCACCCTTTTCTTATTTTTTCCGTTAGGAAAAAACTAATAGAATATCTCTCTAATGATTTGTAGGGTATTCAATTAGTAATATTTTTGCAAAAATGGTCCTGTGGCCGAGTGGCTAGGCAGAGCTCTGCAAAAGCTCGTACAGCGGTTCGAATCCGCTCGGGACCTCAAATAATCCCTGTAAGTCATTGATTTAAAGGGTTTTTATTTTTACTGTTTATTATAGTTACCTATGTAGTTACCTAAATATGGACATTAAGGCTTCTTTTGGGGAGCCATTGATAAAAGGCAGCTTAATTAAATATGGGCAATAAAGAGCATTCCCTATGCATTACCCCAACTACCTAGACGAGTTAGCAATAATATTTCATACTAATTGAATTTTACTGCATTCAGAAATGTCAGGGATTGGCTAATTCCGAATCCTCCTCCTCTGCATAAAAGCCCTTATACGTATAGTATAAGTGCTTTTGTATTTTTTGTAGGGCTACAAACAAAGAAAGGATGACGTAATTATAATCTTGGCAGTTGTTTATTTATTTAATAGTTTGCGACCATGGTTGAATTAGTTGGCTATCATGGTACAAGTGCTACTGCTGCTCGAAATATTATGAAAGCAGGTTTTGAAATTTCATCAGGGGAAAATGAATGGATTGGAAATGGTACATATTTCTTTATCCATGGGCTAAGTTCAAAACCTCAAGATCAAGCACAGCAATGGGGAATAGATGAATCTTGGGATAATGAGTTAAAGTCTTATAGATATAACAGATTTGGAGTTGTTAAGTCTGATATTGCAGTTGATGACAACAGACTGTGGGACTTGACCGTTGAAGGTGGTATAGAAATACTTAGTTATATCATTGAGAAGCATAAATCGAAGATTAAAAAGCTCGGTCGTTACTATGATTATAAAGATGGGTACATAATTGATTTTGCAAGAGGTGAAGGATTAGTAGATTTTGATGCTGTCAAAGGAAATTTTTACATTAGATTCGCGGACAATCGTAAAAAAAAGATTTATCTTAGGACACCTAACTGTACAATTTGTTCTATCTACGAACCAAAAAAAAATATAATTAGTTCTACTATTATTAGAGAGGGGGATATAGAAAAATGAAATTAACAGAAGAATTAAAAAACAAAATAGATAATTATTTTGATAACATTTCACCAGAAGAACTTTATAGAGTTTCCTCTATAAAGTATGGATTTAGCGAAGACTTATCATTTGAAATAAAAAGCGAAAAATTTAATCGTGTCCATGTTGATAATTATGTAACAAATCTTATTTTCTCAAATGATCAAGTAGCAGATTCGAACACCTTGCCTCTGGCTGCATGATATGAACATACAACTTCTAGATTGGAAAGTAAATGAATTGAGTTATAACCTCCATAGCAAAAAAAGCGAGGAAGGAAACTCTTTCAATTTAAGCACAGGACATTCATTTTCTGAAGAAAAAGATAATGAGTTTTATATTGGTTTTAAAATAGAAGTAAACGATGAAAGCTTTGATCTTATAATGGAATCTTCATTTCGTTTTGAAGTTAGTGATGGCATTACTGAAGATTTCAAGTTATCAGATTTTCCTAAAATAAATGCCCCAGCAATTGCATTTCCATTTCTTAGAGCATTCATTTCAAACTTTACCCTCCAATCTGGGGTTGACCCTGTTATTTTACCATCAATAAATTTCGTTAGATTAGCAGAGCAATCAGGCCAGGATCAATTATCGATATCGCCGTGATAAAAAGCGTTTGTACTATTACAAGGACCCCCCTCGCGGAAAACCGTAGCGTAAAAAACTTTGCAGGTGAGGGGTAATAGGGCGGTTTTATCTCTAAGAATCCTATAGGCCCCTACCATCTAATATATTTAAGAACACATTTCCTACTTTTTTTGGGCTGATTCGATTGCCTCTTTTGTACCTTCAATTATTGCGAAAAACTTATTGATTATAATGTTTAGCCCATTCAGGTCATTATGGTATTTAAAAGATTTTTCAGGATAAATATTTAGTACCTTATTATTCCAATAAAACCTAATTTTCGAAAACTTGTCCTTTAATTGTTTTTTGTGATTTTCTTTAAAAGAATTATAAAACGATTTGTTTTTAAATCTAAAATCAATTCTACTATCTACTAATAATTCTACACCATCAAATGGGAAATTATCGATTCTTAAATAATAGTAATCAATATCATCTTCTAGGTCATCCCATTCTGGATCAAATTCTTCGTCTTGTACCTTAATAATTTCAATCTTGTTATCAGAATATTTTGACAAAAGAACTCTTTTGAGGCTTGGAAGATAAAAATCATACATTTCTGAATGTTCTTTATCGAAATGAATGAGGTCAGAATTAAAACTAAAGTTTGATTTTTTAGTTATTGTAGTAGGGCCCTTTGATTTTATTTGTTTTGATGAATTTTTTATTGACTCAACCTCTTTTATCGCATCATTAAATATTTCGGCATCAATAAGCCTGTCAATCACCACACCCATTTCTCTATTGTTTTTTTCCGAATAGGCGTATAGATTCATGGAAGTTAGAACCATGGATGATTCATTAAAGTAACATTTAGCATGAAGGTTTTGGCAAAAGAATAGATTAAGATTCTTTAATGACTCCAATTTATTTTTTTCATGATCCTTGAGTTCAGACTTTCCATAAATCAAAGTGATCTTGATTCTCTTTTTATCTGCATCTATTAGCCTTTCAATCATATTCTTACTGATGCTTAAATAAGGCGTAACAAGAACTATACTCTTTTTTGCATCAATTATGATCTGTTCAATGTAATATGAACTCCCATTTGTTGTAATGAATTTAGCCAATTTTAAGGGGTTTAACTATTGGCTAAATATACAAATCCCTTTACATACCAGCAATTCGTTTCATTCAATAAGTGGATTTGTTTCTAGTGTAGGTAATTGTATCCGAAGCAGTTCTCAAAACAAAGAATTAGAAATCATCGTCAAGTTTGATTTGCGAGGTATTAAATATCTTCAAAAAATGGTCATTAGCACTATTAAGGGTAATTCTATTTCCCAATCTTATTTGATTGCGTTTATTGATGAAATCTTTTGACCAGTTATAGTTTTGCCCGTCGGAATACAGCAGACCTGTGTTAATCCCAAGATTGACAAATGAATGCAAATTATAGACCTCTACTTTATACCTGCCATCTTTAAACTGTATTTTGATAGACCCTTTATGACTTCCTTGGGATAAGAAGTAAGGTGTGTTGATGGAAGACGTATTTGATGGAATAACCATATCTTTAAACGATCCGATTATGATATTTTCTCCAATGATTTCATGTTCAAACTCCGGTAAGGATTTAAGTTTGACAGAAACAGAATTAAGAGCCTGTGTACTGTTTAAATTATTTTCAAACACATGAACCCATTTGAGCACACTGTCATCGTATTTCCAATCAAAATAAGAAGCAGTATTAGAACTTTGATTTTCGGAATCAGAAGATCCATACAAATCATCATTATTTATGGGCATGTACGAATATTGAATCCCTCTGTTATCTAGTTTTTTAGTAACCGATTCTGTTGGGGATTTGTGAAATACGACATTCAATACATCATCCAAAAAGATATTGCCCTTATTGGTCATAAATAGGCTGGGAGTAGTTGCCTTTATTTTCACATTCACGCTATCCGTTTTAGTAATAATACTCGCTCTTTGTCCAAAGCATACCAAAGGCGAAATGATTATGAAAATTATTATAGTTTTCATATTAGTTGTTAGTTTATTGTAATTTATAAAATCTAGAGATGGAATTCATATTTACAAACGTGCATCATGCATTGGTTTGATTAAGCCTAAACTTCTTACTAATTGACTCTAGCTTTATGAAGCTTCAATTATCGCCACTACTGCATAAATCCATGTTACACTTTCACCCTATAATAGAAGTGTGAATTTGTAACATCCCCTAATTATCAGCTAATTGAATCCATTTATTAGAGATTGAGTTCTCAATCATATTATGGATGTTAGCCGAATGATTTTTGACATAATCAACATATTTATCAAAAGCTCTCAATTTTTGCATACGGGTTAAACTATTCCAGTAATTTGTATTACTCCATTCTAATAATTTGATATAATTAGTAGAGGTCAATTCAATTGTAAAATCATACAATAAAAGTTTATTCCATTTTTGAATCAAAAGTACTTGAATTGGTTTTATCCAATCATCATTCATCAAATCACTCAAAGTGTAAATACCTAGCTGGTTTAAATCTCTCATTTTTTTAAACTTCAATTCATAGCGAAATATCCTTTCTAAGCGTTCGTGTTGAGTTCCTTTATCATAAGCCTTGAGATAGTAATCTGAATGTTTACACTCTTTGTAATAGGCCTTATATCCGTTATCAAAAGGCTTAGTACCATGAAGTAATAGATTGTCTAGTAATTTTTTCACAATGAAGTCAACGAACAAATTAACCCCAAACTCAATATTTTGTAATTGGCATTCTTTCAAATTAATTCCAAATTCAATACAAAGAAATTCAAGCGTATATCGAAGGTTTGAAATTGTGTAATCATCATAGTTTTGAATACCTCCATTAAAGTATTTGTGGAGGCTACCAGAAACGAGCAGCAAGCTAGTTTTATCAAAATACTTAAACTTTAAATTATCATTCTTAGCGATTTGATAGTTTGATAATTCACCTGTTTTCAGGCTTACTTCATGTTTAAAGTCTAATTGTTCATTGTCCTTGATAAAACTTGCTTTAGGAATGGCAAATTTTACAAAATCAACCATTTTTCAATTGTCATCTTCAAAAAAAGACAATTGATTATCCTCAGGCTTTAATTTTGGATTAGTTGAGTAAAACCCAACATAAGGATCTCCAGTTTCAGGACATCTACCTATTTTTACCAAATAGATACTTTTATACCTTCGCCACTTGCCAACATACCTACAAATATTGGCACGATCAATATTTTCCTTTACTGCTACCATTTTCATGGTACAAGGCTTTTCAAAAAAAGATTTGTAAGCTCGCTTCATCTGGGTTAGATAAGTTTTACCTTTACCCTTACTATTATCCGGGTTGTTATCGTGATCTCTAGTCATGATTTCAGCCCTTTTTGTTTCTAAAAAAAGAATCTACTTGTTCTCTCCTAAATAGGGTTTTACGGCCTATCTTCTCAAAAGGTAAGCCTTCGTGCATTGCCTTGTGAACTGTTGGTAGACTAATCTTATACAAGGTGGATAATTCTTGTCTTGTGAGTCTTTCGTCTTGGGGTTGTTCTGAGGATAAATTTTCGGTAAAAACCTTTCGTACTGAACTCTCTACGAGCTCACTTAATTGAGTTAACTCAATTGGACTTAATATGATGTTTTCCATTTTATTTGTTTGTTGTTTTGACAAACGTAAACAGTGGTAAACACCCCTCTAATACCAATCATACATTGGTATGTTTGGTAGTAGGAATTATTCTATAGATTTAAAGAAGTCACGCGTTTTCCTAGCAATAGCAGCCCCCTTGCGAAGGTTTTGACAAGGGTCTGTTGCTGTTGAATCTTTATTGAAATGATTCAGAAAAAAGATACCAATTTCATCTCTATGATCTATCAAACTTATTTTAAGATGTCCTTTTTCATCTAATCTAAGTATGAAAGCAAATAGTGCATCTTTTGATTTGAATGTAATTTGCTTATTGGTTTTTATAAGGTAATTTTTATTAATATCCCTAGCCAACAAATCCTCTAACAAATTATTCAAAAAATCAAGATTGACTACCTGATCAATGCACTCTAAATTCAAACTTTCAATATTGTCTGTTTTGAAAAATTGAGAATGGTTTTCGTCAAGGTAGTATTTAAATTTTAAGTGAGACATTATGCGTTGATGATCGTTCAAGGCATAGAGCGAAATAATTGTCTCGTTTAGATTGAACTCTTTAGCGTTTTTCAAAATATGCAAATGTTCCTTTCCGGTTATTTTTATGTAACTGGTATTGCCACTCAAAACGCTCTTCGTTATTTTTTGATCTTTATCTAAAATTGATTGAATGTAAGAAACCAGGTTGCTATACATTTTATTAGGATAAGGAGATTGTTCTAAGTTTTGTTTGAATTCCCTAACCATACTCTTAAATGTAATTTCAACGGCTATCTCATAGGTCTCTTTTTGCGTTGCTCTGATTTTACGGAAATCTGACTCCTCAATTTGTCCCTTTAAAGGGTCTAAGCCCATACTCCAAGAAGCTAAAGTGCTTTCATCAATCTCATTATTCAACCAGGATTCAAATGTGTATTTTTCCATTAGTTATTGGACGATTTTTCATGGTATTTATCATTCGAATCCTCGTATCTATTGTACGACCTATCAGTTACAAGTGCATTGTAAATGCCTCCTATTGTCAGTAATTGAGGCAGTATTGATTCCTTCAAATCTTCCCTTGTTTCATAAATATGCCATAGTCCTGTTGTTACTTGACGGAGGTTGTTCATGTGCCTTACAAAATCTTCTTCGTCTTGAAACAAATCGGTTAAGTGAGTAAACTTGAAAGCTTTATTTTGTTCGGTCATTAGAAAAGTTGTTTTTGGTTTCATCGTCTCCATTCTCAAAGAGCCTGATTGAACATTGGGAATTTATTTGCTTCAAGGGCTAAGTCTTTCTGGGAAAGTTTCAAGTACTTGAGAAAAACTGTTTTATTGTAGTGTCCAGTGATAGCCATTATGGTCTTGTCTGGTATACCTTGATCTATGCTGTTAGATACGAAGGAATACCGTCCTATGTGGGTGCCAATGTGCTTGTATTTAGGTTTGCTTTCTATTACTTCATCTAATCCAATAGTTTTGCATAAAAGTTTGATAGTGGTTCGTATTGCATTATCGCTTAGTAGCTTCATCCCTTTTGGGTATTTGTCCCAAATTGCTTGTACCGTCTTGCCTACTGGAATTGATACTTTAGTTTTTGTTTTTTGTTGAATTAATTCTATGACATTGCCCTCCTTAGTGTTTAGTACATTCTCAGGTCTCAATTTATCCCAATCCGAATAACGCTGACCAGTACTGCAAGCAATTAATATCCAATCCCTTACCAATGCTTTACTTTCCGCTAATACTAGGTTGCTTAATTGCCGTTGTTCTTCAATTGAAAGGTACACCCCTGAATATTTAGTATCCTTTGATCGTTTCTCAACGTCCAATTTTAAATAGCCCTGATTGACATTGAAATTTAGATCGCTCTTTTCCGCTTGTCTAAGCATCCTTTTCAATGCCTTAATGTACTTCATTGATGTGTCATGACTTATGCCGTTAGACTTGATCCTTTTGCCTAGATTATAGGTTCTAGTTCCATAAATCCTATGTGGAGTTTTCATCCAGTGCTGAAAGTTTTCGATCCAAGTAAGACTAACATTTTCGAAAGTGACATTCTTATCAAACCAAACAATATTGTTGTAAAGACTCTTCCAATTTTTGATAGTGCCACTTGTAACTTTTTTGCTTACTGTATATTTCTCAATCTGATCATGTACAAATTCAGCAACCGTCAACTGCTTCTTTTGTGGTTTGGCTTGATCTGCAAAAGGGAATAGGATCTCATTTATCTTTGATCGTAGTACTCCAGGATCACGAATAACGTTTTTTGGGAAAGAATCGAAAGAATCTTCAAAGGCAGTAATGGTTTTAGTAATCTCTTTCGTGTATTTGATTTCTTTGTGTGTTGGTGCATTTACACCTGTCGATATTTGAAATCGTCCTCCTTTGACAAGTCTTGAATTTACCCTAAGTAATACAAGGCTTTTTGAATTCTGCTTAGATTTAAAAACCAGACTGATGTTGTAATCTTTCATGGTTACCTATTTAGTTACCTATTTTTATTGATTATGGCTAATTTCAGGTAACCCAAAGATAGTGCCTAAAGTGCTTAATAGCATATTTAAAGTAAATATTAGTAAATAGTAATTAATATGTTGGGGTCCGCTCGGGACCTCAATTTAAAATCCTAATTAACTTATTTATAGTTAGTTAGGATTTTTTGTTTACAAAGTTACCCCACATTTATTGATTTCTTCATGAATCCAGTTTTGGAAAATGAACTATGAACCTGTTGAATTCCTTAGATTCAAGACCAAAACGTGTTTATTATTGCAGAGGGTACTTAGAAGAAAACAAGATTTGAGGTTCAAGTCTGGCTGGAACAAGACCTGATTTTATAAGCTATTGAGTCAGTATCGCTTATACGTTGTTAAAATTGTTGGGTACAATTCTGGTACAACTTTTCCTAAAGGGATCCCTTCGGGGTTTGCTCTATAATCTGCCAAAGCTGTGATAAACGGCAATAAAATCAATTTTGAAGTACACCTGCCTCTACTGAAGACTTAACTATAATTCCTCTAAGATTAGTAATTCATGATGTCGTTATGGGTATTGATCAATATTTGGATACTTACCCATAGCAGAGGTTTCAATAATATTAACATTTCTGCCTAGTAAGAAATTTTAGTTTTTAATGTACTTGCCTACTTTCAATTAAAATTGATTATATAGTGGTTGGTTTCATCAATAATTTGGGTGAAGAAGAACAAAGAAATACATATTGACGAACTCGAGTTATGGAAAAAGGTGAAGTCAGATGACTTAAATGCCTTTTATGAATTTTATACATTTTTTTACCCAAAGCTAAAGTACATAGCTAATCAACTTCATTGCAATGATGAAATAGCAAAGGATTTGATACATGACACTTTTGTTGAAATATACGAGCGCAGGTCAATGATAGAAATAAAATCCTCGCTCAAATATTATTTGATTCGAAGCTTCAAGAGCCATCTAAGCAAGCATTTGAACTCATTAAACCGTCTATCCAAGGTCAAAAAAGAGCAAGAATTTGAACCTGCATTTACTATTTCCTTTCAGACTGAGCTTATTGAAAAGCAGCATTTAGTTGAAAAGTTAAGTCAGGTTGAAACAGCCATTAATGAGTTGACCAACCGACAGAGGGAAGCTCTATATTATTTCTACAAAGAAGGCTTGGATTATGATGAGATCACTGAAGTCATGTCATTAAAAACTAGGCGTTCTTCTCAGAATCTCATTTATGAAGCTATTAAGGTTTTAAGGTCAAAAATTCTCTTCTATTTCCTGATATTGGAAGGAACTTCTACATAATCAAACCAAAGTATAATTATTTTTAAAATAAAAGTGATTTTTTTCCATGTATCTGAAAAGGTTCTTCACTCTAGTAATATGAAAGTCGAAAATCATGGAAAAAAGAGAATACGAAATACAGGATTTATTGGAAGACGAATCATTTGTGAGTTGGACAATAAATCCCAAAGGACCTTCCAACGAGCACTGGAGTAACTGGATTGATGGGAATAAAAAAAGATTTGAGCTTGCTTCAGATGCCAAGGACATAATTCTCTCTATGAAATTTAATGATGGTCAATTAGATGAGGTCGATCATGTAGTTTGGAATAAAATTGAGCAGACAATAACAATGTCAAATGACCGCTTGAAACCTGACGGCAAACAAGTTTTTTGGAGCTACAAAAAATGGATGAGTGTAGCTGCTATATTTATTTTGGTATCCTTACTTTCTTTTTTAGCATATCAAAACTATCAGCCATCTGAGGATGAATTAATTACAAATGTCGAGATTATTAGCAAGGAGAATGCTTTCGGAGTTAAGTCTCAAATTAGATTACCTGATGGGACAAAAGTATGGTTAAGTTCTGGTAGCAAATTGTCCTACCCATCAACGTTTAATCAAAAATCCAGAAATGTTGAATTAAATGGACAAGCTTTTTTTGAGGTTATTAGTAATAAGAAAAAACCATTCATAGTACAAACGCCATATTTTGCCACAACGGTTCTGGGAACCTCCTTTTGTATAAATGTACATGAGGAAAAAGAGTCCAGGATTTCTTTGGTGGAAGGCAAGGTAAAAGTTTCAAAACTGGGTTCTGACCAGGTGATTACAGCCGGTCAACAAGTGACATTCGACAAGGGTCAAATGGTCATTCAATCATTTGATTATGATCGAGAGATTGCCTGGAAAGAAGGAATTTTGTATTTCAAAAAAGAGAATGTTGGTGATGTAATGAAAGAACTTGAAAAATGGTACGGTGTGAAAATTGATTTCGATTTGAGTGCAATGCCAGATTCAAGGTATTCTGGACGCCATAATAATCAAAGTTTGGAGACTGTATTGGAAGGAATGAGTTATTCTTTGAATTTCAAATATCAGATCAACAAAAATGATATCTCAATACTATTCAATTAAAATGTATGCTTATAGAAAAAGGATAAGGAAAAAATAAAAGTGGCACTGCTAGGCAGCACCACTTTTGAGATATTGTTTAAGTGAAAATTGGGAAGTCTTCCTTAAACCATATCAACGTCGTTTTAATAAATCTCTAATACTAAAACAGTTCAAATTTATGAAAAATAATGCTATACAACTAATTGTATATACGATGAAACTGTCCATTTATGTATTTATGATACAAGTTGCCGCACTAAATCTATTGGTAGCGGGCGAATCAATTGGACAAAGCACTAAGAGTGTGAAGGATATGGTTGTTTCTGTACAACTATCTAACGTGTCCCTCACTCAGGCACTTGACTATTTGGAATCCATTTCTGACTATAGTTTTAATTATGATGAGGCAGATGTCGATTCTAAGAAATTGGTCAACCTCAATTACGCTAGAGCCTCGTTTGCAGATATTCTTATGAGTATCTCTAAAGAATATGGTCTTGGCTTCAAGCAAATAAACAATAACATCCAAATTGATCAATTGAAGGGTCCTAAAAGTAGGAGTATTCAAGTGACTATTTTCGAGGATGTTGACATCTCAGGAAGGATTAAAGATGAAAACAATCAGGGCCTTCCTGGTGCCTCGGTGGTTATCAAAGGATCGACAAACGGTACTACTACGGACCTTGAAGGCAATTACAAATTAAGTGTTCCCGACGATGCGGTGCTGGTAATATCCTTTGTAGGATATAAGACTCAGGAGGTTGCGGTTGGTACTCAAAGTGTCATTGATCTTCAGATGTCTTTAGATGCAGCTCAGCTTGATGAGATCGTCGTAGTTGGATATGGGTCTCAAATGAGACGAGATGTAACTGGTTCGATTGCCAAGGTAAAAAGTGAAGATCTTGCTTCCTTCCCAGCCTTAAGTGTTGATCAAAACCTGCAAGGATTGGCACCAGGTATTCAGGTATCAGCTTCCAACGGTGTGCCAGGTGCTCCTACCAGGGTTATGGTAAGGGGTACCAACTCCATATCATCAGGTACCGAGCCACTTTGGATTATTGACGGTATGATCCTGGTGGGCAATGGAGAAGAATTGAACGGTAACTCTAGAAACTCATCCACCTTTGGTCAAAACCCGTTAGCGATGATCAATCCGAATGACATTGAATCTATCGAGGTATTGAAAGACGCATCTGCAACTGCGATTTATGGTAACAGGGGTTCTGGTGGTGTAATCATCGTAACAACCAAAAGCGGTAAACAAAGAGATGGTACATTCTCTGTTAACTTTCAGCAAGGTACTTCGAGCGTTGTAAGAGGTCCGAATGAAATTGGCTTTGTAAATGGAGAACAGTGGCTTGACCTAATGGATGAAGCCAGGGCTAACAAGGGCTTTTCAGCTTATGACCCTAATAATGCACTTAATAATGGTAGAGATCCTAATGCAGTTTTGGACAGAAGCCAAACAGTAAATACCAATTGGTTTGATGAAGTATTAAGAGACGGAAGTTTCACAGACCTTGGAGTTTCCGCTTCAAAAGGAACGGACAATACCAGCTATTACATTTCTGGTCAATATAGAAAAGATGAAAGTATTCTGGTTGGCAATAAATTCGAAAGAATCAGTTTGAGAACCAACCTTGATTTCAGCCCAATTGAAAACCTTGATTTGGGTGTTAGAGCGACTTTCGCTTATTCTGATAATGAAAGGGCTCCAAACGGAGGTGCTCCAGGTGGAAATAGCAACATTGCCCGTCCAGGTTATAATGCGGCGAGTAGTTCTATTTTTCCATGGTTGCCAGTCTATCATCCTACAGCAACAGGCCCTGGTGGTAATAGGTTGCTTTTCGATCCGCTATCTGGTAGAAACCCAGTTGCATCTTTGAATAAGGACAACTATATCAACGACGTGAACTCATTCAGAACAGTATCACTCTTGACAGCTGATTATCAAATTCCTTGGGTGGAAGGCCTGAAGTTTCATACAGAATTTGGATATGACTTTTTCCAAACAAGTAATATAGAATGGGGTAATACGATCATTCGTGAAAATTCACCATACGCCTTTGATTTCTCTTCCACCTTCCAAAGGTCTAACTACAACGTCTATCTGAACTATTCCAAAGATATTACTGAAGAGCACAACGTGAATGTGACAGTAGGTACGGAATCTACACGTCAGAGTACTAGAAGAAGAAACGTTGAAGCTGACGGATTAGTAGGTACCGCACAGGAATTAGGAGCACCTGGTAATGTACAGCGTGTATCCAACGGTCTTGGTGGAGAAATCTACTTTAGAGGAACTTTCGGTAGATTAAACTACAAATTCAGAGATAGATACCTGTTTGGAGCAAGCATAAGAAGAGATGGTTCTTCAATTTTCGTTCCAGAGAACAGGTACGGTACATTCTCAGCTTTATCAGCCGGATGGATCATGTCAGATGAGTCTTTTATGGAAAATATGTCTGTAATTGATTTCCTGAAAGTGAGGGTTAGTTATGGACAAACTGGTAACTCGAATATTGATCCACTAGCGACAGCCACTTCTTATGCTGGCTGGGGACGCTATGGCGATGTTGGTGCAGGAGACTTACTTAGCCGTATTGGCAACAAGGATGTATCCTGGGAAACAACGACTGCAACCGACGTTGGAGTTGATTTTGAGTTGTTGAATAACAGACTTTCAGGTTCCATTGTGTACTATCAACAGAATGTAGCTGATATGTTATTCCAGGTTCCGATTCCACAGTCTGCGGGTATCTTCAGTAACGCTGGGACTATTTGGAAAAACATTGGAGACATGACTAACAAGGGAATGGAGTTCTCATTGAAAGCTATAGTAATTGATAAAGATGGATTCAGACTGGATGCAGGCTTTAACTTCACCACCAATGGCAATGAAGTAACCAAGCTTACTGATGAAACAGCTCAATTGTATAATGTAAGAACCAACGGTTTGGTGACTGATGTAGGAAACTCACTTTCTTACTTCAGGTTAGCAAGATATGCTGGTATACATGCTGATGGAGGATATGAACTCATCGAGGAAATGGATACAGATATCTATGCAGAAACAGGTGAGACTGTTGCTACAGGAAACCTGATTCCAGCTACTCGTAACAACTTGAAAGTTCATTTGTTTGACAATACAGACAAAACAGCACTACCAACTTATTTCGGTGGTTTCAATACAAATGCATCTTTCAAGGGCATTGATTTCGGAGCATACTTCTCATTTTCCGGTGGCAACTGGATATATGATGGCGCTGAGTACAGTCAAACCAGAATCGGCAGTGGAGTATTGCGAAGCGACATGATCGGCAATACCTGGACAGCTTCTAACACTGATGCTGACTATCCAATGCTTGTATCTAATTCGAGATATGATAATGTAGTCAATGCTGATGGTAGCACGAGCAACAATGTCCGTTTTGACCCTCAGAGAAATGGGCAGAGACATGACAAGTTCTTGCACAAGGCAGACTACATCCGTTTGAGGTCGTTGACGCTAGGCTATAGCCTCCCACAAAACGTGCTGGATGCGATGAACATTCAGAAGCTTCGTATTTACGTCATGGCGAACAACCTGTTGACAATCACTGGTTATGACGGCTATGATCCTGAAGTGGTGAACACTGGTTCCGGATTCCAAAACAGAAACATTGGACAGGGTTGGATAGGCGTTCAGGTGCCTCAAGTGAAAACCTTCAGTTTTGGTGTTAATCTAGGCTTTTAATCATAAATGACAATTATCATGAATAGATATATAAAATTGATATTCACGGCTACAATCTTAGTTATGGTTACTAGCTGTGACAATGAAGAATTTTTTGAGCTAACGAATCCACCACAAGCACCGTGGCAGAGTTTGCTTGATTTGGAAAAAGCACCTATTGGTGCATATTACGGACTGACCGGAAACGGTGGAAACAGATGTATATTCACTGTTGGTCGCATGGCCGCAGAAGTATTTGCTGATGGAGCCAACGTCGCAGCTGCTGCGGATGGATTCAATGTAAACAGTGACATTGAAGATATGTACAATAGGTCTCAGGTTGGAACCCAGGTAGCTGTTTTCGACAACAACATATACAATAGTGGTTACTTTGCAGTTGGTTTTGCCAATGGGGCACTGGATTTCATCACCGGAGCTGAGAACAACAATCCTTTTCCTGGAGCTGGAAGACCTGACGAGGTGGCAAGGATTCAAGGCGAGCTTCATTTCGTAAGGGCCTACGCTTACTACTGGCTGGCAAGACTGTACTTGCCTGCATATCCTAGCGATGAAAAGAGGATTCCTTTCCGAATCTCTCAGGCTACAAATTTCGATGAGGCGGTAACTTCAGAACTGGCTTCTGCCAATGACATTTATGCCTTGATTGTCTCTGATCTGCAAGCAGCGAAAGACTTGCTGCCTGAAAGGTTTGAGGCCGGATTGCATAACGCATCTTATGAAGATGGCAGGGCGAATAAATTTGCAGCTGCAGCTCTGTTGGCTAAGGTTCATTTTCACATGGGCAATCATACTGATGCACTAGCAGAATTGAATTTTGTAATTGATCAAAACGGAGGTGATTACGACCTTTCAGAAGATCCTATTGAAGCCTGGAATAAAACCGGTATAGCTCGAGGTAAAGAGGTAATCTGGTACTATACCCTCTGGGCAGGCGATGGCCTGGGAGGGTCTAGTAACTGGAAACACCCTGGCCGCTTTAGCTGGTACAGCGGTGGAACCCGAGATTCTGAAGACCCTTCTAAGAATGGCGGTAGATTTGTGGTGGCTAGCGAAGATTTGTTGCAAGCAGCCGGTTGGATGAATGCTGATGGTTCTGAGAATCCTGCTGCCCTGAATGACAAGCGTTACTCTCAACTGTTTATACGCTATGATGCTGGCGCTGATTCGAGATCTTCCTTCAATACTTCTAAGCCTTATGTTTGGGGACACAAGTATTACCGGAGTGGAGTGAGGAGATCTACCAACCTCCCAATGCTCAGGCTGGCTGATATGTATCTTCTTAGAGCTACCATCAATGCTTCAACCAGCTCTTTTGTACCGGCAAGAGCTGACTTGAATATGATTAGAAACCGTGCTGGAATTGGTGACTTTGCTGGAGCGGATGCCGATTTGATGGATGCTATAGAGCTCGAAAGAAGAATAGAGTTGGCATTTGAAGGAGATAGACTGTACTACTTGCAGGGATTGAAGAAGGACATTCCTAATGGTGATAGGGGTGCAGGATCTATTCCTTATACAAGTAACTTTTACTCTGAGGTACCGCAATACGAGCTGGATTTGAACACAGCTTTTCAATAAAACTAAAACCTAATTTTAAGGGGTTGTCTCGTTGCGATGAGACATCCCCTTTTTTTTACCCTAACAGCGTCCATCGTGAAGCTATTTGTACCCGCTTTATTGATATTCGTTCTGCTTTCTTGTGGAGAAAACCAGGAATTCGTATCAGCAGACTTTGAACTAATCTCCAAATTTGAAAAGGAACAATCCCTGCTGCAACGTAGTGAAAATGCACAGGAGCTTGGTAAAAAAGTTACCAGGTCTATTTCCGCAAAAAACATTTCATATGAAGTGAAATATGGGAAGCTTCATTTTTCCCTTTCTGACACTCAGGGAGGCGTTCGCTTCGAGCCAAAAGTAGTGGGCCTTCCCAAAGACTGGAAGCAGTTTGAATTTCTAAAACTGAGTTTCTCAGCAACTAGCAAATCTGATTTGAAGATAGCCGTTGTGCTTTGGAGTCACCGTGGCAGAATGGCCGATACGCTGCGAGTATCCAAAGACGAATCTGCTCAAATCACTATCGATTTACACGATTTGCCACTCATTGGTAGCGTAACAGAAAAATACGATGTGCGGGAAATACAGTTCCTGTTCGAGGGGCAGGCCAATGAAAATGTAGAACTTCAGAGCCTGGACTTAACAAAAAGGGAAGGAGAATTACCACCCGTAGTTGATAAGTTTGGTCAACGCTTGTCCACTTCCTGGCCAGGAAAAATGAAGGATGAAAAGGAGTTTGTTGAGCACCTAGCTAAAGAGCAGCAGTCATTAGGCAATAAATTTTCCGATGATAAATTCGACAAATACCATGGAGTCAAAGGTGCACTATCGGCTGACGGAACAGGTTATTTTCGCTTAGGTCAGAAAATTACGGGTCGGGACACCAGTCATTTTTTTATCACTCCTGAAGGCAATCCTTTCTGGTCTTTTGGAGCTACTTGTATCAGACCAACGAAACCACGGAATGGTACCACACTCATTCAAGGAAACGAACAGCTTTTCCAGGAGTTACCAGATAGAAATGGCCCGTATGCAGACGCGTATGTTGATACTATGTTCAGTTTTTACAATACCAACATTCTGAAAAAATACGGTAATCTGGAAGAATGGAGAAATATGGTATACAAGCGGCTGGATAGTTGGGGGATCAATACACTGGGCAATTGGTCTGAAGAGGATCTGTTGAGAGGAAGCCAGATTCCTTTCACACATTCTTTTTTAACGGATATAAAATTGTGGAAAATGGATGTGTATGACCCAAAGTGGGAAGCATACATTGATTCTGTTTTTGCCCAGGCTAGTGACTTCAAAGACAATCCATACCTGCTCGGCTATTTTGTGGATAATGAAGCCGGGTGGGGGCATTTAGGGCTCTTAAAAAAACTACCTCTAAATGCTTTTACAAGAAAAGCATGGGTGGCAGCATTATCCACTCAATTTGAGGATATTGGAAAGTTTAATGAAAACAGGGGAACGAACTTTAGCGGCTGGGACGAGCTTAAGAAGCTAGAGGATGAAAAGAAAGTTTCACAAGAAGACATTGAGCTGATCGAGTCTCTTTACGCCGATAAGTACTTTGGTACTATTCGTCGATTAATTAAGAAGCATGACCCCAACCATCTGTATTTGGGATGCCGGTTCACTCGGAAATTGAAACCTGATTACATCTTACGTACGGCTGGAAAATATTGCGATGCGGTGACTGTGAATGTATATAGCTACGAGCCGATTAAAGAACAAATGGATGCCTGGCATAACCTGACTGGGAAGCCTATATTGATTGGAGAACATCAGGCGGCCCTCAAAAGCCCAAGGCAATTGC
This sequence comes from Cyclobacteriaceae bacterium, assembly GCA_049115735.1. Lineage (GTDB taxonomy): Bacteria > Bacteroidota > Bacteroidia > Cytophagales > Cyclobacteriaceae > CAXBNB01. The sequence goes on along the minus strand of JAGDZP010000014.1, from coordinate 59,170 downwards.
CGTTACGATGGAGGGTATTCAACGAAGCAGAGCGATTTGAGTATTTTACTAATTACGTGAGCACATGGGCCAAAATGCCTTATTCCTTGGGTAGTCATTGGTACCAGTTTGCTGACCAACATGTGACGGGCAGAGCCAGTAATGGAGAAAACCAGATTATTGGATTTGTCGATATCACCGACCAGACCTACGATCAGATGGTGAAGGCCGCACAATACATTAGTGATTCGATTTATCATTGGCATGGCATTCAGGGAGTAAACAATTGAAAAGGACTCATTACATACGGAAAATAATTAGAATCACATGTCCACTAGCGTTGTTTCTGGTGTCTTTTCTGGTGTTTGATCTACTGGCACAAGGTCAGGGATTCAGAAGTATTCCTTCTTCTCAATCGGGTATTACTTTCGAAAACACTATAGAAGAAGATTCTAAACGAAATATCATTGTTTATCAGGGTTTTTACGATGGAGGAGGTGTGGCCTTGGCCGACTTCAACAACGACGGCCTTTTGGATGTTTTCTTCACTGGCAACATGGTGCAGAATCGGCTCTACCTTAACAATGGGAGTCTGAGATTTGAAGATGTCACCGATAGTGCCGGCCTTACAAAGGTTGGATTGGGATGGTACACTGGAGTCACTCTGGTAGACATCAACAATGACGGCTGGATGGATATGTATGTGTGCAAAAGTGGGAGACTCACTCCCCGAAACCGAAAGAATTTGCTCTATGTCAACAATCGGGACATGACATTCACAGAGAAAGCCACAGAATACGGACTAGACTATGCGGGATATTCTACACAAGCTACATTTTTTGATTTCGATCTCGATGGTGATCTAGACATGTTTCAAGCCAACTATGGCACTATTGACAACACGGTAAACGAAGATGATATAAAAGGACTTAGAGCCTCAGGTGATCTTTTCAAAGGAGACAAGCTTTTTGAAAACAGAGGCGGTCGATTTGTAGACATTACAGATTTTTCAGGCATCATTGACCATGCCCACGGTTTTGCCCATTCTGCTGGTGTAGGAGATTTCAACAATGATGGTTTATCTGATATTTTCGTTTCTAATGACTTCACAGAGCACGATTTTCTTTACATCAACAACGGTGACAAGACATTTACAGAATCCGCTAAAAAATTCTTCAAGCATTTGTCCAACTACTCGATGGGCAATGATGTGGCCGATTTCAATAATGACGGGCAAATGGACATTGTGGTGGTGGATATGGTGGCGGAAGACAACAAACGCCAGAAAGAGAATATGGGGGGGATGCAGCGCAATGAGTTTATGAAGCTGCTAGATATAGGCTACCACTACCAGTATATGTTTAACATGTTGCATATGAATACTGGCAACTCCTCCTTTAGCGATATAGCCCACTTGGCAGGCATCTCTAATACCGATTGGAGCTGGGCACCTTTGTTTGCCGATTTTGATAATGATGGCTGGAAGGATTTATACATCACCAATGGCCTTAAACGGGACGCACGAAATCAGGATGCCCGCTATGTTTTTGTGAATCTTCTAAAAAAGGCAGATAGTGAGGGAAGGAGCGCATTGACTGAAGAGGAGTGGATGAAGGCACTCGATGCAATGCCTTCGGAAAAGCTAAAAAACTATATGTACCGTAACACTGGAAATCTGGGTTTTGAGAAAAAAATGGATGAATGGGGTTTAGGAATTGAGTCCTTTTCCAACGGGGCAGCTTATGGCGATCTGGACAATGATGGGGACCTGGACCTGATAGTCAATAACATAAATGCTCCGGCTTTTGTATTTGAAAACCTTATTGACAAGGAACAAGCATACGTTGATTTTGAACTGGAGGGGCCTGAGAACAATCGTGATGGCCTGGGAGCCACGGTGAAAATATGGGACAATGGAAATTTGCAGGTGCAGCAACAGCAATTCAATCACGGTTTTCGGTCGGCTATGTCCGGTCCTATTCATTTCGGCGTTGGTACAGCCAAAAATATTGACAGTGCACAAGTGGTGTGGCCTGGTGGGGTGGTTCAAATGCTCTACAAAATTTCTACCGATCAAAAAATTGTGCTGAAATATGACAATGCTCAAAGTCCCAAAAAGAACTTGGCCAAAACGAAGATATTTAAGGAGGTCAAGGGCCATGTTTCTCCAGCCTACCAGCATCAGGAAAACGAGTTTGATGATTTTGACCGAGAAGTACTGCTGCCACACACTATGTCGGCATTTGGCCCAAATATATCGGTAGGGGATGCTACTGGTGATGGACTAGAGGACTTCTATGTTGGAGGTGCTCTCGGGTATGCTGGTGTATTGTATGTTCAACAGAAGGGTGGCACATTCACGAAAACTAATCAACAAGCTTTTGAAGCCGACAAGCAATCTGAAGATGCTGGAAGTCTGTTTTTCGATTTTGATAATGATGGGGACAATGACCTGTTGGTAGTTAGTGGCGGCAATGAACGGGAATCAGGTAGTTTTCATTATCTGGATAGACTTTATACCAATGATGGCATTGGGAATTTTGAAAAATCCGGTTACCTACCAGAAGTATCCCTCAGCGGTTCTGTCGTTAGAGCTGCAGATTTTGACAGTGACGGGGATAAGGATCTTTTCATCGGTGGTCGGCAAATGCCTGGAGCTTATCCCAATCCGGCCAGTAGCTTGATTCTGGAAAATGTAAAGGGTTCGTTCAAAGACGTTACTGTAAAAGTGGCTCCTGAATTAGGGGACATAGGAATGGTCACTTCAGCGCAGTGGGCAGATGTAGATGGAGACAAAGATGTCGACTTGATATTGGCGGGGGAGTGGATGCCAATCACCATATTCAGAAATGGAAAAGGAAGGTTTAAGAAATGGGAGCGAAGCAGCTTGCAAAATACTGCTGGCTGGTGGTTTAGCCTTGAAGCAGCCGACATGGACAATGATGGTGATATTGACCTCTTTGCTGGAAACGTCGGAAAAAACTATAAATACAAGGCAAGTGAAGAACACCCTTTTGAAGTTTACAGTAAAGACTTTGACGCCAATGGCAAAAATGATATTGTACTTGCCTATTACGATCGTGACGTGCTGTACCCCTTGCGTGGCAAATCTTGTTCTACCGAGCAGATACCTTCGTTAAAAGAAAGATTTCCGACCTACCAGTCTTTCGCTATGGCTGACTTGTCGGATGTTTATGGGGAATCAGATCTAAAAAGCTCATTAAACTTGAAGGTACACACCTTTGCCTCGGTCTATGTGGAGAATATGGGAAATGGAAACTTCAAGATTCATGAGCTACCGGATTATGCACAACTCTCCTCCATCAATGGGATCACACTTTTAGATGTTGATGGTGACGGTCTGAAGGACGCTGTTGTAGCCGGAAACATGTACGGCTCGGAAGTAGAAACGGTGAGAAATGATGCAGGCCATGGCATGTACCTCAGGAATACCAAAAACCGTTTCGAAGTAGTTCCATTTCTTCAGTCCGGACTGTTTTTGGATGGGGATGTTAAGAGCCTGAAGATGATAAAGACGAGCAATGGAACTGTGCTTTTGGCAGGCAAGAATAGAGGAACCCTTCAGCTTGTTGAAATTTTAGATTGAAAAATTTAAAGACTATGAGAATCAATACTTCAAAAAAGTGATGGCCATACTGGGCGCTATCTTTTGTTTTTCATACTTGGCAATGACGCAACCAGCCAGTGATTACCTGGTGGATATCACTAAGATAGCCTTGAAAGCCGATGATGCCCGATGGACGAGAATAGAAAAATGATATTATAAAAATTGACTTAAAAACTATTGCAAATGAATAATCTTAAAATATACACCTTAATAGGAGCCATGTTCCTTGGATCGTTATGCGTTTCACCCACTGTATTCGGCCAAGGCGATGAGTTTTATCATGACTTGTATGACTCCATGCATGATAGTCCTATGCAGCAAAAACTGAGAAAAATTGCCCCTATGCCTTATGGGGTAGTTTTCCTCGCCTGGGCTGGTATGACAGAGGACGACATGCGCAAGCATTTTCGTATGATGAAAGAGCTCGGGTTTACCAACCTAAAACAGTGTATGGGTACTCCCGAATGGCCTAGAAAAGAAATTTTGTCAGTTGCGCTGGAAGAAGGGATAATTCCTTTTTGGTATGGTGAAGGTGGCTGGGAAGACATTACTCCTGAACTGCTCAAAAAACTGAAACTTCCTAAGAAGATGAGCATTCAGGAAGTGAGGGAGCATCCGAAAATGCTGGCATATCAAAAGACTGTTTTGGAAAAGCACCTGTCTACCTGGAAAGATCCTCTTCCGGGTGTAGAAAACTTCAAACACTACAAACACGAACCGGATGCTTATTTGAGACATGATGATGTTCCACTTTTTAAGCAATGGATAAAGAATAAATATGAAAGCATTGACGAACTGGCCAATGCCTGGAACCAGTACGAAGTAGGCATAAGTGGTCAGCCCTATAAGTCCTGGCAAGATTTTGAGAAAGATCCTTTGGTTGAATATGATCCAAATCAGCAATATGTGATTGTGCCTAGGAATGGGAGGGAATATGGTAAAGTGAAGGACATACTTCGCTTCAAGGCGGATATGTATTTGGAGAATGTTAAATTCTACAAGCAAAACGTTTACCCCGAACAACCAACACGGGCTGGAGGCGAAATGGGGCTATTCCTACCCTTTGCTTCCAGGGCTACCGACATGGAGGGCATTGCAGACCTGATGGCTGAGCGGGGGTCTTTTTACCCTTCCATCCATTTGGCATGGCACTTCGAAGAAGCCGATCATGAGGTAGCTCGCTGTATTTATATGCAGTCTTCTATCGCCACGGACTGGTTCAAAGGAGGCTGGGCGGCTACCTGGGAAAGCACAGGCGGTCCGCAGCAATTGTCTGGGGGCAAAGGCTGGAATGTGATGTCACAATTCAAAACCGCTGGATACACTACCAATGAGGGCACTATGACGCAGCTACTTTTGTCTTACTTGGCAGGAGGATTCAAGGGTGTTGGACTTTGGTCATGGAACTACAGGAATGCAGGTTGGGAATCGGGTGAATATGCTTTGTTGAACAGGCAATTGGAACCAAGCCCTAGAGCAATCAGGGCCGGAAAAATTGCGAAAGCCGCAGATAAATATCGGGATGAAATCTGGGCTGCTCACAAAGAACCTTATGTTGGCGTTTTTGTAAATTGGGACAATGAAGCCATCTGGTCTGCTGTGGCTGGCCCGGGACGTACGCACTTCAAGCACTATCCGGTAAAAAGTAGAATTGGTATTAGCCGTGCGCTAATTAATGCAAATGTGCCGTGGGAACACGTTACCCCGGATGATTTGAAGAAAGGTCTGGGCAAAAGGTACAAGGTAATTTACATGCCCGCACAGTCTGCTATCAATGCTGATCTGTGGCCGATACTTGATGAATATGTGCAAAATGGCGGCAGGCTAGTGCTCGATGCACCAGGCGGCTGGTGGGATGAGCAAGGTCGGGTGCTAAAAACCGGTAAAGGCACGGCTTTCGAAAAAGTATTTGGTGCTTCCATCGCTGATATGCAATACTCTAACAACGTCCCAAAGAAAATTGGCGAGCATACCCTGGACGGCTTTGTGTTTGATCTGACGCCAACCACAGCTGTAGTGAAAGAGACTTTTAAATTAGGTAAGCCTCTAGTCACGGAGAACAAATATGGTAAAGGAACGGCGGTACTTTTAGCAGCTGATGCATCTTATGCGATGCAAAAGCCTGGAAACGATTTTATGGAAAAATGGGCACTAAAGCATGCATTAGGACCTCTGGAGTCTCCTTATGCCTGCGATGATGCAATTGTCTATCGACTGGCCGCACCAGATGCGGATCACTATTTCTTCATCAATGATGATGTGCCAAAACGAGTGAAGCTTGATTATAAAGAATATAAGTATAGCAAAGTGACTGATCCGATTAGTGGTGAGGAGCTTAGTCTTGATGGTGATATTGATTTGGAAGCCTATAGCGGCAGGTGGTTGAGGTTTGAGAAGTAATTTAATATTTCTATTAAAATGATAAGGGCCAGCATTAATTTTTCAAAACTTATATTGCTAATCACGGTTTATGTTTACTCTCTATCAGAATGTTCTGGGCAATCGCGATTTACTGGTGATGATATTCGGAGCAGTTTGGGTAATGCAATGATGCCCATTGGTGCTTATTATTATCCGGAGCATTGGGATGACGCGGACTGGGAGGCAGACCTGAAACGAATGGTCTCACTGGGGTTTGAGTTTACTCATTTTGGTGAATTCGCCTGGTCGAGAATGGAGCCAGTTGAAGGTCAATATGATTTCGAATGGCTCGACAGAGTGGTTGCAATAGCCGGAAAGTACGGACTAAAGGTAATTATGTGTACTCCATCACCGACCCCTCCAGCCTGGCTGACTAGAAAGTATCCTGAAATACTTTCGGTGGACAAAAACCTATTGAAGCAGCAGCACGGTGGACGCCTACATGCCATCTATAATCATCCGACATATTTAAAATATGTAGAGAAAATAGTGACTAAACTGGCCCAACGCTATGGCAACAATCCGACCGTTGTTGGTTGGCAGCTGGATAACGAACCACATTTTGGTCCTATTTACGATTACTCAGATCAGGCTGCCAAGGAGTTCCCGCGTTGGCTGGAAAAGAAATACGGAAAGATTGAAGCCTTAAACAAATCCTGGGGCACAGCATTCTGGTCCCAGACCTATAATAGTTTCGATCAGATAGGCCTTCCGAATGCCGTAAATACTCCTCAAGGTGCAAACCCTCACGGTCTGCTTGATTTCTCCCGGTTTACAGCGGATAGGTTGGCAGATGCTCTTAGGTTTCAAGCCAATTTACTGCGAAAATATATTAGTAAAGACCAATGGGTTACTACCAATTATGCTTACTTCAAATTCCTGTCAGCCACTGATCCTTTCCGAAACAAGAATGATCTGAATTTTGCTTCTCATACTATGTACCTGACTTCTGGATACCTCAACGATCATGGCAGTGAAAAAGCATTCAGGCTTGGAAGTGGCCTGGAACTGTCGTTTTCAAACGAGTTAGCCAAATCGGTGAACGGTCGTACGGGCATCATGGAGTTGCAGCCCGGTCAAATCAACTGGGGTACCATCAACCCCCAGCCCTTGCCAGGTGCAGTTAGGATGTGGATTTGGCACAGCTACGGTTTGGGCGATGAGTTTACATGTGCCTACCGTTTTAGGCAGCCACTTTTTGGTAGTTAGCAAACACATAAAGGAATAATCGATACGGATGGTGAAACAGTAGCACGCGGTGGTAAAGAGTATGTGCAGGTCATTGAGGAAATTTCGTCATTGGCTAAGCAAAAAGTTTCAACCAAAATACCTGAATCTGTGAAAGGTAGTAAGACCGCTTTCTTATGGAACATGGATAACCTGGTGGACATAGAAAACCACAGGCACCATCAGGGCTTTGATGCCTGGCAGTATGTTTACACCTATTACAATGCACTCAAAAGACTTGGCTGTCCAGTCACCTTCTTGCAGGAGGAAGATGCTTTCGATGTGAATGAATATCCGTTTATGGTAGTCCCTGCCTATCAGATAGCGAGTAAAGCTTTGATCAAAAAACTACAGCAATATGCTGAGAACGGCGGCAATCTGATCTTATCCTCTCGTACGGCAAAAAAGGATCCGAATGGCCATATATGGAAAGCACACAATCAGGAACCAATTTGGGATTTGATAGGAGCGTCTATTCCAGAGTTTGATCATTTGCCTGCGCAAAACCCAGGCAAGGTGCAATTCAGCGGTAAGGATTACACTTGGTACAGGTGGGGCGATTGGCTGGAACCACAGGCGGGGACGGAATCATTGGCCACCTATGGCGACCAGTTCTACAAGGGAACAAGTGCGATCACTCGTCGAAAGACTAACAAGGGAAGTGTAACCTACATAGGTGTGTGGTCAAATGATGGTGAAATGGAAAAAGATGTACTCAACAAAATCTTTGTTGAGGCTGGAGTCCAGGTTTTGGATTTACCTTCCTATGTCTTCACAGAGTGGCGTGATGGCTATTGGATTACAGTAAACTATAGCTCTTCGGAAGCTATCGCGCCACTCAAAAATGATTCTAAGATCCTATTCGGAAACAAGACCGTACAACCCGGAGGAGTAAGTGTCTGGATAAACAAGTAAGCCTATGAAAAGAAGAAAATTCATACTCAAATCGGCAACAGGTGTGGCAGCTGCGATGATGGCACCAGCCATTCATTCCAATTCATCTACCCGTATCGGAAGTAGTAATTTCTTGTATGGGTTCGCCTCAGATTCTGATACGCTGAACCAGGCTAAGAAAAATATTTCCCAAGTTCGCCAAAGAGATACCAGGATTCAATTTCTGGATAAGGAAGGCAGCCCTCTTATCGGTAAGGAAGTAGCAGTTGAGCAGCTTTCTCACCAATTTATATTTGGGGATAACAACTGGACTATGTCAGCCATGGTGCGCAATGGCATGGGTGATACTGACCGTTTGAAATACTATCGCAAGAGATTTTCTGAAATATACAACTCGCTCAACACCACGCTTTATTGGACAGAGCGGCCAAGAAATGATGCAGCCAAAACCCAGGATTTTCAAGGTGAGGTGAAATGGGATGATTTGGATGAATCGATCAATTGGGCTTTGTCGGAGCAGCTTGTACCCAAAGGCCATCCAATGTATTGGACAGTGCCTAAAGCCATTCCTGAATGGCTGGCAAAATACCCTTATGAGACACACATCAAATTCTTAGAGGTACGAATCAGAAACCTGGCAGCCCGGTATAAGGGGAAAGTGAAAATTTGGGATGCTATAAATGAAATGCTTTGGGAGCCGCATCCAAAAAACCTTTCGAAGCGGGAATGGCCTTATATCGAAAGCATGGACAATATGGTGGACTATATTGGAAAGGTAATCTCATGGGCCAGAGAAGAAGATCCTAATGCCCTGTACACTATCAACGACTATGGGCTATCGGAGGTAAAGAAAGAGGGTTTGAAGGGGCATGATGGCAGCAGCGTCACCACTCAATCACAACGAAAGAGGTATATCGAGCTGATTGGTAGGCTCGGGGATGCCGGAGTGTGCCCTAATCTAATGGGGATTCAATGCCATACTGGCTGGCTGTCTCCTTCAGAGCAAATGGCCTTCTATGATCAAATGTCTGAAGCCAAAATACCACTATCGGTTACGGAATTTTGGGCAAGAACCAGTGAGCTAAAAAAGAAGGCCAACAAAGCTGTTGAGTCTGAAGAATGGAGAAGTTTTGGCAATAATAAGAATTATGACCATTTGAGTGAAGAAGAGCTGGAAGAAATTCGTGATCAGTTCGTAGTAGACTACCTTACGTGTGCTTTTGCCCATCCCAATATCCACTCGTTTTATTTCTGGGGATTAATGGGTTCTATGGTCAAGTTTAGGAATGGATCCAATTCCGGCCACCAGCTTACTCCATTATACCATAAAATAAAGGATTTGATTCACAACCAATGGAAGACCAGGTTGACGGTTAAAGCAGACAAAAAGGGATTCATAGATTTTAGAGGATATTGCGGTCAGTACAGTGCCCGGCTAGCATCAGCCGGAGGACCGGATATTGGCCATTATTTCAGTGTCAATGAAAGTGAGATGCTTAATTCCCACGTAATCAAGACAGTACTATGAAGAGAATCATGAAAACTAGAATTATTGATTTTGGTATTTATTACTCCTTCATAGCAGTTATTGCTATTTCATACCTGCTATCCTCCTGCGCTGAAAAAAAAGCCGCTGCTTCTGAGATGCAAGAAAACGTGAGCATAACTATTGAAAACAATGAGATCAGCCTGGATGTTGATTTGAGAGGTGGGATGTACACGAATCTAGTTGTGAAGGAAAAACCTGTGAATCCTTTAGTCTGGAAACTAACTCCTGAACAGATGCCTGAAAATAATCGTCCCTTCATATTCGCAGGCCACTTTCTTTGTACAGGTCGCTGGGGCTCTCCATCTAAAGGCGAAATGATTGCGGGCGTACCACACAATGGCGAAGTGAATACCGAGCGGTGGTCGGTAGATGAGAGGCAAGAGGCCAACTCGGCCATGTCGGTGCTTATGAGCTGCAAAGCTCCGATTGAGAACCTCGATGTGACACGAAAGATTACTATCCCAAAACAGGGCCATTACTTTTTGGTAGAAGAGACCTTCAAAAACAACAAGCCTATTGACAGGCTGTCGAATGTTGTGCAGCACGGCACCATTGCCGCACCTTTCTTGACTGAAAATACAATAATCAATACCAACGCAACACGAGGTTTCGATCAAAGGACAAACTATAAATATCTTGAGGACTCATCATTTTTGTGGCCGGAAGGCAAGATGAGCAATGGTGGAAATATTGATCTTCGCACAGTCATCTCAACAGATGGTTATGTCACTACTCATATTTTTGAAGATGAAACGGGATGGATCACTGCCCACAATCCACAGCAAAATCTATTGCTCGGCTACATCTGGAAGACGAGCGAATATCCCTGGCTAAATGTTTGGCATCACAGTAAAGAAGGTAAACCTTTCGTACAGGGTCTGGAGTTTGGCACTACTGGTTTGGGCCAGCCCTACAAGCTCCTACTTGAAAACAATGTCACTTTTTATGGACGAAACTCCTTCGAAATGATGGATGCCGGAGAGATCAAGGAGAAGTCATGGATATGCTTTTATGTTTTGGTGCCGGAGGAATTTGGGGAAGCCCGACAAATCACCCTCGATGAAGAAATGATTACTATTATGGGTAGCAGTAAGGTTGAGATACCTGGCAATTTTAGCCCATTGATGTAAAGGATTTTTGAATGAAATTTATTCATAGTCAAAATAGTAGTGTAATATGAAACTAAAAACCTTCACCGTATGCCTGTTGGTATTGGTGGCCGCCCTACCAGTTTTTGGGCAATCTTCAAATTCTCTACCGACTCATCCACGTGGGCTTATTACCGGAGGTGAATTGGAAATTTTACGAGAAAAAATCAAGAAAGAACCTTTCAAAACGATGCTTGAGCGCATCCGAAAGGAAGAGGCTAGATTGGATGAAGCGGGCAGCACTATATATGAAAAAGCTACTCTTGTGAAACTTAAGTCTTTTTTGGCTGCAATAACGCAAGATCAAATGTTGGCTGGAGAATCTTATGAAAACATCAGTGAATTGGTGGCGGACACAAAATTTGTTCAAAATCCTTTCTCAAAAGGGCTGACCCGTGCCCATGTATTGTGCGAGCTTGCTTATGCTTATGATTTTTCTTTCAATCTGTGGACAGATACTCAACTCCGGTTTGTCAACAATGCCCTTTATGACCTAATGTCATCTGTCAACAACAACATGGGGGCCGCAGCAAATTATCATTTGGAGAGTAATTGGATGGGAGTGCGCTATGGCAGTGTTGCCCTGGCGGCCAGTGTAATCGATGAAGAATACCTGGATCAATCAACAATGAAAAAGAATGTGAAGGCTTTTCGCTGGGATTCGAAAGAACGTTTGCGTGACCACCTGAAAATGGCTTTCACTCCAAAGGGATGGTTTAGCGAAACATTGGGGTATCATGTTTACGATTTCATGTTCGTGTGTCCTGCCATCATTTCTTTGCAAAACAGCTCCGGCCAGAATGCAGCTTTCGATTTGGAGAACTATGCCCCACAATTGCTGCATTCATTGGATCAGCATATTACCGCCACAGTGAATATGGACAATGGACATGCGTTCGGAATCAAACCGGATTTGGGTGATGATAATGCAAACTCCGGCATCAGCCATTTCGCCTTTGGTATGCGACTAATGCCGGACACATTGCGGCCATATTTGAAATGGATGTTGGAGTATCTTAAGAAATCTGAAGACTATCAGGATGATTTTCTTGCCTTGGCTCTTAGTGCACAAGATGTCAAAACCAAAAGCCCCAATGAAGGGGGTTTCTTAAACTATGCTGACGACACTCAGGGGGTAGTTTTATTTAGAAATGGATTCAAGGATGAGAATGACATAGTAGCATGTTTCAATACCTCTTCCAAAAGAATTCATGGCCATGCTGGTCCTGATAATTTGACTTTTAGAATAATGGGTCTGGGAAGCCTTTGGGCGATTGGGGCAGGTAGAACGGGCCAGGTGGCCGGGCAGACGAATTTATTTCCAGATGGAAATTGGCAGAAGCAAAAACAGAAGGGAGTGGAAGGAAAACTGATCGACTACAAATTTGAAAAGGACGGTTCTGGCTTTGGTTTAGGGACGGGAAGTTGCATGGGAGTTAAAAACCATAGGAGGAAATTTACTGTGGACTATTCTCAAAGAACCGGCGCTGAAGCTGTCTTTATTATTGAGGATAAGTCTGAAAATGGAAAAACCTGGCGTATGAATACCCCTGAGTTTAATGAGGTGACCATATTGAAAAATGGGTTTTTGCTTAACGCGCCTAATGGTGCAACGTTGAAGGCTATTGTGCGAAATACAAAGCAAGTAAATGTGTCAACGGAAGTCTTGAGGTATGGGGGAAAGACTGTAGCCCATAATACGGGCATTGGTTATGGTGGTAAAAAATATGCCAATACAACGGCCATAGATATTTCCTGTGACGGTGAGATATCGGTGATTATGACCCTTCAGACAAAAGGAATGAGTCATCCGAATATTAGCTGGTCAGCTTCGAAAGAATGGTGAATAGTAAAGAAATCTGAAATAATGTTTTTGCTGATCGATAAAATTTGAAAGACGTGGATGCAGGCTGGACATGCTGCAGGCCTGGCTGTGACCCAGGCCCTTTCAAAAGATTTACCAGTACAGAATATTTCAGTTTCAGAACTCCAAGAGCAACTTATCAGAGAGGGAATGTTGATTGAGGCTGATGATATTAAGGATTATGATGACTATGAATGGCTGAAAGGTCATCATCGCTACGGACATAGGTACAAGCGTATGTATGAAGAATATGGTGTTGAGCTAACAGGATTTTGATAATCCGTTTTTCTCACTAAGCCAACACCCAAACTCAACCCTCAGTATCACTTGTTAATGGAATGTAAAGGACGATTTCACAATATTTATTAAAAAATATTAGCGTATTACTTAACTTCATTTGCTAATGTTGGAGAAGCGCGAATTCGATCAGAAAATATTAAAAAAAAGTAGTTGATTAAATCTAAGTCTTTTCTTCGGACGCCTGATGGGATTCCTTAACAACTCTCTGGGACAGTTATCTCAAGCCTGATAACCCAGTATTAGCAATAGCAGAAAGCACTTTTAACGCTTACTCAAAAATCACCTTTTCTTCAGAATCAAACCATGCTTTATACATCGGCATATGTATCTTCTCTACGCTATTTCTTTTAACCTTAAGCGTTGGTGTCAGTAGTCCATTGTCAATAGACCACTCTTCACTCATTACCACTACTTTTTCTATTTTCTCTACTTTTTCAAGGCTAGGGTTCAAGGCCTCAACAGTTTGAATCAGGCTTTCTGCTATAGCCTCTCTTCCTTTTTGTTTTCCGGATTCGGACGCAACTACCAATGCTATAGGTTGAGGAATGCCCATGCCTACGACGCACACCAGTTCTACATCAGGATTTTTAGTCAATTGCATTTCAATGGGTGCTGGTGAAATGTATTTGCCTTTGTCCGTTTTAAATTGATCTTTAATCCTTCCGGTAATGGACAGATAGCCTTCGTGATCATATTCTCCAATATCTCCGGTTTTCAGAAACCCATCTTCGGTAAATACCTCAGCTGTCATTTCCGGTTCCTTGTAGTACCCCAACATTAGGCATTCACTTTTTACAAGAATTTCTCCTTCTGGCGAAAGCTTAGCCGTCAGTCCGGGTAAGGGTTTGCCTACTGTTCCAAGTTTGTTAGCACCAGGCAGGTTAAAATGCGCAAGTACACAATCTTCAGTCATTCCGTAGGCTTGAAGTATCTCAATTCCTAGTTTTTTATACCATTCCAATACATTTAAGGCCAATGGAGCTGCTCCAGAGAAGATTGTAACAGCTCTTGAAAGGCCTAGTTTGGCCTTAATTTTCTTACGCACGATATTATTTATTATTGGAATGCTCAGCAAGGTGTCGAGTTTCTTCTGAGGCATTTTTGACAATACGCCCTCCTGAAACTTTGCCCATATTCTGGGTACTGCAAAAAAACTATGCGGTTGTGTGGCCGCCAGGTCTTGCGCGAATGTCTCAAGCGACAAAGGAAATGTGAAGTTGCCGCCCACAAACAGTCCATACAATTCTATCCCAACTCGTTCGGCTATGTGCGTTAATGGCAGATAGGAGAAAAAGCTCGGATTTTTGACTTGAATGTTGAATGTTTCAACAGCCGTATTAGCCAATAATGTGAATGAACCAACCTTATGCATAACACCTTTTGGTGAGCCCGTAGTACCAGAAGTATACATGATGGTCAATAATTCATCGGGTGTTTGATCCGGAGTATCGGTTAATGGTTCATGAGTTTCGACCATATTTTCCCAGCTCTCCTCTTCATTTATTCCGTAGGCCTTTACGCCTATTCTTAATACATCTCTCAGTCCCTCTTTCTGTGCCGGATAGTCGTCTAGTTTTCCAACTATTGCTGCCTTTGACTCACTATGGGTAACAATTTCATAAATAGTCTTTTCATTGACAGTAGGGTATATTGGCACTGTTACGTGCCCGGCCATTTGAACTGCCAAATCTGACATTATCCAATGAGCACAATTCTTGGAAAGCATAGCAATTTTACTTTTGGCAGGATAATTCAGGTCTTTTAGCGCTGCAGCTATTTTCCTTATTTCTTCACCAGCTTCCTTATAAGTGTAAGTTTTCATCCCACTTTCGAAGGGTTGATTAAATAATAGGTTGTCTGGTGTGGTTGATTCCCAGTGTAGAAAAGCGCTGAGAGGTGAGTCGAATCTCATGATATGTTAGGTTGGTTTATCTTTCAATTTAATAAAAAACTTGTTTGTGTAAACGCTGATTCAAGAAAGCTTTTCTTTTTTCATAGATTATCTGAGGAAAATTCACCACACACTTTGGTGCTTTAATATGTGGGAAATGGTACTGATTGGAGCGCACTAATTCTTATATAAATGATTGATTTTAATCAGTTTGAGCATTTGGTTAGAGGTTTTTTTATAAGAGTTCTTGGTCTATAAAGCCAGCATCGTTAATAATTCGGTTATACGCCTATCCATAAATTGGTTTAGATATAATGACATCCAATTTGGATAATCGTAAAAACCTCTTTACTATTGTACTGTATTAGTATGATAGTACAGTAAAACAATTGGAAATGATCAAAATAAACAACCTGCGATACGGCTACAGTAAGAAGCAACTGCTCTATGAGGATTTATCGCTGGAGCTAACGCCCGGGAGCATTACCGGCCTGTTAGGAAAGAATGGGGCAGGCAAAACAACCTTGCTGAAACTAATCATTGGTCTATCCTATCCGATCGCTGGTGATATATCAGTCAATGGAAATACTCCAGGCAAAAGAAGTCAGTTGATGTTGGGAGATACATACTTTGTGCCGGAAGAGTTTCATTTACCGTCCATTGCAATTTCGGATTATGTAAAGGCCAATGCAGCATTTTATCCTCGGTTTGACGAAGACAAAATGGAAAATATTTTGTCCGAGTTTGGGCTGTTCAATGACTCCAAGCTCACGAAATTATCCCATGGTCAGAAGAAGAAATTTTTAATAGCCTTTGCACTAGCTACCCAATGCAAGTTGCTTGTGCTGGACGAGCCTACTAATGGTTTGGATATTCCTTCTAAATCGCTTTTTAGAAAAATACTGGCTGGTTCGCTGGATGACGATCAGTTGGTCATTATTTCTACTCATCAGGTAAAGGATGTCGAAAATCTGATAGACACAATACTAATCCTGGATGGAGGCAAGGTTATCTTCAATCACGATATCGGTGAGATATCAGAACAACTAGCCTTTGAAGCAACCAACTCAGTGTCCCGCGATGGAATTTTGTATAGCGAAGCTGTTCCTGGAGGATATAAGGTGATCAGCGAACTCAATGGCACTCCGTCGGAAGTGGATATTGAGGTGCTATTTAATGCGGCCATTTCTGGCCATAAATTGATGAATGATGAAACAGAATAATGCATTCAGTTTGAATAGGTTGTCTTTACTATATCGCCAGGCGATCATAGAAAATAAAAGGGAAATGCTTATCTACCTTGCAGGGCTCTGCGGTGGTCTATTGTTGTTCATGGGACTCTTTATTTTCTCCACGACCAATGGCTTTAGAACCAGCGAACGTTGGAATCAGGGGGATTATATGGTGTCATTTATTTTGATATTTCTAGGTGTAGGGATATTATACAATAGCATGGCTTTTCCCGCATTTCGTTCGAAAGAAAAAACTTTGGCCTATCTAATGCTGCCAGCTACCACCCTTGAAAAGTTCACTTTCGAAGTACTGAACAAATTGGTGCTGTACATTGTAGGCTTTCCGCTACTATTTTGGTTTTTGGTTAATGTATTGGGATCGGGATTGAATAGTTATGCCCCGCAATTTGAGAATTATCAATTTGATTTAGTGGCCGTTATCCAAAAGCTCAACGGTTGGCAAAGAGGGTTGGCCTTTTTTGGGGGAATGTTGGTATTCACCATTCCCTTTGCAGGAGCTAGTCACTTTCAAAAGAAGACACTGGTAAAAACATTATTTACTCTTAGCGTAACATTAGGACTGTTCCTCTTTTTCGGGTATTTATTATTCAAGGGATTTGATCTTAAAAATTACCACCCAATCAATAACCGTATTACCTTCATCTATTCTCCAGATGATGCGATTAAGTACTTGTGCCTTGCGGCCATAGCCTCCAACCTTATCCTGCTTACTGTGAGTTACTTGAAAATTAAAGAAAAGGAAGTGTGATGGAGTTTAAAAACAGCAAGAGTATCTCGGTGCAAATAGCTGATGATATTTCAGAGAAAGTACTTTCGGGGGCATTTCCCATTGGAGAGAAGATTCCTTCGGTACGTGAATTGGCGGCAGAAATGGGCGTCAATCCAAATACTATTGTAAGAAGTTATGCAGAGTTACAAATGAAAGAGATAATAGAAAATCAGCGAGGTATAGGGTACTTCGTGACTCATGATGCAGTGAAAATCATCAATGACTGGAAGAAAGAAGAATTCTTCGAAACAGAGCTGCCCGACTTTAAGCGAAAGATGGAAGTGCTGAATATCTCTTTCGAGGAGTTAAAGATTCATTTCAACGGACAATCAAAGAACTGAATATTATGAAAACAAGCAATAAAATATTAACCTATTTCCTGTCGGTGATCGCTGTGTATATGCTGGTATTCGCATTGGACCTCAGGTTATTCGGTAGACACTCAAGCGACCGCTTTGATCCAGACATGGACACTCATGTTATTTCAGTTGGAGGGTTTAAATACATAAAATTGGATAAAATCAAAAGCTTAAGTATTGTTCCTTCGCCGGCCGAATCCTATTACTTGGAAATCAAGTATTCATCGGATAGCAATATGTTTCATTACCTGTCTAAAGAGTCTCTTGAAAGCTTAGGTGTCAGTATTTCAGATGACACGCTTATGCTACAAGGAGATAATAAGGTGAAGCTTAACTTTGATAATTTTAAATTATTCGTTCCTTCAACAACCGAATTTTTATCTGCTTCGAATTCCAATTTTAGATTTGAAAACTTTGATACCGATAGCCTTAAAATCGACATAAGCAAGAGCCAAATCTACGGTAAGGGATTGTCGTCGATAAAGAAGCTTGGGCTTGTTGCCAGGAACGATTCGAAGGTACATATCAACGATAAATACAACTTAGACAGTTTGAATGTTAAACTGGAAGATTCTAGAGTTCACATCAATAGACCAATAAAATGGTTGGATGCTGAAATAGATAAAAAATCGAATTTGAATGCGAAGCATGTGGATGAAATCAAAATCAAAAAGGAAAAGGGAGGCAAGGTTTATTTAAGGTAGAATCTATTCGTTCATCGCCAGTTGCTCTATTAAAATGATTGAATCATGAGGCAGTATAAAATTTACGCGTTAGCCATCCTAATGATAGGCTGTATGGGTCAGGATGATAAGGAAACCAAAGAAATAATTGCAACAAATTCTTTTTTGCTCGGAACTTGGTCGGGGATGGGGAATTTCCTGGATGTGAGTTTTGCCAAAGACATGGGTGAGGTTTTTATTGAAGTTGAAATTAAAGAAGACAACAGTATAAATGGTCATATTGGGGACTCTGAATTATTGAATTTAAGGATGAAAAAAGCTGAATATGGTTTTGCAATTTATGGAGAACTAGAATCTAAACTTAATCGCAAAAAAGACTTTGAGAAGGACTGTTTGGTTATACTTTTAGTATTGGCTCAGGAGGGGAGGGATAGCGCTAATTCATCTGATGCGAATTTTCATTTGAAGAGTAATTTTTTCTTCGATTTTGCGATGAGAGTAGGAGGCGTTACACTAACGAAAAGCAAGGACATCTAGACATGTTAATATTTGATTGAATAAAATTCAATATATAGTTTAAGAAAACAGCAAAACTTACAACTAATCACTTGACTGCCGTTAACAATAGTATTCTTCTTGCCTGAAATATAAATGCCATAATGCATATAAAAATAGATCACCTTACCAAAACTTATCCCAATGGATACAAGGCACTCAATAACGTCAACCTTGAAATAAAGAACGGTATGTTTGGTCTGCTTGGGCCAAATGGTGCAGGCAAGTCTAGCCTGATGCGCACCCTGGTAACCCTACAGAAACACACGTCAGGAAGTGTAACTATGGATGGTAAGGACATCTCAAAAGATAGAGAAGCCATTAGGCGGATGATCGGTTATTTGCCACAGGATTTTACCTTCTTTTCAAAGCTTAAGGTCTGGGAATTTTTGGATTATTCAGCAAGGCTATCAGGAGTAAAAGGCGGCAAGTTTAGAAAAAATGCTGTCGATGAAATGCTTGGTAAAGTGGCTCTTTATGAGGTTAGGGATAAACTAGCCAACAAGCTGTCAGGTGGAATGAAACGACGATTGGGTATTGCACAGGCACTTATTGGATCTCCCAAAGTACTTGTGATTGATGAACCTACGACTGGACTAGATCCCGAGGAGAGAATACGCTTTAGGAATATCCTATCCGATCTCGGAAAAGAAGATGTTATCATTATCCTTTCTACCCATATCGTTGGTGATATATCTAGTACCTGTGAAGACATGGCCCTGTTGCATCAAGGGAAGGTCGAATTCAATGGATCGCCAGAGCTTTTGATCAAACAGACTGAAGGCAAAGTGTGGCAAATAACTGTGAACGATGCTGAATTCGCTAAACTCAAAGAACAGTATCCTGTGATTGCGACAATACCGGCAGGAGGTTTTTGGGAGATAGAATTTATTGCAGATGATCCTAAAGGTCTGAATGTAGAACCGGTCAAACCCAACCTGGAGCATGCCTATGTATATTTTATGGAAAGTAAACTCAACGTTTCATTGAATTAGTGAGAAAGTGAAACTATCCCTGAGAAACATACATTCAATCTCCGTTTATGAGATGAAATCGATTCGAAGAAGCTGGTTCTTCAGAATCTTCGCTTTTCTCATGATAGGAGCTGTCTCTTTTTACAGCATCATGTTTCTCATTCCCGGCATTGGCCCAAACCAGTGGGTATTAAGGTCTATTGGCTGGGGCATTCCCTATGGCTCCATGGTTATTCTTAACCTGGCTCAGGGTTTCGTTGTGATTTTCTTGGCAACTGGCTTGATGAAGCGCAATAAGAAGCTGGATACCAACGAAGTGTTTCTAGCAAGACCACTCTCCAATGCCGAGTATGTATTGGGAAGGGTATGGACGCTACTGAAGCTATTCTTCGGTATCCATGTCATTCTAACCATCGAGGTATTGATCATAAACCTCTCGATAAGTGATGCTCCGCTTCAGCCCCTGGCTTACCTGGTTTATCCATTGTTGATGAGCATACCCAATCTGCTTTTCATGATCGGGCTTTCCTTTTTTATGGTGGGTTTGCTTCGGAATCAGGCTATTAGTTTGATTTTGTTATTAGGTATAGCTGGCAGCTCATTGGTCTATTTGTCTACCGAGTATTATTTTCTGTTCGATTATTCTGCCTTCAGGTTACCAATGCTTTTTTCAGACATGCTAGGCTTTCATGATGCAGAGTTCATTCTGATGCAGCGAGGCTTTTTTGCCACCCTCGGTATAGCTTTTATTTCATTGACGATCCTGCTGTTTGATCGACTTCCGCGAGGAAAGAGCGGCCCAATGTTAGCGGCATTATTTGCCATTGTACTTTTCTCAACAGCCGGAATTATTGCCTATCAGTACCTACAGACTACCATCTGGAAACCTGATGCTATACGGGCTCAGACAATTGAACTGAACAACGAATTTGGGGCAAAGAAAAATGTTACCATAAAATCATGCGACCTACAAGTCGACCATAACAATGGCGTTGCTTGTCGGGCTACTTTAGTTGTGAAGAATGAAAATTTAGGTCCCTTAGAAAATTGGTTTGTTTGCTTAAATCCATCTCTACAAGTAAACTCCATCAAGCTGGACGGAAAGGAGGTGGTTTTCAATCGAAAACTTCACATCATTGAGATTGACTCAAATGACAAACTGAACGCCAATGAAACGCTGAAAGTCGAAATTGACTACTCGGGTAGAATTGATGAATCAGTTGCCTACCTTCAGGTGGAAGAAGAAACTCGGAAGGAGATTAATCAAAGATGGTTGTACCAACTTCCAAAACGTCACAGCTTCCTCACGCCCAACTATGTGGTATTGACGCCTGAGATTCAATGGTATCCCGTCACATTCCCGGGCTATATGTCTAGCAATCAACTTTTGAACCCTGTTGAGTTTGCAGACTATTCATTGGAGGTAAATACAAAAAACAACTTGACGGCCATTTCTCAGGGTGAGCTTGTTGAATCTGGTGATGGTAATTTCAAATTCCGATCGCAGCAGGCCTTGCCACAGATATCACTTGTGATAGGCGATTACGAGAAGAAGGAAATAGAAGTAGATAGCATAAGCTATGAACTCTACAATTTTAAAGGTCACGATTTCTATTCAGAGTATTTCACCGATTTGACTGACACCATTCCCGACTTAATCAGAGAATCAAAAGAAAGTTTTGAGGAGAAAATGGGACTGAACTACCCTTATCACAAACTCTCATTTGTGGAGACCCCAGTTCAATTCTATGCCTATCGTACATTGGAAGCGAGCGATATGGCCTATGTACAACCAGAAATGATATTTTGGACGGAAAAAGGGGGTAGGGCGTACGATATTAATTTCAAGCGCGCATTCAGGGATATTGACCGAAGAACCAGAAACCAACGACTAACAAAAAAACAAAAGCAATATCAGGCCATGAAAGCTATAGTGGACAGAATGCTGGTGCCAGTTGATACAGATGGCGATCTGAGCAATCCCCGATACAGGAGCATTATCACCAACTATTATGGCTTTACCAACAGCTTGCAAAGCAAAAAGTGGCCCTACCTCGATAAGATTATTACCTCATACTTGAAACCCAGAAAGGCGAAAAGTCCCAACGACAGGTACTGGAGTAATCTTTCTGTAGCAGAGCGTGCCAATAGGGCTATTTTGGGATCCAATGTGAAAGAATTTTTGGAATCGGAAGAAGAGACCAGACTAAAGGATGAAATCATATTATCAAGAGGTGCCATGCTATTCACAATTTTGGAAAAGCGTGTAGGACAAAATGAATTTGGTGAATTTCTTAGAAACTTTTTGGTGCAAAATAGATTCAAGAATACATCCTTTGAAGATTTCAATAGTGCTTTCAAACAAGAATTTGACTTGGACTTTGAACAGTTGCTAAAGCAAATTTATGAGAATGCAGATCCGCCTAGCTATGATATTTCAAAGCCAGAGTTGTATGAAGTAAACAGCGATGGATATTCTCGTTATCAGACTAGTATTAACATCTGCAATTCAAGCCAGGCCAACGGAGCAGTGGTGATAAAATATGCAGAAAAAAGTGATTTCAATGGCTCGAATGCCAGGACGGATATAATTACACTATTGCCCGGTGAGGTGAAAAAAATATCAGCTGTACTGGAATACGAGCCAGCCATCAGTATCAATACAATTGCCTCTCAAAATTTGCCTATGATTTTAGGCTATAAAGCCAAATCACTCGATGTGAAAAATGCAAAATCCGCTTATGATGGAGAACAGGTGATAGAAAATGGCATGTCTGATCTCAATACAATCATAGTTGACAATGAAGATGAGGGCTTCAGCCTAATCAGCAATCAGCAGGAAACACTACTGGATAAGCTGACAAACTTCGAAGAGGAGGAAGAGGACGAATATTTGCCAATTTGGAGAACATACCGCAAAAACAATTGGGTGAAAAGTGTGGATAGCAAATTCTACGGTCGTCATATCCGATCGGTGCATGTGACACGCGCCGGTGAGGGTAAAAGAGAGGCAATCTGGGAAGCCGAAGTACAAAATGTCGGGTACTATGATATCTATGCCTACATCAACGAAAACCCCGACGGATTTTCCAGGCGAAGAGGAAATAACAATAAACCAAAAATGGAAGACATATACACTGTTCACCATGAAGACGGTGAAGAACAGGTATTGATTGATGTCCGGAAGTCCGGACATGGGTGGGTGCTGCTGGGTTCGTTTAGGTTGCAACCCGGCCTTGCAATGGTAAAGCTGAGTGATAAAAGAGAGGAAGACAGAGGTTATGTCTTTGCTGACGCCATAAAATGGGTGAGGCAATAGCCCCTTGAAATGAATAACTATCAGTAATCGATGAACTATACATTGATGCTAAAAGAATTGATTATGAATAAAAAGTTAAGAATAGTTTCCATGTGTTTGGGTTTGTGTCTTGGTCTGATTTTACAAGCCAAAAGTCAAACGGTGCTGACACTGGAAGAGGCATTAAGGATTGCCCAGGAAAAGAGTCCTGACATAGCCACTTCCCAGTTGAATTTGGAAAGGAGTAGGAAAAATCTGGAAGCCCAGAATGCCGCACTCAAATCTAATTTTTCACTACGACTCAATCCACTGGATTTCAGCAGGCAAAGGCAGTTCAACGAGACTTTTGCTACATGGAACACCTTTGAAGACACCAGGACTTTCGGTTCTTTTAACGTCTCTCAGCCTATTCGTATGACAGATGCTACAGTCACCTTAATCAACCAGTTGGCCTGGCAAAATTCTTCCAACTCTTTTCAAGAGTCCAATCTCAGGAGTTACAGCAACAACCTTAGGGTGGAAATCAATCAGCCATTATTCACCTACAACAGGACAAAACTAGAATTGAAAGAACTGGAGTTGGATCTGGAAAACACTCAAATCTCTTACAATATTCAATCGCTGGAGCTGGAAAGAAGTGTAACTCAAAGCTTTTACCAGGTATATCAACAACAAGTTGGTCTACAAATAGCCCAGGAAGAATTAGCCAATCAGGAGTTGGGATTTGAAATCACGAAGAACAAAGTGGAAGCCGACCTGCTACCAAGAGAAGAACTGTACCAGGCCGAGCTTAATCTGGCTACCAGTCGGTCTTCCCTGAACAACCGATCGGTCGCACTGGAGAATGCAAAGGACGCTTTCAAACAAACAATCGGTATTTCTTTATATGAAGATATAGAAGTGAGATACGATGATAGTTTTACTCCTGTTCTGGTAAATATGGAATTTGCTATTAATCATGGGCTGGACAAAAGACGGGAAATACGCCAGCGTCGTATTGATATTGAGCAGTCGCAGTTCAACCTGATTCGTACTAACTCTCTCAACGAATTCCGTGGAGACCTCTCCTTGTCTATGGGTATATTCGGAGATGATCCAGCCTTCAACAATATCTATCAATCCCCGACTCAGAGTCCAAGGGTTTCCCTTTCCTTAGTAATCCCTCTATGGGATTGGGGTGAAAAGAAAGCCCGCCTGGATGCCGATCGAGCCACTGTTCAGACAAGACAAATAGCACTTGATCAGGAAAGAAATAATATTACGCGTACCATCAGGGAAACCTTTCGAAGTGTTCAAAACCTGGAAACACAAGTCAAAATTGCCGAGAGAAATGTGGAGAATGCAAAACTGACTTATGAAATCAACCTGGAGCGATACAGAAACGGCGACCTCACAAGCCTGGACCTCAATCAGTATCAGCAGCAGTTATCCACCAAAAAAAGCGACTTGTCTAATGCGCGTACTGATTACAAACTGGAACTACTAAACCTGAAGATTCAGACTCTTTGGGACTTTGAAAAAAATGAATCACTGGTGCCGTAGCTGACTATTAGCCTTGACTTTAAACGAAAATGAAATACTCGACATTGAACTTTGAATCTACACATATGAAAAATTTCATCCTCACCCTCATTCTGGGATACATCATGCTCTCCTGTGAGAGCCCACCACCGGCTGTCAATACTGACATAACCACACCGGTTACAGTAATTGACTTGAAACCAAGTTCAATACAGCGTTTTGTTAGTACAACCGGGACGGTATATCCAACCCAGGAAGTTTTCCTAAAGTCAGAACTAGCGGGTGCTTATCAGCTACAGAACAAACCGGCTACAGGAAGGAAGCTTACTCTGGGAGATCCGGTCAAAAAAGGTCAGGTGATCATCAGGCTGGAAGACAAGGAGTACGAAAATGGTATTCAGCTAGAATCCAAAAAGCTTTCATTGGCCTCTTCAGAAAGAAATTTCGAAAAGCAAAAATCTTTGTACGAAAAAGGGGGAGTGACCTTGAATGACTTGAAAAGTGCGGAGATAGAATATGTGAATTCTCAGTATGCTTTTGAAAATGCTACGATTCAGTTGGAGAAAATGAATATTCGGGCGCCTTTCGATGGAGTGATTGTGGAAATACCCTATTTCACGCCAGGTGTAAAAATAGAATCAGGTAATGAGGTGGTGAAGATTATGGATTACTCTGTTTTGCAAATGGACGTACAACTGCCAGAAAAACATCTGCTGGAGACTAGGCCGGGAATTGAATCCAGGATTACCAATTACACGATAAAGGAGGATACGCTTATGGCCAGAGTGACACAAGTTTCCCCGGCAATTACAGAAGAAACACGTTCCTTTCAGGCTATAATGACTATCGACAACCCTGACGGTTTGTTGAGGCCGGGTATGTTCGTTAAGGCGGAGCTCATCATGGAGAAAAAGGATAGCACTATTGTGATACCCAAATCCCTGGTGATTCAGAAAGGAAAGAAGAGTGTGGTTTTTATTGCTGAAAAAGGATTGGCCATAGAAAGAACTATCTCAACGGGATTGGAAAATCCAGAATTCCTGGAGGTGCTGGACGGACTTAAGTTCAACGATAGACTTATTACTTCGGGCTTTGAGACACTCAAAAACCGGGCTACCATAGATATCATCAGATGATGAGTTTGTGCAATACGGTGCGTTGCAAACGCACATTTCAGATAGGCACTCGTTGCAAACGTGTGCTATAACAATAACTATTGTCCTCGTTTGTAACGAGGACTGATGTGCCATGCGATTGTATCGCATTTATAAAAACGAGAAATAGATAATGTCTGGAGATAAATATAAAATCAGCGATCAACATGCTCGCTACTTTATGACTCTAACTGTTGTGAACTGGATTGACATATTCAGCAGGAGAGAGTACAAGGACATTGTAGTAGATTCACTCAATTATTGTACTCAAAATAAGGGACTTGAAATTTACACCTGGGTTATAATGACTAATCATGTGCATTTAGTTGCAGGCTGTTTAGAACCATATAAGATGTCAGATTTTCTGAGGGATTTCAAAAAATTCACCTCAAAAAAAATAGTAGATGAGATATGTGAAATTCCAGAAAGCAGAAGAGAATGGTTGTTAGACAAATTTGCTTTTGAAGCAAGTCGAATCGGAAGAGCGAAAGATTACAAATTGTGGAGAGATGACAACCATGCCATAGATCTGGATGGATATGGTATTGAAATGATGCAAAAGATAATCTATGTCCATGAAAATCCGGTAAGGGCAGGAATAGTCAGAAATCCGGAAGACTATGTTTATAGCAGTGCCATAGACTACACTCCAATGGGCATGGGACTGGTAGAGGTGGTAGTCGTGTAGTATTGGTGCGTTGCAAACGCACATCTCAAGAGCACTCGTTACAAACGAGTGCTATGATGGAAATATCGTCCTCGTTTGTCCTGAAGGGATGCCTTTGGTGCAACGAGGAGAACGAGTAATGCGATTGTATCGCATATGAATAAATGAGAATTGAACATGAACAAAGTAATTTCATTTGCTGTAAAATACCCGATCACCATTGCCATGATGGTTTGCGGTGTATTGCTATTGGGTATCATTTCATTCAATAGCCTGAGCATTGACCTATTTCCAGATCTCAATAACCCGGAGTTGTTCATTGAGATAAAGGCCGGTGAACGACCACCGGAAGAAATGGAAAAGCAATTCGTCGAGAATATTGAATCCATGTCAATCCGTCAAAAGGGAGCGGTGCAGGTAGCTTCAATATGTAGAACGGGTACCGCCAGGGTGACGGTGCAGTATGAATGGGGCAAGGATATGGATCAGGCCTTTTTGGAACTTCAGCGATCTATGGGTAGGTTTTCTCAGAATACAGAGATAGAAGAATTCACTATTTCGCAAGACGATCCTAATACCTCACCGATCATGGTAGTGGGCTTGTATCATCCTGAAATCGATGATTTCAATGAGATGCGATTGACCGCTGAAAACTACATTCGAAATGAGCTGGTACGACTGGCAGGAGTTGCTGATGTTCAAATAGCTGGTGATCAGGAAAAAGAAATCACCATAAATACCGATCCTTATTTACTGAAGGCATACGAACTGACCAACCAGCAGATTGTCAATAAAATAGAAGGTGTAAATCGGAATGTTCCTGGTGGGAATATTGAAGAATTGGGTAGACGCTATGTGGTAAATGGAGTTGGCCTTTTAGAAGATGTAGAAGACATACAAAATATTATTGTTGGTCAAGCCACTCAAAATGCAACCAATACAAACGCTGCTCAACAGCAAAATCAGCAGGCCGAAGGGGCTAAGCAAGTTCCTATTCTTTTGAAGGATGTGGCTGTCGTTGAAGAAGTGCTGAAAGATCCTGAGAACATAGTTAGAATCAATGGTAAGAGAAGCCTTGGATTATCCATATACAAGGAGACAAAAGCCAATACTGTAAATGCCGTAGAAGAACTTGAAGTTGCGTTAGCGGATATAGCAAAAGCCTTACCGGGTTATGAATTTATTGTGATTGAAAATCAAGGTGCATTCATCCTTGAAGCTATAAAAGAAGTCGGAGACTCGGGAGCACTGGGAGCATTTTTCGCTATTCTCATCCTGTTCATATTTTTCAGAAGGATTGGTACGACGATTATTATCAGCGCGGCTATACCGGTTTCCATTGTGGCTACTTTCAACCTAATGTATTTCAATGGACTCACTTTGAATGTGATGACACTAGGAGGATTGGCATTAGGCGCAGGAATGCTGGTAGATAATGCCATTGTGGTGATGGAGAATATATTTAGAAAGCTCGAATCAGGTGCTAGCGTCACTGAGGCGGCCGTGCAAGGCACATCAGAAGTAAGTGGTGCTATTACAGCTTCTACAGTGACCACAATCGTAGTGTTCTTACCAATAGTTTATTTGCATGGTGCTTCTGGAGAACTGTTCAAGGATCAGGCACTTACAGTAGCCTTTTCATTAGTTAGCTCTCTCGTAGTTGCATTATTCATGATCCCTATGTTCTTTACCAAAGTATTTAGAGCTTCCAAAAAGCCGAGAAAATCAATTCAGTTTTCCGGATATGATGGCTTCTTGAAAAAACTTCTAGCCTTCAGGTGGATAGTAATTGTGATGGCAATACTCATGCTCGGTGGAGCCTGGTTGGCTTTCAATAAAATAGGAAGCGAGTATATGCCCAAGGCTGAGAGTAAATCAGTGACCATGGATATCAGCCTGCCTGAAAGTACCGCACTGAATAGGACCGAGAATACCATAATACAGATAGAGAATCAATTGCGGACAATTTTTGGAGAGCATATTCAACATTTGTATAGTCACATTGGGACTGATGAAAATCAGGAGATACTCGGAGACAACAATGACGAAGGAGAACACAGGGCTCAAGTAAAGTTGATTTTGAAGGAGGAAAGCACAATCACATCTGCTCAATTGGTGAAAACTCTGGCGCAACACTTCGAAAGTATGGCTGATGTCAATGTCAGCTTCATTCAAGGCGAAAGTGCACTGAACTCCATCATCGATAATGAAGGAGCACCTCTGGTAGTAGAAGTTGAAGGTAGTGAGTTGGTTACTATTGAATCTACATTGAAGGAAGTTGAGGAAAAACTGAAAGACTTTTCCGGGATATTCAATTTAGAATCTTCGTTGGATGAGCGCATTCCTCAGATTGAAATTAGGGTTGACAAACAGCTCGCTGGAATGAATGATATTACTTCAGCGCAGATTACCACACAGGTGCAGGAGAAGTTGATGGGTAAAGAAGCTGGTGATTTGGAAGTTAAAGGAGGACAGCAACCAATTACCATAAAATCGCCTAAAATGGCATTGTCCGAATTGACAGACATGGAAATAAAAGCTGGGGACAGGTTGCTCAGTTTAGAACAGCTTGCTGTGATTGAAACCGTCTCTAAGCCAACAACCGTTCAAAGACGCAATCAAAACAAGATAGCTACGCTCAGCGGCGAAGTAGATGACTCAGTCCCATTCAGTAAACTAGTCGAGCAGCTGGAAACTAAATTTTCGGAAGTACCTCTGGCACCAGGCTATAAAATTGAAGTCACAGGGAAAGAGCTACAACGCAAGGCTTCTATGAGAAACTTATCTTTCGCGCTGTTGCTCTCTGTCATACTGGTATACATGGTGCTGGCTTCCCAATTTGAATCACTCGTCCATCCATTTACGATTTTATTGACCATACCATTAGCGAGTACAGGTGCTATTTTTCTATTCTATGCACTAGGCATGTCACTCAATGTGATGGCCTATATCGGAATCATTATGCTAACGGGTATTGCAGTAAATGATGCTATCATCCTTGTTGATGCCATTTTAAAATACAAGAAGGCTGGACATTCTGTGTATGACGCCATCATCCAGGCTGGGCAACAACGTATCAGACCTATTATCATGACGAGCCTCACAACAATCCTGGCTTTGCTGCCATTGACTTTTGGGTTTGGGGAGAGTGCTTCTTTGCGCTCACCTATGGCACTGGCTGTCATTGGTGGTCTTGTATCATCTACGGTTTTGACCCTACTGGTAATACCCTGTGTATTTCTGACTTTCGAACAATTCATTACCTGGATAAAACCATCCAAGGCCAGCGCTTGATATGGATATGTTGAAAACCATCATACAACGCAAGACGCTCGTGAGCATGTTGTTCATAGGGATAACCCTACTTGGGTATATTTCTTACAACAAACTGCCTGTGGAGTTGTTTCCAAATGCGGAATTGCCTGGAATGATGGTTCAGGTTGTGAGTAGAACGCAGGTCACACCCGAGTACATGGAGAATCAAGCCGTAATTCCTATTGAAGGGGCCATCAGCACATTGAAAGGAATTGAGGAAATAGAGTCCACTATCAATTCCAATCGAAGCACTATAAGGATAACATACGTATCCGGTACCGATATCAAGTATGCACAGCTCCGTTTGGATCAAAAGATCAATGAGGTGAAAGCTGATCTGCCTGAAGAATTTGAAGTCAATACTGGAAGTTTTAACCTGGGCAACTTGAATTCTCAGTTCATGAACCTAAAGGTGATTGGCGAAGGAGGAGTAGATAGGGTAAGAAATATTACGGATCAATATATCCAAAATAAGCTTGCTGATGTAGATGGCGTATCGGAGGTACAGGTAAGAGGTGGACGGAATAAAGCCATTGAAATAATACTGAATAAAAAGGTATGTGAGGCGCAAAACATTACCATTTCGGATATTCGAAATGTACTGTCCAGTAATGCATCAACCACCACATTTGTTGGCAGTACACAGGATGGAAATACGAGAAAGTTTGTCAACTTAAAAGCCGAGCTGGATGATATTACTGATATCCAGAATTTGATTGTCAGAAAGGAAGGGCCGGTTTTGCTGAGAGATGTGTCGCAGGTAATATTTGGGGTAAAAAAAGAGACCAGCTATAGCCGGCTAAATAGTAAGGATATCATTACGATTAATCTCCTGAAGGACAATCAGGTTAATATCATTGACCTGTCTCATCGAATGTTGGAAACGATTGAAAGCCTCAACGAAGAGCTGAAACCCAGAGGAGTATCCATCGAAGTAGGCTTCAACCAGGCCGAAATCATGGAAAACAATATCAATCAAATCATAGACCTTGCTGTATATGGTGGCTTGTTGGCTGTTTTTGTCTTGTGGGCATTTTTCCGTAAGGTAAAATTGGTATTCACCTTGGCTCTTGCTATTCCTATTTCAGTTCTTGCGGCATTTAACCTTTTCTATGCTTATGACATTAACATCAATAGTCTTACCCTAATAGGTGTGGCACTGGCGATTGGAATGCTTCTGGACAATAGTGTAGTAGTCATTGAAAATATATACCGACTGGCGGCCACTGGAAAATCTCCGGATGAGGCCGTTATACAGGGAACAAAAGAGGTAGCCCGATCTGTTTTCGCATCCACGCTGACGACCATCACCGTATTTCTTCCTTTTGTATTCACAGATGTTTTCTTCATCAGGCTTTTGGGCAGTCATGTTGGTGTTTCGATTATTTCAACTTTGATCATATCACTTGTAGCTGCATTGGTCCTTGTGCCGATGGTGACCCACTATGTGTTGAAAAGAACTGCCAGGGAAAATATTTATCAGGCAACCAATTTGTCCATTCACAATCGCCTGGTACAGGTGTATTTTATCATTTTGAAAACTAGCCTGAGAAACCCACTAAAAACGATCATAGGAGGGGCTGTGTGTCTATTTGTTACCTGTCTGATTTGTTTTGCTTTGAGTGCCACGAATCAACTTTCGGAGGTAGAGGAGAAAGATCTTACCTATTACATCGCTATGCCCATAGGCTCTACACTGGAATTGACTGATCAATTAGTGAAGGTTTTAGAGGACAAACTCACGCTGGTAGAGGAAATGGAAAGTGTTCAGAGTCAGGTAGAGGAAGATCGTGCAAGGGTGACGGTTGTTCTCAAGGAGGAGTTTGAGTCCATTGACGAAAATTCGTTTTTAGATGTGAAAGAGCGCCTGACCAATTTCACCAAACTATTTCCGGACGTCCAGATTTCATTGAATGAGGAAGAAGCGGCTTCCGGTGGTGTCTTCGGTGGTGGAGGAGGTGGTGGTGGCCTGAGCGGTGGAGCTGGTTTTATGCGCTTCCTGGGCATTGGTAGCAACCAGGAATACATCAGCATAAAAGGTGAAGATTTTCAGCAAATGAAAAAAATCGGAAACCAGCTGATCGACAATTTGAACGAACTCTCCTCCGTTAGGTTTAGCCGAATGAATGTAAGGGATAACCAGCCTGAGGCTCAGATCGTATTCGACGAAAAATTGATGCATGACTATGAGATCAACCTGGCGAATGTGGCAACAGAGTTAAGAAATTTTTCCCCTCAGGTATCCACCGGAATCAATTTCAAGCAAGAACTCGAAGAATATGAAATTACTATTGTAGAAGATGAAGAAATAGAAGATGAAGAAATAGAATATGAACCCAAGGATTTACAGGATTTAAAGATGGTGCAGGTTAAATCTGCTTCTGGAGAAAGTCATGATTTGGAAGAATTTAGCAGAATACGCCTGGCAAGGGGAACATCTGATATCAGAAGAATTAATCAGGAAAAGGAGATTAAGATTACCTATGCTTTCCTCAGAGAAGTTCGTGATTCTGAAGACTTGTTGGAGGTAGCACATTTGGAAATTGACAACCTGTTGACAAGCATCAATATCCCAAGTGGAGTAACAGTAGAGGCCGTTCCTGAAGATTTAGGTTTAGATACTTTTTATTTCCTTATCACTGCGGCTATCATTATCATCTTCATGATTCTTGCATCGGTCTTCGAGTCGTTTCATTTGCCGTTCGTGATCATGTTTTCTATTCCGATGGCAGCTACAGGTGCCTTTCTCGGACTCATATTTGCCAGCAAGTCTCTTCTCGATCCCAATACCCTGATCGGATTTTTAATTCTACTTGGAGTGGTTGTGAACAATGGGATTATCCTGATCGATTATTCCAGAATTCTCAGAAACAGGGGCTTTAATAAGTTTAGGGCACTGATGGTAGCAGGCATGTCCAGAATACGGCCGATTTTCATCACTGTCATCACCACTGTTGTAGCGCTGATACCACTCGCTATGGGGCAGGCCGAGTATGTATCCATCATTGGCGTTTCATTTGCGATCACAGTGATGGGAGGGTTGATATTCAGCACGATACTTACCCTGGTGTTTATTCCGACACTCAGTTCTGGCATGGAGACTGCCCTCAATTGGTTTGCAGGTCTGAAGCCCACAATAAAGGCACTTCAAATTGTAGCCATGGCTATTGCTATGTATTTGATTTACGATTATGTGGATAGCCTCTTGTGGCAGATATTCTTGTTTTTTGTTGTCTTAATTGCTGTGCCGGGGCTTACGTGGTTTCTGATGAATTCATTACGACAAGCAGGAACTACCTTGATTGGAGCCGATGAGGAAATTACTATTTCAATTCAAAACCTTGTTAAGGTCTATGAACGCAAGAGCCTGATTAAGCGTCAGTGGGATTCAGCCAAGTCTATTTATGACAAGAGCAATGAAAAACTACAAGCACAGCAAGGAAAATGGAACATGCTGATCTGGATAGTACCCGTTTTAGGTTTCCTTGTCTACTTCATATATTTCTTCTTAGATATTCTCTTTTGGCAATTTATTTTTTCGCATTTCCTCTACCTCACCATTGTTTATACATTCACAAGTTTCAGCAGCCTCTTTCGGGGCAGTAGAAAATACGCAACGATCAGATCTCTTTTTCTATGGTGTTTTGTGTTGCTTTCATTCTTGTATTTTGTGATGAACGCAGAAACAAGATCACCAGTGATCATTATTGGAATAATTTGGATGGTTGGGCTTGTGCTACATCAATCCGGCAAAAGGCTCAAAATGAAGCCAGAAGTTTTGAAGAATGAAAAGAAAGGATTCTTTAGAAAAGCCGCTAGGAAATACTATGGGGTGATCAATGTGATGCCACTGATTGGTGCCAGCAAGAAACCTTTCAGAGCATTACAAACAGTGAATCTGACAATCGGAAATGGCATGTTTGGTCTATTGGGGCCGAATGGTGCAGGGAAAACTACTTTGATGCGAATTATTTGTGGCATCCTGGATCAGAGCTATGGTAAGATTTGGATCAACGGCATTGATACGCTGGAAAAGAGAGAAGAACTCCAGGGCCTGATCGGTTATTTGCCACAGGCGTTCGGTACTTATGAAAACATGACACCTTATGATTTTCTTCAGTATCAGGCCATTCAAAAAGGTATTACTGATAAGGGAAAAAGAGATGAGGCAGTGCAGAATGTATTGAAGCAGGTACACATGGAAACGCATCAGGATAAGCCGATTGGTTCATTTTCTGGTGGAATGAAACAGAGAATAGGTATTGCACAGACCTTGTTGCACTTGCCGCGCATTCTGGTGGTAGACGAACCCACTGCAGGATTAGACCCATTGGAGAGGATTAGGTTTAGAAACTTGCTGGTGGAGCTGAGTAAAGATAGGGTGGTGATATTTAGCACGCACATTATTGAGGACATTGCCAATTCGTGTAGTCATGTTGGTGTATTGATCAATGGTAAAATTCAGTATGATGGTACTCCGACCGAAATGGCACTGATCGCAAAGGATAAAGTGTGGGAAATCACTATCAACCCGGAAGACTTTGAAGAAATACAACGGTCATATCAGGTTGTTCATCACATGAGGGAAGGCGATCAAATAAAGGTGAAGTGTCTTGCCAGGGATAGACCTATGGATAGTGCTGTCAGGACCACAGCTACTTTGGAAGATTCTTATTTATGGTTGTTGAAAGACAAAAATGGAATAGCAGAAAAAGAAATAGAAAATGCGAATTGATTGTATTTCCATATCATATTATGCATCACCCTTGTTTGCAACGAGGGTGGATGAACCGGGTATTTATGATGCCCATTTTGTGTCTCAAATGATTGATGGTTGTTATTCAGATGCGTTAGAAAGCAGCAAACATCCGTACTCGTTACAAACGAGTACGAAAACAAAATCTTCAAAGTGATCTAGCATGAGCATTGCCAATTTAACACATACCGCCATACTGCTTAGAGACCTTGTTCGCTACAACCTCAAGATCATCTTTGCCAATAAGTTTATCTATTTTCTATTGGCGGCTTTTGTCTTTCTGGTTGTAGTAGTAGCGATCACTGTAGCCAATGACGCCACCATGTCAAGTGCTATGGTATATGGCT
The DNA here is from genome assembly GCA_049115735.1 of Cyclobacteriaceae bacterium. Taxonomy (GTDB): domain Bacteria; phylum Bacteroidota; class Bacteroidia; order Cytophagales; family Cyclobacteriaceae; genus CAXBNB01. The sequence continues at coordinate 24,618 of JAGDZP010000014.1, read as the reverse complement.
TCCTGGTATTACCCGGCATGTTGCTAATGTTTTATCCGATAGTCTATGGTGTGCAAAATGATGATGATTCTAAGATGCTGGAGATCATATTCGGTATACCGAATTACCGATACAAAATTTGGCTGACACGTTTCATTCTGGTCATCTGCGTCACCTTCCTCAACCTACTTTTCTTAAGCATCCTATCCAACTATACCCTTTATCAGATCCCAATATTTGAGATGGTATATGAGCTGATGTTTCCAACCACATTCATGGCGAGCCTGGGATTTATGCTTTCTTCCAGAATCAGAAGCGGCAATGGTACCGCTATCACTTTGGTGATTGTTGGTTTGATTTTCTTTGTATTTATCGAGCCCTTGATGAACAGTGAATGGAACGTCTTCCTAAACCCTTTCCGCGATCCAAGAAACCTCAACCAGGTGATCTGGGAATCAGTCATCCTCAAAAACAGAATCTACCTTTCCATAGGTAGCGCCCTCTGTATCCTCTACACTTTGTACAATCTTCAGTTTAGGGAGAAGTTTTTGTAATGTCACCAAATAATTCTTTTTTTACCTTCTGAGAGTCAAAGTTGAATTAGTCAGAGTGTGACTCTCTTTTGTCAAACTATTAATGCTAATTCGATGAAATATATATTTCCAGTATTAATGCTATTCCTATTTGTTTCATGTAGCAGAAAGCAGCAAGAAGAAAGAGAGAATATACAAAAGCACCAGACTACCAAAACCAGTGTTGTAAGAGTATCAGAGGATCAAGAAGTTAATGAACCCGCTAAAGAAGAAAATGACACAGTGATACTTAAGGGTCTTGCCAAAGTTCTATATTATGATTTTATAAATGGGAATTTCGGCCCTTTTGCTTTGAAAAATGACTCAGGATATTACAGCCTTGATCTCGAAGGATATTTCGAGAGTTTGGACAAAATGGGGATATTTAGCAAGGTGTTTTATGAAAAGGAGAAGAAGAGAGTATGGCAATGTAGAGAAGATTTGGAGGAGCTAAAATTCAGGGGAGATGCAGAGTTAGGATGGGAACCAGAATCCTGTTTTTTCTTCAATTACATGTATTGGCTCAAAAGCCAAGAATCGCCAGCTGGATTTGAAATTCAAGGACTTCAAATCAATGATGGAATTGCAAATTTACAAATTGTATGTTTTAATGAATATGATGGTCAGAAAAATTATTGGAAGGAAATAGATGTGGTCTTTCAAAAAGAAGGGAAGGAATGGAAAGTGATTAACGTTTCTGATAAGTAACAATCGCTCTCGGCCTTTTTTTGTTAGATATATTTTTTTGCAAGTGTTCAAGCCATAAATATGTATTCAATGTAAGTCCGTAATAAATAGAATTGGAAGACTGGTGCAATACATAAAAACGTACTATTCGATCTTGATGGGACCATTATTGAACCGGAAGAAGGAATAATTAATTCTGTATTATTTGCGTTGAATAAGCTTGGCATTAAAGAAGACGATAGGGTAGCTCTAAGGAGCTTTATCGGCCCACCATTGACAGACTCTTTCACAGAAAGATATCAACTGAGCGAAACCAGAGCACTGGAGGCAGTAAAATGCTATCGCGAATTCTTTTCGGAAAAAGGGATACTACAAAACACATTGTACGATGGAGTAGTAGATATGCTGGAAGAATTGGCAGGCGCTGGATTTCGTCTTTTTGTGGCTACATCCAAACCTACCTTCTATGCAGAAAAGATCATTTCTCGTTATGGTCTGGATAAATATTTTGAAGCTGTGGTGGGAAGTAATATGGACAATACCAGGAAGGACAAAACGGAAATCATCAAACATGTAATAACAGAGTACAAACTAAACTCCCACGAAACTGTGATGGTCGGTGATAGAAAGTACGACATCATTGGGGCACATGATAATTTAATCAGGTCAATCGGAGTTTCATAGGGCCATGGTAGTATCAAAGAGCTCAATGACGCTGGAGCTGATGTAATTGCAAATAGCTGTATGGAATTAGGACGGGTGATTTTGGATTAATCTACGGCTTTCGCTTCCGGATTTTTGATAGCCTATGACTGGGTACTAGAGATCATTTTGGTAAAACGTATCAATAACCTTGAAGTACTCAAAATTAACAATCAGCGTAAAAATGAAGTAGAAGTTGATATCTTGTGATGAAAACTCTGTCCTAGATTACCGATAATATTCAATCACATACTCTAAACTATACAAAGAATGGCATCACCCAAAACATCTACATCGATTTATATTGCCCTCGTTGTTTCATTAGGAGGGTTTCTTTATGGCTTTGATGCTTCTGTCATTTCAGGGGTCGTCGGGTACATTATTCCACAAATGGATCTAGACTCTGTAGAGATCGGGGTGGTGGTGAGCTCCCCATCATTTGCGGCAATGATCTCCATGCTGTTGGCTGGAACATTGAGTACATATACTGGAAGAAAGAAAATCTTAATATATGCAGCTTTGCTTTATGCCATTTCGGCTATTGGTTCTGCACTGGCAATTGGTTTTTGGACCATTGTGATTGCCAGGATGATCGGTGGTTTGGCATTTGGAGCTGCTTTGGTCCTAGCGCCACTATACATAGCCGAAATAGCACCTGCCGCCCAGCGCGGAAAACTAGTGGCTATCCAACAACTCAATTTGGTTATTGGCCTGTCAGTAGCCTACTTCACCAACTACTTTCTCCAAAACGCCATGGCTGAATCATCAGCATTGACTGAGCAGAATGTTTGGCGATGGATGCTGGCTTTGGAAGCCATTCCCGCTGTTGTATATTTTGTGATGATGTTTTTTGTGCCAAGAAGTCCGCGGTGGTTATTACTCAAGGGATATACAGAAGAGGCTAAGGGCGTGCTTACTAAATTATTTGGTGATGAAAAAGCGGAAGAAGAAAGACAGCAAATAGAGCTGAGTATAGAAGAAAGCAGAAGGGAAAAGAAACCATTTGGACAGCTCATCAAAATGTTATTTTCTTTTGAAATGCGATTGGTGCTGACGATCGGTTTGGTGATAGGAATTGTACAGATGATCACCGGTATCAACGCGATCTTCTTCTATGCCAATACAATATTTGAGCAATCCGGTGTGGGCAAGGATGCAGCATTTACCCAGGCTGTGATGGTCGGAGTTACCTTCGTACTGTTCACCATCATAGCCATGACGATCATCGATAGGTTTGGGAGAAAACCATTGCTTTTGGCTGGATTGGCCGGAGTAGTGATAAGCCTTAGCATAGCTGTGTATGGCTTTAGTCAGGCTACTTATACACTAACTGAGGAATCGGCTGTGCAGCTTTCGGAGAAGATAGAAACTGTTAAGATCGAATCAGTCATAGGAAAAACCTACAGCAGCGATATTGAGTTTAGGCGAGCCTTGACACCACTCATCGGAAAAACAGCCTTTAGGGATAACCAGGATCAACTGGTTAAGTTAGCAATTCGAACCAACCCTATACTAATCTTAGTTGGCATTCTCGGATTTATCGCTTCCTTCGCAGTTTCACTAGGTCCGGTGATGTGGGTGTTGTTGGCAGAAATATTTCCAACTCAGATTCGTGGTTTGTCCATTTCTGTTATTGGATTTATTAACTCCTTCACTAGCTTTTTGGTCACCCTTGTATTCCCTTGGGAATTAGAAAATTTGGGAACGATAACGACTTTCCTGATTTACATAGGTTTTGCAGTTGTAGGTTTGATAATGATTGCAAGGTTATTACCAGAAACAAAAGGTAAATCGCTGGAAGAACTGGAAGAAGTACTGGTAAAAAGAAGGAAATGAAATACGTGACTAACCCAATTTTAAGAGGATTTAATCCTGATCCGTCAATACTCAGGGTTGGTGATGATTATTACATAGCCACTTCCACATTCGAATGGTTTCCGGGAGTGCAAATTCACCACTCTACTGATATGATCAACTGGAACCTGGTGGCCAGACCGCTAAATAGGATATCTCAACTGGATATGCTTGGTGTTCCGGATTCCTGTGGCGTTTGGGCACCTTGCTTGTCTTATGATAACGGCACGTTTTACCTGGTTTATTGCGATGTAAAATCCTTCGATGGTGTATGGAAGGATACTCCAAATTACCTGGTAACGACAGAGGACATTTTAGGTGATTGGTCAGACCCTATATTTTTAAACTCCAGTGGTTTTGATGGATCCTTGTTTCATGATAGTGATGGCACGAAATGGTACACGAGCATGCTGGTAGACCATCGAAATGGGAAGTTTTTTGGTGGAATAATTATTCAGCAGTATGACCCTGATCAAAAGAAGTTGATCGGCCCTGTAAAACATATATTTGAAGGATCTGAGTTGGGCAAAACAGAGGGGCCACACATTTATCAAAGGGACGGTTACTATTATCTTCTGACAGCAGAGGGAGGTACAGAGTATGGTCATGCTGTGTCTATTGCCCGAGCAAAAGAATTATTTGGACCTTATGAATTACACCCTGATAATCCGTTTGTGTCATCAAAGGATAATGAGAATGCAGTATTGCAAAAGACAGGGCATGGGGATTTGATTCAAACGCAAGATGGTCGTTGGTATTCGATTTTCCTCGTAGGAAGGCCTTTAAGCACACACGGGCGATGTACATTGGGTAGGGAAACGGCAATGGCAGAAGTAGTTTGGGAGGATGGTGATTGGCCATATTTGAAATCTGGTAGTAGGGTACCAGAATTGACCGTGGAAGTACCGGACTTAATACCAACCTCGGTTAAAAGGAACAATATCAGGGATAATTTTGATGAGAAGCACCTGGATATCAATTTTCAATCCCTAAGGGTGCCAATTACTTCTGATTGGTTCTCTTTGGAAGAACGAGAAGGATTTTTGAGACTCTATGGTCGTGAGAGTCTAAGCTCTTTTCACAACCAAAGTCTCATTGCCCGCAGGCTTCAGGCTTTTAATGTAAAAGCCTCTGTTTGCTTGGATTTTCAACCAGACAACTTCCAACAACTGGCCGGTTTGGTTTGCTTCTATAACACTGCTCACTATCATTACCTGGCGGTTTCCATGGATTCAACTACTGATAAGAGAAATCTCAACATTTATACTTGCGACAATTTTGAAACTTCTGAGCCTCTTGCTGATCCATTACCTCTTAGTTCAGACCACCCTGTGTTCTTGAGCTTGGTATGGAATCGTGAGGTTATACAGTTCTACTATGCTCTAGCTGAAAACGAATGGGAGCCGGTTGGTCCAACTCTGGATGGCAGTATTCTATCCGATGATTATGTTCGTGATGGTTCCAGTAGATATCGTCCGGCATTCACGGGTGCCTTTATCGGACTCTGCTGTCAGGACCTAACCGGAAGCCGAAAACACGCCGATTTTGATTGGTTTGAGTATAAAGAATTTGACCAAGATTAATAAAAGGTAATTTTTTTCGGTAAATCCTATTCACCAGCTACACTACTTAGTTGTACATGGCTTTCATCCTTTCCCTGAGGAGTTTTATTGATTTATTTAATCATCTTTTATAACTGAATACCATGAATAAACTATTCTATGCAGGGATACTTGCATCTACACTTTTTGCCTGCTCGCAGACTAAAAATAAAGTTCAAACAACAGATAATCAAGAATCCATTTCGGCGGATCGGCCTCTTGCCAAATTTGAGCCAGAAGATGGTAAAGTAATCCTATTTGCCGGTCAGGAACTGGAAGCTGTAGGTGGGCTGGATGACTACAGCGATGGATATATCGATCATTTCGATACACCCGGTGGGTTTACAACTTATTCAGGTCTGAGTGTTGGAGGCGATTCTTTTGGATACACTCAGCAAGGCTTGGATGGAATTTTTTCAACAGCCGACTGGGGAGATGGTGACTACAATATGTCATTAGCCATAGCCGATGAGGATTTCAAACACAGTGCGGTGGCTATTGGGTTTTGGATGGTAAACCACGAACAAGAAGTTGCAGAAGGAAAGACGGATAGCTTGATAGTGGTCCTTGGCAAATACCTTAAAAGCCTAGGTGATCGACCTGTATTTTTGAGGATAGGATATGAATTCGATGGACATTCATGGAATCATTATGACATCAATTATTATAAGCAGGCATATAGAAGAATCAAGGATAAACTAGATCAGATTGGAGTAGAAAATGTGGCCTATGTATGGCAATCTACTGGCTGGGTATCCAATTTATATCAACTTGAGGAGTGGTATCCGGGAGATGAATATGTTGACTGGTGTGCGTATTCTTTTTTCTCAAGGTTTGATGAAGCTAAAATGATCGACTTTGCGCGCCAGAAGGGTAAACCCGTGTTCATTGCAGAGGCAACACCAACTATTTCGGATCATACAGTAAAGTTCGATGGGCGAACGAAAAAGACCTACTTGTCCGATCCTGCAGACGCTGAGGAAGCTTGGGAGAAATGGTTTATTCCTTTTTTCAAAACAATAAATGACAACCCGGATGTAGTGAAGGCAATTAGCTATATCAATTGTAATTGGAAAGATCATGCCATGTGGAAGCAGAATCCGACGTTTCAAGGAGTTGACGCCAGGTTGCAACTAAGTCCGATGATTTCCCAAAAATGGAAAGAGGAGACATCCAGGGATAAATATTTAAAAGCTTCACCGGAGCTTTTTGATTACCTGTGGGGTAAAAAATAATAAGAATGGAAAAGATAAATTGGGGCATAGTAGGGCCAGGAATTATAGCCCATGAATTTGCTGCTGACTTTGAATACGTGAGTAATGGCAGACTTGTGGCTGTTGCATCAAGGACTCAAGACAAGGCTAAGGAGTTCGCCAGCCAATACAATATTCCAAAGGCTTACGGCTCATATGAGGACTTGTATTCCGATCCTGATATTCAGGCCATTTATGTTGCTACGCCCCATTCTTTTCATCACCAAAACACTATTGATGCCTTGTCTAGCGGAAAAGCAGTTTTATGTGAGAAGCCGCTAGCGATATCGCCCGACGAAAGTATGGAGATGATTAGAGTAGCTCAGAAGCATAATAATTACCTAATGGAAGGAATGTGGACGTATTTTCTCCCAGCGATTCGTAAGGCCAAAGAATGGGTTGATCAGGGGCGTATTGGCAAGATTGTCAACTTGAAATCAGACTTTGGGTATCCTGTCCCTTTTGATCCTAACAATAGGATGTACAAAGCCGAGTTGGCGGGCGGGTCATTGTATGATATGGGCATTTACACACTGGCCATGGCTCTGTTGTTTTATGAAAATGAGCCGATAAGGAAAATCCTTTTGGGACGATTTTTTACAAAAGGTGTGGACAATGACGTGACCATGCTATTTGAATACCAAGATGCGGTGGCTACATTGACCAGTGCCTTTCGCTGCAAGCTGCCCAACTTCACTCATATCATTGGGGAAGAGGGCTATATTGAGATTCCTGATTTTTGGCGCGCAAGAAAATGCTCGTTTTACAAACTAGAGGAGTGTATTGATGTTTTTGAAGATGGTCGTTCATCAAATGGATTCAATTATGAAATTGATGCGGCGAGCAAGGATATTTTGGAAGGAAGACTGCAATCTGAAACAGTCCCCTGGGCAACAAGCCTCAAATTGCAACAACAACTTTACTCTATAAAAGAAGAAATTAACAATAAAACTTAATACTATGAACATCAAAGAACACGCTGAGTCATTTTGGGAGAATGGATACCTGGTTCTGGAGGATTTTTTCGAACCGGAGCTCATGGATGGTTTCAATGCTTTGATATTAGATCATTTTGGTTTGTCCCCTGAATGGGAGCATTCTGATGAATTCCTCAAAAAAGCGGCTACAGAAGTTGTGCCCTGGTTTCCATATAGGGAGGGTGTCAGTGATTTTGATGCCATAGGAGATAATAAGGAATTCAAAGAGATAACTAGTGCAATTTTGGGCGAAGGTTGGAATGACTTGTATTGCATGTCCATGTTCTCCAAGAAGGGTACCAACGGGCAAGCCTGGCACCAGGATTGTCCACCAGAAAATCCAGCACAATTCAATCTAAACCGCTTGGTATACACTCACGATATCACACCTGAAATTGGAGGGGGTACATTAGTTTATCCAGGTTCCCATAAAATGGGAGCACTCACTTTCGGAGATTCGGATGAGGATTTCAAGGATCAGGTACTGCTATATCCGAAAAAAGGGACCGTTGTATTCTTGCACGGCCATGCCTGGCATAGGGTGCATCCTGTAGTCGGTGAGTTTCGGGTATCTACCAATTTTAGGGCAATGCCCGAAGGCACGCCAGAAGAGATCACTGATATAGCCGTCTACCGCAATATGCGATATAAGTTTTCTACTAATGAGGTGGTCAGTGAGATAACATAAACCCACATTATTCATTTAAATAATGAATAATTTGACGAAAATACTGGTTTTCAGTATTTTATCAGGGTTAACCCAGACATTTGAAAACCACCAAAATGATGTATGAATATTCAGCGTAATTACCTGGTTTTCAAATCGTCTGATTATGCAATAGAATGCTATTGCTTAATTACGGTTAAAAGTTACACCGGGTAGAGAGTAATAACATATTAATCGCAATTAGACCTTGCCCAGTAATGTATTTGTCCGAAATATGACATAGTTTTATCTTACATCCTTTCACTATAAATTGGGATTTTGGAAGAACTGTGGGATTCTATACGTCGGGGAGATAAAGAAGCTTTTCTGAAGTTATACGAGGCTTTTTATCAGGATTTGTATGCCTATGGCTTCAAAATATCAGGAGAGAAGGATCTGGTCAAAGACTGTATCCAGCAGGTCTACATGGAAATTTGGGACAATCGCAACAGGCTCAGTGAAGTCAATTCATTAAAACCCTATCTACTTAAATACTTCAAAAGAAAAGTATTCAGGGAAATGGGACAGAAGAGCAAGGAAAGTGCCTTAACGGATATTTCTATGGGTATGGAGCTTTCCTATGAAGAGATGCTTATTAAAAATCAAGCTTCAGATGATCTCAAGTATAAGCTTCATGAGGCTCTGGACAAGCTTACCAATAAACAAAAACAGGTCATTAAAATGAAATTTTTCGAAGGGCTCACCTACGAAGAAATAGCCGATATTACCAGCTCAAAAACCAGAACTGTTTACAATCAGGTGTATGAAGCACTCAAAGTGTTGAAAGGTTCTATCATTTCTTTGATCATATTATATCTGTTTTTGGCCTGTATGGGCTCTTTTTAAAAAAGTTTCAAAAAACTTCATTTTTTTTTTGGTAAATCTTAATCTGTGCTTACACTACTAATCAAACAAAAACTAGCAGCCCAAAATTACTGTCCTTATAATTATCTAATATGAATTCTGAATATCAATCAATAGAGGCATTGGCATCAGACGAAACCTTCATCAACTTTTGTATGGAGACAAAGGCTGAAGATGTTGGCTATTGGGAAAATTGGGTTACAGACAATCCTCAAGAGCTAGAAAAAGTAGAGGCTGCCAAAGAGCTGGTTTACCTTTTTTCATTGCGTCTTCCTGAAGATGAATACCAGGAAGAAAAGAAAAAAATCATTGCTTCAATTAATGGAGAAAAGTCCAAAATCCGGAAGCTTCCTAAAACAAAAGAAATGACACTTTGGGGTTATGTAGGCAGAATTGCTGCCGTATTAGTGATTGGAGTGCTCATTGGTTTGAGTGTCAATGTTTTTGATGATTCGGTTGACGAAGTAGTAATTTCTGAAAGCATCATTAAAAGTAACCCCGCAGGTCAAAAATCAACGGTATTCTTAAGCGACGGTACTAAGATCATTCTAAATTCCAAAAGTTCTGTAGAGTACAAAAAAGACTTTGAAACTGATATCAGAGAAGTATTACTGAAGGGAGAGGCCTTTTTTGATGTAGCCAAGGATGCTAACAGACCATTTGTTGTCAAAACTGGAGAATTAAGTACTACTGCATTGGGTACTTCCTTTAACGTTATGTCTTATGATGATTCTGATGTGATTAAGGTCAGTTTGCTGACAGGCAAGGTCAAAGTAGAAGGAAAGCCTACTGGAAACACAAGAAATCAGAATATATTGGTACCAGGTGAGGAAGTGGAATATAACAAATCAACCTATCTATCCACTAAATCGCAATATGAAACCAACGATTTTCTTGCCTGGACAAAGGGTACACTAATTTTTAAGGACGACAATTTCGACGAAATAAAAGGCAATCTTGAAACCTGGTATGGCGTAGAAATTATTGTTCAGAATGATTCGCAAGAATTAGAATCTCTTTATTCTGGAGAATTTATTAACCAAAGCTTAGAGACTGTGCTGAAGGCCATTGGCTATAGTAAGCACTTCACTTATACTATAGAGGATAAAAAAGTAACTATCAATTTTAAAAACTAAACTAGAAAATTATATGCCTATGATGAGATGAAATATCTGAAATAAAAAAAACCGGTCAAACCAAACGAAAGACCGGCTTAAAGATTAGCAACGCTTGCCATTTTAAAGCATTGGGGAATGACAGCAAATGGCCAGCATCAATAAGTTTTATGTTTTACACAAAACCATTCAAATTTATGTATAATACTATACAATTCATTAAGGTAATGACGAAATACTCGTTGTACATGCTTGTTGTGAATCTCATTTTTATGAGTACTGTAATTGCTTCAGAAGGAGCAGCTCAGTATAAGAGCGTACACGAGGTTCAAATTTCGGTGAACACGGATCAGAATGATCTAATCAACATCATTCAGGAAATCGAAACTAAGACGTTATTTAGATTTTCTTACAACAAGGAAGATGTAAAGGGGTTGGACAATATTGTGATTGAAAATCGCAATGCTTCAGTAGCTGAAATTCTAACTGAAATTTCCAGAGAATCAGGACTGAAGTTCAGACAACACAACAACAATATCAGTATTAGCCAGCTTACTAAATCAGACAGAAGAAAACAAACTTCTTTTGAGGTCATTGAGGACATTGATATTTCTGGTAAAATCACCGATGAAAATGGTGAAGGACTTCCAGGAGCCAGTGTAGTTGTAAAAGGAACTGTAAATGGAACTACGACAAATCTTGAAGGTGATTATAAGCTCAATGTACCAAGTGACGGAATCATAGTCATCTCTTTTGTTGGCTATACAACTCAAGAATTGGAAATTGGTAACAGAAGCGTATTAGACTATCAAATGCAACTTGATGCTACTCAATTGGAGGAAATCGTTGTTGTAGGATATGGTACTCAGAAGAAGTCTGATTTAACGGGTTCAATAGCTACTGTTGGTGCGGATGATTACAAGGATCAACCGGTTACGCGTCTGGATCAGATACTTCAAGGTAGAACTCCAGGTGTCAACGTAACAAACAGTTCAGGAGCTCCGGGAGGAACAGTTTCAATTCGAATCAGAGGATCAAACTCCATCACTGGCTCGAATGAGCCATTGTACGTGATTGATGGATTTGTTGGAGCCGATTTTAGAGATATTAACGCTGCTGACATTGAAACTATTCAGGTATTAAAAGATGCTTCTGCAACAGCCGTTTATGGAAGTAGAGGGGCTAATGGAGTGATTTTGATCACAACCAAAACAGGAACTGTTGGTGACCCAAAACTGTCCTTTACTGCCCGATACTCAACGTCCTCATTGATCAATAGATGGGATCTAATGGATGCAGGTACTTTCGCTGAAGTGGCGAATCAGAGAGCAGATGATTTAGGATCTGGCCGTCCCTATACGGATGCTGAAGTATCAGGTTTCAAAAGTAATGGCGGAACTGATTGGCAGGATGTACTTTATAGAACGGCATCATCGCAAGAATACCAATTAGATTATTCAGGAGGAAATGATAAGGTTTCTTATTTCGTATCAGGTAATTATCTTGATCAAAAAGGAGTAGTTGTTAACTCTAACTTTAAGAAATACGGTTTACGTATGAATGTGAAATCAAATATTACGGATAAACTTAAGGCTACCCTAAGAATGAATTTCACGAGAAGAGAGACCAACAATGTGAATGGTGGTGGAGACACAAGTGCTCCGCTTGCTGGGCCCTTAACCTGGGCACCAACAGTTGATCCATATGCAGCCGATGGAAGCTATACCCTTAGTGATCCTGTTTCGTCTATTAAGCCTAATCCATTGGAGTTGGCAATGAATGATAATATTGGTGAGGATAACACTTTGCTGACTTACGGATCATTAAACTATGAATTTATCGAAGGACTTACACTGGATGTTGCGCTAGGCATAAGCTATTCTAACAGTCAAGGAAAAGGATTTAACCTAAACCTGAGAGGAGGAAATCCATCAGCTTTTAGAGGTTCTTATGATAATTATAGAGTACAGAATACTAACAACCTTACTTATACCAAAGTATTCAATAATGTACACAATTTCACGGCAACTGCGGTTGTTGAACACCAGACTAGAAAGTTTGATTCATTCCAGGTGAATGCCGGTACATTGCTCTATCCTGGTTTGCAGTATAACAACATTACTTTGGCAGCTAGTACAGTACCACAGGCCAATACAAATAAAGAGACCATTCGCTCATATATTGGTAGAATTAACTATGAGTATGATGGTAGGTACTTGGTAACAGCTTCGATAAGACGTGATGGGTCTTCTAAGTTTAGAGGAGATAATATTTATAGTAATTTTCCTTCTCTTGCTTTAGGCTGGAGGCTTTCTGAAGAATCATTTATGGCCAGCAATGATTTCATTAGTAATTTGAAATTAAGAGGAAGCTGGGGAAAAACTGGTAATCAAGCCATTAGGGTATTTGGTACTCTAACCTCATACAGTACGGATGCATTTAGTTCAGGTGCTGCGTTTTCAAATAGCGCTTTATTACCGGGGATAACCGTGGGTAATCCGGGTAACGCTAATTTAGTTTGGGAAACAACCACGCAATCCAACATTGGTTTAGATGCTGAAATTTTGCAGGGGAGATTCGGAATGTCATTGGATTATTTCAAAAAGAGCACAACTGATCTTCTACTTGATGCAGCTTTACCTGGATATGCGGGAGGTGGAAGCACTCTGAAAAATATTGGTGAAGTGCAAAATACAGGATTCGAAATAGGTTTGACTAGTATAATAATTGACAATGAAGATTTTAAATGGAGTTCTAACTTAAACTTGTCTTTCTTGTCTAATGAAGTAGTAGCAATAGATGAGCGCGACGAGATTTTTCAAGATGGAAACGTTGGTACAGGATTGACAAATTTACCTGAAAACGTAATCAGACCTGGCAATAGCCTTGTTAGTTATTGGGGACTAAACTATCTGGGTACTTGGAAAAGCAGCGAAGCTTCTCAAGCCGCTGCTTTTGGAAATGTTCCAGGTGATTCTCGTTATGAGGATGTAAATGGTGATGGTGTTATTGGCGGAGATGATTATCAAATAATTGGACAGGGAATCCCTACTAAGTTATATGGCTGGAATAACTCTTTGCAGTATAAGAATTTCACGATGAATGTATTTTTCCAGGCAATGGCGGGATATGACAAGTGGAACTTGAACTACGGTACAGCCATTATGGCCAATGCAGATGCTCGTGAGGCAATTCATTCAGATATTCTGAACAGATGGACTTCATCGAATGAGACTGATATACCTCATTTTAGCCAAAGTGATGTTGGAGAAATTCAATCATCCAGGTATATCGAGAGTGGCAGTTTTGTGAGACTGAAGAACTTAAGTGTAAGTTATTCACTTCCAAAAGATGTGATTAATGGTGTAGGAGCTCAAATTACTTTGAGTGGCACAAACATTCTGACAATTACAGATTATAAAGGCTTGGATCCTGAGGCATACTCCAACAATGGAGATTCCAATAACGACCCTGCTCGAAGTAATGTGAGAGGTGCTGATGGAGGTTCTTATCCAAACTCCAAAACCTGGACATTGGGAATCAATTTTATCTTTTAATCAAAAAAACTAGAAACGATGAAACGTATATCAATAATAATATTACTTGCATTCAGTGTCGCTTCGTGTAGTGATTTTCTTGAGGAAGATATTTCTGCTCAGTTGACTCCAGAGGGTGGCGCACTTGGCAATGTAGATGGATTGACAGCAGCGCTTGTTGGTGTTTATTCACCTTTAACAAAGACTTGGGCTTCTGGCCTGGGAAATGCTTCTACTCAGGCTGTATTGATGGGTGGTGATGATTTGACCACACACAAGGCCAGTAACAAAGCGGACTTTAGAGAGTTTGATCAATTTAAAGTTTCTCAACAAAACGGAAGACTTCCTTTTATTTGGAATGGTGCATATAAAGCAATACAGGGATGTAACAACATCATTGCAAATTATGAAGGAGCAACAGGCAATCAGGATGAAATAAACCAAATAGCTGGAGATGCTTTTTTCATGAGGGGTTATTTGTACTTCTGGATAGTAAGACTATGGGGAAAGGCTCCATTGGTGCTCGAATCTCATATTTTTTCTGAAGAAATATTAAGTGTTGAGTCTAGTGATACCCAAGCTTTGTACGATCAGGTTATTTCCGATTTGAATATGGCTATTGGACTATTGGCAAATACAAAGCCAGCTCCAGCAAGGTCAAATAAAGGTACTGCTAAAGCCATGCTGGCTGAAGTATACCTTCAAATGTCAGGCTGGCCTCTAAACCAAACAGATAAGTATGCCTTAGCTGCTTCTACTGCTAAGGATGTGATTGATAATGAGTCTACTTATGGTTTTGGATTAATGGACAATTTTGCTGACCTATGGCCAACTGCCACTACCAACAATGATGGAAACAAAGAAGAAGTATTTGCTTTGTCTTTCTCAAGTGGCGATTGGTTTAATAACAATGCGATTTATGGCAGTCCTGCCAGACCAGGTGATGAAGGGCAATGGGATGATTATTTCTCTGAAATCACTTTCTTCAATGAATTTCCTGATCAGGTAAGGAAAGATATTACTTTCCAGACTGAATTGGCAGATGGTACTCCTTGGCAAAATTTCGCTACTGGGCGTCCATATTACAAAAAACTTCAGGGAAACAAAGCTGATTGGCAAAACAACCTATCACTGCCATTGGAAAGAATGGCAGAAGTATACTTTGTATACGCTGAGGCACAAATCATGTCTTCTGGTAATAACAGTGATGCGAGTGCACTTGAGGTAGTAAACAAGATTGTACGCCGTGCACATGGCTTGCCGATCAACACACCTGACGCATCTGTAGATTATACTTCAATTACTCAGGATCAATTGATCCAGGAGAAAGCTTGGGAATTTGCAGCTGAGTATAGCCGTTGGTTTGATCTGGTTCGCTTGCAAAAAGTGGAAGAGGTTATTGCTAAAAAAGATCCGGACGATCTGCAGCCATTGGGACCAATTACGTACTATGCGCCGTTACCAGCAAGTGAAACATTAGTAAATCCGGGACTAAACGATTAGTCTTTCGGGATAATAATAAATTGAATGAAGGCCTGGGTTCGTATCATACGGGCCCGGGCCTTTTTAATTTTATAAAAATAATTTTTTGACTTGATAATTAAATAATTCAAAGAAGAAATTTTTCTTTGGCCAACACCTGATTTCCTGTTTTCATGAGGATAACTTTTATAAAAAAACTAATGCAATGGCGTTCAGCATTGCTGCTCTTCTATACGCTGCTGTTTTTTTCATGTTCGATGAAGAATGAACATGGAAGTGCCCGCTCTGAAATTGTATTTGATGATGACTGGAAATTTTCACTCGGTAATTACCAGGGAGCTGAAGAAGAGTTTTTTGATGATAAGGAATGGAGAACTATTTCTCTACCACACGATTGGAGTATAGAAGATATAGGAGACAGCCAGTCTCCGCTGGATCCGAAGGCAATTGGATCTACGAATACAGGTTTTTTTGTTGGGGGAATTGGCTGGTACAGAAAATATTTTTCAATACCGGATTCATCTGCCGATCAAAAAGTAAAGGTTTATTTTGAGGGTGTTTATATGAACTCGGATGTCTGGATTAATGGACATCATCTTGGGAATCACCCTTATGGCTATACTTCTTTTGAATATGACCTAACGCCACATTTACGCTTTGATCAAAAAAATGTAATAGCTGTGGAGGTGAAAAATGAGGGAAAGAACTCCCGTTGGTATTCAGGTTCAGGAATATACCGCCATGTGAAACTCAAGGTATTGAACAAAATTCATTTCCAAACATGGGGTATCGTCATTAACACTCCTAAAGTTTCTAAAGAAAAATCTACAGTCAGTGTGAATACGAGAATATCAGGTTATGACCCGCAAAACTCAAAGATGGAGGTAGCAATATCTATAATAGATGCAAAGGGTATTGAAATGGCTAAATCGCAATCAAAACTTACTAGCGACACGATAAACCTAGATTTGGACATGGTTAATTGTTCACTTTGGTCTTTGGACAATCCAGCCCTTTATTCTGCTATTGTGAGTTTAATTGATGAAGGGGAGTTAATTGATAAGGTGACTCAAAAATTTGGATTAAGAACAATAGACTTTTCTACTGACGAAGGATTCTTGCTGAATGGTAAATCGGTATTGCTCAAGGGCGGCTGTATGCATCATGATAATGGGCCATTGGGAGCAGCTGCTTATGATAGAGGCGATGAGAGTCGGGTAGAATTAATGAAAAAGAACGGCTTCAATGCAATTAGATGTGCTCATAACCCACCATCGGAAGCTTTTCTTAATGCCTGTGATAAGTTTGGAGTACTAGTAATTGACGAGGCTTTTGATCAATGGAACGAAATGAAGTGGAATCATAAAGATGACTACTCTAAATATTTTCAAAAATGGTGGAAGGCCGATTTGCATGCTATGGTCAAAAGGGATATTAATCATCCATCTATTATCATGTGGAGTACGGGAAACGAAATTCCTGAAAGAGCCGAAGCTAAGGGTATAGCTACCTCTGAGATGCTTGCCAATGAAATCAAATCTATAGACAAGAGTCGTCCAGTTACAGCTGCTGTTCATGGATTGAATCCAGACAAAGATCCATTTTTTAAAACTCTCGACATATCAGGTGTTAATTATTCCATAGGTGGAGATCACGGGATTGATGATATATATAAACTCGATCATGAGCGCGTACCAGACAGAATAATGTATTGTTCAGAGTCATATCCATTTCATGCTTATGGCAGCTGGAAAGCAGTTGAAAAGTATCCGTTTGTCATAGGAGATTTTGTCTGGACTTCCTTTGATTATCTGGGAGAATCAAGTTTAGGTTGGCTCGGATATATGCCTGACTCAAGCTTCTATCCATGGTCCCATGCATTTTGTGGAGATCTTGATATTTGTGGTTTCAAAAGACCTCAATCTTATTACCGTGATGTCATATGGAATCAGGAAAAAAATCCTGTGTCTATTTGGGTCCATCCTCAGGATTCTACATTTGAAAGATCAAATCCAAATCATGAAGATTGGAGTAAATGGCATTGGGATGCAGTATTGGCTAATTGGAATTGGGAAGGAAACGAAGGCCTGGATTATCAGGTCGATGTTTACAATGCTTCCGATGCAGTGGAGTTGTTTCTCAATGATCAGTCTTTGGGTAGAAAAGTAACAAATGAATCAAATGAAATGATAGCCACTTGGACTGTACCCTATAAGCCAGGCCAGTTGAAGGCTATCGCATATCAAAATAATCAAGAAGTGAATAGAGCTATGTTAAAGACAGCTTCAAAAGTTACTCAGATTGTTCTGGAGGCTGATAAGGATACGCTTAAAAGTAAGACAAAAGATTTGAGTTATATTAGCGTATATGCTCAAGATGAGCTAGGTGTGAGAAATCCTAATAGTCAACATTTGGTTTCTTATTCCATTAAAGGACCAGCAGAGATTATTGCTGTTGGTAGTTCAAACCCAAAATCTACCGAAAGTTTTAAACAGTCCAAGAGAAGACTATTTGAAGGTCGTGGTTTGGTAATTATTAAGTTACTTGACGAACAAGGGCTTGTACAGCTCACCGCTAATTCGGATGGGCTGGCCTCTTCCTCTATTGACATTTATGTAGAATGAATGAATGGCTCTCCCATATTCTGTTTACAAATGGTTATGCAGGCCTGAATGTACATTCTGGAAGTCTTGTTTTTGTTTTTTCGGCGTTTTTCCTTGGTAGTGAAGTACAATCTCAACACTTTCAGGATATAAGCACACAGATGAATCTTGACAATCTAAGCCACCATAATGGGAATGCAGTGGCTGATTATGATAGGGATGGTGACCTGGATATTTTCATAGTTGCTCTGAAATCATATTCTTCTTCTGACCTGTCTTCAAAAAGCATCTTGCTTAGAAATGATGAAGGGCGCTATACTGACGTAACATCTGGAGCTGGCTTTGGTACACATTATGCAAACTCTGGAGAAGATGGAATAATGGGACAGAAAATGGGTGTTGCATGGGGTGATTTTGATAATGATGGATTCCCGGACCTAATATTGACTCACTACAGGAAAATTCAACTTTTTCATAACGAAGGAGATGGCACTTTTAAAGAAGTAACAAGTACAGCTGGCATTGAAGATTGTTTCGATTGCTACAATAGCAGCGCACTCTGGTGGGATTATGATAGAGATGGAAATTTGGATCTTTATATAAGCGACTGGAAAAAAAACAACCGTCTGTTTAGAAATAATGGAGATGGCAGTTTCTCCAATAAATCGAAGATCACAAATCTTGATGACGCTGGAAATACATGGACAAGTATTCCACTTGATGTAAACAATGATGGTTGGCAAGATTTGTATGTGGTGAATGATTTTTACCGCAACAGATTCTACCTAAATATGGAAGGAGTCTATTTTCGAGAGTTAACAGAAAGATTTGGTCTGGAGGATTACGGCAATGGAATGGGTGTTACAACAGGCGACTACAACAATGATGGTCTTTTTGATATCTATCTCACCAATATTTTCGAGGATTTCCCAAATCCCCTATTTACCTGTAATGCAGAAGGATATTTTACAGAAGATGCCAACCCAATGGGAGTAGATGATGCAGGTTGGGCCTGGGGAACCAGCTTTTTTGATGCAGACTTAGATGGTGATGAAGATTTGTATGTAGTTAATGGCCATGAGTCTAGTCATCATCAAAACAAATTTTTTAAAAATATGAGATTTGAAGGGCAAGACAACTTTAGAGATTGGTCCGCAAATTCTCAGGCAAACGGTGAATTGGATGCCATGTCCTTATCGACATTTGATTACGACAATGATGGTGATTTGGATATGTTCGTAAGCAATACAAATGGCAGCCCTTATTTCTACCAAAATCAGGAGATTTCAGAAACGTTTTCGGGCAGCTATGCCTGGTTCAAGGTTGAGCTGGAAGGATCAGTCAGCAACAGAGATGCCTTAGGAACATTAGTGGAGTTGTACTCCGGCGAGAATACATTGTACCGGTTTTATCACGGTGCAGGCCTCCTATCGCAAAATTTACAGGCCATTCATTTTGGCTTGGGCAAGGCAAAAAAAATTGACAGTCTGATAGTAAAATGGCCCTTGAGTGAACCAGAAACATTATATGACCTCTCAGTAAACCAGACAGCCTATATCAAGGAACATCAGGAAGTCCGTGCACAGAAAGCGCTGGTCGTTACTTCATTGGAAGAGGATCTGGAGGTTGAGGTGAATATTTATCCTAACCCCTTCACTGAGCAAGTAATTATTGAATTTGAAAACTCAAAATCAGGCAAAAGAGGTTCATATCTTCAAATCTTCAATTTGAATGGCGTGGAGGTTCATCGTTCAGCACCGCAGAATATACAAACTGATATTGTTCGGTATCATTGGGACGGTAAAAACTCTTCGGGTGCTGATTTGAAATCAGGAATTTACTTTTTTCAATTGCATTTAGGTGATGAAATAGTCACTCGAAAGCTCCTGAAAACGTATTAATGATACATAGCATTATGAGGATTAGTCCATTACCATATTAATTTTTTTCAATTACCTAAACTTAGAATCAGAAATGAAACTATTGCAAATCGCTTTTATCTTCATTGCTATTGTATTGAATATGGGGTGTAAACAAGAACAAAAAAAGAGTTTTGTTATCGAGTTTGATAGCAGTAAAAAAGTATCTGGTCAGAAGTTTTCCATTAATGACATTAGCCCCGGTATTCCGCTAGACTGGAGCGAATACAATTTTGTGCAACTGGAAATGAAGACAACAACTTCTCAGCGATTTCAGGTTGGTTTTACTACTGATGAGGGCTATAACGAAATTCGAATAATGAGTTATATACCCGATGGTTGGATCAAATTGGCCATACGTCTTCGTTTTTATACGCAGCTGCCGGATGCAGCCAATGATATTGCAGGAACGCTCAATCAGCCCCGATACTCTGGCTGGTTCAATTTAGGAGGCAATCGCGGGCCTTTAACAGGAGTGGATTCTATTGGCATCAGGATGCATGTACCTATTGGCAATCCTGTTATTGAGCTCAGGTCGATTAGTCTACATGTGGATGATCCGGGAGATGAGTACCTTGGTGAGATTCCTGTTGTAGATAAATTTGGTCAATCCAATCTAATAGAGTTTGAAGAAAAAATAAAAACCATTGATCAGTTGGAGTCTGAATGGGCAGAAGAGGAGAAAATCCTGAGCACCGCTGAAGATTTCAATTACTCAAAGTATGGTGGCTATTTAAATGCTAAAATGGAGGCTACAGGTTTTTTTAGAACCGAAAAAGTTGGGGATCAGTGGTGGTTTGTAGACCCGGAAGGATACCAATTTTTATCACTAGGTGTCGATTGTATTGCACCGGGAAGAGGAGGAAATGTAAATCGATTAGACAAACGAACCAACTTTTACACTGAGGCACCCCCAGCCGGCATTGGGACCAATTCACAAAACCCAAATACTATCTCATACGGAAAGTGGAATTTGTACAGACGATTCGGAGATGAGTATAATGAAAAAGCGAATGAAATGGTGGTTAGCCGCATGTCCAACTGGGGAATTAATAGTATAGCCAATTGGTCGAGCAGAGAGGTTATTGAAATGAACAAGAAAGCCTTTACTGTTCAATTTTATGGATTGGGTATTGATGAAGGTGTCATGGGATTGGCTGATGTCTATAGCGACGATTTTGCAGAAAGAATCGAGAAAGTAGTTCAAAAAACAGTCGAGCCATATAAAGACAACCCCTGGTTAATAGGATATTTTACCGGTAACGAGCCATCATGGTTAGGGCAAGAGTCGCGGCTATGCGATTTGATTTTGGCAGTTGAAGATGATAGACCTATAAAGCAAACCCTCGAGGCTTACCTGGCCGAAGGAGATTCTCCGGAGCGTCGAAAGACATTCATTTTCGAAACATTCCAAACATTTCTTCAAACTGTTGAACAGGCCGTGAGAAAGTATGACCCAAATCATTTAACGCTAGGAATACGTTTTGGTCATATTCCTGAGGATGCTGTGCTGGAAATTTGCAAGGAAGTATTTGATGTGTTCAGTTTCAATTGCTATGAATTGGTTCCGCCAAAAGAAACAATGGATCGAATTATGAAGATAACTGGTAGGCCGATGATCATTGGTGAATACCATGCCGGTACTGTGAATAGGGGTATGGCTCAAGCCCTGGTTCAGGTTGAAAACCAGAAAGAACGCGGAGTGGCCTACCGTCTTTATACCGAACAGGCCTTTGCTCATCCTGGTCTTATTGGAGTTGCTTATTTTCAGTGGGCAGACCAGGATTTAACAGGTAGAGGTTATGATGGAGAAAATTATAACTGCGGGTTGGTGGACGTTACCGACAGGCCTTATAAGCATATGGTTGCGGCAATAAAGGAAACAGCGAAAAGGTTATATGCCGTTCATTCCCGTGAATTAAACCCGTATGATCAACAACCTCTGAATGCATGCGGATATGAGTTAATTCCGGATTTATGGAATGAGTAGAAATGGTTCATAAATCTTAGTATATTTAATACTGACACCAGACACTATGCAATATGAAAAGTCACTTTAGAAACCCCAGGAGAAATTTCTTAGGCTCATTGTCATCACTTGGTTTGGGTGCAGGAATGCTGGGCCTAAGTTCTTTTAGCAGCACCAAAAAAGAGAATACACTTCATATCAAGGCCAAGGACGAGCTTATGGATATGAAAATTACAAGGGTCCGCTTTTATGAGGCACCATCCCGATCGATGGTCAATCAGAGTGCGCATGTGGTGACAATAGAAACGGACAAGGGTATAACTGGTATTGGCGAGGGGGGGACGGCTTTTTTAGTAAAACAGCTTGGTGGATTATTAATTGGACAAAACCCGCTACAGATAGAGCGGCTTTGGAACATCATGTACAGAGGTCATTTTTATCCTCCAGGCAGAGAAAAAACACATGCACTTGGAGCGCTGGATTTGGCATTATGGGATATAAAAGGAAAAGTATTGGGTGTGCCTGTGCACATGTTGATCGGGGGCAAAGCCAGGAACCACATTGAATGCTACTGTACTGGGTTTAGAGCTGATGGAGACGTGGCAGCCAGGGCAAAAGCTTGTGTGGATTATGGATTTAGGGCATATCGTGTGAGCGTAAATGATCCTAGGGATGGTAAGACCTTTAATACCAACCACGCCGTGAGCGACACAGCTAAAAAATGCGAGGCTATCAGAAAGAGTATCGGGCCGGATGCAGATTGGTGTATAGACTTTCATACCAGGCTGGATCAAAATGATGCGATTAGGTTGTCTTCATTGATTGAGGATTTAGAACCATATTTTGTAGAAGACCTGGTGCGCAGTGAATACCCCGATTTGTACAAACTAATCAGACCCCAGGTGAAAGTGCCTATAGCTGTAGGAGAACATTTTGGAGACAAATGG
The DNA here is from genome assembly GCA_049115735.1 of Cyclobacteriaceae bacterium. GTDB lineage: Bacteria > Bacteroidota > Bacteroidia > Cytophagales > Cyclobacteriaceae > CAXBNB01. The sequence continues at coordinate 1,852 of JAGDZP010000014.1, read as the reverse complement.
GATATCAATGTTCTGATCGAAAAAGATTTGATTGACTATTCCAGGGTTTCTCTTCCAAACGCCGGAGGTATTACAGAATACTTGAAAATAGCAGCCCTCTGCGAGACGCACTACGTGGGCCAGATTCCTCACTTCACTGGACCAATAGCGACAGCCGCTCTGGTACATACTTCATCCGTATTCTCCGGACCAGTTATGATGGAGATGCTTGGCAATGATAAACCAGACCTGGCACACCTGCCGGAATCTTATGACTTGAAAAATGGAAAAATGTATCCCAATGACCGTCCGGGCCTAGGGGTAGAGTTGAACACAAAACCTTTAAAACTGGTAGAAGAGGTGACCGAATATGAGGAAGGGGTTCCTCAATTCTTTCGAGAGGACGGGTCTTTTACTAATTGGTAAAAGCAAACCGACGGCTCCATATAGTGGTTTGCATCATCTATGGAAAATTAAAGTCCTAATCATAATTTTTTGGCTAGCGGGGCTAGTTGTATCTATCTTTAGACTTTAGTGATATTATTCGCTGGTTAGCGATAATAAATCATCATTCCTTACAGATAACCTAACATTGTTAGCTTAACGTGAAAATATCTCCCAAAGCAAAAAGAAACATTTCAAGGATTACTCCCTTCGCAATTATCTGGTTATTAAGTGGATGGATAACTGATGTAACAGAGATCGGAGTAACACGAAACCAAAACCTCAATCCAGATACTGATATTTCCTTCACCATCCCAGTGCTGATTTTTGCTAGCCTGGCGAATGTCCTGGTTGGACTTATTGTAGGGGTTTTAGAAGTGGTTTATTTAGAAAAGAGATTCTCAAACCGAACTCTGAGTGCCAAGATTTTTTACAAATTCTCAATCTACCTTACCTTAATTATTATCATTACAGTCCTCTTTTTCCCTGTGGCATCTACGCTAGAAACAGGTATAAGTTTGCTAGAAGTTGATGCTTGGCAAAAATTGGGTAGATTCCTAATAAGTATCTCTTTCCTTATCACCTTATTTCATTTGTCTGTAAGGATTATGGTTTGTTTGATATATTCAGCTATAAGTGAAAACTTAGGGCATCATGTGTTATTAAATTTTTTTTCCGGGAAATACCATCAACCCAAAATTGAAAAGCGGATTTTCATGTTCCTCGACATGAAATCTTCAACTACAATAGCCGAAAGTCTAGGCCATATAAAATACTTCAAATTACTGGACACCTATTACAATATTATGTCAGACTCCATCATCAATTCTTTCGGTGAAGTCTACCAGTACATAGGAGATGAAATCGTGATTTCATGGAAACCTGGCAAGGGGATTAACCAGGCAAACTGCATCAAATGTTTCTTTGACATACGCGATCATCTTAATGAACAAAAAGAAGTTTTATTTCATGAATTTGACTTTGAAATTGGTTTTAAAGCTGGGATCCATTTCGGTGAAGTCACTATTGGAGAAATTGGAGCCTTAAAAAAGGAAATCGTATTTACGGGGGATGTCTTAAATACGACCGCTAGAATCCAAAGTCTTTGTAATGAATTAAATTCTGACTTACTGATCTCAGGTGCAATTAAAGAATTATTACCCTATTCAAACTATCAATATAGCTCTAAAGGAGAGATAGAACTGAAAGGAAGAAATAAGAAAGAAGAACTGTTTAGCGTAACTTTAGAAAAGAAGCCGAAAATCGCTAGCAATATGTAAAACTGCATTTCCGCGTCCGTTTCACTACGGACGGGCAAGAAAACGCAGTTTACACCTAACGTTATCCATCACAGGTTCAAATCGAGAATTTATCATGAGCTGGCTGCTTGAAAACTATCTAAAGCTTTATGGACTTGCAACAAAAAACT
>JAGDZP010000013.1:0-303284 GCA_049115735.1 Cyclobacteriaceae bacterium | reverse complement strand
TGGCCTTTTGTCCCAACTTAAATATCCTAATGACAATTCTGGGCTTAAAAAATTCGATCAACTTATCATTTCAAATAGACCATTCTATATTTGCAGCATGCGCACGTGGCGAAATTGGTAGACGTGCTGTCTTCAGGCGGCAGTGCCTTCGGGCGTGGAGGTTCGAATCCTCTCGTGCGCACTTTCTTTTCCCTTATACACTGTCGCTCTTTGCCAATTTTTAGAAGGAAATCCCATTAGAACGATCAAGAGCCACTCCCTTTAAATCCATCCTCTCTATTCTTAAACAGGATGTTAAAACTTGTAAGGCTGCCATATATTCTGGTGATGTATTGTTGCAAGTTGACTTTCTCCTCATCAGTCAGCTTGGAGGTATTAATCCGTTGCTCCATTACTCTCAGCCGATCACGAACCATTACGATTTTATGAAAGAAACTATCAACGGGCAATTCATAAGGTTTCAAGTCCGGATTGCCGGGATGGAAAACCAACTTGCCCCCTATCCATTTTTCGCCAAGATCTACCACTTCTGGTTCACCCGCAATCGATGAAATCAAATCCTGTAAAGTGTTTTCTATCAACTCCAGGCTAACCAAATCCTGAGCGGGCTCCACTACCTCTATTATTTCCAGATCTTCAGTTTGTTTAGAAAGCTCCTTGTTTCCATGGTTTACAAATGTGATCAAATACTCATCACTTGTCACTTGTACAACAATACCCACACCCCACTCTGAGTGTCTCACCCTCGATCCAATTCCTAAATATATATCCTGCATATTCGTTTGTTTTATACTGATAAATTAAAAATCGAATATAAAGAGTAGAATGAATAAAGGCTTATAAATGAAAATAAAATCTTATTCCACAAACAAAGATGCAGGCTCCTCAGTCACCACCTTCTTCACATTCATTGGATAGCCTTCTACTTTTTTATCATGCTCGAAAACACTTTCAGGCAGACTTTCTCGAATGACAGTAGAATATGACATAGGTGAAACTTTGTTCTCAAGCAGGCTTTCTTCAAGAGGAGCCGCTTCGTTTGCATCAGTTATCATTGTGACATACATGTTTTCTGTCTGTAAATATTTTGCAGCTGCAGCGTTTACATCTTCCAAAGTGAGAGTAGACAATTTAGCATCCATTTCCTTGATATAGTTATCTAGTCCATAAAACCTGGAATCCATCAAAAAACCAAGTTGTTTTCCTGGAGTTTGAATGTAAAGTTTGATGTAGCTCCTTAGAAACTGTCTTGTCAATTCAAACTCGTCCTGCGTCAACCCATCCTTCTTCACTCGATCAATCTCATTTAGTGCCATTCTCATAGCAAAATGAGCATGCCCAATCTTGATATCAGCAAGCTCCGGATATTGACTTTTCAAGCTAAATGCAGTCTGAACTGGTCGAATCCATATGGCAAAATAATTCTGGCTTCTAGGGAATCCTGTTAATGGCAATTGGTTATTTCCTCCGGATTGATACCATTCTATATAAGTATAGTCTCCATAATTCATTGACCTGGTTTCTCTAATCAACTGGTATAATTTGGAATAAGATTTGCGATGCTCACCCAAATAAGAATTCACCACCATCATCGCGGGCCAATCTTCAGATGCTCTATTGATATCCAATGGATAGCCGGTGTAGATCGCGGTACCCAAGGCATTCGGCTTTGTGACCAACTGTACTTGTATGCCATCAGGCATGGCTACATCACCCAACTCAGGAATTTCTACCTGTGAATCTGGCAATTGATTAACATCCGATTTTAAACGCTCTACGAATGTAGAAGGATAATCACCAGCTATTCCTATGCTCACATTATTTCGGGTGAAATATTTAGCATAATGATTCACAACATCTTGTCTAGTAATATTCGCCAGGCCATTTGCGGTACCTGATTTCATATGAGCATATTTTGTACCTGCAAAGAGCTTTTCTTCCAGTGCCATTTTGCTCAATTCCTCATCTGAGCTGGTCTTGATAATCTCTTTTACATACACTTCAGTATTCGACTTTACCCTATCAAAATCACTTTGGTCAAAACTTGGTTTTAGCAATAGTCCACTAAAAATATCATAAAACTCATCCAGAAAATCCTTGTGCACTTCAAAGGAGAAAGTGGTCATTTCCTTATCAGTGAATCCTCCATATTGAGCAGCCATTGGATACAACAAATCACTTATCTCCGATTTTGTATACTGATCACTTCCTGTTTCGGTCAAAAGTGATGCTGTGAGATTTGTTAGACCTTCTTTGCCGACAGGATCGCAGATGGACCCATTCTTGAATGCAATTTTCACTACCACTTTTGTAGAGACCATTGGCAATTCCACCACGGGCTGAGCAATTAACTCAAAACCCAATAAGACTAATACTATATAGATTAACTTCTTCATTTTATTAGGTTTTATAGTTTAACATTTAAAGACTCAGATACCTGCAGCACATCATCTGGCGAGATCGTAGATATAGTCAGGTGATCGGTTACAAAATACTTTTTGGCTACTCGCATAATATCTTCTGCCGTTACTGCATCGTAATTTGCATAAGCCTTATTTACATCGTTAGGATCTCCTGTCAACGAAATGTACCACGCCAATGAGTTGGCAATATCATTAGGGTTATCAATGCCCATAGCATACCTGTATTTGAAGTTGCTCTTCGTCTGGCTAAGCATCGCTGAGTCAACTGGGTTGTTTTTCAAACCCTCTAGCACCTTGTCTATTTCCGACTTCACATAAGCCATATCTTCCTTGTTTACCAACATTGCATTTACTGACCAAAGACCAGGATCTCTTGAGTCACTCCCCCCGGCATACAGCTGACGTATCTTTCGTTCATTCACAACCAACTTCTTATGGATGTTTGATTTTTCTGAAAATGCTATCCCGGATATTATATCCAATACAGCCATTTCTTTGTTGTCAGGATTAAAGGCTGGTCCCTTATAATTCAAATTCAGAATTGGGGGGAAATTCGCTTCTTGAATGTGTGCAAACTTGATCTCTTTCTGTTCAGGTTCGGCCGGGATTTCCTGTGTGAATGAACCACGTTCCCATTTGCCAAAATATTTTTGAGCAAATTCATTAACCTTTTCCTGCGTTACATCTCCTACCACCACAACAGTACAGTATTCAGGTCTGTAGTACCTATCAAAAAATTCAAGGGAATAATCATATTGATTGGGCATATCCACTACATCTTCCCAAAAACCCATGGTTGTATGTGAATATGTATGAGTTGAAAATGCCGTGTTTTGAGTCTTTTCGTATAGCTTCATGTACGGGCTGCTATAATTCTTGGTGTATTCTCCTTTTACCGCACCAGCTTCTACTTTAAAATCCTCCTCAGAATAATTAAGGTTCATAAACCTGTCAGCTTCAAGCTCAAACATCTTATCCAACATTTCAGCATTACCGGTCATATGATATACCGTACGGTCGGTGCTCGTATATGCGTTGGCTGCTGCACCAATAGCTTTGAGCGCAGCACTATACTCGGCTTTGGAATATTGATCAGTACCTCTAAACATCATGTGCTCGAAGAAATGCGCAAATCCGGTTTTTCCTTTCTCTACTTCATTTCTGCTGCCTACGCGAACCACAATATAGAATGAGGCAAGTCCCGGGCTGTTGTAAGGCACAGTTACAACATTCAAGTCGTTATCAAGCTTTGTCTGTAGAATTTCATAAGGAAAAACTCCCAGTTCCTTGGGAGCCTGTTTCTGATCGGAACATCCAATCAGAATCATGAAGGCGGATAGTAATGCTAGCGTATTTTTCATGGTCAATGTTTTTCTTCAAAAATAAATTAAAAATTTGATGCGTGTACAGTCTTTGTATAAGTGGTTCAAAATCCTTCCAGACGGAATCAACCTTGAAAATCAAACACAGCACAAACCTATTCCAGACTATCTTTTCCCCTCAGCTCTATTTCGTCAAGATTTTCGAAGGTAAAATGAGTATACCCCAGCCATTCACTCAGACTACCGTATATACCATCAAAGAGAGGTCCGATGAAATTGAATGTGAGAATAGCCTTTCATACTTGCTGTTGTAGCGATCCCATTTCTTCAGCACCCTCCCCTCTAACGATGCTTAAAAAATAAAAGTAGTGTCCGTCCTAAGCTGTAGTGTTCAATAATATGAAGTCTACGCTTATTTCTGAAAGTCATCTTTGGTATTTGTAAAACCTTCTATATTTCTAATAAACTAACACTCTTAACCCCGAATCAGTTAAGTGCTATCTTCCTTTTGCTGCCGTCAGAATATAACTCAAATGAATTCCCATTTATTATTACTGAATATTTTTCCCCACCGACATTTATACTCCAGCCTGACTCAGCCTTCTTCCAACCGGAAGCCTCGGTGGCACTTTCAGAAACTGAAAATAAGCTGAGTATCGAGGCGGACTTACCAAAAGTCTTTATTTCCACAAATGGTTCATAATTCTGCACCAGGGGATCACCTTGCCTAGTAAGGTTATATGGAGGTTTAAACTCCTGATGCCCGGAATCAAAAGTCAGCTCTTTGCCATCCAGTGCTAGCACCCTCGCTTGCAACAATGCTTGATTTTTAACTACAGAAAACTCGCCTGAGTCGTTTATGTTGGGAGTTTCAATAGTATGCCATCTCAGCATAATACTATCCTTTTTGGGCATCTCTGCATAATCATGTACCAGCACAATTCCCGGAAATAAATGCGCAATCGATCTTGTCACCTTTTTGGCATTGTCATAAACGGATGTCAGGTCAAGCTTCCAAAAGCTACCGATAGAATCATTAAACCATGTTTTAAGAATTTTCCCACGTGCCATTTCATTCGGTTCAGATACCATTTCTCGCTTACCAATCACCAATACATTGTGACCTTTGGATGACCGGGAATAATAATTGTACTGATCTTTCCCGAAATAATCTTTGGGGTATATGGGGTTAGGTTTGCCACTATCGATTATCAGCCTTTCTCCAAACCCATCTATGAGCAGTTGTCCTACGTCATTGTCGTCATGGTTCGTTTCCCTGCCAGCCTTGCCATAGACTACACAGTCGGTAATATCATAATCCCAGCTTGTACGGCTAATCAGGTCTGCTCCATGTTCCTGATAAGCTACACCCAGTGGCAGTCTACCATTAGGAGAGGTCGCTTCCAAATTTGGATTGAACCAGAGTAATTCCAATGTCGATTGCATGGATTCAAAATAGTTTAGGTAATAGGACTGAAGAACCCCATCCTGATTCGCATTGGCTGCAGCGGCCATAATTGCCGGGCTAGACATACCTTTGTCTGCGTTAGTATCCCCGAAAGCCGTAAGTCTACCTGGGGGTAGCGTATGATTTAAAATCCAGTAGCAAGCCTGTGGAAATGGTTTTTCTTTCAAAAGGTTTCTACTATTGTCAGTATAATATCTGTAGGCCTCTGCAAATTCAAACGAAAACCTAACAGCTCCTGAATAGCCCGGAGGCTCATTAAATTCTCCCAGTTCACCAAAGGACTTATTGAAGTCAATCATCTCTGGCACTATTTCCTCAAGAAGTTTATCCGTATCTGGATGATCTTTACCCAAGGCCATTGCTGTTATAGCCATGCCTCCATATATATTAGTAAACCAATTGTGCCGGTGCGTGTACCAGCCGGGTTTCTGCTTTATTTTCTCCCAAAATGGTTGAATTGCCCGCCGGTCTATCAGATCAACAATAAAGGTCTTTTCTTCAGAAGTCAAATCATTATACATCCAGTTGTAGGCCAGAGCTATGGCCATGGATATCCTACATGTCCTGATATCCAGATAAGGCGGGCCACCTCTAGTGTGAGCATCATCACACCACATTGGCCAGCGAATCGTATCTCCAAGTACTTGAATCTGATGTAAAACAAGATCTTTGTACTTATCATCTCTAGTAACGGCATATAGCAATGAAGATCTTGAGAGCCGTTCTGACAATCCGCGCTCCATGTCATAGCTCACATTGGCATGTTTGAGGTGAACCGGGCTTCTTCCTTCAAAGTCTACGGTTGGGTCTAAAAATGGAACCTCAAAATCTTTCTCCGATTTTGACAACAGTTCATTCCACAATATTTCCTGATGGTTACCTTTCTGTATGTTCCTTAATTCTTCAACGCTTGCAAAGCCTTCTGTTTTCGTGTTGACTAAAAAGATGGAAGGATGTGACTCGGTTGATGAGTCTGAATTCTCCTCACAAGAAAAAAAGATACTAAGAATAAATATTAGATTGAAATAGCGTTTTTGCTTGAACATGGGAAGATGTAATGAAAATTGAGACCAACTACTAAAATAGTGAATATTCTCCTCTAGCCTTGGCTAAACTTAACTTGTTGGTACCCTTCCTAGGAATAATTTGACATGAATAAGGGACAAATCCCATAGCTTTAGTATATTAAGGTTCTACACAATCTTATCACTTTTATCTAACACTAAAACTTATGAAAACTATTCAGCCTACTAAGACAAAAGCGTCCTCTCGAAGGTCGTTTCTTACCAAAGCTGCCGTCGGTGTATCGGGGGCTATGCTGGCCACATCCTATGATGGCTTGGCCAATTCAATTGAAATCACTCCCAAGTCCTCGGCTCCTTCAGATCTAAAAATCACGGACATAAAGTGTGGCTTCATTCGGGGAGAACATAGTCTTTTTGTAAAGGTCTATACTAACCAGGGAATTGTAGGACACGGTCAGGCAGTAGATGGCGTATATGGCACATACTATGTTGTTAATCACCTTGCACAAAGGCACCTTATTGGACAAAATCCACTGAATATCCACCGACTTCAGGAAGAAATGCGCAGGGGTGGTCTATTTAAAGGAGCCCAGGCTGGCATGTACGTATGTGTAATGACAGCTATAGAAACAGCCCTGTGGGATCTGATGGGCAAGGCGCTGGGATTACCTGTATACCAACTGATGGGAGGAAAATTTCGGGATAAGATCCGCGTGTATTGTGACACTGCAGGTAGCCGTCTTGAACCAGAAGAGATGGGAAGAAGGGCCAAAGAGGATGTAGACAAATATGGTTTTACGGCAGTAAAATTTGATATAGATGATCGCAATGATCCCAATAAGCTAGATAAATATAACTGGAGTGTAAGTATTCCGGAGTTAAGGCGCATGGAAAGTCAGATAGCGGCAGTACGAGAAGCCGTAGGTCCAAACATTGATATCTGTGTTGATTGTCATGGTCGTTTTGATGAAGCTGGAGGCATGAAGATAGCTAAAGCACTGGAGCCATATAACCTCATGTGGCTAGAGGAGCCTGTACCTGCCGAAGTGCCCGCATCCTATGCACGAATTAGAGCATCTACAACTACTCCAATTTGTGGTGGTGAAAACTGGTACCTTACCTACGGATTTAGAGAGGCTTTTGAAGAGGGTGCTGTAGATGTAATCATGCCCGACTTGCAGAAGTGTGGCGGTCTGGGAGAAGGCCAGCGAATCGCCAATTTTGCCAACACCTACAACATACCATTTGCACCTCATATGGTAGCTTCTTACCTCGGTGCAATGTCTTCAGCGCATGTCTGTGCCGCGGTTCCCAATTTTCTCATTCTTGAGTGGCAGATATACTTTCACGAGAATAAGATGTTCGAAGAAATTGTAAGCTATGATGGTCCAATGCTGACTGATGACGGTCATATCCCGTTGCGTGATGTGCCGGGTATTGGTGTAGAAATTAATGAAGATGGGATGCGTAAGTATGCATCGCCAGGAATTCCTTTCTTCAAGTAAAGAAACTATCTCTTCAGAGGTTTGAAGTATTTTAAGACTGAATAGAAAGAGGCTGCCAAAAGGGACAGCCTCTTTTTTGTGGAGCCGGAAGGAGTCGAACGTCAAAAATTATAACCTGAATATCAAGTAGTTATGAGCCCTATCAAAAAATCTACGGCCCAAAATTCAAAACGGTGGAAGAAGACCACTCGGTCATCTTCAAACTCTTCACCTACTTCTTCAAAGATCCTGAGAACGCAGAAAAACTAAATATAGACCTGAACAAAGGAATCCTACTGATGGGACCAGTTGGTTGTGGCAAGACATCCATTATGAACATTGTGAAATACATCCGACCCCTACAACAGCAACACACCATGATCTCAACCCGAAAGATATCCTATCAATTCATCAAAGAAGGATATGGCATCATTGAAAAATACAGCGACAATTCCTTCACCTACAGTTCGGACGATTGGTTTCCCAAAGCTTATTGCTTTGATGACCTAGGAGTAGAAAACAACCTAAAGTATTATGGCAATGAATGCAATGTAATGGCAGAGATCCTCCTCTCCAGGTACGACTTTTTCATATCTCGAAAGATGATCTCCCACATCACCACCAACCTCACCAGCTCCGAAATAGAATCCATCTATGGTACTAGGGTAAGGAGTAGACTAAGGGAGATGATGAATGTCATTACTTTCGACAGTGATTCAAAAGACAAGCGGATGTAATGTCCAGATATGTCTGGAATGATTGATGTAAATACTACATTTGCGTTATTCTACGTTTTACGTAGTATATTGCAAATACAAATGAAGTCAAAAGTCAAATATAGCAATTTGGAAGAGTTTGTTAATCATACAAGAGCTCAAGGAAGGCATGCTTTTTCCCGAGAGGAATTGAAATCAGAATTCAACCTTTCAGAAAAGGCATTGAATCAGGCGCTGTTCAGATATACCTCCAAAGGAAAAATAGCCAATATACGACACGGATTCTATGCTATCATTTCACCCGAGTATTCACACTATGGCATGATTCCAATAGAGCTTTTCATTGATGACCTCATGAAATCATTGGATAAGAGTTATTACATTTCATTGTTTTCTGCAGCGGCATTTCATGGTGCCTCTCATCAGAAAATAATGAAGTCCTATGTAATCACAGAAAAGCCGGCACTCAGAAATATTGACAATGAGAAACTGGGCATCAACTTCTTTGTCAAGCAAAGTTGGAATGATGACGATATTGTTAAAAAGAAAACGGATGCAGGTTACATTAATATTTCCTCGCCTGAACTGACAGCCCTCGATTTGCTAACCTACGATTTTAGCTTGAACCGGGTGTTTACTGTGTTAGAAGAATTGATCGATAAGATCAAACCGAAGGAGTTGATCCGTACAGCTCAAAATTTTTCCCAAACTACATCTATTCAACGATTAGGATACCTCGTGGACAAAGAACTGCAGAATGAAAAACTTGCCCTGGCTTTGAAGAAAGCCATTGGCAATAGAAAGGTATTGACAATACCACTGTTGAAAGGAGAAAAAACTGATGGAGAAGTTGATTCAGATTGGAAGGTGGTTAAAAATATACAGGTTGAGAGTGATTTATGATACCAAGACGATACATCGAAGAATGGAAATTTAACGCTCCTTGGCAAAACAGTGACCAGGTAGAGCAGGACCTGATTATTTGCAGAGCTTTGGTGGCCATATTTTCTGATTACTTTCTAAAAGAGAACCTGGCATTCAGAGGAGGTACCGCCCTTCACAAACTTTATCTTAATCCTGCGCCTCGATACTCAGAAGATATTGACCTGGTTCAAATCAAAGCTGGTCCAATAACGCCAATTCTGGATAAACTGGAAGAAGTAATCACGTTTTTCGATGAAAAAAGAGCAGTCAAACGAAAAGCCAATAACAATACCATTCTCTACAAGTTTGATTCTGAATCAAACACTCGGCTAAAGCTTAAAGTCGAGATCAATTGCAGAGAGCATTTTAACATTCTGGATTGGAAGTCTTTCCCTTTTAATATAGAAAATGGATGGTATTCTGGCAAATGTGAGATTACTACTTACCAGTTGGAAGAGCTTCTGGGCACCAAATTGAGAGCACTTTATCAACGCAAGAAAGGACGGGATTTGTTCGATCTGTTCTATGCTGATCAACACGCCGAAATTGATTGGGATCAGGTTTTTCATTGTTATCAGGAGTATATGCGGTTTGTTGTAGGTAAACCGCCAACTAAGAAGCAGTTCCTTCTCAATTTGAAAGAAAAGGGAACCAGCGTCCTGTTCAATGGAGACATGGAAGGGTTGCTTCGGACAAGCACGGAGTACATTCAAGAAGAAGCTTATAAGTGGATACAAGAAATTGTGGCAAAAACGTATTCTTAATACAAAAAAAGCTTGTACGATAAGTGGTAATTACTTTAACTAGAGTCCTCCATTACACCCACATTCACATTTCTCCACTCCACAAATTCCGCTTCGTAAAAGCTCATGAGGTTTCCATTCCCCGCAGGATCACAAGTCCCATGGCCTGAGTGCTAGGACTTGCCAGACCACACCCACCCATCCCATTTCCCTCAAACCATGACCCTTAAGATCCTTTCGCCAGCCGCCGTAAATACAGCAAGCATCATAGCTCCCTATGGGTCGCTTATTTTTATTCTCGGTAAATAATTCGTTTAGCAGGTAAAGCGGTGTTCGTCATCAGTTGCCCTGCATAGGTCACGCCATACTTCAGCATGAGCATTCGTTCCTCAGCACATGCTTCACCCTTCGGGTCTAACGAGTCTGTCATGCCCTCTGCTTAGGCTGCCCTCTTCCTCACGGCAGTTGTTTCTGCCCTCATGGCCGCTTCATTCCATTCCGTTCCTTCGGTCACTACTTTTCATTCAGCCACCATTCGTCCAGCCACTGCCAGAATTTGGCTCGCCTGCTGGCTCAGTCAGACCGTCCCGATCCCACAATCCTATCGCAAATCCTAAATCGGGACTCACCGCCAGTCACCATTCCTATTCGTCATGTTTTTTTCTGGCAGGCTTCCTTCGCTCTCGCAGATGGCTCGCCGCACGGGCTGCTTCATTCCGTTGCACTCCATTCCGCATCCCTTTTCCCAACGCTTTGCTCAAGGCTGTTTTACCTGCTTTCTTCTCAATTACGTGATAGGTAAGGAATACATTTAAAAAGAAAAAAATCCATCAAATTTAATTGGCTCCACACATCCAACCGCACCAATTAAAAAGCAAGGCCCTCACGATCCCACCCGGAACCAAAGCCTTGCTTTTTACCCACGCCAATTGGTTAATGACGCTTTCTTTTTTTCTCTTTTTTCTTTTGAAAAGGTATTATTAATGGGATCTGTGTCTTCTCCATGCCCTGGCAAACCACTTCAACAGCATCGAAACAGTAAAACTGACAATAGCGCCAACTGCAGCCAACACAACTGTTCTAACCAAATCAGTTGAATCAATGCTGCCCACTAAACCCATAACTGATCCACCGATGGTGCCTGCCTTTGTTCCAGTATGTAACTGTTGATCTGTCATGGTTGTGCATTTTCATCAACAGTAGTCTGACTAACTGCAGACAACACACTTCCGCCAGCAATCAAATAACCACCAATGGTCACAATCCCGGCAGGTAGTGCTACCGGAGAAGCCAGAACTGTAGCACCAGCTGCGGCCAGTCCAATGCCAATGGTTCTTAGAGTTTTAAAGAATTTTGGAGTGGGCGCTTTCACCCTTTCAATTACTTTCATTGTAGTGTCATTTTTGATGTTGATAAATACTTCTTCGTTTTGGCGGAAAACCGGATAAACCAGTTCTTCAAGTTCCTCCATGGCTTTCCTGGAAGAGTTGCCAAGTCCATGGCCAGTTAGTTTGGATACTGGTGCAATGCAGCCATGTAGTTCTTTTAGCGCATTTTTGGCTGGGTGAATCAATATCCAGGATCGGTTTGGCACATCCTCGATGTACAGATGCCAACCGCGCTCAGTAGTAAATCGCTTGGCGATTTTGTAGCGACCGTTCGGAATACAGGAAACATTCCTTCTATTGTTGAGCCAGGGAAGCTCTATGGTGTAGCAGACAAGCTGCTCACCATACATGAGCTTCCCATTGGTTCCATTCGGATGGAACGTCCTTTTGAGAGTCAATTCCATAACTCAATTATGAAGGATCTGGTGCTACAAATCGATCGACCTCCACAATGGTGAGTGGATTGTAGGATCCATTTTTCATCGGATACATGACTCCATTCACCTCCTGCAGGAAGTCCAGTCCCAATACCAGAAAGAGATCCAATTCAGTATTGGCGGTTACATTCGTAACCAGATCCAGCTGAGCTACCTCGCCCTGTCCAAGAACAATTTCCGGGCTTTCCGCCTGACCGAATTGAAAACTCTCATTTTCAAAATCAATCTCTGCAGCACCAACCAACACTTTCATGTGGGTTGCACCTTGTGGGAAAGCAATCGTATTGCCTGGAATAAAAGCCGGAACGGATACCGTCAGGCTACCTGCAGCTCTGTCAACTGCAGTGCTATACGCCGCAAACATGGTAGTACTCAACTTGCCATTGACGTTGAAGTCAAATCCTTCCAGGATGCTTAAATCCCTTTCGCCTCGAGCATTTGAGGAGTCAGACTTGATGACTTTGAGCACTTCTTTGGTCAGACGGCTTGTTACCCTAGGGTCGGATGCATTCTGGATTAGAAGTCGAAGAGCGTTCCTGATGATCCTTCCGGAACTACCAGCACGTCCAAATTCAGATCCGTTTTCACGGGTCCTTTGAAAGGCCGGATCGTTCTTGATTCGATCTCCATCCACCCCGCCTTTTTCCCTGGCCAGGTAGCCGTCTTTGCTTTTGTAGAAGGACACATCTCCGATGGTTCCCTCTAATTTGATGATTCCTTTTTGTCTTGCCATAATCTTAAAATGTTTGATTTATGGCCTAAAAAACGCATATTTAGAGTAGAGAGACTACTGCCTGATTCCAGCATTCGTAGCAAATGAACCTTATTGCCGAAGATGCCGCATAGGTAGTGCATAGATAGAGTATGAGCGATACCAAATGAGATTAAAACGAGTCATAATATATCCCAAGGACATCCAGCGAATTACTGGCAAAAGTGAGCGTTATGGACGCAAATTGATAAGCACAATCAAAGAGCATCTAAAAAAAGATGCTCATCAATTTATTACCATTTCAGAATTTGCAAGCTATGCCGGTCTTAACAAGGAGGAGGTCGAAGAATTTATTACTGATTGATGGCTGGTTTAGATTGATCGCCCAGAACGTTCTTCAATTTGCGCATATCGTCACTCACTTTTCTCAATACGACCTTCGCATAGATTTGAGTAGTTCTAATATTCTTATGCCCCAACATCGAACTGACTGTTTCAATTGAAACTCCATTCGTGAGAGTTACGGTTGTTGCAAATGTATGTCTGGCCATGTGAAAAGTAATGTTTTTTTCTATTCCACAGAGTGTTGCCAACTCTTTCAGATAGGCATTTATTTTCTGATTGGAAATCACAGGCAACAAGCGCCCAATATTCAAGTTTAGAGGATTATCATGATACTTTTCAATAATATCCAGTGCCTTGGGCAGCAACGGGATATTACTTGAATTACCAGTCTTAGTTCTTTCTGTAAATATCCAGTAGTCCCCATCGATTCCTCGTGAAACATCCTTTGGAGTAAGTTTCTCAACATCTACAAAGGCCAGCCCTGTGTAACAGCAGAACACAAAAACATCGCGAACCTGATCCAACCGAGGAATTTCAATTATATGATCTTCTACTCGTTGCAACTCTTCTTCACTTAAGAATTCTCTTTTAGTTTCTTTAAGCTTAACCTGGTACTTCATAAATGGATCTCTTTCTATCCAGTCATTTTTCACTGCAAGATTTACAATCTTTCTGAAATTTCGAATGTATTTCAAAGTTGAATTATGGTTGCAGGATTTCAATGTCTTTAAATAAAACTCCAGGTCAGTAATGAATTGATATTTCACTTCAGATAGCAGTTTATCCTCCATTCGGTATTGATGCACCATAAATTCTCTTATGTGCTTGAGAGTCGTTTCGTATCGCTTATAGGTTGCCAATGAAAATCCCTTCCCTATTTGCTGTTTGAGAAGTTCGTTATGATATTTAAAAACGTCCAGGATAGTCTTTCTTTTTTCATCGACACCATTGTATTGATCGCGAATTTCAGAAGCTGATATCACAGAACCAGCGTCGACAAATTTCGAATGAATTTTATTGATCTTAACTTGTATGGAATCTATCAAATCATTGATGGCGCGTGCATCTGCTCTATTTCCTTTCACCCTTCCCCCCTTAGAATCCCATCTTTCCGGTTCTATTGACCGTTTTATGGATTGTTCTGATCTTTTTCCATTCACTGTAATCCGAAAGCAAATAGGCGCCTGCTTCTTAGAGAACCTAGTATCACGTTTAATATAAAAGAGGAGGCTATAGGTATGTTCCATCATGTAAATATAGCAATTATTACGCACCTAAATTAGTAAAAAACAGCTCAAAAAGCAACAAATATTATTACAATAATTATACATATAATACTGATTTACTGTATTTTACAACCTATTCGGTGCGTGATTTTAAAATTTAAAATCACGCACCGAAACACGCACCTACATCATGGTTTTATATGAATAATATGACATGTCTAGAAAGCAAAAACCCCTTAAATCTTACGATTTAAAGGGTTTTAAATAAATTGATGTGTTAATCGTGGAGCCGGAGGGAGTCGAACCCTCGTCCAGCTAAGGAAACCAATAGGCTTTCTACATGCTTATTTGCTTTTAATTTTCGAGAACCCCAAGGCCAGCAACAAGCCTAAAAGAAACCTTATACGCGATGAATTTCGCCACTGTATCACGTACCTACAACGGCTAGTTCTGCTTGTGATGCCTCGGATACCAACCCGGCAGAACGTGGGGTTGGAGAGACACATTGCATCCTATCTATCGATTAGGCTGCAAGGGCGTAGTTATTTTCGCCATTTAAAAAGTGTGAAGGTTTGTCTACGGGAAATACCAACAACTCCCGGCATGCTTACATACGATTGCACTTACTGTCAAGTCCAGTCGGCCCCATGTAAAACGAACGGCAAATTTATGCTATTAAGTCTACGATGTTCAATGTTCCGGGTTTAAATTCAAAGCTATAGTTGGGTGTTTGGAATTTGAATTTGGGTATTGGTATAATTGGTTTCTGCACCTTGTGTTAAATTATTCACTAAGAAATACTTTCACTAAATCACAAGCTTTCATACCAGAAAAAAAATTAAACCAACTCAAGGTTAATTGATAATTGCTTATTGTTAATTGTTGATTGCTAATTATCTTGCACGCATGGAAAATTATGTGGTATCGGCGAGGAAATACAGGCCCCTGGGTTTTGATGAAGTAGTTGGACAAAGCCACATCACTACCACCTTGAAAAATGCCATTGACAACAATCACCTGGCACAAGCGCTGCTGTTTTGTGGACCCAGGGGGGTTGGAAAAACTACCTGCGCCAGAATATTGGCCAAGATGGTAAATGGCATTAAGGATAACGAACAAGGCGAATCAAACGCACTAAACATTTATGAGCTGGATGCCGCTTCCAACAACTCGGTAGACGATATCAGGAACCTGATTGATCAGGTACGCTATCCACCCCAACAGGGAAATTTTAAGGTTTACATCATAGATGAAGTGCACATGCTTTCCAATCAGGCCTTCAATGCCTTTTTGAAGACTTTGGAGGAACCACCATCTTATGCCATTTTTATATTGGCCACTACGGAAAAACATAAGGTTATTCCGACCATTCTGTCCAGATGTCAAATATTTGATTTCAACAGGATTGAAATTTCTGATATAACGTGGCAGTTGAAGAAAATAGCGGAGCAGGAAAATATAGAAGCCGAAGAAGAGGCACTACACCTCATCGCTCAGAAAGCGGATGGTGCACTTCGAGATGCTCTTTCCATCTTTGATTTGATAGTAACCTTTTCTTCCGGAAAGAAGATTACCTATCAGGATGCGATCAAGAACCTACATATTCTGGATTATGACTACTTCTTCAAAATCACAGAAATGCTGAATGCTGAGAAGCTTCCTGAGTCCCTCCTGCTTTTCGACGAAATTCTCAAAGAAGGATTTGACGGACACAATTTTGTAGTTGGTTTTGCAGAGCACTTAAGAAACATCATGGTATGCAAAGATCAGCAAACCGTAAAATTGCTGGAAGTATCTGAAAACGTTCAGAAAAAATACACCGAACAAGCGAACAACATTTCATTATCCTTCATTCTGTCCGCTCTCAATATTCTGAATATTTGTGATCTTAATTACAAGGCAAGTAAAAACCAGCGATTGCATGTCGAGCTGGCATTGATGAAAATATCCTACCTCAATCAAGCCTTCAACCTGAATCAAATCGCGCCAACCGAACTAAAAAAAAAAGTCCTGAACTAGAACAGAATAAAGAACCAAAGGTAACCACTCCACCCAGTGCCCCTGCTCCGGGACAAGCTATTCAGGCAAAAGCTCCAACACCAAGCACTGGAAAAAAGGAGACTCCTAAGCTGACTGACATTTTCAAAAAGAAATCAGAAGAAAAAAAGGAAGAAGTAGAAATTGATGATTCTCAAAAAAGGAACAGTGAGTTTAATCGAGAACAGGTAGAAGCAACCTTGAAACTGTTCATCGATAAGAAGAATGTATCCAATTCTTTTCTCTCTCTACTCAAAAATGAATTCAAGATTCAGGATAAAACCAATATTGAACTCCAGCTTAAAAATTCTGTAGAGAAAAAATTTCTTGATGAGATTGAAGTTGAGCTTGTGCGATTCATGAGAGATGAATTGAAAAACGATCACATCTTAATTACCTCGGAATTTAACAAAGAAGAGACCAAAAGAACTGCCTATACCAATGCCGAAATCTTCGAGGAAATGTTGGCTAAAAAACCAGAACTGCTGAGATTAAAAGATGAGCTAGGACTTGATACGGAGTTTTAGAATTCCCAAAGGCTAAATCCGCTAACTTTTGAGAATACTTTCACAAGCTGCTGACGTCAGTGGTTTTGGAGTAATGCCATGAATCTCATTTCCCTCTACCATCTTTTTTAAATATAAATCATTAGTTCCGTCGGAGTTCATGATATAGATTCGGGAAAGATCTTTGATGATTTCTGGCAAACTTTCAAATTCATGAATGAAAACACATCCATCAACAATTGGCATGTTAATTTCAAGAAAAATGACATCAGGAATATCTGGATTTGTTGCGAGGTAGTTGATAGCATCCTTACCATTATTCTTAACCACTACGGTAGACGCAAGGCCTGAATTTACAATAACATCCTCGTTCACGGCATTGTCTGCATCATGATTGTCGATAAGTAATGCCAAATTGAACATAATATATAGCCGGTGGTTATTCCTGAATAATAAGTTCTTCACCTACAGAAAGATCAAAATTATCCTTTTGATTTAATTCAAGCAATTTGTCAACAGTTATTTTATACTTTTTTGAAATTTTATAAAATGTATCTCCAGGTGCCACGGTATGTGTTAGTTTCTTTGGAGCCGGTTTTTCTTCTGCTGCTGGCTCAGCTGGAGTCTGCTGAGGACCTTTGCTAGCAGGTATTAGCAACACCTGATCAATATCTATTTCCCCATTGGTATTGTTTAGCTCCATCAGGTCTATTACCTCCACATTGTAGATTTTAGAAATGCTATACAATGTCTCCCCACTAGAGACTTTATGCTTTCTAAAGTCCTTTTTATTCCCAACCACTTTAGGTTTAACCTTTTCGTCCGAAGTATCCTTTTGGACAGAATCCGTAGACTCATTTACTATTTCCCTTACATCAGTAGTCACCACCTTATCACCCAGGATTTCTTCAACCTCCTCTTCTGTTGGCAATTCACGAATTTCTACTTTCACGTCCTTTGGCCTTGTCTTCCTCAACCACATTAGTCGGCCCGGTTCTAGCTCATCAATGATGGACATACGGTTCATTTTTGCGAGCTTGGATAACTTCACACCAAACTTTTGTGAAATATCCCAAAGTGTCTCATTTGGCTCGGCAGTATGGTAATACACTCTTGCCTTTCTCTTCTTAGCTCTTAGGTAGTAGGTCTCCCCCTCAACAATCGCATCGGTTGGCTTCAGGTCATTATACCTTAAGAATCGTGCGACTGTCACCCCTCCTTCAGCAGCCAATGACTCTGCAGTTTCGCTGTTTTTTGCCAGAATACTTTGAATGCCGTTTATTTTGATGAATATGGTTTTATTCCTATTGAGCTCTTTGCCTAGCTGTGGTTTTGGTGAAGAACTTGGTGATTTAATAGTATTTTCCTTATTGGCAGCTACCAACATCTTAGGTACCTTGTTTTTGACAGGGATGATAATGGTGTACTCTTTCTCAGAAGGAACCTTCCCTCTCTTCAGCCATTTGTTGTACTTCTTTACAGAGTCTTCCGGAATGTCAAAATTATTGGCTATCTGAACAAGCGACTTCCCCTGTCCCTTTGTGTATTCCACCAATTTCAGGCCAGCCGAGTGGTTCCCTTTTGCATCTCCCTCGAATGCTATTTTGTGCGCCAAAAATCGTTTCACATACCAATGTGTTTTTGTATCGATGGTCATTTTCTTAGCACCATACAATTTCGCATCAACATACTTCTTAGCACCACCCATTCCTGTCATGTGAGCCAGAATGGTGTACACCCAATTTTTGAAAAAGAAATTATGCCGCTTGAAGTATTTTGCAGCACCTTTTGTGGAGGAAACTATATTCAGTCGCTCATCCACATTTCTATCAATTCTGAGTCCAACTTCCCTACCGGTAAAGTCCTTAAACTGCCAATAACCCACAGCATTCGATGATGACACCCGATCCGATACAAGACCACTTTCCTGCACACTCAAATATTTAAAGTCTTCAGGTACACCTTCACTCTTTAATACTTCTTCAATAATTGGAAAATACAGCTTAACTCTGTCAAGTTTAATGTTGAAATACTTGGGACTTTTGCGAAGCTCATCAACTTCTTTTTGTATTTCCCTCCTCGCCCCATCAGTAATTTTGAGCTTCATATCTGCAAAATTCAGCTCTGATGGAACCCTGACGTGTGGTTTCTGAGCCCAAAGCGTTGTAGGAAGAAGGATTAAGAGAAATAGAAATTTAGCTAACCTCATTATTTTTTTCTAATCACCATTAGTCCATCCCGAACAGGAAATAATACATTTTCCACTCTCTCGTCCTTTTGTACCCAATCATTGAATTCGATAAGCGCTTTGGTGTCTTTGTCTATTTTTTTGATATGGTCTCCTAAGACTTTTCCACTCCACAACACATTATCAGCGATGATAATCCCACCACTTGGCATTTTATCTAATACCATTTCATAATAAGTCTTATAGTTTTCCTTATCCGCATCAATGAACACCAAATCAAACGATGAATCCAGCTCTGGTATTATCTCAAGAGCATTGCCAACCCTATAGTCAATCTGGTCCGCAAAATCCGATTCTGAAAAATATCCTCTTACCCTATCTTCCAGTTCCTCATTGATGTCTAAAGTAATTACGTTCCCATCTGGAGCCAAACCCTCAGCTAAACATATAGCTGAATATCCAGTAAAGGTTCCAATTTCCAGGATGCTTTTGGCCTGAATCATATAAGATAACATTGACAACATCCTGCCTTGCATTTGGCCAGATAGCATACGCGGATGAAGAATATTGACGTATGTATCTCTGTTTATTTTCTTAAGCAATTCAGGTTCAGGAGTGGTATGACGTTCGGAGTATGTCTGAATGTGCTCATCGAGGAATTCCATATTGCAAATAAACCCTAATGCAACAATGCTGCAAAATATCATTAAAAGTTTTGATGAGTAAGTTTATTTAAGTGTTCTCATGACATAAATCAGGAATTTAAAAATTTGAACTTCTGGTAGAAATTAAAACAACACTATCTTTGCAATTCAATAAACAACAAAGGCATTGGAAAAAAAAGGATTTTATTGGTCTGACGAAAGAGAACCACACTTTAAGAGACGAAAAGAAATACTTGAGCAGCACCCTGAGGTGCGAGAGCTTTATGGTGAGGATAAAGGCTTGAAATTTAAAACACTTGGGCTTGTCTTATTTCAATTGGTGACTGCACCGTTTGTTGTTCAGCTGGAATGGTACTGGATTCTGCTAATTGCTTATGTATTTGGCGCATCCGTCACGCACACTATTTTTCTGGCAATTCACGAACTGAGTCATGACCTGGCATTCAAAAACAAAACGTACAACAGGTACTTATCACTATTGGCCAATATTCCAATTGTATTCCCTTATGCCGAATCATTCAGGACTTATCATCTGAAACACCACTGGGAGCAAGGAGATGAAAAAAATGATACCGACTTGCCTACTGAAACGGAAGCTAAAGTATTCAAAGGGTTTCTTGGAAAAATTCTTTGGGCTACAAACCAGATTTTATTCTATGCCTTTAGGCCGGTTTTTGTACACCCTATCAAATTGGAAAAGTGGCACATCATCAATATCGTTTTCCAATTAATTGCCATCTCTGCTTACACCTACTTTTTAGGTATTCCAGCCCTTATTTATTTAGTTGTTTGCATTTTTCTTGCTGGTAGTCTGCATCCATTAGCAGGGCATTTTATTTCAGAGCATTATGTTTTCAAAGAAGATCAGGAGACTTACAGCTACTATGGTCCTTTAAATGTTTTCGCATTGAATGTTGGATATCACAACGAGCACCATGATTTTCCTAATATACCGGGCACCAGACTTCCAGCATTGAAGAAACTTGCACCGGGCTTTTATGACCATTTATTTGCCCACAAATCCTGGACAAACGTATTGGTTCAATTTGTTATAAATCCAAAGATCACCCTGCATAGCAGAGTGAAGCGACATAGGTAAGAAGGGAGTTTAATTACTCAGGCGTTTTTTCATCCGGCCATTCTTTCTTAAAGTTTTGCCAGTATTCGTCAATTGTTGACTTGACATCTTTGTGAAGGTAGAACAAGCCAAATAAGTTCGGCAAGGTCATTACGGCAATCGTTATCCCCGACAGTGTCCAAATAATCGTTGTATCAGTAAATGCGGCAAGAAAAAAGCCAAGTACATAAACCACTCTGAAGTACACCACAGATTTACTACCTAGTAAGAAAGTCATAGCTCTATCTCCATAATATGACCAGGAAATGGCCGTACTAAAAGCAAATAGCAACAGGCCAATCGAAACAATGTATTTGCCATAGTCACCAAAGAACCCTTTTGTAAAGGCTATTGCAGTTAGTGGTGCGCTGTGAACCAAAGACTTGCCACGGAAAATAAAATCAGTAGTTGTTGGCACACCGTTTTTGACTACAAATGATCCTGAAAATGGTCTTTCATCATAATACACCTTTACGTCTTCAGCCAATGATCTAGCGTTGATAATTGAAACGTCGTTAGTGATATTCCCCTTGTCAACTTCCAATTGTCCAGAAAAGACCTGGAGTTTGTTTTGTCCGGATATGTGATCGTACAAGACCTTCTTCCCTTCATTAGTTTTGTCAGAAAAGTCAGATCCAACGACAATGCTCATATCAGAAAACTGAAATTTGTTTTCATGCTTTTGCTTCCACACACCTGATGATAGCAGAACCAATCCTGTAATTGTACAGATAACGATGGTATCAATAAATGGCTCTAAAATGGCTACCATGCCTTCCGATACGGGCTCATGGGCTTTTGCAGATGCATGAGCAATAGGCGCACTACCCTGCCCTGCTTCATTGGAGAATAACCCACGGCCAACACCCTTACTGAAAGCAAAGGCTATTGAAGAACCCAGGAAACCACCAGCGGCAGCTGACCCGGAGAATACATCCGCAAAAATCGAAATGAACGATGGAACGATATTTCCAAGGTTGGATAGAATGACCGCAAAGGCCCCTATGAAGTAAATAACAGCCATTGCAGGTACGAGTTTCTCCGTAACAGCAGCAATTCTCTTAATCCCTCCGATAATCACAAAACCAAGTAGCAAGGCCAATACTGCCCCAGTAACAATATGGTCGATACCAAAAGTTGAGAACATAGAATTAGCAATGCTGTTGATTTGAGGTAGACTACCTGTTCCAAAAGAAGACAAAACCGTAGCTATTGCGAATATCACAGCCAGCCAACCCATGTTCATTTTATTCTTCATAAAATACATTGGCCCACCTGCCATGGTGCCGTCCTCCGCCTTCTCCCTGTATTTGTGTGAAAGGGTGACCTCTACAAACTTGGTACACATACCAACAGCTGCAGTTGCTAACATCCAAAAAAGAGCTGCCGGCCCACCAACATGAACTGCCAGTGCCACCCCTGCTATATTTCCAGTACCAACAGTACCCGAAAGAGCTGTGGTAAGGGCTTGAAAGTGCGATGTATCTCCTTGATCTTCTTTTTTATCAAACTTCCCTTTTACAACTCTTACCGCAAAACCAAAATATCTTATTTGTGGAAATTTGAGGTATATCGTAAAAAACAGTCCAGTACCCAATAGTGCATATGGAAACCAAAAAGAGCTGCCAATATAACTATCGATAAGAGATAAGAATTCGTTGAGTTGCTGCATAAAAGATCAGAGTTAGGTTTTGCTTTTTAGCAATCAACAAAAATAGGAAATCTGAGCAGTTATGAAACTTATGAGAGTGGTATTGTATAAATTGTATTGATATGAAGATCATCGAGTGCCCAAGAGATGCGATGCAGGGACTGGAGAAATTTGTTCCCACCAAACTCAAAATAGAGTATATCAACAAGCTGCTCAAAGTTGGATTTCACACAATAGATTTTGGAAGCTTCGTATCACCAACAGCCATTCCTCAAATGCATGATACAGCTGAGGTCCTGGCTGGATTGGATTTGGAAAACACCAACTCTAAGCTCCTTTCCATCGTTGCGAATGAGCGGGGAGCACATAATGCTTGTGAACATGCTCAAATCGATTACCTTGGCTTCCCCTTATCACTTTCTGAGACTTTTCAGCATAGAAATACCAACAAATCTGTTGCTGAGGCATTCGAACAACTTCATGTTATCCAACATTGCTGCATAGAACATGGCAAGACACTCGTGGTATACCTTTCGATGGGATTTGGAAATCCTTATAGTGACCCCTACGAAATGGCCTTTGTCAGTCAATTTATTGAAAGGCTCAATCAAATGGAAGTTAAGGTCATTTCCCTGGCTGATACTGTTGGGGTTGCCAACACTGAAAAGATCCATACACTATTCAGTACCGTTACCGAAGAATTCAACACGATAGAATTCGGAGTTCACTTACACTCTGATTTGGATTCCTCAATAGAGAAAATAGATGCAGCATACAAAGCGGGTTGCCGTCGGTTTGATGGTGCCATCAACGGGTTTGGAGGATGCCCTATGGCAGAAGATAAGCTTATAGGCAATATTGCTACTGAAACTATCATTCAGTACCTAAAAGGTTTTAATCAACAACTGCAAATTGATTATCATGCAATGGAAGAAGCACTGAATTTTGCCCCTCAGATATTTCTCGACTAATCAGCCTTTTGAATGAGTTTATTTTGGTTGCTTCCTTTATTTATCATCACTCTTCTCATCATTGTTTTGATTTTAGGTTTGATTCCACCTAAAATAAAAATTCATAAGGGTCTACTTATTGTTCACTGCATTTTTGGCAAGAAATTTCTTATTCAGGGCATAACAAGTATCAGACTTGTCACTAAACTCCCATCCTTAAATTATAAAATCTGGGGGTTTGACATAGGAGATGTAAGGAAGGGAGAATTTGAAGTGGTAGATATGGGAAGAGGTCAGGTTTACGTTCATAGTCTTTACCCTCCCTTCATCATTATTGAAATGCAAAAATTATTTGTAATTCTAAACACATATAAGCCGCACGATACAAAACAATTGTTTAAAGAGATAAATAAGGCAATGGATAATTGAGTTGGGTTAAGGTCAAAAGTTAATGTCACAGTCAAACTAATTTGTACTTCTTGCCTGGCAAAGATTTTATCAAACCTTCAAACTCCAAATCCAACAAAATACTAACAGCCTTGTTGATGGGCACCTGACTTTTCCAACACAATTCATCCAGTTGCAATCCGTCTTTAAATTCCAAAAGTACCTCGATTAGTTTTCTGGCATCTCCTTCATACTTGTCAATATCCAAGACTTTTTTTACCGTCTTCTTTGGTGATTCTTCCACATCCCAATTCAGCATGTATTCTATATCTGAAATACCGGAGTAGATATTAGCCTTTTGTTTCGAAATCAGTTTGTTACAACCTATTGAATACTCATGATCAATATCACCGGGAACAGCAAAAACTTCTCGATTGTATGAATAGGCTATTTCTCCAGTAATAAGAGCCCCTCCTTTTTCTGCCGCTTCTACGACAATGGTTGCATCAGACATTCCTGCTATGATGCGGTTTCTCGCCGGAAAGAAATGAGCTTCAGGAATTGTCCCCGGACTACTTTCAGAGAGGATGGCTCCATTCTCCATCAGTTGTTTTGCCCACTTTTTGTGTACCGCTGGATAAATTTTATCCAAGCCCCCTGCCAATACCGCGACAGTCGGTAGGCCCACCTTCAAAGCTGCCTTGTGAGCGGTAATGTCTATACCATAGGCCAAACCACTCACCACAATGGCATCATGGGGAATAAGGTTTTGTACGATTTCTTCGGTCACCGATTTACCATACTCTGTGGCCTTTCTGGTCCCTACTATGGCTAACACTTTTTGTTGATTGAAGTCGACCTTACCCTTGGAAAAAAGAACCAGCGGTGCATCGTTAACAAGTTTCAATCGATGTGGGTATTCAGCATCAGTATAAAAATGTATATCAAACCCCAGCTTTTCACATTGAGTCAGAACATCCTCTGCCTGCTTCAATACCTCAGTTGACAATATGGACTCAACTGTCTTTACTCCTATGCCAGGTATCTTTTGAAGTTTGGATTTTTTGGTCTTGAAGATAGACTCTGCTGAACCACAATAGCTGAGCAACTGCTTCCCGTTCAGGTCACCAACGCCATAAATGAATTTAAGTGCTACTTGATAAAGCCTCTCTTCATTCATTTCAAAATGTAATTCTTGGAAATTATGTCTTATTAATCCTTCATTTCATTTCTCATTTGTTGTAGAAATGATTTAAGGTTTTTAAGAGAATCGAGCATGTCAATTTTGCTGACTGCAGCATTCACATCGCTCTTGATAAATTCACGGGCTCCATTGAGTGTATAACCCTTTTCTTTCACCAGATGATATATCAATTTTACATTCTTTACGTCATCCTTTGTGAATTGTCTGTTGCCTTTTCTATTCTTCTTTGGTTTAATGATATCAAACTCACTTTCCCAAAATCTAATCAGTGATGTGGCTACACCTAAGTCATCAGCTACCTCGCCAATGGTGTAGTATCTTTTCTCTATTTCCTTTTCCTTGTATGGCACAGTATTAGCGGTCAAGATAATTAATAAAACCCGAATCATCAATCATTAAATTGATTTCCGGGAAATCTTTTTTTGTCAGCTCCTGAATTTTTTTTATCACGGCTTTGTTGGGGTCAATTCTTGGTCCCCCGGCTCCAAATTGTCTGATCGGAATCACTTCTCCCTTCAAGAATTTTCCTGTATGGTCGGTATATACTTTTACTATCGGAGCAATACCATTTACGCCTCTCAAATTGAACCTTCCGTAGGTACAAAAATTTCCAAGGCTGTATATAATAAAACGATCTTTATATAAATCCATGGCGCGCGTAACATGTGGACCATGGCCAAATACTACATCCGCACCTACGTCAATCAGCGCATGGGCAAATTCATAGACATTGCCCCTGTTTTCACCATAAAATGTCTCGGTCTTGCGAGGCACATGCTCGTATTTGCTACCTTCAGCACCGCCATGGAACGATACAATGACCACATCGCTGATAGAGTCTAAATGAGCCACTATAGACTTTGCCCTTTCCATGTTGTGAATGCTCACCGTTCCTTTGTTGGGAGCAAAAGCGGCCATGCCATATTTCATTTTATTTCTTTTGAAAGTGACATAAGGCTTCTGAAGCAGGCCAGCATAAGCGATCCCCAAAGAATCCAGAGACTGCATTGTATTCTTTCTTCCCGGATTGCCAAAATCCCCAGCATGGTTATTGGCAAGGCTTAGAACGTCAAATCCTGAATCTGCCAAATTACCCAGATAAGATTCCGGCGTTCTAAACAAGTAGCATACGCTCGGATTTTTGCACTCTTTTTGATCACCACCTTCATCCAGAATTACACCTTCCAAATTACCAAAAGTAACATCGGCATTGGCCAGGGTGTCCTTGACGTCTTGCCACAAATCCTTACCATCATTCCCAGGAAGGTATCGCTTTTCTGGAAAATTTGTACCCATCATGATGTCCCCCACCCCTATGATCGAAATAGTATCCCTATACACCCTAAACATTTCAATCTCGACTTCTGTATCCAATGAATATAGCGTGTCGTTTTCCTGGGTGATGTAATAAACAGGCTCTTGAATGACTGTATCCTTCTTTATTTCCTGCTCAACTTTTGGTTCATTAGGAATTGATACCACTTGCTTCTGAGTCTTACACCCAAAGATTAAAAGTACCAAAATGGTTATTCCGAAATGTGTTTTCAGCAAAATCACATTTCAAAATTATGTTCCTTTGAAAGGATAGCCGA
The DNA here is from genome assembly GCA_049115735.1 of Cyclobacteriaceae bacterium. Taxonomy (GTDB): domain Bacteria; phylum Bacteroidota; class Bacteroidia; order Cytophagales; family Cyclobacteriaceae; genus CAXBNB01. The sequence goes on along the minus strand of JAGDZP010000013.1, from coordinate 276,774 downwards.
TGATATGGTGGATAAGATTTCCACATACTTTCAACATAGAAAATGACTAGTCCTAAATAAGCGTTACAGGTTTTAGGACAAAAAAGCGAATAAAAAAAGCCCCAAAAACGGGGCTCATAAATGTCGTAAAATGGGATTTAATATGATCCCATAGCTTGATTTTCGATTGAAGCAAGTCTTAGGACTTCTTCATATTCGTCTGGAGTCAATTCCTGTCCAAAGTAGTTAACAGGATTCAACCTTTTTCCGTTCTTATGGACCTCATAGTGTAAATGTGGAGCTGTTGATCGCCCAGTATTACCCACTTGTCCGATTAGCTCACCTCTTTTAACTTTTTGTCCTTTTTTTACATTGATAGAATACAAATGTGCGTATCTGGTTATATAGCCAAATCCGTGATCCACATAAATATATTTACCATAACCTCCTCGATCTTTTGATTGTACTTTCTTTACTACACCATCGCCAGTCACATAGACAGGTGTTCCACGAGGTGCAGAAAAATCAAGCCCATTATGCATGGTCCTTGTCTTGTTGAAAGGGTCTATCCTATACCCGTAACCGGAAGCAACACGTTTTAAGTTCTTTTTAGCTACAGGAGCAATAGCTGGTGTAGCTGCCAATTGCAATTCTTTATTCTTTGCCATCTCCAACAATTCATCATACGACTTAGTCTGGATGTACATTTTCTTTCTAAGCTCGTCAACTTTTTTATTGGCATCCAACAAGAGGTCCTCTCGCTCAACTCCTTTATCCATCAATTCCTTATATTTATTCGTTCCTCCAACACCAGCATTCCGGATAGAAGAAGAAATTGGCTCGGCCTCAAAAATCACACGATAAACGTCATCATCCCTTTCCTGAAGAGATGCAAGCATTTCATTGGCATGATCCATCTCTTTGGCAAGAAGATCATAGTAGAAGTTCAATTCTTCGTTTTCCTTTTCCAGTTGGGCTACAACAGGGGATTTGAAGTATTTATTCGAAAGGAAAAATATACCTATCGCCATAATAAGGGCAATGCTGAAGAATCCAAGAAGATTGACAATAATGTCCCAGGTAGATACTTTTACCCGTTCGTATTTACAAGATTCAGTGTCGTAATAGTACTTTATTCTAGCCATATTAATTCAGAAAATCCTAACTTTGCGTTTCCTTTTTTTAATAGTGAAATTGTACGGTGGTTTATTACGGCTGATTGAAATAATTGGATGCAAAATAAAGTATTTTTCTATTAATTAAAAGAATAAAAATACAAACAACTGAATAACAGCAAGTTACATGACTTCTCAGGAAATACGCCAAAAGTTCTTAGATTTTTTCCAAAACAAAGCACATGAAATAGTGCCTTCTGCCCCAATGGTCATCCATAATGACCCTACGCTGATGTTTACCAATGCAGGAATGAATCAATTCAAGGATTTTTTTCTAGGCAATGGAACACCATCATCCAATAGGATCGCAGATACCCAAAAATGCCTGAGGGTATCAGGTAAGCACAACGACCTGGAAGAAGTAGGCCATGACACCTACCATCATACTATGTTTGAAATGTTGGGTAACTGGTCTTTTGGAGAATACTTTAAAAAAGAAGCAATTGAGTGGGCATGGGAGCTATTGACAGAAGTGTACCAACTTCCTAAAGATAGGATGTACGCTTCAATTTTCGCTGGAGATAAAGAAGACGGCCTGGAGCTGGATAAGGAAGCTTACGACTACTGGAAAAAAATCATTCCCGAAGACAGGATCATCAACGGGTCGAAAAAAGATAACTTCTGGGAAATGGGTGAAGTTGGACCTTGTGGCCCATGCTCGGAAATACATATAGACTTACGTTCAGAGGTAGAAGTAGCTAAGACACCTGGAAAAGATCTGGTGAACATGGATCATCCGGAGGTAGTTGAAATCTGGAACCTCGTATTTATGCAGTTCAACAGACTTTCTAATGGATCACTAGAGAGTTTGCCTGCACAACATGTAGATACCGGGATGGGATTCGAGCGGTTGTGTATGGCGGTTCAGCAAAAGAAGTCAAACTACGATACGGATGTTTTCACACCTCTCATTGAATTTATTTCAAAAGAATCAAAGTGTGAATACGGGAAAGACAAACAAATCGATATTGCCATCAGAGTAATATCAGATCATATCAGGGCTATTTCCTTCGCTATTGCGGATGGACAATTGCCATCCAACAATAAGGCTGGCTATGTAATCAGAAGGATCTTGAGAAGAGCAGTGCGATATGGCTATACTTTTTTGAATGTAAAAGAACCATTCCTATACAAGCTACTACCAACACTCACAGAACAAATGGGTTCAGTTTTCCCAGAACTTAAATCACAGGAAGATTTCATTGGTAAAGTAATTAAGGAAGAAGAAGTTTCCTTTTTGAGGACGCTGGAGAAAGGCCTGGTCAAATTAGATTCTATAAAATCTGAGATAGGTGGAAATTCTAAAACCATTCCAGGTCAAGTTGCTTTCGAACTGTATGACACCTATGGTTTCCCATTTGATCTGACTGCATTGATCGCTCAGGAAAAAGGACTGGAAGTTGACGAACCGGGCTTTCAGGTCGAAATGGAAAAACAAAAGCAGCGATCTAAAAAAGCAGCTGAAGTTTCCACTGGTGATTGGGTTACGTTAAAAGATATTGAAGCAGTAGACTTCCTGGGCTATGAAGAACTACAGGCAACAGCCGAAATTGCCAAATACAGAAGGGTAGAAGAAAAGGGCAAGGAATTGTATCAAATCGTATTAGATCGGACGCCATTCTATGCGGAGAGCGGTGGACAGGTTGGTGATACGGGATACCTTGAAGCCGAAGGGCAAAAGGTGAGTGTACTTGACACAAAGAAGGAAAACGATCTGATCATCCACCTGACCAATGAACTACCATCCACACCTGAGGCTAGCTTCAAATGCGTGGTAAATAGAAAAAAAAGGGTGCTGACAGAAAACAATCACAGCGCGACACACCTTTTGCATGCAACCTTGAGACAAGTACTTGGTGACCATGTACAACAAAAAGGCTCACTAGTCAATGAAAAGATTTTGCGATTCGACTTTTCCCATTTTGCAAAAATGACCGAAGAGGAGATCAGGGAAGTTGAGAAGATTGTAAACAGGAAAATATGCGAGAACATTTCTCTGGACGAAAAAAGAAATGTACCTATCGAACAAGCCAAAAGCCTGGGTGCCATGGCCCTATTTGGCGAGAAATACGGTGATTTCGTTCGGGTGATTACATTTGATAAAGACTACTCCGTAGAGCTTTGTGGTGGAACGCATGTGGATGCTACTGGAACTATTGGCTATCTAAAAATTATCTCAGAAGGTTCTGTAGCAGCAGGTGTAAGGAGGATTGAAGCGGTGACTTCTGATAAGGCCGAAGAGTATATCGAGAAGAAGATTTCAGCAATAGACGAGGTAAGCCAGTTGTTGAATAATCCTAAAGATGTGATAAAGACATTGGAAAATCTCATTGCCGAGAAAAACCAATTGCAGAAGGAAATAGAAAAAGCCAACAAAGCCAAAGCGGGTCAGGTAAAAGAAACGTTGCTCAAGCAACTTGAAGCTACCAGCGGATATAATCTATTGATCGCAGAGGCTTCATTGCCTGATGGCGATTCTCTGAAGAAAATAGCATTTGAATTAAAAAACGAGATTGACCAGCTTATTCTGGTGTTGGCTGCTGATATTGCGGGAAAACCTCAAATAGCAGTCATGATTTCCGACGATCTTGTTTCAAGTCTAAACCTCCATGCCGGAAATATGGTAAGAGAATTGGCTAAGGAAATCAAAGGTGGCGGTGGAGGACAGCCATTCTTTGCCACTGCCGGAGGAAAAGACATTGCCGGTTTGAGTAATGTGACTAAAAAAGCCAAAGAATTGTTACAGGAATTGGTCTAGATAAACTAAAGAAAACGATTAGCCTAAGCATTCATACTATGGAAAAAATCAACAAGATATTCTCATTCATCCTGGCATTGGTAGTCTTGATGGCCTGTTCAGAAGGAAAGAAGGAAGGAATTATAACGATTACAGGCGAGATATCCAATCCTGAGGAAGGCGGAATCATCAAGCTGGAACTGGCGATGGGCAATGAACTGACGAATGTCGACTCGTTTTATCTTGAGAGTGGCAATAAATTTACACGTGAGGTTGTAGTAAAAGAACCAGCCTTCTATAGGCTCAACTTGTATGGCAAGCGATATGTTAATTTAATCCTTAACGATACTGATGTAAACATTAAAGTAGACGCAGGAGATCGCTATGCCAGGCCGGCAGTCGAGGGGTCAAAGGATACGGAATACATTACCGAACTTGCCAAGCTGCAAGAGCAGTTTCAGCGTTCTGTTGAAAAACTCAACAATACCTTCATGCAGGCCCGAAACAATGCGGATGAAGCCAGTATTGAAAAAATACAGGCTGAATATATGAGGCAAAAAGGAGAAAGTGATAAGATTATCAAAGAGAAAATCTGGGCCATGGACAGCTCTGTGTCCGGCATTCTGGCGCTACAGTTCCTGCCTATCGAGGAACAATTTCCATTTTACGATAGTATAGCAACTAAGTATAAAGCTGAGCTTCCTAATTCGTCTTACACCAAGGATTTAGTAGCAAGGGTTGAAAACCAAAGGAAATTAGCTGTGGGTTCACCTGCACCAGAAATTAGCCTACCAAATCCAGATGGTGAAATTGTGTCACTCAGTTCTTTTAGGGGAAAATATGTAATGATTGATTTTTGGGCTGCCTGGTGTCGTCCCTGCCGAATGGAAAATCCTAATGTCGTGCGCATGTATGACGAGTACAATGACAAGGGGTTTGAAGTATTTGGTGTATCATTAGATCGCACCAAAGATGCATGGGTGAAAGCTATAGAAGACGATGGACTCAAATGGACGCAAGTGTCGGATTTGAAATATTTCCAATCTGAAGCTGCGGCCACTTATAGCATTCAAGCCATTCCTGCTACCTACCTGATCGGTCCAGATGGTAACATCATTGCTAAAAACCTAAGAGGCGCACAATTGGAAGCTAAGCTGAAGGAGATTTTTGGCTAAGCTAGAAACATCCCCTGCAAAGCCCCCCAAAGGCTTTTTCGAAGTTCTACTGAAGCAGCTATTTGATCAACAGGATCTGCGACCAAGACAGTCTTTTCATTGTGGCTTAATGCAGAATATTTTTCAGTATTGTCTAAGGAAAAATTATGATTGCTGGTGAATAAAAGAGCTTTTTGAAAGTCCAATGAATCCACAGATTTTTGATTAACGATATTTACCAAAGCTATTTCTTCCAGAGAAAGCTTAACTGCACCTAAGATTTTCAAAAGATATTGAAGGTCTTTGTCATTCAAAAATTCAGCATTGGCATCTTCCACCAAAACCAAAATGCCTTTTGCGTTCGCTCCTTTGTATTTGAGCTCAACTTCTTCCATTACTTCTGAAGACTCCAATTGTACTTTTGGCTCCTCTACTTTGGGGACAACTTCTGTACTATTTTCAGTTTCGCCGGCATATTCCTTTTCCTTTGGCTCGGTAACTTTTTCCTCCACATGGTAGAGGTCTTCGTTGATGAAATATTTTAGAAATTCGTTGTTCTCCATATCACGAACCCAAAAATAATGCTTTTACCTCGGTAGCTTCCTCGGGCTTCATTCTACCTGCCAACACCAGCCTTAACTCCCTTCTCTTCAGAGCTCCATCATACAATTTCAATTCGTGTTCTGACTCTGGCTCCAGTTCCGGTACTTCAATCGGTCTACCGCCCTGATCCACTGCCACGAAGGTGTAAAACGCAGAATTACTGACCACTTTCTTTTTAGCCGGAATGTCCTCGGCCGTCACTTCTATAAATACTTCCATAGAAGATACAAATGACCTTGTAACCTTCGCCCTCAGCGTAATTACATTTCCCAATGCGATGGGTGACCTGAACGAAACGTTATCGACAGATGCTGTCACTACAATTCTGTTTGAATGCCTTTGAGCAGCGATAGCCGCTGACACATCCATAAGGTGCAGTAGCCTCCCTCCCATCAAATTGTCGAGGGTATTGGTGTCATTGGGCAAAACCAATTCGGTCATTACCACCTCAGATTCTGCTGCTTTTTTCTTTCTATTAGGCATAGATTTCTTCGCTTAGGACTTCCACCCCTTGTCACCAAGAAGTGGAACAAAACTAAAATTATTAAACTCCTCGTGCACTATATCGCCTTCCTCTTTTTTTGTAATTCTCAGCATCTTTTGTGAAGACTTATCACCTACCGGAATAATCAATCGCCCGCCTACACGCAACTGATCGATCAAGGCATCTGGTACTGCAGGAGCACCTGCTGTTACGAGTATTCCATCGAAAGGTGCATGATGCTTCAGGCCCAATGAGCCATCTCCTTGAAAAAACCTCGGTTTGTAACCCATAGTCGGGAGCATCGACTTTGTTTTAGCATACAAGACTTTATTAAACTCTATGGTGTACAAGTTCACGCCCATTTCTGATAGGATACAGGCTTGATAACCTGAACCGGTTCCTATTTCCAGAATTTTATCTTTTGGTTTAGTTTGCAAGGCTACCGTCTGAAATGCCACAGTATAAGGCTGAGAAATTGTTTGTCCTTGCCCAATTGGAAAAGCCTTATCCTGATAGGCGTGTCTTTCAAAGATTTGATCAAAGAAAAAGTGCCGCGGCACTTTACCAATTGCAGCCAAAACAGCCTCGTCTTCTATGCCCTTCCCCTTCAAAGTGCGAACCAATGAACGCCGCATTCCTTTGTGTTTATAACTGTCAATCATCGCCTTCAAAATTCACCCACAATATTAGGAATTAATTGGCAGTGCAAGTTTTACCACTCCTAATATTTTCGGTAATATTACACATTCATTTAGCGACCAAAATTCTAATGTTTACAGGAATAATAGAGGCCTTTGGAGAAGTTGTTAATATCGAACAATCAGGCTCAAATCTTAACCTTACAATCAAGAGCTCCATCAGCGAGGAACTGAAAGTTGACCAGAGCGTGGCACATGATGGCATCTGTCTTACTGTGACGGAGGTGCAATCAGGAACACACAAAGTGACCGCCGTGGATGAAACCATCCAAAAGACCAGATTGAGAGAAGTCACTACTGGATCTTTGATCAACCTGGAGCGATGCATGATTGCCAATGGACGCTTCGATGGTCACATAGTACAAGGACATGTGGACCAAACAGGAGTTTGTACAAGAGCCGAAGAGTTGGATGGTAGCTGGTTATTTGATTTTGAGTACAATGCTTCACTCGGCAATGTCACTGTAGAAAAAGGGTCTATCACTATTAATGGCATAAGTCTCACTTGCTTCAACTCCGAAGACGGAAAGTTTACCGTGACAATTATTCCCTACACCATGGAGCATACCAATTTCAAGACTCTGAAAGCAGGTGATACCGTTAACCTGGAATTTGACATAATTGGAAAATATGTTTCCAAACTTTTAAATAAATCCTAAATTGGGATAATATTATACAATCAGGTTCCCTCTTATGAAGCTAAACTGCATGGTAGTTGATGATGATGAGTTGTCAAGGCTTATGATCAGAAAATATGTTGAAAAAACAGATTTCCTCGAACTGACCCACGAGTTGGCAAGTGGAATTGAAGCTTCCAATGTATTGGTGCAGCATGACAACCCTGATGTCGACATCATCTTTCTGGATATCGAAATGCCGGAAATGACCGGGATCGAGTTGCTAGAGTCACTCACTTCCGACTACCAGGTGATTATGATTACTTCGGCTGAGAAGTATGCACTCAGTGCATTTGAAAATGACGTCACTGATTTTCTCGTGAAACCTTTCAGCTATGGCAGGTTTTTGAAAGCTGCTGTCAAAGCCAACGAGGCGCTAGAAAGCATTAAAGAAAAAGCTGAGAGCTTCACAGAGTTATATGTCAAGTCTGATTCCAGGATACAGAAAGTTGTATTGAATGAAATCCTTTTTATTGAGGCCATGGCCGATTATGTGATATTCAATACCATAAAAGGAAAGCACATTGTGCATCATACCATGAAAGGTATTGAGAAGAAACTACCGGAAAGTTTATTTGGAAGAGTGCACAGATCCTACATTGTCAATTTTGATAAGATTGAGTATTTCGAAGATATGAACTGCGTGATCAACGAAAAGTATATACCCGTAGGTGTGTCCTACAGAGAGCGGGTATTCGGTCGTTTGAATATGCTTTGATCCGCTTAATAAACTTTCTTTCCCTTTTTCAACCAAACTCCCCAGATTCTGTTGTAAGCATGGACATTTTCTGTTTCATTACCCAAACTATCATACACAGGTTTTTCATCATTCTTCCAAGAAAAAATGCCTCCGTACAAGTTTTTCACATTTTTGAATCCAGCTGACTCTAGCTTTTCACCCACCTTTTCACTGCGATAACCAACCGAGCAGTAAACTATTATGTTGGCATCCTTGTCAAAGCCATTAAGTCGCTCAATGTCAAAATCATCATAACCAACCCATTTGGCTGACTTGAGATGGCTAACATCAAATTCCTTCTTTTCCCTACAATCCAGCCAGACTACACCATCAGAATTCTCGATGCTATCGACATTTACCATTTCGACAGAATTCGCCAACAATCCATCCAACATAAGGTCAAAAGCGCTATCGCTGATGCTTTGGCCGAAAGACTTAAACACTATCATAATTAATATCAAACTTATCCATATCGCTCTCATCTGTTGCTCTCAATGATTTGCTTTAGTTGCTCCTTACCTGCTGTTCCGGAATGGCGCCATAGTATTTGTCCTCGTTTGAATAGTATCAAAGTAGGCACAGATTGAATTTGGTATTTAATGGCAGCCTTTGCATTCCTGTCAATATCCACTTTGATTATTTTCCCAACCCCCTTGATGTCCCCGGACAACTCTTCAAGTAAAGGAGCCATCATCTTACAAGGCCCACACCATTCTGCATAAAAGTCAACCAAGACAGGCTGTTCCGAATTAATTATATCGCTAAAGTTCGCCATTTTCTATTTTTCCAGTTATAACACAAAATTGTGGTTCAAGAATTCATTATTGGGTAACAAAAGTCACCCACACTCAGAGAAATCACAAACATCTCCTCATAATCAATGAGCTCATTAGATTTTTGTTAAAACATATTTCTCAGCTAAATTTAGCTTTCCTAAACCTCAAAAGGAGTAAATTGTCATTAGATTTATAAAATCAAAACTAAGCCAATCATCTCAGTCGCAATGAAAAATATAACCAAACAACTCGTTCTTGTTTTCTTACTAGCCGTTTGGACATTGATCCCAATGCATCTCACTGCCCAAATCAGTGATCAGAATAGGATTGAGGACAATACTGAAACGCTAAATAGCCATGAAATTCTGAATCTTACTTCGGTAATTAAGGAAGTAGAGCAGGATGAAGGCCTAAAAGTGGCTGTGCACATGGTGAATAGCATTGACTCGGAAAGCGAGGCAGATTACGGATCGAAGGTGCTAAAAGGATGGCAAAGCTCTGACGGCAAAGGAAAAGCTGTGATTCTGGTTGCGAAAAGTGACAGGAAGGTTTGGATTGCCATGGACGCATCTGTTGAGGCTAAGTTTAGCGAAGAAGACAAGATTAACGTTGTAGAAAATATTATCGTTCCCGAATTTAGAAGTGGTCGATTCGCGATTGGTATCGAATTAGGAGTTGAAGCTCTTGAATCTGTGGTTAGTGGCGAGGAGCTTGTAAAAAGCACAACTTTTCAGCTCAAAAACTACCCATTGATTTCCATTCTAACTGTACTTGTCCTTCTGAGCTTCTTGAGCGGGTACATAAAAGATGTCAAGGTTAAGATTGGGATAGCAGCCATAGTTGCCGTCTTATTTTTCTTCGTTTTTGGTAGTATTATCTATAGCATTCTGGTGCTAATTTTGTCGCTTTTCCCATTGCTTGGTAGATCTGCCAGGGGTGGTGGAGGTGCCTATGGTGCCGGCTATGCAGATGGTACCGAAGGTGCAGGTGGAATAGCGGGGGACAGTTCGTTTTCTTTGGGTGGTGGTGCATTTGGTGGCGGTGGGGCCTCAGGAGACTGGAGAACATTTTCCTTCGATACCCATGAAAAATTTGAGTTTACAGATGAGCAAAAAAGCAATGTAGAGCAGGCTGTAAAAGATCTGGAATTAGAATCATCCGGTGAGATTGTGGTCTACTTTGCCAGAAAAAGCGACTCGTATTATCAGGGCACATGGAAACTCACTGCCATATTGGGCATGTTGGGTGCTGTTACCATGCTGTGCTTATCTTATGTCTGGATGCTACCACCGACATTCTCTATCATGAATATTGCCATGTCCATCATCTTAATAATGATTGCCGGACTTGGAATTTCATACTTCTTCCCAACAGTTCGATTAGCCTTTGTGCCCCTCAATGTGATGGATCACAGGGTCGTTACCAAGTCCAGGGATATATTTTTGCAAGAGGAGATTTTTAATACTATTGAAAGGACAGGGATTCTCATTTACATCAGTGAGTTGGAAAAAAGAGTGCAAATCATCGGTGACAAAGGTATCAGCTCGGTAATAGTCCAGGAAGATTGGAATAAAGTATTGGGTCTTGTTACAGATGGTATTAAACAAGGAAGCCCATCAGAAGGGCTTGTTGCAGCCATTCATGAGTGCAAAAATCTGCTGCTCGACAATGGCTTCATTGTAAGGGAAGATGATACCAATGAGTTGTCCGACGAAATGATTATTGAGCAGTAATCAAGAGCGTATCGCAATAACGGGATCCAGTCTTGCCGCCATAGCAGCCGGGATAAAACCGGAAAGTATACCCACAACACATGAAATGACAACCCCGACCATGATATTATTCATGGTTAGGATGAATTTGAAGTCTCCAAAATCTACCAACATTGGCAATAATGCGGTAGCGACATGCACCATTCCTATTCCGATTAAGCCTCCAATCAGGCTCAAGAAAACAGCTTCAAACAAAAACTGCCATAGGATGAAGAAGCGTTTTGCTCCCAAGGACTTTTGAATACCAATGATATTGGTTCTTTCACGCACCGATACGAACATAATATTGGCTATACCGAAACCTCCAACTAAAATCGAAAAACTACCAATAACGGCACCTGCGAAACTCAGTACTCCAAATATTTTGTCCATTACGTTCAAGAATGCCTCTTGCCTATTGATGGCAAAACTGTCTTCCTGCTTTGGTTTTAGACCGCGTCTTCCACGAAGCAGACCTTTTATTTCTCCCTCCACAGCAATTAATTCTTCATTCGCATCTTTTGCACGAACAGTAATAATTGGTCCTTGCGTCCACTTGATGTCAGTTCTATACAACTTGGCGTAGCTCCTATAAGGAATATATATGTTGTCGTCATTGCTATTGGCTCCCAAAATACCTTCACCTTCTCTTTCAATCACTCCAATCACTTTGTATTTCAAACCCTTAATTTTCAACTCCTTGCCGAGCGGTGATTCAAAAGAAAAGAGATCGTCCTTTATCCTTGAACCAATTACCGCCACATTAGATGCACCTGCTGACTCAGACGAGTTAAAAAATCTGCCGGATTCTAATTCCAAATCATAGACATCTACGAAACTACTTGATGCCCCAACAAGAGCTACCCCCCCGCTACTATTGTTTACTCTTTTGACAGATGCGCCACCCTTACTGATGAAAATAGTTACCCCATCATGGTTGGACAGATTCTCAGTTAGGAATTCAAACTCATTGTAGGAAACATGTGGCCTATTGAAAAATTTCCACCACGGATAATTCTTCTCAAAGATCATTGGCCACTTCTGAACGTTCACGTTCTCGGCACCTAAAAATTTAAGGGATTTATTGATGCTTCCTTGTAAAGAATCTACTGCCGTGAATACGGCAATAATGGTGAAAATGCCAATCGTCACACCGAGTAGGGAAAGCGTGGTACGGAGCAAATTGGCTCGTAACGCCTGCGTGGCAAATCTGAAGCTTTCAAAAACGAGCAGAATAACTCTCATACAAGAAATATTTTAAGTACACTTAAGTATTATGACTACAATTTACTAATTTTGCCCACTGATTTTTAAAGCCTTATTTAATATCCTTATATTAAATTTTTACATTGAATATGAAAATATTTTTGCAAGTTAATGATTTGACCAGGAATATTTTCAGGCTTACTTCTCCCCTACTAACTTATTTTAACAATTAACGAATGAAATTATCTGAGTTCAAATTTGACCTACCACCAGGCCTTTTAGCACTTTATCCTACTGAAAATCGTGATGAATCACGATTGATGGTTGTCCATAAGGACTCGGGCAAAATAGAACACAAGATATTCAAGGATCTCCTTGATTACATGGAAGATGGTGATGCGCTTATCACGAACGACACCAAAGTCTTTCCTGCCAGATTGTACGGAAACAAAGAGAAAACAGGTGCTAAAATCGAAGTTTTTTTACTCAGAGAATTGAATAAAGATTTATTCCTTTGGGATGTCTTGGTTGATCCTGCCAGGAAAATCAGAGTTGGCAACAAACTTTACTTTGGAGAAGGCGACCTGGTAGCCGAGGTAATTGACAATACTACATCAAGAGGGAGAACTATCCGTTTCCTTTTTGACGGTACGAACGAAGAGTTCTACAAGGCAATAGATGAGCTAGGCGAAACACCTGTCCCAAAAGAAATACAAAGAAGTGCAGAACCAGAAGACAAAGAACGTTTTCAAACAATCTATGCAGAAAAAGTAGGAGCCGTTTCTGCACCAGCAGCTGGGATGCACTTTACAAGACACTTACTTAAAAGACTTGAACTCAAGGGCATTGACATCAGCCCGATTACTTTGCACATTGGCTTAGGGTCATTCAGGTCTGTGGATGTAGAGGATCTTACTAAGCACAAAATGGATTCGGAAAACTACATCGTGCCAGATGTAACAGCCGATCTGGTAAACCAAAAACTTCAAGACAAGAAGAAAGTTGTTGCTGTTGGCACTACGGTATTGCGCGCACTTGAATCGTCAGTATCCGCTAATGGCAGCTTAAAAGCAAATGAAGGCTGGACTGACAAGTTTTTGTTTCCTCCATTCGAATTCAAAATATGCGATGGGTTGGTGACAAACTTTCATCTACCAGAATCAACACTACTCATGAATGCAAGTGCCTTTGGTGGATTTGAATTAGTTAAAGAAGCATACCAGGTAGCAATCAAAGAAAAATACAGGTTCTTCTCCTATGGAGATGCCATGTTGATCATATAAACTATACTTTATCACGAATACAGAACTCCGACCATAAGGCCGGAGTTTTTTTTTATCCATCCTGTTCATAAATTGCGAGTGATCAACAAGAAGCCAATAATGATAAAGTATGCTATACTAGTAGCCGGTGGAAAAGGAGAACGAATGGATAGCAATATCCCAAAGCAATTTCTTTCATTGGCTGGCTGGCCTATCCTAATGCATACCATAGCAGCGTTTCGTAAGTCTGACCCTGAGTTACATATTATAGTAGTCCTTCCTTCGGGTCAAATAGAAAGCTGGAACAATCTGGTGGTTGAATATGCTTTCAAAATTCCACATGAGGTTGTGACCGGTGGTAAAACAAGATTTAACTCTGTTCAAAATGGATTGAAAACAATAAAGGGAGACGGACTTGTGGCCATACATGATGGAGTGAGACCACTGGTTAATGCTGAGGTGATAAATAATTCCTATTTGTCGGCTGCAAAACATGGCAGTGCAGTGGCTTCTGTTGTCCTGAAAGAATCTATCAGAAAAATAGAGGGAGAAAAAAACACAGCACTCAATCGTAACGACTTTCGACTCATGCAAACACCCCAGACCTTTCAGGTTGCACTGATTAAGCAAGCCTTTCAGCATGCCAAGTCCTCAGACTTCACAGATGACGCATCCGTTCTGGAAAATTATGGCGAGAAAATTCATCTCATTGAAGGGAGCTATCAAAATTTAAAAATCACTACTAAAGAAGATCTGATTTTTGCCGAATCAGTGTTGGGCAATTAAAAAGCCTTTCCTGAATCAGGAAAGGCTCTTACTTGTATAATCTTTATACCCTCTAGTATTCGTCTTCATTAAAGAAGAAATCTTCTTTGGTCGGGTAGTCCGGCCAAATTTCCTCAATGTTTTCATAGGGCTGACCATCATCTTCGAGCTCCTGCAGATTCTCAACAACCTCCAGTGGAGCTCCGGATCTAATTGAGTAATCTATCAACTCATCCTTAGAAGCAGGCCATGGTGCGTCTTCGAGATATGACGCCAATTCTAATGTCCAGTACATAAATTCACCCTCCTTTTTTCGTGTTTTTCAATAATCGTGCAAAAATATATTTTATATTATCAATTCAAACTAATTTCTTACTTATTCCAACTATCAAATACTTAAGTCTAAAATGATTATTCTGCGTGCCTGGAATTTTTGTTGTCGAATCTAATAATTTCTTGAACCATTATCCAGCAAACTTTATTGTTTAACTGATTCTTTTTTTATCGATTGTAAGTCGTTGAGAATACCCTTCTTGGAGGCCACTCTCTTCTCCTGGTTTTTCAATTTCTTTTCCAGCATATCTACAAATGAACCTTTGTTGACATGCATATTATCCATATTCTCTCTAAATGTTTTAAGGTCGTTTTGATCGCGAGATAATAAATCCTTTACTGTTTTTATCAGCAGTTTGTTTCTTTCTTCGGCACTCTTTTTTACAAATCCTTTAAACTTTCTACAGGAGAGTTGATGAACAAAGGCGCGCTCAGAGATGTCATCCAACAATCCGATAAAGGATTTATTCATAGCATCCAACTCTTCCTTGGGTACAGGGCCAATTGATTTCCATACAGACTTAGATTCATCTACAGCATTAGACACCTGCTCATGCAAGGACTTGTCCTTCAGCTCATTTAAGTGGTCAAGAACTGCTTTTTTAAGTTTCAGGTTACCCTTAAAATCCTGTTTGTTGCCGGACAGTTTTTTATCACTTTTCAATTCTGCAAAAAACAAACGGGTCAATTCCCAATATTTAGAATTCCTGCTTTTGTATTCCTCCTCAGGTATATGGCCTATTGATTTCCAGTCGGCCTGCAATTTCTTTACAGCATCTACGGATTTAAACAGGTCTTTAGTCTTTAGAATCTTTTCCAAATCAGTCAGAACTGCATCGTATTTTCCAACTCTGGCCTTTACGAGCATTTTTTTGTCCTCGTAAAATGCCTTGCGCTTATCATAATAAGACTGACATTTCTCTTCAAAGTTTTTTTCTAACTCCTCATGCACTTCATCATCGGCATTGCCCGTCTTGATCCAGCGCAAACGAATATCCTTAATGGCTACACCTACCTCGTACATGTCTATATTTTTGAGGGCCTCCTCCAATTCCAGCGTGAGTGCATTCTTTATGTCGGTGTTTCTCTTTCTATTATTCTTAATTACATCGATGATCTGCTCCTCATATACTGAGAGTTTTTGAAACATGATTGCATAATCCCCAAGCCCATCATGAGTAAGCAACAGGCTTTTCATGTTCTGTATTTTAGCCAAAAAAGAACCCTTGTTCTCAGTGCCAAGAATGCGATTTTCAAGTCGGGTAAAGTCCCCCCTTAGTTTTTTGAACCGCTCCTGGTAATGTTCGACAAGCTCCTTTTCATCCGCTTCGGTCACCTTGCTAAGGATAATTTTTTCACCATCCTTCAAGCCGGAACGACAAAGCTCCCCTGCTTCTACAAAACCGAATGGAATTTCATTTTCAGCCACTTTATTTCTTGTTTTTTGAAGGCTGCAAATTTACGAATTCATGCTAAAGACAAAATATTTTTAGCATATTTGTCAGGTTAAGAAATTGTCACTAGAGCCCATGAAAACTATTGGGATCTTCTGCTTCTTAAACAGTTAAATTATTGCACACGCAACACCATTCACCACTATCATATAAAAGATGAGCGACGAGAAGATAATATTTTCTATGGCGGGAGTCAGTAAGATTTACCCACCGCAAAAACAAGTATTAAAAAACATCCACCTTTCCTTTTTCTATGGAGCCAAAATCGGTGTGTTAGGGCTGAATGGATCCGGAAAATCATCACTGCTGAAAATCATAGCAGGACTGGATACGGCCATACGAGGTGAAGTGGTTTTTTCTAAAGAATATAGCATTGGCTTGCTAGAGCAGGAACCACAGCTCGACCCAAATAAGACCGTAAAAGAATGTGTGGAAGAAGGTGTGCAGGAAATTGTTGACCTGCTACAGGAATTTGAAGACATCAATGCAAAATTTGCAGATCCGGAAGTACTGGAAGATCCAGACAAGATGGACAAGTTAATCCAGGATCAGGCTAAAGTACAAGAGCAACTGGACGCCAATAATGCCTGGGAGCTTGACTCCAGACTAGAGCGAGCGATGGATGCTTTAAGAACTCCTTCTGGAGATGCCAAGATAGAAAATCTATCAGGAGGTGAAAAAAGACGAGTAGCCTTATGTCGCTTGTTACTACAAGAGCCAGATGTATTGCTACTGGACGAACCAACAAACCACCTTGATGCTGAGTCGGTACACTGGCTTGAGCAGCACTTGCAGCAGTACAAGGGAACCGTGATAGCTGTAACGCACGACAGATACTTCCTGGACAATGTTGCCGGCTGGATATTGGAGCTGGATCGTGGAGAGGGCATACCATGGAAAGGTAACTACTCTTCCTGGTTGGATCAAAAACAAAAACGCCTGGCCCAGGAGGAGAAAACAGAATCCAAAAGACAAAAGACGCTACAACGTGAGTTGGAGTGGGTGCGCATGACACCAAAAGGGCGAGGCACAAAAGCCAAGGCAAGGTTGAATTCATATGACCAACTGCTGAGTGAAAATGCTGGTGAACGAGAAGCAAAATTGGAATTGTACATTCCGCCAGGGCCAAGGCTTGGCTCCAAAGTGATAGAGGCAAAAGGCGTTTCTAAGTCTTTTGGAGACAAGCTCCTCTATGAAAACCTGAACTTCTCACTACCTCAGGGAGGTATCGTGGGTATTGTCGGGCCAAACGGAGCGGGTAAGACTACCCTATTCAATATGATAACAGGAAAAGAACAACCAGATACCGGTACTTTCGAAGTTGGATCGACAGTGGATCTGGCCTATGTAGATCAGGAACATGACGACCTGGATCCTGATAAGACCGTCTGGGAATGTATTTCCGAAGGAAATGAACTCATTGAACTAGGGGGGAAACAAGTAAACTCCCGAGCATTTGTTAGCAAATTCAATTTTGGTGGAGCAGATCAAGGCAAAAAAGTAGGTGTACTTTCTGGCGGGGAAAGAAACCGCGTACACCTCGCACTGACACTGAAAAAAGGAGCCAATGTCCTATTGCTAGATGAGCCAACCAATGACCTGGATGTGAATACACTAAGAGCTCTGGAAGAAGCACTCGAAAACTTCGGTGGCTGTGCTGTGATCATTTCTCACGACAGGTGGTTCCTTGACAGAGTCTGTACTCATACACTAGCATTTGAGGGTGACAGTCAGGTCTACTACTTCGAAGGAACATTCTCCGAATATGAAGAGAATAAGCTCAAGCGCCTTGGAAATATCGAACCCAAAAGGATCAGGTATAAGAAGTTGCAATGATTACTTAAAAGGTGAATCCGGCTCTTTGGCCATCACATTGTAGACGATTTTGTCCATCCTGCCCGGCATCCATTTATTCAGAAAAACGGCCAGCTTGCCTTGAGTGGTCAGTACTATATCTCGCTTCTTTTTCTGCTGTCCTTTGTAGATTGTTTGAGCCACCTCCTTGGAGGTCATCATCTTAGTTTCATCCCTTGGAGACTCCCCCTGCACACTACCATCAGCAGTCAGTGCAGTATTTCGGATATTGGTGCCTGTGAAGCCGGGGCTTACCACCAGGATATGTACTCCTTTGTACATTACTTCGGTCCTTAGTGCTTCAAAAAAACCTTCCATTGCGTACTTGGAAGCCGTGTAAGCTGTTCTTGCGGGAGTACCCCTATGACCATTGATAGAAGAAACAGCCACTATGGTGCCTTTAGATTGTAAGAGATGAGGCAAAGCACATTTCACATAGTTGACCGAACCCATGAAGTTTATATCCATCACTTGCTGAAATACTTCCAGATCGATATCCTTGAAAAGTGCACGCATCGAAATGCCGGCATTGCAAATCAGTGTATCGATAGAATCAAACTTTTCTATGGTTTTGGCTATAACTACTTCTGCACCTTTTAAGCTAGCAGCATCTACACTCAAGCCAAGGCAATCAATTCCATTTTCGGAGAGCATTTTTTCTGTTTCCTGTATTCGCTGAGGATTTCTTCCGGTGAATACTATATTGTATCCTTTTTGCCCATACTCAATGGCGCAGGCCTGCCCTATTCCTGATGATCCTCCTGTAATGATTACTGTTTTGCTCATGGCTCGAAATTAGCCTTTTTAGTCAAGAGTCCATAGACGATCAACTATTGGCCAGACTATTTTCCGTCACTAACAATCGCGCCATCTTCGAGCCGTACAATACGAGAGCCATATTCCGCATTTTTCTCTGAGTGTGTTACCTGGATAATGGTCATTCCATCATCATTTAGCTTTTTGAAGAGTGTCATGATTTGCTCTCCTTGCTCAGAGTGAAGGTTACCGGTTGGTTCATCTGCCAGGAGCAATTTTGGTTTGCCTATTAGTGCACGGGCCACTCCTACGAGTTGTTGTTGTCCTCCAGAAAGCTGCTCAGGGAACAAATCCTTCTTAGCCACTATCTGAAAACGATCCAGCATTTCTGCCACTAAGCTCGCACGTTCTTTTCCTTTCACCCCACGATATAGCAGCGGCGTTTCGATGTTTTCATATACTGTCAGTTCGTCTATGAGGTGGTAAGCTTGAAAAACAAAGCCGATATACTCTTTGT
Source organism: Cyclobacteriaceae bacterium (assembly GCA_049115735.1). GTDB lineage: Bacteria > Bacteroidota > Bacteroidia > Cytophagales > Cyclobacteriaceae > CAXBNB01. The sequence goes on along the minus strand of JAGDZP010000013.1, from coordinate 257,854 downwards.
GCAGATTGGAGGTTTTTCGTTCGCTGAATTTATGAACAGGTTCGTCCACGAAGAAATATTCTCCAGCAGAGGGCTTATCCAACATACCAACAATATTGAGCAGTGTTGACTTGCCCGAACCGGAAGGCCCCATGATACTTACAAATTCTCCCTCGTTTACTGTGAGGTCAATACCTTTTAATATAAACGTCCTTTGAAACCTGGAATCGACGTATTTATCAACGTCCTTAAGTTGTATCATAAGTGTTGGTTATTCAGTGATTTTATCAAATATAAGCGTAACAAACGGAACAATACATGGCAAGTTTGAATATTCAGAGTATTTTAGAGAATATAATAAAAACTGATGTGCAACCAGGAAAACAGGTGGTGCGTTCAATTGACAGACCTAATACTGCAACATTTATGAAAAAACTAATTTTTACCAGCTTACTGCTAATTTCGATCCAATTTACGGCACTTCCACAGAGTATGGATTTCGAAGAATACAATCCGCCATCAACATTGGTGGTTCCGGAACATATCGTTACGAAAGCAAAGTACCCATTTATTGATGTCCACAATCATCAGAGAACCAATGGACGAGATCTTAGCGCGCTGGTGAAGGAAATGGATGAACTCAACATGAAAGTGATGGTGAACCTGAGTGGCAAAAGAGGAGGCAAAGAGGGCTTGCTGGATGGACTGAAAAATGTAAAAGACAATCATCCGGGGCGATTCATTATTTTTACCAATGTCGACTTTAGCAACATTGATGATCCGAATTGGTCAGAAAATGCTGCCCGAATACTGGAGGAAGATGTGAAGGCCGGTGCTAATGGCCTGAAAATATTCAAGAGCCTTGGACTGAGGCACAGGGACAGCAAAGGCAACAGAATAGCCATCAATGACCCAAGAATAGATGCAGTCTGGGCTAAATGCGGCGAACTTGGTATACCGGTTTTGATTCATGCGGCTGACCCTAAACCCTTCTGGGATCCACATGATGCCAACAACGAAAGATGGCTGGAATTGAAACTTCGCTCCGGTAGAAAAAGATCGGATACAAATCCTGCACCCTGGGAGACGATCATAGCCGAACAGCATGATGTTTTCAGAAAGCATCCAAATACCAAATTCATCAATGCCCACCTCGGCTGGTATGGCAACAACCTCGATAAGTTGGGCGAACTCATGGAAAAGTACCCCAACATGTTTTCAGAGATTGGGGCAGTGATTGCTGAGCTAGGCAGGCAACCAAGAAGGGCTAAAGAATTTCTAACCAAATATCAGGACAGGGTGATGTTTGGAAAGGATGCCTACAATCAAGAGGAGTACTATACTTACTTTAGAGTCCTGGAAACGAATGATGAGTATTTTCCTTATTATAAAAAGTATCACGCTTATTGGAAGATGTATGGGTTAGATCTTTCCGATGAGGTATTGAAAAAGATGTATTACAAGAATGCCCTTAATGTCATTCCGAATATTGACAGATCTTTATTCCCGGATTAAGCAGGTATTCAGTTGATATTGTTCCAATTGTTAATTCATAAGGTTTGCATAGCTACTTTTATATCCGAGCTTTGAAAGCTTGTTGCAATCAAGAGATTTACATTTAAAAATTAATAATATTGAAATACCTGTATTTCACCCTTGTTTCCCTAGTACATTTTACCGCAGTAAGTCAACAAACCGTACTAAGTGGAGTGTACCAAGGCAAGAACCTCTATATTCAAAATCCATATCTTATTGAGGAAAACAAGTTCTGTATTGATTCCATCAGCATCAACCAAAAGAATATTGACCTAAATATGCAGCATTCAGCTATCAATTTAAATTTTGAAAATGAGAAACTCTTCGCTCCTGTGCTGGTATTGATAAATCACAAAAATAATTGTAAACCAAGAATCATCAATCCGGATGCCATAAGATTTCATAGCACATTTAGGTTTGATTCACTTGTAGCCAGAGATGGCTTGCTCATGTGGTATTCGAAGGGCGAAAAGACAAACTCTTACTACTGCGTTGAAAAATTGTTTGGAACCAATTGGCAGGTTGTATCCACAGTAAAATCCAAAGAAATATTTGAGGGTACCAATTATGAATATCAGCCTGAAATTGAACAAGGTGGTAATATATTCAGAATTAAATATGCTCTTAGAGATGGTCGACATCTACATTCAAACGAGATTCAAATGTTTCATTTTGAAAATCCAATCACCTTTTCCCCAAAATCAGTGAAGGACAAAATGACCTTATCCCGACATGCTGACTACCAGATTATGGATATGAAAGGAAACATCGTTGCTAGTGGCTCAGGAAAAATTATTCCACTTCGAAAACTAAAAATGGGTGATTATAAGATTTACTTAGAAGGCGAAACAGAATCTTCTGCGGCCACTTATGTGTTTAATAAAAAATAAAGTCAGAAGTAGACTAAAAAATGAATTTTATGGAGATCAATCAATTCAACAAAGTAGGACTTGGGGAGAATCAATTCATCAAGGTGCATTTCATCGATGGAAAGACATTGGGTGGAAGTTATTTGGGAAACCTGGATACGAGCACTATGGAATTTGACGTATCCAATCATGCCACTGGCACCACCGACAGACTATGCCTTGATGATATCGATAAGATTGAGAAGTTGTTGTAAGTGAGCGGTACAAGTCAAAAAGGCTTGCGTGGTTTGTTGATTTTTTACTCTTGCCTAAACCATTTCATTTGAAGTTTTTACCAAAGGTGAAAATGGTCTCTATTCTTTATTGTAATTCTCTAACAACTCAATCATTACTCCATGAGACTCTAGGCCATTAAAATAGCCATATTCACCTCCATCCCAACCACCTTGCTGAACAAGGGATAGCCCATTCTTCTCAAAATTACCTATATACTGTTCACCAAGACCCTTTAACCAAAAAGCTACATGATGGACACCTTCACCTTTAGTGTCCAAAAATTCCTGCCAATGACTTGGGGCATCCCCAATAGGTTCAATCAACTCAACCTGCATGTTATCTAGAGGAAGAAAGGCGAGTTTGGCTTTAGCATTTGAGGGCTTCCCTCGATAATGCGTTGGATTGTCTTCATGACCTGCGGCAATATTTATTTTAGGCCTTTCTTTCAGCCCCAGGAGCTTTACCCAGTTATCAAGAGACGCTTCAATGTCCTTCACAACGATTCCGATATGAGCCATTTTTTTATCGGGAATCAAGCCGTCGTGTTGTTGCAATGTGTCACTTTTGAAAGCACTAAGCGATATGGCCAAAATGACAAGTACTGTTTTTGTATAACGTATCATAATATCTTTTTAAGTCCTGATTAAAGTTTTCTGGTACAAGTATATTTCGGTTGTAGCACTTACTTTGAACCATATTCTTCCGACAAATCCAACAACTCAATTTTTCTAAAATGAATACCGTGGCTTTCTGCTTGCAGGGAGATGTAGCCTTCTTTCAACGGTTTGCCCTCATTTTCTTGGAACCATGACAAATCTTCCACCCACGGACGCTCGCGGTTATCCCGTTGCTCCCAACCTCCAATCCTTGGCTTGGTATAAGTCAAAACCGTATCTCCCTCCACTACATGATGTACTATAGAATCACCGAGAACAATGGCCTCTATGTTCACCCAGCCTTCTCCAGCAGGTGCTTTGTAGGTTGAATAAAGCATATGCCTAGTGTGGAGTGTGTCCTGTTCGTTAATGACATGTGTACCCGGTGAGGCCAGGTTTCCATTGGTTCTATTTTCACCTTCTACTTCTCCCAAAAACTGCATTTCTATCGATGCTGGAAAGTCCTGATCAAATTGCTGATCTTGTGCCGACTGTGAATGCAGCATCACGCCGCTGTTGAAGTTTTCCCAGGTTTCTCCTCCTGGAAGCTGCCCCCCCACAAAACGATATTCTATCCTCAAACGATAATGGGAAAAGGGTTTCTGATAATAGAGGTGAGCATATTTCTTATCAAAATTCTCATACTCGCCATAGTCCACTTTCAATATCCCATCTTCCACCTTAAAGGTATTTTTATAATTGTCATTGATTTCATGGCCTGAGAATTTGATGTCCCAACCGGTCAGATCCTTACCATTGAAGAGCTGAATCCAGTTTTCTTTTTCTGGAATCACCGGTTTTTCATTTGTAACTGGTTTTTGATTAGTACAGGATAAAAGGCTAGCTGTCACTATTGAGCAAGCCAATGTAAGTCTAAGAATTTTCATGCCTAAAAATACACTTTTTGGTGGATGTGGCATGACTATAGGACTGTGCAAATTAGTCTACCAAGACTAATCCCCGGAATGCTCGGCTCTAATTTTGTCTACTTTTGGATTCATCACCCTAAACCAAATTGGTGGGATGAGCGATAGAATAAGCATACCAGGGTAGCCAGTTGGCATTTGTGGACTGTCTTCAAATGAATCAAGGATTTGATACTTCTTACTCGCCAGGTAGTGATGATCTGAATGCCGGGACAGTTCGAACAAAATAACCCTGCCGATCATGTGATCGGAATTCCAGGAGTGCCAGGGCTTCACCCGTTCATAGTGGCCTTTGTCGTTCTTCAACCTCAAGAGCCCATAGTGCTCGATGTAATTGACCGTCTCTAAGAGCAGAATGCCAAATATGCTTGCCCCAAGAAATGCCAGGACACCAGTCAATCCAAAGAAGAAATATACCAATGCTAAAAGCCCGAATTGAGCAATCGAATAAACAATCATTCTATTCTTTACAGAAAATGGATTAAGTCCCCTTTTGGTCAATCTTTCAGACTCTATGTGCCATGCTTCGATATAGCTGGAAAAATTAGATCTAAACCAAAATACGAACAGCCACTCTCCTCTTCTAGCAGTGGCTGGGTCGCTGGGTGTGGCTACATTTTTATGGTGCCCTAAATTGTGATAGGGCAAAAAATGAGTATTCAATGAAGACAGCAATAGCAATTCCCCAACGAAACGATCAAAGCGTTCCTTTCTATGGCCAAGTTCATGCCCCACATTGATACCTATCACTCCGCTCATCAATCCCATGGCGCTCGTCAACCCTGCCCACTGTACCCAAGTCAGGGCTTGACTACTAACAATAGTAAGGAAATACCAAAGAAATCCGAATTGGATAGGTAGCATGATGTAGAGCAACACATCGTATACTTTTGAATGTAGTGCGGCTTCTTTTTCTTCTTCGCTCAAATTGTTGTGTTGCGGTTTGAAGAGTAATTCCAACCCCGGAACGAAAACGAAATATAATACCAAAGGAAAAAATACCCATTGGGTATTGAAAGCGATATACACCGAGGCTGGTAGTGTATAGACAGTAAGGTACTTTAAGAATCGGAGGCTACTCATTACATTTTGGGTTGTTGTAAATAGCTGAATGGTGAATTTAGGAAATTTCTGGCGCAATTCGTTATGTTATCCCTGTTAGGCTTTGAAACCGAATTGATCGTAAGACTTGACAGTGTTGGCGAGGGTAAGAGATAGCGTCACTTAATAGCCCGGATCGAGGTGGTATCCTTTTCATTATTTCTACTTTACCGGACTCGTTCCGGTATCTGTTAGTGGTGGCAATAGAGACGGATCCCAGCACAGTGCCGAGAATGTGTGCAATTAATTGGCAATGAAAAGATAAAGCCGAGAGCCGGAGGGCTCTATCTTAATAGCACTAAAGCTTTTGCTCCAAAAAATAATTAAGCCGCTCTTAAAATGGTGGCAGAAGTGGATTATTATTAACATTGCGGTGAAATGAGGAAAGGCCCTTTAGCGTGGCAAATTGCGCCTTTCTGAAATAAGAAAATATGAAAATATCCGCATCGATATACTCCAACAAGGAGCGCAGCATTGAAGACTTAGCAGGGGAATTGGATAAATGTCACATTGACTATATCCATGTCGACTGCAACGATGATTTGTCTGTTTTTGATGATATAAAAAGGATACGAGCGGTGAGTAAGACGCCTATCGATCTGCATATCATCAGCGATACTCCGGAGCAATATTTTGATGGGATTCTCGAAAATGAGGTTGAATACGTTTCCTTTCAATACGAGAACCTTGGCGGCAAGCTCAGTTTCCCAAAATCGAACAAGACCCAGTTTGGTCTTGCGGTCGTTTCAGATACGCCCATAGAAGTATTTGACGACTACAAAGACGATTGTGATTTTGTACTGATCATGACTACAACGCCCGGTCAAAGTGGTGGGAAATTCCGGCCTGATAATTTCAGGAAGATTCGGGAATTCAGAAATTCCTTCCCCGGCAAGGAGATAGAAGTGGATGGTGGTGTAAACGACGAAGTGGGATTTATCCTTCGCATGATGGGTGTCAACTCCGTGGTGTCGGGATCCTACCTGGTCAACCATGAGTCAATCGCCACGGCCCTCCTAAATTTGAAAAGCTCGATTATTCATTCAGACTTTCAGGTTAAGGACTTTGCTATTGCTCTTGAAAATTGCCCAGTACTGGTGGATGGTGAATTTGAGGTAAAAGACATCATTAAAAAAATTGATGAAGGCAACCTCGGCTTCACGTTTATTGCTGATGCTGAAGGTGGATTTACCGGCCTATCGAGTAATGCGGACGTACGTAGAGGTATGTTGAAGCATTTGGATGACCTAAATGCCATAGCCATCGAAGACATCATCAATAGAAATCCTGTTACCATCAATGAAAACAGCACCATTTCGGAGCTGCTGGATTTAATACATTCAAAGAAATTTTTAATATCCTTCCTACCAGTTGTTGATGATAACAACAAGCTTACGGGAGGGCTTTCGTTTATCAATTTAATAAGAAGCGAATCATGATTATCCATTTAAAACAAAGCGTTTCAGATGTGCAGGCGGCTGAACTAGCAGCTAGTGCCTCTGCCATTTATTATAAGAAAGACGGCAAACATGTGCTGATTACCGGATCGGCAGTAAAGGATTTGCCTGATGGACTAGCCGAATATGCCGATGTACATTTCGCAATGAGCTCCGATATCCAGTTGGCTAGTAAAGACTATCGATCTGAGCTGAGAGAAATTGATCTGGGAAATGCGAAAATCGGTGGAAACACCAATAACACGTTGATGATCACCGGGCCATGCTCTATCGAGTCAATGGAGCAAATCACCCAGAGTGCAGAACTACTCAAAAAACATAATCTTACTACGCTCAGAGCTGGTTGTTACAAACCCAGGACTTCTCCATACTCTTTCCAGGGGTTGGGGTTGGAAGGCTTAAAAATGCTAGCCAAAATCCGGGATCAATACGGATACAACATCATTACAGAAGTGCGGGACGCATCCCATATCGATGATGTGATAGAATATTCTGACATTATCCAGGTTGGTGCGAAGGCCATGTACGACCAGGGTATTTTGAGGAAATGCGGGAAGTCCGGCAAGCCGGTGTTGATTAAACGTGGGTTTGGAACAACACTTCAGGAATTTGCGCAAGCTGCTGAATTTGTGCTATCCGGTGGAAATGAGGATGTAATGCTTTGCGAAAGAGGTATCAGAACCTTTGAAACAAAAACGAGATTTACACTCGACCTGTGTGGTGTAGCCTGGTTGAAAGAAAATACCAACTTACCAGTTATCCTCGACCCGAGTCATGCACTTGGCTATAGATATGGCATTGGTGACTTGACCCGAGCTTGCGTAGCAATGGGCGTGGATGGCTTGTTGATTGAGAGTCACCCAAACCCATCGGTGGCTAAGTCAGACGCAGCACAGCAACTCAATTTTGATGAATTTACCAGCATGTATGAAAGCCTGCAAGCTGTAGCATCGGCGGTAGGGCGCACAATTATTTAATTCAAGGTTCAATGCTTAAGGTTTAAAGTTCTTGAGGAGCACGAACCATCTAGCTTTGAACATTTAACTTTTAACTAAAGTGAAACCAACATTATTAATATTAGCGGCAGGTAGGGGTAGCCGATTCGGCGGAGCGAAACAAGTGAGTGAAATGGGGCCTGCTGGCGAAACCATCATGGAGTACAGCATCCACGATGCGCTAAAAAACGGTTTTGGCAAGATTGTACTGGTGATCAACAAAGAGGTAGAAGCCGATACGATGAGGATCATTGAAAGTACCGGAATTGATTCTAATCAAATTGCATATGCCTATCAAGACCTTTTTCAGGAACACATCAAACCCAAGGTACAAGAAGAAAGATTGAAGCCCTGGGGAACGGCACATGCTATATTGTCTGCGGAAAATCAGATAGACACGCCATTCGCCATGATCAACGCTGACGACTTCTATGGTGCTGACGCTTTTAAGACCATGGCAGATTTTCTTTCGACAGAAGCTGTTAAGGATGATTCAAAATACAGTATGGTTGGCTATGACCTGATCAATACGCTATCTGATAATGGCACTGTCTCAAGAGGCCTATCGGTGAGTGATCCAAATGGTTATTTAGCCTCAATTACAGAAACTCACGACATATATGCTGAAGAGGATAAAATCCTTTGTTCGAACGGTAGTGGAGAAAAAGTGGAAGTAACCGAAGGGTTAGCCTCCATGAATTTCTGGGGTTTCTGCCCAAACATATTTGCTGAAATGCATGAGCAATTCAAGGCATTTCTGGAGAACACTTCAGACTTAAGTAAAGATGAATTTCAAATCCCAACTGTGATAGACAAAATGATCAATGAAGGAAAGATCAGTGTCTCCGTATTGCACTCCAGTGCCAAATGGTTCGGAGTTACATACAAGGAAGACCGACCAATCGTTGTGAAGAAGCTGGCGGAATTTGTAGCTAATGGTGTTTATTCTAATCCTTTATGGAATTGAATCTATGAGTAAAATCAAAATCGGCGATCAAATACCTAAATTTTCATTGGAAGACCAACATGGCAATATGGTCTCCATAGAAACATACCTTGGAAAACCCCTGGTTATCTATTTCTATCCGAAGGATGATACTCCTGGATGTATCCGAGAAGCCTGCTATTTTCGAGATCAGTTTGAGGTTTTTGCTGAACATGGGGCAGAGATCATAGGGATCAGTACCGATTCACCCAAATCACATTTGAAGTTTGCAAAGAAGTACAAACTCAATTTTACACTGCTCAGTGATAAGAGTAGAGAAGTAGAAAAGCTTTTTGGGGTAAAAAGAAGCGTTCTTGGTCTCCTACCGGGTCGCGTGACATTTGTCTTCGACAAAGAAGGGATAGTCCGGCATGTATTCAATTCGCAATTCAAAGCAGAACAACATGTTGAAGAAGCGTTGCAGATCATAAAACAATTCTAACCTTGCAGTTACAGTGCAAGACTTCCCCTTCCCTACTTCCATCTTCCGTATTCATTCACTTAATTTGCAGCCATGATTTCAATTGGTAACCTTTCCTACTATTTGGGCAGCAGAGTCCTGTTCAAAAATGCATCATACCACATAAAGCCAAAAGCCAAAATCGGCTTGATCGGTTTGAATGGAACGGGGAAGTCTACACTTTTGAAATTGATCGATGGGCAACTGACACCTGATGAAGGGGATATCAGCAAATCAAAGGACTGTACCATAGGATTTCTGAATCAGGACATGCTCTCCTTCCAATCTGAAGAAAGCATTCTTTCCGTAGCTATGAGTGCTTTTAAAGAGGCTCTTGAAGTTCAGCATAAGATGGATAAAATCCTCCATGAGATGGAAACCAACTATGAAGATAAGTTGGTAGAAAAGCTCACGAAACTTCAGGAGAAATTCGATGCGATGGATGGTTATACTTTGCAATCACGCGCTGAGGAAGTACTGGAAGGTATTGGTTTTTCTACCAGTGATCTCAGCAGACCCTTGAAAGAGTTTTCAGGAGGGTGGCGAATGAGAGTAATACTGGCCAAGCTCTTACTTGAGAAGCCATCTCTGTTAATGCTGGATGAGCCTACCAACCACTTGGATCTACCATCTATTCAATGGATTGAGAATTATCTCCAAACTTATGAAGGGGCTGTCATTGTGGTTTCTCATGATAGAACTTTTATCAATAATACTGCAACGACCATTGTAGAAGTAACCGGAGGTGGTCTCGTTGGCTATACCGGAAACTACGACAACTACCTGGAAGAAAAAGCCCTTCGGAATGAACTCCAAAAAAATGCTTTCGAAAACCAGCAACAAAAAATAAGGCAAACCGAACGCTTTGTTGAACGGTTCAGAGCCAAGGCCACCAAAGCGAGGCAAGTGCAGTCTAGGGTAAAGGCCCTGGAGAGAATGGATGTGATAGAAGATGTGATTGACGAAACAGCTAAAGTGAATTTCAAATTCAACTTTGGACAAAAATCAGGAAGGCACGTCTGCATTCTAGACAATGTTTCGAAATCATATCCAGATATTGACATCCTAAAAAATGCTTCTGCTACCATCGAGCGAGGTGACAAAATTGCCTTGATTGGTGCCAATGGAAAAGGCAAATCAACGCTGCTGAGAATCATCAATGGGTCTGAAAAAATTGAAGGGAAGGTAGCACCTGGCTACAACGTAATTCCGTCATTTTATGCACAGCACCAACTGGAAGCGTTGAATGTGCAAAATGAGATTTTGGATGAACTCAAACAATTTGGCACCAGTAAATCAGAGCTAGAGCTGAGATCTGTATTAGGCTGCTTTTTGTTTACCGATGAAGAGGTATTCAAGAAAATCAAAGTCCTTTCAGGAGGTGAAAAGTCGAGGGTAGCACTGGCCAAAACTTTGATTTCAGAAGCTAATTTTCTCTTGCTAGATGAGCCCACCAACCACCTGGATATACAATCTGTCAATATATTGACGCAGGCATTACATCAGTATGAAGGTACCTTCGTAGTAGTAAGTCACGACCGCCATTTTGTATCCGATATTGCCAATAAAATCTGGTATATCGAAAATCAGGAAATCAAAGAATACCCAGGAACTTACGAAGAATTTGTTTGGTGGAAAGAAAAACAAGACGCTAAATCAAACTCAAATCCTAAGGCGATTGATAAAAAGCCAAAGCAGGAAAAACAGAAATCCTCAAAACCAAAAGCCACATCCGACCAAAAAGAACTAAGCAAACTCAAAAAGGAGCTTCAAAATATTGAAGATCAAATAGAAAAATTTGAGCAACAAAAATCTAACCTCGAATCTGACCTGGCCAATCCGGACAATTTCAGCGATTCTGAAAAGCTTCAAGAGCTAAATACGGAATACGAAAAAGTATCAGGAGAACTGGAAGTCCTCAATGACCGATGGGAAACCGTTGGCATTCAGATCGAACAGTTGGAGAGATAGTTCTACTTAATGCGGCAACTTATCTTTCGCCAGGCCATAAAGAAAAGCTCCAAACAATGCACTAACCAAAACGATTAACATAATCGTAAACCCTTGGCCAAGAAGCACGAAGATTGGTCCCGGACATGCACCGGTCATTGCCCAGCCCATACCGAAGATGGTTCCACCAATTAGATATCTCTTTGGAGTAAGTGGCTTGACACTATATTTCAGTTCATCTCCACCAATTGATTTCACATTGAGCTGTTTCAAGATAATTGTGGCAATTGCTCCTACAACTACAGCCGAACCGATAATCCCATACATGTGGAAAGACTGGAACTTGAACATCTCATAAATCCTAAACCAGGATATGGCTTCTGACTTACTCAAAATGATGCCGAATATGATCCCTACAAATAAATACTTTATAAACTTCATAGCTGTGAATTAAAGTGTGATTAGATAAGGGAGAATAAGGTGGGTCACGAAAAGACCACCAATGAAAAAGCCAACAACGGCTATCAAAGAAGGAAGCTGCAAATTGCTCAGACCACTGATACCATGTCCTGAAGTACAGCCATCTCCATAGCGTGTCCCAAAGCCTACGAGTATTCCACCCAACACGAGCATAATCCATACTTTCACAGATCCCAGGCTCGACCAACTGAATATCTGTGACGGCACATAATCGCTCCCAGGATTACTGATCCCCATCGATTGTAGTTCTGCAATGGTAGCCGCTGACAAATCTATTGCCATGTCCGATGACAGGAATTGACGTGATATTAGTCCACCGATCAAGGCTCCCAATATGAAGACTAAATTCCATAAATCCTTTTTCCAATCTATTCTAAAATACTCAGCGAATTTTCCTGCTCCAGCCATTGAGCACATAGTAACAAGGTTGCTACTTACGCCAAACTTTTTTCCCAGGATCAGCATAGTGAGCATGATCAGGGAAAGCAGTGGCCCTGAAACATACCAGGGCCATGGTTTACTTATTATTTCTAACATATCAATTCCTTTTTCTTTGGTCCCCTATTGTAGTGTTGACGGACAAACATAGTCCGTTTTAGGTATATCTGTTTCCTTGATGGCACCATATCCACCAGCTACATCTATGAGCTTGTGATATCCTCTCGACTTGAGAATAGATGCCGCAATGATAGATCGATAACCACTGCCACAATATAAATAGTATTCGTCATCAGGGCTCAAACCTTCCATTTTATCATTGAAAAAATCGAGTGGTCTGGTTTCAGCTGCCTCAACATGCTCCGCAGCAAACTCTCCCGGCTTTCTCACATCGACAATTTTAATATCAGGGTTCTGAGCTGCCCTGGTCGCAAATTCACCTGCGAATATTGACTCAACAGAATCTACTTCTCTCCCGCTGTTCTTCCAGGCATCTAATCCACCCTTTAAGAAACCAAGTGTATTATCATATCCAACGCGTGACAATCTAATGACGACCTCTTCTTCCCTTCCTTCATCAGCTACTAATACCATTGGTTGCTTTAAGTCAGTGACCAACGCGCCAACCCACGGAGCGAATGACCCATCTATTCCTATGAAAATGGAATTTGGAATGTGTTCATTGGCAAAATCCGTTTTGCTACGAGTGTCCAACACCAATGCTCCCTCGTGATTGGCCATTGCCTCAAAGGTATCTACATCCAAAGGCACACTGCCTTTTTTCAGTACATCATCTAGGTTTTCATAACCTGTTTTGTTCATCATGGCATTCTTAGCGAAGTATTGCGGTGGAGGCAAAATACCCTCGGTGACTTCTTTGATAAATTCTTCTTTGGTCATGTCTGACCTTAGCGCGTAGTTCGTTTCCTTCTGGTGTCCAAGCGTATCCCAGGTAGACTTTGATAAGTTCTTTCCACATGCCGATCCTGCACCGTGTGCTGGATAGACGATTACATCATCAGCTAGCACCATCACTTTTTCCCTCAGGCTATCATATAGATACCCAGCTAAATCTTCTTGAGTGACGTCACTTTTTATAGCCAGATCAGGACGCCCCACATCACCGATAAATAATGTGTCACCTGAAAACAGCGCATGTTCTTTCCCATTCTCATCATAAAGCAAAAAACAACTGCTCTCCATGGTATGGCCCGGCGTATGAAGTACTTCAATTTTGATCTTGCCAAGTTCAAATATCTCGCCATCACTTGCCTCGTGTATTTCGTATTCGGTCTTAGCTCCAGGCCCATAAACTATTTCTGCCCCGGTCTTTTCAGCCAAATCGACATGGCCAGAAACAAAATCAGCGTGAAAGTGAGTTTCAAAAATATATTTGATTTTTGAATCATCTGATTCCACTTTGGAAATATATGGACCAGGCTCCCTCATGGGGTCAATAATAGCAGCCTCGCCATTGCTCTCGATATAGTATGCTCCCTGTGCCAGGCAGCCTGTATAAATCTGTTCTATCTTCATTTTTATGTTAATTTAATTTAAATACTTCACAAAAGTATGTTGGCTGGATTTCCTAAGGGGTAACAAAAGTTACAGACTGCATTGAGGTAGCACTTAACCACCTTCTAAGCAAATTATTTGACTCACTAAATACGAGCACGCAGGATTATCACGTTAGTGAATTAAATTCCAAAACTACCAGGCGCAAAAGTTTAGATGAATCGAAAACATAAGCACTTTTCATATTTCCCTATCCTAGTATTTTTCTTAATGATTCTGGGAACAAAAAATCACCTTACTGCTCAGGAAACCAGCCCCACTCAACTCGGTCCTGGGGTAATAATAACAACGGACAGTGATACACTGAACTGCATGCTGCCAATTTCATTTTTCTATGGTGAAGAGATTCCTATCCAGTTAAAAGGTGAGCATCACACGTTAACCAAGGAAGAAATAATATACCTGTCACATGCGGAGGCCGTCTTCGAAACAGTAGAATATGAGTACCGAAAAAAGCACTGCAAGAAACTGCTGAAAGTAGTATCCAAAGGAACAATAGATCTTTATGTCGACATCCCTTCGACAATGGCTCTGGGGTCAAACGTTGAGTTTTTAGCCAAAAAAGGCGGTGTAGCCCATTTTTTAACGCATGGCAATTACAAAAAATCAATGGCTACCCTGGTCGCAGATTCTCCTCAGGCGGTGGAGTATTTCATTCAAAGCAAATACCAACTGAGTAAAATAATCGATGTTGTTGAGTTTTATAACTTACACAACATCAACTATTGAGAGGCCTATTGAAGCGCTAGCCTAAATGCCACAAATTGTATCGAAGGTTGTTCACATTCGAGGGCGGATGTCCACGAAAGGCGTGACACCCGCCTCGTAATGTTTGAATGAGCTCCAATCTATCTCAGAGTGTTTCTTTCGTGGCGCCTTTTCTTTTGTTTCGTTTTCATTTAGGCGAGAAAATGAAAGAGCTGAGTTATATTCATCCGCCTCCACAGGCCACCGACACAAACTCTTTACCCAAGCCTAATAAACATTGATTGTAGCACAATGGAAAAACACTTGCGCCGGGAGGAAGACCCCTTCAATTACTGACAAACAAATTCAGAAACAAAAAATGGTGTCACTATTGCTAGCGACACCATTTCAAATGTTTTTATATACTTGGTCTATGCGTCTAACGCCGCTACACCCGGAAGCACTTTGCCTTCCATATATTCTAATAATGCACCACCACCAGTAGATACGTAAGACACTTGATCTCCATACCCTAGATTGTTAATCGCAGACGCAGAGTCTCCACCACCTATCAATGAGAAGCCTCCACCATTTGTAGCGTCTACCACAGATTCCGCAATGGCGTCAGTACCTTTCGCAAAAGTTTCGAATTCAAATACGCCCATAGGCCCGTTCCAAAGGATGGTTTTAGAATTACCCACAACTTCACTGAATAGCTTAATGGTTTCAGGTCCAATATCAAGACCTTCCCAGCCATCAGGAATCTCACCTTTTCCTACCACCTGAGTGTTGGCGTCATTGCTAAAATCATCAGCTATCAGATTATCTTCAGGGAGATATAATTTCACCCCCTTAGCTGCTGCTTTTTCTACTAGCTCCTTGGTCAATTCCATTTTATCATCTTCGCAAAGCGAGTTTCCAATTGAGCCACCGCTAGCCTTAGAAAATGTATAGGACATTCCACCACCGATGATTAGGTTGTCCACCTTATCCAATAGTTTTTCTATGATTAAAATTTTATCAGAAACCTTTGCACCGCCCATGATTGCTGTGAATGGTCTCACCGGATTGTTGAGTACTTTTTCAGCATTATCCAACTCAGCCTGCATCACATAGCCGCATATTTTTTCTTCAAAGAACTTAGCAACAATAGTAGTAGAGGCATGTGCTCTGTGTGCGGTACCAAAAGCATCATTCACATATACATCACCAAGCTTAGATAGCTTTTCTGCAAAGGCTTCATCGCCTTTGGTTTCTTCTTTATAGAATCTCAAGTTTTCCAACAACAATACTTCACCACTTTGAAGACCTGTAGCCAATTCAGTAGCACTTTCGCCAATACAATCATCAGCAAATTTGACTGTTGTACCGAAACGCTCAGACAACTCCGAAATCAGGTGCTTTAAAGAGAATTTTTCTTCAGGGCCAGTTTTTGGTCTTCCAAGGTGACTCATTAATATAGCTGATCCACCATCAGCCAATATTTTTTTAATAGTAGGCGTAGCTGCCTTAATTCTCGTAAAGTCTGTTATTTCAAAGTTTTCATTCAGGGGCACATTGAAGTCCACTCTTATCAGAGCCTTTTTCCCAGCAAAGTTGTAATCATCAAGATTTCTCATTTTTCAAATTCTGTTTAGTTCTTTTATTCTAATTCAGTCAGTTTCTTCATTATCAATTGCTTCCAAAATTTCTTCTTTGGAAATAGCCCCCTCACGAAATATGATCGGCTCTTCACCATTAAAGCCCACGATAGTCGACTCCAGCCCCACACTACATTTTCCCCCATCCAAAATATACTCGATTTTATCCCCTAGCTGCTCATTCACTTCCTCAGCGGTTGTTGGGCTTTTTTCTCCATGAATATTGGCGCTTGGCACAGCCACGGGGAAGTCCAACTTGTACAATAGCTCCAGTGTCATCATGTGGTCAGAAATTCTTACACCAACGGTATCCCCTCCATTCACCAATATATCTGGAACGACATCTGCTCTTTCCAGCACAAGCGTTAGCGCGCCCGGCCAATATTTCTGAGCCAGAATTTTAGCAGCTACCGGCACGTTTTTGATCAACTCTTTAACCTTACGAATTCTGTTAACCTGTGCAATCATCGGTAGCGTAAAAGGCCTGTTCTTTACTTCGTAAATGTCTTTAACCACATCATGATCCAGCGCATTACCAGCCAATCCATAAACAGTTTCGGTGGGTATGGCTATTATCTTTCCTTGCTTGAGCAAGCTTGCCGCATAATCAATATCAGTACCAATTTTGGCCATAGACGCAATTGAACTGCGAAGGTAATAAATGACTACTCTTTAGCAATGATTACCACCCGATTGTTGGAAACCTGAAAACTGATAAAAATCAGTCGAATAAGTCGGTGAAGGCTGGCCAAATGCCTTATTTTTAAATCTTTGCAATAAACTATGACAAGCATAAGAATACGTCCACGCTTCAAAACAGAAAGCGAATTAAAATCAGAAGAAATCCAGAAGGTTATACAAGACAAAACCAAAGAAGACAACAGCCCATGTATTGGCGTGTTCCTGCCAGATTTCATTACCCTAAAAATAAAGATTCAGGACATCCATTTTTGGTCACCACAGCTGACGCTTTCTTTTTCAGAAGAGGATGGAAAAACCCTCATCCGGGGACTGTACGGACCTAATCCTACCGTCTGGACAGTGATCGCTTTTGGCTATGTGGCTACTGGTGTACTTGGTCTTTTCAGTTTGTTTTTTGGGCTCTCGCAATGGTCATTGGATAAAGATCCCTGGGCACTTTGGATTACAGTCGTTATGGCCGTATTTGCTGTTGTGCTGTATCTCATATCTCAATTTGGACAAAAACTAGGTGTAGAGCAAACCTTCAGAATCCATCAGCTTCTGGAGGAGTCATTAGGACAGAAAATACATATTACTTAGTAAACCTGAATTAGATATAATAACAATAAGAACCCTCATTCAGAGCCTTTTGGCCTGGGCTTTACTTTAATCAGGCCTTGGGTACTCGGTCTTGGGAACTGGGCTTTTTATCTTAGCCAAAAACCTATTATCCAAAACCGCTAGTGCACAACTTTTTTCTATCGTCGGCTTTATGCGAAATCAAATTTATCGTCTTCTAGCAAATAGTTTTTAGTTTTAGCCGATTGTTGCCAGACAACCCTTCACATACCCAACAGATTCTGCCAAACCAGCAAGCGGATCATCCGCATCTTTTTCATATTCTACACTTAATACGCCCTGGTAACCCTTCTTCACAATTACTTCCAGGAAACCCGGAATGTCTATTACTCCCCTACCAATCTCGATCGTCTTGCCGTCAGCTTCCGACTTATCCACGTCTTTCAGGTGCACATCAAATAAGCGGTCAAAGTATTTTTTCGCTGATGCAATAGGATCATGTTTTATCCTCTGCGTGTGGCCAATATCCATACACATTCCAAAACGAGGGTCAAGGTCTTTTACCTTTTCGTAAATACTTTCAGGGCTAGGATATAGCTTATCTCCAGGACCATGATTGTGTATAGCTACTTTGATGTTATAAGTTTTGATTTTATCGTTGACATAGCCTAGCAGTTCATGATTTGGAACTCCCACGATGACCGACATACCGGCATGTTTGGCATATTCGAATGCCTGGTCAACGGCTTCCTTGCTCTTCATGTACACTACACCAGCTCCATACAAATTCACACCTGCATCGTAGGCAGCTTTACCAGCCGCTTTCAATTCATCCACCGAAGCATCCATGGCCAGATGCATACTTTTGTAGCATATATAGTTCAGTCCAACTCGTTTAGTCATGGCCAGGGCTTCAGCTGTGCTAAATTTCCTGAGGCTGTAGGATGCCACTCCCAGTTTTATTTCTGAGCCTTTTGCCGGAGCTGCCAATGCATTAGATGAGTCTATGGACACCAAAGTACCTGCTGCTGCCAGTCCTGATACTTTGAGGAAATTTCTTCTTGATTTTTGATTCATATGTATAGTTGTTTTATTCAGTCAGGAAGGTAATAATTTGTGTGGAAAAAATCTAACCTGGCATTATCAATTTGATTCCAACGGGTTTCATTAGTTTAGCAGGCAATGAGCAATCTACTCCCCTATTTTCAAGATCAACTGACAGAAGCAGGCTGTGATGAAGCAGGACGTGGTTGCCTAGCCGGGCCGGTGGTAGCAGCTGCTGTCATACTGCCAAGGGACTTTTTTCATCCGGTTTTGAATGATTCCAAGAAGCTCAGCAAGAAACAACGGGATGGACTTGTGGATGACATAAAAGATGCGGCAATCAGCTGGGCAATTGCTGAAGTAGATAATAATGAAATTGATGATATCAACATCCTGAATGCTTCCTTTCTGGCGATGCACAGATCTGTCGATCAACTACAAAACAAACCGGAACTGCTGATCATAGATGGCAACAGATTTAATAAATACGAGGGCATACCACACGAATGCATTGTTAAAGGTGATGCTAAATATTACTCGATAGCGGCGGCTTCTGTGCTTGCCAAAACCCATCGCGACAATTTGATGACCGATCTGCATGCTAAACACCCTCACTACGGTTGGGATTCCAATGCAGGCTACCCCACAGCCACTCATAGAAATGGAATCAGAGAGCATGGTATTACGCCTTATCATCGCAAAAGCTTTCGTTTATTACCTGAACAATTGGAGTTGTTTTGAAATTTAAGAATCAACTAACAACAGCCTTTACGATTCCTGTTATTCCTTATATTTGAGCAATTAAGTGCATGTTATTCACTAGTTGAACTAAACCTCCTTACGTCGGTAGTTGCTTAGAAATGGTTAATTTATAGATATAACTAAACATTAAATTAGCCATGAAAAAAAAGAGAGTTTGCGTACACGATTCATTCAAGAATTAGAGTTTCGCAATTACAGTCCTCGCACGATTCGTAATTATGTTGGGGTGATTAAGCGATTGAGTTTGCACTTTGGCCAATCTCCAGACCAACTGTCCACCCTTCAGATTAAGAGTTATCTATATCACTGTAAAGACAAGGAGCATTTGTCGATATCGTTGATCAACCAGACGATTGGGGCGTTGAGGATACTGTTTAGAGATGTTTTGGAGTTGCCATTGGACCGGCATCTATCGATCAAGCGGCCAAGGAGAACCTTTCACCTGCCTGTGATATTGAGCAAGCCAGAGGTAAAGCTATTGATCCATGCATTGATCAACCCCAAGCATGTAGCCATGATAGCCTTGCTATACTCAACTGGTATGCGGCGAGATGAACTGCTACAGCTGAGAATAACCGATGTGGACTCGGACCGTATGCTGATCAGGATCAACAACGGCAAAGGCAACAAATCCAGAGACGTCATACTCTCTGAAAAGACATTGACACTGCTGCGTAAGTATTATCAATGCCATCATCACAAACCTTCCACCTATCTATTCGAATCGATACAAGCAGGCAAGCCTTACTCTGCGACCTCTCTGGGGAAAGTGGTGAAGAAGGCAGCAAAAAGAGCAGGAATTGCCAAGAACGTCACTCCACACACGCTCAGGCACACTTTTGCTACTCACATGCTTGAGCAAGGGGAAAACCTAAAGACGATCCAGTACCTGATGGGGCATACTTCTCTGCGCGCTACGATGGTATACCTTCATCTCGCTCAGCTTGACCCTTCCATCAAAAGCCCCCTGGATTATGAAGACTAATAACAGAACACAGGTATCACTAGCCGATATTTTCAACAAGTATGCGGATGAATTTATCAATAGCCATAGTTTGTGCGTTGATCAACTTAAAGCTATCCATGCGATCAGAAGCTGTAGGACGGCTGTCCTCGGAGGGCATATCAGGCAGTGTGGTCAATGTGGCCATCAGCAGAATGCCTACAACTCGTGTAGGAACAGGCATTGCAATAAATGCCAGTACCTCAAACAACTCATTTGGGTAGACAAGCTCAAAAGTAGATTGCCAGCGAGCCGATACTTTCATGTTGTTTTTACCCTCCCCTCGTCGCTACACAAGCTAATCTATCTCAACCCCGCATTGTGTTATGACCTTTTGTTTAAGTCCTCAGCTCAGGCTGTTCAAAAAGCAGCATCAAATCCTAAACATCTGGGGGCCTATACCGGGGCAGTATCAGTACTGCATAGCTGGGGACAGACGCTAACCTATCATCCTCACATACATATGTTGGTACCAGCAGGAGGGCTGAGTGCAGACCGGGCTGAATGGATTGGTTCACGTAAAAAGTTCTTTTTACCGGTAAAAGTCCTCTCCAGGATATATAGAGGTGTGTTTTGGTCAATGCTCCAGTCGCTCATTGACCAAGAAAAAGTGCGGCTACCCGACGGGTTTACCAAGGATCAAATCAAAAAGCTGGTCTATCAAAAGGATTGGAATGTCTATTGTAAAAAGTCAATGGCCAGCCCCCATGCTGTGGTTCAGTATCTGGGAAGGTATACCCATCGGGTGGCCATTAGCAATCAAAGAATCCTGTCACTGAAGGCAGGAAAGGTAGCGTTGAGCTACAAAAACTATAGAACCCGTCTATCAGGGCAGATTATTACACTTGACGCCATAGAGTTTATAGGGCGATTTGTTCGACATATATTGCCCAATGGTTTTTACAAAATCAGATACACCGGCTTATTGTCATGTTGTAACGCCAAACTTATTGAGACATGCAAGCAACTGCTGGCACGTCCGTCACATGTATCCATACTTGATGGCTTGAGCGCAGAAGAAGTCTATCATGTAGTCTCAGGAAAACCGTCCAGAATATGTGGTAAATGTCGAAAGGGAGCAATGGAAACGATATCAGAAATACCTCCTGGATAAGGGTAAAAGCGTAAAAAGTTCTTTGATCTATTGACAAACTATAAAAGTTATTACTGCAATGACAGGGAAAACTATGCCCATATTTTCACCAATAACTGAAATGAATATACCACAGCTACTCATATCCAATCAAAACATCGCCCATGGCTACTCACATCAGCAAATCTCCCAAAAAGAAATCCCATAGCATCCTGCATAGGCAAAGTTCAACGGTGGGTCTATAATCTATTGCCTACCAACTATCAATCAAAAATCTTACTGTATCTTGGGGCAACAGTTTATAGAACACTAAATTGTTAGGCACAAGTAGAAGATGGAAATCCGATTATTGACCTTATTCTTATTTGCATCAAGTTTATCAATTGCCCAAAAGCAGTATGACCCAATTTGTTGGACTGGAGTAAAATGTTTAAAGGTAAGTGACTTTAGAGGCAATGCCGTTGTGGATTCAATTTCAGCAATTATAGGCGGAAAGAAGCCAGCTGGTCTTTCTTCCTTGCCAATAGAGCACCATATTGTTGAATATGACACCATTAATCTCTATCGGTTAGTTGGATATTTTGAAAGAGATCTTTCTTGGCTTGATGAAGACGGTGCTTTACTCTCACATGAGCAGACCCATTTTAATATTCAACAACTCGTAATTCGAAGAACAAACAAATTGCTGGACAGTATCTTCTACAATGCGGGAACAAAAATTAATTACGACTCGCTTTTTAACGAAATAATGATTTCTCTTGATTCTTTAAATCAACGTTTGACACAGAAACTTGGCATGGAGTGATTATATTAAGGAATGAGAAGTGGGTCAACAAAATCAATTCAGAATTAGAGCATGTTATTGAATACGGAATTGATTGTGAATAGAATTTGGATGATTTATTTGGTAACCACATTATCAGTCCTAATTTAGTAGACGGCCGTGGGCCATAAGCCCATGGTGACCTCTTGCCAAAGGCATCCCTTCGGGGCACACCACCATGCGTACGGGTCGCGTACTGGGCGGTTCATTAAGTGAAGGGGAAACTTTTGAATCAAATTACTAAAGAACCGATGATCTTTTTCCTCAACCATCATAAAGCTTTGGTGGTGCTGAGAATAGGATTTGGGTTTGTAAACAAACTTTAACTAAATCGGCTAAATCCCCGACTAAACAAACAAAATCATCTATAAAGTGCATTAAATCGCACTTTTATTGTATCATTATAGAACATTCTTTATTTTTGACAGAAATAGAGCACTATAATGCACTTTGTAAATCTAATAACAACCCTTAAAACCCGCAGAGAAATGCTGCAGGTAAACCAGGAAACGCTGGCAGAGCTATCTGGTGTCAGCCTTAGAACATTAAAACAGTTTGAAAGCGGAAAAGGCAACCCTACCCTGCAAACCTTGAGCAAATTGGCGGACGCATTAGGTTTAGAGTTAACACTGCAAGTAAAAACACTACCACCTAATAAATGAGACAAGCCAAGGTTATCTATAAAAACGAAGAAGCAGGATTGCTTACCCAATTAGACGATGGGGGCTTTGTATTTCGCTACGATGATACATGGTTCAATTCTACGGATAAACCTGCTATTAGTCTTACTCTTCCAAAAAATCAGCAAGAATACCAGTCGGAACATTTGTTCCCTTTTTTCTACAATATGCTTCCTGAAGGAACAAACAAACAAGTCGCTTGTCATGCCATTCGCATTGATAAAAAGGATCATTTTGGCTTATTGCTCAATACTGCAGCATATGACACAATCGGAGCAGTAAGGGTCCTCAAAATTGAGAATGTATGAGTTTACCGAATATCCAATTTTGCCCTGGCACACTAAAAGAAGGGAATCAAACCTACTCGTATACAGCTTTAAGGCGTGTTTTTAATGGCAAAAAAGTAAGTCATATACTTCCTTATGAATCGCCATCTACAAGCGAAACAACAGATGAGCTATTTGAAGACAATCGAAAAAGGATGTCTATTTCAGGTGTGCAGGAAAAGTTTTCTGTTTTGTTGGATAAAAATAAACTGCGCCTGATTAATGAAGGTGAACAAGGGCAATACATTCTTAAACCAAAACCTAGTGCTGGTAAAAACTCCAAACAGATGCCAGCCAACGAGCATTTAACCATGCAAATAGCAAGGCAGGTCTTCAAAATGGAAACTGCTGAAAACGCACTCATTTTTTTTAGTGACGGAGACACTGCTTATATCACCAAGCGGTTTGATGTTAAGGACAGTGGCAGTAAGTGGGCTCAGGAAGATTTTGCTGCATTGGCGGGAAGAACACCTCAAACACATGGAGAAAACTATAAATACTTGGGTAATTATTATGAACTATTTGAACTTCTGAAAAAGTTTGTTCCAGCCTACAATGTAGAAGCACCCAAGCTACTCAAACTTATCCTGTTCAACTACTTGTTTTCAAATGGCGATGCTCATTATAAAAACTTCTCACTCATCGAAACTGAGCTGGGAGATTATAAATTAAGTCCAGCGTATGACTTGCTAAATAGCCACATTCATATTGCGGATAAGGATTTTGCACTTGATGATGGTCTATTGCCTCCAGCCCTGGCAAAAGGGAAAGTGCACGAACAATTCCACAAACTGAGCGAAATGGCTGGAATTAATAAGAAACTAATCGATGGTATTTTTTCTTTGCTAACTTCCAAAAAGGAAGAGGTACTTAATTTAATTGGCCGCTCGTATCTATCAGGTAAATTGAAACGGAATTACGAACAGGCTTATTTAACCCGATTGAAAAAACTAAACAGGATTTGACAATGTTGAATTGATAAACAAAAAAAGCCACAGGCTATTGCCTATGGCTCTTGATACGATAGGTTTTCTTCTTATTTATTTGGCTGAGGTGTCAATCTTAAATATGGTTTCACTTCTGTATGGCCTTTTGGAAACAAATCAGGAATTTGCTCATTGGTCACAGCCGGAACGATCACACAGTCTTCACCGTCCTTCCAGTTGGCAGGTGTGGCCACTTTATGATAAGCCGTCAACTGTAGTGAGTCAATTACTCTGAGCAATTCATCAAAATTTCTGCCGGTAGATGCAGGGTAGGTAATCGTTAATTTCACCTTTTTATCCGGGCCAATTACGAATACTGACCTTACTGTCATTTTATCATCAGCATTTGGATGAATCATATCATACAAAGTAGCCACTTTTCTATCCTCATCGGCGATGATAGGAAAGTTTACTGTTGTACCCTGGGTTTCGTTGATGTCCTTGATCCAGCCGTGGTGAGATTCCACCCCATCTACGCTCAGTGCTGCCACCTTCACGTTTCTGGCATTAAACTCATCGGTATATTTGGCCACTGTACCTAGCTCCGTTGTACACACAGGGGTGTAATCAGCAGGGTGTGAAAACAATACGCCCCAGCTGTCGCCAAGCCATTCATGAAAATTAATTTCTCCTTCGGAAGTTTGCGCTGTAAAATTCGGCGCTTCATCTCCTAATCTAATTGTTGACATTTTCTTGTTTTTAAAATTTAAGATTCAATGATTTGAATTCACTTATACGTGCAATGTCTACCAAGAGTCATCCATTTTCCAAAGAATTTTTAAATGACTTTGACGGTGCATCCGATTGCGACAAATAGGGAGTATAGATTACAGATTATTCCCATCATCGTCATTGCGAACGCAGTGAAGCAATCTATCTGTTATTTGGGGACAGATCGCTTCGTTCCTCGCGATGACGAATATAATGCAGTTCCTCTACTCTTCACATTAATCAATCCAAATCAATGAAATTATAGAATATAATGACTCAAGTCCTTATTCTGCACCATATTGGATAGTCTCTCCTGCACTTGATCTTTGGTGATCACCACTTTGGCATTTGGCCCGATTACGTCTGGAATATCAAACAGAATATCGTTGAGCAATTTGCTCATTACCGTGTGCAATCGTCTGGCTCCAATATTCTCTACATCAGCATTGATATTGAAGGCCATTTCGGCGATCTCCTCCAAGGCATCATCCTGAAAGGATATTTCCACATCTTCAGAACCAATAAGCGCTTCATACTGCTTTGTTAGCGCATTTTTAGGCTCTTTTAATATCCTCAGGAAATCATCTTTCGTCAGGTTATCCAGCTCTACACGAATAGGGAATCTACCCTGCAATTCTGGGATCAAATCGGACGGCTTGGCAAAATGAAATGCACCAGCGGCAATGAAAAGTATGTGGTCGGTATTTACAACACCATATTTGGTATTCACTGCACTTCCTTCCACGATAGGCAACAAATCACGCTGTACGCCTTCACGACTCACATCCGGCCCTCCCTTTTTTGATGCACCAACAGCTATCTTATCGATCTCATCAATAAAAACAATTCCAGTATTCTGAGCTTTCTCTATGGCCTCTTCTTTCACCTCATCCATATCGATCAGCTTGGCAGATTCTTCTTCAACCAGTATTTTGCGCGCATCTGCAATGCTCACCTTTCTTTTCTTGGTCTTCTTAGGCATCATGTTACCGATCATGTCCTGAAGGTTCATCATAGACACTTCATCCATGCCACCTCCGCCTATCATACCGACACCACCATTGCTCGGTTGTTTCACACTGATGTCTATCTTCCTGTCATCCAGTTCGCCGTTTCTAATTTTCCTTCGAAACATTTCCCTGGTTTTCTCATTGAGTTCCGCATCGTTATCCGGCATTTCGCCACCCGAGGTAACAACAGCAGGTTTGCCAGGTGACTTGACAGGAGGAATGAGTGCATCCAGTATTATCTCCTCAACAATTTGCTCTGCCTTCACTTGTACTACTTCTTTTTTCTTGGTCTTGATGAGCGCTACGGACTGTTCTACCAGGTCACGGATCATACTTTCAACATCACGCCCAACATAGCCGACCTCAGTAAATTTGGAGGCCTCTACTTTCACAAATGGTGCATCAGCAAGCTTTGCCAGTCTCCTTGCTATTTCAGTTTTACCTACACCGGTAGCCCCTATCATCAATATATTATTGGGTACTATCTCTCCCTGAATTTCGGATTTCACATTCATCCTTCTCCACCTGTTTCTCAGCGCAATCGCCACATTTCTCTTGGCGTCTTTTTGTCCAATAATGTATTTATCCAACTCACTGACGATTTGTTTTGGCGTCAGGTACTTATCTTGTTCTAACATCAATTTTTTGTTTTCTTCTTTAATATTCTATTCAAATTGGAGGAAAAGGTGAAATAACTCCTTCCTCCTGCGGCGTGGTAAGTAGCATTGGTATAAGCCAGTTCAAACGCCTTCACTTTTACCAAAAAGCCAAAATTAAATCCTGCGCCTCCCGCCGTACTTATCAATCTCATTTCTTTTCTTAACAAATGATTGTAGCCCAGCCTTATGTTGAAGTTTTTTCCGAGTACGATCTCTGTACCAATATTTATATGCCTGAAAATCTTGTCAATTTGACCCGGCGAATTATCCGAATCAGAAATTGTACTATCAAAATAAGCTGTATTCTCCCGGTTCAGGTTAAAAGCTGTAAAAGTGAAACGGAAAGGCATGTACTTCGGTTTGAAAGTAACACCAGCCTGTACATCCAGCGGTAAATCGGCATTGTTGCCGTCCGTGTAATCTGACAATAGCAACCCTAAGCTCTTTATCTTCAGAGCAATCACCAGTTCCTGCTCTGGATGACTGTATATTCCTCCAAGATCCAAAAACAAAGCAGAGGCTGAATAGGTGTAAATTGAAGACTGAGCAAATTTTAGATTAGCACCAAGTGTAAAGGGCCCCACTTGATGACTTTTTGATATTGTAATGGCTGTTTCTGACGCATCGAATTTCCCTGTAGCCACTCCTGCAGCGTCATAGCTTTCAAAACTGCCATAAGACATTCTTTGTATGCCAATCCCAACAGGTCCCCATTTTTCAAAGTCCTTTACATATGAAAGCGTATTGAACTTAATATCCGCATAGAAACCAAGGTGGCTAAAAGTAAGGTAATTATCATTTTCCGAACTCAATAGTGCCGGATTAGACAAAAACATTGCCGCATCATTATCTGTTGCAGAGATGATTACACCACCGAGCCCGGCTGCTCTTGCATTCGTTGGAATGTTCAGAAATTCAAAGGCTCTCTTACCACCTATTTGTCCATAAGAAAAAGCGGCACTCATTACCAATAAAATAAGTAGTGCCGCTTTTTTCATATATGTATTTTAGAAATGACTGACTAAACCTTTAGGCCTCTACTACTTCAAGCTTCATAGGGTTAGTGACCTTCGACGGAAGAAGAGCTATATCCAATACCTCCTCTACAGTCTCAACAAAATGAAACTTCAGATTGCTGATGTACTTAGGATTAATTTCATCTATATCCTTCTGGTTTTTTTCGCAAAGAATAATCTCCTTAATACCCGCTCTCCTTGCAGCCAGTATTTTCTCTTTTATCCCACCTACAGGAAGCACCTTACCTCTTAGGGTAATTTCACCGGTCATGGCCACTTTATTCTTCACCTTCCTCTGAGTGAAGATAGAAGCCAATGAGGTCAGCATGGTAATACCAGCTGATGGTCCGTCTTTAGGTACAGCACCCGCTGGCACATGCACATGCAAATCATAGTTTTCGAAAATACTGTGATGAATTCCAAGGGTATCAGCATTGGACTTCAGGTAAGATAGTGCCGTCATGGCCGATTCCTTCATCACATCACCCAATTGCCCTGAAAGTGTCAGCTTTCCTTTTCCTTTACTCAAGCTCGATTCTATAAATAGAATTTCCCCACCTACCTGTGTCCAGGCTAGTCCAGTCACCACACCGGGGAACTTGTTATTTTGATACAACTCTTTGTCGAATACCTCAGCGCCTAAAATTCTCCTTACATCTTCAGGGTTAATCTTTTGACTGTATTCCTCTTCCATAGCGATGGATTTGGCGGCATCACGTACAATAGATCCAATCTTTCTCTCAAGATTCCTAACACCTGATTCGCGGGTATAGTCATCAATCACCTTCACAATCGACTTTTGCTCAAATGCCAGATCTCCTTTCTCTAAACCATGCTCCCCCTTCTGCTTGGGTATCAAATGCTTTTTGGCTATTTGTGTTTTCTCTTCGAGCGTATAACCATTTATTTCAATGATTTCCATTCTGTCCCTTAAGGCAGGCTGGATAGTGTCCAATGAATTGGCTGTAGCAATGAACAAGACTTTTGACAAGTCATAGTCTACTTCAAGGTAATTGTCTTTGAAAGCAGAGTTTTGCTCCGGGTCCAACACCTCAAGTAAAGCTGAAGATGGATCTCCACGAAAATCTGTGGCTACCTTGTCAATCTCATCCAATACAAACACAGGGTTGGATGTTTTGGCCTTTTTGATGTTTTGAACGACCTTCCCTGGCATTGCGCCGATATAGGTTTTTCTATGTCCTCTGATTTCAGCCTCATCATGAACACCTCCAAGAGACATGCGAACATATTTCCTGTTCAATGCTTTGGCAATTGACTTTCCCAGAGAGGTTTTACCTACACCCGGAGGGCCATATAAACAAAGAATCGGGCCTTTCAAATCATTCTTAAGCTTCCGAACTGCCAGGTATTCAATAATCCTATCCTTAACCTTTTCAAGTCCGAAATGATCCTTATCCAAAATCTTTTTGGCCCTGTTTAGGTCAAAATTATCTTCAGTCATTTCATTCCATGGTAGATCTAGTAACAACTCGGCATAATTGACAGCCACCGGATACTCTGCTGCCATTGGGTTCATCCTTAGGATCTTGTCAATTTCTTTGCTGAAATGCTCTTTCACCTCTTTCGGCCAGTCTTTATCCATTCCCCGGTTTCTCAGCTCATCTATTTCCTGCTCGGGACTACCGTGCCCTAGTTCATCCTGCAATACTTTTATCTGCTGTCGCAAATAGTAGTCTCGCTGCTGTTGATCTATATCCGTATTTACCTTGTTCTGAATTTCATTTTTCAGTTCAAGCATTTGAATATCCTTCAGCATGTACTGGAGTAGCTGTTCAGCTCGTATCTTCCCATCATTCAGCTCCAGCAGCTTTTGCTTGTCCTTCACATCAGCATTGACATTCGACGATAAGAAATGCGTCAAAAAGCCGAAGCTTTCTATATTCTCTAAGGCGATCTGAGCCTCTTTTGGAATTTCAGGATTCAGTTTTAGAATCTTCTTGGCAGAATCTTTCAAAGACTGAACAATTGCGATCGTTTCCTTTTTCGTCTCATCAGGATAAGACTCCTCAAGAATCTTCACTTTGGCTGTCATATATGGGTTTTCCCTGATCACTTTCTTCAGTTCAAACCTTGACTTACCTTGGATAATTATTGTTGTATTCCCATCTGGCAAAACAATCATCTTAATGATCCTTGCAAGGGTTCCTATTCTATATATATCCGCTTCACCAGGATCCTCTGCCTGTAGGTTCTTCTGTGCAGCCACTCCAATTATTCTATCCCCTCTGTAGGCCTTTTTCACCAACCTAATCGACTTTTGTCGACTTACTGTAATCGGAATTACTACACCGGAAAATAGTACTGCATTTTTTAGTGG
The DNA here is from genome assembly GCA_049115735.1 of Cyclobacteriaceae bacterium. Classification (GTDB taxonomy): domain Bacteria; phylum Bacteroidota; class Bacteroidia; order Cytophagales; family Cyclobacteriaceae; genus CAXBNB01. The sequence goes on along the minus strand of JAGDZP010000013.1, from coordinate 228,133 downwards.
TAAAATGGGAATAAATTCTGGTAAGTTTTCTTCCGTTAAATCCTCTGTATCTTCTGAATGGATTAACGGTATTAATTCTTCTGTATCTTCTTCGATGAGTTCTGATAACATCATCGAATTATATAAATTATTTTGCTCCATAAAATCTGTTCGCCCTTCTCTGTCAGAATGACATAATTTCGTTCCTCGGCCTTTTACTTTTTAATGTAAACGATAAATGACAATTGATATGCCAAAGAAATTGTAATTAATATAGACACATGTTCAAAATCAATAAATACTGTGTTAATTTTGATTATCTTGATTGCTTGTGGCTACCACAATAAACAAGTTGATAAACAGGTTAAATAGGAATAAAAACGTATTTGAGTGATCCGCAAAACGGACTATATCAGAAGCCTGGCTTCCATTGCAATACCCTTAGTGTTTCTATCACTCACATGTATACCTAGCGCTTTTTCCCAATTTAAGAGCAAAAAGAAGAAACAAGAGCCTGTAATTGAGTTCGACACCCTTGCCCTTGATACAGAGTTTAACATCTATGACTTTAAGAATGTAAACCGTATTCGGGAGTATTTTAATAAACAAAAACTTGAGCATATTGTAAAGCTGGAGAAAGAGAAAAACTGGCCGAAATTGTACTATGCCCTGAAAGATTACATCAAAAATTTTGCGATAAGAAATTTTTACGTCGACACCTATTGGATTTGGCGGCTTGCCAAATTGACCGAATTGTATGGCACAGAAGAAGAAGCCCGTTCATTATACAAATTAGTACTTCGGCATCATCATGAGAGCATAGACATTCAGGAAATTGAAATCTACTACGATTCCCTCAATACACAGATGACCGACCTGTATGTCCCACTGGATTACTACTACAAGTTGGTCGAACATAGGAAGGCCATAGATACGCTAAGGCCTCCTCCGGGAGTATTACTGAACATGGGACGAAGGATCAATTCCAGAAAAGCAGACTATGGTCCAACTCTTGGTTTAGATGATGATGTTTTGATTTATACCTCACAAAGAAACGAATCGAAAAAAGGGCTGGATTTCTACGAAAACGAAGACTTGTTTTTTAGCACAAAAAAAGATGGATTCTGGACATTGAGTGAGGAACTCAAAGCTATCAACTCAGAATATAATGAAGGTTCAGCCTGCCTTAGCAGGGACAAAAAGACACTTTACTTCTCACGCTGCGAATCGCCTGCAGCAGTTGGCAACTGCGATATTTTCATGGCTACCATGCAAGAAGACAGTACATGGGGCAATGTGGTGAACCTGGGATTTAATGTAAATAGCATTAGCTGGGATTCTCATCCAGCATTGTCGCATACTGAGGACACACTCTATTTCGCATCAGACAGAATCGGAGGATTCGGACTATCAGACATTTACTATACCAACAAGACAAAAGACGGCTGGGCTAAGGCACAAAACCTTGGGCCGGTTGTAAACACCAGAAAAAACGATGTAAGTCCATTTTACCACCCGAAGTACGATGTGTTGTATTTTAGTTCGAATGGACAGTTATACTCCTTTGGGGAATTTGACATCTACAAAGCCTATAAAAAAGATAACAAATGGAGCGAGCCTGTCAATATTGGCCCTTTGGTGAATGGACCTGGCAATGAGTTCTATTTCACGATTGACTCGGATTCACGGGATTTATATTATTCTCGTTCTGCCAGTCGTGATCTTGAAAAACAAGATTTATACTCCTTCCCCCTTCCGATGGGGGCCAACCCCAATGCCATCACAAAGATTACTGGGTCACTGACGGACTCACTTTCTGGCAAACCTTTCACCGGTATCGTGTCCATCATAGATGTCGATCAGAAAGTGGAAGTAGCACCTAAGTACCTAAAATCAGACGGAAGTTTTGAATTTGACTTGGTAAACAACCGTAACTACTTACTAGTCATCCAAGGGGATGAGTTTTTTAGGGTAGAAGAAATGTTTTACCTGGAAGGTCCAATGGACTTCAGAAAAGTAACAGAGCCAATTGCAAGCAGGGTGAAATTCGAGTCTATTGAATTCGATATTGGCCAGGCCAATTTAAAGACTGAGATGTATGGCGATTTAAACAAGATTGTCAACTTCATGTATGACAACCTCGATTTCTTTCTAAAAATATCGGGACATACAGATTCTTTTGGTGCTTCGGCAGTGAACCTCAAGCTCTCCAAAGAGCGTGCAAAGACGATTCGAGATTATATTGTGATTTTCGGTGGGGTGGATGAAGAAAGAGTGAGCCATGAAGGCTATGGAAGCTCTCGCCCATTAGTAGAAGAAGTTACCGAAGAGGATAAAAAACTCAATCGTCGTGTCGAGTTTGAGATTTACCGACCGGCCGTAGAGGGTAGTGATTCGGAGTAAATTCTTCTCCTCATTTATAATGAATTACTCTTTATCTCGAGAGCCCTTTCAAAGAGCTTCAACTAGAAATAGTTAGCGAAATCCAATATACTTATCGGACGACATGAGGAGTTTTAATCCTTCGCTTCGATATCCATTGACACTTACTTAGTAAAAATAATCGCTTGAAAACCCTGCTAAACGGATGTCTATCTCTTCAAAAGCCTTTCTGTAAAGGAGACTGAAGGACCTTGAATATTTACCAGGTAAATACCAGAGGGAATGTCATACAAGTTAGTAATAGAAACAGAATTCGCTCCTCTTTGAACCAAGTGGTCAGATGAATAGTAGATCTTGCCGTTCATATCCACAACCCTTACCCGAGCAGACTCTTCTCGGCCTGCGGTAAATTTCAAATCAAAGGTTGAAGAATAAGGGTTAGGCACAACAGACAGCTTATGCTGCTTTAGCTTAACAGTGACTAAATTAATTTCCGAGTACTCAAAAGCACCATCATAATCAATTTGCTTCAACCTATAATACAATTGCTCATTTGTACCTGAAGCTGCTTCTGCATCTAAATAAGAATAATCTATTCTTTCCTTGCTATCTCCATGTCCCTCAACTTCTGCAATTTTTGAGAATGTTATTCCGTCAAGCGATCTCTCTATTTCAAATTTCTCATTATCTATTTCAGTGGCAGTAGCCCATTCCAGCCACACATCCTCCTCATCCGTAGAGGCATCAAAAAACAACAACTCAACAGGTAGTGCCTCGCCATTTCCAGACATTGTCCATGGTGAGAATGAACTTACACCGGCTACAACGTTAGTCGCACCATCCATGGGTGCATCCCAAGATGTTCCATTCCACCTTTGGGCTTGAAGACCAGTAATACCAGCAGTCTCTCCTGTAGTAGCGTTGAAAGTTATGGTTGCTGTAGGTCCACCAGTCACGGTGATATTCCAAAAACGATCCACCGTATTCATACTGTTGTCTACATTATATTGATTAGGTGGTAGTCCTTTTCTTTTGTTAAGATTGCCTATGTTAAACGGGAATGGTCCTGAAGATGAAGAATAGTTAACTGTCTCAACCTGCACCGTTCCTGGCCCTCCTCCTGTCATGTTGAATATAAATGGAATAGAAGCTCCGTAAGCAAATGGGAAAGTATAGCTATTTCCACTAGTCACGCTTCGGTTGATAATACTTGTTTCACTGGCAATAGTTCCACTTCCTGTGAGTGCGCCTGTGGCGGTATTCGATATAGTCAAAGTATTATTGTCCATATCCAACTCACCTGAAGTCAAGGTAAGTACTCCGGTTATAGTTATATTTTGACTTACAGTTACTCCCGCACTATTGTCTATAGTTAGATTATTGAAAGAAGTACCAGCTGTAACGCTCATCTGTTGAGCAGAACCACCATCAAGTATTATTGTACCACCAGTGATACTGTTTGTTCCTCCGGAGATGTCGAAATCCCCTCCAACATATAGTGTACCTCCTGTCATTTCAAAATCGCCGTTGACTGTAAAATCTCCAAGAACTATCACCGCACCATCTGACATGAAGTACTGGTCATTGCCATAGGTTCCTGTGTCTCCATTATTGTCAAATATTAAATCCCCATCTACATTGAGCGTACTGGTAGAACCGGATATATTAACATTTCCTATTCCTTCTATCAAAGGTGTACCATCATTACCTCCGTCCGTGGTAACCATATGATCTGTAATATTTATTTCACCTCCACTCTCTATAATCAAAAGAGGGGTATGACCTTCTTCATCATCAAATATCAAAGAATCACAATCTAAAATCCCACCCGAACCTACGGTTATTGTAGGTGATCCTCCTGTATCCTCACCAATCGGATCATTCGGGTCAGCCCCAATTGCAACAACTTTGGTAATTGAAACAGTTCCGTTTTCAAGTGAAAAGTTTGAACCGTCATCCAGAACTGACAATGCGACAGCATCAAGATCGCCTCCATCGATTGCTATTGTAGCTCCTTCACGAACACCTACAACACCTTCATCTGATGTAACACTAAGTTTATCTCCGGTTATATTTAATGTTGCTTGATCGCCAATGACTCCCAACTGAGACATCCCATAGGTATTGGTATTCCCATCTCCGGGTGCAAAAGTTGCGCTAGTAATATCGGCTGTAAGAGGTGGTGTAACACCACCGTCGGTGGCATCAATAGAATATGTCCCTGGGTCATTGCCATCACCAGGTGCGGTATTTCCATTATCCCAGTTTTCAGCTATGTTCCATTGATTACTGGCATTGTCACCATCCCAGTTATAGTCTTTGGTGGCAAATGCATCTGTAGAACAAAAAGCAGCGATGAGCAGTCCTACAAATGTGAGTGGCGCAATCCTAAGGCTGTGAGAAGATTTAAGAATTACAGTTAACATTTTCACAAACAAAGATAATTAGAGTCGTTCTTAATTCAATACCTCATTCGATTAATACTACCTAATTCAAGGACAGAATTATCTTCTTTATGGACAAAATATGAAATTTCTACATACAACAGCAGCAAACTGTATTGATGAAACGCACTAATAGCTCCTTAAAATTATATATCATCTCGCTATCGTCTTATTTTTATTACAAATACACCCACCAATAAAATCAAATTTAGCAGGACCCATATCCAGGGTTTTGAAGCGAGGTTTGGGTAAAAACCAGCTGAATCATATAAGTTAATCGATTTGACTTCAAATGACTTGTCAGAATGTTTTTTTCTTCCAAAATGATCAACCACTGAAGACTCCTGATCCAGGGTAGAGTAAATGACAGTCTTACCAAAAGATCTTTGAATCGCCGGCATAGCATCCTGATGCTGTTGACGCATCCAGTCAGAGTCGGTCCAGGTTGTACTCAACACTACTGCCAAATTCGCCTTATGCTGAATCAAACCTTGTATAGTTGAAGGAAACGAACTCTCATAACATATCATTGGTGCGATACATATATCTTGATATTCAAATGGACCTTCAAACGGTACTATGCCATAAGTTTTTCCAATCCTCTTGGGCCACAACCCTATTCCTTCGAGAAAGTTTATAACTTCATAAAATGGAATACTCTCAGAAAATGGCAACAATCTTTGCTTGGAACGCCATGAAACCTTACCATCTGGGGTCACAAATACTGACCCGTTGTAGATATCAAAGTAGACTCCTTTCTTACTGGGCATTTTTTTTGCACTAGATGTTGGTGGCTTCCCAGCTCTAAACAGCTTCACCAGTATAGCCCCAGATAAAATTGATAAATTATTTTGTCTGCATAAGGTTGATAATCTTTGTACAGATTTATGTTCTCCAAGAGTATTTACCACTAATGGATTCTTTTTCATATCCATCATGTAGCTCTCTGGACAGATTATTAGATCTATCTTCGGTTTCAGGTTATTCTTAAGTTCAACCTCCAAGAGGTCAATCTTCTTTTCTAGGTTATCTTCTATACTATCCACAACTTGCTTGTCTGGCTGGAAAATAGCGACATTTAAGGATCTGATCTTTCGTAGAGGCGGCTGTACAAAAGCTGAGATCAAAATAATCAAAAGTAAGATTCCAGTAGGTATAGAATACTTGAATTTCAAACCACTCTTTTTAGCATTCATATAGAAAAAAACCAATGAAGTGTTTAATCCAATTACCATAAATGAACCACCCTCGAGACCAAGATATGGGTAAACTCCCAAGAATATTGGGTTATTGACTAAGCCAAAGCCTAAGTGGGAATAAGTAATACCAAAGTGCAGATAATAATGTAGGATTTCCTGGCTCAAATAAAAGAAAGGGAAAAGCATTAACCCATAATTGAGACCATGCTTTTTGCTCACCTTGTGGGGTATAATTATGGAAAGAGACCAGAGCGCTGGAGCAATCAAAAAACCAACAATTATTGGAAATACATACTCTCCTGCAAGAAGGAGTGAGCCATAAAGCATTAGACCCATGGACAGAATTGTGAAAAAGAAAATAAAAAAAGCTGTCCTTGTTTTTTGCTGTTCAAAAGCCAATATCAACGCAGGTACAAAAGCAACAAAAAGTAGAAAATTGAATTTAGAAGGCGGCCAACCCAACGCAAAGAGAAGCGCACTCAATAATATTGAAACAATAAACTTTAGTCTTCCCTTTTTCACCTCTAAATCATAGGTTCCTAATTGCTGCAAGAATAATACTTGCTGTCCAATAAACCGAATAATGTTGATCAATAGCTTTCGATAATTGCATTAAGCCCCTTCCTCCTCAAATCAGGCACAAACACGTCTTCCTTCGCTTTTCCTACAGGCACCAATAAAAAAGGTCTTTCGTTCTCTGGTCTATTTAGAATTTTTTGAAGGAAATTCATTGGACTGGGTGTATGAGTAAGCGTAACCAGACCTGCATGATGAATAGCGGAAATAAGCATGCCACAGGCTATTCCAACTGATTCATTGACATAATAGTTGTTTTGTTTATTTCCTTCTTCATCTATTTCATACGCCCTTTTAAAAACCACAATCAGATAAGGGGCTTCCTCCAGAAATGGCTTATTCCAATCAGTACCGATGGGCTCCAGGTCTTTCTTCCACCGTTCACTCATACGAACCTTATAGCTTTCGTATTCTTCCTTTTCAGCAGCCTTTCGTATTTCACTCTTTATTTTTTTGTCAGATATTACACAGAATGTCCAGGGCTGTTTATGCGCACCTGATGGCGCAGTAGATGCCGCCATTATGATATTCTCTATAACTTCTTCGGGAATTGGCTCAGATGCAATATCCCTCACAGTCCTTCTGGTGTCGAGCCAATCATAATATTCTTTGGTTCTCGTAAGCATCTCATCGTCATCATACTCTGGCACGAGATGACGCACATGCTTGTAACCATTGATCATTTTGTTCTCCATAATTCAATTATTGTGGATTGGGAAAAATCTGACTCAAGTTAATCAATCAGACCAAATGAAAAAGGAATGTGTTTGATTAGAAAATGAATGGAACAGGGCATTTCAACTCCCTCACGTCTCTAGAAGGTTTTCTCGGGCTGCCCGCTTTAAAGGTATAGGTGATACTAATTTCATGGGCACCACCACTGCCTATACCTAATTTTGAAAGTGTATAATCAAAACTGTAGCCGAAGGTCATTTTATTCTTGCTGAGGCCAGCCATGAAAATGACAGACTCGGTATTTCCACCCCCGCCTTCAGGAGTTTTCAGTGGTATACCTCTATACCAAACACCAAAAATCACAGGTGACATAGTAAAGTACAAGCCTAAATCCAATTGATCGAAATCACCCTGAGATCGGTAGTTGAAAGTAGGGCTAAGGGTTCGCTCCCCTCCTGTGGCTGTCTCTCCTTTTGACAAAAAGCCGGAAGGAAGCCCTATTCTGTAGCCTCCATGCACTGATACTTTTCTAGGAAGAGGGCTTTGACCATCAATAAAAGATTGATTCGGCTGGCGTATATGATGCGCCGATACCCCAACCCACATATTCTTAGAATACCACATGCCTCCCAATGCAATGTCAAAATAGTTTACTTTGAAACCGGAATTAAACGACTCTGCACTAATAGGATTGACCAAACCAGTATTGTCAAATTGGTCTCCAAAGGTCAGTCTGCTAAAATCAAGATCCCTGGTAGTATATGATACTTGAAACGCCGGTCTGAAAATCCACTTATAATTCAGGTTTACCTGGTAGGCATATTGGAGTCCAATTTCTGTGGAAGAAAGCCCTACCAAGCCCTCTGTATCTTTGGTTATGATCAGTCCGAGACTACTATTTTTTTCATCAAAATTGTAATCGGCATAAGCCGAAAACGTTTCAAAGCTTGCTTCAATAGACGGCCACTGATTTCTATAGTTGATACCTGCACGTCCCATTTGATTTATTCCTGCCAAAGCGGGATTCAAATACAAAGGGGCTGCATAGTATTGTGAAAACTGAGGGTCTTGTGCCTTGAGTTTGTTATTGACCAGAAATGTGGACAGGCAAAAAAGAACAAAAAGGCATTTACGCATTGAGTAAAATTTCAAAGCTTCAAAATAAAAGTCGCTGCAAATTATATAATAATGTCTCAATATTGAAATGATTTAATTTTTGTTCCCAGCCAAGTACAGAAATTATTTTTTTAAGCGTTTCTATTGTTAATTGGATTATTTTTAAGCCTCAATTCCTGTGAACTTGATTCAAGTAGCAGACAATTGAGCGATTTCGAACCCTTATCAGAATGTTGAACGAACGTATGATTAAAAAATTAATTTTTAGCACTATTTTTTTATTGTCGGTGCTAGCTACGCAACATTCATTCTCACAAAATCTCGCCGAATACAACTGGCTTTTTGGCAATTCGGATAGGGTAATAATTTTCAACAAAGGCACCAATCAAGCACAAATTGATTCTATTCAAGTTACTCCTTTTGGCACAGGAGGAAGTGCGGTGATTTCTGATCCATTGACGGCAGATATACTTTTTTATACCGACGGAAATGACGTCTACGATACAAACCATGAATTATTACCAAACGGCTCGGGTCTGGAAGCTGACCCCAGCATCAATCAGGCCGCTGCGGTAATTCCCTTTACTTATACAGACGGTCGATACCTTCTCTTTACAAACCCAGGAAGTGCGGGTTCGAATGAAATTCTTTATTCTATAATCGATAAAAACCTGATGGGTAATGCAAATGTTGGCCTTGGGGAACCAGCACGAGGAGACATATCTGCCAAAAATCAACCAACCGGTCTTACGAATCCATCGGATGGAATGATAACCATAGAAGGAGATGCACCCAATCAACACTGGTTGATCACAAACGACCGAACTACTTTTGAATACAAGGTTCTACAGGTAAATGATGGAGTGCCTGACATTGGTGGGATTCAAACCTTTAACCTGGCTACACCCTCCATCCCAGGGTTTGTTGCGTCGGCATTTGCATACAATCAGGATTCATTGTTATTAGCAGTAGCACCAAAGGATCAGAACAGGAATATTGTATTACTAGATTTTGATCCGGCTAATGGAACACTGGCATTGAACTCCCAGATATTAAATACAGGAAACAGCGATTTCGCGACAGAAGCCATATATGATCTCGAATGGTCAGCCAATGGTAGTAAACTGTACGTATCCAGACATGGTACCACAACCGGAAACAATGGGAACCTGTATCAGGTGGCACTGGATGACTCTCTACTCAGAGTTAATCCTATTTTGTTTTCGCCTGTTTTTAGAAGTTATGGTGTTCAAAGGGGACCTGACCGAAGAGTCTACCATCTCTATCAGTTGAATGATGGTTCTGATCTTGAAGTGGGAAGAGTCAATCAAGCGGACAGTTTGTACTCAGCTGATAGTGTAAGATTCAATGTATTTTATGACAGCCTCGTGTTTGGCAATCAAAATTTTGCAGGAACACAATTCCCTTCCTTCCCTGCGCCAAATTTTGAAGAGTTTGATTCACTGGATTTTGTCTATTTAGACACATGCGCCGAAACTTCTACAAAATTCTTTCCTTTCGTATCCCCACATCCGCAGCGCTACTTTTGGGATTTTGGAGATGGATCTACATCAAATGCACACAGTCCTATTCACACTTACCAAAGTCCGGGGGTTTATCCAGTAGCTCTAACCGTTTTTTCCAACGAAGTTCGGGAAACAGTGACGAAGAATGTAAATATAACTACCAATGACCTGATGGTTGATCTGGGAGCAGATACAGTAATCTGTCCCGGTGAAACGCTGCTATTAGATGCTGGCCCTGGGGCTGTATCTTACGCATGGAACACTCTTGAATCTACACAAACCATAGAAATTGACACGACTGGGTATTATTGGGTATCAGCTGTCAGCGCCACTGGTTGTGCCACATATGACCAAATACAGGTCACCACCTATGGAGATGACGCGACGAGATATAATCAATGGTATTTTGGCGAAATGGCTGGTATTGATTTCAACAACGGCACGACCCCAATAACCGACGACAACCTAATGACATCACCGGTGGCCGCATCCTCGATTTCAGATGCCAATGGTGAATTACTATTCTACACTAATGGTGTGTCCGTTTGGAACCAGGAGCATGAGCTGATGGTGAATGGCGACAATATTGGGGGAGATAGTACTTCGGTCCAGGGGGCTATGATCGTACCGGTCCCCGGCGACAGTACAATATTCTATGTCTTTACCACCGATCCGGTCTGGGGCGATTACTCCTATGATATACGTTATGCCATGGTGGATATCAAAAAGGATACTGCCAGAGGAGAAGTGATTTTAAAAGATCGGCCATTATACATGAATAGTACTGAACGAATGACCGCCACAGCAATCGGTGGATCTCTTGTTTGGCTTATCACCCATGAATATGGTAATAATGTCTTCAGGGCTTATCCAATCACAGCAGACGGAATCGGAGCATCTGCTATTTCTGCCGCCGGCTCTGTCCATCGTTTTAGCGAAGAAAGAAATGGTACTGCTTCCATAAAGGTTGATCCAGGCGGTCGACGGGTTGCAGTGGCCCTGCAAGACTCGACAGAAAACTATGTAGAGCTTTTTTCTTTTGCTGACTCGACAGGCATGGTAGACGATTTCATTCAACTTGACATCATGGAATCAGTGCCATCCCTGGCTTACGGTGTAGAATTCTCATCCAGTCTACAGCGACTTTACGTCACTACCAATGGTAATGGATCAAAGCTTATCCAATACGATCTGGACAGTATTGATACGGAAGATGCCAAGATACATATCGAAGCGACGAAGTTTGAAGTAGCCAACTCATCGGAAGAATATGGCACCATACAAACCGGCCCGGACGGTATCGTATATATGGCAGTAGAAAATTCACCAGCACTTGGCACAATAAACAATCCCAATGGTGATGATATACAATCCTCCTTCGTTGAGACAGGATTTGATCTGGCCGGTAGAATCAGTCGATTAGGCTTACCCAATTTTGTCCAACAAGTCTCCAATCCACCCAATACGCCAGGCATCACCTATGAAGATGCCTGTATAGGCAATCCTACTGTTTTTACGGCCAGTACGACATCCATGATTGACGTGGTGTTCTGGACCTTCGGAGACGGAACCAATTCCGATTCCACCACAGTCAATCACACTTATAATGAGGTGGATGTGTATGACGTCAGTTTAAATATTTCCAACCGTTGCGGACTGGACAGTACATTTTACGCTACTGTAGAAGTTTTTGCGACACCACCCAATCCAACCGTTCCTTTAGCAACAACAATTTGTAATGGACCGGAAATGTTGGCGGCCTGGCCAAGTGACACTACAGCATTCACATATAACTGGTCCACTGGTGATACATCAAGAGTAATTACCGTAGATCAGCGTAGCACATTAGAGGTTTTCATTACGGACATTAATGGTTGTGTATCGGAAACCGTAGAGTCATTGGTGGATGACACCAGGCCTGTGGTAGACATTGGTCAGGACTTCATTGTTTGTCAGGATGAATTTGTGCAGGATTTTGACGCACTAAACCCGGGTGCAACCTACATCTGGTCATTAGATGGAGTCAATAACGGAAATACATTACGTACACAAAGAATAGATACATCCGTCCCTGGCTTCTTTACTTATAAAATAGAGGTAGAAGATATTTTTCAATGCATCGGAGAAGACAGTGTCACGATGGAGGTAATAGATACGCCTATATTCACTGCAGTGCCAACAGATGCCACAGGTTGTGGAACGGCTGATGGTCAAATTTCTCTGGATATCGGAAGTACAGGAAGCTTCACTTACGAATTAAACGGGCCAACTATTGTAGGGGCCGCAAATACTACAGGGCCTAATGCAGTCTTGGTGAGCAATGCCCTTGAAGCTGGCGCTTATGTTTTATTGGTAGAAAATACTGTTTCAGGATGTCAATCCTTCCTGCCTATGGCAGTTGGGGAGCCGGCACCATTTGACCTCACCCCTACTCCAATGCCAGCCTGTGGAGATGAGGGGGATATAGAAATTGCCCTTTCCATAGCAGCCACAACACCTGTGACCTATGACTTGCTCGATGTTGGAGGGGCTGTGGTAAGAAACAATGTAAGTACAACGCCTACTGCTGCTCAACCATTCTTTAGCATTGACGACTTGCCTATTGGTACCTATTCAGTAGAGGTAACTGACAATAGTACTGGTTGCTTGCAAACGGCAGCCGATATTGTGCTGGTGGAAAATCCAGCGGCAGCATTTACAGTTACGCCCCAAAGCATTTGCGGTGATGCCGGAGATGTGTCCGTTTTCCCGGAAGCTGCCAACCCAGTAACGGTCAGCTACATCTGGACAGGACCAAACATTACTAGCATTGATGGTAGCAATATTGGCGAAACTGTCACTGCCAATGAAGCTGGAACATATTCTGTGTCATCTTCAGATGCTGCAGGTATACTTTGCCCTCAAACTTCAGACGTACCAGTAGATCAGACGGACGACCCAATAGTAGAAATAGTAGCTACAGGCGATCCATGTACTGGCCAGGTTACCCTGGAAGCAGGAATAAGTAATAGTTCTGGAGGAAATCTTGGATTCCAGTGGGAGGACGGCTCGAACTCTTCTCAGTTAGTAGTTACATCGACTGGCAATTATGAAGTGACAGTGTTAGACCAAGGATCAGGTTGTCAAAATATTGGGGACATAGATGTTGAGGTGTTTAGTGAAATCACGGTCTTCATTCGGGCAGAGCCAAACTGCGATGACAACTCTGAAGTTTTCCTGACGGCAATAGCCAACATCACAGAAGATGTGACCTTCGAATGGACTGATCCTTTTGGACAAGTTATCCCAGATGCTGGCGCAATTATTTCAGCTACCACCAGCGGCAACTATAGCGTAACTGTTGCTGGCACAAATAATACCTGCTCAGCTACTGATGATATTGATGTTTTAATCATACCTATTCTAGAAGACCAGCTGCTGTTAGGTGGTACGCAAGAGTTCTGTAGCAAAGATCCCGATCCGGCCAATAGTGTGCTAATACTGGATCCAGGACTATTCTCCTCCTACGAATGGCGTTTATTGAATGAAGACCCAATAATTTCGGAAGACAGATTGTATGAGGTAATGGATGCTGGTGTCTACGAAGTAACTCTAAACAATGGCTTGACTTGTATCCGGGATGTCGTAGAAATCGTAGATGACTGTGATCCTCTCATTGTGGCTCCAAATGCTTTCACGCCAGATAGCAGCCCTGGACTGAATGACACTTTCTTCGTCTTCCCAAATCCATACGTAACCGATTTTCAGATATACATCTATTCTCGACATGGGGAATTGGTTTTCCAGTCAACGGATGTTGATTTCCAATGGAACGGCCTCTATCGTGGTGGTTTATTGCAAACTGGAACTTACGCTTATGTTATGCGATATAAGAGTACATTGGATTTAGAGCGAGGTATTATAGAGCAGCACGGTGGTGTGATGCTTTTGAGGTAATTTTTATGTACATCCATTTTCAGGCTGGCAAGAAAATTGATCACTAATTACAAGAATTAATTTTAAATTTACCTTAAGTAAAACGAGACCCTAAGACTAGATAAAAATGAAAAGATCATTTCAATTAATCGCCTTATTCGCCGTAGTTATGTTCACGGCATCATCATTTTCGACCATAAACAGCCGCCTATTACCTACCTCACTTCGAGTTACTGTTTTAGATGCAGCAGGAAATATCGTTGAAGGAGCAACTGTTACCCTGTACAAAACTCAAGATGACTACTTTGAGGAAAAAGAACCATACAGAGAGTCTGATAAATCCGACGGAAAAGGACGTGTCACTTTCAAGAAAGTTGAGGCCAGAAAGTACTTCATTCACGCCAAAAAAGGTGATAAAGACAATGTAGGTGAAGTTGTTTCTACAGCGAAATTGAAAGAAGGCCGTATGAATATGGTCAATACGATTATCAAGTAAACCGTGTGAACAGAGGGGACTTAATCAGGAATCTGGAGGAATACCACACGGATTTCCTTACTGAACAAAAATTTATTCCAAAATTCCTTGACTTACTTTCTTATCCCAATTGCTATGAGCGGTCATTGACTTTTGGCCACATTACTGCATCCGCATGGATTACAAATAAATCTTTGAACAAAGTATTGCTATTGCATCATGCCAAGCTAGACCGGTGGCTTCAACCGGGTGGACATGCTGATGGCGATGAAGATGTGATTGCAGTAGCAAAAAAAGAACTAACCGAAGAAACAGGCTTAAGGTCATTGCGTCTGTATAACAAGAAAATATTTGACCTGGACATTCACACCATTCCAGAAAGGAAAGGTATTCCAGAACATGATCATTATGACGTTCGCTTTCATTTTATAGCTAAATACCCCGAAGAAATTTCAAAGAACGACGAATCCCATGAACTCAAATGGATTCCAAATGATGAAGTTTTAGGACTGGTCGATCATGAAGAGTCATTCGAAAGAATGCTTTCAAAAAATGAAGAAAGAAGGCTTAAGTTGGTTCAAGTATGAAAAACCTCTTTTTGATTTTGGGTGCAGGCTTGGTCTTGGTACTTCTTACCAAAGCTAGCTTTGAGAAAAAAGAAGAAAAGCCTGATGTACCACACTTCAATGAGCCTCCTTCGGCCATCGGAAGTGAAGAAGATCCCTTGAAACGCTTCAATTTTGAAAACCGTCAGCTTATTGATCCTGCAACAGGCAAGATTCCGTTTGGCATTCATAAAAGAGAAGCAGAATTTGTCAATAAAATTCCAAGCGTGGAAAGCGGTGTAGTGCGTGGGAATTTCAGAACCAAAACTGACGACTGGACACTTGCCGGCCCCTCGAATGTTGGAGGGAGAACAAGAGCGTTGGCCTTAGATATCCTCAATGAAAATATCATTATCGCCGGAGGAGTGTCCGGTGGAATGTGGCGATCTGAGAATGCCGGACTGTCATGGAGCAGAACCTCCCACCCTTCCGTAATCAATAGCACAAGTTGCGTGGTACAAGATACACGACCAGGGAAGGAAAGTATTTGGTACCATGGTACCGGCGAGTTACGAGGCAATTCACCCAGAGCATCGGGGGCCCCCTATCGTGGGGATGGCATCTTTAAATCCACGGATGGAGCCAATACCTGGGAGGTACTCCCATCGACTGCCAGCGATCTTGAAAGCGAGTTCAACAGCCCTTTCAACTATGTGTGGAATATGGCCATTAACCCGATAAGAACCGACATAGACGAAGTGTATGCCGCAATTTATGGAGGCATCATCCGGTCGCAAGATGGAGGCATTACATGGCAAACAGTCTTAGGTGCTGATTTACTTGACTTACCGGATGACGCTGACCTCAACGATGAAGCAGTTGCGTTTTATACCAATGTAATATCTACACCGAAGGGAATATTCTATGCTACATTAAGCGTATTTACCAACGATGGAAATAAACCGAGTGGAAAAGGGATTTTCCGTTCCTCGGATGGAAACAATTGGGTAAATATTACACCAAGAGGTTTTGCTCCCTTTCACCAGAGGACGGTAATGGCTTATGCTCCTTCTGATGAAAACACAGTTTATTTCCTGACAGATAATGCCGATCATTTCGAAATATGGAAATACAATGCATCAAACGGAACATGGAACGACTTGTCTGAGAATGTACCTGATTTTGAAGGCGATCTCGGAGCACTGGATTCTCAGGAAGGCTACAACCTTGTGATTGCGGTGCACCCCAGCGATGAGAATATAGTTTACATAGGAGGCACCAATCTATACAGAAGTAACGATGGCTTTACTTCCACAAATAATACCTCCTGGATAGGTGGTTACGATCCTGAAGGCTCCAGCAACACCTACGAGGGGCACCATCCGGACCAACATGCTATGGTTTTTTATCCGAGCAATCCCGATAAAATGATTTCTGCCAATGACGGGGGGCTCATGACCACTACAAGTAACCGAGCCACGGAAGTAAGCTGGATATCCCTGAACAATGGCTATGTGACCTCTCAATTCTATTCCATATCGATCTCTAAGCAAGATGGCAGTAACTCGATAATTGGTGGTATGCAGGACAATGGCACCTATCTAAAAACTGCACCTGGTGCCAATCAACCATGGAATGATGTTTTTGGAGGAGATGGTGGATATTCTGCCACAACCCCAGGAGATATATTTTGGTATGCTTCCTTTCAGGAGTCTCAGATATATCGTCTTACCCTTAATAGACAAAGTGAACTGACCTCTTTTGGCCGTGTCGATCCTGTGGGTGGGACTGGTTATCTCTTTATAAACCCATACGTACTCGACCCAAACAACTACAACAGGATGTACCTGGCTGGTGGGACTAGTTTTTGGAGAAATAACAACCTGTCGCAAGTTCCCGGTGGTTCTCAGGAACCAACAACTGTCAATTGGGATGAAATAGAGATGCCGGAAGCAACCACCAATGCAACAGCCCTTGATGTTTCCACAGTACCGGCCAATATCTTATACCTGGGCACTGGAAATGGCCGTCTTTTCAAAGTAGACAATGCCAACGTCAAAACTCCGGAAATAGCACTTAAGTTTAATACCGGAGGTTATATTGTCAACATTACAATAGACCCATCCAATGCAGACAAGCTAATGGCACTCAACTCCAATTATCATGTCAGGAGTATATTCTATTCTGAAGACGGGGGAGGCACATTTGATGATGTAAGTGGAAATTTGGAGGAATTTCCTGACGGTAGCGGAAACGGGCCAAGCACTCGCTGGAGTGAGATTATTCCTATGCAAAATGGTGGATATAAATACTTCATTGGCACAAGCTCAGGATTGTTCACTACCGATAAGTTGGATAGCAATAATACTATTTGGATAAGAGCGGGCTCAAACAACCTGGGCCGTTCTGTCATCCGCATGATGGACTACAGGGATTCAGATGGAAAGTTTGTTGTGTCCACGCATGGGAACGGAGTATTTGAGACTACTCTGGCCAATACATTAAAAATAGAAAAGCCTCAGGATGATATTTCAACACTAGTAGTAAATAATAGCTATCCCAATCCATTCAGTGATTTTGTGGATATAGAGTTTAGTATTCCTGAAGAAGGGCCTTTATTGGTCAACATTTTAAGTTCCTCAGGTCAAAAAGTCAAGACACTATTAAATTATCCACAGTTTGCAGGTGGGGTAAGTGTGCGCTGGGATGGCACCAATACCACAGGTGAATATGTGAAAGATGGAATGTATTTTTACAGAATATTGTACAATGGCAAGATAACAGGAGGTAAATTGCTATATGACAGAAACTGAAATTGCATTAATCCGTGTATAATTTAGGGGTAACCAAAGAAGCCATTGACATAAGGATAGAAACACACCAATCATGAAAAGCCAATTATCCTCTAATCCTCAATCTCTCCTTAAACTTTTATTGGTTTTATTGTTGGTACTATCTGCATCGCAAGTCGAGGCACAAGTGAGTGATGTGAAGAAATCTTCTTTCGGCTCCTCTTCCAAATCTTCCGAAGACAACTATTCTTATAACTCAGGAAGCAGTGTTTTTTTCTTTTTGGAAATCATTGACATTTTCTCTTTGATGGGACAAGGACACAAGGAATTGCTCAGTAGAAAAGAAGAGGAACCATGGCTCGTGTCGCTTGAAGGTATGATGCATGCAGGGTATTATGGCAAGGAAACCGCCACTGTGCTGGCTCCTTCCATTCGAGGCAACTGGGGGCTCTTCTCAACGCAGTTTCGCTACAATCAGTTTCAAGACTTTACTGGGGCCTTCCCTACCTTCGATTGGCAAGTCGTTCAGCTCAATCTGGTCGCACGTCCACAGTTTAACCTGAGAGTTGGTACTGGTTTCATGCACGAAATAGATAATGACAAAAGTCTCAATGAGCATTATCTTGGTCTTGACTTTCATTTCGACAATAGAAAAATCAACCCTACGATGGAATTCCGATGGGCCGAAGACTATGAAAGAGGCATCACAGGCCGCTTTGAATGGAACACAAGGGTGGACTATCGTCTAATGACCGTTGGTAAAATAGACGTCAATCTGATGGCTGGTTTTATGTATCAGAAATACTACGAAAGTGTGAATTTCTATTTTGCTCAAACCGGCATAAATCTAAACCTATACTAAGGCCAAAAAGTATCACGGCCAACCATTATCCTTTTTTATTTTATTGCGTATCATTAACCTTATGCGCGCCAACCTAATCCTTTTTATCGTACCTGCATTTATCTGGGGTTCTACCTGGTATGTCATTACCTTCCAACTGGGAAAAGTTGATCCGTTGGTATCGGTAGTTTACCGTTACTTACTTGCTGGAATTTTGATGATGCTATTTTGTAAAATTCGGGGCATCAATCTTAAATTCAAGGCTAAGGATCATGCCTTCATGGTTGTGCAGGGATTCTTTTTGTTTGGAGCGAATTATTGGCTTGTATATGAAGCAGAACAGTATATAGCCAGCGGATTAGTAGCTGTGGCTTTCTCTACTGTAGTATTTATGAATTCTGGATTCGGCGCTCTATTCCTCGGTAGACAAATCAACAAAAAAGTAATTGTAGCCGCGCTGGCGGGACTAGCAGGAACGATCATTATCTTTTGGGGAGAATTATCCCGGATGGATTTTTCAGGCAATGAATTAAAAGGAACCATCCTGGCCATTTCATCAGTGGTATTGGCCTCACTCGGAAACATTACCTCGGCTAGAAACTCACAAGAGAAAATTCCTGTCATACAAGCGAATGCCTTTGGAATGCTTTACGGATGTGCTATGATGACGATCGTTGCGCTCATCCTGGGACGCCCATTTACCATTGACACATCGGCCTCCTATCTGCTATCGCTGGCGTATTTATCCATATTCGGATCGATGATAGCTTTCGGCACTTACCTCACGCTGATAAGCAAAATAGGGGCTGACAAGGCGGCATACACCCTTGTAGTCATTCCTGTAATTGCTATTGTGGTTTCTATGATATTTGAGAGCTATCAGCTGACCCTCGCAACGGGCACTGGAGTTGCCTTGATCATAGGCGGTAATGTATTAGCATTGAAAAGATAGAATTATAAATTTGACGGAAACATTAGATAAAACAAATGGCTAAGAAATTAGAAAACATCACTCCCGAAATAGTTGAATTCATAGAAACTCAAAAAATATTTTTCGTGGCAACAGCTATGGATACCGGAAGGGTCAATCTCTCTCCAAAAGGCATGGACAGCTTTAGGATTATTGATGAAAACCGGGTCATGTGGCTCAACTTGACTGGCAGTGGCAATGAAACTGCAACGCATTTGCAACATAGCAACAGGATTACCATTATGTTCTGTGCTTTTGAAGGGAAACCTTTGATCCTCAGACTTTTTGGAACAGCCAAAACATACCATGAATATGACCCGGAATGGTCACAATATGTTTCCTTGTTTCCAGAATTTCTCGGCAGCAGGCAGATTTTTGATATAAACGTAGAATTGGTTCAAACCTCATGCGGTATGGCCGTGCCCTTCATGGATTTCAAAAGTGAAAGATTAGAATTAAAAAACTGGGCTGAAAAGCAGGGTGAAGAGCGCTTGGTTGAATATCGTAGCAACAAAAATACTGTTAGCCTGGATGGTCATGATACCGGAATTTTTAAAACTAATGACGCACCGAAATCCTCAGGCTTTTAAAATATATAAGCCTGATATGAGCAAAGTCTCATAATTTCCAGATCATTGTCATCG
Organism: Cyclobacteriaceae bacterium; assembly: GCA_049115735.1. Lineage (GTDB taxonomy): Bacteria > Bacteroidota > Bacteroidia > Cytophagales > Cyclobacteriaceae > CAXBNB01. The sequence continues at coordinate 208,054 of JAGDZP010000013.1, read as the reverse complement.
TAAAAACAGCCTTCTAACCATATGTTCGCCTGTTGACAAGACGACAATCGAATGTTTTTGGTATTTCAGGGAATAATTGCTCTAGTAAAAAGGCTTAATCTGGTTTTGTTCTTTCTATTGATTCTGCTCCTTCCAGGCAATTCACAGGCCCAGGTCGATTCTGTCAAATCCAAACTGAATTTCACTGCTGACTTTAGGTTCAGATTGGAGCAGGACTGGAATTCAAAAAAAGCGGATGGTACAATGCGAGATGATCGGAGCAGACTCAGGTATCGGCTCAGGTTTGGCTCAACTTATCAATACGACAATCAAAGTGAGTTTGGTCTAAGAATCCGCACCGGCCAACAAAACAAACAGCAAGATCCCCAATTGACACTTGGTGATGGTTTGAAAGAATTTGGAACTTTGCCAATAGGGTTTGAAAAAATATATTTCCAGCGAAAGCACCAGGGCTGGAAATATTGGGTTGGCAAAAACACATTTCCCTTCAAAAAACAAAATGAGCTGTTTTGGAGTGATAATGTATATCCTGAGGGGGTCGCTTTATCTAAGTCCATTGACATCAACTCAAATTTCATCCAAAAAACCAATATTACAGCTGGTCACTTCATCCTTAACGCAAGAAGCAGATCTTTCGGCCAGGACAGCTACTTTCAAGGGTTCCAACTTCATACCAGCCATTTCGCAGGCAATCTTCAACTATTTCCAGCTATTTATCTTTTCAGAAACATCCCCGATATTCCTGATGGAGGTGAAACATTCTTCATGGACTATAGCATATTCCACCTTGGAAGCAGTTTCAGATTATTAGCAAAACCAAACTTATCGATCAAACTCGACTGCTATGAAAACTTGGCTGAATATGGAAAGCTTGAAACTGTTCCGGCTATCCTTCAGGATCAAAAGAATGGCTACACAGTGGGTATTGCCGTTGGAGAACTTGCAAGTAAAGGGGATTGGTATTTTGAATTAACCTATGCTTACCTGGAACGGTTTGCAGTGGTAGATTTTATAGCTCAAAACGACTGGGCAAGATGGGACTATTCGGCCTACGACTCCCCCGATGGGCGTTTGACTAATCTTAAAGGCCTGGAATTTGTAGCCGCCTATTGCATCGACAAGCACTACACGGTCAGAATGAAGTATTATGCGGTGAATCAGCTTGTCGCACAGGGTACGACATTAGAAACAGGTAACCGCATCCGCTTTGATTTGGATATTGGTTTTTGATTTATTCTTATGCTTTCTGTACCAAAAGACCCTTATCTATTTTGCTCAACCCTTTTATCAACCATTAATACAAATTATAGAACCTGCAGTCCATAAAAGAGTATATCTTTAAAATAAAAAAATAAGATGAATAAAATACTGTCTCTCGCGCTGTTGCTTAGTCTGTCACTAGCCTCTCAGGCTCAGACCAAGCTGATAGAAAAAGTTGAAAAAAAGGGTGATGAACTGGTCATCCCTTATGAAAAATATGAATTGGATAATGGCCTCACCTTAATTATACATGAAGATCATTCCGACCCTCTCGTTCATGTGGACGTCACCTATCATGTGGGCTCAGCGCGGGAAGATTTGGGAATATCAGGTTTCGCCCATTTCTTCGAGCACATGCTTTTCCAGGGCTCTGATAATGTAGCTGATGAAGAACATCCAAGGATTGTGAGTGAATCAGGAGGTACAATGAATGGAAGTACTAGTAGGGATAGAACAAATTATTTTGAAACTGTTCCTAGTAACCAACTGGAAACCATGCTGTGGCTGGAATCTGATAGAATGGGCTTTTTTCTTGATGCAGTAACTCAAGAAAAGTTTGAAGTACAACGAGCGACAGTAAAAAATGAAAAGGGACAGAGGGTACTTAACGCTCCATATGGAATGTATCGTGAAAAAACCATGGCAACATTGTATCCATATGGACACCCTTATTCCTGGAGTACAATAGGATATCTGGAAGATTTGGACCGAGCCAACTTACAAGACCTTAAGAATTTTTTTCTAAGATGGTATGGCCCTAACAACGCCGCACTTACCATTGGTGGTGACGTCAACCCTAAGGAAGTAGTAAGGTTGGTAGAAAAATACTTTGGAAGCATTCCAAGAGGTCCGGAAGTCAAGAATATGCAACTGGATCCAGTTGTTTTAGATGCGGACAGGTACATTTCCCATATTGACAATAATATACGATTTCCTGCCCTTATTATGACCTATCCAACCATTCCTAATATGCATCCTGATGAAGCACCTTTGGATTGTCTTTCAGAAATTTTGGGCACGGGCCAAAGTTCTTATTTATTCAAAAAGTTTGTGTTGACCCAAAAGGCAGTTCATGTTGCTGTTGGACATCCAGCTTCTGAATTGTCAGGTGAATTCACCTTGCGTGTTTACCCTTATCCAGGTCAGAATTTGGGCTCTTTCGAATTGGAGCTTAGAGAAGTTTTGGGTGAATTTGCTGAAAATGGTGTAAGTGAAAATGACCTTAGGAAATTTAAAGCAAATATGGAGTCGAATTTCATTAATGGCCTGACTAGCGTTAGCGGTAAAGTCACACAGTTAGCCAGGTACCAATTCAGGTTTGGAAACCCAAATTATGTTAACAGAGATCTTCAACGATATCTTGACTTCACTGCAGACGATGTAATGCGTGTATTTAAGAAGTACATACAAGGTAAATCTGGAGTAATCATGAGTTACATACCCAACGAAGAAACAGCTCCTGCTAAACCGGATAATTTCGAAAGACAAACAGAAGGCGAAAACCCATTTCCAACAACAGATTATTCTGGCTTGACTTATAACAAGCCAACAAACGAATCTTTTGATCGAAGCAAAAGACCCGTGTCTGGCCCAAGTCCTTTGGTAAAAGTGCCAGACTTTTGGGAAGATCTGTTTGATAATGGAATCAAGGTGATCGGAACAAAAAGTGATGAGATTCCTACTGTTGCCATTCAATTGACCATCAATGGTGGACATAAATTCGATTCATCTGAACCAACAAAAAGTGGTTTGGCCGACTTAACGGCAACAATGATGAATGAGTCCACTGAAAACTATTCTGCTGAGCAAATGCAGGAAGAATTGAGGAAAATTGGAAGTAGTATCGGAATTAGTGCGAGTACTTCTTCCACAACCCTTTCAATCAATACTTTGAAAAAAAACCTCAAAAGAACACTTGAACTGGCTGAAGAAAAGCTGATGCGCCCGGCATTCCTTGAAGAAGACTTTCAAAGAATTATCAAGCAGCAAAAGGAGGCCATCATAGCCAACCAAAAAGACCCATCTGCCATTGCCGCGGAAGTTTTCAACAGATTGCTTTATGGTGATGAACATATTTATTCTGTGCCGAGCAGTGGGATTGAAGAAACGGTTGATAAAATTACTCTGGATGATATCAAGAGCTTTTACGAAAAGTATTACTCTCCAAATATTGCTGAACTGGTTGTAGTGGGTGATGTTGAGAAAGATGAAATATTGGGCAAACTCGAATTCCTAAAAAACTGGAAAAGCAAGAATGTGAAAATTCCGGAATTGCCCAAAGCTAAGCCAGGAAATAAGACTACTATTTATCTTGTTGATAGGCCAGAGGCACCACAATCTGAAATCCGGATAGGAAAAATAACCGATATGGTGCATGATGCTACTGGAGATTATTTCAAATCCTACTTAATGAATTATAATTTGGGCTATGCTACGATGGTCAATAGGATAAACCTGAACCTGCGCGAGGATAAGGGCTGGACATATGGTGCTTATTCATACTTCTCTTCTACTGATCAACCTGGACCATTTACGGCAAGTACTGGTGTTAAGGCTACTGCCACCGATAGTGCCGTAGTTGAAATTATAAATGAGATAAGAAATTATAGAGAAAATGGAATAACTGACAAAGAATTGGAATTCATGAGAAAATCCATCGGTCAAAAAGACGCTCTAAGCTACGAAACCCCTGGGCAAAAGGCAGGCTTTCTAAGAAGGATCGTCCATTACGATCTGGACAAATCCTTTGTTGATGAGCAGGCAAAGATCATTAACACTATATCAAAAAATGAGATTAATGCTTTGGCTAAAAAATATCTCGACACAGAAAACTTTTACATTTTGGTGGTTGGTGATGGAGCGTCGAATCGGGCTAAGCTCGAAAAGCTTGGTTATCCCTTGGTGGAGCTGAATGCCAAAGGAGAGGTTGTCAATGACAATAGTGTAGATAATAAGAAGTAGCAGGTATAATAAGAGGATGTCATAATCGGAAACTTGCCGGATTTATTCCGGCATCTCTTTGAACAAGATATGCAGTCGGTTTTCCCGACGGATCCCAGAATGAATCTGGGAATAATGTTCTTTATGGCATCCTTATATTTTTGATTCCATCTTCCTACACCACATTCACCTCCATCTCCAGCTCTATACCAAATTTATCAGCGACAGAGTTTTTGATATCCAGCGCCAGTTGCTTTAAATCGTTTCCATTTCCGTTCCCATAATTCACCAACACCAGCGCTTGATCTTCATGAACACCAATATCACCAATCCTTTTACCCTTCCAACCACAGCTTTGAATTAGCCAAGCCGCCGGAATTTTCACTTCCTTATTCGGAAGTTCATAGGATGGAATATCTGGAAACTCCGCTTTTAGTCCTTCATAGTCGATGGAGCTGATTACAGGGTTTTTGAAGAAGCTGCCTGCGTTTCCTATCTCCACAGGATCAGGGAGTTTTGATTGCCGGATTTTTATTACCGCATTGCTTACATCCTTAATAGTAGGATTTGCAATTCCCTCATTATCCAGAGTATCCTCAATTGCCCCGTAAGAAGTGTTAAGTGTATGTGACTTACTCAGCCTAAATGAGACTGTGGTTATCACATATTTGTGCTTCAATACATTTTTAAAAACACTTTGGCGGTAACCAAACTTGCAGTTTTCTGACCGAAACACCTCTACTTCCAGCGTCTTCTTGTTGAGCGCTTCGAGGAAATGAAATACATCTTTGATTTCCACTCCGTATGCTCCAATATTTTGCATAGGAGCAGCTCCAATGGTACCTGGAATCAGTGACAGGTTTTCAATCCCTCCCAGATTTTGATCAATTGCATACATCACAAACTCATGCCAGTTTTCACCAGCTCCAACGCTCAATACAACATGCTCCTCGTCTTCTGATATTTTTTCAATTCCTGATATTCCGTTCTTGATTACCAGGCCTTTATAGTCATCTGTCAATAATATATTAGAACCACCTCCCAAAATCAATTTTGGCATTGAGGTAAACCGCTCATCCAGGAATAAAGTCTTTAATGACTCGACAGAATCCACTTCAACGAAATAGTCTGCTTTCACCTCGATTCCAAAAGTGTTATAAGATTTGAGAGAAACGTTTTCTTGTATACGAGACATTAATGAACAGTACATTATCAGTTGTGCTGCAATTTAATTAGGAAATTGAGTTCGCTACAAAAATTTATTAAAACCTTACTCTTGGTAATTTAGTCGCTTTGGAGGGTTGATGATCAAAATTCCGGGGAGCGAGGGAAATGCGTGGCTAGTGATAATTTTGGCTAGATTTTTCTTTGCTTCGTTTCTTTTCATCAATGGAAAAGAAATGAAGAATAATGTGATGATTAAACCAATTTCAGGTAACTCTTCCAAGGTAGCACAAACAATAATAAAAAGTTTACTCCTCAGGTTCAATTATCCAGGCTTCAGAATTATTCTTCAAATAGGCTCTTAATATCCTTTGTGTATCACTGTTATCAGGATACGAGTCAATACATGTTTTCAGTTCCTCAATTGACAATTTTTCACTGTTAGAGTATCCAAAGCCCTGATAGATTCCATCCTCGACATAAACTACCGTAACCTCATTTTCTTCTCTCCCGCTTTCCACGATAAGAAAATCTTTTTTTGGAATGGTCAAGCTGAAGATCGCTTCATCAAACCGCTGATTATAGTCAACTACAGATTCCTCCCCACAACATACACCTCTACATTTTTTTATGCTATATGCAAAACAAGACCCATCTGTTTTTTCCAACCCACAATACTTTGGACAAAGCTCAAATTCCTCGACCAAACCATTCAGTAGATTTTTTGCCCGGTGAATATTGTGAAACTTCACCAAAGCCCCATTTCTCTTTTTATTAGTTCCAATGATCAAACAGCTGATGTCATTGCCATTTTGATATCCAAAAAGCCCATGCGTCTCAATAAGCTTCTTTTGTGATCGGTTGTGGACAGGAAAAATCTTTTTGATCTCAGCCGACTCAAGGAGCAATGAAATTAGCTCACTCCCACAGGTCTTACAAGTAATGTCTGCGGTTTGCTCAAAAATGAGTCTTTCTTTATGGCTCTTATCATTGAAATGGCTGGCAATCCTTTGCTTGATGTTGTTCGCTTTACCAACATATATTACTTCATCATTGGTATCATGAAAATAATATACACCATAGCTCTCCGGCAGCTGATCGTATTTGCCGCGATCTAATTGAGGTGGAAGGTTGATCTGTTTTTTGATTTTAACAGGCTTCAAGTCCACCTCTCCTATCTCAAGGCTTCTATTCACAAGAATCCCAAACAATTCTGATGTGGCCTTGGTATCTCCATAAGCTCTGTGAGCATCGGAGTTTACGATTTGCATTTCATTACACAAGTTTCCTAAACTATAGGAAGGCAACCCGGGAAATAATCTTCTGGATAGCTTGATCGTACATAGACATTCTCTTTCGAACTCTCCACCCAACTGCATAAACTCCTTCCTAAGTACTCCATAGTCAAAGCTGACATTATGTGCTACAAATACCTTTCCCTCCGTCATCTGGAATACCTTTTTAGCCACCTCGTAAAATTTTGGTGCATTGGCTACCATTTCATTTGTGATGCGTGTCAACCGCGTTATACTCTCCGGAATATAGCGCTCTGGGTTCACAAAAGTCTGCCATTCATCAATTACACCCTTACCGTCATGAATAAATATGGCTATATCAGTGATCCGGTTTCCTCCCGTACCATACCCTGTGGTTTCCAAATCAACGATAGCATACATACTTTAAAGATATTATGCATTAGCCGTATTCAGAATATTTATGATGGTTGATCATAAAATTCTTACCGTTCAAAACATTTTTATCCAGCAATATCAATGTTGATTGTATATTTGACCCCAACATTTAACCCATAAAAACATGAACAGAATATTAACCGCATTAATCTGCCTTTTCCTTTTCTCATGTGAGAATGAAAAACCAAAAATTGAAACTGTAGCAAAACCTGACAATCCTTTCAACAACGCATTCAATGAAACCATAGATTTTGCCGCCATGACGGCAGAAGATGTGACAGAGGTCACTGAGTCAATACAGCAAGTCACCAATGCCGCAGTTGATCAGGTGATCGCCATAGATGATGATGATCGCACTTTTGACAACACCATGTTAGCGCTGGATGATCTCTACGCTGAGTTTGACGGAGTAATTTCCGCCATCTATTTAATGGCCTATACACACCCTGATTCCTCACTAAGAAACAATGCATTGTCTTCAATTACCACCTTGAGCCAATACGCTAACGAATTACAACTAAACGAAGATTTGTATAAAGCTGTGAAGAGTTATTCTGAAAGTGATGTAGCAAAAAAACTGGAAGGATACAAAGCCAAGTTCGTAAAAGAGGAAGTTGCGGACTTTGAAAGAAACGGTTTTGCCCTTTCAAAAGAAGATAGGGACAAGCTAAAAGACATCAATGATGAATTGGCTGAAATCAGTAATGAATTTTCAAAAAACATAGCGGCTCATAAAGATTTTATCCTTGCCTCTGAGAAGGATATGGATGGCTTACCTGAAGATTTCAAAAAGGCTAGAAAACAGGATGACGACAGTTACAAAGTCGATCTGAGCTATCCTTCATATAGACCCTTCATGGAGTATAGTAAGTCTGAAAAGGCGCGGAAGGAACTGTATATGAAGTACAACAACCGTGCTGCACCAGACAACCTGGAGGTTCTGGATAACATGTTAAAAAAGAGACTCGAAATGTCGGAATTACTTGGCTATAGGTCTTTTGCAGAATATACACTTGAAGATCGTATGGCGAAGGACCCTGAGACTGTATGGGCATTCGAGACCAAACTCAAAGAGGATCTTAGAGCAAAGGCTGAAATGGATTACCAGGAAGTTCTGGAAGTAAAAAAAGCCAAAATAGGGAATGTTGATATTCTGAATAATTGGGAAAGAGGTTTTTACAGCAATATTCTCTTGATGGAGAAATATCAACTGGATGCCGAAGAAGTAAAACAATATTTTGCTCTGAATGATGTGATCGATGGACTATTTACTATCACACAAACTATATTCGGTCTCGAGTATCGCGAAGTTGAAAACCCATCTGTATGGCATGAAGATGTCCGCATGTTTGAAGTAATCCAAGATGGAAATCTCAAAGGTAGATTTTACCTTGACCTTCATCCTAGAGAAAATAAGTACAATCATGCTGCCTGCTTTGGCATCAAAAGTGGAAAATCAACTACAAATGGATATCAAATTCCTACTGCAAGTCTGGTATGTAATTTTCCTCAGGCTACTGAAGACAAACCTGCTTTGATGCCGCATTCTCAGGTAGAAACATTCTTCCATGAATTTGGTCATGTCTTGCATCACATGGTGACAACTGCTGATTTACTATCCCAGTCTGGCACAAACGTGTCAAGAGATTTTGTTGAAGCACCTTCACAAATATTTGAGAATTGGGTTTGGAACTATGATGCACTGAAGTTGTTTGCCAAACATTATGAAACCGGAGAAGTCTTACCTCAAGAATTATTTGACAAAATGCTAGCTGCAAAACAGGTTGGGTCTGGTGTTGCCGCTGCTAGACAAGTCTTTTTTGGGACTTATGATATGACCCTTCATGACAAGTACAAGCCAGGAAGTGGAGAATCAACCACAGATGTATTAAGGAGAATACAAAATGATGTTCTACCAACTAAGTATGCTGAGGGCACTAATTTCCAAGCTGCATTTGGGCATTTAAATGGCTATGGAGCGAGCTACTATGGCTACATGTGGTCTAAGGTATATGCGCAGGATATGTTCTCCATCTTTGAAGAAAATGGCATTCTCGACAAAGAAACTGGAATTCGATACAGGGATATTATCCTTGGAATGGGAAGTTCAAAAGATGAACTGGACCTTGTCAGACAGTTCTTAGGCCGTGAACCTAACAATAAGGCATTTCTAAGAGAACTGGGACTTTAAACCCAAATTATGCATAAGGGCATAATTTGTCCGAAGGACAGACGAAAGCTATGCTTTGTCTGGGTTACCCTGACAAAAATCTCCTGAAGGTGGAGATTTTTCGTCAATATGCGATAGAATATTTTGTATTAGTTCGACAAAAATTCAATTGCATATTCCGGGTTAAACGCAATCGCAGCTAAAGTAGCCATCAGAATAGTATGGAGTAACTTCCCCGTCAACACTATAAACCAACTCCAGATTGATTGGATTGGAATTTTCCAGGACAAGATACTTTTCAGCATTGTTCATTTTCACTGAAATTATCTTATCCTGGATTTTTTGTTTATTCCCCAGTTCATCAAAATAGGTGATGAAATTGATAGGCCTCTGGGTGCTCTCAAAGAGTAAGATATTTTCGAATGTTGAAGATTGATGTTTAGTGCTGTTCATGATTGTATAAAAAAGAGAAACGTCATGCCGGAAAATAAAGATCTACATTTTCGCAAACCTTTATTTATCCGGTATCTTATTTAAGTCGATTAAGCCAACACTGGCTCCAATTCCGGTGCTGCCGGAAAGTCAACAGGGATCTGAGTAGCGCCGTTGATAAAGTTGCTGATGGTTTTGTCGCCAATCACCATTATCGCATCAATCAAATTCTCTTTCGTATATCCTGCATCCAGGAAATTGTCTACTACCTCTACATCTGGGTGGCTCCTATTCTCAACTGCATTTTTTACGAATCTGGCCAATGCATCTAGCTTCGCATCGAATGATGCAGTACCGCCTCTTATCTCGAGTATTTCTTCATCGGTGAAACCGTTCATTTTGCCAATAGCTGTATGAGCGGCCAGACAGTAGTCACATTCATTTACCTGACTCACAACGAGGTTGATCACTTCTTTCTCTTTGTTGGATAAGCTGGTCTTTCTGCCTGAGAAGCCAAGGTAATCTCCAAGAGCTGTTTCTGAATAAGCATATGTCGCATAAAGGTTAGGAACGAACCCTACTTGTTTTTTGAGGTTGTCAAAGATTGCTTGATTGTTTGCTGAAACCTCTTCTTTGGTTGGAACTGAAAAATTTGCCATTTTTGTATCATTTAAGTTTTGTGAAAAATTATTTTAAACTATTTGATACTATTAACCGCAAATGGCTCGCTGGGTAAGGGGGTATTTTTCCCGATGACTAGGCGATTGTTCCTTTTATCTTTACCCCCCACTAGGCGAAGAATGAAAGCAGTCACTAAGTGTAGATTGCATCTACACTTTCATATTATGATTTAGAGTTGAAATTATATTTGGTCGTAGTTTGTAACTACGACCAGATTTCGTTTTAAAAAAATTGGTATCAAAAAGCAGGAATCTAGGTGTAGTTTACAACTACACCTTTGTATTTTTGAAAATATCATTTAACGTTTTCTATTGGGATCGTCATATCAAATCAAGGATCAGTCATTGCCATATTTCTTCACTTTCTAAGTGGTAGGCTGGGCTGATGTTTTTAGCAGAAAAGCATACAGAGATATCATTTTAAAAAGCTTTGATTATTGTAGAGAGCAAAAAGGAATGCTGTTGTTCAGTTATGTAATTATGACCAATCATGTTCACGCGATCATTCAAAGTAAAGACTCGAAATTGTCAGATTTGATCAGAGATTTTAAGAAGTATACCAGCAAGCAGATATTGGCAGAGATTAAAAACAACAAGCAGGAAAGTAGGCGTGAATGGTTGGAAATGATTTTTAAATACCATGCCAAGTACAACAAGCGGGCTGGAGACGTACAGCTATGGACGCATGAAAACCACGCGGTAGAACTAAATGATAATGATCGTATTGACAGCCGCATTGAGTACATTCATCAAAATCCGGTAAGAGCAGGTTGGGTGGAAAACCCTGAAGATTACTTATATAGCAGCGCTAGAAATTATTCAGGTTTTAGTAGTTTGGTGGAGGTAGATATCATATGAAGGTGTAGTTGCAAACTACACCTAGATCGGGATTCTGTCAAAGTTCGAAGATTGTTGGCTAATGAAATTGATACCACTATAATTAAAAAAAATATTTGGATATTTTAATCCCTGTTGTAGAATAATTTTTTTATATGAAAAGGTTCTTATTTCTGATTGTATTACTCATGGCTCTTTATGCATGTACTGTTAGATCAACAGACACAATTGATAAAGAAGTATATCAACAAGTCTTATTTCCTCTTTTAGATTCCCTGCTTTTATCAAATGAATTGTCAGATGAAGTGGTTGTGCTACAGAATTTTTATCCTGATAACCTTATGCATAAGGCAATTAAAAGAAAAAGTAATCAGGGTTTTGGTGGTAATAGTGAGAACGAATTATTGAGTAAATTGTCAATTTTGGCTCTTGATACATTAGATAGGCAAATTATTAACAAACCTCAAAAGTATTCTAACATTGTCCTTGAACAAAGCAGAATAAAAAATCTATCTCAGGGGGACTTTAAAGCTTTAATTAACTTATCGAAAGTGGCAGTAAATGGAAAAGTAGGATGCTTTTATCTGAATTTGCACTGTGGACGTAACTGTGGAGGGTATATGGTTTTTTTTATAATATTTGAAAATGGTTATTGGAGAATCAATAATTCATTAAAAATAGATTGATCCCAACTAGGCGCACAATGAAAAGTAGGCACTAAGTGTAGATTGCATCTACGCTTTCATATAGAAAGCTAGATTATAGTTTAGATGTTAAAGATTTTTGTAATTGAATCTTTCCATCTCAATTGCAGAATAATACCACACCACTAAGAAATGTGATGTATAGGGTGCTTGCGCACAGAGCTTTTTACTTCACAGTTCATATAAGGTGACAATTAGCTGTTTTTCTAATTCATTGGATACTTGCTGCATATTTATTCCTAAACCCTGTAGGTGTATCCCCCACAATCTTCCTAAACATCTTATTAAAAGAGGAAACATCATCGAAACCCAGAGAATACGCAACTTCTTTCGTCGTTTGGTCAGTGAAAGTCAACAGTCGTTTACCTTCCAATACTATTCGTTCATGTATAATGCGCAGTGGGGTCTTTGATCCATACACAGAAAACAGATTGGCCAGGGTTTTCGGGGACTTGTGTAGCAAATCCGCATAGTCCGCCACTTGCCGCTTATTCTTATAATGTGTATCCACCAAGACGTTGAATTTCCTTATAATATCAATTTGCCCTTGATTGAGGTTCCTGGATATGAGCTGCATTTTGGCCAGTCGGGTGCATTTAATAATCAAGCGTTTCAGTAGCATCTTAAGCATTTCTCCCTGAATATTGTCTTTTGTTGCAAACTCCTCTTCAAAAACCTGGAGCAACAACTCAAACTTCCTAAGTTCTTCCTCATCTAAACTAATGATTGGTATATCCTGAGTACCAAAGAAAATAATCCCATTGCAAGACACCTCGTGATCATGATCATTGATGCAGTAAAATTCCCTGTTGAATGAAAAAACTGTCAATCCCACATTGCTCCTATCAAATTTTACTTTTTGCAAATAAGTAATTGTGGTGATTTGGTTTGGCTCCAGCATAATAGGAATGTCATCGATCATAAAGTTGCAAACCGTGTTTTTGCGATTCCATACAATGTGGATTAATCCCTTATCGATGCTGAGGTCGCTGCTGATAAACTCAACATTATCCGTCAAAGTGAAGTGAGAGCTGAACTGTAGATCTGAATATTTATAGAACATTTACTGCTGATAATTGCGAATTTCAAATAAAACAAGAATGCGGCTAATTAGTTCAATGCGCTCAACAGTTATTCCAGAAAAGCAGCATCCCGGTCCGAGTATTTATTTCTAATAAAAAGGATATATTTAGGACAAACATTAGCACAAGAAACATGGCATCCTCCGATATTCATTTTAATAAAGAATTTGCCCAGAAAGATTTAGAGGGGAGCACCTTGGCTGGTCAGGAGTTTGAAGCCTGCATTTTTAAAAGCTGTAACCTGGCTGGTCTTGATTTTTCTGATAGCAAATTCATCGAATGCCGATTCGAGGAATGTGACCTGAGCAACATCACAATAAAAAATACCGGACTTCAGGATGTCACCTTTAGCTCTTGCAAAATGATCGGGATTGATTTCAATGCTTGCAATGATTTTCTACTGGAGGTTTCTTTTGAAAACTGTCAACTAGACTATTCTCTTTTTTATGGACTAAAGTTGAAAGCCACCAAATTTCAAAGTTGTCAAATGGTAGAAGTGGATTTCAACAATACTGATCTTTCAGGATCAACATTCAAGAATTGTAATCTGGCCGATGCAATTTTTGAAAATAGTATACTTGATAAAGTTGATTTTCGCAGTGCACAGAACTATTCCATCAATCCTTTGGTTAACAGCATCAGGAAAGCAAAATTCGATTACCCTGGCGTGATTGGTTTGCTTGATCAATATGATATTATTGTAGAATAAGACCTAAACTCAATTATGGAACCATTTGAATATGTTGTAGTACTGACTTCACTGATTATAGGGTTAGGAATCGCACAAATCCTGACAGGTGTAGCAGACATGGTGGCGCAGTATCGTAAAATCAAAATTAGTGCACCACACATCATCTACGTCATTGTAATATTCTTCCTACACATCCAGGAATGGTGGATCAACTATGAATATGCTAAACACATTGACGTTTGGTCCTTGCAAGCTGTCTTTGGCATTTTGGTTTACCCGATTCTATTATTTATTCAGGCAAGGTTGCTTTTCCCTACGGGGTTAAGAAGTCGGGAAACAGATATGGTAGAATACTATGAAGACCAGTGGCGGTGGCTCTTTTCAATTGGAGCCTGGACGGTAATCATTAGTATTTGGCACAATGTGCTGATTCAGAAAATTCCGCTAATTGAACAGATCCCACAATTTGGTTTATTGGCGGCATACATGTCTTATGTTATTTTCAATGTAAAGAATAAAGTTGCTCATATTGTATTCCTTAGTTTGATACTCGTTGCACTCTTGGTTTACATTGCTACAGATACCCAGGTTCTGACTATGGAGATGAAGTAAATTATTGTTTCAAAAAATGACAATGTTTGGGTAGACATGAACATTATCGATCGCCATATTTCTCCCTCAGGTTCTTTTTCAGGCTATTCAGTACGAAGGTATGTTCTTGCTCAATCCCCCATGTCTCCAGTGGCTTCCAATAAAACCGTGGATTTAGAACTGACTTGTATGAACTAGTTCTTGTAATGATTGTTTGTTCATTCACTGCTTCAAATGTATAACTAGCATCAACAAACTCAAACCATTCCCTTCCTGTCAAAGTGTAGTCGATTACATCCATTTCGAGGGTTTTTCCTTTTTCGTATTTTGTAATTTCAGCTACTATTTTGCCATTTTCGAAAAGACAATTTCTTTTAGCTCCAACCTCGTTACTCTCCAATTCACATTTGAATGGCGAAGGCAATCCTAAAATCAGCCCGATTGGTTTTTCGGCATCCAACTTATCCATTTCCTTTACCGCATCAAAAACAATTTCTGGAGCATAATCCAATGTAATAGCCGTCTCGATAGTTTCAATTGTTGGCTCAGGTAAAATCATCTGCTCGATGGGATTGATTACAATGAGCAGCAACAGAGGTGATATTGTAATGATCGCTTTACCTGAGTCGCTCGGTTCATTTTTCATCAACTTTCTTTGAACCCGATACCCAAAGTACATCATCAGTAAGAAAATAGGCAATGCCATCAAAACACAAATCAACCCTTCTAAGGCACCTGCTAATAGAAAACCAAAGAAAATGAGTAAGGCTAGGGCCAAAGAGTATACACCTCTTTTTCTTTTGTCATGAGTGCCAATGGTAAATCCAGAAGCCAGTGGAAATATCATAAAGAAAGTTGCTCCGTATTCTACTAAATCAAAATGCAAAAACAGAAATCCTGCTATTAGAATAATTGCTGATACAATCCACGAATATTTTGAAAGCTTTGTCATTACTGAATTCTGATTTTAAATAATCATTGCTTGCTCAAGGCCAATTTGAGACCTAGTGAGATAAACAATAGTCCGGTAACTCTATCCAACCACGAACCCAATAGTTGGTTGGACTGCAAGGCCATGGAAAACCGAGCTGAATATACAGCAAGCAACAAGCACCAAATAGTAACTGTAAAAGTAAAAGTGATACCTAGGATAAGAAAAGAAAGCATTGGGTTGGCATAGTTCTGATCAATAAACTGGGGCAAAAAAGCCAGATAAAACAGTGCCACCTTTGGGTTTAATACATTGGTCAAAACCGCTGACAAAAATGTTCGACCTTTTTTAGGATGACGCGAATTAGAAGATAGCGAATAGCCTTTTTTTCCACTGCTTAGAACAGCCTTTAATCCAAGAAACACCAGATATGCCGCTCCAAGATATTTGACAATATTGAACGCCAGTGCCGACTCAGCCAGAATTACTGATAGACCAAGGGTGGCGAACAATGTATGCACGAGTGACCCTGCCCCTATCCCTAATGCTGCTTTTATTCCGTCTGTTCTTCCGTTAGAAAGACTCTTGCCAAGAATGAAAACGGTATCTGTACCAGGTGTGAGGTTA
The DNA here is from genome assembly GCA_049115735.1 of Cyclobacteriaceae bacterium. Classification (GTDB taxonomy): domain Bacteria; phylum Bacteroidota; class Bacteroidia; order Cytophagales; family Cyclobacteriaceae; genus CAXBNB01. Next base: position 192,254 of record JAGDZP010000013.1, on the reverse strand, counting down.
AGCAAAACACCAGCGATAATGAAGGCTCCAAAGTTGACTATTCCGAACATAGCTTTAATATAATTTATTCAATTTTCAAGGAGACGTAGATTTTTTTGGCTTAGGTGGTTTGATCAAATCAAAAAGTCCTTTTCCAGATAACCCGGGCGCAATAGGATCAGCTTTCACAACCTTTTTCAAATACTGCTCTAATGGAAATACCGATAATGCCACTAAGACATTGATGCCGAAATCTGCTACTGGAGAACTTTGTATGCCAAAATAGTTTTGAGCAATGGTCTGCAGAAATTCGATGATCAAAACTACCGTCAAAATAGTGAGACCTTCGGTGATCAAAATATATTTCTCATGAGCTCTTCTGTTCATGCGCGCTGAACCAATTACCAGCATACTCATCAACAAAATTTGAAACGCATAAAACCATACCGTTTGCCAGTATGGAGGTCTAATCCTAAATTCAAAAGCTTCGCTCTCCTGAACATTCCCGAATGAATCTCTAGACCTAACCATCAAAGTGTAACTGTTAGGAGGCAAATAACTAAAGTCCAGTCTATTATTTGAACTCCATGAAGACCATTTATCAGTGAGCCCATTCAATTGGTATTGATATTCGACTTTCAACAGACCCAAATAGTCAGGCCGGGAAAGAATAAACTGAAGTGTGTTGTTGTCATGTGTAAAAGACATTTGACCCTGCATGTCCACATGTCCAGAATTGTTGATAATACTCTTGAAGAACATCTGATTTCTGGAAATCAATGAATCGTAATGAGCTTCGTCAAATTTAAAAAGCTGCTGATGATTATCTATTAGCCATATTTCATCTTCTCGCTTCCCAGTAAAAGTCATATCGGGAAATAGTCCCAAATGCTCGAATGCCTCAACACTTGCATCACTTTTTATCTGATACCACTTTTTACCATTGAAGACCCATATACTTCCATCATCTTGTATCAAGTGTCGCTGCGGTTTGCCTATTTTCTTGTAAATAGCCGAATCGGCTAAAACCTGTTTCTGTACATTATCCAGGTAGAAATAACCGAGCGAATTGACGATGTAGACTTTATCATCGACCATTCCCAAGCGAACTTCGTCTATGAAGTGATTAGGAATATTATACTCCTTCACCGACCCCATAGCACCACCCAGTGAATCCAACTGAAAGAGTTTACTGGCACTTGCCATTCAGGTGCGGCCATGTTTATCATTCAAAATAGAGAGGATAATTTCTCCGTAAAAATCCAGTGAGTTAGTCTCAATCCAAATATCATTTACAAAGTCAAAAACCTTCACCTCGTTCGTATAGGTTGACATAACAAGCTGCTCCCCTTTGGCATCAATTGCCACGTATCGAATAGGCTCCTGTATCACCAGCTCAGCATTTCCATCACGTATTTCGTATAAGCCGGAATTTCCGGCAACAATCAAATGACCTTTAAATTTGATAAATTGTTTTGACTTGGCACTAATACCGGAAACTGGTTTGTACACGTAGCTCGTATCCACGATTTGCCTACTGACATGCCGTTCATATTTTTGGTTTTTCTTGATGTCATCTTTTTTGATCCGGAACAGCTCCGTTTCCTTAAGCTGACTCACCTTCTGGACTATTTTGCTGAAAAATCCAGACTTGTTTTTCTTCTCGTCTTGTGGGGCTACTTCCTCACCAGACTTTTTGATCGCTGCACCGCGATTTTTTCTAAATAGTTTTTTCAACATTGCCTTTTTCTTACCTGAAGTAGCTACCTCCTGAGTGTTGATATTGGAGTTGCGGGTGGGCTGCTTCTGTACCTTTGCACTACTACTCTTCGATTTTTTCTTGAGTGTGTAGTAAACTGAGTTTTTATATTCAAACTCACTATCCAGATAATAAACACCATGACTTGTACTCACATAAAGCTCATCATCGAAGTGGGTGACCTGCATAAGGTTCCCTTCCAAACCGGGGTAGTTGGAGAAATTCTTAACGGGAATATTACTCTCTACCCTGGCCAACCCAAACTCATGAGCCAACCACAAGCCATGCTCCCTGTCAGTAGCAATACAATAAATCTCATTATCAGGTAGGCCGGTTTTGTTATTGATGGCTTCTATCAACTCATCGGTGCGTGTGTCAAACAACAAACATCCGTTTTCGAGGGTACTAATTGCGTATGTGTCATTGTCTACCCAAACAATATCATTCACATAGAGGTTATTCTCAAGCACATAATTGGATGACTTAAGCTCAGTCGATTTGTTGTCTTTGACCGAAAATATTCTATTGTCAATGGTACCAAACAGGTAGCTGGACTGAGACGGGTGCTGTCGAATGAATTGAATGTCATAGTCAAATTTGAATGGAAGCTTGACTGATTCAATATCGGATTGCTCGATCATATATAGATCCAAATCGGACTGAACTAAAACTTCACCTTCGAATTCGAATAAGTCGGTGAAATACCCATCTGTAGACTTTGTACTGTATTGTTTGAGAGAATCTCCCTCCGGCCAATATTTGACTAGTCTACTCTCGCTGAGAAAATAAATGGCATCATTGAGGTACAAAGTCTTAAAAAACAGTTCATGACTGGAGGTAGTATCACTGAGTAGCAGGTATTGAATTTGGCCGTCTTGATGACCTATCTTTCCAAAACTTCCTACACAGCCGACATAGATATTGTCCTGCTCATCCAGAGCCACTGAAAGTGCGGCACTCGGCGTTGGTATATAGTCCCAGTTCAATCCATCAAAAAGTAATAGCCCCGATCTATTGGCAAGGCATAGTTGCCCTTTACTGTCGACAGCTATCTGAAAATTGACATTATCCAGACTTTCTATATCCGGAGCATGATGGGAAACAAGGTAGTGCCCCTCTTGAGCAATCACATCAAAAACCGCTGAGTTCAGCGCAAGGAAGACAATGACCAGTATGCGCAAAAACCTGTGCATCATAGACGATGGTTGTAGTAATAATTAGGGAAAGACTAAGCTATAAATAATTACAGGGGATGTCAAAACTATTCGGACTTGAGTCGGCTTATGAATACTGCACATCTTAGATACCGGTAAACTCCGGATTGTCAACCACTCCCTTTGCTCCTACAGACTTTTGAAGTTCGTGCAACCTTTCAGTCAGCTCCTTCACTTTGGCAGGAAATTGATCGGAGAGGTCATTCATCTCTGAAATGTCTTCATCTAAATTGTACAGCTCTATCGTATTGGTTTCAAAGAATTCAATGAGTTTCCATTTACCACTTCGAATGGCCGCTCCAGGAGTCCAGGCACTACCATGATAATGGGGATAATGCCAAAACAACCCTGTCCGGCTTATCTCATTACTCCCACTCAATAGCGGTTCCAGATCAATACCATCCATCGCGTGGTTTTCGTGAGATGAAATTCCAGCCATTGAAAGCAAAGTCGGATAAAAATCGTGCCCTACAACTGGAGCATCCGTAACTCTTGAAACTTCATTATAATCTATTGGCTTGATCAACAGTGGAACGCGAATGCCACCTTCGTATAACCAACCCTTGCCCCCTCTGAGCGGTAAGACCGCAGTGGGTGCCAGCTTCCTGTTTTTGTGAAGTGTAGAAAGCCCTCCATTGTCAGAGGTAAATACCACAATAGTATTGTCATATATACCTTTTTGTTTTAGGCCTTCAATCAACCTTCCAATATTTTTATCAAGAGCATATAACATAGACGCATAAGCTGGGTTTCGCTGCTCAAGAACCGTTATCCCATCCCGTTCCTCCTTCGTCTTCATCTCACCAAGCGACATGGCAGGCAGTTTTTTCTCAAACTTTTCAATATATTCCAGGTTAGGTTGAATTGGGGTGTGCACGGTATAGTATGGCAAATAGAGAAAAAATGGGTCATCTCCTGAACTGTCAAGAAAACTGATAGCCTCACTGGTCAAACGATCTGTTAGGTACTCCCCTTCTATACCATCGGAAAGTTTTGGGTTTTTATAGGGAGAATAATATCCACCAGGCGGGCTCCCACGATGATGGCCGCCAAGGTTGATATCGAATCCCTGATCTTCTGGGAAAAATCCTTCATCACCCAAGTGCCATTTACCTGCAAAAAAAGTAGCGTAACCATTTTGCCTGAAAACTTCAGCCAATGTGGTTTCCGCCAATGGAAGTTCATTCAATATATCCGGGCCTTTCAGCTTTGTTCCTTTTGGTATCGCACCGGGAATCCAGTCTGTTATGTTTAACCTTGCGGGGTGTTTACCGGTCATAATTGCGGCGCGTGAAGGTGAACACACAGAGCCAGAGGCATAGGCATTGGTAAACTGTATGCTCGTCTTACTAAACGCATCTATATTAGGCGTCTCATGGAAAGTACTTCCTGAATAACCAAGATCACTCCATCCCAGGTCATCTACTAGAATGAATACTACGTTTGGTTTTTGGCTTTGACAAGCGTAAATAAAAAATACAGACACAATCAACCAGAAGTGCCTGAATACAAGAAAATAATCACATTTCAAATTTGTCATTCTTAATGTTACATAAACCGAGCAAATTTTCCTTTCATGAGGCTGGAAAAATCACATACCCATATACTGTTGCTGCAACTCCCTTCTTTTAGCCGTATTGAATAATATTCGCGTAATTTCGTTATTTTCAGGTTCCATCATTGTAGTAGTTGAAAAGTCGACAGAGTCTAGAGGAAGGGTAAACTTCCAGTCTCCTTTGTGAATGATGAGCAGTATTATTGCTATTTTTTATTCTCCTCTCCATTAAGAACACGTCGACTGAAAAAAGTTTTAAGTAATCGAATTTTTTTCAGAATAAAACAAAAAAACAATTTCAGGCTTTGTTATGAGTATTGCTAGAGTTTGAGAAAGAACGAGGATTTTGGTAGTATATAAAGAAAAGATTCTCATACTGAACTACTACCTATCAGGCCTACACTCCTACGCCAAAGGCGATCCATTGCCAATTCCCAGCTTTGTTTATTGGCTAACGGGTATATTGGTTCTACCAGTCATAGGAGCCCGTTGGAAGAAGAGAAATCAAATAGTAGATAAGAAGGAAAAGAAATTCATAAATCTCCTTGAATCAATGGCCAGGAATCGAAATCACGATTGAGCTTCTCTCCATCTTTGGCGACCATTACCCATTGATGTTTTTCTGCAAATACATCCAATTCAAGCAATGGTCCATTTGGAAATTTGAAGCGATTTTTAAGTACCTCAGGATCAGGATTCTCTTTTAAAACTCTTTCAAAAATGGAAGGCGGATCCATACCTTCAAATACTGCAAAAAGGCCTAGACTGTCTGTAGAATAGACCACAATGGTTACACCATTTTTGAGATACACAGACCAATTTCCATTGTTAGAGAGAGTAGTGAAATCTTCCGGTATATTTACCGGCCTAGCTGCACAAGCGAAATTCTCATAAACACCTGTATTGTTCCACAACATGAAATCATTACCAGGACCCGCAAGATGAATGATTTCTGAAAGGTCATCGGAGCTATCATTTAAATAAAGGCAAATGGGTCGTGATACTATTAATGACCTCCTGCCCCTATTCACGCCACCTGCGCTGATTAAAAAATTCTTGCCGGCACTGCTTATCTCTGGAGAAGCTTTAGGCCCATGGCCCTGTCGAATGAAATATCCGTCTTCCTTGTTGAAAAGCACTTCAAGTACTTTGTCTGCCGGTCGATAAGGCATGATTGCTCCCACCATCGCATGTACGGTTGCAACTCCAACATTCTTGTCATAATTCTGAATGGAAGAAAAACTGAGCCATGATTTCATAAAGGCCGAATGATAATCTGTAGTTAGCTCGGTTATGCTTGCTTTTTCGTACCTCCGCCTCATTGGTGGATAATGTTTTAAATGATAGCTATTCAGTGCGTAGCTCCAATTCAAATAATCCAGTACATTCCGAGCTTCTGCCCTTACTTTTTCAGAGGCATATGCCTCAAGGTTCAACAAGGCTGTAATAGTATAGCCAATATATGGGAGGGAATTAAATTCATAAAGTCCATTGCGATTCATTTCCCCCATGAGAGACAATAGCTTTTCTTCCATGCCATTTTTCTCATTGTGGTAATAATCATTGAGGTTTCCATGCTCTCTAATCCATCTATTCTTAAGGTAGCGGGATCCCTCCGTCATCAGCATATGGTTTTCGGTTTCCATCACCAAGCCTAGCGTTTTTGGAACAGTATAGCTGAAATTGGATCCATCTTCTGATAATATGACATCCAACAAATACTTTTTGGTCTCAGGATAAATGATAGATTCCTGCTCTCCAAACATCCAGAGTATTGTAGTAAGATTAGTGAGTGGAAAGTCGTAATCCCCTAATGGATTCATCTGCCATGAGGAACCACAATTTCCCCAAACAGTGAGCTTTCTTAATATCCTGTTGACTTCTGGAATACCTTGTTTTAACGCCAATCTTGCGAGGAGAATCCTTATTGTGATCCCCTTTTTGAGAAGCATTTCATCGGTTATTGGCTTATCAGCAATAATTTTAATAATGCTATCCCCAAAGGCTGACTTGCTCTTCCAATGAAGTTTTCGCTCTATGGGAATATTAACATTACCGGGACTCATCTGAACATCCCCTCTGTATTTTATGCTACCAAACACATAGGACTTCAACTGTTTATTATTGACCACTATGAGAAATAGTATGCCACCTATGACAACAGCTAAAAAGCCCAAAATCCAAGCTAGTACCTTCATTTGTTTTCTTTGTTCGACTTGACTTATAAAGTTAAAAACTTAAGTCAGTATGTAATAGGGTAACATAATTATTATCAACAGAGCTTAGCCGGTGCGAGTCTACAGGCTCTTGACCAATTATCACGAGTCCATTCCGTCAAGTCCATCAAACAGTCTTATACTTGAAGCAAACCCTGGAATCTTGAATGGAAGTAGTACGTATGGAGAGATGCTGAAATGAATTCAGCAAGACTTTGATTGGGGTTTAGCATGATGGTAACTCGAATAGAGGTACCATGATCATTTCCAAATATGATCTTTATCACTTTCAACAAGAAATTAAATTTTCCTCGATCGTTTTTCTTTGCTTCATCGTAATATTACTATAAATCTAAAATTATGAAGAGAGAAGACGAACTAAAACAAATTGTAAGAGAAAAGTATAGTGAAATAGCCAATCAAGACATTGCCATAAACGCTTCATCATGTTGTGGTGCAAGCGTTGCATCCGATGAGGTTTACAACATTATGACAGACGACTACAGCAAGTTGGACGGCTATAACCCTGAAGCTGACCTGGCTCTTGGTTGTGGGCTGCCCACTCAATTTGCAAAAATAAAAAAAGGAGATACTGTAATAGACCTTGGATCAGGTGCCGGCAATGATTGTTTTGTTGCTCGCTACGAAACAGGAGAGAGTGGAAAGGTAATTGGCATAGACTTTACCGAACAAATGATCAACAAAGCCAGAGCAAATGCAGAAAAGCTAGGCTACAATAATGTAGAATTCCGCTATGGAGATATTGAGAAAATGCCGGTATCGGATAACCTTGCTGATGTCATAGTCAGCAACTGCGTACTCAACCTTGTGCCAAATAAAAAGAATGTAATCTCTGAGATCTTCAGAGTACTAAAACCTGGAGGTCATTTTAGCATTTCTGATGTCGTGCTGGTTGGAGAGTTGCCCGAATCACTGCAAAAAGAAGCTGAGATGTATGCAGGTTGTGTTGCTGGTGCCATTCAAAAAGACGAATATCTTGGCTTAATCGAGCAAGCTGGTTTTGAAAATATCACCATACAAAAAAGCAAATCCATTGTGATTCCTAAAGATATCCTTAGAAAATATCTCAATGCCGATCAGTTAGAAGAATTCAAAAAGTCAGAAATCGCAATTATGAGCATAACCGTCTACGCTGAAAAACACGGTGAGAACTTACAAAAACCAAAAGTCAAGCTATCTGAATTGCAGAATGCTTGTGCTCCAGGCAGTGGGTGCTGCTAAGAAGGGGCTTTATTTATTCATGGTATTCCGCACCCCAAATGCAACCCTCAGATAGTTAACAGGCTTAGAGAGATGCTGAAATAAGTTCAGCCTGAAGGTGCAAGTAAATAGTATATTCTCCGCAGCTGGTACGAGCCTGGAGACTCGTGCCCAAGTAGTGAAAATCCACTCCTGCAAGTCCATCAATAGCTCTCCCTCATTCCTGTAAAAGAGGAAAATTTTCCGAAACGATTGACCTTCCAGTAGATGCTCAATCAAGTATGCATGACGTAGAAATAATGAGGCAAGGTAACACAAACAGGTTACTGGCATACCGTCTCAACAAATCAGACGGTATGCAGGAATTAGATTATTATCCCCAAAGTCCTTCCAGCGTGTAGGGGCTGCCCTCTACTGCCCAAAATTTACCAACTATAAAGCGATAATTTTTATCTACCTTTTTTAAATCCTCAATCTCCTGGGCACTCAATTCGATTTTATAAGCCTCCAAATTTTGTTTCAGCCTTACTGGATTGACTGATTTGGGGATGGCAGAAGCTCCTCTACCTACAGCCCAAGCCAATATTATTTGTGCAGGACTACAATCATGCTTTTCTGCTAAAGCGATAATTTCCGGAATTTCTAATAACTCTGGTTCGTCACCCATTTTAAAATGCTCAGGTCGATCCTTAGAGCCAAATGGTGAATAATGTGTTACGGCTATGCCATTTGCCTTACAATAGTCTAATAGATCATTTTGTTGCAAATATGGATGACCTTCTACCTGATTGGCTTCCGGTTTGATCCTGGCATTTTTGCTGATTTGTTCCAATCTCTTAACACTAAAATTAGACACTCCGATATGGCGTGCAAGGCCTTCATCCGCCAGATCTTCCATGGCAGCCCACGTCTCTTCCAATGGTACTTCATCCAGGCTTACCAAATCCTCAACACCCGATGGGAAAACCACATCATCTTTGATCACTACGGGCCAATGAATGAGATAAAGGTCAATATAATCTAATTGCAGGTCAGCCAGAGTGGTTTCTAAAGCAGGTTTCACTTGATGCTTTTTATGGCTATTGTTCCAGAGTTTGGAGGTAATCCATAAATCCTTTCTGCTAACGTCTCCTTCTGCCATAGCGTCATGAAGTGCTCTTCCTAGTTCCTTTTCATTCATATAGAGGTGTGCACAATCAATATGGCGATACCCCAATCTTATTGCCTCCCTTAGAGCTTTATATCCTTCTCCCTCTGGTGCCTTCCATGTACCCAAACCAATTGCGGGCATTTGATCATTGTTGCGGAATGTTAATGTCTTCATTAGAAAAGTTTAGTATGTATATTTTGTAATCTGAGAAATGTATTTTTGCAATTATACTTATTTAAGGGCGATCTAGCCAAAGAAGCGGGTAGCGAATCGGAACGTTTCTTACAATTTCCGGTGTAGTAAAATTCGCCTCCAGGTTTTTCCAGGTTTGCAGGTATTCGGAACGTTCCAATTTGAGCCCTCCAAACAGCAATGAGGGGTGTCGAACCGGCCACTCATCCCAATACATTACGTCTGGATCATATGGCCAGGAGCTTTTGTGTTTTACATAAGGATACATGAATTCCAGGGCCAGCTCCATTCCTCTACCATCAGCAGTATTATGTTTAAATAAGTTCTCCTTTTCATTATCTAATATGAGACATACCATGGTCATGGCATCCAGGTTAAAAAGTGAATAACCATAAGGTTTGGTACGGCCAAGCTCCTTTGGAAAACCTCCATCATTTGCCATTTGCTCTGGCAATAGCACTTCTTTGTACATGTTACGACAGTAGTTCATCACCTCCTCATTGCCTGCTAAGCGTGCAAAGGTGGCCGCCTGCATTGCCCAACAAGTAGAATGATTGTTCCCATTGTCACGCTCTGCTTCACCGTAATCGTGCGTAGTTATCCAGTTTAGGTAATCTGAAAACCACGATTTTATGGATTGAAAATCACCAGAATTCAAAGCTTCCATTTTTTCCAAAACGTAAACAGCCTGGGCTACTTCCATCAAATGAATTGTATCGATTATGCCTATTCCTCTACCGGTCACCCGACCCATAATGGCCTGAGCATACAGGAGATTCGGGTTCATTCTGGTTTCCTCATTTACAAACCAGGCTTTTAAATGTGGTACTAGCGCTTCAACATATTTAGCATCCAAAGTGACAATATAGGCTGATGTAAGTGCTCCAATAACCTGGCTCAATCGAATCATTACTTCTCTGTGCCGCGTAAAATTCTCCGGGTTGGTCATGCCATCTTTTCGGATATACGGCCCATCTGGGTCTTCCGGATTTGGCCACCAATAATCTCCTTCTGAGTAAAAATCATGTATGCCGCCAGCACTCCTTTCGCAAGTATCGGCAGTAACCGTTATGGGTTCCGCATCCAGATACTTTTCTGCTTTGCTCAGCACCCTTTCTCTTTCTATTTCTACCAGATCAAATTCTGGTTTCTCATTGCAAGAAAGAAGTGTGAGGTTTAGAAGTAATATTGTAGTAAAAATGACTTGTATGCTTTTCATATAGTTTAATTAAATATTTGAATCGATCCTTTTAAACATAAGTAACCTGAAATCAATGGCTCCAGCCCCTGGTATTTCTGTGGCCTGAAGAGTTAATACGCCCTTGCCTTTTTTCAATTGTATCTCTCCAAGGCTAATGGGCTTGAAATCTTTTACATAGGATTCTTGCCTAACTATAAGGTCATCGGCCATACCAAAAGCTGTAGGATTGTGTGCCTCGTCTATATTTTTGCTAATCCCATTATCCCCAAAAGAAAGTTCCAGGACAGTTCCTACATTTTCTTCTGCACATGTATAATAAAGCTCAACTTCAAATTTACCATCTTCAAACACCTCCATTTCCCAGGTGATTTTATCATCAACACTCAGCCAATTAGTGAAGTATGAGCAATTGGGCCAGCGGTTTGACCTTTTAATATTTCCATGAGCAACTCCATCCCGCGCGGGTACCTGCGTCCATATGAAATCCGGATGGCCTAACGGAAATGATCGGGTTTCCTCCTGGGGCAACTCAGCAAGCACCTCATCAATCCATCTATCCTTTTCCTCTAGCAGGGTCTTCTTTATTTCTGGGTGCTTATTAGACACATCCTCCTTCTGCCCGGGATCTTCCTCCATATCAAACAGATTATTATCCTTATCCAATCTGAAGCCCTGATTCCTGGCAGAAGTCCGATCTTTCCAATGGTTGATAATTATTCTTTCCTGCCACTTTTCCCCATCTTCCAAAATCAAAGGCTTTAGGCTGATTCCATCGACAGGTTTGTTGGTATTCACAGCTATTCCGGCCATATCTGCAAGCGTTGGCATCAAGTCCATAACAGATGATATTTCCATGATGTTATGTCCTGATCTGATTTTTCCGGGCCATTGCATAACGAGTGGCGAACGTACACCACCTTCATCCGTGCTTCCCTTCCTGCCTTTCATACCTCCATTCCAGCGCCATGAGTTCGGGCCATTGTCAGAAAAATACAGCAATATGGTATTCTCCTCTAGCTCAAGCTCCTTCAATTTCTGAGTCAATCGCCCCACATTCCAATCAATATTCTCACACATAGCCAAAGCTGCTCGGGTGAATTCAATATCTTCTTTACTAGCATCCCGATGCAACATTGGCAGGTCCTTATCCTTGAATTTGTTAAACCATTTATCCGGTACCTGCATCGGGCTATGGGGCGTATTAAAAGGCAAGTAAACCAAAAATGGACTTTCTTTATTTGATTCTATAAATTCTATAGCCTTGTTGGTAAAATCATCAATTACAAAACCATCACCTTTCACAATCTCCCCATTGTGTTCGAGCATCGGGCTGAAATAATTTCCCCAATGACCTGAGCAAAAGCCATAGTATTCATCAAAGCCCCTACCATTGGGATGATATGGGTATTGCATCCCATTGTGCCATTTGCCGAAGGCCGCTGTTTTGTAACCCGCCTGTTGGAATACATCACCAATGGTCGTCTCATCCAGGTCGAGGCGCTCTCCACCCCCTCCTGTACTATACACCCCACCTCTTACGTGATGCCTGCCTGTGAGCAATTCTGCTCTCGTAGGTGAGCAAACAGCACTCACATAGAAGCGATTGAAGGTAACACCATTCTTAGCAATTGCATCAATGTTTGGTGTACTCAAATTGCTATTGCCCGTATGACTCAGGTCGCCCCAGCCCTGATCATCAGTCAGTACTATGACGATATTAGGTTTAATTTCCTCTGTCTCCTTTTTTGAGCACGATATAAATGCTGTAGTGAAAAAAATAGCTACCAATATTTTTTCCATGACAATTAGATGGTCTGTATTAGTTCAAGTGTTTTATATGTAAGATTAATTGTTTTCAGTTGAAACAAAAACCCGTTTTAAAATTAAGCGTCAAGAACTAAATACAAATGGTAGACCAAGCCCAATAAGTACCCTACCACAAAAAGAAAAACTACTTTTTCACATAATTTTTCCTGCGATCGAATCGAATTATTTTTTTGTACGTTTTATTGGCTGGATAAGCTTTCAATTGAAGGCTCTATAGCATACGTTTGTATTGAAAATTTCATTGTCATGGATCCTTCGTTTAAGAAACTCACCACCAAGGGCAAAGCCCTCAAACTCAACCTCAATGAGAAGATATACGGTACGCTCGCTGAAATTGGGGCAGGTCAGGAAGTAGCAATGAATTTTTTTAAAGCCGGGGGTGCTTCGGGCACAATCGCCAAGACCATGTCCGCCTATGACATGACCTTTTCTGACGCCATCTATGGCGAAAGTGAACGTTACGTTTGTCAGGATAAGTTGTATAAGATGTTAGACAAAGAATACAACCTGTTATCTGACAGGCTGCATATTCGAGGAAAGCGTAGCACCTTCTTTGCCTTTGCTAACACTGTTGAGGCAATTAACTACAAAAAAACGAATCAGGGTCACGGCTGGATAGGTCTGAGGTTTCAGCTGCATCCTAATACAGCCCCCAATGATTGCATTTTGCATGTTGTACTAAAAGACAATGATGCGCTTTGGCAACAGGAGGTGCTGGGCAAAGTTGGTGTTAACCTGATTTATGGCTGTTATAACTATACTGATCCTGAGGAGCTGATTGATTCTCTAACTGACAATTTTAGCAACGACAGAATTGAGATAGATATGTTTAGGCTGAAAGGCCCGGACTTCCATCATGTAGATAATCGATTAATGAGCCTTCACCTGGTAAAGCTTGGATTGACCCAGGCGACTATGTTTGATCAAACGGGAAAGGTGCAACAGCCATCAGAGGCACTCTACAAAAAGAATATACTGGTACTTCGCGGTAGGTTTCGTCCTGTCACCTATGTAACGGTTGACATGTTTTTGACGAGTCTAAAGGAATTTAAGAAATACACGCAGGCAGAAAAGCAAGACATAATGGTGCTGTCTGAGCTGACTCTAAATGACCTGACCTCCGAAGGGGAAATTGATGAAGCAGACTTTCTAGATCGCGTGGACCTTTTGTGCTCGTTGAATCAGACTGTGCTTATTTCCAATTATCCAGAACACTACAAGCTCTCGACATATCTCAATCAGTTTACGCGCAATGCACATGTGGCATTCATACTTGGCATGAATAATCTCGCCAGGCTGTTTGATGAGCAATACTATGAAAACCTAAAAGGTGGTATCATGGAAGCCTTTGGCAAGCTCTTCCTAAAAAATGTCAAACTTTTGGTCTACCCAAGCCTGGATGAAAGCGGCAACAAAATAGAAACCACAAAAAACTTCAACCCACCCGGCCATCTCACACAGCTTTACAACTATCTGGTCGACAAAGGTGCCATTCAGGACATTCCAAATGCCAAAACTGAAAACCTCGACATTATCTCCGATGATGTATTAAACCTGATTCGTCAGGGAGATACTGGCTGGGAAAAGTATGTTCCAGTGAAGGTTTCCGAATCAATCAAACAGAAGTGCATGTTTGACTACCCCTGTAAAGTCTGATTTTACAATCAGGTCTTCTGCTTCTTCTTTTTTGCAGCAGGAAAAAGGATATTATTTAGGATCAAGCGATAACCCGGGCTATTAGGGTGCAGATTCAAATCCGTTGGTTCTTCATTTACAAGGTGCTGGTAGTCTTCCGGGTCATGTCCCCCGTAAAAAGTCCAAAAACCCTTGCCATAAACACCATGAATGTACTTGGCTTCATTGATGGATTTTGTTTCTCCAAGTACTATTACATCAGATTTTACAAGCTTACTTTTGAATGATGTAGTCTGCCCCATAAAGCCCTTAATAATATGCTCGTGGTTTTGAGTGAGCATGGTAGGGATCGGGTCCCACTTGGCACTGAATTTAAAAAGTGAGAAATAATCATTTTGTTCAATCAATCCTCTCTTGCTTGGAGCGGTATCTATATCTGAGAACTCATAGATCATTGGATTTTTGACCAATAGAAAATCTTTAAATGCAAACGTTCTCTTATAATCCAGCTTTGACTGAGCTCTTGGATCCATTGGGTCTCCGTCGAACATAGATTCACAAATGTCAACACCTTCGGCGGCCAACGCTATATCGTAAGTATCGGTGGCAGAACACATGGCAAACAAGAACCCACCACTCGCAACATAAGACTGTATCTTCTTCACTATCCCCAACTTCAAATGGGATACCTTACTAAATCCGTGCTTGTTTGCAGAAGCTTCGTATTCTTGCTGTTGCTGCTGATACCAAGGGTAGTGTTGGTAATTGCTATAAAATCGACCGTACTGCCCGGTAAAATCCTCATGATGCAGATGTAACCAATCGTATTTTGGTAGCTCATCATACATCAGTTCATCGTCGAAAACTACATCATATGGTATCTCTGCATAAGTCAGTACAAGGGTAACCGCATCGTCCCAGGGTTGTTTGCTCTTCGGAGAGTAGACAGCTATTTTTGGGTATTTCTCCAGCTTCATGGCATCCATATTGGAAGATGGACTCGAAATTTCCGATAGCAATTGATTGGTATTGGCATCAGATATTACCTGATAGCTCACTCCTCTTACAATCAACTCATTTTCAAACTTTTGATAGTATTTAAACATAAAGCTGCCTCCGCGGTAATTCAGGAGCCAGTCTACCTCAATATCATTTTGAAGCACCCAATAGGCTATACCGTAGGCTTTTAGGTGATTGGCCTGGGTATCATCCATGGCAATAAGAATACTTGAGCTTTTGGCATTAAAAGAAATGACCATTATCAATAAAAAGATAAGTCGCTTCATCATAAATATCATAAGGTTAAATGGTAACTCAATCATTCGAAATTAAACGTAATTCGGGTAACAATAGATATTCACCTAAAAGATTTCGGCTATTAGAAAATAAATAGCTGAAAATGTCAGCTTTAAACCTGGTCTTTCGTATTATTGATATACATATTTCATCGAGATATCTATTCAATGAATTATTCTGAAAACCTCAGGGAAGGCATCAAATCCATCTTTGCAAACAAACTTCGTACCACCCTCACTGCGATGATTATTGCTATCGGCATCACTGCACTTGTGGGTATTTTAACAGCTGTAGATGCTATTCAAGGCTCAATCAATGAAAGTTTTTCAAAACTAGGGTCTAATACTGTCTATATAAATAATAAGAGGGTTGACAGAGGAAAAAAACAAGGTGTGGCAGAGAAAAGATACCCCAACATAACTTTCGATGAAGCAAGGAAGTTTGTTCAACAATTCGATGGAGGCGGTATTTGTGCTTTGAATTTCAGATTAACTGGAAGTGCTGAAATAAAGAGAAAATCCGAAAAAACCAATCCAAACATTCGAGTAATCGCGGGTGATCAAAACTACATAAGAGTAGAAGGCTACAACATCGAAAAGGGTAGAAACTTCTCCATGTTTGAAATTCAAAACGGAACCAATGTGGCATTGATTGGACAGGAGCTGGTATCCAATCTATACTCAAACAATGAGCAAGCTGTCAACTCCAACATCTCATTTTTTGGAAATAAGTTTAAAGTAATTGGAGTTTTGGAATTGCAAGGGAGTTCGAGCGGGGGTGATGGAGCAGATCGTGCGGTAATCATTCCGATGACAACCGGGAGAAAGATTGCCCAAGGCCAATCTTCCTGGTACAACATCGGTATAGCAGTCACAGACCCAATGGCCATAGACCTAGTCATGGGTGAAGCAACAGGGCTGATGAAAGCTATCAGGAAAGATCGTCCCGGAAGTGAAAATTCATTCGACATAAAAAAAAGACAATCAGCTGCTGAAAAACTTGAAGAACTTTCTGGTGTGCTGACTTTAGGCGGTTTTGTTTTCGCCTTCCTCACACTTACAGGGGCTTCAATTGCGCTGATGAATATCATGCTAGTCTCTGTTACAGAAAGAACCAGGGAAATAGGCGTACGCAAAGCACTGGGTGCTACACCAGGCAAAATCAGACAACAATTTTTGATCGAAGCACTCATTATCACCCAAATCGGTGGAGTAGGAGGAATTGTCATGGGCATTGGTTTTGGTAATCTGGCCGCTGTGGTCATGAGCCTTAATACCTTCGTTATTCCATGGACATGGATACTTATGGGATTGATAATTAGTATGATTGTTGCTTTGGCATCAGGATACATCCCGGCACATAGGGCGTCCAAGCTTGATCCTATCGAGTCATTGAGGTTTGAATGATCGGATTTATTTCCGATATTTAAGCTTATTTTGTGTTATGAAATAGTATTTTGATTAGACGAAATTTGCAGCCAAAACAATGAGATATTTGCTTCTCATATCGCTTATCCTGAGTCTATTCACTGCCTACGGCCAGGAAACCGTACTGACTGGTGTTTACCAGGGCCATAGTCTTTACATTCAAAACCCCTATGACGCTGAAACTGACAAGTTTTGCATCCAATCGATAAGCGTTAACAAGAAAGAAATTGATCTTAACCTTCGACTGTCAGCCATAAAATTGAATTTTTCGAAAGTCGATTTGTTTACCCCAGTTATTGTAAAAATTAATCATGCGGACAGCTGCAAACCGAAATTCATCAACCCTGAAGCAATCCTGTTTCATAGTTCCTTTAAGTACGATTCCCTTTTTATATCGGATTCTCTAATCCGATGGCATACCAAAGGTGACAAAAGAGAGGGAGTGTACACGGTGGAAAAACTTGCTGGAGGCGGCTATTGGAATGAAGTGTCAACCATAAAAGCCAAAGGGGAGTTTGAAGGGGCGGACTATGTGTATTTTCCTCTCTATGACGAGGGAGGAAATAAGTATAGGATAAAATATTCCTTGCCCAATGGAAGGTTCTTGTATTCAGAAGAAATGGAGATTTTCCACTTTAACGACCCTATTACCTTTTCTCCAAAATCGGTAACTGATAAAATCACGCTCTCACGACCCTCTGATTTCCAAATCATGAACTCAGATGGGGAGGTCATTCTCAGTGGATCGGGTCGAGTCATCCCCCTCCGACGGCTGAAAAAAGGGGACTATATGATCTACCTCGACGGATATACGGATTCGTTTATTAAGAAGTAGTAGTTTCTGATACTCTTTCCACCTTTTGGCGATTCACTACCCTATTAGGTTAACCCCAAAGAAGTGACTCAATACAACCAGTACAAAAAGCACCATCAATATCAGAGGACAAAAATAGCTGATGGTGAAGTGTAGGAATTTTTGAACGAAAGAACCTTCATACCCCGGATACCCTTCAGAGAGCTCCGCGGTTAGGTTATGGGTCTTCCATATATGGGCTGCAAAGAATACAATCAGTGAACCACCCAGCAAAAGCATAATATCTGCCAGATGCCCGAAAAATGACATAAAATCAGTTGCTTTATCTGCTCCTACATAGGTGATAAAGTTGCTAAAAAAGTCGCTATAACCATTTCCAAGAAGTGACGGTAAACCAATTACAAATATCCCCAATGCAGTAATCACCACAGCACGATTTCTCCTTATCTCAAACTGGTCGACAGCAAAGGCCACCGGAACTTCAAGCAAAGAGACTGTTGAAGTTAGCGCAGCAAACGACAACAACAAAAAGAAAAAGGCACCAACAAATACTCCAAGATTTGGACCCAAAGATTCGAATACTTGCGGTAAGGTCACGAAAATAAGTCCTGCCCCTCCTTGTATGTTGGACATATCGCCACCAGTATTGTATGCCACCAGAGGGAACATCATCAGGCCTGCAATGAATGCTATTCCAACATCAAAAATCGTAATGTAAGCGGAGGAAGAAATTATATTTTCTTTCCTTGAAAGATAACTTCCATAAGTAATGAGTGCTCCCATTCCTAGCGATAGCGAGAAGAACGCTTGCCTCAGGGCTCCTCCAATCACGCTGAGGTTTATCTCTGAAAAATCAGGCACGAGGTAATACTTAACACCCGTCATTGCATTTGGTAAGGTGAATGAATAGCATACCAGTCCTAAAATCATCGTAATCAACGTTGGCATGAGGATTTTGGCTGCCTTTTCTATACCGCCTGCTACTCCCTTCGAAACGATAAATGCCGTCACCATCATGAATATCACACCATACATTCCCACTTTACCAATGTCTGAAACAAATACTCCGAACTGTGAGCCTATATCAAAATTGCCCTGGATCATTTCTATGAAATATCCAAAGGCCCAACCAGCAACTACATTGTAGAATGATAGAATAACCACTCCGGCGACTATTCCCAGGATCCCGACTATACGCCATTTCTTAAATCCTAAAGCATCAAATGCGCCAACGGCATTTTTTTCAGTCTTTCTACCAATGGCCACCTCGGTGACCATAACCGGAAAACACAACAAAAAACAGAATATAAGATAAAGTAGAACAAATGCGGCACCTCCACCGGCCTCAACTTCAAAAGGAAATTTCCAGATATTTCCGAGTCCGACAGCTGATCCCGCTGCGGCCAATATGAATCCAAGTTTATTGCTGAATGCCCCTCTTGATGCCATGGTGTAAGTTTAGGTTGAGCGGCAAAAATATACGTACAGAGCACAATTGACAATGTAAGTAGGATAAATCTCAAATCAGGGCTCAACCGAGGCGTTTAGCTTGGGAGGGATTTGTGAATAAACAGCCGAGGTGAATAGTCTACCGTTCCAAGAATTTCACGTCTCCATAGCTCGACTCAACTTTAATACGACCACCATTACCATTTCCAATCTTGCCTCTGTATTCGCTATTGAAATCACCTTTCATTTTATACGTCAGCTCGACATCCAAATCATCATAGTCAAGATTACAATATTTAACTCGTGATTCAAAAGTAGCATTTACTCCCTCTTCAAATCCAAGCTTAAATGAACCGAATTTTCCTTTCAGGTCAATATTCTTAAAGCTTTTAGAAATCTCATCAATCTTAAATCCACCGGAGTAAGCCGTCTCCATTTCAATAGAATTGTGTAGCCTATCCACCTTAAAATCTGAATAACCTACATACCCCGTTGCACTTTTCAATTCACCTAGGTCAAACTCACCATACTTGCAGGTAATGTCAAGATTGCCAGCCTTGTCTATGCTTACATCCGAAAAACCATCTTCGATCCTTACATCCCCGAGCTCATCAAATTCTACATCAGAGTATTTCACTTCGACATCTCCAGACATAAACCTGTCAATTTCTCCATCACCAAATGAGATTTTAAGTTTTGAGCGGCCTGTGATACTACCTGCTTTGAGGTCGCCATATGAGACGTCAATATCAGTTTCTCCAGTCAAATCTCCGACATAAGTATCGCCAAAACTGTTGTTCAGTTTCAAAGGATTTCTTTTGGGCATTTGCACAGTATAATTGATTTCAAAAGTTTCAGAATTCTTACTATTGATACCATTAAGTTTAGTCTCAAACTTGAGCAACTTTCCACTATCCTGAATATCAACATCTATTTTATCCAGAATTCTTTGAGCTCGTTCATCATTACTTCCTCTGGCAATTATTTCGATCGAAACATCTATACGATCTGTTGCTGAGGTATTGATGTGAACCCGACCAAACTTGTTCTGTATATCAAGTTTGTGATCCGCACCTACGCGATACGATTTTTCGATCATTCTCTTCTTTTCTGAATCTAAATTTTTCGCTAATGCTGACAGGCTCATTAAGCCCAACAAACAAAAAACGATCATTCTATATACTAAGCTCTTCATGATTCTCTACTTTTTTAATTTGTTCCAAAATGTTTAACTGTTTGTTTAAAATGTCGACTCTTAGTTGCAAATTTCGAATCATCGCATTTATCAATCTGTCATCCATTTGGTTGACTTTTAAATCATTTTTCAATTCCAAATACATCGAATCCAGGGAATGAATATCACCTAACAATTCTTCGTTGGAGATGTCATAGGATTGTATTTCTTTTTTCTTAGCAGCTATCAGCTGTGAATAGTAACCTTCTACTTCATGTAGTTCGTCGCTATAACCATCACCCTCTAAAGTTTCGGTAGCTGTGACCACAGGGGATGATGTCTCTCTTTCAAAAATCAAGTAAGTAGTACTGATGAGAAATAAAACTGCGGCTACCTTCCAAACCCAGCTCAAATCGTTTGTCGTTTGAGATTTTGGAAGCTCTGCTTCGATATTTGACCACAAATTACTACTCGGTAATTCGGCATCAAACTCCGTCCGTTTTGATTTTACAAACTCTTCTAAGTTATCTTTCATATTGATAATTTTCTTTTAAAATACTTCTTAGCTTCTTTTTGGCCCTATTGTATTGAGATTTAGAAGTGGATTCTGATATCTCCAAAATCTCACCAATCTCTCTGTGATCGTAACCCTCCAGCAGATAAAGAGAAAGTACCGTTCTAAACCCGCCCGGAAGTTGTGCTATGGCTGTCTTAATTTGATTCACATCTAACAGCTCTGTCTCTATTTCTTCCTCTCCTACCTCTTCGAATTCGTCAATATCGGAGAATTCGAATCTGTTGCGTTTCAGCACGTTCAGGGAATTGTTTACCACAATTCTTTTAAGCCACGAACCAAAGGAAGATTCCCCGCGATAATTTCTAATACTTTTGAAAGCGGCAATAAATGACTCCTGCAAAACATCCTCCGCCTCATCTCGATCATTCACTATTCTGAAGCTTACATTCAGCATGGCCTTAGAGTATAGCTGATACAATTCAAACTGGGCACTTCTGTCATTCGCAGAGGCCAGCTCAACCAACTCTTGATGCATGTTTTTTGATGCTGCTTTCAAAAATCTATCTTATTCTGATTAATGGACAAAGTGCAAACCAAGAGGTTGCACAAAGACCAAAATAAATTTAGAGAAGTTCATGCTCTTGGGATGGTTATTAATTTATCATTTCCTTGAACGAGAAAACTATTTTTTGCTATCTTCATCCGCTAAATCCTAAACTACATAAGCTATGAGAAAACCTTTTATTCTTCTGAGCATCACCTTTCTTACCATAATAGGCATTACTGCGATGTATTGGCCACCAATATTATGGGCATTAACGGTCATAGGCCCGCTGGTGCTTTTGGGAATTTATGATATGCTGGAGCAAAAGCATACGCTGAGAAGGAATTTTCCTGTAGTCGGTTGGGGACGATGGTTCCTTGAGGACTTAAGGCCTAAGATATACCAGTACTTCATCGAATCTGAGACTGAAGCATCTCCCATTAGCAGGATGTATCGGTCTATTGTCTACCAACGCGCTAAGAAAGTACTTTCCACCAATCCATTTGGAACAAAGGTAGATGTATACGAGGAAGGTTATGAGTGGGCTAATCATTCCATTAGCCCTTTAGACCATCACGACCTGAATAGCCATCCTAGAGTAAAGATAGGCGGACCAGACTGCAAAAAACCATATAGTGCCAGCATCTTAAATGTATCGGCGATGAGCTTTGGTGCACTAAGTTACCGTGCTATTCTCGCACTCAACGGAGGAGCAAAACAAGGAGAATTTGCACACAATACTGGGGAGGGTTCCATTAGCCCTTATCACGCCGAGCCAGGAGGTGATTTGATCTGGCAAATTGGTACAGGATACTTTGGCTGCAGAACAAAGGAAGGCCGGTTCGATGGGGAGCTCTTCGCTAAGAAAGCAACAGCCGATAATGTGAAGATGATTGAAATAAAGATTTCGCAAGGAGCCAAGCCTGGGCATGGGGGTATATTACCTGCCGTAAAGAACACCGAAGAAATAGCTAAAATTAGAAGCCTTGAACCTCATACAACAGTCATGTCACCTCCTGGCCACAAAGAATTTTCAAATCCACCGGAAATGCTAGAATTCGTTCAGAAGTTGCGTGAGCTCTCTGGTGGAAAACCTGTTGGCTTCAAATTGTGCGTAGGCAACAAAATTGAATTTACTGATATCTGTATTGCCATGCAGATTTCTGGAATTAAGCCCGACTTCATTACTGTAGATGGTGGTGAAGGCGGAACAGGAGCTGCTCCACTTGAGTTTTCTAATTCTATTGGAATGCCTCTGAGAGAAGGGTTGGCATTTGTATCAGATCAGCTTCGGGGCTACAATCTTAGAAAAGACATTAAAATTCTGGCTTCAGGAAAAATCCTTACTGGCTTTGATATGTTCCGTGCTTTTGCACTTGGTGCAGATGCCTGTTATAGCGCACGAGGCATGATGCTCGCCCTTGGTTGTATCCAGGCGCTAGAGTGCAATAAAAATAACTGCCCTAGTGGAGTAGCAACACAAGATCCAAGGTTCGTGAAAGGCCTGGTTGTGAATGACAAAGTCCGCCGTGTGGCCAATTTCCATGAGGAGACTGTAAATAGTTTCGTAGAATTTATGGGAGCCACAGGAGTAAACGACATTTCAAAAATAAAAAGGCATCACGTCTATCGCAGGATTAATCAGACGGAGATTAAAACCTATGCTGAAATATATCCCCAGGTACAGCTAGGGGAATATGTCTAGCAAACCCAACATTTAATTCCTTCCCAAACTGGCTTTATTTTCCTGAGACCAATTCTCATTTTAAACCATTCTATCTTCAATTGGTCTAAGATTAGTATTCGTTAATCGAAAAGTTAAAAATTATATTTTTTGGCACAATAAGTGTTAACATATACAGTTGTATATTTGCTTGGTATAATCATATTTAATATTGAAATATGAAAAAAAGAAAATACTTTCGGTTTTGGATTTGCTTTTCGTTCTATGTTTTCTTCATGGGATTCTTAGGATGCAAGGACAGCACATTGACTTTTAATCCATTTAATACAGAGAAAAGTGAAGATATTTATGCCAAGAATTCTAGTACAAATAGATTCTAAAGGCTTCTTCTTTTTCAAACGACCCCTTTTTAGGGGGCATTTCTAAAAACCCATTGGACTGTACGAGGTTAGATAGATCGCCTGAACCTCCACCCTGCTTTACTTCAGCAAGGTTTTTTCCATCTACATCAGACTTGCAATGAACCTGCATAAAATAGGTCAATGCTGGTTTAAAAGAAACATTTTCATTTAGAATCGCAAAATGATCAGAATTTTCAATACACCTGAGGCTTTTGTGCAACCAGGGTAGAAAATAGACCACAAAACACATAAAAGTAGAAACTGGATTGCCTGGCAAGGCGAATACACATTTTTCTTCTCCAAATTTCCCAAACCAAAAAGGCTTGCCTGGTCTTTGGGCTACCTTGTGAAACAATTTTTGAACACCAAGTTGATCCAAAACTTCTGGAACATAATCTGCCTTTCCCTTCGACACTCCTCCACTCATTAGTATAACATCAAACTCCTCAATTATTCTTTCTATTTTTTCCTTGAGCAAGTCAAAATCATCCATTAAATGAAATCGCTCATTGGCTACTCCTAAGTCATTCAACTTGGCCTGAATCATAATAGAGTTTGACATACGGATCTGATGATTCTGAGGCTCTTTTCCTACTTCGACAAGTTCATCGCCTGTTGAAATAATAGCAACTTTTGGCAACCTCGAGACTTTCACCTTTTCACAGCCTACCGTCGCAAGTACTGCTACATCAGAAGACATAAGTTTTTTACCAGAGCTAATGAGCAAATCTCCTTTTCGCTTATCAGAGCCTTTTTTATGAACGTTCTTCCACTGAGGAATTCCTTCGTTATTTACTTTCGCTAGGCGTTCTTCGCCATTGTATTCGATGGTCAAATCTTCATATCGAACAATGATGTCTGCTCCATCGGACAATACAGCTCCAGTCATAATTTCATGAGCATTTCCAGTGCCTTTTAAGCCATGTTGCCGAGCACCCGCAGTCTGTAAATGAGTGATTTTGTATTCTCTAATACCCGACTCAAAATCTGAATGCTTAATGGCTATCCCATCCATCGTCACCCGATTGTAAGGAGGAAAATCCCTGTCAGCCACTACACCTTCACGCAACACGCGACCGACACAGTCAGAAACTTCAACTTCCTCAACACCCCAATCAACGGTGTTTGACATCACAATATCCTGTGCCTCATTTGAGCTTATCATGCTTATTTTCTCTAATTTCGTAATTCAAAGCAAGATAATAGGTTTAGGTATTTTACTTCATTTAAGAGCATGGAAAAGAGCTTAAGTCATTTGGATCAAGACGACAATCCTTCGATGGTCAATGTCTCAGAAAAGAAGGTGACCAATCGAGTAGCAAAAGCAAGGAGCATAGTAAAACTTGTGCCAGAAATTACCAATTTGTTGAGCGAGGGAGAAATCATGACAAAAAAAGGTCCCGTATTTCAAACAGCCATAATAGCCGGTACCATGGCCGCTAAAAAAACAGGTGATCTAATCCCATTGTGTCACCCCTTAGGCCTGGAAGGTTGTGATATTGATATCAGATCCGTAAATGATGACGTTATTATTGATTGCACTTGCTCTATTACTGCAAAGACCGGTATCGAAATGGAAGCCTTAACTGGCGCAAGTGTTGCCGCACTCACCATATATGATATGTGCAAAGCTATTTCCCACGATATCGTAATTTCCGAAACGAGATTAATTGCGAAAAGTGGTGGGAAAAGTGACTTCAATAGGGAATAATCAGATACTACTAGAATGAAAAAGCACGTTAAGCACGCTAAAATTACCAAAGCCAATATTGGCAGGTTCAACAAGACAGAATTTGCCATTCTTGGTACGCCTTGTGTAAATATTAAAAAGTTGTCTTTTGAAATCATTTCAAGGTTATCATCAAAATATAATATTGGATATGTAGATGCCGACCACAAAGGAGCTGATGAGGGTATCGAGGATTCAAATAGTGCTTTGACCTATGGAGCGACCAACGAATATGTGGACAAGATCGACTTTAACCGGTTCGATCAGAAGCACTCCCTTAATGAGTTTGACTTTAGACAAAATTTTTCTCATGAAGATGCTGTTCTCATCAATGGAAATCATTATTTAGGTCAAAAGCAGATAATCGTTATTGATGCCAAAAAGCCCCTGGAAAAGAAACTCAATAAACTGACTGACGTGGTATTAGTATTATTTCAGGAAGGTGCATCAGATATTCCGCAATATCTATCTGATCATATTCCTAATATTGACGAGTTGCCCAAATTCCAATTAAACGATGTTGATGAAGTGGCAAGATTTGTTGAAAAGGAAATAGAAAAACAAGCTGCGGATCTTAATGGGTTGGTACTTGCGGGTGGAAAAAGCACGCGAATGAATTGCGACAAAGGGAAAATTCAGTATCACGGAATCGAGCAAAGGGTTTATATGAAAGATTTGCTCTCCAGATTCACTAAAGAAAGTTTTATTTCCATTCGTGCTGATCAACAGGATGAATTCTTAGAAAAAATCAATGTAATCGAAGATGTGCACATTGGGCTTGGACCTTATGGTGCCATTTTATCTGCCTTTCAAAAAAACCCAAATATAGCCTGGCTGGTTACAGCCTGTGACCAACCGCTACTCAACGAGGATACTTTGAAGTATTTAATTCAGAATAGAAATCCTTCCAAGCTTGCAACCGCTTTCCACAATTCAGAAACCCAGTTTCCTGAGCCTTTGATTACGATCTGGGAGCCACGAGCATATGCCAGATTGTTGTACTTCCTTAGCTTGGGTTATTCATGCCCAAGAAAAGTCCTTATCAATTCGGATATAGAGTTGGTGAAACTGGATGATGAGAAAGTGTTGAAAAATGCCAATACTCCAGAAGAGTATCAGGCCTTGACTCAGGAGCTAAAAATCTGACTACATCAAATACTCCTTATCGCCTTTGATTGTGATTGATTCACCATCCATTAAACGAGCAATCAAGCCTTTCGACTTAGGAACCTCATAGGCAAAGAAGTATTTTAGGGTTTGCAGTTTGCTTTCGCAAAAATCTATAGAAGCACCAGTCTGCTTCATATCAATTGCCGCAATTCCTTGTTTCAACCATTGCCAACCAACCACTACTATGCTACTCAACTCCATGAAGAGATTAGCATCCATCAGAAACTCTTCAATCTTGCCGGATTGGGCTATTGATATCAACTTTGAGTAG
Source organism: Cyclobacteriaceae bacterium (assembly GCA_049115735.1). Taxonomy (GTDB): domain Bacteria; phylum Bacteroidota; class Bacteroidia; order Cytophagales; family Cyclobacteriaceae; genus CAXBNB01. The sequence continues at coordinate 165,829 of JAGDZP010000013.1, read as the reverse complement.
ACTCCAGTGTATTCTTCCAAAAATTCTGCATAAGAAGCAAGTGGACTGCTAAGCTCCTCGTAAGAGCTTGCAGTTTTCATCGTCTTTTGAATTTCAGCCAATAGGAGTTTAGCAGCTTTACCATCGTTTATGATCATTTTCCTTCCTAATAGATCCAAAGACTGAATGCCTGTAGTGCCCTCATACAAAGTACTGATCCTGATATCACGATATAATTGTTCCAATGGAAAATCCACGCAATAGCCATAGCCTCCTAAAATTTGCATGCCATTACTCACTGATTCAATACCTTTTTCAGTTGGGTATGTCTTCACTATTGGCGTGAGTAATTCGAGCAACAAGTGGCTATTTTGTTTTTCTTCTCCCTCTAATACGTTCAGCTGATCTTCATATTTTCCACACTCAAACAACAGACTAATAGCCCCTTCCACAAATGCCTTTTGAGCAAAAAGCATTCTTCTTACATCTGCGTGTTGAATTATAGATATCGGTTCATCCACTGGATTTTTCGATGCTGGATTTCTTCCTTGTTTCCTTTCCTGAGCATACTCCAACGAAGCATAATATGCCGCGGAGGCTATGGCCGCACCGTACATACCTACCTCAATCCTGGCAGTGTTCATCATCTGGAACATATACTTTAGCCCTTGATTCTCCTCTCCCAAAAGATAACCAACGCAATTATCTTTTTCTCCCATCATCAGGTGGGTTGTAACATAACCGTTTTGCCCCATTTTATGAAATAGCCCAGCGGTAGTCACATCATTACTCTCAAGCTCCCCGTTGACAACTCTTTTCTTTGGCACAACAAATAAAGAAATTCCTTTGGCTCCCGAAGGTGCTCCTTCAATCCTTGTCAACATAAGGTGGACCACATTCTCCACATCACTATAGTCACCACCGGAGATAAAGATTTTTTGCCCTGTTATATAAAAAGTGCCATCATCATTTTTTACGGCTTTCGTTACAATATCTGATAGTGAACTCCCTGCTTGGGGTTCGGTAAGTGCCATTGTGCCCTGCCACTTTCCTGCACACATCTCGCTGGCATATTTGTCCTTCAGGTCCTGGCTACCAAAGGAATTAATCAATCGAGCTGCACCTGCGGTTAGCATAGAATAACCAATCCCGGAATTATTAGCAGCAGTATAAATGCCCTCTACAGCATACGCGACCAAACGCGGAAGTTGCATACCGCCTTGATCAAAAGTATAGGTCGCATTGAGCCAACCAGAATCACCCAACTCAGATAAAACCTTATACACCTGAGGATGTACCTCCACCCTGTCTCCTTCCATACTCACTCCCTGCCTGTCCATCTCAGTGAAATATGGAAAAAGCTCCCTATCAGCGAAATCCTTACCAGAATCGATCATCATATCGACGGACTCCCTTGTGTAATCTGAATAGTAGGGGTGCTGAAATAGTTCCTCAATCTTATGCACCTTATATAGTAAGAACTTGAGGTTTTCTATGCTGATATAGTTTTGTGCCATGTTTGTGAAATTAAATTTTTGGGTTTAGGAAAGTTAGCAAAAGTTTTTGGTGATTGATTTAATCAATTGCCACTATTAATTTGCAAATTGTATGTGAATGAGGCATACGACATTAAGAATGAATAATCATCCCAAACATATCGCGGTTTCTGGCAATATTGGTGCTGGAAAAACTACATTAACTGAAATGCTGGCTAAGCACTATAGCTGGCAGCCTGAATTTGAAGACGTAGAAAACAATCCTTATCTGGCTGATTTCTATGGCGATATGAGCAAGTGGTCTTTTCACCTACAGGTGTACTTTCTTAATAGTCGCTTTGAGCAGATCAACAAAGTAAGATCCGGTGAAAAGACCGTCATTCAGGATCGTACGATCTATGAGGACGCCTACATTTTTGCCAAGAGCCTCTATAAACAAGGCTATTTCAAAGAAAGGGATTACCAAAGCTATCAAACACTTTTTGATTCAATGATCAAGTTTGTACAGGCCCCAGATTTGCTGATATACCTGAAGTCTGATATAAGTAAGCTCGTTCACAACATTGAAATCAGGGGGCGTGACTATGAAAATGCAATTAGGATAGACTACCTCAAGGGACTCAATGAACATTACACTGATTGGATATCCAGCTACAAAGAAGGCAAGCTTCTAATCATCGATGTGAATGACCTGGATTTTGTAAATAAGCCTGAAGACTTTGCCAATATAGTATCCCGGATTGACGTTGAGTTACATGGCTTGTTTAGTTAACAGGCTTTTCACACTATCGTCAACATATGAGGGCATTTCTGCACTTTTATAAAAGAATTCAGAGTTTCAATATTTCATTTTCTTTAGCCATGAGCATCCTTGGCCTGGGTGTAGGATTAGAATTTTGGCATACCGTCTTCACCACCTGGCTAACCGCAGGATTCTTATTGTCAATCTTCTTTTTTGAGTTCTTAAGAAAGAACGAATACTACTTCTACTTCAACAAAGGTCTTTCCAGACTTAAACTTTTTGGCTATTCTGCCTTAACCAACATTGCCTTTTGTGTACTCATTGTAAATGCAAACAACCTATTGATCCTGTTTTTCTATGAGTAAACACGAACTAGAGGTAGACAGTGTACAAGTCAATTTTGATAATAGGGCTATCCTTAGCGATGTTTATCTGAAATGTGAAACCGGGGATATTGTTGGTATTTTGGGAAGAAATGGTTGTGGAAAATCTACACTCTTAAAGATCATATTTGGAAGTCAAAGTACATTTGATAAGAATGTTCGAATTGACAAAGTGCCTTATGCCAAAGCATTCGCCAATAAAGACCTGATAGCTTATCTTCCACAACATGACTTTTTACCAGCAAATGCTAAGGTTGAAAATGTCTTCAAAATTTATTTCCCAAACAAAGAGAAAAGAGAGTGGATATTTTCACAAGAGCGAGTCAGTGAGCTACTCGATAAACGTGTGAGGGAATTATCTGGAGGAGAGCTCAAATATGTTTCGCTATACCTTTTGATTCATCTCAATGTGAAGTTTGTGCTGATAAATGAGCCATTTTCGGGAGTAGAGCCTTTGTATAAAGAAAAGATAGCTGCGCTGATCAAAGAAAATAGACACAACAAAGGTTTTATTATCACCGACCATGACTACCGAAATATCATAAGTACATCGGACAGGATCATTTTAATAGACAATGGTGTCTGCAGGCCAATCTCAGAGTTGAAAGAATTGGAAGCTTATAATTATGTGCCACCAGGCACATTTTGAATGCAAGATTCACACCGTCCATACCACACTTTCACCCTTCATGTTCGATACCCGCCAACCATTGTGGATGGGTTGAAATTCTGAACTCAGGGTCATAAATTGCAGGCATAAATTCATCATAGTATAACTCAAAAATGAAAAAATTAATTTCCTTAATTGCACTCGCACTGCTAGTCGCCTGTACTCCTCAAAAGGAGCAAGTCAACAATACCAATGAAAACAAAGATTCCTTCAAGTATTTCACTGAAGAGTTCGCTGATCTAAAAATTCTGCGGTATCAAATCCCGGGCTTTGAAAAGTTATCTCTGGATCAAAAGAAATTGGTCTACTACCTAACACAAGCTGGTTTGTCAGGCCGTGATATCCTTTGGGATCAAAACTATCGTCACAATCTAGTCATCAGAAAAGCACTTGAAAAAATCATAAAGGATATTTCAATAAATGAGCCGTCAGGTGTCTGGGAAGAACTTATCACATATTTCAAGAGACTAAGGTTTGCAAAAGGACAGGAATGGCAGGACTTTATTACATATACCAAACGAATTTGGTTTTCCAATGGCATCCATCACCACTATGGCAATCAGAAGTTTACTCCGGAATTTAGTCAAGACTACTTTGCCTCTCTTCTTAGTGCAACCGATACTGAACTCAGCGCTGATGCTATATCCGCCATATTCGATCCCGAAGTTGATGCCAAGAAAGTAAACCTTGACCCTAACAATGGTCTTTTACTCGGTTCTGCCACAAATTTTTATGCTCCAGACATTTCCGCCGATGAAGTGGACGCCTACTATTCATCCATGATTGATCCCAGTATTGAAGAGCCAATTTCTTACGGCCTCAATTCTAAACTCATAAGAGATGCCAGTGGAAACCTGAAAGAAGAACTATGGAAAGTTGGAGGGATGTACGGCGATGCTTTACAAGAAGTCGTCAAATGGCTGGAACTCGCAAAGGGCGTAGCAGAAAACGAGTCTCAGAGAAAAGGGTTTGAGCTGCTCATTGGCTATTACAAAACAGGTGATTTGAAGACCTGGGATGAATACAATATCGTTTGGGCTGCCACTAAAGAAGGTGACATAGATTACATTCAAGGTTTTGTTGAAGTCTACAATGATCCGAAAGCATATCGCGGGTCCTATGAATCCATTGTTCAAATTACTAATTTCGATGCATCCGCAAGAATGGCGGTACTTGAAGAAAATGTGCAGTGGTTTGAGGACAATAGCACTATTATGCATGAGCATAAAAAAGAAAGCGTAAAAGGTGTTAGCTACAAAGTAGTGACGGTTGCAGGTGAATCAGGAGACGCATCTCCCTCTACTCCTATTGGAGTCAACCTGCCCAATGCCAATTGGATTAGAGCAAAGCATGGATCAAAATCCGTAAGTCTCGGTAATATCACAGAGGCCTATGCCCAAGCAGGTGGTGGAGGCCTGCTGAAAGAGTTTGCTCATGATCAGGAGGAAATAGACAGGGCCGCTAAACACAAGAGGCTTGGGGACAAAATGCATACAGCTCTTCACGAAGTGGTGGGTCATGCTTCCGGTAAACTAAACCCTGGAGTAGGCACACCAAGAGAAACTTTGAAGAATTACAGGTCTTCCCTAGAGGAAGGCCGAGCCGACCTGGTGGCTCTATACTATTTGCTTGATCCAAAACTCGTTGAGCTGGGATTGGTGGAAAGCCTGGAAGTAGGCAAAGAAGAATATGACGGATATATCCTGAATGGCCTTATGCTTCAGCTTAGAAGAATCGAATTAGGTGACAACATAGAAGAAGCGCACATGCGAAACAGGCAGATGGTGTCTGCATGGGCTTATGAAAAGGGAAAAGCTGACAATGTAATTGAGAAAGTAACCAGAGAAGGGAAAACTTATTTCAACATAAATGACTATGATAAATTGAGAGCACTATTTGGCCAGTTGTTACGAGAAGTGCAACGGATCAAATCAGAAGGAGACTATGAGGCAGGCAGAAACCTGATCGAAAATTACGGAGTAAAAGTAGATCAAGACATCCATAGGGAAGTTTTGGAAAGATCAAGCTCTGTGAAATCAGCACCATACGGAGGGTTCATCAATCCGGTACTCATACCAAAGACCAATGATAGCGGGGAAATAATAGATGTAGAAGTAAGCTATCCGAATGACTTCACCAAGCAAATGCTGGAGTATGGTGAGAAATACTCCTTCCTTAACTAAATAAGCATTTTTGATTTGTGGGCGGTGATTGTTTTCGTGAACGATCACCGCTTTTTTATGTCTAGGCTCCAATAGGTTTTCTGCAAATACCCTAAATTGATCGTTCGAATACATTCATACCTTTATGACTAAGATTAAAGATATCATCAAAGAGCTTGAAGCATGGGCACCCCCATCCTACCAGGAAGGTTACGACAATGCCCGGTTGATAACCGGCAATCAAAATGATGAACTCACAGGAGTACTCATTTCACTGGATTGTGTTGAAGATGTTGTTCAAGAGGCTATTGATACCAACTGCAACATAATTGTCTCCCACCACCCAATTGTATTTTCAGGACTGAAATCATTAACTGGTAAAAACTATGTGGAACGCACTGTCATCAAGGCCATCAAGAATGACATTGCCATCTACGCGATACACACCAACCTGGACAATGTAAACACGGGTGTCAATAAAAAAATTGCAGATTTGATTGGACTTCAGGATCAGAAAATCCTTTCACCCAAAAAATCAACACTCGCTAAATTGGTCACTTTCTGTCCAAAGGAAAATACCCAGCAAGTATTAGACAAACTCTATGAAGCTGGCGCTGGAGAAATAGGCAACTATAGCCATTGTAGTTTTAGCACAAAAGGCACAGGTACCTTCAAACCCAGTGAGAAAGCCAACCCGCACATAGGTCAATTTGGAAAAGATGAGCAAGTAAAAGAAGAACGCATTGAACTCATGTTTTCCAGTCACCTAAGAGGGAAAGTTATCAGTGCTTTGCGCAATGTGCATCCTTATGAAGAAGTCGCTTACTACATCACCGAGCTATCCAATATCAACCAGGAAGTTGGAGCTGGAATGATCGGGGTGCTCCCTCATGAAATTGGGACTTCCGAATTCATTGCAAAAATCAAAGAAACATTCAATTTGAAAGTGATAAAACACACCGCCATCCATAAAGAAAAGGTGAAGCGCATTGCCGTTTGTGGTGGAGCTGGTAGCTTTCTTCTAGGCAAGGCCAAAGGTGCCAATGCAGACGTATTTATCACCGCCGATTACAAGTATCATGAGTTCTTTGATGCAGAGGAAAAAATCATGATTATGGACATTGGACACTATGAGTCTGAGGTATTTACAAAAGAATTGATTTATGATTTTTTAAAAGAAAAATTCGCTAATATTGCACTCCATTTATCTGAGGTGGTAACAAATCCAATAAAATATTCTTAAAAATACATGGAAAATACGGTTGCGCAGAAGCTAGAAGCACTTTCGAAATTACAATCAATAGATTCAGAATTAGACGAAATTGAAAAGATTCGAGGGGCTCTTCCAGAAGAGGTGATGGATCTTGAAGATGAGATCGCAGGATACGAAACAAGGGTAGGAAACCACAATCAGGTAATCGAAGACCTAGAGCTTTCCATTACCAATAACAAAACCAGCATCAAGGATTCTGAAAAGCTGATCGAAAAGTATAAAGAGCAGCAAATGAACGTTCGCAACAACCGCGAATATGATGCTATCACCAAGGAGATGGAACTACAGGAATTGGAAATCCAACTTCAGGAAAAAAGAATCAAAGAGTCTCAGGTGAAAATCGAAGCAAAGAACGAGGAGATTGAAGATACAAAAAATGCTTTGGAGGAAAGAAAAAAAGACCTTGAAAGCAAACGAAAGGAACTTGAGGTAATTTCATCAGAAAGTCAGGACGAGGAAGATAAGTTGATGAAAGGAAGGGCCAAAGCTGCCAAAGCTATAGAAGAGCGACTGCTAAACTCTTATGACAAAATTCGTGGTAACGTAAGAAACAGATTGGCCGTAGTACCTGTAGACAGAGGTGCTTGTGGTGGATGTTTCAACGTTGTTCCGCCACAAAAGCAAGCTGAAATTCGTGAGAAGAAAAAGCTGATTGTATGTGAGCACTGCGGAAGGATTTTGTCTGACGTGATAGAGGAAGTTGTGGAAGAAGTTGTTAAACCAAAGAGAACGAAACGAACAACCAAAGCAAAAAAATAGATTTCTCCTAAATGGGTGATTTAAGATATTATGTAAAGGTGGGTTTTGCTCACCTTTTTTTATGCCTTTTTCTCTTTCTAAACATAGGCTCAAACCATGCTTCACAGGCGAACAATGAAGCTGATATCATAGATGCATACAATGAAATCCTAAGTCTAAAATTCAACAAAGGAAAAGAGATACTTGACAAGATCGAGCCGGACGAAAAATCCCTGGGACATTATCTATACGTGCAAAATCTAGCTGATATCCTGGAACTATTGCTCTATGAAAATGTAGAGAAATACAAGGAATATGACGACAATGAAGATGATTACCTGAAGGAGCTAAAAAGTTTATCGGACAGTGACCCTTTCAAACTATTTTATGAGGCTGAGATCAAACTCCAGTGGGCATTAGTTAAAATACAGTATGGTGACGACCTGAAAGCTGGTATGGCCTTAAGATCAGCTTGGAATACCATCCAAAACAATATGGAGGAATTTCCGGAGTTTAGCACCAACTACAAGACACATGGCTTACTGCACATTGTGTTTGGCTCCATTCCCGACAACTACCAATGGATTCTACGTTTGCTCGGTATTAGAGGTAACATACAACATGGAATGTTTGAGCTGGACCTTGTCTCAAGGAGCAGCCCTTTTTGGCTGGAGACTCGAATAGTCAGTTCTCTAGTGAACATTAATATTTTAAATAAAGCCAATACCTCCCATGCCTTTTTACGTGACCTGACCTATGACTACCCTGAAAACCTATTGCTAAAGTACCTTGAAGGATTTACCCTTAAGAAAGCTGCTCGTAGTGAGGAAGCCCAGAAGGTGTTTTCTGAAATTTCACTGCTCGGAGGAGACTATGAGCCTTTAGCGTTAGCCAACTATCAGTTGGGTGACATCTATCTTCAAAAGCATGACTTTCACCAGTCCAGATCCTATTATTCTAAATTTCTCAATGAATACAAAGGAGAAAATTTTGTAAAGGACGCCTGGTTTAAAACCGCACTGACATATTATCTTCAAGACAACCAAAAGCTGGCGGATGTCCATTTTGAAAAGGCGGAAGACTCTGGCACAACCTTTACCTCTGCCGACAAAAATGCGCAAGGCATCTTGGATGAGGACGACTATCCTGAAAAGGAACTAATGAAAGTCCGGCTGGCTACCGATGGGGGCTATTACGAGCAGGCAGACAGGATACTAAGCAGGCTCAATGAAGAAATGTTCCCGGAGCGATTGGAGAAAACAATTTACTATTATAGGAAGGCAAGACTGAAGCATAAGCTAAAGGAATACGAAAGCGCCATCTATTTTTACTTATTTGCGATCAAAAAATCGGGTAATGAAAACTGGTACTTTGCGCCAAGCTCAAGTTTAAACACAGGCTATATTTACAGACAAAGAGGTGACCTTGAAAAAGCTGAGTTCTATTTCCGACAAGCCCTTGCCTATAAAAAACACAAATACAAATCGGAAATAGATGTAAAAGCACGCGTGGCTCTTGCCTCCATTGTCAACCGATCTAACAAAAAGAAAAAGAAATAATTAATTGAACTACTGGTCAATATATTTGACCTAATCAAACTACATTTAAATCAAAAACCTATGTACCCTGCAATTTTATTCATTCATTCCTGGCTCAGATGGATTGTGCTTATTCTGTTCCTAATCTCAATTTACAAATCATTTGCTGGATTCTCTGGAAACAAAGAATATGCAAAAGGCGACAATGCCCTGGCAGCTTCCTTGTTAGGTTGTCTGCATCTTCAGCTTCTATTTGGGCTTCTACTCTATTTCGTATTTAGTCCGATTACCACTACTGCATTTAGTGGAGACGTTTCTCCCATGAAAGATGCTTCAATCAGATATTGGGCAGTCGAGCACATTGCAATGATGATCATTGCAGTAGTTGTTGCTCAAATAGGAAGATCAAAGACCAAGAAGCTAGAGGAAAGTAAATCTAAGTTCAAAACTCAACTAATCTTCTTTTCCATCGCCCTGGTGCTGATCTTGTCAAGGGTTCCATGGACTGAAGCGGGTAGATTATTTCGGTTTTAGCAGCTTGCCAAAGCTTTATTAAACAATCCATAATTGGTGTTGCCACCTAAATAGAATTAGCTTCGCATCATGAAAATAGAAGACAAAACGATAGTGACCATTACCTATAAACTGCAAGAAAGTAACGGAGAAGGAGAAGTAATCCAGGAAGTTCAAGATGCAGAACCATTCTCCTTTTTATTTGGAGCGGGTCAGGTGCTCCCGGATTTTGAAACCAACCTAAATGGAAAAATAGCTGGTGATGATTTTGAATTCGGCATCAAGAGTGAAGACTCTTACGGCCCTGTTGACGAACAAGCAATTGTGAACCTACCCATGAGCATCTTCATGCAGGAAGGTAAATTACCTGACATGGTTAAGGTTGGATCATTTGTGCCTATGAATGATCAGGAAGGCAATCAAATGCAAGGTCTTGTGATGGAGATTGGTGATGAGAGTATAAAAATGGATTTTAACCACCCTATGGCGGGTATCGATCTCTTTTTCACAGGAAAAGTACTTGAGGTGAGAGAAGCGTCTGCTGAGGAACTTGATCATGGTCATGCGCACGGCCCAGGAGGTCACCATCATTAATGATTCAGTACTGAACCAAAAACATCAGCATTCAAAACAAGCCCATTCTTTAGAGTCTGGGCTTTTTTATGAAGTAGAAATGAAACTAACTGGCGAGGGATTGAAGGGAATATTCCTAGGACAAATCGCAATCTACAATTAAATTGGCCAGATCACTTAGGAGAATGCCTTGATGTGATGAAGAGCCGACTTCTTTAAATACTCCAATAATTTGTTAGCCAATGAAATTAATAATTCATCGACAAATATTATCTTGCCTAAATATCTAAAACTTTTTAACTGCAGCAGCTTGCGTATGAACAACTTTCTGTAGGCTGCTAGTAGAACCTAATCACTTATAACTATGAATGAACAAAATCACAACAGACTTTTTTACGGCAGTTGTTTCGCACTGGTTACCACTGCATTATCATTCAGCATCAGGGCCGGAATCTTGCCTCAATTGGGCGAAGAGCTGAGCCTATCAGCTGAACAATTGGGCTTCATCAACTCGATGTGGTTCCTGGGCTTTCCAATTTCTATGGTAGTTGGTGGCTTGGTTTATCACTCCGTGGGTGGTAAAAGGATTATGCAATTTGCATTTTTCGCACATGCACTAGGTATAGTCATGACCATATACTCTGGTAGCTATACCGGCCTTCTAATCTCTACCCTCCTTATTGGACTGGGTAACGGATGTACTGAGGCGGCTTGTAACCCAATGATTGCAGATGCCTATGAAGGCAAAACGATGAACACATTGATGAACCGTTTTCATATGTGGTTTCCAGGGGGTATCGTAATCGGTAGCCTTGTTTCTAAATTTATGACTGATGCAGGAATGGGTTGGGAAACACAAATTTGGGTCATTATGATCCCAACTGTGATTTACGCATACATGTTCTTCGGACAAGAGTGGCCGTCTGCTAAAACTCAGGAAGAAGCTTCTATTGCCGGCAACATTAAGGCAATGATCTCTCCGCTTTTCATCTTTATGATGGTATGTATGGCCCTTACCGCTATATCAGAATTTGGCCCTCAGCAATGGGTAGGTCTTATCCTTGCGAAAAGTGGTGCTGAGCCTATGATTATTTTGGCACTTGTTACCGGATTGATGGCAGTCGCCAGATACTTTGGAGGAGAAGCTGTGCATAAGTTTGATCAAACGGGCGTATTGCTCGGATCAGCTGTGTTAGCTACTATCGGTATATTCTTGTTCAGTACACAAACAGGTGGAATGGCTTACGTTGCGGCGATTTTCTTCGCTTTAGGTATTGCCTATTTCTGGCCTAATATGATTGGCTTTATAGCTGCAAAAATCCCTAATAGTGGTGCACTCGGAATGTCAATAATCGGAGCTGTGGGCATGTTCTCATCTTCTATATTCCAGCCAATTATCGGTGGATGGATCGATTCGGACAAAGCCGAAGCTGCTGCTGCCGGTTTGACTGGCGATGAGTTAGAGTTGGTATCTGGTCAGGCGACCTTGGGTACAATGGTTTCTTTCCCAGCCATTCTGATAGTATTGTTTACTATACTATTGTTTTGGGTGAAAAAGATTAAAGCTGAAGGGGCAGAATGAAAATGATCTATTGGTCGAATGAAATAATCATTTGATAGAATAGTCAAAACAATCTTTTTGGAATTCGTAGAATAGATTGTGATACAAGACAATTCCTACGAAAGAAAAATACGAGGAGAGTTAGCAACGTGGCAGTCAGCCATGAAGCGCTCTCCTTCTTTTTCTGGTACCGCCACCAAGAGTATCCAGAAAAGAATCAACAAAATCATCCCAGAGAAAGTACACAAGGTGGTGACCAAGGCCATCAAAGAACTAACCCGCGGGGTTATATTCGGCGCGGAGTTTACAACATTCTCCAGGCTCTCCATCCATGATTTTCACACCACTGAAGATATCATCAAAGAAAGGGTGAGCTTCTATACTTCATCAGCCGCGGCAGAAGGTGCCATCACAGGATTTGGCGGGTTTCTATCAGGACTGGCCGATTTCCCGCTTTGGCTTACGCTTAAAATGAAAATGCTTTTTGAAATCGCTTCACATTACGGAATAGACATTAAAGACTACAGGGAGAGGGTGTTCATACTTTATGTTTTCCAACTAGCATTTTCAAGCCAACAACATAGAAACAAGATTTATGAAATAGTCGCAGATTGGGAAAATCAGAAAAATCTTATCCCATCCAATATTCATGATTTCGATTGGCGGACTTTTCAGTTGGAATATCGGGATCATATTGACCTGGCTAAATTACTACAACTCATCCCCGGTATAGGAGCTGTGGTAGGTGCCTATGTGAACCATAAGCTCACCAATAGGTTAGGAAATACTGCTATGAATGCCTACCGCATGAGACTTCTGGAGAATTATGCTCCTTACACTGAAGTCACCGGAGACATAAAAGAATTGCCACAGTAGTCTCCAGAAGAATAGTGTGCTACCATTAGCATAATTATTAATTTGTCAGGTTCATTTTATAAATTGGGTGAAAATCAACAAACTGCACCAAACAATGCACCAGAATACTATTCAAAGCAAAGGAATTCTTCACTTACTTCTAATCATTGCAACAACTACCTTATTTTCCTGCACCCCAGAAAAACAAGAAAAGAAGCGTCCTAATATCATCCTCATCATGTCGGACGATATGGGCTATTCCGATATTGGCTGCTATGGCGGGGTAATCAGCACCCCTGTACTTGATAACCTCGCATCCAATGGCCTAAGGATGACACGATTTTACAATACCGGACGCTGTTGCCCTACCAGAGCCTCTTTGCTTACAGGCCTGTACCCGCAGCAGGCAGGCATAGGTCACATGATGAACGATCGTGGTACTGAATCATACAGAGGTGACCTTAGCGAAAAAGCCGTGACAATAGCCGAAGTGTTGAAAGAAGCAGGGTACTCAACCTACATGAGTGGCAAGTGGCACGTTACGCCTTATCAAGGAAAGGAGCCAAAGCCATCAAAACACAACTGGCCTTTGCAACGAGGGTTTGACAAATTCTTCGGAACCATACTTGGAGCAGGTAGTTTTTATGATCCGAGCTCATTGTCTCGGAACAATGAATACATCACTCCCGATAAAGACTTTTATTATACAGATGCCATTTCTGACAATGCTGTAAACTTCATCAAGGAGCATAAGGGAGACAACCCTTTCTTTTTATACTTACCCTATACGGCAGCTCACTGGCCAATGCATGCCAAGCCCGAGGACATAGCCAAGTACAAGGGTAAATTTGATGAGGGCTGGGACGTACTTCGAGAGACAAAATATAAGAAGATGATGGATATGGGGCTGATAAAAGCAGAATTGGGCTTGTCAGCAAAGGATGATATTCCTGCATGGGAGAATGCTGAATTAAAACCCTGGTATGCCTCGCTAATGGAGGTGTATGCCGCCATGGTGGACTGCATGGATCAGGGTATTGGTCGTGTGATGAATGCTGTGAATGAAAAAGGAATGATGGAAAATACGCTGGTCTTTTTCCTACAAGACAATGGCGGGTGTGCAGAGGAGTTTGGATTTAGAAAGGATATTGGGCCACACTATAATGATATATCTATCGACTCCATAAAACCGATGAAGGTAGGAGAATTTCAGACTGGCATGGTACCAAAGTACACGAGAGATGGTAGGCCGGTACTGGTAGGTAATGGGCTTGAACCAGGAGGTGATAATACTTACCTGGGATATGGCAAACCCTGGGCAAACGCGAGCAATACACCTTTCAGAATGTATAAGCACTGGGTGCATGAAGGTGGTATATCAACTCCTTTGATTGTACATTGGCCGGCCGGAATAAAAGCCAAAAATGAATTCCGCCACCAATCAAGTCATTTGATTGATATCATGGCGACCTGTGTGGATGTGGCTGGGGCAACTTATCCTGACAATTATAAAGGCAATGATATTACGCCACTGGAAGGCGTAAGTCTCGTACCGGCATTCGACAACAAAGACTTACAACGAGAGGCCATATATTGGGAACATGAGGGAAACAGGGCGGTGACGGCAGGAAAATGGAAACTCGTATCCAAAGCTTATAAACCCAGACACCATGACAAGACAGACACTCTGAAAGTAGAGGAATGGAGCCTATTTGATTTGGAAGCTGATAGAACTGAACTCAACGACCTCTCTGCAGAGCAACCTGAAGTCAAACAAAAGATGATTAAAATGTGGATGGCCTGGGCCAGAAAAACCGGTACTATTCCCAGACCTACTTAATTGGGCAACATGAAAATCCCCGGAAACTTCTGTAAACAGAAAATTACCGAGGACTTATAATATTGAATGCTTCTTAGTTCAACGAATTGATCCAGGCAGCTATTTGCAAAGCCTGATCTTTAGGAACATGCGGCATTGGTGCCATTGGTGTTGCATATTCAGGCCAGTTCTTGGGTTGTGGCTTATAAATCAACTCCACTATTTCCTCATTGGAATAGTTTCGCTTGGCAATTTCCGTAAAAGCCGGTCCTACCACTCGCTTATCCTTCTGATGACATGCACTACAAGTGTTCATTTTCAACATAGTCTCTGCTTGATTATCACTAAGCAATGGTATTTTCTTTACACCAAATTTAGACACAGTCACATTAGGATTGTCAGCATCAGCGTTCATAGTCTTAGATACTGATTTTCTTACCTTCTTCGTTTTACTCAATCTTTTAGTAGATAGTTCGCTGGCAGGCAACTTATCCCCTTCAGGGATATTATTTAAGGTGTAATAGAAAACAGGGTGCAAAACTGGGCTACCAGACTCTTTGCCTCTTATCCCTTCCATGTTAAATTCGTGTACATAGTACTGGCGTAAATTATCTACGACAATTCTGACAGTTAGTCCATCTTCACTCACTTTTACCCCTTTTATCTTGGTATCCTCCGTATAGGTCTGTGGACTACCATAAACAGGATGGTATTTGTAGATGTAGCTCTTACCATAGTATGAATCAATATACTGTGCAGATTCTTTGTCAATCGGCTTGGTAAACTCTATTTCAAAACCATCCGGCTTTGCTTTTACCGTTTTCATCTCTAAGGGCATCTTGCCTGTCCAGGTTATATATTCAAGCCCATAATTCTTTCCACCCGCGGAACCCCAGCCCCTATTGGTTTCACCTACAAACAAGTTGCCTTGTTGATCATAGTCCATCCGCATTACACCCGATTGAAACCCTGTCCTGAAGTCAAAAGCCACACCCTGATAATCACCGTTTATTTTTTCCAATACCACTCTCATGATCTTACTTTGGCCTTGATCGCCAATGAAAACCTGGCCATCAAAAGGACCAAATTTTCCACCCGTTTCATCAACAATTACTTGTGAATTAGATATTCCCAAAATACCATGAGGCAATACAACTGCTGGTAATTTCTGACCTGGAAACTTTCCCTTCATTTCGAATACAAAATCAGGGTCTTCTTCATTTTCTATATTTTCAGGCTTGAGGTATCTTCCATTTACTGGATCACGTCTATTATCGATATTCGCGAAAAAGGTCTCCTTTCTCATTTCCACCGGTGATCCCGGTTCTGCTGCCCAATTAAGACCTGCTGGATGGGCAATAAACGCTCCTTTTGGCACATGCCATAATCCACCAGAACCTATCCAATCCCCTTGATTATCGGTGTAAAATATTTCACCATCAATGGTTCCAGGACCTGCTGGAGATCTCATACCTGTCGCCCAAGGGGTCATTTGTCCGTCTTCGGTTATGTTTATCATCCAACCTCTCCAAGGCACTCGACTGTCTCCTCTCCACCATTCTCCATCAAGACCAAAGGCAACATTCATGGAAACGAAAAACGAACCATCCGACCCTATTACTGGCCCAAAAGAATATTCATGGTAATGTGTCGATAATGGCCAGGCATAAATAGTTTCGTATTCATCGGCTATCCTATCGCCATTGGTATCAGTCAGCTTGGTTAATTCACCACGCTGAGCCGTGTATAAAGAGCCACCCTTTTGCACAAGTCCTAAAGGTTCATGCAAACCGGATGCAAATAATTTGAAGTTTGGCTTGGTCCCTCCTTCCATTCGAGGGTTTTCAACAATCCAGACGTCACCTCTTCTTGTGGCAATCGCTACACTACCGTCTTGCAATACTTCTACGCCTCCGCCTTCAAGCTGTACACCTTCAGGAGCAGGCACGGTAGTCATTCTATAATAGTCAGACTCTTTAGGCAAAACCTGACCTGAAATATTTGTTACACTGATTACCAATAAGGTCAACAACAGTGTGTATGCTTTTATATATGTCTTCATAATCCTTACCAAATTATTTCATACTTAATACTTGAACCGTCTACTGGCAGCACCAGCTCCATCACCCCTTCAACCTCACGTATATAGGGGGATTGTCCTGTTAGTACATTGATGTAATACTGCTGCCCACCTATGGCGTAAGCCCCATCAGGCATCTGGCGAACTTCACCTTCAGCTAATTTTAAATACCAATTGACGAGATTGGATTGAGAAAAACTTACCTCATTCGTGATATAAGTATTGGATTGATCAGTCTGTATTTGATTTGCTACTTCTACTCCTTTGTACAAATGTTTGAAAATAGGTAAGCCTGAAGATTCATCTATTTGATAACCCTTAGATCTAAAGTCGTCAAGATCCGTTTTTCCGGGAAAAGGGCTGTCTTTACTAGCCAACTGAGCAATTGGTTGATTCAGGAATGTCCATTGCACCGCACCTCTTGCGATAAATGAACCATTGCCTCTTCTATTCCACATTGGTGTAGCATCTACAAAATTCCCTCTCCAGGCTCCTATCAGGTTAGCCGTACCGAGATCATAAAAGTAATGTACACCACCCGGTGTACCTACTGCGATGGTATGTGAAAGCTTTGGGCCATCGTTTCCGAATGTAACAAAACCTCTATGCATCTTAGGCCTTCCTTCTACATCCACATAGATGGGGGAAGTAGAGGATGGCTTATCTGGATATGAATCGTATTGGTGAAACGACTTTCTATTCGACATGCTTGCTTTTACAAATGTTCCTAATTTTGGTGCTCGCCATGCTGCTGCTTTATAGTTGTAAATTGTAAAAGGATATGTTCCAGCAGGAAGGGTTATTGATCTTTCCAGTTCACCCTGGCCGCTTGCAGACAAGCTCTCTAGAAAAGTCTCACCATTGGATTCTACTTTTATACCACCGGTATACCCATAAATAAAGTTGTAATGATCTTTTTCAGGAACCACCAGTGAACCTGAATATATGACGGCATAATTGTCTTCTTCGCCAGTTACGCTTATATCAATTTCTTTTGCTTTTCCTTCCTTGTAAGGTTTTGCGTTAGCAATATCTTCAAGCCCATTAAATTCTCCTTTGTACACTTGGTATGTCAAATCCTTTATCTCCACTTTTGATTCTCGGAGAAGCGTATACTTTATATTTCTAATTGCGACTGGTCCATGGTTCCCCTGAATCTTAAGCGGACCCATGGCTACTTCTTCTTCTGATATTGGGCTCCCTGTAGGTCTGGCAATATCAACATTGGTATGAATTCTAACACCATTTAGGTCTGCATAGATGATTTTGGCATTCTTTATCTTGGCCCCTGACTCATCAAATTTTGGCGCCTGAAAATGTACCTTTATTTTTTGCCATAGTCCAGGTGCCTTTGCTGCATTAATTGCAGGTGGAACACCTACCAACTTCTTAGCAAAATCCTTGGCATGGTTAGCATGAATTCCACCTATGTCAGAGTAGCTTGGATTCTTCACTCCCCAGCTATCCTTTAATTGTAATTCGTAGCGTCCTTGCAGATAAATTCCGGAATTCGACCCCTTTGGCATCATCACCTCTAGTTCAAGTTCAATATCTCCATGCTCCCAATTCGTGAGCAAAGCATCCTTCTTCTCTTCGTCATTGATATTTAGAAGAATGCCAGTTCCTGATGTGAAGGTGATAGCCTTTGGCGGCTCTACTACGGGTTCTTGCGGTTTCTTTTTCTTCTTTTTCTTTTTCGTTGAGGTTTCAACCACAGGTGCGGGCTTTTCGTGCACGTCAATCTGTCTATTTACAGTAACGTTACCGACAATTTGCCAGTTTCCAGCCTGTGGTTTAAAGTCATCGAGGTTCTCCAACGACAACTGTTTTTGTCCCATTACCTGCCCAGAGAAGGCAAGCAAGACAATGCATAATAGTTTTCTCATATAGTTTAGTTTGAAGTAATAAAAAAAGCCTGCTTATCAATTATTATGCCTTACTATTTGAAATTTCGCGTTCAGCTAAAATTTTAGCAAGTTCTATCCTTTTGTAATGATAATTGAAGTCTGAGCATTCACTTTCACGAGGCTACCCCTCTAAAGTCAAAGAGATAGAATGGACTAAAACACTGCAATAATATGAATTCAATTTAATCGTAGTTTACTCATGATTTTGAATAAACTGGCAGTTCCTATTGCTGCCACAATGAGTAATATCCCACTCTGGATATAGTTGCCATAAACCATAGCCCCAATTCCAAAAAGAGAAGAATAAATAGTAACACAGCCTATAAAAATAAGAAGAACCTGCTTGGGCATTTGCCATGCCACTCCTTCGCCATCATCACAAGGCTGGCCTTCTTCTCTCGCTTCATCTACCACTCGTTTCCACCCTGGCCCACCTGGTTTTGTAAGTTTGTAAAAATTTCTAAGTACCTCTTTATCCTCTGGTGCTGTTACGAGTGTTGCAACTAGCCATGTCACTGTCACAATTGAAATTGTCAACAACAACTTCACGGTGAAGCCATCAAACATCGCTGTGGCCATTGAGCTATCTTCAAAGAATAAGACCAAAACAAACGCTACGATTGTTGCTACGATCATAGCAGATATTTCTGTAATGGCATTGATACGCCACCAGAACCATCGAAGCAGATATATGGCACCAGAACCTGCACCTGACAACAGCAAGATGTTAAATGCATCAGTGGCATTATCCAGAATGGTGAGGGAAAGCGTCCCGGCAAAGATCATTAAAAGAACAGTGGTAATTCGACCCATGGCCACCATTTCCTTATCAGTTGCTTCCGGCTTTAGAAATCTCTTATAAAAATCATTCACAAAGTAAGATGACCCCCAATTGAGGTGCGTACCAATAGTAGACATGTATGCTGCGATAATGGATGCCACTACCAGACCAAGCCAGCCTGTACCCAGTTTTGATAACATTACCGGATAGGCAATATCGTCTTTGAGGTAGTTAGGGTCAATGTTTGGGAATTGTGCTCGGATGGATTCCATATCGGGATAAATCACCATAGAAGCTAGTGCAACGATAATCCATGGCCATGGGCGTAAGGCATAGTGTGCAAAATTGAATAATAAGGTAGCACCAACGGCATTTTTTTCATCCTTTGCCGAAAGCATCCTCTGGGCAATGTATCCTCCACCTCCAGGTTCAGCACCAGGATACCAAACCGACCACCACTGCACTGCTACCGGTATGAGGAGTAAAGGAATCCACACAGAAGGATCAGATAAATCGGGAATAACCCCCATTTTGTCCTGAATCGCTGGATGTGAGATCAGATTACTTAGTCCTCCTATTTCAGGCTGCCTTACTGCAACAATCGCGGCATAGACAGCTCCAAACATGGCTATACCATATTGAAAGAAATCAGCCCACACTACTCCTTTTATGCCCCCAAGCGTAGAATATATAACCACCACTATTGAGGCACCAACCACAACTACCCAAGGCGGAAGACCGAGCATGACTCCTCCAATTTTAATAGCTGCCAGGGTTACCGAACCCATAATAAGGCAATTGAAGAATAAGCCCAGGTATATGGAGCGAAAACCGCGTAGAAAAGAGGCTAATTTGCCCCCGTATCGGATTTCATAAAACTCCAGATCAGTCACCACATTCGATTTTCTCCAAAGACGGGCGTAGATAAATACAGTCACCATGCCCGTAATCAGGAAAGCCCACCATGCCCAGTTTTTGGATACGCCGTTTTCACGCACAAATCCAGTAACCAGGTTCGGTGTATCGGCAGAAAAAGTACAAGCCACCATCGATATGCCAAGCAACCACCAGGGCATTCCTCTTCCTCCTAAGAAAAACTCATTCGAACTTTTGCCAGCACTAGCCGAAGCAACCCAACCTATCCCCAGCACAATCGCAAAGAACACCCCAATAATTACCCAGTCAATGGTATGCAGTAACATTAATACTTTGTTTTAGATAAAAAATGCATTCAAAAAGAACTGGAATTTATGCAAAAAAAACTCCTTGACAAATTGAATTTATATCTTGCATTAGGCTTGAACTTCGAAGCGGCATTAAGGGCCGATGTGAGCTGACTATTTAATCTGAATTACTTATTAATTTTTGTATGACAATTTTCTTGATCTTATAAAAAAACATTCTATCTTCGCACCTCGAAAAACACGATTCGTGCTTTTCGGAAGAGTACGGGGTGTAGTATAGTCCCGGTTCGCTCATCCCGCCTGTCGCGGGAGGGTCGCAGGTTCGTTCAAGAATGTATAGCGTATATATTATTCATAGCGAAAGAATTGGAAGATACTACGTTGGGAGTACCAACAACCTTGATGGCCGAATTTATAGACATAATGCAGGTCAGAGCAAGTTCACCAAAAGAGGTGTACCATGGCGACTGGTAAAGACGTTTGAATTTTCAACACGTTCAGAAGCCCACCAACTTGAAATGAAAGTTAAGAAAAGAGGAATTGAGAGATTTCTAATGGACAATAAGTTCGGGGTGTAGTATAGTCCCGGTTCGCTCATCCCGCCTGTCGCGGGAGGGTCGCAGGTTCGTTCAAGAATGTATAGCGTATATATTATTCATAGCGAAAGAATTGGAAGATACTACGTTGGAAGTACCAACAACCTTGATGGCCGAATTTATAGACATAATGCAGGTCAGAGCAAGTTCACCAAAAGAGGTGTACCGTGGCGACTGGTAAAGACGTTTGAATTTTCAACGCGTTCAGAAGCCTACCAACTTGAAATGAAAGTTAAGAAAAGAGGAATTGAGAGATTTCTAATGGACAATAAGTTCGGGGTGTAGCGCAGTCCGGTTAGCGCACCTGGTTTGGGACCAGGGGGTCGCAGGTTCGAATCCTGCCACCCCGACGTAAAACCGCTTCAATTTTGGAGCGGTTTTTTTATTGCTCATCGCTTCATATAAGCCTCGTCAAAATTCATCATCATATTGACGACCATAGCCAGGGCGGCTGTTTCAATTTTATCCAGTGTAGTGCTGAACGGGTATTCGCCAATTTGAAGGAAAGCCTCAGCTGCTGAAGGTTCTTTTTGATATTTGGAGAATGCGGTATCATATTGTTTCTTCATCAATTCTAGTTCTTTGTCGCTGGCTTTTCTACTACACAGCAATCGGAATGCATACTGAAGCCGACTCTCAATATTTTTTCCACCTTCCTTCTGCATGCGCTCTGCCAAAACTCTCGATGCTTCTACAAATTGAGGGTCATTCATCAACACCAATGCTTGCATAGGTGTATTCGTGCTTTCTCTTTTAACAGTACAAACAGATCGATCGGGTGCGTCAAATGCTAGCATGGCTGGATGCGGTGAGGTACGGCGTATAAAAGTGTACATACTTCTTCTATACAAACTGTCACCTGAGTCGGGAATATAAGTAGTTAAGTATCCTGAAAATTCATTTTTATCTTTCCACAAACCTTTAGGCTGATAGGGTTTCACACTTTCTCCACCAATGGTACGGCTCAACAAGCCACTGGCTGCTAATGCATTGTCACGAACCATTTCTGCTTGCAGTCGATAACTACTTCCTCTTGCCAGAAAAATATTTTTTGGATCATTCTCAATATGCTCTTCAGTGGCTTCTGCAGATTGCTTGTATGTTTCGGAGCTCACCATCATTGTTAACAATGCTCGGATATCCCATTTACTTTTTCGAAACTCTACAGCCAACCAATCCAACAACTCGGGGTGGCTTGGCAATGCGCCTTGCGTCCCAAAATCATGTGTGGTTTCCACTATCCCTCGTCCAAAAATCATCTGCCAATAACGATTTACTGCTACTCTGGCTGTCAATGGATGCTCATCGCTGAATAGCCACTGTGCCAGGCCCAATCGATTCTTTGGCAGATCATCAGAAAAAGCAGGCAAGGCCTCAGGTGTCATAGGATAGACGACCTCTCCAAGAGCGGTGTATAAACCACGTTCTAAAATGCGTGTAGTCCGTGGTGGAGACATTTCTTCCATCACCATTACTTCATGAATGGGATCTATAAGATCAAATTTCTGAATCAGTAAATCCGAGCGTTGCTGATTTAGCTGTTGGTATTCCTTATCACTCCGAAATAGATAATGGTTTCGTTTAGCGTCTTTTCTCAATGGAACATTAAGTTGCGGAGTGTTCAAATCCTTTCTATGTAAAGCAGCAACTTCCAGTTCTGTCAGGTGTCGGTGAAACACCTTCACTTCATCAATGCTTCCAATGAAAGCCCCAATATCAGTATCCGTATACAAATAGGCTTCTGCAATGCCCATCCTAAGTTGTCTCTTGTAGTCTGGAATATAACTTCTCGTTTTGACAGGAAGGATGTTTTTGTACAATCGATCCCAATGAATATTGGTTTCCAAAGCTTCGCCATTGACAAAAACCTTGAGGCCTTTGGCCGCAGCAGAACCATCATAGGTGAAAAATACATTGGTCCATTCATCTATGGCAACCGCTTGGTCCGTAGTTACATGCAGATAGTTATGTGAAAGTGAATGAACCAGCTTGAGTCCCGGTCGATTCAAGCTATCGAGGTAAAAGACCCATCCACGCCAACCCGTATTTTTGGCACCAATATTTCCCATGATGGTTTGGAATGACCCCTGGCCTTCAATCTTGATCCAGGCCCCAGCAGAAAAGGGCTCGTCCAAATCAAAGTTCTTCACACCACCCAATTTCAACTGTTCATTGTCTTTGTCAATCCGAACAGCATAACCAATTTTTCCTTCCACCAACTCTGCGTCTCCGGTGACGTTCGATGTTGGATCATTATCCAATATTTTCTTCTTTGTAGAAATGGATTCCAATGGAAAGAAGCGATCTGGCTTTGGAGCTTCGACCTCTGTTGGCTCAAGTGCTTCTATATATTCTTTGATTTGATCTACTGCCTGGCGCCTGGCTTCTATTTGCTTCGTAATCTGAATGATCTCCCCATCAAGACTGTCAATTTTTCTTTCTGCGTCATCATCGGGAAGCAATAAAAGAGGGCCGAAATTTTTATCATTTCCAATCATCCCTAACTCCGGAACGTTGTTGAAAAAGGAAGTCATTTGGTAGTATTCCTTTTGTGAAATTGGATCGAATTTATGATCATGACAAGTCGCACATTCCATGGTCAAGCCCATAAATGCAGTAGCTGTAGTGTTCGTGCGATCTGCCACATAATTCAACCTAAATTCTTCACTCACTATACCCAATTCCGCATTGGTAGGATTGTTCCTATGAAAAGCTGTGGCCAGTATTTGCTCTCTTTTTGGTTCTGGCAAGAGATCGCCAGCCAGCTGCCATGTGACAAACTCATCATAGGGGAGATTGGCTTTGAAGGCACGGATCACCCAATCCCTCCATGGCCAGTTTTCACGGAGGCCATCTGCATGCAATCCATGCGAGTCTGCATAACGGGCAACATCAAGCCATTCCATGGTCATTCGTTCGGCATATGCATCGGTGGTTAACAAACGTTCTACCAGTTTGTCATAAGCATCCGCGGATTCATCCTCCAGAAAGTGGTCTATTTCTTCAATGGTAGGAGGCAAACCGGTCAAGTCCATGGTCACCCTTCGAATAAGCCGTTCCTTATCAGCCTTGGGTGATGGCTGAAGTCCTACATGGTCCAATTTGGCTAGAATGAAGTGATCGATTTCATTTTCACCTCTTTCACCGTCAGAACTAATGTCGGGCACAGAGGCCTGTACAGGTGGAATAAAGGCCCAATGTGCTTTCCATTCTGCTCCTTGTTCAATCCACTTGGCAATAAGTGCCTTTTCCTCGGCTGACAAACTAAGGTGTGAATCGGGTGGAGGCATTTGAAATTCAGGTTCATCTGAAATTATCCTTTGCCATGCAATACTTTTGTTGAGCTTACCTTTCACAAAAGCTTTTCCACCTGACTCAGGCAACTGACCAAAGGCGGCTTCTTCTGTATCCAGTCTCAAATCTGCTTTTCGAGATAGTTCATCAGGGCCATGACAAGCAAAACATCGATCACTCAATACTGGTCGAATGTGGAAATTGAAATCAACGGTTTCCGGCAGCTCTTCATAAGCTGTTTTGACCTCTTCCGGGAGAGAAGTCTGGCAATTTGATAGGATAACTGAAAGGATAAGGAGCAAAGCATAGAATCCAGCTTTGTATTTTGTTAATAATGATTTATTTATCTGTGGTTGTTTTGAATTCACTTGTATCGATACTTTAAATCATCAAGCAAGTACATCATTAACTACCTTTCCATGAACATCCGTCAAGCGGTAACGACGACCCTGGAATTTATAAGTAAATTTCTCATGGTCAATCCCCAGTAGATGCATCAAGGTAGCCTGAAAGTCATGTATATGAACAGGGTTTTCTACAATGTTATAGCTGAAGTCATCTGTCTTTCCATAGCTCATTCCCTTCTTCACACCTGCTCCAGCCATCCAAAGGCTAAAACATTTTGGGTGATGGTCGCGACCATAGTTGGTAGCAGTCAAAGTGCCCTGAGAATAATTGGTTCGGCCAAATTCTCCTCCCCAAATCACCAGAGTATCTTCCAGCAATCCCCGCTGCTTCAAATCAGTAATTAGCGCTGCAGAAGCCTGATCTGTTTGCTTGCACAATTCTGGCAGACGTTTGGGCAGATTGTTATGATGATCCCAACCTCGGTGGTACAATTGGACAAACTTCACACCTTTCTCGACAAGTCGTCTCGCCAGCAAACAATTCGCGGCATAGGTACCCGGATCTCTGGAGTCATCACCGTACATGTCATAGATATAATCTGGCTCCCCGGAGATATCGCTGATCTCCGGCACGGAACTTTGCATACGAAACGCCATCTCATATTGCGCTATCCGGGCCTCTATTTCCGGATCGTGAAATGTATCAAACTGAGCTTCATGCATCTGCTGGAGCAATTCTAACTGAGCTTTCCGGTCCTCACGCGAAACGCCAGAAGGGTTAGTGAGATACAATACAGGGTCTTTGCCTGATAAAAAACGAACTCCCTGGTGTTTTGATGGCAAAAAGCCATTGCCCCATAACCGGGAATAAAGCGGTTGACCTGTTCCATTCTTGGTTACCAAAACTATGAAGCCGGGTAGATTTTCATTTTCACTACCCAAACCATAATTCACCCAGGAACCTATCGAAGGACGGCCAGCAAATTGTGAACCTGTCTGAATAAAGGTAGCCGCTGGATCATGATTGATCGCCTCGGTGTGCATGGAATGAATAAAGCACAATTCGTCCACAATTTTAGACTGATAGGGCAACAAGTCGCTCATCCATGCTCCAGACTGTCCA
Organism: Cyclobacteriaceae bacterium; assembly: GCA_049115735.1. GTDB lineage: Bacteria > Bacteroidota > Bacteroidia > Cytophagales > Cyclobacteriaceae > CAXBNB01. The sequence goes on along the minus strand of JAGDZP010000013.1, from coordinate 140,215 downwards.
AATTGATTGAAATTGAAAAGTGACCCTGCCAGGGGAAAAGAAGTTTGTCCTGCAGTCATGCCCGTCAAACGCTGACCGAGTCTTATCGAGTCAGGCAGTTCCTCCCCGTACATGTCATTCAACAGAGGCTTTGGGTCAAACAAATCCATTTGAGAAGGAGCACCGCTTTGAAAAAGATAGATTACCCTTTTAGCTTTTGGAGCAAAATGAGGCATACTCATTGGACCAGTCATTGCTGTCTTGCCCGAACCAGCCAGAAGACTGCCAGGGTTAATAAGTGATGACAAGCCCAATGCGCCAAAACCCATGGCGGATTTGGTCAAAAATTCCCTTCTACTTTGAGCCGTAAAATAGTTTTCGCATGAATCCATAGCAATGGGTTAAGTATTCAGTGCAATTTTTCAGATTTTGTAGGTGAATCTAAGGATTATTTATGTCATGTCTATATTGAGCGATAATTTCTTGATAAGTCTTGTCAAGAGCTTATCAATTTCATCCCTGCCACAGACCGGAATTCAGCTTTAGACCTCTTCAGGATAATTGGCTAAAATGTTATTCGTTTCAAACGGGCCTTTTTCTAGGTTGTACACTTTCGCCTCAGAAAAATAAAGTAAGTCTTTCTCAAGGTCAACAAAACAAATATACTTCCATGAACCTTGAGTTAGTCATGGTATCATAGCATTCTTTCCAAATCATATATAGATATTCTAAAATTCTGTAATAACTCTCAGCGGGTTATTAGCGTTATTTGTATTGTCTTATCCGGTTCTGGCGAGAACTATTGATTAATTTTGCCACACATTGAAAAAGCTGTTTAACATACTGACTGCATTCCTGGCACTTACCGTGCTTATGGGCTCTACGGGTATTAGCCTGCACAAGCACCACTGCATGGGTATGGTCAGGGACATTTCATTTTTTCACGCTCCCGATACGTGTGGTGGAGAAATGGAAATGAATGATGACATGGGTTGCTGCCATAATACCAGTGAGGAATATAAGGCAGACGATTATCATCAAATCACAGTCAAGTATCAGTTAGCTCCTAAATTTGAATATATTGCCAGCTTCAATTTTGAGATCGAGAGCATTGCCTCTGCAGGCTTTGATAAAACTCAATTTAAATTTCTAAACTATAAGCCTCCACTGATTGCACAGGATCTACCAATCTTGGTGCAATCCTTTCTTCTCTGATCTGATATAGTATTCCCAAAACCAACTAACCAGTTGTTTTACTAGAATTACTATATCTATGAATAAATACATTTTAATATTAATACTTAATCTCTTTTCAATCCCGCTAGCTGCTCAAGTAGTGAAAGGGATAGTGACGACAGAGGACAAAGAGCCTCTAATTGGTGCATCCATTAGGGTGGCCAATTCTTCCAAGGGCTTTATCACAAATATCGGGGGAAGGTTTGCAGTAGAACTTGACCCTCATGAGCGGGTGTTGTATATCAGTTTTATAGGATATGTCTCCGATACTGTAAATGCAGACTTCAGAAATCCAATGAACATTGTGCTCAAGGAATCGACAGACCACCTTGACGATGTTGTGATCAAATCCGAAGGCTCTACGTTTGTGGATAACCTTCAGCCGATATTAAACGAAACGATTTTAGAAACAGAATTGCAAAAGGCAGCCTGCTGCAACCTGTCAGAGAGTTTTGAAACCAATGCTTCGGTAGATGTGTCTTTCACTGATGCGGTATCAGGCGCAAAAATGATACGAATGCTTGGGCTGGATGGTCGTTATGTTCAAATCAACAGGGAGGGCATTCCTCACGTAAGAGGTCTAAATGGTCGTTACGGACTCAGCTTCGTTCCGGGAACCTGGATGCAATCCATCGATGTAGGCAAGGGTACCGGATCTGTTGTGAACGGCTATGAATCAATGATTGGTCAGATCAATGTGGAATTCAAAAAACCGGAAATAGCCGAAAAACTCTACTTAAACGGATATGTCAATTCATTGGGTCGTGCTGAATTGAATGCGAATTATGCCGAAGATATCAACGATAAGTGGAGTTCGGGAATTTTAATACACTCCCACACCTTTTCAAATGATGTAGACAGAAATGATGATGGCTTTGTTGATCTTGTCAAATCCAGACAGATTAATCTGCTCAGTAGGTTTAAATATTCTGGTGAAAAAGTGGATTCTCAAATTGGTATCAACTTCATGAGAGATGAAAAAGCGGGAGGGCAGGTTGGTTTTGGCTTTGGAGATGACCATGCATCGTCTCCATATTATGGTTTTTCCATGAACACTACGAGATTGGAACTTTTTGGTAAAACCGGATTACTGTTTCCTGCAAAACCATACAAAGGTTGGGGATTCGTCTATTCTGCCAGCCTATTCGAAATGAATGGCGGATTTGGCAGAAGCCTGTATCAAGGTAAAGAATTTACAACCTATTTGAATGCCATCAATCAAAATATTATTCGTAACTCGGCACACCAGTACAAAACTGGAGCTACCCTGCTTATAGATCTTTATGATGAATTCTATCAAAATCTGGATTTATCAAGAAATGAAATAGTACCCGGGGCTTACTTTGAGTATTCGTTTATACCCAATGAAGAATTCACGCTGGTTGCTGGGGGTAGACTGGATCATCACAACTTGTTTGGTACGTATTGGACACCACGGCTTCATGCCCGGTATCAGAGCGGTGAAAACACCACCTGGCGTATGTCTGTGGGCAAGGGCTACAGAACACCAAACGCGCTGATGGACAATATGCAGGTATTGGTTTCATCACGTCAGGTAAACCTTTTGGAGGATATTGAACCAGAAGTTTCGTGGAATGCTGGGGCTAGTTTGAGTAGCACCATTCAACTGGGAAAGCCCGTTGAATTGATCATGGATTACTTTTATACCAATTTCCAAAACCAGCTGATTGCCGATAGAGATGCTGACTTTTCGCAGGTGCTCCTGTACAACCTAAAGGGAAAATCTTACGCACATAGCTACCAAGTGCAACTTAGTTCTGAACCTACTGAAAATTTATCATTACGAGCAGCTTACAAATATTACGATGTAAAAACAACCATAGACGATCGTGTAATGGCTCCACCCTTTGTTTCTAAAAATAGGATATTCCTAAATGCAGAATACGCTACTAAGTTTGATAAGTGGAAGGTGGATGCAACCTGGCAATGGATGGGACAGGGACGTTTTCCTGACATGTCGGCAAACGATGGTCCGGCCAGGGCCTTTGCTGACAACTCCCCTGCTTTTTCATTAATCAACACCCAAATCAGTCGGGGGTTTCGTTGGGGAAATATCTACATGGGAGCGGAAAACCTGTTGGATTTTCGTCAGAAAAACCCTATTGTTGATCCGGAAAATCCGTTTGGCAATACTTTTGATGCCTCCCTGGTTTGGGGGCCAATTGCAGGTCGGGTAGTGTATGCCGGGTTCAGATATAAAATAAAAAATTGAATACAGTAATCTAAAAAGAAATGAAAAAAGCAATCATACTAATGCTGTTCATAGCTGCTTCAATAAGCTCCTACGGACAAGACAAGAAAGGAAAAGGTGAGGAAACTGTAAAAGTAAAAACCTCAGCAATATGTGAAATGTGCAAAGAAGCCCTTGAGCACGACCTGGCGTTTGAAAAAGGGGTAAAAAACTCCAACCTCAACCTAGATGACAAGGTGTTGACAATTGTCTACAACCCAAAAAAGACCAGTGCGGAAAAGATCAGAAAGCGCATTACGATGGTTGGCTACAACGCCGATAGCTTGAAGCGTGATCCATCAGCATACAAAAAACTACCATTTTGCTGTAAAGATGGAGGGCATCATGGGGATTTTTAGGCGGCTATATACTACATGACCTCCTTAACTGTGGCTACCATATTTTGAAAGTGCTTGAGAAGTCCATCAAAATTGGCAGCTGCAATCAGTTCTTTGTCAAATAAGGTGCTGCCCATACCAGCACCCACTGCACCCGCTTTCATAAAATCCTGAATATTGTCAATAGAAACACCACCTGTTGGCAGTAGCTTGATATCATTCAATGGGGCCAATACATCCTTTACATATACTGGCCCCAACTGCGTTGCAGGAAATATTTTCACAGCTGAGGCACCTTGCTTCCATGCAGTGTAAATCTCCAATGGTGTAAATGCACCAGGAAAAATAGGCACCTCGTTATCAAGACAGTATCTCATGACCTCCAGATCCATGATGGGCGTAACTATGAATGAAGCACCAGCCGCAAGCGCCTTATCCAGGTCTTTCGTATTACAGACAGTACCTGCTCCTATATTTAAGTCTGGAAAATCGGAGGACAGCTTTTCTATTACCTCCGATACATTGGGTGAATTCATAGTAATCTCCAGGTTGGTCAAACCAGCTTCCTGATAGATCGGTACTATCCTATCTACAGTTTCGGAGGAGAGATTTCTCATGATGCCTACAATCGGCATTTCATCAAATTTTTGTTGACTGTAATTTCCTGACATCTTATTTTCTACTGTTTAATATCTTCCATTGCCCACAAATCACTGAGCTGTCTACGGTTTCTTTATCCACTATTTCTGTATTGCGCGCTAGCCCAAGCACTTCAGCAGCTCTTTTATATAGATCAAAAAGGCCTCCACCAGCGCACAGTTTAATTTTGTCCAATTTGATATTCAGCAAAGTGGACATCTCCTCGCCTATCAATAGTCCACTCAGGTAGTGAAAATTCTCGGCCTTCGACCGAGTCCCAAAAAGATCGAATGCACGTATTTTGAACAATTCATTCAAGATCGATGAATCCTCCTTTGCCTTCAACACCCCTTCTTCAAATGCTGATAGTTCTTCCGATCCTCGCGTAGCTGTTTTCACAGATGCCTGTAAAATCGAATGTTGAGCAATGATTTGAAACATTTCTCCGGTCATAAAGGTCTTGAAATCGATAACCCTTCCTTTTTCACAAATCAAGTGCTTGCTGTGAGTACCCGGAAGGATAAAAACGCTATTTTCTCCTGAACCATTGTCATCCATCAACCCTACCAATTGTACTTCTTCACCTCTAATCACATCATCATCAGACCTTACACCCGAAATCAACACAATGGGATTAGAGAGCACAGTAGAGTGAATGTCCTCCACATGCAGGGTACTGCCGTTTGAATCAAAAGGTAAGCGAGCGTAAGGCAGTTCTCTAAGGCCAATGCTGGCAGAAGCCATACCGGAGATTACCACTGGAGTCGTATCCTCTATGACCACTAGCTGATCGATTTTTTCTTTCAAAAAACCCAGAAAAAAAACTTCCCGATCCTCACCAGTGGTCTGCCATTGCTGATACATAGTCTTCACGCCTTCAGCAAACGAAAGCTCCTTCTGAATACAAAGACCGTCCGCTTCAATCAACCTAACACGCAGGTTTGAAGTACCCCAATCAACACTGATAAATTGTTTATTCTCCATGATAACCAAGAAGACGCAAAGCTATCCATTCCACCCAAATACTACCTAGTCATTTTTTACCAATTCAATGATAATATTTGTTCTTCAATTACAGCAGACAAGTGACCTTAGCAGTTAATTCCAACAATTTTTTTCATGAATTCGAACCGGGTCCTCTGACCGACTCTTTGCCTTCTTGTGGTCGAAAATAAACCCGCTGGGTTGGGTAAGCGAAATGGATATCATCATGTTCAGCAAAGGATTTGAGTACATCTTCCCAAATCTTATGCTCTGATAGCCTCCTTCTTCTGGGCAATACTAAATAGCGCATAGAGATTTGCACGCCATTCTCTTTTACCTCGGTATAAACGGTGGGGGTCAGGTTCTTGTAAAAGATCATAAACTTCTTAGAAGCCTCTATCAACCTTTTTTTTGCAGCTTTGGTCAGGTGTTCGGCATGTTCCTTAACAATATTATTGAGAAGTTCTTTCGCCTTTTGCCAATCACTCTCAAAGGTGACAGTAACATTAATTTCATTCCATATATGCGAGAAGCCCTGTGTATAGCTTGCCTGCGGTTCTTTAAAAACTTTGCCATTTGGGATATGAATAATTCTACCAGTGCTCTGGTCGGCATCTACCCAATTGTTGATCTCATTTAAGGTAAACTGAAAAAAACGAATATCAATTACATCACCCGCATAACCGCCCACTTCTATGCGATCTCCAACCTCGAAAGGTCTTCTTAAGATAATGAACAGCCAACCCGCCAGGTTGACAATGGGGTCTTGCAGCGCAATGGCCAAACCGGCTGTCACCAGACCCAAAAATGTCGCCACAGATCCTATTCTATCTATCCATATTGCACCGATGATTAGGATGACCAGAATATACTGGGCGTTTCTAATTCCGTTACGCCAGTAGTAGCGCTCCTTAGGATCAACAACCCTTTTGAATAGCAGGCTAATCAAAAAGTATCGGATCAACCATAGACCGAATATCACGAGGAAAGAGAAAAACAGCTTAAGCTGCACTTCCGTTTCAATACTCCAGTTTTGCTCGATCCAATTCATGCTAAATTCTTATCCTTTCTTATCAAATAGAAGGATTGTCAATTTAATAGATTTTGCTTTTAGATCAGGATTAGCGCACAAAAAAAGGCATCCTAAGATGCCTGAATATTTTTTGTCGCTTAAAATTTTCTAACAGCCCGAACTTTGTGCGCACCGAATTTAGCACTTACAAATTGAAAGCCCATGCCCATGGTTTGAACCCAGGCCGTACCGTTACCCATTCCAGTTGAGCTCCAGTACCCGGTCTTTTTTAGCCCCAGCTTTGCCTTCCTATTCATCTTGTACATGGTATTTAGCTCGCCCTTAGAGGGCAGATACCAATCCCTATACTTATTTGTGGTCATTTTTGCACAGCGGTCCGCTGCTGTCTCTCCTTTTTGGCAGGTCTGGACAATATCTTTTGTATTTTGATCTCCCGAACCAAGGGCTGTTGCTCTGGCACCCCGAATTGTGGCACCCTGGCATCCCCAGACCATTCTATCTTTTCCCTGAAATTTAACGTCTCTTGGGGCGGCTACTAAGCCATGCTCGCCACTTGGGTCGATATAAAACACAATCCCTCCATGAACATGTTCGCCTATCGAATATTTTTTTTGGTTTGCTTTAGAATGAGTCTCCAGACTAATTTCTGAAGTGACATTCCAGTTTAACAACAACAAAAATGAAACTATGAATTGCATCAATTGTCTATCAGGTTTGGTTAAGAGTACTTTGGTCTGGATGCATAATTTGCTTTTCAAGACCAAAATTGATCTATCGTTTACAAACTTTGTACCAAACGAATAAAATACGAATTTAACAACCCTGATAAAGAATCATCAAAAAATTCACGATTTATTAAAAAGTGGGCCTGCCGGTAAAAATTTAATGACCTTAAATCTATTTGCGATGGTTGGAGATGCTTGTTCTATATATCATCTCTCCATTCAAATCAACAAATTGCAGAAACAACTCTTCTTTCGTCACTGATATGGCAGTAAATCCCTGAATTGATCTCGCAAACAAGGTCTTGTCGAATGAACCAGTTTTCCGGGTTTCAGAACCTGCACCTGATATTACATAGTGGGTAGGGCCCTCAGGTTTAATATGTTGCAAGTCGTGCTCATGCCCTGCCAGATACAAGTCTATATCATGTTTTTTAAAGACTTTTTCCAAATGCCCTTTCACATCCTGGGTCTCTTCCAGCCTCTTTCCACCAGAATACAATGGGTGATGGCCGACAACAATCTTCCAATCCATGCTATCCACTGACATCACTTGATCTATCCAGTTTAGCTGGGCAGTAGAGTCCTGAATCCATACATTTTGGTATTTAAGTTCTTCATAATATTTGTCTTCAAAAGGAGATGTATCCAAATAAATAAACCTTATCGAGACTTCATCCTCTATCACATCTTCATAAAAATACCTGGATGGCATATTCCATCTTCTACTTATGTTTGAATAGTCTATCTGAGCCTGGACATTACCTCGGTAGTCATGATTTCCCAAGACAACATTCCAGGGACAGAATAACTCTGCTCCAGAATAAATATCTTCAAATGAAGACTTCCAATATGGGTCATTGACGCTGGCCACTCCATTGGGGTAAAAATTGTCACCAGTAGATATTATGAACTCCGGCTCTACTGTTTTGGCAGCTATATTCATTTGATCCGCTACCTCTTTTTGGCCATGATCCCCATTTCTTCCCCAGTCTCCTAATACAAAAAAATGAAAGGCTTCATCAATTTCTGTTATTGATTTTTTCGTCTCTAATTTTTGATTGGCTGATGATGAAGTATCACTTTTAGGTTGTTGACAACTGTAGATACTCAGGCCTATAATAAATGAAAAAATTGCTCTTCTTGCGCACATAAGATTTAATAAGAAAAAGGAGAACTCATTATGTGAGCCCTCCTTCAATTATAAAAAGAAAATTTGCTTATTTGTTGAACAAGTCGAATTTCACTCCAAGATTAAATCTAGAGTTATAGTATTCTACTTGCATCGTCCTGTCCTGCTGACCCTGGTAGTATCTCAGCGGCTGATTCGTCAGATTGTTGGCTTCAAAAAACAGTCTCCAATTTGGAGTAAATGCATAAGAAGCATTAACATCAAGGAATGTTTGCTTGTCATAATACCTGTCGGAGAATGCATCTCCACCAACTTCGTCTATATAATCAGAAGAGAAGTTAAGAGAAGCTCTTACAACCAATTTCTTAGTCTCATAAGAAAGCGAAGCGTTGAACAAGTTTTCAGCCGAACCAGGCAGATCCAAATCATTTCTTACATCTCCATCTTCATTGGCTACACCTTCTGCTGAGGATGATGTGTTGGTATAATTAAGGTACACTCCAAGTCCTTTCAATGCCCCTGGCAGGAAGTCAAGCTGTCTTTGGAAAGCGATTTCGAATCCATTGATCGTCGCATTTCCTCCGTTAAGAGCTTGGTATACTTCGTAATCAATACCGCTAATTGACTGATCCGAAACCGATGTGTAAATGAAATTGTCAATAGACTTATTGAAATATCCCACTGAAACCAATCCTATTGATTTGAAATAGTTTTCAACTGAAAGATCAAAATTCATGGCAGTGGTAGGATCCAAAGTAGGGTTTCCTATGAATAATTCTTCATCTTCAGGTCTGTCATCTCTGTATGGAACAAGGTCATAGTAGTTTGGTCTGGCCAATGTGTTGGTCCATGCAGCACGTGCAATAAGGTTTTCCGAGAAGCTATATTTCAGGTGCAGTCCGGGTAGGAAATTAGTATAGTCCTGCGAAGCTGTAACAGAGCCAATAAAGTCCTCCTCATTTTCTACCTGGTTTCCGGTATATTCAATAGAAGTTTGCTCTACTCTACCACCGGCTAGTACAGTGAATTTATCATTCACATCATAGGTAATCATGGCATAAGCCGCAACAATGTCTTCATTTGCGGAATAGTTTTGAGCTAGATATTCATCTGGCTTAGCTTCCTGATCAAAAAGTGTGGAATTCGTCAAGTCCAGATCACCCAACCACTGATCAGATGCAAATACTCCGGACTGATATTGTTCTCCTGCAAGGAAATTGTCCTTAGACTTATCAATACCAGGAACAAGGTCCAACGACTCAAATTCATCACCAGTGAATTCATACTCGAAAAAAGTATTGTCTCTTACCTTTTCCTTTGATCTCATTCTCACACCAGTTTTAATTATACCTTTTGTATTTACTGGTATTTGAAGGTCAATCCTCGAGTTGAAGTCGGTTTCATAAGTATCCTGAAATTCTTCGGTGATTTCACCAAACTCGAAAAGGCTCAAGCTTGTCAAACTTGGATCATTACCTGCCAATGAAAATCCATCCGTTGGAGCAGGTGTGAACATTGGTTTTCTTGGGTTTGAGATATCTTGAAAAAACAACATTCCTTGTGGCTCGTCCTCTCCGGCGATTTCTACTTCTGGTTCAGCTACATACTCCGCATATCTTTCATTTGGTCTTTTTTCAGACGCTTTTGCCCATGCACCAGACCAGTTCAATTTCACTTTACCTAACAAATGATCACCACCTACAGAGAAGGTCCTAACTCTCTGATCTTCGAGCCTTCTGTAGTCCACACGGTCATTTCCGATTCCTCCTTTGCTTTGTCTTTCTATGGCCTCCACGAACGAAACCCCTGAAGCATCTGGCTCGCCAATATCCTTTATTACCTGACGATATCTATTCTCCCAGTCATCCCTGTGGTTGTAAATACCATTGAAGTAAATCTTGTGAGCAGAATTAAATTCATAGTCAAGGCCTAAAGAAATACTCCTTCTAACTCTCTGAACTTCATATTGTCTGATTTGAAATTCTTCAACATAGGCGTCAATATCATCTCCTTCTGTCCATTCGGCTTCCATATTGTCAGATCCAAATTGGTGGTTGTTGTAGGAAGCACTCAACACAGCACCCAGTTTATCTTCGAAAAACCTATTGCTCAATACTACGCCACCAGTCCAAATTGGCTTTTCGCTCAATGCATTATAACCACTAGCCAAAGTACCTGAAATCCTAGAACCACTTGGAGCCATTCGGGTTACAAGGTTCACAGAGCCACCTATCGCATCACCATCCATATCTGGAGTTACAGCTTTGTTCACTTCTATGGCCTGAATCATATCAGAAGGAATCAAATCCATCTGAATGTTCCTATTGTCCCCTTCCGCTGATGGGATTCTGTTTCCGTTGATCATTACAGAGTTCAACTGAGGTTGCAGCCCTCTGATTACAATATTCCTGGCTTCTCCCTGGTCACCTTGCATGGTAATGCCCGGAATCCTTTTCATTGCATCTCCAACATTCGCATCAGGAAATCTACCAATCTGGTCGGAAGCAACAATGTTGGTGATGTTTTGATTATTTTTTTGTTTGTTGATGGCTTTGGCTTGCCCTTTCAGTCTATCTCCCAAAACCAAAACTTCTTCTCCTATGATTACACCTGGTTCTAGGGCTATGGAAATAGTCTCAGAAGTACCACTTTCAGGAACGCTAACACTTTGCTCTATGTCTTTATAACCAATATACTCTACTTTCAATTGGTGGTCTCCTGATGGAACCCTATAGATTACAAATGAACCATCAATATTTGATACCGCTCCTACATTCTCCAGATCAGAGACAAGTACCGTAGCACCTGGAAGTGCAAGGCCGTTTTCATCTACTAGCTTTCCTTTTATATTGCCACTCTGGGCAAGAATTGTGTTTGTTGTTATCAACGCCACAATCAGCATTATACCTTGTAAAACCTTTTTCATAAACTTTTATCTTTTGATTAAATAATATGCGAAAGTAGGTTTGGGTAGTTACCCTATATTTAGGATTAGATTATCAATGAATTACTTATTGCCACTGTTAGATTAACCTGGCTTTACCTAAGCCTGCTAATATGAAGGCACTGTTAATTCCTGCGGGCATTTGTGAAAATATGTTAAAAGGCCCACTCTCCTTTGCCCTTGCTATGCCCTTATATATATTTGTCGCCTTCTAAAAAACCTAGTTTAAGATGGTCTGGAGTGGGTCGTTAGGATCGCTGGAATTTGTTTTCATTTTGTTGTTCGGGCTGTTTTACCTTGGCTATATTGTCAGGACCATCAGATCTGCCAAAGCACTAGACTCACCCTATGCCAGAGTCTTTTACAAGATATTTCTACGCTTTGCGTACTTCATTCTTTTTTTGGTGGCTTTGTTGGGTCCATCGTTTGGTGACACCACCAAGGAAGTCCAGTCAATAGGTAAGGATATCTTTATCGCTGTAGACCTTTCTGAGTCGATGAATGCTTTTGACATTCAACCTACCAGATTAGAAAAATTAAAATATGAGTTGAAAAATATATGTGACGCATTTTCTTCGGATAGAATTGGCTTGATCATGTTTTCCAATGAGGCTTTTATGCAATGCCCGTTGACATATGACAAAAGTGCGCTCAACTTGTTCATTGAAACACTCAACACCAGCCTGGTGCCGAATACCGGTACGGATTTTGGCCCAGCTCTACAAATGGCACTTGAGAAATTATCAGATGAGGAATCATCGGTTACCAGACAAAAATCCAAAATCATTATTCTAATTAGTGATGGTGAAGATTTTGGTGATAAGACTGAGGAGGTAGCTCAGGAAATTGAAAACTCTGGTATCAAACTTTTTACCCTGGGTATTGGCACAAATAAGGGGAGTAAGATCATGACCCAGCGCGGATTCAAGAAAGATAAAAGTCGCCAGGATGTAGTTACCAAATTAAATCCTAAGTCATTGAAAAATTTGGCCAATGTAAGTGATGGGAAATATTTTGAAATTAATGCTGCCCAAAATGATGTAGCTCGTTTAATTAATACCATTGACGATATAGAAGGTGAATTGAGGGATAGTAAGCAAATGGATGTTTCTGCCAATAAGTATTATTACTTTCTTGCCTTGGCCCTGGTATTAGTATTAATTGATTTGCTTGTGAGAGTTAAAACCCTGGCTATATGAAATTACTGCTGACCATATTGCTTTTTATTAATGCCGATGACGTTAGTATTTCGGAAGTCAATGGCCTTAAGCGAAAAGCGGAAGAGGCCTATCTTTCTGGCAACTATCAAAAGTCAGCGGAAACTTATTCATACCTGGTGGACACCCTTAATGTCCAGGATGATCGGGCGATTATGAACCTGGCGAATTCTTATTTCAAGACAGAAGATACCGAAAGTGCCCTGTCGACCTATCAGCGATTGCAAGAAACTAAGGACAAACATCTGAAGTCCCAGGCCTACCAACAAATGGGCATATTGTCAAAAGATCCTAAAACACTAGAAAAGGCCCTGGCGTATTTCAAGGAGTCAATAAAATCTGATCCAACTAATAATGATGCTCGCTACAATTATGAAATGGTTAAAAAGAAATTGACAGAACAAGAAAAGAATCAAGAGAACCAGCAGGACCAAGACAAACAAGATAAGGATCAGGAGCAAGACCAGGAGCAGCAAGAGAATAAAGACAGTCAGAATGATGAGAAGTCTGACAACCAGGAGGAGAACCAGGAGCAACAAAACAAAGATCAGGAGCAGCAGAACGAGGAGAATAAAGAGAATCAGGAGCAACAAAACCAGGAGAATAAAGAGAATCAGGAGCAACAAAACCAGGAGAACCAAGAGGGAGAAGAAAAAGAGCAGGAACAAGAAGGACAGGAAGAGCAAAAAGATGGTGAGGAAGGAGAAGAGGAAAAGCCCCAACCTCAACCCGGTGAAGAAGAGGAAGGCAAAGAAGAAGAACAAACCCCACAGCAGTCCACATCCGAAAAACTGCAAGAGATGAACCTATCCGAAGAAAAGGCTAGAATGATTCTGGAAGCGCTGAAAAACAGCGAAATACAATACATTCAGCAAAACCGCAGAAAACCAACCAAAAGGAAGGACAGCAACAAACCGGATTGGTGATCCGCGTTGCGCCTGGCGCTTGGTGTACCGCTATTTAAGTAGTATTTTTTGGAATATTAGGTGTACTTCTGTTAATTTGCACCCTCATTATGAATACAAACAGCATACATACTCTCAACTCTAAAGAAACCACTTCAGTTTCAACAGGATATGCTGTACCCAATTTCAGGATCAGGAGGCCAAGGCCCTAGCGGTCTGCTATATTATCGTGGAGCCACGTACTCTGCACATTCCCTCATATTATCATTTTTCAATTGCCAACTGGCAAAAACAATTTTAACAATCCTTGATTGAATTCAATGGAAGTAGTAATAGCCACCGAAGAACACCTCAAGTATGCCGAGACCATCGCCAAAATGATGGAAAGTGCGGCTAAAGAACGAGGAACCGGCATAGCCAAGAGATCAGTGGACTATCTTCAAAAGAAGATTTCCGAAGGTAAGGCTGTGATTTGTGTTGATGGTGAAAATGTAGCAGGGTTTTGCTACGTTGAAAGCTGGGGTCATGACAAATTCGTAGCGAATTCCGGCTTGATTGTCAACTCCAACTATCGCAAGATGGGATTGGCCAAGAAGATCAAAAGTAAGATTTTTCAGCTGTCTCGTAAGAAATTTCCAAACGCCAAAATATTCGGAATAACTACGAGTCTTCCGGTGATGAAAATCAACGCGGAACTGGGCTATCAGCCGGTTACATTTTCTGAACTGACAGACGATGAGCAATTTTGGAAAGGTTGTCAAACCTGTAAGAATTTCGACATACTCACTAGAACCAATCGATCGCATTGCCTGTGTACGGGGATGCTTTTCGATCCGGCCAAAGTCAAAGAGGAGAAAAAAGAAACGTCAACAGATCGCTGGGATAAATTCAAAAGGTTCGTCAAATTGAAGAGTCTAAAAGCCAAAAGAAAATTAGTTAAGAAATAAGAGTACCTATAAATAATGAGCAAGCAAAAAGTAGTATTAGCATTTAGCGGAGGACTGGACACAACCTACTGTGTCAAGTATTTGTCAGTAGAAAAAAATCTTGAGGTACACACCGTTTTGGTGAATACCGGAGGTTTTTCTAAAGAAGAACTGCAGGAGGTAGAACAACATGCCTATAGCCTTGGATCTGCCTCTCATAGCAACCTTGATTGTGTGGAAGAGTTTTACAATGACGCTGTGAAATATCTGGTCTTTGGAAACATCCTGAAAAACAACACTTATCCCCTTTCGGTAAGTGCAGAACGAGTGTTCCAGGCCATGGCAATTGCCAAGTATGCAAATGATCTAAATGCAGATTTCATTGCTCATGGGAGCACAGGAGCTGGCAATGACCAGGTTCGTTTTGACCTAACATTTGGAATCATTGCTCCTGGCATTGATGTGATCACACCAATCCGAGATATGCAGCTTTCTCGTCAAGAGGAAATTGACTACTTGAAAGCAAATGGTGTGGAAGCCTCCTGGGAAAAATCGAAATACTCTATCAACAAAGGGCTTTGGGGAACGAGCGTCGGTGGTGCTGAGACACTTACATCTCACCAGACTCTCCCAAATGAGGCTTACCCTTCTCAAGCGCAAAAAGAAGGCACACAAACAATTGAATTACTTTTTGAAAAAGGGGAACTCAAAGGAATCGATGGAGAAAAAATGCGGACTGTTGAGGCTATAGTAAAACTTGAAGAAATAGCTACCAAATATGCGGTAGGCAGAGGTATGCACGTCGGTGACACTATCATTGGCATTAAAGGCCGAGTAGGGTTTGAAGCAGCAGCACCGATGATCATCATCAAAGGACATGAGACGCTAGAAAAACACACTTTGACCAAATGGCAAATGTACTGGAAGGAGCAATTGGCCAACTGGTATGGCATGTTGCTTCATGAAGGGCAATATATGGATCCTGTGATGCGCAACATTGAAAAGTTCCTAACTGACACACAAGAGAATGTGAGTGGAACCGTGACGGTTGAATTAAGTCCTTACAACTTCAACGTAGTAGGTATTACTTCTGACCATGACTTGATGAATTCCAAATTCGGAGATTATGGCGAAATGAACAATGCTTGGTCTGGTGAGGATGTGAAAGGATTTACTAAAATATTGGCCAATCAAACAAAGATCTACCATGCAGTCAACAACAAATAAAATATCGGTTGGCATCATTGGTGGTGCGGGTTACACAGCTGGCGAATTAATCAGAATTTTACTGAACCATCCTGCGGCTGAAATCGATTTTATAAACAGCACGAGCAATGCAGGTGCACCAATTACGCAAGTGCATGAAGACCTATACGGAGATACAGATTTGGTCTTTTCGTCAGAGCCTAACCTGAATGTGGACGTGGTATTCCTTTGCCAGGGGCATGGTAAGGCCAAGAAAGTTTTGGAAGAAAACAGCTTTAGTTCAAATACAAAGGTTATTGATCTAGGGAATGACTTCAGATTGCACTCAGATGCTGATTTTGATGGAAAATCTTTTATCTATGGCCTCCCTGAGTTGCAGCGTGACAAAATCAAGACATCTAATTATATCGCAAACCCAGGCTGTTTCGCCACTTGTATTCAACTAGCAATGCTTCCTTTAGCGAAAGCTGAAATCATTAAAAATGAGATCCATGTTAACGCAATCACTGGATCAACAGGCGCTGGTCAGAATCCAACGGCTACCAGCCATTTTAGCTGGAGAAACAACAACGTTTCGGTGTACAAGGCATTTACACATCAGCACCTTGGGGAGATCACTGAAAGTCTGGTAAGCCTTCAAGCTACCATGAACCATGATATCAATTTCGTGCCGGTACGAGGAAACTTCACCAAAGGTATTTTTGCATCTGTTTACACTGAATATGATCTGGATGTTGAAGATGCCATAAAGCTATACAAGGAATACTACAAGGATCAACCTTTTGTCAGCATTTCAGAAAAAGGCATTCATCTGAAGCAGGTAGTTAATAGCAACAAGTGCATTTTACATTTGGCCAAACATGGAAACAAGCTTCTGATCACAAGCATCATCGATAACCTGGTGAAAGGTGCTTCAGGACAAGCGGTTCAGAATATGAACCTAATCTTTGGTTTAGAAGAAACCATGGGATTGAAATTGAAAACGTTGGCATTTTAACTCTAAAACGAAGAAACTATGAAGATCGCAATATTAGGAGGAGGAAATCTGGGAAAAGCCATGGCAAAAGGTCTGGCACAGGCTGGATTCCTCGACAAAGGAAAAATCACCCTGACCAATAAACACATTCATTGGATGGATGAGTTGAAGGATTCTGGTGTGGAACTTTCGGACGATAACCATAAAGCGGTTGCTGAATCCGATATTATCATCCTAGCAGTTCAACCAAGACAACTGACAAGCCTGCTGAAAGAGATCAAGGCAGACCTAAACAAACATGTGGTAGCTTCAGTGGTTACTGGGGTAAGTATCCAGGAAATTCAGGATCAATTGGCTGAAGGTCAATCTATCATCAGGGTAATGCCAAATACGGCCATAGCAAAAGGTGAGTCGATGACCTGTATCGCCACCAATGGCCATGAAAATGGCCTGAAAGAAGTAAAAAGCATATTTGATGCACTTGGAAGTACTTTGGTAATCGGAGAACAATTGATGCAAGCGGCTACTGTGATTGGCGCTTCTGGAATTGCCTTCTTTCTCAGGTACATCAGGGCTGCCACTCAAGGCGGTGTTGAAGTTGGATTCCACCCTGAGGAAGCACAGCAAATTGCCGTGCAAGTAGCGAAAGGTGCTGCTGCTCTATTGGAAGGCACCAACGATCACCCGGAAAATGCCATCGATAAGGTGACAACCCCTATGGGTTGCACTATTGCAGGTCTCAACGAAATGGAGCATCATGGATTGAGTTCTGCGGTCATCCAGGGGATAAAGACTTCATATAAACGAATTGAAAATATAAAGTAAACGCCGTACGCTTAGCGCAAAGCGCATATAGAAAATGCAATTATTTAACGTATATCCGGTTTATCCGATTGAAATAGAAAAGGCCCAGGGTTTCAAACTTTGGGATAAAGAAGGAAAAGAATACACCGACCTTTATGGAGGTCATGCGGTGATTTCTATTGGCCACTCCCACCCTCACTATATCAACAGGATAAAGGAGCAATTAGACAAACTGGCCTTCTATTCCAACTCCATTGAGATTCCAATCCAAAAGGAATTGGCCAAGAAATTGGGAGAGTTATCTGGCTATATTGATTACAACCTATTCCTATGCAACTCCGGAGCAGAAGCCAACGAAAATGCATTAAAAGTAGCTTCATTTGAAACGAAAAGAAGTAAAATACTTGCGTTCAAAAGAGGCTTTCATGGTCGTACATCTGGAGCTGTTGCGGTAACGGATAATGCAAAAATTATCACTCCTTTCAATAATGTACATGAAAAAGTGTTGGTTGACCTCAATGATATCGAAGCAACCGAGGAAGCACTGAAAGGAAACGATATTGCTGCTGTGATTATCGAGGGAATCCAGGGAATCGGTGGTATTCACATTCCCAATCAGGAATTCACTACAGAACTTTCTAGTCTTTGTAAGAAGCATGGTACAATCCTCATTCTGGATGAAATTCAATCTGGATATGGACGTTCAGGCAAGTTCTTCGCGCACCAGCATTTTGATATTCAGCCTGATATTATCACGGTTGCCAAGGGCATGGGTAATGGCTATCCAATTGGTGGGGTTTTGATCAAGCCTGAGGTAGAGGCCTGGTTTGGGATGCTGGGCACTACTTTCGGTGGAAATCAACTGGCTTGCGCTGCTGCATTGGCTGTGTTGGAAGTAATCGAAGAAGAGAAACTGGTTGAAAATGCAAAATCACTTGAAGCAATCCAAGTAGAGTTGTTTTCAAAACTTCCTGGGATTAAAGAGGTTCGAGGTTTAGGCCTGATGACTGCCCTGGAATTTGACTTTCCCGTTGCTCCGATCAGAAAGATACTTGTTTTTGAACATGGTATTTTTACTGGCAGTGCTTCAAATCCTAATGTATTGCGATTCTTACCTCCATTGAATATCACTGAAAAGGAAGTGAAGTTGTTGGCGGATTGTTTGACTAAAGTATTAGAAGATGAAAAAATTCATATCAGCTAAAGACGCAGGTGATATAAATGCACTTGTGGATGAAGCCATAGAACTTAAGAAAACTGTTTATACGCCTGAAGTTGGAAGAGGGAAAACCATCGGTTTGGTTTTTCTCAATCCAAGCTTGAGGACAAGATTGAGTACGCACAGAGCAGCTCTCAACCTCGGTATGGATGTGATGGTGATGAACCTCAACAACGACGGGTGGAATATCGAATTCCAGGATGGTGCTGTGATGGATGGTTCATCTCAGGAGCACATCAAAGATGCGGTGAAGGTAATGAGCCAGTATTGCGATATTCTGGGTGTGCGAAGTTTTCCGGGTCTTAAAAATCGTGATGAAGATTATCGGGAAAATATCATGAGCGATTTTGTGAAATACTCCGATGTACCCGTGGTGAGTTTGGAGTCAGCTACGCTGCACCCCTTGCAATCATTGACTGACATGATTACCATCAAGGAATTTGGAATTCAGCGACCAAAGATCGCGGTGACATGGGCACCTCACCCAAGAGTCTTACCTCAGGCGGTGACGAATTCGTTTTTGCAATGGGTGAAACATACCGATGCTGAAGTGGTGCTGACACACCCTATAGGATATGAATTGAAAGAGGAATTCTCTGAAGGCGTTGCTTACACAAGCAACCAGAAAGAGGCTTTTGAAGGGGCTGAATTTGTGTACGCGAAAAACTGGTCGAGCTATAG
This sequence comes from Cyclobacteriaceae bacterium, assembly GCA_049115735.1. Classification (GTDB taxonomy): domain Bacteria; phylum Bacteroidota; class Bacteroidia; order Cytophagales; family Cyclobacteriaceae; genus CAXBNB01. The sequence goes on along the minus strand of JAGDZP010000013.1, from coordinate 121,023 downwards.
TCACTATGGTGAAAAACCTGATGTATCTGAAGACTGGACAGTTCGTGAAGAATTAATGGACTTGACCAACAATGGCAAATTCATGCACTGTCTGCCAATAAGGAGAAATGTGGTGGCGACTGATGGAGTGATTGATAACTCGATAGTCTACCAGCAAGCGAAGAACAGGGAGATTGGGGCGCAGGTTGTACTTAAAAGAATATTAGAGAATCTGTAAAAACCTTCTCCGCCTCGGTTTGTGTCTCCACAAACCGAAAGTTATGGTTGGTGAGGACACCAACCATGGCATGAGAAATAAAAAATGAAAAGTATTCAAATCATAAAAATCGGTGGCAACATCATCGACAACCCAGAAGCGCTGGACAAGTTTCTTCAAAACTTTGCCAAAGTAGAAGGGCATAAAGTCCTTGTGCACGGTGGTGGGAAAATTGCTTCGGAGATGAGCAAAAAGATGGGCATTCCGGTGAAGATGGTTCAAGGTCGAAGAGTGACCGATGAAGCAACCATCAAGTTGGTGACGGGAGTTTACGGCGGTCAGATCAACAAAAACATTGTAGCCGACCTGCAGACTCTAGGATGCAATGCACTCGGGCTAACTGGTGCTGATATGAACATCATCCCAGCACATAAGCGGGTGAATGCAGAAATTGATTATGGGTTTGTAGGAGATTTTAATACCGAAGATATTAATATTGAAAATCTATCGAAAGTGATCGAAATGGGTATGACGCCTGTATTTTGTGCATTAACGCACGACCAACAAGGCAACATGCTCAATACCAATGCGGATACCATTGCTTCGGGGCTTGCAGTGGCATTGTCAAAGAACTATTCGTCGCAACTGACTTATTGCTTCGATAAGAAGGGGGTATTAAGAGATGTGAACGACGACAATTCGATCATTGAGCACATCGATCAAAAATTTTACACAGAGTTAAAACAGTCTGGAGCTATCCACGATGGAATGATCCCCAAATTGGATAATTCATTCAATGCCATAGAAAATGGCGTGGACAAAATTGTTATAAAACATGCGGACTATATCCTTGGAAACAAGGGTACTACGCTTACCAAATAGTCATGCAAAAGACGAGAATCGATACACTAAAATTTTTGAAAGATTTGATTTCCATCCAATCTTTTTCTCGGGAGGAGAAAAAATCTGCCGAGTTGATTAAAAATGTATTTGAGGAGAATGGTGTCGAATGTCAGCAGCATGGAAACAATATTTGGGCTCTAAACAAGCACTTTGATTCGAGCAAGCCTACAATCCTGTTGAACTCCCATCACGATACAGTGAAGCCAAATAAAGGCTACACAAAAGATCCCTTCACTCCTGTAGTTGAAGACGGCAAACTGTATGGCCTGGGAAGCAATGATGCTGGTGGGGCACTTACGAGTCTTATCACAACCTTCATTCATTTTTATGAGGAAGAAAACCTGAAATACAACCTGATGATGGCTGCCACGGCCGAAGAGGAAATCTCCGGTGTGAACGGAGTAGAATCTATATTGGACAAACTCCCTAAAATCGATGTAGCCATCGTGGGAGAACCAACATTGATGGATTTGGCAGTGTCTGAAAAAGGACTTTTGGTAGTGGATGGCATTGTTAAAGGAAAGAGTGGACATGCAGCACGTGAAGAAGGTGACAATGCGATTTACAAGGCCATTCAGGATATCGAATGGATAAAAAACTATCAGTTTGATAAAGTATCCGAAACCCTCGGTTCGATGAAAATGTCTGTGACTATTGTGAATGCTGGAAGTCAGCACAATGTGGTTCCAGACGAATGCAGCTATACTATCGACATTAGAGTGACTGATGCTTATTCCCACGAAGAAGTATTGGAGATTTTAGATAAAAATACTTTAGCTGAGCTCAAACCACGTTCTGTGAGACTGAAATCATCATCGATCCCAACTGATCATCCTTTGGTGCAAGCTGGATTGGACTTTGGCAGAAAGGCATATGGCTCTCCTACCCTGTCGGATCAGTCTATCATCCCTGTGCCGTCTTTAAAGATTGGCCCTGGAGATTCTGCTCGTTCGCATACTGCTGATGAGTTTATTTATGTAAAAGAGCTGGAAGAGGGTGTTGATTTGTATATTAAAATATTAGAAAAGGTAATAAGATGAGACTCTGGGATAAAGGATATAGCACTGAAAATTTGATCGAAGAATTCACGGTTGGGAATGATCGGGAACTCGACATGCATTTGGCGAAGTATGATGTAATCGCCTCAAAAGCGCATGCCACCATGCTGGAAAGCATTGGGATTTTGGATAAGTCAGAGTTGGAGGATTTGCTTTCGGAGCTGGATAAAATGCTTGCCGATGTTGAATCGGGGACTTTTGAAATTGCAGAATCTTTTGAGGATGTGCATTCAAAAATTGAATATGATCTGACTCAGAAAGTTGGCGATGCTGGAAAGAAAATCCATACGGGTCGCTCTAGAAACGATCAGGTTTTGGTTTGCTTGCATCTGTACATTAAAGCTGAGATTGAAGCGATCAAGGTTCAGGTTAAAGAATTATTCGAACTATTGCTCAAACTGAGTGATGAGCACAAAGACAAACTGATTCCGGGTTACACCCACTTGCAAGCGGCCATGCCCTCCTCCTTTGGGATGTGGTTTTCGGCTTACGCTGAGTCCCTGGTTGATGATGTGCATCTGCTGAATGCCGCGTTTAAAATTGCGGATCAAAACCCCTTAGGCTCAGGGGCCGGCTATGGTTCTTCATTTCCACTCAACAGAACCATGACCACAGAAGCCATGGGCTTTGAGACTTTGAAATACAACTCGGTGGCTGCTCAGATGAGTCGTGGAAAAGTGGAAAAATCTACTGCCTTTGCTCTGTCGTCGGTGGCTGGCACATTATCGAAGATGTCGATGGATATCACTTTGTACATGAGTCAAAACTTCGGTTTCCTCACCTTCCCAGATGAGTTGACCACTGGATCGAGCATCATGCCGCATAAGAAAAATCCAGATGTTTTTGAACTCACCAGAGCCAAGTGCAACAAAATCCAGAATCTACCGAATGAACTACTTCTGATCACCAACAACTTGCCAAGCGGTTACCACCGTGATTTGCAGCTGGTGAAGGAATCATTCATACCGGCGATCGAAAGCATGAAGGCCTGCCTGACGGTGGCTATTTTTTCTTTGGAGAAAATCATTGTGAAGTCGAATATAACCGAGGATAAAATTTATGATTACATCTTTAGCGTAGATGTGCTGAATGAGGATATGAAAAAAGGCACTCCATTTAGAGATGCTTACAAAAATGTCGCTCAATCAGTAGCTGATGGCAGCTATAAACCGAAAAGGGAATTGGATCACACACATGAAGGCAGTGTAGGAAACCTGTGTAATAATGAGATAAGAGAGAAGTTTGAAATTGCCTACGGCAACAGTTAAAAGTATAAAGTACAATGTTTGAAAGTTACAATCAATTTTGAGTCTTGTGACAAACTAAAAAGTATATCAAAACTTTATAAACTTTCAACTTTACACTTTTTCCACACCAAAGAATAGATTGCATTATATTAGAGGTGTAACAAAACAATTTTACATACAAACCTAAATTTTAACAAATGAAAAAGAATACAATTGCCTTGCACGCGGGGTACGAAACCGATCCAACCACAAAGTCAGTAGCTGTTCCCATCTATCAAACTGTAGCATACGAATTTGACAATGCCCAGCATGGAGCTGACCTATTTAATTTAGCTGTTCCAGGAAATATATATAGTCGGATCATGAATCCAACTGTGGACGTTTTGGAACAAAGGATTGCCGAATTGGAAGGAGGCATTGCGTCTTTGGTAGTAAGTGCAGGAAGTGCCGCTATCAACTATTCAATAATAAATATCGCTGAAGCGGGAGATAATATCGTGACCACTCCACAGCTGTACGGGGGAACCTATACCCTATTTGCGCACATGCTACCAAAACAGGGAATTGATGTTCGATTCGCAGAATCAGACAAGGCTGAGGATATCGAAAAATTGATCGATGACAAGACCAAAGCGGTATATTCAGAAACCATCGGCAACCCTGCTGGTAACATCGTGGATATAGAGTCAATTGCTAAAATGGCACATTCGCATGGCGTACCTGTAATTGTGGACAATACGGTGGCTACTCCAATGATCATCAACCCAATCGAATACGGAGCGGATATCGTGGTGCATTCGTTGACCAAGTATATTGGAGGTCATGGTACAACGCTAGGCGGTGTGATTGTGGATTCAGGGAAATTCCCTTGGGCAGATCATAAAGAGAAATTTCATATGCTCAATACACCTGAACCAGCTTATCATGGTGTCGTGTACACAGAGGCATTAGGACCAGCCGCATATATAGGAAGGTGTAGAACAGTAGCGTTAAGAAATACGGGCTCATGTCTCCCTGCAACGAGTGCCTTTCAAATCATGCAAGGATTGGAAACTCTTGGTTTGAGAATGGAACGTCATTGTGAAAATGCACAAGCAGTAGCAGAGTATCTTGAAGGTCATGACAAGGTAGAATGGGTAAGTTTTGCTGGCTTGAAAAGCAGCCCTTACTATGATCTCGCTCAAAAGTATTGTGATGGTAAACCAGCATCTCTTCTTACCTTCGGCATCAAAGGTGGTTATGATGCTGCTGTGAAATTCCATGATGCGCTGAGCATGTTCAAACGTTTGGTTAATATAGGAGATGCTAAATCATTAGTTTGCCATCCGGCATCTACAACACATCGTCAGTTATCGGAAGAAGAACTTGTGACTGCAGGTGTGACTAACGAGATGGTGAGATTGTGCGTAGGCATTGAGGACATTGAGGATATCAAAGCTGATTTGGAGCAGGCATTGAATGCTTAACTACCAATTTAAAAGTTAGAAAGGGGAAAGTCAGAAAGTGTAAAGTTCGAATGTGAATTAGGATTGAGCGGTTTGAGGATATTCTTTCATGGCAGAAGGCAAAAGATTTGACTGTAGAGATTTACTCTGCTTTTAAAAACGATTCTGATTTCAGTTTCAAAAATCAAATCGAATGAGCCTCTGTCTCCATAATGAATAACATAGCGGAAGGTTTTGAACGTCAAACGAACAAGGAGTTTAGACAATTTCTATTTATAGCCAAAGGTTCTTGTGGCGAAGTGAGGTCAATGATCATACTTGCCAAAGAATTGAAGAAAATAGATGAAAGTTCTTATCAGAAGATTTCAAGCTTGGTTATAGAAATTTCCAAACTTATTTCCGGTTTGATAAAGACTCTCTAAACGAACTTTCAACTTTGTGCTTTCCAACTTTGAACTAGAAATAAATAATAAGATTTAAGTGAGTGATAAGAATTCCAAAACGGCAACATTGCTACTGTCCGGGCCAGACCAGCCTGGATTGGTTTCACGTATTTCAAATTTTATCTTTGAAAATGGCGGGAATATTATCAATCTCCATGAGCATGTTGATCCTGTAGAAAAGATCATTTCTGTGCGTGTGGCTTTTGAACTGGAAAATTTCAAAATAGCCGATGATGCGCTTGAATCGGCATTCTCCCCTATTGGAGATAGCATGAAAATGGACTGGAAGATCAAATTCTCTGGAGATAAGAGTCGGGTTGCCATTTTTGTTTCTAAATACGATCACTGTTTGTTGGAGATTTTATGGCGTCATAAGAATGGTGAATATCCAATCGATATTCCGCTCATAGTCTCAAATCATGAGGACTTAAGATACCTGGCAGAGCAATACAACATCCCATATTATGTTTTCCAAATTAACACGGAAAACAAAACCGAGCAAGAGGCCAAAGAACTTGAATTATTGAAAGTGCAAAAGATTGATACAGTTGTTTTAGCGAGGTATATGCAGGTACTGTCAGAAGATTTCGTCGGTCAATTCCCAAATAATATCATCAACATTCACCATTCATTTCTTCCTGCGTTTGTCGGTGGAAATCCATACAAGCAGGCTTTCGAGCGGGGCGTGAAAATCATCGGCGCTACAAGTCATTTTGTGACCAAAGTTTTGGATGACGGACCGATTATCGAACAGGATATTACTCGAATTACTCACCGAGATACAACTCAGGATTTAGTAAGAAAAGGAAGGGATTTAGAACGTATGGTTTTGGCACGTGCGGTACAGTATTATGCGGAAAACAGGATTTTGATGCAAGGCAAAAAAACAATTGTGTTTCAATAGATGAGTAAGAAACATGAAAAAATATTGATCAAAATTGGCTCCAATGTCCTTACCTTGGAAAGTGGCCTGCCAGATGTTGCTCGAATAGCGCATATCGTAGAGCAAGTAGCCGAACTCAGGAGTCAAGGCACAGAAGTTATCCTTGTTTCATCTGGAGCGGTAGCCGCCGGACGAAGCAAGATTAATTCTACCAACTCTCTTGACACAATTTCTCGACGACAGGTACTCGCATCAATCGGACAGGTAGAATTGATGAAAATCTACAACGAGAATTTTTCGTCGAAAAACCTTCTCTGTTCACAGGTCTTGGTTACCAAAGAAGACTTCAGAACAAGGGCGCACTATCTGAACATGAAGAACTGTTTGGAGGCATTGCTTAATAGTGGTATTACACCCATTATCAACGAAAATGACGTGATTTCCATCACCGAATTGATGTTCACTGATAACGATGAGTTATCAGGCTTGGTAGCTGCAATGATGGATGTGGATGCTCTGGTTATATTGACCAATGTAGATGGTATCTACACTGGCAATCCGAGTGATTCTGATTCCCAATTGATAAGTGAATACAACGAGAATGAAGTTGACCTGGAGGAATTTGTTGTTACTACAAAATCTAACTTTGGGCGTGGCGGTATGGTGGCCAAAGCCAATACTGCAACTAAGCTTTCGAAGTTGGGTGTGGAGGTTTATATTGGTAATGGGCTTAAAGAAGGAATCGTAAAAGATTTACTGGGTAAAAAATCAGGCACCTCTTTCGCTCCTGTTAAAAACGGCACCTCCAATGTGAAAAAATGGGTTGCGCAATCCGGTAGTTTTGCAAAAGGTCACATTACGGTGAACGCTGGTGCAAAAGATGCGTTAACATCCAAACAAGCAACTAGTCTGCTTCCCATAGGGGTTGTGGAGATATTAGGAGAGTTCAAAAAGGGTGATGTGATAAACATCATCGATGAAAAAGGAAAATCAATTGGGCTTGGTCAGGTAAAGTACGATTCAGACAAGGCCCGGGAATATATGGGTGTGAAAGGCAGCCCTGTATTGGTACATTATAATTATTTGGTTTTGAGTTGACTTTAAACATTGACCAATGACCATTAACAGTGACAATATATTAGAATAGATGGGCACATTAGAATCAACTTTTAAAAGTGTAAGACAAGCTAGTAGAGAACTGGTAAATCTCAGCGATGAAAAAATTAAAGTTGTCTTAAATGACCTTGCAACTCTGGCAGTTGCCAGGACCGCAGACATTCTTGAGGCAAATCAAAAAGATCTTGATCGGATGAATAAAAACGATCCAAAATACGATCGATTGATGTTGACTCAAGACAGGATCAAAGACATTGCATCAGATATCATCAACGTATCGGGCCTTAAAAGCCCGGTTGGAGAAATCATTTCAGAAAAGACTCTGGACAATGGCCTTGAATTGTCCAAAGTGCGCACTCCAATGGGTGTGATTGGAATTATATATGAAGCTCGACCAAATGTATCATTCGATGTATTTTCTCTATGTTTTAAAACAAAAAATGCATGCATACTCAAAGGTGGCAGTGATGCTGAATATTCAAATGAGGCTATCGTTTCAATCATCAAGGAGGTTTTGGAACAACATAGCATAAATACCAGCGTGGTGACGCTACTACCAACACACAGGTCTGCCACTACAGAGATGCTCAATGCTACGGATTACGTTGATATCATCATACCACGTGGCAGCCAAAACCTGATTAATTTTGTGAGGGATAATGCCAAAGTTCCAACAATTGAAACAGGAGCAGGTATCGTACATACCTACTTCGATGAAAGTGCTGACCTTGGCAAAGGGAAAGAAATTATTTGCAATGCTAAAACACGTCGAGTAAGTGTGTGCAACGCATTGGACTGTTTGCTGATCCACAAAAACAGATTGGCCGATCTTGAGGCCATTTCCCAACTTTTGGCTGAGAAAGAAACAGTTATTTATGCTGACGATGATTCATTTGCAAAAATTAAAGACTCCTACCCTGCCTCTCTACTTAACAAAGCAGAGGAGGAGCACTTTGGTACGGAATTTTTATCCAACAAGATGGCTATCAAAACAGTTGACAACCTTTACCAAGCGCTTGATCATATTGCCGCATACAGTTCTAAGCACAGCGAGGCTGTAATCGCAGAAGATACCGAAGTTATCGAAGGATTCCTCAATGGAGTAGATGCGGCAGCCGTTTACGCAAATACTTCAACCGCATTTACGGACGGTGCGCAATTTGGACTTGGTGCAGAAATAGGTATCAGTACTCAGAAACTACACGCGCGTGGGCCTATGGCCCTGGAAGAGATTACAACCTACAAATGGGTGATCCGCGGAGACGGCCATATTAGGTCTTAATTGACTCAAAATCCGATATTGATAGGTCCAGGGGTCGCACGCATCTGCTCCCTAATCGTACAACTGTGCCTTATCCAAGCTTAGATGCACCTTCGAATACAGTTCACCTTCAATTTTATTGAGTTCACTTTATCTATTGTTAAGAGCAAGGAATTCCATTGAGAGCGTTCTGTTCGAATTCCTACCTTTAATCAAGAAATTACAATTCTTCTTACAAATCATCCGTGTCTTTTCCGATCCGAAAAAGTCTATGTCTTTCGGAGAGGATAGTGCAAAAATACATGTGCCATACATAATGATTTTAAGAATATGAAATTGTCGAAAAATTCAATCAAACCTCATTTTTGCAACGCTGCTTTTGTACTATTAATACTGCTTTCCGCTTGCAGTTTATCTGATAGATATAACAAAACCAATTCAGGTATTTACTGGTCAAATACTGCTTATCACACAAGTACAGGCCGTAGTGTTTTTTTAGAACAGAATGAACACTTATTCGAAATTAGCGATAGTCTGATTACACATAGCATCATAACGGATAATACCATCTACGACTTCAAATATAAAATAGGATATTTAAAAAGCATTGATCAATATTCCATTGTATATTATGCTTCTAATGTCAACGCTGCATTTCATTTAGATAGGAGGAGTAATAGTATTAAAGTGTTTCCAGGTGTAAAAACAACCAACAACTCTCGCTGTGCAAATAGTGTCACACACATCTCCCTGCAAAAAGTAGAAAAAAAAGAGCCTGCCTATTTGGAAAGCCTAGCTAGTGCTGAAAGAAGACAGAATAGCTGGTAATACTTTCAGAAAACGATTAAGGTTTTGATGCAGCCTGGTGTAATGCCACACGATTACCTTCACTATCTTCGAAGTGCCCACAGAACCCATGTTCCCCAAGGTTAAACTTCGGGTTAATGATCTTTCCACCAGCAGGTTCAACCCTTGCCAGTACATCATTGATTTCAGGAACTGAAAAATAAACCATCGTGCCATCATAAGAAGGCACATAGGTTTCGGCCTTGATCAAGGTACCTGTCGCACCCGGAGCTGTATGATCAAATGGAAACCAGCCCATGAGCAGGTTGTCCATTTCATTAATGCCGATTTCGATTTCAAGAATAGTTTCATAAAACTTTTTGGCTCGATCCATGTCGGTCACAGGAATTTCGAACCAGTTTACGGGATTGGGATTCATTTCTTCGTGGTTTTAGTTCAGGCACAATTTAAACCCAAAACAAGATTTAACTTAGATTCTCAACTTCTGTAACACAAGCAATCTCGAACTGAGTAATAGGAAATTTTCAGCTATCAAAAAGTCAGTAAATCAGTTTCTTCTTACTTTTCAATACCGGATCATCGTATTTCTTCAGTTTGGCAAGCAGCTTCTTATGCATCTTTCCAGCAACAGCTTTGTATTCTGGATCATTATAAAAGTTGATTATTTCATCAGGATCCTCCTGCAAATCAAAGAGCCACGGTTCATCAGAGATTGAAAGAATATACTTGTACCGATTATTTAATGCGCATACCCAGTTGCTACCAGAACCGGTTATATAGGTAATTCGATCATCGTTTATCTTTTTCTCAGAGGACAAAAAATCACCTCCAGCATTTAGTCCATGTACTCCAGAAATTCGGGGTGCATTCATCAATGACAACACCGTTGGAGTGAAATCCACAGTGGTAAAAGCCTTGTTAATCACCTTGCCAGAGGGAATTTTATTAGGATACCTGATAATGAAAGGAATTTTTGCAGATGCTTCATATGGATTTCCTTTGTTGTGTTTTTTGTGTTCACCCATTAGATCTCCATGATCAGATGAAAATACTACGATAGTGTTATCTCTTAGGCCATTGAGGTCCAAAAATTTCAGTAACCTCCCTACATTATCATCAATGCACTTGACCATACCAAAATATCGCTGCATTTTTTCTTGCTCGTACTCTGTCACTAGATTTTTTTCAAATGAAATCCACTTGGGAAATTGATCATTCGATACTTTCATGGTTATAGGTTTTTCAAAATGAAGCCCGTTAAACATGGTATCATAAGGAGATCTCACCAGGTTCGGTGTATGAGGGTCAGGAAGAGAGATCATCATGCAAAATGGCTGTTCCTTATCCCTATCCAAGATTTCTAAAGCCTTGTTGGTTAGGTAGTCTGTAGTAAATGATTGATCATCAGTTGTAAGCACATTCAGCTTCGCATTTTGGGTTTTTGGATTGAATTCGCCCATTAACTTCGGATTACCGTTTTCATCATCTTCCAATCCCTTCCAATGCCCCCTGTTGAACATATATTTATTATTCTCAAAACCGAATTTTCTTTTCGGTGCAAATCCGGGCTTAGCTTCACCATCAAGGTGCCATTTTCCAAGATAGGAAGTGACATAACCCTCTCTTCTTAAAACCTCAGCAAAAGTGATTATATCATCCTTCATGGGTAAGTTGTTCTTTGGACTTCCAGTAGCAATCGGATATAAGCCCGATACCAAGGAGGCGCGAGAAGGCGTACATACTGGTGAGGAAGCATAGAAATTGTTACAAATAGCCCCTTCTGAGGCTATTCTATCGATATGTGGTGTCTTTATTTCTACTCCCTCTCCCCAGATGAATGCCTGGTATCTACTAAGTTGATCTCGATAACAGCCCAATGTTCGGAAATTATGTTCATCAGTATGAATTATCAACAAGTTTGGTTTTTGAGCAGTTGATTCGAAACTCAATGCGAACAAAAACAGAAATAGCAGAATATAGTTAATGTGACTTTTCATTAGGTATAGTTAATCAGTATTCCAGTAGCGAATCTAGTGTATTTATTATCTCAATCTGTTTTAAGAAAAACATCAACTCTCACAGCCAAGACATTAGCCCCGCTAGCATTTTTCACGAATAATTGCATAGGTCTATTCGGCTGGGAGTGCAAAGCAGTAATAACTATCTCTAGATTTGGTTCCGGGCTTTCCACCACCGCCAGCAGCTATTATTACATATTGCCTGCCATCTACTTCATAGGTAGCAGGTGTGGCATATCCGCCTGCATCCATCTGATATTCCCACAGCAGCTCTCCAGTCTCCTTATCAAATGCATGCATTCTCTCGTCTTGGGCAGCTCCAATAAAAATAAGACCCCCGGCTGTTACTACAGGGCCGCCAATATTAAATGTACCTGTAGCAGGCAGCCCTCTCGCCTCCAATGCCGGATAAGTTCCCAGCGGAACCTGCCATTTTATTTTCCCTTCATTCAGGTCGATAGCATTCAGCGTACCCCATGGCCTTTTATTCACAGGGTAGCCTTCCGGATCCCTCCAGTCCCAGTGGCCAGTTGAAACATACGGAATTCTATTTCTCCAACTATCTTTCTCTATTTTAAGCACTACTTTTTCTTCAACACCCTGATCAAACAGATAGGCCAGAATAGCCTTCTTTTCAGTTTCAGAAAAACGCTTGAATGACGGCATTACACCTTTCCCACTTTCGATTATGGCTAGAGCCTCATCAGGCTTCATCCTGCTTTTCACACCTGCATCCCCTGTCAAAACCGGAGCTCCTATACTCTTACCTGATGTACCATGGCAACTGGAGCATATAGACTGGTACATTTGTTTTCCAAGCTGCCCTAGCACAACCTCTTCTTCGCCCAGGGTTTTCCTCATAGACATCCATTCCGCCTCATTACTTGCATTGAGTATTAAAGTATTCGATTCAGGGTCAAAACCTGCTCCACCCCATTCAGAACCACCATTGAATTGTGGCAAAATCACAGCTGGATCAAAGCCGGGTGCAGGAAAGATTCCTGTGTTTACCATGTTTTTCAATTGCTCCTCCACGTACTTCGTTGCTTCAGGGTTGAGATCCGTTACTTCAAAAATTTGTTGTGAATAGACCAATGATGCCGGCGGGAATGGTTGCGTTGGCCAACTCTCCTCACCCGGTATTTCCGATTTTGGTACGGGTCGTTCTTCAACAGGAAATACTGGTTCTCCAGTTTCCCTATCAAGTACAAAAAGATGACCCATTTTTGTTGGCTGAGCGACTGCATCTATTTTCTTTCCGTCTTTGGTCAATGAAACCAGCGTTGGGGCGCACGAAATATCATAGTCCCATAGATCATGATGAACAACCTGGAAATGCCATACACGCTCACCTGTCTCAGCATTTAGAGCCATAACTGAATTTGCAAAGAGGTTCTCTCCGATCCGATCACCTCCCCAATGATCGTTTGAAGCTGATCCTGTTCCAAAATAGACAATACCACGCTCCTTATCAAGAGTAAAACCATTCCAACTATTCGCTCCTCCATTGGTTTTCCATGAGTCCGGAGACCAAGTCTCATAGCCAAATTCGCCAGGATGAGGAATGGTATGAAAAATCCACTCACGCTTTCCCGTTCTCACATTGAAAGCCCTGATATGTCCCGGGCTGCCTGGGCTCGGCCCTTCTCCTACTGACGTTCCAATTATTATCTTGTCTCCAAATATCATCCCTGGTGCTCGTGAAGAAGCCCCATAGATTTCCTCTCGGTCAAGATCCATTCGAAGATCAAGTCTACCCTGATCTGCAAAACCCTCCGCCGGTTTTCCGGTTTTTGCATCTATGCTATAGAGATAGCTTTCAGCACCATAATAAAGTCGTTCTTCCTTGCCATCACTCCAGTAAGTGACACCTCGGTTCACACCACCACCATCTTTTCCTTCGAAAGGATCAAATACCCATATTTCTTTTCCAGTATCGGCCTCCAATGCCACTAGCTTTAATTTCGGAGTGGTAATGAACATCCTTCTGCCAATAATGATTGGATTACATTGAATGGTCGTTCGTTTGCCTTCTTTCCAGTCTCCAGTCATGTATCGCCATGCTACTTCTAGTTGACCGACATTTTCTTTGTTGATCTGATCAAGTGAAGAGTAGCGGGTGCCCGCCTGATCTCCTCCATGCATCTCCCAACTTTGATATTGAGAATTGTTATCGGAACCCTCACCACAGCTTAAAAGTGTAAGGAAAAATAATATTAAAGTCAGACGCCAATAGGATGCAGAAGTATTCAAGAGATTTGTAGATTTGGTTGTAAAAGTTTATTTGAAAAATTAGTATTAATAAATACCAACTCCTAATATTTACTTTTCAATCCTTGGATTTATGGCTGTCAGAAATGAGATGCCAAATAAATTTTGAGTCAATTTAGCCCACAACATCTCCAGCGTTTCTAGATATATCTGAAGCTGCTAATATTTTATGCAAACGAAAGCTCAACACTGGATTCAGTTAGGTCTTGCCATTATTATCCTGAGTTCCTCTGGTACCATTGGCAATTACCTTTCGCTTTGGCCCCCAATGACCATCCTGCTGCGCTGTGTCATTAGCACCGTACTACTCTGGGTATTTCTTAAAATCACAAAAACGCCAACCACTGTTGGTTCGGGTAGAGACTTCAAGATCGCACTGTTGGTTTCATTTTTTCTGGGTGCCAATTGGGTAACATACTTTTATGCGTTGGCGCTCTCGAATGTAGCTATCGGGATGCTCACCGTTTTTACATTTCCTGTGATGACTACTTTGCTGGAACCTTTGATCAATAAATCCAGGCTCAATCCCATTGATTTGTTGCTGGCGTTATTAGCCTTTTCAGGAATGATATTTATTGTACCAGAGTTTTCCCTGTCCAATGACATGACTGTGGGAGTAGTGGTAGGTCTATTTTCTGCTTTCTTCTATGCGGTACGTAATATTTTACTTAAGAAAAACATTGCGGCTCATTCAGGTATTACATTAATGTACATACAAACCCTTGTCATATCGATTCTTTTGTTGCCGATATTATTCTTTGTGGACATGCCTAATCTTGTTGACACATTATCTATGGAATGGCCTGCCGTATTAATACTCGCTATCGGTACTACTGCTATCGGACATACGCTGTATGTAAACAGCTTCCGGTACTTTACGATTACAGCCATTAGCATTATGAGCAACCTAATGCCACTGCTGGGGATCGTAATGGGGATCGTAATTCTGGATCAGTTACCCGACCGAAACATAATTATTGGTGGGAGTCTAATCATGATTTCTGTAATGATTGAAAGTATTCGATCGTCCAGAGCTAGAGCGAATTGATTTGTTAAGGTTGGCTTGATAATAAAATACTAGTTTAAGTCCCTGCAATGAATGGATTTGAAAAAAATCCATTCAAATAATACATTTAAGAAACTAATAATTTATATTATCGTATTCGAATAAAATGATTCTACTATGAAAGGTACACACCTCGGAGAATTTGAGGAGCTTGTTTTGCTGGTTATCGGTGCATTGAAAGATGATGCCTATAGTATATCCATCAAAGAAGAACTCAAATCCAAAACTGGCAGAAATCCAAGCATTGGGGCTCTGCATTCCTCGCTCAACCGATTACAAGAAAAAGGCTACATCACCTCGCATGAGGGAGGAGCCACGGCAGCTCGGGGAGGGAGAAGAAAACGTTTCTACATTATCACATCAGCCGGAAAGGCTGCAGCCACAAAATCTTATGAGTTGCGTTCTGGCCTTTTCAAGCTTATTCCTGATTTGACCTAATTCTATGGGAGTAAACAAATCATACAATCCTCCACGCTGGGCACACAAGCTATTTGAGTGGTTTTGCTGCAGAGCACATTTCGAGATCATCGAAGGAGATTTGTATGAATTGTTTCAAGAACGTGTCACACGTCTGGGTAAGACCAAGGCTCAGTTTCTATACATTTTTGACGTGTTTGGACTGATGCGACCTTTTCTTCTTAAAAGAGACGGAAACTACTTCTTCAGTACATTTAGCGTCATGCAAAATTATTTCAAGATTAGCTATCGCAATTTTTTCAGACAAAAAGTATACAGTTCTATCAATGTAGCTGGACTGGCGGTTGGATTGGCATGTTTTATTTTGATATTTCTCTATATCAGGGATGAGCTGAGCTATGATAAATTCCATTCAAAATCGAATAGAATTTACCGCCTGATTGAACACTTTCAGAGTGATGGCATTGGGGAGCACTCAGCAAGCCAGCCATTTCCTGTGGCGCATACCCTATTAAACGATTACTCAGGTCAAGTAGAGCAAGTCGTACGCTTGTTCAATTTCCAATCTCCTTCTTTGTCGCTTGCCAACACGGATAAAGAACGTGAATTTAATGAATCAAGAATTTTTCTGGCGGACTCTACATTCTTCAAGGTTTTCGATTTCAAATTCATAGAAGGCAACAAGGAATCAGCCCTGTATGAGCCGAATTCAATTCTGTTGACAGAATCTATGGCCCGGAAGTATTTCGGAGATGAGGAGCCCATGGGCCAGATACTTCAGTTTCAAGGAACTCGAAATTTGATTGTTACAGGTGTTCTGGAAGATTCACCCCTGAATGCTCATTTCCAATTTGACTTCCTTATCTCATTTACTACGATCAATGGTTTCATAGACCACCATCATAACAAAAACTGGTATTGGAATCCATGTTGGACTTATGTCTTGCTGAATGAAAATAATGACAAAGACCTGCTGACAAGCTATCTCCCTGAGTTTGTAAACAAATACTTTCCGGAGTTTATCCGGGAGGATGTCACGTTGGAATTGCAGCCACTTGCTGATATACACCTGAAATCAAAGCTTGACTATGAAATTCAAGCCAACAGTAATGAAAGCAATATTTATGTGTTTAGTGCTGTTGCGATTTTTGTGCTCCTCATTGCAATCATAAACTTCGTAAACTTATCCACTGCCAGAGCTACGAAAAGAGCGAAGGAAGTTGGTGTGAGAAAGTCGCTGGGCAGTGATCGTACGCAGCTGGTAAACCAGTTTATTTTTGAATCAATCTTTCTGACATCATTGGCAGTGACAATAGCACTGATCGTGGTATTCTTTGTCATTCCCTACTTCAATTACATTACTGAGAAGGCTATATCATTTGACACACTGGTACAACAGAAATACATCATATTCTTACTAAGCCTCACATTGTTTGTAGGCCTGGTGTCTGGTCTATATCCCGCTTTCGTACTTTCATCCTTCAAGGCTGTTTCTGCCCTTAAGAGTAGGCATATAAAGACAGACGGACTGAGTTTTAGGAAAGCCCTTGTGGTACTTCAGTTTTCAATTTCTATGACACTAATCATCGGTACAATAGTGGC
Organism: Cyclobacteriaceae bacterium; assembly: GCA_049115735.1. Taxonomy (GTDB): domain Bacteria; phylum Bacteroidota; class Bacteroidia; order Cytophagales; family Cyclobacteriaceae; genus CAXBNB01. The sequence goes on along the minus strand of JAGDZP010000013.1, from coordinate 104,290 downwards.
ACTTGACCAACTGAAGCTATTGCAAAACGATGAAGTAGGATTTGAACGAGAGCATGTGGTTATGGTGCCAATCATTCGTACGCCGATGGCTGAGCACTTCACAACGTATCGTCATGAAGCACTGCAACATTCCAGCATTCTTTCCATCACCGCTGTTGAGGAGATTGTTGGCGCCAAGCATCAGGTTGGAAACTACAAATTTGATGGCATGGACAAATCCAGGCCTTTCCCAAGATTGATGACGCACTATAATTTCACAAAGACTTTCGACATAGAAATGGCTGCCGGACGACCCTATTCGGAATCCTACTCTACTGATGACTCTTTAGCCTTATTGGTAAATGAAACCCTTGTCAAACAAATGGGTTGGAAATCAAACGAAGAAGCGCTCAACAAACACTTCGGCTTTGGACACGAAAAGCAACCAAAAGGAAAAATAGTGGGTGTTGTGAAGGATTTCAACATAGTATCCAAACATCATCCCATTACTCCACTTATACTCGACTTAAGAACCAATGGTCATGCATTCGACCTTTTCATAAAATATATGGCTGTAAGAGTGAAGGGAAATGACATAGCCAACTCATTAACAGTTCTGGAAGACACCTGGAAGAAATTTATGCCCGAGCGCCCATTTGATTATTTCTTCCTTGACAACAAGCTGGACGACTTGTACAAGTCTGAAAGAAAACTGAGTGATGTGGCGGGAGTATTCTCTTTCCTCACTATTCTGGTGGCATGCCTGGGACTGTTTGGCTTAGCGACCTTTGCAACAGAACAACGCAAGAAAGAAATTGGAATCCGAAAAGTCTTAGGTATTAGCAATGGGCAAATAATGACCCTCCTGTCAAAAGACTTTTTATCCCTAATAATGATGGCTTTTGTCATCGCATGTCCTTTGGCATATTTCCTTCTCCGCTCATGGCTTGATGGCTTTGCCTATAGGGTTGATATCAGCGTATGGCCATTTTTAGTCGCAGGACTGATTACTATCGCCATTGCGTTGTTGACTATCAGTTTCCACTCCATAAAAGCTGCTTTAGTCAACCCGGTAGTGGCTTTGAAGTACGAGTAAATTTCCCGAAAAGAATATTTAAGAGCCCTCAGAGCCCTAAAAAGCAAGCTTTTCATATGTCGTTAATGGTTTATTTCCCTCCATTAAGTGAATAATTCTGTCCATGAGGCAATTTTCTTCCAAATACAGGGCTTAATATTTTGTTTTACACCTTGAAACTATGATTAAACCCGTATGAAAAAGCTATTGCTATCAATGTTTTGCGTTATTACGTTTTGCTCAGCGCAAGCACAGTTTTATTCAGGAAAATACACTTGTAATCCTCAAATGGAGGATTTTGATCATATTGTAGTACATCAGCATCCGCACCATCACCAATACGGTGGTGACCTGACAGTAAAGGCATTTGTCGAACATGGTGAGCTATGGCACAGCAAAGCGGAGCTTTTGAGTGATGACAAAGCGAATGAAATAATTAAGAAATTTGGCGATAACCAGGAAATTCTCTCAGTCTATGAGCTGGAAATAGAACTCGACGGAGAAGATTGGGAGTACTTCTTGCTAGGCTACAAAGACGACAATGAGAAAGGCAGTTTTATTGTGGTTGAAGAAATCTTTGATATTGGTGACAAAACCAAGGCTATTGAGATAAACACCTTTAAATTGAACAGAATTGCTCACCATCATAAATTATAAATTTCAGTTTACGCCTCCGCCCAAAGACGTCTGGCAATGGTAAGGTCTTTCTTCATCGCTTTATAAACATCCTTTTTATCGATGGTCAATTCCCGCTTGCCTTTATTCGCCCCACCCAGCGGATATTCCAGGTGAAGAGATACAGGGACGTTTATCTTGTACTTTTTCAGCAGGGCAAAATATCTTTTGAAGCTCACCATACCCTCTCCCATTGGTGTATTGATATGTTTCCACTGTCCATTTACTTTGCCCCATTTGAAGTCTTTCAGTACAATGGTCTTTATATGAGGTCGAACAAGGCGTAATCCGGTTTCCCAGGATTCCCCTCCTTCTACAACAGAATGCCTTATATCATACTGACTTCCATAATAATTCTGATCCACCTTTTCCATAAGCTGAAAAATCTCCCACATGGCTGCCCCAACATAGTTATTCCCTGCGTGGTTTTGATAGCTCGCAACTATGCCATACTTCTTGTTGAGAAGACTGATTTCTTTAGCTTGCTGTTTAAATTCAGCCATTTGTTCTACCATCGACTTGCCCTCAGAGTATTTAAAATATTTAGGTCGATAAAATTTGATGCCATTGTCACCGGCAGTTTTGATTACACTGATATCCGTTGCGTGTTTCGCATTGCTGATACCGGATACCATCATCTGGCAAGTTGATCCCCCTTTTTTTATGAGCTCTATTGCTTTGGGCAAGTCAGACACAACCTTTTCCGGTTCCACATGACCACCAGGCCGAACCGTTAAATCCACGCCATCAAAACCAATAGCGGCCGCTTGCTCTCCGACTGCCTGATGATCCAAAAACTGAAGGTGCTTAGAGAATATATGTATTGAAAGAGAATCGTTGGCTTTTGCCCCAGCCCACAAATTCAGTGGACTGCTTGCCAATGAAGCCATACTGGTTGCTACTGCTGTCTTTTTTATAAATTCCCTTCTTGAGTTTTCCATACTGTATAGATATTGTGTTTAATAGCAATTTAACTCATTGTAAGATAATTGAAGATATTCAAATCATAATTGCTATGTTTAATCCTAATCTAAAATGATGTAGCTATACGTACTCAAAGAATACAGGTCAAAAATTCTTCAAGATTGGAATGCAATGATGTCGGGAAAATGGTATGTCGACCAGATGAAACGCTTGAGAATTCAAACAGGTGAATTCAGTCAGTGCAATATGCCGCGATTACTATTTTTTCGATAACTTTGATCGCTATTTTTTACTACCACAAAAATTGAGGGCATTTGCTAAGATTTGCTTCACTAATTGTGTCAATTAAAAATAGCAAACAACAGCCCAATTCAAGAATACAAAGTCAAATGACTTTGGAACAATGAATTAAAACTATACCACTTTGAAACCCACTAACACTAAAGACCCGGAGTACTTCCATAAGGTCGTGGACTGCCAGTACGCTTGTCCTGCACACACACCCGTACCCGAGTACATCCGTCTTATTGCAGCCGAAAGATATACTGATGCCTACATGGTCAACTGGGAATCCAACGTATTTCCCGGCATCTTGGGCAGAACATGTGATCGCCCCTGCGAACCAGCCTGTCGTAGAGGAAGAGTTGAAGAAGAACCGGTGGCTATTTGCCGGCTAAAACGAGTAGCGGCCGACAACAAGAACAAGGAAGATATTGTCAAGCGCATTCCAACCGTTCCGGCAGAAAAGAATGGGAAAAAGATTGCTTTGATCGGTGGTGGACCAGCGTCCCTCACAGTGGCCAGAGATCTCGCTCCTCTGGGATACGAAATCCATCTATATGACGAATGGCATAAGGGAGGCGGTATGATGAGAACACAAATTCCGTCGTTTCGATTGCCTGAAGAAGTGCTGGACGAAGAAGTAAACTATATCATAGACATGGGTGTTCACACCCATTTCAACCACTTCGTATCGAGTATGAAAGAAATACTCGACAAAGATTATGATGCAGTATTTGTAGGTACTGGCGCACCAAAAGGCCGTGACCTGAACCTACCCGGAAGAGAGGAAGCAAGTAAGCATGTGCATATAGGCGTAGAATTTCTGGCCAATGTCGCTTTCGAACATATTGAGAAAATTGGTAAAAAGGTAATTATCCTGGGTGGTGGAAATACTGCCATGGATTGCTGTCGCACATCGAGAAGGCTGGGCGGTGATGAAGTGAAAGTGGTGGTTAGGAGTCCTTTCGAAAACATGAAAGCATCTCCCTGGGAGATAGAAGATGCACAATCCGAGAACATTCCAATATTAAACAATATGCCACCTAAGGAGTTTGTCGTCGAAAATGGCAAGCTCAAGGGAATGATGTTCGAAAAAGTAAGGGCTGAATATGATGAAAATGGAAGAAGGAGTTTGGTACCCACTGGAGAGCCTGATGAGTTTATAGAAGCAGATGATGTAATAATTGCTGTAGGTCAGGATAATGCATTCCCATGGATAGAAAAAGATCTGGGCATTGAGTTTGGCAAATGGGAAGTCCCTGTATTGAACAAAGAGACATTTCAATCCACATTACCAAAGGTATTTTTCGGAGGTGATGCTGCTTTCGGACCCGATAATATTATTTCATCTGTTGCACATGGGCACCAGGCCGCTGTTTCTATGGACAAATTCTGCAATGGCAAAGATGTGAGTGAGCGACTCGCACCTACCACCAACCTTATCCATCAAAAAATGGGTATTCATGAGTGGATATATGATAGTCCTGTTGAGGACGACCTGCGCTTCAAGGTTCCACATGAAGATACTAAAATTAGCCTGAAAGATAGAAAAGTTGAAGTTGAACTTGGCTTTGATCAGCAAACAGCTTTTAAAGAAGCACAACGGTGTTTGAACTGTGATGTCCAAACAGTGTTTACCGAAAATCTGTGTATTGAATGTGATGCTTGTATGGATGTATGCCCTACTTCATGTATCACGTTCACAGCCAACGGTGAAGAAGATGATCTGCGCTCCAGGCTGAGTGCACCTGCCAATGATAAAACCCAAGACATTATGGTATCGGATCAACTTCCGACTACCAGAGTAATGGTTAAGGATGAGGATGTATGCCTCCACTGCGGACTATGTGCCGAGAGGTGTCCAACCTCTGCATGGGATATGCAGAAATATTTGTACAAAGTGACCAAGACAACTGAGATATTATGAGCGATAGTAGAAAGGTGAATGACATGGTCATTCGTTTTGCGAATGTCAATGGTACCGGATCTGCCAGTGCCAACGACCTTTTTTCCAAAGCTATTTTTAGAATGGGTATTCCCCTTTCTTCAAAGAATATTTTCCCCTCAAATATCCAGGGACTACCGACTTGGTACGAGGTACGAGTAAATGATAAAGGTTATTTGGGCCGAAGGGATGGTATCGACGTTATGGTTGCTGTCAATCCTCAAAGTTTTGACAAGGATATTGCTTCTGTGAAAGAGGGTGGCTATTTTGTGTATGACAACACCAAAAAGTTGCATCTTCACCACATGAGAGAGGGCATCAACTACATAGGCATCCCCATGATGCGCCTGTGCATGGAAAACTATAAAGTGCCCAGGCATCAGCAGTTATTCAAAAACATTGTATATGTAGGTGCGCTATCCGCATTGCTGAATATTGATCTGGATGTGATCAAGGACATCATCAAGGAAAAATTTGCCAAAAAAGAAAAACTTATTCCACCAAACTTCGAAGCACTGGAGCTGGGGGCTAACTATGTCCAAGAACATTTCAGCTGTCCCTTGAACATCCACCTGGAAAAGAGCGATAAAATCAAAAATCAAATAATGGTGGACGGTAATACTGCCAGTGCTTTAGGTGCCATCTATGCAGGAGCTACCGTGGCAGCATGGTACCCGATCACTCCTTCTACCTCTGTTATCAATGCTTACGAAAAGTATTGCAAAAAACTCAGGGTAGACAAAGAGACAGGGAAAAACAAGTTTGCCATAGTACAAGCTGAAGATGAGCTGGCGGCCATAGGTATGGTGATAGGCGCCAATTGGAATGGTGCCAGAGCATTCACCTCTACAAGTGGAGCGGGTGTTTCACTGATGACCGAATTTATTGGATTGGCATACTTCGCCGAGATACCAATGGTACTGGTAAATGTTCAAAGAGGTGGTCCATCTACCGGTATGCCTACAAGAACGCAGCAATCAGATATACTTTCGTGCGCCTATGCTTCCCATGGAGATACGAAGCAAGTACTTCTTTTTCCTAGTACGCCAGCGGAGTGTTTTGAAATGACGGCTGATGCTTTTGATCTGGCCGATCAACTACAAACTCCGGTTATTCTTATGACCGATCTGGACCTGGGCATGAACAATCACTTATCCCCTCCTTTGGAATGGAATGATGAACGTCAATTCAAATTGGGCAAGGTATTAAGTGCCGAGGATTTGGACAGCATGGAAGCCTACGGCAGATACCTGGATGTAGACGATGATGGCATCTGCTATCGAACCATTCCAGGAACGCATCCATCTAAAGGTTCATTTTTCACAAGGGGGACCTCTCGTGACGAATATGCCAAATACACCGAGGATGGAGATGCTTATGTGAGAAACGTAAATAGGCTTCAAAAGAAATGGGAGACTGCCAAGGACTATGTACCAGCCCCTGAGTTTTTCCAGGAACAAAATACATCTACACAGGGAATCGTGTTCTTTGGCACTTCTGGATATGCCGCATTGGAATCAATGGATTTAATTGAAGAACAAGGTATTGACCTGGACGTCATGCGCATCAGGGCACTTCCTTTCAACGATGATGTGAAAAATTTCTTTGAAGAGCATGAACAAGTTTTTGTAATCGAACAAAACAGGGATGCGCAGTTTCGATCACTTTTGATCAACGAACTGGAAATTTCTCCCGACAAACTTGTTCCGGTATTGAATTATGATGGAATGCCAATTACAGCAGATGCTATAATCACGGAGATTACCCACCACTTACCCAAACCGGAATCATTAGAAAATACAGACTATAAACTGCACGTAGAATGAGCTTTATAAAACCTACATTTAGACACCCTGCTCAAGAGAAAAATAAAGTCGGATTTTACAAATCCGATTACGAAGGTGTGATATCAACCCTTTGTGCCGGTTGTGGCCATGACAGTATCAGCAGCTCGATTGTACAGGCCTGTTACGAACTCTCTGTAGAACCTCACAGGTTGGCTAAAATATCCGGAATAGGTTGTTCGTCAAAAACACCGACCTATTTCCTCAGTAACTCCCATGGTTTCAATTCCGTGCATGGCCGGATGCCTTCCGTCACTACTGGCGCCAACATGGCCAACCGCGATCTGTTGTACCTGGGCGTTTCCGGTGATGGAGATACCGCCTCAATCGGAATGGGGCAGTTCTGCCATGCTGTAAGGAGAAATTTGAACATGACCTACATTGTGATGAACAACGGCTGTTATGGTCTTACCAAAGGGCAGGATTCTGCGACTGCAGATTTTGGTTCGATAAGTAAAGCAGGATCTAACAACCCATTCCCGGCAATTGATCTGGTTAGCCTTGCACTCGAGTTAGGAGCCACCTTTGTAGCCAGAAGCTTTTCCGGGGACAAATCGCAACTGGTTCCGTTGTTGAAAGCAGCACTTTCGCACAATGGCTTTGCCTTTATAGATGTAATCTCTCCATGTGTGACATTCAATAACAACAATGGCTCTACCAAATCCTATGATTATGTGCGAGACCACATAGAAGCCACGTCTCCGATGGACTTTGTGCCAGAAGAAGAAGAAATCACTGTGGACTATCCTGACAGCAGCATAGCCAGTGTGGCCCTTCATGACGGCTCTTTCATCGAGCTCAAAAAACTGAATGCAGATTACGACCCGACTGTTAAAAACACGGCTGTAAATCGCTTGCAAAAGGCCAAGTCCGATGGTGAAATCCTCACAGGTTTGCTTTATATCGATCCGAAAACCAAAGACTTGCACGAAATCATCAATACCGTAGAAAAACCGTTGAATTCCCTGAATGAAGAGGAATTGTGCCCTGGCAGTGGAGCGCTGGAGGGATTAAATGCCGGTTTTAGGTAAATAATTCTTCGGTTTTGCTGTTATTTAGAGTGAAAACAAAACATACGTTTATGCGCTCTGGATTATTTGTCATTATTGTTCTACTGCTTCAATCAGTCTCAGTTTGGAGTCAAAATAAAAACTTCATTGACCAGCCTTACATAGAAACGTCAGCACAAGTCGACACATTAGTTGTCCCCGATCGGATATTTCTAAATATTGTGATAAAGGAGAAGGATACCAAAGGAAAAATTTCCGTTGAAGAGTTGGAAGCTAAAATGGAAAAGGTTCTGAATGGCCTTGGGATCAATACTAAGGAAAATTTGATGCTTAATGATTTAGGCAGCAATTTCAGAAAGTACTTTCTAAAATCACAAGACATTGAGAAAAGTAAGGCTTATACGCTGATGGTGGAAAATGCTGTAATGGCCGGCAGTGTTATGTTGGAGCTCGAAAAAATTGAGATTTCAAATGTACTTTTGGGCAAAACCGAATATTCCAAAATGGATGAGCTCAAGTTGAATATGAAATCCAAAGCCATTCGAAAGGCTAAAAAACAAGCACTCTCCATGGCAGAGCCGCTGAATCAGATAGTTGGCCCGGCAATACATATTTCCGATCGATCAGATCAATGGGCGGATAGAGAATTGGCCGGAAGAACACCCGGAATACAAATCCGTGGATATTCGGCCGCTCGTCCAGAAAAGTTTAAGCCGGCTGATATTGAATTTGAGAAAATTAAAGTGGTGAGCAAAGTCGATGTAAAGTTTAAATTAGAGGATTAGAATTGACATTCTCGATAAAATGGATCTCTACTACTTCATTCCAAAATTTCAAAGCAACACAAAAGTGCTGCTGGGCCTATTAAAAAGCTCTTCACCTGAAGAGCAGACCTGGAGACCTCTGCCTGAAAAATGGTGTTTACTGGAAATCTTATGTCACCTAATAGATGAGGAAAAGGAAGACTTTCGAATGAGGGTGAAAACTACTATAGTCATGAGTCCCTTGGTGAACTTTCAGCGGGGCTATTCCTTGAAAACTGGCTGGCCCATGATTATATGCACATGCGGCAAATTCTAAGATTAAAATTTGCCCACCTACAATCCAAAGCAGGCAATTCACTCGACTATGCTGGAATTTGGTAGCTTAGGCTAACTGCCGTAAATTAGAATTGTACTTTGTCCAACAATTCAAATAGCATGAAAAATCTAGTCCTTTTGCTTAGCCTCATTTACCTGGCGGGGTGTTCTACAACCAAGAAACAATCTACTCCAGTTGAAGAATCTGCAGCCAAAGTAGTAAGTGTACCGACGCTCGAACTGTTGTGGGAAACCGACACCCTGCTCACCACAGCCGAATGTGTGATTTACGACAAGGAACGTGATCAAATTTATGTGGCGAATGTGAACGAAAACCCCTGGGAAAAGGATAGCAATGGCTTCATATCCAAGCTGGATACTGATGGCAACATCCTTGAGCTAAAATGGATAGACAACCTGAACGGGCCAAAGGGCATGGGCATCCGGGGCAAGTACCTCTTTGTAAATGATATCGACCAGATACGTGAAATAGATATTGAAAGAGGTACGCTGGTAGGTGGCACAACGATTAGTGGAGATCCTACGCTGAATGATATTTCACTAGACAAAAACATCCTTTACGCTTCCGGATCGAATAGCCACAAGATATTTAGCCTGAAAGATCAGGAAGTACGAATCGTACTGGAAGGAGATCTGGGCCGGCCAAATGGGCTGCTACTTCAAGGCGACAAGCTTCTCATGCTGACCAATCATACACATAGATTGGTGTCTATAAACTTGATGACCAAAGAACAGACTATCTTGGTGGATAGCCTGGGTCATGCAGATGGTATTGTTCCATTCAAGGATGGTGAGTACATCGTTTCGAATTGGAAGGGTCAAATTTTTCACATCTCAAAAGATTATACCAGAACAATAATATTGGATACTATTGAAGAGGAAATCAACGCCGCGGACATAGACTACATACCCGAAAAGCAATTATTGCTTGTGCCTACTTTTTTCGATAATAGACTAAGGGCATATAAAGTGGTTTATTGAACGTAAATAAAAGAGTAAAAAGGTGAGCAAGGATTTAGCTGAAGATGACACGTTTTATAAAAAGAATTGGTGGAAAGCTTACTTCGAAAGTAAACCTATACTAGACTCAATCTTTTCCATTTAGTAATGGCAAAAGTGAATTGTTTATTCGATCATAAATAATATTCACTAACCTCTAAACTTTAAACAACTCTATTGGTCTATGAAAATACGCAAAGGACAATTACTCCACTTCCCGGGTTACAATCAAAGTCTGTGTCTGCCCAATTCTAATATTGTTCAAACTTCACTTAATTATACTTTTATGAAATATAAAGAACTTTTAAGAAGCATTCGATTAATGCGAATCCAGTGGAGATAGATGAGCAGAAACTTTGACATATTACTAAAAAATGGAACTATCATAGATGGTTCGGGCAATGAAGGTTTTCCGAGTGATGTAGCTATTAATGGCGATAGAATAATAGCTATTGGTTATTTGAAAGAACTAGCTACCAAAACAATAGATGTTTCGGGCAAAGTCATTTGTCCCGGGTTTATTGATGTACATACTCATGATGACAATGCGGTTCTAAAGTCTCCCGATTGCTTGCCAAAAATAAGCCAGGGAGTTACGACAGTAATCGTTGGGAATTGCGGCTTGAGTGCAGCACCGGTACGTTTGAAAGCCGACCCACCAAATCCACTTAACCTTTTGGGTTCAAAAAATGATTTTAACTTTCCAGATTTCAGCAGCTATGTAAATCACGTTAATGAAATACAACCAGCAGTCAATGTAGCCGCTCTGGTGGGACATACTTCACTCAGAGTTAATCACATGACTGATCTATATAGAGCAGCCAACAAAGAGGAAATTGATGCAATGTCCGAAGAATTGCATGAATGCCTTAGCCAAGGGGCTATCGGATTAAGTACGGGTCTAGCGTACGACTCTGCTCTTCAATCCACTACTGAGGAAGTGATCACTTTGGCCAAAATTGTTCATGAGTGTGATGGAATCTACGTGACTCACATGCGCAATGAGTTCGATAAGATCATTGACGCGATGAATGAAGCGTTTACCATAGGCCAATCTGCTGATATACCTGTGGTGATCTCACACCTCAAGTGTGCGGGTCCTGATAACTGGGGAAGAAGTGAAGAAGTATTGAACTTTATTGCAAGATCAAAGTACAAAGACCGAATTCACATGGATTGCTACCCTTATGCCGCCGGTTCGAGTACGCTAGATCTGGGTCAGGTGGACGAACGCGTTGATATTCTGATCACCTGGTCCGACCCTTATCCCGAACAATCTACACGCTATTTACATGAAATAGCCCAGGAATGGAAGGTGTCATTATTGGAAGCCGCCAGAAAATTACAGCCGGCGGGAGCGGTATATTTTTCGATCGAAGAAGAGGACATGAAAAAGATCATCTCACATCCAAAGACAATGATAGGATCCGATGGTTTACCTCATGACCCACACCCCCACCCACGTCTTTGGGGAACTTTTCCGAAGGTCTTAGGTGATCTGTCCGGTAAGCAGCAGTTGTTCAAGGTAAGTGAGGCTGTACACAAAATGACAGGGCTCTCCGCTGCAAATTTTAACTTAGAAGAGAGGGGGCTGATCAAAGAAGGTTATTTTGCTGACATCACCATTTTTGATCCAGAAAAAATTATGGATAAGGCAACATTCGAAAAGCCTAAAACTATGTCAGATGGCATTGAAATGGTCATTGTGAATGGTACTCAAACTTTTAGTCATTGGAAAGCGACAAATCACAGGAGTGGTAGATATATTGGCAGAAAACAAAAGAAAGAATTGTAATCACTTATAAAATCAAACATTATGAATGGAATAAAACGCTTTGGAACAGAAAAGGCCGGAGCAGGAGGACAAAACCTGCCATTTGCTAGAGCAGTGGAAGCCGATGGCTGGTTGTACGTTTCGGGCCAGGTTGCGATGGAAAACGGGGAGATTATTGACGGAGGCATCATAAAACAAACGCACAAAACAATTGAAAACCTTCTGGCCATCATCCATGAAGCAGGATTCGGCAAAGAAGACGTGGTACGCTGTGGTGTGTGGCTGGATGATCCACGTGATTTCTGGACTTTCAACAAAGTCTATGCTGAGTACTTCGGTGGTGAGCATGCACCTGCCAGAGCTTGCGTACAATCTCACATGATGGTCGATTGCAAGGTAGAAATTGATTGTGTTTGCTATAAGAAACCACAATAGGCATTATGTCATCAGCACTGTTTTTGACTGTCTTCACACTCTATGTAGTGGGAATGATCGGTCTTAGTATCTGGATCTCAAGAAAACAAAAATCTGGTGAAGACTTTCTCCTGGGCAATCGGAGCGTTCCAATGTTTTTAATCCTGGGTACGACTGTCGCCACGATGGTAGGTACTGGCTCCAGCATGGGAGCTATAGGATTCGGGTATTCAAACGGCTGGGCAGGTGCTTTATACGGAATTGGAGGAGCTTGTGGGCTCTTGCTATTGGCTTATATGTTTGGCAATGTCCGTAAATACAACTTCATGACCTTTTCGGAGGAAATGTCATTCTATTATGGGGCTAATAAATCAATCAAAGGAGTAATAGGAGTTTTGATTCTACTCGCGTCTATCGGCTGGTTGGGTGCGCATATTCTTGGGGGAAGCGTTTATTTGTCATGGATTACAGGATTAGACCTCCTATATTGCAAAGTAATCATCGCAATGGCTTTCGGTATCTATGTGATCATCGGAGGCTATATGGCGGTCGTTTGGACAGACACTATACAAGCCATTATCTTGTTCTTTGGTTTTATACTCATGGCAGTGCTGGCTATCTCAAAAATGGACAGCTTAAACTCTTTAAATCAAATTGTTGCCTCAAATCAATTTGATTTTTTGAATACAGAAAGCCTTTTGCCATCAGTCTCCTTGGCTTTTGTGATCCTGGTTGGAGTAATGGCTACACCTTCTTATCGTCAACGCATATATTCGGCGGATAAAATTCAAACCGTCAAAAGAAGCTTTTATGTCAGCGGTTGTCTTTACCTATTTTTCTCTTTGATACCGGCCATAATTGGAATTGCGGCCAATACTATCAATCCAGACTTAAAAAATACTGATTATGCATTCCCATATATGGCAGTGGAAGTCTTACCGGCTGGTGTTGGACTTATTGTACTTATTGCCGGTCTTAGTGCTACCATGTCTTCTGCCAGTTCTGATGCCATAGCAGGTGTATCCATACTGTTGCGCGACGTGTATAGTTTAGTATTTGGGCAAATCCCTTCCAAAAACAAGATGATCTGGTTTTCTCGCTGGGGCCTTATCGGTATTACCGTAATGGCATTGGTCTTTACCATGTATTCTGAAAATATAATCAGCTATATCAAGAATATGATTGCCGTGATTATGAGCGGCATGTTTGTTTGTACCATTATGGGGAAATATTGGACTAGGGCAACCTGGCAAGGAGGTATTGCTACATTGATCGGTGGATCCAGCTGCTCCATTGTCATCATGAAAGTGCCTCAATGGTCAGACTTTTGGGGTAATCCCATTATTCCTTCTGTAATATGTGCTTTATTAGCTGGTGTTGTAGTCAGCCTTGTAACTCCTCCGAATATGGTATCTGATGCTAAAGCTCTAAAAGTGCTGAGTGACGAAAGGGCAGAAATGGAGATGAGAAATGATTAATCATATATTACTTAATCAAAACCGAATAGGATTGATCCCAAACCAACATTTTCATTTATGCATCGTGAATCTTAAAAATGGCAGCCTGAAGTAAGGCTCTGGAGGGCTGAGCTAAGAATTCAACTCAACCAAAAGCATATGTGAATTTTTATCAGTCTAAATTGATATTACACAAATTATTCAGCCATGGAAATTGATAAAATGAATCTTTTCATAACCATTTCTACAACAATAGTTGTTGTTTTCATTATTGCAGTGATTTTAATGTTGCGGAATACCAAGAAAAAAAGAGGGTATTACATTTATGGAGCAGAACAATTCAATGCTTTCTTTGAAAAATTTCAACTGAAAGAAATGACCGCAATTGAAAAAGTATCTATTAAGGACATTGGTGGCTCAACAACAGATTGGTATCAGGGTTCTATGCTTATAAATGAGTATGGCATATTAATAAAAGAGAATTCAGCCATTAGAGATATGGACTCTACCTTTATTATGTTCGACTCCAAATATTTCGCAGAGCTAGACCCAAGCAGCAATGACTATATAATCGGTTATAAATTTCAAGGTGAAAAAATAATAATTTATGGCATGGAAGAAGACATAGGAAAGTCGAAATACAGACTAGAAATGTCTGATATGAATGAAAGGGATACTCAAAAAGTCCGTTCATTTTTAGAAAAGTATGCTATTAAAGAGTAGCCATTATAAGCTATAGGAGGGAAGCCCTGATTCTGGCTAATCTAACTTGCATTTGTAATGCATATTAGACCAATTCTACTTCGCTTGGCTAGCCAATTGATCCGGAGGATAGAAAAAAAGTTGGTCAATAAACAATCTGCCCTTTTCGTCCTTTTTGGAGTGCCACTCTGGTAGCTTATCTGTAGGCTTTGCGATAATATGGTAATATCTATACTGTACTGCACCCAGCTCCACCGGATAAAGAACAACTTCACTGCCTGGGTCATCTTCTTTGCGTTTTGGGCGCTCGGTTTTCAATAATCTCAGGTTTTCCTTGTCATCTCCGACAAGCACCTTGATAAACTCGGGCGCATAAGCCCTCTGCCTGCTACGAACGCCCGTACTGATCAGCAATTTTTCTAACGTTGGCGGGTTATCACCAAAATCAGCAATCGCTTCGAAATTCGTCTCCTGATAACCCAACCATGACAAATTTGGCAGTTCCTTGATATTTCCCTGCTCATCATCGGTCAGGCTATATCCTAGCTTGGCCTTGTAGTCTCCCGTTGGTGCGGTAAGCAGTTTGACAGATTCCGGAACCTCTCCCCTTTGCGTTAGTTTGAAAGTAACCACCTCGCTCGGAATCCAGCCGTCCTTATAGGACTTAGCCTTCAGCACAACAGAGTGATGGAAATAGAGTGGATTTTCAAACACTTTAGATAGGCTGTCGGGCTCAGAGCCATCATCTGTATACCTGATTTCTACGCCATTCAGCTTATGCACTATCTCTACTTTTTCAACTGACGTGATTATTCTACCCTTTTTTCTAAGCGAAGGTGCATTCAAGACCAACTCCTCCTCCGAATTGCTATCATATCCAGTCACAATAGATACAGCCGGATAGGCTTCCGTCAAATCATTCAATTCATCATTTTTCATAGAAGTGCCCCATACATACAATTCTTCTAACTTGAGCTTATCCAAAGCCGTCTTTACTGCATCAGTAGTAATACCCGTGCCAGATAAGGAAAGGTACTTGAGGTTTTCACAAGAGTTCAATGCTTCGATACCATCCCCATTAATGTTCGTGAAATTGAGTATCAGTTTTTCTAGGTTTGAAAACTGTGATACTTTCTCAAAAATATCATCCTCTATAGGGAGATAAGACAGGTTTAAAGAACTAAGCTGTTCTTTGATCTTAACCAAATCCTCTATGTACTCCATGGTAAAGGCCTTTCTGCCGAAGATGGCAACATCTATGGCAGGAGATGACGGTGATTTTTGCTGAACAGTTCGATACGGATTGTTCAATGAAGCGACAAGCTCTTCGTCCGCAAAGTCAAAAGCATACTCAGGTTCTCCCCCCTCATTTTCCTTTGCCATCACTTTCTGCGCAAGCAAATACAAACTGTCTTGCTCCTTGAGTTGGCCTATTGGTTGCACTTCGTCAGCCCCTTGCTTGATCCATTCTGAAATCAAAGCAAGTTCATCACCCGAGAGCTGTGCCTTCCCTTTAGGTGGCATGTGATCATCATCTTCTATGGATAAAAGTGCTCTTCTAATGATCTCGCTTTCTTCTACATTGCCCTCTACCCATACGGGTCCATTCTCTCCACCTTTGTGCAGTTTTTCCAAGGTAGAAATGTCCAGCTGCCCTTTGTGCTTTTCAGCATTGTGGCAATTCTGACATTTGCTTTCCAGGATCGGACGAATATATGCTTCGAATACCGGCGTATTCTCGTCATATTTCTTCTTTTCATTTTTGAAAATCGGCTCAGTAAGAAAATTCATTCCATGGGTAAGCCCTGCTCCGAAGTGGCCCGCAAATACAATAGCAAAAAAACCAGAATATAGCAGCACCCTGTAAACCCGTTCATTATGCTGAACAAGAATAAGTGCGTACATCACGTAACTCACTGCAGCACCTATCCATTTATGGAGAGACATCAGGTCTGAGGTATAGCCTTCTTCCAGGGAAAGGAAAAAACCCATGATAGCCGCAAGGGCCGTGCTGAGGGTTGTCAGCAAAAGCAAAAACTTATTGACTTTCTGGTATGACTCTTCGTCCAACTGACTTTTGAAAAGATTTGCCAACACCAACAGGACAACAAAACCAATTGGAAAGTGCAGCACTAAGGGATGCATCCTTCCTAAAGGCTGCAGCCAAAAAGGAATTTCTACATATTCTTCAAACAGAAGAAGAATTGCCAGCAGGCAAAGTAGAAAAAATACGGTGTTGGTAATTAATTTTTCAAGTCGCTCCATCCTATGCTAATATGCCCTTTACCACCTTACCATGTACATCGGTCAATCTGAATCTACGCCCAAGGTATTTGAATGTCAACTTCTCATGATCCAATCCCATCAGATGCATTATTGTCGCCTGCAGATCATGCACATGCACTGGGTCTTTCACAATGTTGTATCCAAATTCGTCCGTTTCTCCATAAGATGTCCCAGCCTTCACGCCTCCACCGGCCATCCACATGCTGTAACACCTTGGGTGATGATCCCTACCATAATTGTCTTCAGTCAACTTACCCTGGCAGTAGTTGGTTCTTCCAAATTCACCGCCCCAAATCACGAGCGTTTCGTCTAGTAAACCTCTTTGTTTCAAATCAGTGATTAATGCCGCTGAGGCTCTATCCACATCTTCTGCCTGCAATGGCATTTCGTTGGGTAGGTTTCCGTGCTGATCCCAGCCCTGGTGATATAGTTGTACAAATCGCACACCTGCCTCGGATAGCTTTCTGGCCAAAAGACAATTGGAAGCGTAGGTACCTGGCACCATACAATCTGAGCCATACATTTTGATGATATGATCTGGCTCTTTCGAGGTATCAGTTATTTCCGGAACAGCGGTTTGCATTCTGTAGGCCATCTCGTACTGCTGGATTTTAGCGTGGATTTCAGGATCACCAAATTCCTGGTATCCCATTTCATTCAGCGAAGACAGGTGGTCTAACATCTTGCGTCGCTCTTGTTTGCTCGTTCCTGAAGGATTATTCAGATATAATATTGGGTCTTCACTAGCGCTAAACTGCACCCCTTGGTGCACACTGTCCAGGAATCCGTTGGTCCAAAGTTTTGAGTACACTCCCTGTCCATTTCCCCTTCCACGTGATAACAACACGCAAAAAGCAGGAAGGTTTTTGTTTTCGCTACCCAAACCATAGCTCATCCATGCCCCCATACTTGGGCGGTTACCCTGCTGAGCACCTGTCTGCAAGAAGGTCAATGCCGGATCGTGGTTGATAGCCTCAGTGTACATTGTTTTAACAACACAAATATCGTCTGTGATCTTTGCGATATTTGGGAAAAGATCACTCACCCATGTGCCGGACTGTCCATGTTGTTTAAAACCAAATTTAGAGCCTACCAATGGGAAACGCTCCTGACCTGAAGTCATGCCTGTCAGTCGTTGACCTCCACGTATAGATTCAGGCAAATCCTGGTCAAACATTTTATTCAGTAATGGCTTATAATCAAAACTCTCCAACTGAGAAGGTGCTCCATTTTGAAAGAGCATGATCACCCTTTTGGCTTTAGAAGCAAAATGCTTAAACCCCAATGGTAGTTCATCGCCACTTCCAGATGAGCCATTAAACAATTCTGGCAAAAGCAGCGAGCCTAATGCAGCACTTCCAACACCCAAGGCTGCTTTTCCTAAAAAGTGCCTACGGTTGATATTTAATCCATGCTCTAAAAATTCCTTTTTCATCTAATCTCCTGTTTAGCTCTTAACAATTGCTTCTTCCATATTGTAAATGGTGTGGATCACCTGCATGAGTGCTGCCACCTCAGTATCATTTCTATCTTCCATGGCTGGGTATTCACCGATAGTAACAAATTCTTTGGCCCGGTCGGGATTGGAACTAAATGCCTCCCTTTGCTCCGCCAGGTAGTTCTTCAGTAAGGTTTTTTCTTCGTCCCTGGCTTCCCTGCATACAATTAGCCTGAACGCTTTGTCAATCCTTTCTTCATCCGCCAGGCTTTCCTTGCTCAGTTTTTCTGACAATACTCGAGCTGCCTCCAGCACTGTTGGATCGTTCATCATTACTAGGGCTTGAAGCGGCGTACTGGTAGTCAACCTGCGGACTTCACATTGATCTCTTGTAGAGGCATCAAACGTGAGCATAACTGGCGGTGGTACTGTCCTTTTTATAAAGGTGTACATGCCACGCCTGTACAGATCATCACCATGGTCTTGCACATAACGCTGCAACAGTCCACGGCCTGATGTAGCTGCCAGCCACATGCCATCTGGTTGATAAGGTTTTACGCTGGGTCCACCAATTTCACGATTTAAAAGTCCACTATTGGCAAGTACATGATCCCGTACCATTTCAGCATTCAGTCTACTTCTGTGCATTCTAGCCAGGTAAAAGTTTTCAGGATCTTTGGCCAGTTGTTTTTTGCTGATCACAGAAGACTGGGTGTAGGTAGCTGATGTTACTATCTTTTTTACAAGCCGCTTTATGTCCCAGTCGTTTTCTCTGAAATCGACAGCCAGCCAATCCAGCAACTCAGGATGAGTGGGC
Source organism: Cyclobacteriaceae bacterium (assembly GCA_049115735.1). GTDB lineage: Bacteria > Bacteroidota > Bacteroidia > Cytophagales > Cyclobacteriaceae > CAXBNB01. Next base: position 85,569 of record JAGDZP010000013.1, on the reverse strand, counting down.
AAATCACCCTGCATTCCAAAATCACCAACTGTTTTCACAATTCCTTGAGTAAAGAACTCATGCCAGATCCGGTTGACAAATACCCTGGCTGTAAGCGGATGCTCCTCGCTCAAAAGCCATTTGGCTAGTCCTAATCTATTGTTCTCAAATTTTGTTGAATCATAAGGAAGTATGGATTCCGGGGTAGCAAAACCGACAACTTCAGACTTTGCATCATAGTTGCCTCTGGACAATATGTGAGTATCCCTGATCCCCGCAGAGTCCTTCATCACCATCACTTCGACTGCTGCCGAATCTTTTTTATTGATAAAAGAAAGGATATCCTCCACCATTTCGGAGGTGATTTTCATGTTTGGCGGATCAGCAAAGGAAGCATCTATAGTTCCGAATATTCCCTTCTCTGGCACCTTGTCAAAAAAAGCAAAAGTGCTGTAGTAGTCCTTTTGGGAAATAGGATCATATTTATGATCGTGACACTTAGCACATTCATAAGTTAAGCCCAGCAAAGCTTTGCCGAAAGTGTTCGTTCTATCAGTAACATATTCAATCCTATATTCCTCATCAATTACCCCACCCTCTTGTGTGATCTTATGATTTCTATTGAATCCAGTGGCCAATAGTGCTTCTACATTTTCCTCTGGAATTAAATCACCAGCCAACTGCCAGGTCACAAACTTGTCAAAGCTATAATTATCGTTGAATGCGTGAATGACCCAATCCCTCCACGGCCACATGGTTCTGAGTCCGTCATCCTGATAGCCGTGAGAGTCGGCATATCGAGCTATATCCAACCACTGAATGGCCATTTTCTCACCATAATGTTTATTGGCCAAAAGTTCATCTACTACTTTTTCATAGGCTTCTTCAGTGTCATCATTTAAAAATGATTCTTGCATTTCCAGGGTTGGAGGAAGGCCAGTCAAATCAAAAGACACACGCTTAAGCAGTCTTTCTTTATCAGCTCTGACATTTGGCTCAAGCCCAATTTCATCCAGTTTTTCCAAAATGAAATGATCAATTTCATTGATCACCCATTCGGTATTGCTTACTTCCTGCAATGCCAATTTCACGGGAGGCACGAATGCCCAATGCGGCTTGTACTCTGCTCCCTGCTCTATCCATTTCTTTATCAATTTCACCTCATGCTCACTCACTTTCACATTGAAGCTCGGTGGAGGCATCATCTCAGACGTATCCGTTGAGGTCATTTTGAGGAAAGCCACAGACTCATGTGGTTTGCCCTTCACAAAGGCAAATTGATTGTCGTAATCCTTGAGCGCAGTGAATGCCCCCTCTTCAGTGTCCAGCCTTAGATCTGCTTTTCTTTGTTTGGCATCCGGGCCATGGCATGCAAAGCATTTATCGGACAGAATTGGGCGGACGTGAAAGTTGTAATCAACCTCATCGGGTACTTTCAAATTTGACGTTTGCCGATCGCCAGTACTACATGAGGGTACTATAGCAAGGACAAAAAGAACCGAAGCTAAACTGAATAGTTTATGATGATTCATTGAATAGTGAAATAGTTATAGTTTATAGTACTTCAAAATTAAGCAAATTAGGATACTTTCCACTTCTCGAAAAAAGGTCAATTGCAATACTTTCTTTGCAAAAGCTCATTTTTTTCTTGCTAAAAACTTTTAGCATAAATTTTTACTCATAACCGCAAGTTGAATTGAAGATTGGCATCTAAAGACTTAAACAATTTGTAAAACAAAAAATCAAAAACAATGAAAAGGTCATTCACATTAGTTGTGCTGCTTGTAATTATTGGCACAAGTTCATTCGCACAATCCAATCAACAGCAAAGGATGCAGTACAGGCAAAAAATGATGCAAGCCAGAGCCGATAAACCCGACAGGGGCGAACGTTTTGCTGAGGCACTCGAACTTAGCGACGAACAGAAGACGAAGATAGAAGCGATTAAGCTTGAATCGATGAAGTCTATGAAGTCGGTTAAAAATCAAATAGGAGAGAAAAATGCTAGGCTCAAGACACTTAGTACAGCGGATAATCCGGATAGCAAGGCAATAACGAAAGTGGCACAGGAAATAGGAGATCTGAAGACTCAGATTTTTGTTAGCCAGGTACATTCCAGGCAAAGCATTCGTGCGCTACTCGATGAAAAACAAAAAATGAAATTTGATATGATGACTGAAAGGAAGGGTAGAAAAATGATGCATAGGAGAATGGGCGCTCAAAGAGGACATGGTCAAATGAAACGAGGGTAATTATCAATTCCCATTGGTATGTTTTAAGTTTGAATTAGATGGATTCGGGTAGATCTGAAAAGAAAGCCCGAATCCCATTTATTAACCAAAGTTTCCTTCGTTGACGATAATCCCAGAACAGGCGCTCATTGATGCAGTTATCAATAGAGACGAACAGGCGTTCGAGTCTTTAGTAGAGACATACAAAGGAATGGTTTTTAACACCTGCTTGAATTTTTTGGCTGTCAGAGAAGACGCAGAGGAAGTAACGCAGGATGTTTTTGTTGAAGTTTTTAAGAGCATAAAAAATTTTAGAGCAGATTCAACATTGAAAACATGGATATACAGAATTGCAATTACCAAATGCCTCGAATTACAGCGAAAAGCCAAGCGGAAAAAACGTTTCGCTTTTTTGGTCTCCATTGGAGATGTGGAGCATTCCAGTCAAGAGCCCAAAACAATGGATCATCCAGGGATTAGCGCTGAAAACAACGAAAAAATGGAATTGCTGTACAAATGCATCGATGGATTATCAGAGAATCAAAAAGTGGCTTTCACACTCCACAATATGGATGGATTAAGCTATAAGGAAATATCAGATACATTAGACGTTAGCCTTTCTTCCGTGGAGTCATTGATATTCAGGGCTAAGCGAAATCTGAGAAAACAACTTTCAGGATATTATGAAAAATAATGAGTCATGAAAAACGAAAAAGATCAGGAATTAGAGAAGATAATTAACCTTAGTGAGCAAATCTCCAAAGTAGACGCTCCAGATAGTATCTACTCTGGTACTATGGTGAAGCTTGCTGAGGAAAAATCGAATGCAGGTCTGAATATGGAGTCCTTCCTACAGTGGGCTGCTGTAGCCTTGCTTATTCTTGTAAACACCATCAGCTATGTTTCTTTTTTGAACAATGAGGACACCCAGGAATTGGCTACCGATACAGATACTTTCATTGAGTTTCTATTAACCGAATACCAAATGGATGATTTCGTTTACAGTGACTATTAAGATACAGATATGAATTTTTTCGCCCAAAATAGAACAGCCTCCATCATTATTGGCATACTCATTATTCTTAACCTCACGAGTATGTACTTTTTTGTAATTCACAAAAGAATCGCTCATCGGGATAGACATGGGTTTAACAACAACAGAGAAATGAGGCGGCCAAATTCTGAAGAAAGGCGTAACCATTCCCGGTTTATCGAGCGAGAACTCGGTTTGAGCACGGATCAGCAAAAGGAATTTAGGAGGCTAAAAAAAGAACATTTTCAAAAGTCCGCCGATGTGAGAAAACAACTTCGGGAAATGAGAAATACTATGTTCTCCAATATCAACAATAAAGCTTTCGATCTCGATTCTATGGCCGGTGTAATAGGGACTACCCAAGCACGTGCTGAAGTAGAAATGTATAATCACTTCAAATCAGTGAGGGATATATGCACTGAAGATCAAAAAAAGAAATTTGATCAAGTGATAGAGAAAATGATGAAAAGAATGCGTGAGCGTGTTGGATTCATGAATAAAAACAAAGGCGCAAGCAAAGAATAGCTTACTTGCCTTTATCCAATCTCTCCAAAATTTGATCTACCTTCTTTTGTAAAGAATCGAGCTTTACCAGCGTGTTTTCATGCTCTCCATGCACGAATTCCTTAATATTCTGCTCTTCTTCCAGATTGTCCTGATGGTGCATTTCGTTCATCGTGTTAACCACTATGGCGATGAAGATATTTAGAGTAGTATAAGTAGCAATTAATATAAAAGGCACAAAAAACAAGTAGGCATAGGGCATTGTTTCCATCATAGGCCGTGCTATACCTGATGACCAACTCTCCAGGGTCATGATTTGAAATAAGGTAAACATAGAACTTCCTAGGTCTCCAAATAGCTCTGGAAAAGCCTCTCCGTAAACATTGGTGCCAAGCACAGCAAAAATATAAAACACCACCATCAGCAACAGGGAAATCCAGCCTATACTTGGAATCGACTTTAACAGTGCCTCAATGATCAGACGAAGCTTTGGTACATTATTGATCAAGCGGAGTGTTCGTAGTATTCTAAGGGTCCTGAATACTGAGAAAGGGCCTGATGCCGGAATCACCGAGATTACCACGATGAGAAAATCGAATACATTCCAGGAGTTTAAAAAATACTTGTAACCAAAAGCATACAACTTTAGAACTACCTCGACAATGAATACTCCGAGAATAATATCGTCCAGGCCTTCGAAGTACATACCATAAGATTCCATCCAGGACTTGGATGTTTGCATTCCTATGGTAATGCTATTCAGAACAATGAGTGAGATAATAAAATTATGGAAACGTTTCCCTTCAAGGAATTCTCCCAACCTGACGCGGTGATTCGGCATTATATGACTTTAGGATGCTTAATATTTACGCGCCCAAAATTAAGATATACTGAGCAAACCAAATTGTAACAGCAACAATTATCTTGTAAATTTTTAGTGGGCTTAAGATCATCAAATTGTTTCTCCAATAAAAATATTTTTCGTGGTAGCGAGGGAATTTCATAAGGCTGGCGTCTAAGGATGTAATAAGGTTAAAATTCGAAAACAAAATATCAAAAGATGAAAAATGTAAAATCAATGGTTTTATATCTGCTAGCCCTCACATTTATCACGGCATGTGGAAGCGATGAACCAATAGATATGGATGATGATTCGGGCGGAGGGTCTGTAGATATCAGCGTGATAGCAAGTAAGTTCTACAACACTGATAATATGACGGTGACAGTTGGTGAAAATACAGTCACCATTACCTCCACCAATCAGCCAGATCATAAAAGTATGTATTATCCCACTTCACATGCTTTGTATGAGGATTACGATGAACCAAGCAACAATGAGTTCAAACAAAACCCCAACAGCATTGTAGCGCAGAACCTGATTTTCAAAATTCCTAGATATCCTGTAGTCGCTACAACAAAAAGCTCTACGAGTCTTGGACCTATGGGAATTTCAATCAATAGTGTGGTTTTTTACAATCAGAATGCTGCGCCTGGGGACGACATTCTCGACGAACTAAATACTTTCGATCAGTACGAAGGTCATCCCCAACAGCAAGGCCAGTATCACTATCATACAGAGCCAGTTTGGATAACAGATCAAAAAGGAGATGATGCATTTTTGGGACTATTACTTGATGGGTTTCCGGTTTACGGACCTGTGGAAAACGGAAAACGTCTGACCAATAGTGATCTGGATGATTACCACGGTCATACATCTGCCACTGCTGACTTTCCTGACGGCATTTATCACTACCACGTTACCGATGAGCTTCCATGGATCAATGGAGATGGCTACTATGGTGAGCCGGGCACGTTTACAAATTAAGAAATCAATTGGTTTTAGTATTCATTGCTAAAATGGTTGCAAGAAAGACCATATCTCTTTTCATAGCTGGGGGATTGGTCTTTTCTTGTATGCAAGCATCTGTACAAGAAGAACGGGAGACCAAAGTAACAATCCCAGAAACCGAAATCTCCACAGAAGATCCCGGATTATCAAGGGATGATGAGGGAAAACAAAGGTTGAATGATAAGCTGTATTCAGGCTATTTGATTTCTTCATACAATGATGGTACCATTGCCGCCAGGCATGGTTATCTCGATGGACTTCAAGCTGGAATGAGTAATGGCTACTATGCCAACGGAACAAAAAAATATGAACGCCCTTATCTGAATGGAGAAAAACATGGGGAGCATTTTGGCTGGTATGAAAATGGCCAATTGATGTTTCATTACTACTTTGAGGACGGTCTGAGCGTTGGCAACCACAAAGACTGGTATGATGACGGAAGCCCCTTTAAAGACTACAACTACAAAAAAGGGCATCCCTTTGGTGCCCAAAAAATGTGGCGAACCGATGGGAAATTAAGGGCTAACTTTGTGATCAGGGAAGACGGCAGAAAGTATGGCCTCACAGGCTTGAAGCGTTGTGCCAAAATAGACAGTGAAACGAAAAACATAGACCCTTATAAAGGCAAAGATCAATGAGGCTATTGGCAATTTCTATCTTTTTTTCCTGCGCCATCATCGCTTGCTCCAAGGCGAAAAGAGACGTTCCTCAAAGTATAGACTTACCGTTTTATAATGATCCGAATTTTACTCCTGAATGGATCAGTCAGGATGAACCAAGGTTTGACAGCATTCACACCATTGCACCCTTCAAATTTGTCAATCAAAATGGAGATACCATTTCCAATGAAGACTTTGATGGCAAGGTGTACGCCACCAATTTTTTCTTTAGCATTTGCCCCAATGTCTGCCCAAAAATGAAAAAGAGTCTGTCGCTGGTGCAGGATGCTTATCAAAATGATGAACGTGTGAAAATCTTATCACATACTGTGATGCCATGGGTTGATTCGGTGGCCAGGTTAAAGGAATATGCCCAACTCAACGACATTAATGAGGAGAAATGGCACCTGGTGACGGGAGACAAAAATGCTATCTACAATATGGCCCGTACATCCTATTTCGCTGATGAGGGGTTCGACAAAACGGTAACATCAGAGGAAGACTTCCTCCATACTGAAAACGTTATCCTAATAGATCAGAAAAGAAGGATTAGAGGAGTTTACAATGGTACGCTATCTCTGGAAATGAAAAGAATGATGGAGGATATCGATACTTTGCTAAAGTGAGTAGAAACTACTAAAACATTCCTTCAAATAATGATTCCTGACATTGACAGCAAAAAGGTAAGATACAATTCAATGAAAATTACCAGACGTTTAATAGGATGTGCTTTAACTCTTTTGATCATGATGCAAGGGGTTTAAATATTTGTTCGTCTTTCCCAGCCTGCATTTCCGATATCACCTTTTCTATACATTTTACTGTTGATATTGAGTAACTGGAAAATAAATTTTGAAAGCATATTGAATTTATCTTTCTACTTAATTCCAGAAATTCAAAATCGTCAACATATCTTGAATACTATTTTTATCTCAATTTGAATTGTATCAAAATACTAGAAGCTTATCGTGCTCAGGTATTGAAATTTTTGGCCACAATCGTAGGAGTACTGATGCAATCCATCATTGCCTATCATAAATAAGACATCATTCAAAGGAATAACATCCAGGGCATGAACGTCCTTATGGTGCGCAATGAGGTTCTGATCTATTTTTAATACATCGGTAGCGTTGAATACTTTTAGGCCAAAATCACCCTCGGCGATAAACAAGCAGGTGCCGTTGATTCCCAGCCCATGTGGGTTTTCCATCGGATAGGTCTCTACCAACTTCGGATTATTAACATCTTTGATGTCAATCACATCCAGCTGATTCGTAAAGTTCTCACAAGTGTTGCCTGATCGAAGTGTGACATAGGCATAATCATCTTGAACGACTACCGGATCACAAGTATTGATATGGGAATAGGTTGATATGAACTCCGGTAGTTCCGGATTGCTATTATCGTAAATATGCATGCCGTTCCTGGCTCCCAGAAATAATTTGTCTCCATATGGGAAAATGGTCTCAATACCCCAACCCAAATCAACCGTATTTCCTTCAGAAGGATTGGCCAGATCAGTGATATCAAAGAGCTTCATGCGCCAGTCGTTGATGGTGTACAAGTAATCATCGGTAATGGTAAACCTGGCTAAGGACCCTCCGATACCCGTGGTTACATTACTGGCTGATTCGGCCCTTGAAAAGAGGGCATCATTTGCTATTCCTCCTCCATCAAAAAGCCCCCAGGTATCGATCATTATTTCTGTATCACAATCCACTTCTACCTCTTCTTCTCTTACCACGTAATCCACCAATACACCCATATCTGCATAGTGATAATAGTAGTTATCAAAAACATCCTCTACCCTGCTTGATTCAAAAATTTGATGTTTGTTTGAAATATCAAGGACTACCAAATCCATATAGCTATCAGCATACATGTAGTTACCTCTTGCAGCCAGGTCCTTATTCCCCGGCAATTTGATAAAGCCAATTGGTCTGGGGTTCGATAAAACCCGATTATCAATCACATGTATTCCACTGTCAATTTCATTGATGAAAATATATCCATCTTTATAGTAGATTTTACCTGGCTGCTCTATCTCCCTTGCCCGCTCAAAAGATGCGGTCACTCTTATCTTATCAAGGCTGACAAAAACAGGTTCTGAATACTGAATGAGCTGATTCGGACAATCTTTCTCTTTGCAACCTGAGCCCAGGGCAACTAGAAACAGCAGTATTAAAAATGTTAGGATAGATAACTTGATCACGTCCTTTTTATCATTTCCAGAATTAATTGATTGGTGCGATTCCATAATATCTTGCTTTTGACTTAGAAGTTATATTTTACTCCAAGAGAGACCCCAATATTGGTTGGCTTGCCCTCTATGTTACTTTCTGATTTAGTATAATTGTTTATTGCCCGTCGATAGTTTGGCTCAAGTGATATGTAATACTTCTCCTTGAGCCTATACCCCAACTCAATACTTGTGAGTAAATCGAAATACGTGGCACTAAAAGTATCTGCCACACCTTCGTCACTGAAGTTAGACAGCCCTCCATCAGGATTATTGAGGCTAGATCCCACAAGGATGTTTGTAGATACTCCCGAATTCAACACGAGGTTTACTTTCCTATCGACAATGATATATCCCGCTTTCAGTGGAATAGATATGTATTGAAGTGTATTGTTGAAATTGGTAGTGCCTTGAGAGAATGACAGGTTGTTGCTTTGCAATCCATCATTTAACCTGGCACTCTCTTGAGCGTCTGCCAACGCGTATGATGTGTTCGTTTGGTTGTCTGTCACTATGATATTGGTGGATGAACCCGGGGAAACATGGTTGTAAAACAACCCACTCCTGAGCACCACCTTCTTAGATAAGCGACTGCCCACATCTAAACCAGCTGCAAAAGATGATCCTGATGAGTAGGTATTCATCACTGGAATTTGCTCGGCATTGGCAATAAAGCCCTGGTCTATTTCTGATGGTGCAAAGGCTAATTCTTGATTTTCTCCACCTCCAGAGCCAGGGTTGAAGGAACCGGAACCAAAACTCACACCAGCCCACAAATCACGAATATCATACTTCTCCACATCTTTCATTGCGGATAGGATTGGTACACCATAAAGTTGCTCCGGCTCCCAAAGATCCTGATCTCCTCTGGGTTGATATGCCAGTGCTTCAATCACTAAAAACTCGTCCAGTTCTTCAGACTGTGTGACGTTTTCTACGCTGACATTTTCTTCATTACCCTCCGCTTCCACCAAAGCAAAGTCAGCTGCGGGGACGTCCAATGTTGGTTTCTTACTAAAATCATCAATGTTTTTTATCTGATCCAAGCTCCCGCTCTCCTCGTCATTTTCTTCACTATCATCTGCCACCAAAGCCAATGTCGGTGTTCGTTGTTCACGCTCAGTCAGAGTACTTTCTAGCTTAGAATTACCAGATGGTGTCGAAGTTTTTTCCTCATTCAGTGTGCCAATGGTTTCTTCTGATTTTCTATTTTTGTCACCACTCGCTTTAGCTATTGCGGTAGTTTGTTCAGCATCGCTTTGCTGAATGTTCTCAACTTCTGATCTATCATCCGAAATCAATACCTTTTCCTCATTAGAAGTTATAGTACTTTCATCTACTTTTTCGGAAACAGCCACAACACTATCTGTATTGAATGTTTTATCAAACAAGGCAATGCTGGATACCACAGCCAGCAAAACCGATGCTGCTGCAACCCACTTAAAGAAAATCACTCTTTTCTTAGATTTGGATGCTTCCTGATTGGCCAGCATACCATCAATGGATGTCCAGACGTGTACCGGTGGTGTTTTTTCCACACCATCAAATGCCTGTTGCCATTGATCCTCGAAAGAAGAATTTGCTCTTTCCATAGTTTTTGGTATTTCTACCTTTTATTTCTTTTGACTCATTCCAGCCGTTTTGATATTCCAGGCATAGCCTGATTCATTTTTTCTTTTAATAAATACTTAGCCCTTGCATATTGAGACTTTGAAGTCCCCTCCGTAATCTTCAACATCTTTGCTATTTCATGATGCTTGTACCCCTCGATGGCATAAAGGTTGAATATCACCTTGCACCCCTCTGGCAACTCATTGATCATTTCCATAAGCTCGTCCATAGTAAAATCGGACACCATCAAGTCCTCAGCTCCAGAAGATTCTTTCAGATCATCTACATCCACCATTGGGTAGAGGTATAGTTTGCTTCGTTGAGAGTTGAGCGCCGTATTGATCACAATGCGCTTGATCCAGTAAACTAGTTTTGAGTCTCCTCTGAAATTCTTAATCGCATCAAATACTTTGATGAAGGCTTCCTGAAGAATATCCTCAGCCTCTAGTTGCTCTTTTGCATACCTCAGACTGACCACATACATCTGACTCGCATACTTTGTATAAAGTATCTTCTGAGCCTGCCTGTCTCCTTTTACACAGCCTTTTATTATTTCTTCGTCAGTTAGCCCCATGCGAAAAGGGTCATCATTATGTGGTTCGTATAAATGACACTGCCTGTTTCCAAATGGTTGGAAGAGCAACTAAAATTGGAACAATTCCTAAGCCAGAATACCGTATCTGCTTAGAAATAACAAACCCCGATAGGTTTTAGACTATCGGGGTGACAATACTATTAAGCTAAGGAAAACTACTCGCCTAGGTCTTGTGTCCTCACAGACCGAAATATGGTGGTTTGTGAAGACACAAAACCACGGCGGATTATGTCAGCATTTTTAACTTAATAGTATTCGGGTTTTTATGAAATTACTGAAGGCCCTCCAGAATTCGCACAATTTGCTGGGCCAATTGTTGTTGATTCTGGTTGTCAGAGAGATAATTCAAATCTTTCGAATTGGATAAATAACCCAGATTGAGCAGAATAGAAGGACATGTGGGATTTTTGAGCACGAAGAAATTTGCTTTTTGAGGTTGAGCAGGATTCTTTAACCCTCTAAAATCCATTTGCTTTAGAAACTTTCTAGCATAATCCATCGATTTAACTATGGAAGCATTTTCTTCTGAATAGTATACTTCCAAGCCCTTTCTACTGTTCTTAGCAAAGTAGGAGGCATGCAAAGACAGCATTAAATCTGCCGATACCTCATCCGAAAGTGCCACCCTGTCACTCAAGGAAATGAACTCACCGGATTTCCTACTGAACACCAGTTTTATTTTCGTATCCATCTTCTCGATTTCTGAACCTATTGCCTCAACGATTTCAGCCTCTGTTAGTCCGCCATCAGCACCCTGAGTTCCGGGATCTTTCCCGCCATGGCCTAAGTCAATCAAGACGGTGAAATTTGCATTATCCTCGATCACAATCTGGGAATCTGAAACTGTTTTAAATGAAAGAACAGCACAAGTCATTGCAACCACCGCTACTGCCAGTGCCATTTTATTCCCAAATAGCACTGCACTGTTTTTTGTTTTTGATAACATCATTAATCTTTTTTTGGTTGATAAATAATTGAAATTGCACTCAAGAAGCCTGGTGGCACGTGAGTGATTATAATGTATGAGGTGGTTTACAAAATTTTCTAAATCAGAATGTATTCTAAGGGCGATATCATCAGCCGAGTATTCATGGTTAAGCCTGATGCCGTATCGAAAAAGCCAGACAAATGGACTAATAAAAAATGGAATCAGAAGGAGCTCAATAAATAGAATGTCAAGAGAATGGCGCCCTTGGACATGGGCTAGTTCATGTTCCAATACTACCTGCTCAAATACTCCCTTTTCGTGCTCTTCCCTATTGACGAAAACGTATTTCCAAAAACTAAATGGACCAACTAAATCATGGATTAAGACCAAACGATAATCACCCTTATCTATCATTTCTGATTTTTTAACCAATCGATACAGCCGGATGAGGTTCAATACAAATCGACCGAACATCATAACAACACCCAAAAGATATAAGCCAAATAATATATCCGTTGCACTTAGTTCAACTGGCGTACTAACATCAGCAGGCTGTACAGGTAAATAACTCTCGCCTTCCACTACGGCAGAAAGAACCAGTGAATTAACATATCCATGACTATCGTCAAAATACGCATATGGAGAATTCGTCTCAATGTCTACCAGCGGTATAATAAGAGACAGGCAAAGTGCGCCCAGGAGGTAGAATCGATTGAAGGAAAAATATTTGCCCCTGCTAAATAGAATGAAATAGCAGAGTAACGTCACCGCCATCAATACCGAAGATTCTATGAAGTAGTCAATCATTTTTTCTTGTTTTTAATCTGAGTCTCAACTATCTCCTTCAGCTCCTCCAACTCTTCCAGACTCAAATCACTCTTAGTAGTAAAGAAAGAAGCAAACTGAGATGCTGAGTTGTTAAAAAAATTCTTTACAATATTATTGAAGTGCTTGGTGAAGTATTCGGTTTTCTTCAATACCGGATAGTACTCCCTCACCTTTCCATACTGGTTGTAAGCCACATATCCCTTGTCTATCATTCTGGTCAGAATAGTGGCTGTCGTAGTATAGGCTGGTTTCGGATCAGGAAACTGCTCAACTAAATCTTTCATAAAAGCTTTTTCAAGCTTCCAGAGATACTTCATGATTGTTTCTTCTGTCTTTGTTAACTGAATCATTTACTATGAATGTAGTTTTATTACTACAAATATAGTAATAACATTTAGAAATACAAACCTAACTATCAAACCCTATGGTGGATCAGATATCAGGTACAAACAATACTTCATAATTTCTACTTTTTGTATCTAACAGCTATATTGCCAACCTTTCCATTCAAGACCAAAATGCACTCCATACTCGACAAGAATTTATTTTTCGTAAAAGAACATGTCGGCATGTTCAAAGCCGCCAACAATTACGACATCTACGACCCTGAAACGAAACAACTCGCTTTGGAGTGTCGAGAACCTAATCTTGGTTTTTTTACAAAGCTCCTGAGGTTTACCGACTACAAAAGGATGACACCCTTTGAAGTGGTCATAAGTAGTGCCTCTGGAGAAAAAATCCTTACCGTAAAACGAGGTATATCAATATTCCTTTCCGATGTAGATGTGCTAGATGAAAATGACCGTTTGATTGGAAGGTTTAAGCAGAAATTTTTTTCCCTCGGAGGCAAATTCGATGTACTTAACACTTCCGACGAGGTAATGTGCACTCTGAAAGGCAAATGGACCAGCTGGGATTTCAGTTTTCAAAAGGATGGAATAGAATTTGCCCATGTATCGAAAAAATGGAGTGGCCTGGGCAAAGAGCTTTTCACAAGTGCCGACAACTACATTCTTGAAATTAGTGACAAAATTCCTTCAGGTAATCCTATTCGGCTGCTCATTCTTGCCGCCGTTATGTGTATTGATATGGTATTGAAAGAATAATACATTTATGATAAAGCCAAAGTTTTCATTCTTACTATGTTTTGCTTTTCTGCTGTTTTCTTTGTCTGCTGTTGGACAAGGAAAAAAACAGTACAACAATGAAGTATTTAAACCCTTTGTAAAGACTGTTCGGCTCTATCCTCAATTCAATACAGTGGATCAGGATTTGCAAACCCCTATTGTATCGATTAACAGCAATCCTGGTCTTATTTTGGAGTTTGATGCACTGCTGGAGGATTATGAACCTTTTCAGGCCAAAATACTGCACTGCAATGCCGACTGGACTCAGTCCATGCTGTCAGATATAGAGATCATGAGTGAATACAATTCATTTGATCTTGATGATTTTGAGTACTCAGAAAACACAAATACACTTTATACCCATTACATATTCAAAGTACCTCCGACCAAAGTTTCTGGGAATTTTATACTGATGGTTTATCAAAACAATGACCAAAGCGATGTACTGTTCACGCGCAGGTTTGTTGTTTTTGAAGACAGGGTAGCAATAAAGTCTAATGTCGCTCTTTCTACAAGTGTATCCAGCCGAAACTTCAATCAGCAAATAGAATTTTCCCTCAACTACGGCAACCTGAAGGTCTCCAATCCGCACTCGGACGTATATGTTGTCATCCGGCAAAACCAGCGCTGGGACAATGCCATCTACGGCTTGCGCCCGACTATTGTAAGACAAGACCAGTCCTATATCGAATACCGTCACTTCAATCAGGAAAATAATTTTTTAGCCGGAAACGAATTTCGCTTTATCGATCTGAGAACATATTTATTTCGGGGGCAAAACATTGCATACATCAATAGCGACATGACTCCAATGGTAGCCCATATAATAGTAGATGAGAATCGGTCAAGAGATGTGTACTCTCAACTGAGAGACATCAACGGACAATATTTTATCGAAACCCGTGAGCCACAAGCAGGCTACCTGGAAAGCGATTACTTCAAAGTAAAATTCCAGCTAAGAAGTCCACACAAGCAAAATGAAGATGTATTTGTCCTGGGAGCATTCAACGATTGGATGAAAAACGATGAAAGTAAAATGATTTACGACGCAGGTACAGGACTGTACACATGTGACATTTTACTCAAGCAAGGAGTATATAGCTATACCTACCATCTAAACGGAAATCCGTACTTCTTTGAAGGGAGCTTTTATCAAACTGAAAATGATTATGACATTCTTGTCTACTACCGGCCGTTGGGTTCATTTACTGAACGCGTCATCGGCTACTCCTCCTTCACTACCCAATTCTGATTCAGCGGGTTCTCTATAAGGCTGAAAAGGAATAGCCAGAAGATTTGAAATGCTAGAATTTTCCTTACTTTCCATGTGGGTATCAACACCATAAATAAGTTCATTTGTATTGCTCACTGTTTTGAAAGTACCAAAGAGCCTATCCCAAATAATAAAGATGTTGCCGTAGTTGGTATCGGTCAATGGTCTTTTATAATGATGATGCACTTTGTGCACGTGCGGTGTAACGAAAACGAAAGATAACCCTCTGTCTATTGCTGCTGGTAAGTTGACATTGGCATGGGAAATATGTGCAGCCAATACTGACATGGACTGATAAATCATAATGATCCACATAGGTGCGCCAATCAGGCATACAGCCATTATGGTAAAGAAAATCCTGAATATTGTTTCACCAGGATGCTGTCTCAGGCCAGTTGTTACATCCACATTGGTATCGCTGTGGTGCACCACATGAAATTTCCACATCCATTTCACTCTATGACTTAGCCAATGTATGAAATATGCACCGATCAAATCCATGAGCAAGACACCTACAACCATCTGTGCCCAAAGCGGCAGATCGATAATATACAACAAGCCTATCTCTCTGGCTGAAACAAAATCTGATGTCCATAGCAGTACCCCTGCCAACCCGAAACCGACTATAGCAGTGGTCACCGTAAAAAACAAGTTAATGCCTGCATGGCGTATTCTGGAGTATTTACTCTGAAAAATAGGAAACACTCCTTCCAATATCCAAAATAATGCAATACCTCCAATAAGGATAATAGACCTGAAGAAAACAGGTAGATTATCAAAAAAGCTTATCAATGAGTCCATGTTGTTTAATTTGATTTGAAATATAATTCATTTCAGCCTATTTGAATAAACAAAATAAAGAGCATCTCATCTAGTGCGGCTGATTACGCAGAACTCTTAATTACTTTCTATCGTAATTATGCGATATTTGTACACTTATGGGATCAGCAAAACTAGACGCCTTTACAAAAGAAGAAAACGAACTGGCTCATTACGCCAAAGCGCTTGGACATCCAGCCAGAATAGCTATTCTTCAATATCTCACAAAGCAAGAAAGTTGTATTTGCGGGGATCTTGTGAATGTGCTTCCATTATCACAGGCCACTGTTTCACAACATCTGAAAGAATTGAAAAATTGTGGTATCATTAGAGGAGAGATTGAGGGTGTAAAAACATGCTACTGCATAGATCCTCAAGTCTGGAAAAAAGTCCAGGACTTGTTCGATGGTATATTCTCCAGTTATTCTATCAATACATGCTGCTAGGGAAGTAGAGCCTGTTCTCTCTTCACTTTTCAGGTGAACAATTTCCTGTTATAAAGCCTAATTCTTTCCAAGCCCTTGAATTCCGTGCTTTTCGGCCTATATTTATAGGGTACGTATTATGCAATAAAGCTAACGAACCCAAAATAATCTAAGACTATAACTATGAAAAAAGCATCGGATCTATTTGTCGAGGCGCTGGAAAACGAGGGAGTGGAGTATATTTTTGGAATACCCGGAGAGGAAAATCTCGATTTTCTGAACTCTCTAATCGGCTCCAATATCAAACTAATTTTGAATCGACATGAACAGGGAGCTGGTTTTATGGCGGCCACTTACGGTAGGCTGACTGGTAAACCTGGTGTCTGTCTTTCAACCCTTGGGCCAGGTGCAACAAATTTTGTTACTGCAGCTGCTTATGCACAGCTTGGCGCCATGCCAATGCTCATGATCACAGGACAAAAGCCTATCAAAAAGAGTAAGCAAGGTAGGTTTCAGATTCTTGATGTAGTGGATATGATGAGGCCTCTGACAAAATTCACCAAGCAGGTTGTGAGTGGCAACAATATTCCTTCGATCGTGAGGGAAGCATTTAGGATCTCCCAGTTGGAAAGACCTGGTGCTGTGCATATTGAACTGCCCGAGGATGTGGCGGCAGAAGATACGGATGAGCCTATTTTCCAAACTCATTCAATAAGAAGACCCGCACCAGATCATAAGGCTGTGGATGCAGCTGTAGAGCTGATCCAAAAAGCTAAAATGCCATTGATACTAATTGGTGCAGGTGCTAATAGAAAAAGGACTGGTAATGCATTGATGGCATTGATAGAAAAGACTAAAATACCTTTTTTCAATACACAGATGGGAAAAGGTGTCTTGGATGAAAGACATCCACTATTCCTTGGTACCGCCGCGCTATCCAGTGACGATTACCTACACTATGCAATTGACAAAGCTGACTTGATCATCAATGTAGGGCATGATGTGATTGAGAAGCCACCGTTCTTCATGCAACAAGGTGGCAGGACCGTAATTCATGTGAACTTCTTCTCAGCGGAAATAGATCAGGTATACTTCCCACATCTTGATGTACTGGGCGACATTGCCGCATCCGTTTGGGGCATTGCCGAAAACATTGAAGTTCAATCTCATTGGGACTTTAGTTATTATGACAAAGTGAAAAAGGAAGTTGATAGCCATATTACCAAATACTTCAATGATGAGCGCTTTCCCCTTCTACCACAAAGAATTGTTAATCAGATAAGACAACTCCTGCCAGAAGACGGAATTGTTACCCTCGATAACGGCGTATACAAAATATGGTTTGCCAGAAATTATCCATGCTATCAACCAAACACACTGCTGCTGGATAACGCACTGGCGACTATGGGTGCCGGTCTGCCATCAGCTATGGCCGCCAAATTGATTAACCCTGACAAGAAAGTTATAGCTGTATGTGGTGACGGAGGGTTCATGATGAATTCACAAGAAATAGAAACTGCTGTAAGAATTGGGCTCAACATGGTAGTCATAATTCTGAATGATAGTGCCTATGGCATGATAAAATGGAAGCAGGAAGGCATGGGCTTTGACAATTTTGGCCTAGACTACAAAAACCCGGATTTTGTGATGTACGCTAAGAGCTATGGTGCACATGGCCATAGAATAACCAGCTGTGCTGATTTTACAGAAACACTGGAAAAATGCCTCAATACTGATGGGGTACATATAATTGATTGCCCGGTGGACTATTCTCTAAATCATTCAATTCTGAATATTAAAATCAAAGAAAAGGCTAAAGAACTGCTCTAATACTAAACGCAAGGAAAATGGATACTTTAAAAGTTTACGCCCCCTACGACCTTAGTCTGATAGAAGAAATTCCTCTGAAGACCGCTGCGGAAATGGAGGACACCATTAATAAGGCTTACCAACTTTTTGAAGACAGGAACAACTGGCTTCCCAAGTTTAAGCGGGTAGAAATTCTGGAAAGAATTGCACAGCTTATGGAGGAAAGGTCAGAGGAGATCATCAACACTTCTGCCCGTGAAGGAGGTAAACCTTATATGGATACAAAAGTAGAAATGGCCCGTGCCATTAATGGCGTAAAATTGGCTATTGAACAAATTGGACATTTTGGTGGAGAGGAAATACCTATGGGTCATACCGCTTCATCCGTAAACAGGTTGGCATTCACCATGCGGGAGCCAATTGGTGTGGTGGCTTCCGTCAGTGCATTCAACCATCCAATTAACCTAATTATACATCAAACCATCCCGGCCATAGCTGTGGGGAGCCCTGTAATCATTAAACCCGCTCCTACTACCCCCCTTACCTGCCTCTTACTAAACAAAATATATGATGAAGCCGGACTACCAGAAGGATGGTGTACAACGATGGTTTGCGACAATGATGTAGCAGAGAAGCTTGTGACCAGCAAGAAAGTTAATTTCTTCTCATTCATTGGTTCGGCGAAAGTTGGCTGGTATCTGAGGTCAAAACTTGCCCCAGGTACTCGATGTGCATTGGAACATGGTGGTGCAGCTCCTGTAATCGTAGAAGCAGATGCTGACATTGATAGTATGATTGCGCCCCTCGTTAAAGGTGGTTTTTATCACGCTGGCCAGGTATGCGTGTCTGTGCAGCGGGTATATGTGCATGAGTCGATTTTTGAAGAGGTAAAAAGTAAAATGCTAGAAGCTACCCAAAAGATCAAGACGGGAGATCCGTTGAGCCCAGAGACTGAAGCAGGCCCTTTAATCCTTCCTCGTGAAGTAGATAGAGTAGAGAAATGGGTAAATGAAGCCAAGGAAGCCGGGGCTGAAGTAGCATGTGGAGGCAATCGAATAAGTGACACCTGTTTTGAACCAACAATTCTCATCAATCCATCCGATGAAGTCAATGTTTCAACCATGGAAATATTTGGTCCTGTAGTCTGTCTGTATAGTTACACAGACAAGGATCAGGCAATCAAAAAAGCCAATGCTTTGGATTATCACTTTCAGGCATCCGTATTTACAAAAGACATTGACAATGCCCTTGAAGCAGTTCAAAAGCTAAATGCAACTGCCGTTATGGTCAACGATCATACAGCCTTTCGAGTCGACTGGATGCCTTTTGGAGGACGAGATGCAAGTGGATTAGGTATTGGCAGCATTCCTCATTCCATGCACGATATGTCAAGAGAAAAAATGATGGTGATAAAGAGTAGCGTGCTTTAGATTTTAAAAAGCATAAGATATATTTAAGCACAATGCGCTTAACTATATATTGAATTTTTGGTTGCACGGACATATTGCTCTATATAACACTGATTAGATTTTAAAAACTTAAAGTCGATTAATATAATTGAATCAAGTTAACGGCCCTGGGTTGAAGAGAACTAAATCATTGTGTAAGCCAAGTTTGTCACAAGCAACTTGCTTTTTTCCGCTTGCTACGTCGAGTATTAAATGGAACAATTCCCATCCCAATTCTTCTATGGTCTTATTAACTGAGATAATACGACCTGCATCGAAATCGATCAAATCAAACCACTGCTGACTCAATTTTGTATTTGACCCTACCTTGACGACTGGTACCATGGACAAGCCATAAGGTGTTCCCCTGCCCGTCATAAATACATGCATATTCATCCCAGAAGCCAACTGTAGAGTGCCACAAACAAAGTCACTTGCCGGGGTGGCAGCAAATGTCAACCCTTTACGTCTTATTTTTTCACCAGGTTTTAGCACATCTACTATGGGGCTCGTGCCTGATTTAGCAATTGAACCCAGACACTTCTCCACAATATTACTAAGCCCTCCTTTTTTGTTCCCGGGGGTTGTATTCGCACTTCTGTCAGCCTGACCTTGCAATAGGTAGTCATCATACCATTGCATCTCATTCAGAAGCTGTTGACCAACATGAGCATTAATGGCTCTTGGAACTAGCAAATGAACTGCATCCCTTACTTCGGTCACCTCGGAAAACATAACACTTCCCCCAGCCCTCACGATTAAATCAGTGGCGAAACCGGCCACCGGGTTGGCGGTGATTCCTGAAAATGCATCACTCCCACCACATTGCATACCTACCACTAATTCAGATGCCGGACACGTTTCTCTTTCTCGGTTGTTGAGCCTTTTCAGGTGAGACTCAGCCAGCTCTATGGCTCCTTCTACAACCTCATTAAAACCATTAAATGACTCATCTTGCATGTACAGAATTTGAGAAAGATCACCTACCGACTCCTTGTCTTCTTTTGGGATCAAATTTTCTGGCCTCAGTTTTTCACACCCTAACCCAATTACCAAAACCTCTCCTCCGAAATTAGGGTTTGTGGCTATGTTTTGAATGGTTCTTATGGGAACCATGGCACCCGGAGCATTTATTGCGACACCACAGCCGTAGCTATGATTTAGTGCCACGATATCATCTACATTCGGATAAGTTGAGAGTAATTCTTCCTTAATCTTTTTCACTATGTATTGAGTGAGTCCTGCCACACATTGCACGCTCGTAGTAATGCCCAGAATATTCTTTGTCCCTACACTGCCATCGGCATTTCGATATCCTTGAAATGTATAGCCCTCCAAAGGCTCTTGTTTGGCACTGACCTCATCAGGTAATTCATTTGCTTTTAATTTAGGAGGATCAGGAAGGGAAATTTTTGATTCCTTCACCCAATCTCCAACTCCAATCGATTCATTTGCGAAACCTATGGTTTGACCATATCTAATCACCCTATCACCGACTGCAATTTTAATCAAAGCAACCTTATGCCCCATAGGTATATTCTGAGATACGATTGCCCGCTCTTGAAGTACATCTCCTTTCTTAATACCACAAATATTTGTGACAACTCCTACATTGTCAGAGGTTGTAATTTGAATAATGTCTTTATTGGAATTTGACATTTATACAAAAGGAAAAAGTTTAGATAGTATCATAATTGCAACCAGGCCTGCTAAACCCATTACCATCAGCAAAATAGAAAAATACCGAATGGTTTCCTTCTCTTGCATACCACACATCTTGGTTATGATCCAAAAAGCACTATCGTTCATCCAGGCCAATATTTTCGAACCACAGCCAATGGCCAATGCTAAATATACAGGATGGAATTGTAAACCCTTACTCACTGCACCAGCCATTATCCCCATGGAAGTAACCATCGCAACCGTTGCTGATCCCTGAGCTGTCCGGACTACCGCGGTAATAAAAAAAGCAAGTGGTATAAGTGCCATTTGGTAATTTGCTGCCAAATCTGCTACTCTAATGCCAATACCAGTTTGTTTCAACATTTGCCCAAATGCCCCACCTGAGGAAGTAATCAAAATAATCATTCCTGCTGCCGTTAATGATTCTATGATGAAATTTTGCAGTTTCTTATTGTCATTTAATCTCGTATGCAGAAGGTAAATGGCAATACCAGCAGAAATAACCAATGCTATATTGGGATCTCCAATCACTGAAAATATAGTTGACATGCCAGTTTCAAACAAACTCAACTCACCAGAATTTCCTTTTGCAAGCATTTTGGAGAATGTACCTCCGGTGATAAGTATTATTGGCAGAACTATAGGTAATAAAGAAATCCACAACTTTGGAAGTTCCTCATCCCCCTTTTCGGAAAATTGTTTCAATTCATCCATTGAAATATCTGGTGTATCGCGCATAGGCAAACTCCATTTACGGTTTGCCCAAAGGGCATAGGCGTATCCACTAAGAGCAGTTATCAAGCCGATAACAAGCCCTCCAATCATCATCGCACCAAGGTCTATTCCCATTTCTTCCGCTACAAATAATGGCCCTGGAGTAGGTGGAATTAAAGAATGCGCCATTACTCCTCCACCTATAACAACCATCATGTACAAGCTGAACTTTTTCGGATCTTTGACTCCAATAGATTTTACCAATGGGATCATTAAATAAAATACAGTGTCAAAAAATACGGGAATAGCCAGCGTAAAACTACCTGTTAAAAGTGCCAGGGATGTATTCTTCTTACCGAACAATCCCAGGATACTACGAACGATTTTTTCGGCTGCTCCACTTCTCATAAGAGACGTGCCAATGATGGAAGCCAGTGCGATTAATATCCCGACTTTTCCACTTGTATTTCCAAAAGCAGTCGCCAACCTCTTGCCTAAAGAAACATTCGACAAAGCGACTGCTTGTTCATCGGACATGCCACTATGAATTGCGTATTCGAAAATTAACTGAGGTGAAGTCAATAAACCTGTCACCAAAGCAGCCATTAAAAGTGATATGACTGCATGTAGTTTAAGAACAATGATGCAAAATAGAACAGTGGCCGCCCCAATAAGAATTATTAATAGTGGATCCATATAATTAATTTCTTCCTGCTTTCAATTTATCCAAATCCAGCGCTTCACCGTTTGATTTAGACACTTCATATTCTCAATATATGGATTGCCAAATACATATGTTACTAAGCACAACAATATTTATTATATATTCAATCTATAATTTGTACTACATGGAATAGTTATATATATGCAACCCTTAAAGCATTAGCCATATGGCTCCTTGCTAGTATGATCCCTACCGTGTGTTAGGCATATTTCCATTTCTCAAAAAAGTCAGGAAAATCAATTAACTCAATTGGAATTCACTTTTAACACAAACATCTGACGTGTACCTTCTTCGGTTATTCCCGGAACGAGGATCGCATCACTCGTACGGTTCCACCGTGGTGCAGGGTCAATTCTTATATCGCCACTATAAGAACCTTTGCTGATTCCGATGCTGCGCAAAAAAACACCATCGTTCATTCTGTAAATGACATAGTAGTTGTTCGATTCTTTGCCATAGCCATTAGCGAACCACTTGCCATCAGGTGAAAGTGAAACGTCACCTTCTGGTTTAGGAAATATATCAGGATTGCCAAGTTGTCCTACTATTTCCCTGCTGTCTACATTGTACAGTACTTGTTTATCTTTGCCACCCTCTTTGTCCTTCTTGCTTCCAATAATGATATTTCCCTCTGCACCCCACTCCGGATGACCTCCAACAAAGGTATCATGAAGCACCAAGTTAGAACCGTCAATATTGATTGAACATGGTGTATTTACTCTATCACCCTTGTTGGCCATACGCTTACTCCAGCCTCCCCTGGCAAAAAAGTAGACTCGATCACTATCCCTATTCCACAAAGTATGATTGATGAATAGCCCTGTGTGGTTAAGATCCGGCCTGCTTTTCTTAACTTCAGTCTCAAGTTGGCGGTAGGAGACCAATAAGCGCTTATTTCCGGTTTCAATGTCCACTACGAATATCCCATCATTTTCAGGAGCAATTTCATCTTTTGACCAATCCAAAGCGTCTGGATAGCCAGTGACTAATCGTAGGCGTGCTAATCGCCCATAGTTGATGGCAAGAAATGCTGAACCATCCGCCGCAACGCCTCCATTACCAATGGGCGTGTCATCAAATTTATATTCACGCACCCGTTTTTTCTTTTCAATATCATAGAGCACCGTGAATACCTTACCCGTCTCTACATCCCTGTCGTTGAAAAAGAATTGCGATTCAGGCTTTTTCGGGTTCCAGTAAAACATAGTTCCTTGTTGCGGATTCCAGGCGTGGGTCTTTTCCAATCTAAGTATCTTGTTGTTGTCCTGTGTGTCTACTAAAAATATGGTTGCATATTCTTCAGGTGTCGGCAATCGGTCAATGAAGTCCACCTCAAGTCCAAGAACATATCTCCCACTTTCATTCCAGGGAATAGTCTGGCACTGCCCAATGTAACCAAAAAAGTGATGCTTATCCCCAGAGGTAAGCTGAGTTATTTCTAAACTCATATTAGTTTTCTGACTTTTGTTGCAGCTCAAAGTGATAGCTGAAACAAGCAATACAAGTATCATTGTCTTTACGTTTTTCATAGCATTATTTTGTCGTTTTCAGGCACAATGCGTTTGGCTACCCGCTTTACAAATTCATAGTCATCAATTAACAAATGAGTCAATTCGGTAGGCTGAGCATAGCCAAACCCCATCAATTCTTCAAAACCTAGGCTTGCATATAGCCTAACTATTGGCTTTTCGCTTTTCAGTTGAGACTTTAGAATCTCATACGCGTGCTCATCTTTTTCCAATTTAAGAATAGCCAAAGCAGAAGCTATTACTACTGATTCCGAACTATCGTTTGTACCCTCCTTCAGGGGTTCAATATTTTGTTTATCACCCAAATTTCCAAGGTAGTTGGCAGCCCAGTAGCGCTGAGAAGCTCTTGGTGCTCTTAAGTATTTCAGGAGTTCAGTGCTGTTTTTTTGATTGCCTGCTTCAATTACTGCTAAGACATCATCGTGCAAGCCTTTATTTTCGGCCTGTTCAAGTATGAAATACTTATTACCGTATTTCATCCCCAGGTCTTCCAATTCTGGTTCAGGAATCAACCCAAGATCATTTACTTCTTTCATATGGCTAAATAGCTGATTTCTGTGTTCAATTAAAGTAGATTCATAATCAGCATTGGACACAAGATTGAGAGTTTCGTGAGGATCGTTTTCCAGATCGTACAATTCTTCAGGTGGACGAGAAGATTCGAACACCCTGCCCTGCAAATCGTTCAGTGATCCTTCTTTGTGTAGCTTTCTCATTTGCTTCACAATATTTTTTCCATCCTTATATTGACTGGGTTGAGTATGGGCCCTGTAAGGATAAAAATTTCTGATGTATTTATATTTTTTGCTTCTGACTGCTCGAATGATGTCCACTGTTTCATCACAACGGTCACGACCCGCGTAGATAAATTTCTGTTCGTTGTAACCGTCGGCAAACAAGGCGTTTCCCTGGACAACTGTTGGAATGGCAATATCACATAGGTCTAACAGGGTTGGGCCTATATCTATATGGTTGACAAGGTCAGCCCTCTCTCCTGTCAGTTTTCCCTTGGGGTAATTAATGATAAGAGGTACTTGTATTCCATCCTCATACAAAAACTGTTTTCCCCTAACATGGCTAATGCCATGATCAGTCATGAAAACCAATATAGTGTTTTCATAAACTCCTTCGTCCTTTAAATGCTTTACAATTTCTCCGAGTTTATTGTCTACATGAATCCATGAATTGAGATATTGCGCCCAGTCATTTCGTATGATCTCATCATCGGGATAATAAGGAGGTAAATGCACATCGGCGGGGTTAACAGCATTCTCTACTTTTGCACCCCTGTTTTTACCACCTGAAAGTTGAATTTGTGCAAAGAATGGTTGTCCTGGCTTGCGCTTTGTCCAATCACCTGAATGGTACAGGTTATCATCAAACACAAAGTTGTAGTCGGTTTTACCTAATTTGCCTTTTATTTTTTCACTACCATTTGTTACATAGTATCCTTGATCCTTAAAAAGTTCGGGCAGCAACTTTACCACTTTGGATACTTCAAAACCCTTATGATATTGAGCATTACTTACGCCTCCCTTTCCATTTGTCCGTTGGCTTCTATGATTGTGCGCCCCAAGCGAGTATTGATACATACCCGCCATCATCGCCGAGCGAGCTGCAGAACAAACTGGTGCACTTACAAAGGCCTGATTGAATATGACACCCTCTTTCGCTAATGCATCGATGTTTGGGGTAGCGATGGTGGTTTCCCCATAGCAACCAATGTGTGGTGAAGCATCTTCCACCACTACCCATAGCACATTGGGTTGAGAAATATCTATGTTTTGGTTTTGTCTTCCACTGGATTGGCATGAAATAAATGCAACAGTAAGAACAACAAGTTTAAGTGCATTCATTTTCTAATTTGATTTATGCGCTACAAAAAGAAAAAAATTAAGGCCTCTTAAGCCAAAATACCAATCCTTTCCCAATAAAGTCTCTCCCCACGTTTTGCTGATTAGTCGAAAGAGATTTTCTCCTTTTTTTACAATCTCAAGATTATAGGTGGACACTCATCACACTGAGGTAGGTGATGGTATGTCAAATTCAGCCCTTCTAGGATCAGCTAACAACCTATTTGCCTCAACTGAATTGTCACCAACAAAATGTTCTTCTTTTCCGTCAAACTTTAACCAAGGTCCAACAATATACTCAGCCCCATCTTGAGGAATACCCATGCCATCAACAGCGATATCATGTATTTTCATAAACTCCTCATAAGCCATATCATTATCGCCAAACCTACCAGCCCTTGCATTGAATGGGACTTTTTCTCCCAATCGGTATGAAATATTCATAAGATGACCCATTGTACTTCCATAGTGAGCTTCTCGCATTGTGCCATTTGCCATTAGTGGATCATTTGCACGACAAGCCTTAATGAAGCTTCCGAAGGCACCTCCTTCTGTAATTTGCACTTTTTTGATTTCTACATTGCGAGCCTGACTCCCTTTATAGGACTCATATCCTTTATCACTTAATCTGCCTCCATCTTCAAAATAAAACCGGTTGGTAACTTCTCTTTCGTATCCTTCATAATTCACATTCCTTACATTGAAAAACACATATTGTCCATTTGAAAATTCAGCCAATGCAAACATGGTATTTGGGGTCTCTCCTTGGTCTCCATAAGCAAATCTTCCTCCCATTGCCATTACACGTACTGGATGCGTGTTTACCACCTCTTCATCAAGTGCCCAATAGGCCACATCAAGTTGATGGGTTCCTTGATTATTCAAATCACCGTTACCAGTTCCCCAGAACCAGTGCCAGTTATAGTGTACTAAATTTTTATGGTATCGATCAATAATAGCCGGCCCTTTCCAAAGATTCCAATCAAGGTTTTCCGGTGGGTTTGAATATGGTTCAAAGCCGATCCCATTTCTTGGCTTACAACAAAACCCATGAGACACCTTCATTTTACCATATTTCCCTGAACGCACGTCAGACACCTGATCAGCCCATTTAGGGTCACTTCGTCTTTGTGTACCATGTTGTACAACTATGCCATATTTTTCAGCTGCTGCCAAGGCTACCCTGCCTTCATAAATATCATGGCTAGCAGGCTTTTCGACGTAGCAGTGCTTTTTGGCCTGAGCAGCCCAAATGACCATTAAAGAATGCCAATGATTCGGAGTGGCGCAGCTAATTGCATCTACATTTTTGTCGTTGAGAACTGTACGTACGTCAGCAACACCTTTTACGCGACTGCTTATGCCTTCCTTTTGATTTTTTAATTGATTGACACGTTCTCCCAAAACATTACTGTCTGGATCAACCAAGTATACAATCTCGACATTATCCTGACCACCAAACCCCTTAATATGACTTTTACCACGACCATTTACACCACAAACTGCTATTCGAAAACGGTCATTAGCACCCATAATCGAAGCATATGATTTAGCACTGAATCCCATAGCCCCCATGCTTATACCTGCGGTACCGAGAACACTTTTTTTGATAAACTCTCTTCTTTGTGTCATGATTATTAATATTTATTGGATTGTCAAATGTTTATTGGTCGATTGTAAAAAACTACTTAGATGTTGAATAGCTTAATTACATTTAAATTTTATTTGGATGGCTATTCCGAAAGACAACTACATTAATTACCTGTCATTTTATTAAAAACTTGCATTTGCTCATTCATAGCCGCAATTCTATCAGTCGGGCTTGTTCTGGCCTCCAGTAAAATCCAACCATCATATTTTATATCTAAAAACAAGTTCATGAGTTGTTGATAGGGGTACTCACCCACATTCAACTCGCGAATGTGTACAGTATCTCCAAACCATTTTTTAACAGAGTGAAAATTGGGCTCAAGGCCTGGCTCCAAGAGATCCTGATTGTTGCAATTCCAGCAGATTTTCACACTTTTTTCCGTGACCTGCTCAAAAATGGCCTTCATATTAGGAATCTTCTGTGACTCCTTACCATGAACTTCGACACGGATCACCTGACCAAGATCACTTGCATATTTACCCACTTCGTTGAATGAACTGGCTATTTGTGCAATGGTTTTTTCCTTAGGCACTTCTTTCGGAATGCCATTCGGTTTTACTTTGATACCAGTCGCACCGATATCCTTGCACAATTTGAGGTACTCCTTTGTGCCTTGTATGTTTTGTTTCACACGATCCTGATCAACATGATGGTAGTCGAAGTTTGATCCATACCCCACACAAGTTACCGGACTATCATCAAATCTTTTCTTAACATCAGCCCGTTGACTGGATGTCAAGGTAGTTTCTACTCCATGAGCATGTTGGGTACGTAATTCAACACCCAGAAACCCTGTCTTTTCGCAATTGGCAATCAAAGTAGGCAAGTCCCAATCCTTGCCCCATTGGTAAGTGACAAGTCCAATCTTCATTTTTGATTTCTTTGCTAATGCTTGTAGAGATAGGGGATCGATCAATGAAAGACCAGCTCCAACGATTGCGCTCTTTTGCAAGAATTCGCGGCGAGAATTATTCTTGTCCATGTTAAGTTGATGTTTTAAATATTTCAAAATCATTTATTTTTTAGCATATTCATCCGCCAGTTTATTTATTTCAGGATCAGACAAATTTTCTGCTGCTACTACGAGCCTATACTTGAATATAACTTCGTCACCTTTTTTCATACTAAAATTTAGCTCTTTTTTTCCTTTTGTAAATACATTTTGACCAAGCGTATTTGCGGCAAACAATCCATAATCTCTCGCATGCCAGTGGGTTGGATAGCCAACATTACCAGGGTGGTCGATAATGATGAGGGCTACTTTTTCTCCTTTGATTTCACTGTGCAGTTTCATCCAACGTCCACTTGTTCCCCACACTCCTTTACCTTCACCACCTTCAGAACTTCTATAATCTCCTTTCACAAAAGTGTTATCCATCTTTTCAACCTTTGTTACTACTCCATGAGAGTCCATTAGTTTAGCTGGTTTTTCTGATGGAAGTTCCAATTCACGTGCCACTCGAATGGCAAACATGCCCTCTTTGTTATCGGTAAACTTCACTTCATCGATCATTGCAGTCAAAGTAGTACTACGATCAATTATCCTTACATTTTTGGAAGCTGAAAAGTTGAAACTTGTTTGCTCATTCAGCATAACCGTATTGTCTGGTGATTTCCAATCGGATGTAGTGACCAATATCGCTGATTCCTTTCCACTTTTTGCTTTTTCTATTGACTTATGATAAATGCTACCATAGCGATCTCTCTTTTCCGGCGAGATAGCTTCCGAATTGTTCCAGAAATCCAGGCCATTGACATCACCATAGTTTAGCCAAACCCCTACGTGGTGAGGATGGTCTGTCCTATCTCCTTCCTTGTTGATCATTGGAAAACTACGCGTAAGCATGTTACCAGCATGAGACATCACTGGCCACAAAACGGGTTTCTTTACATTATCAGGATATATATAAGCGGTGAACAGCCTACCGTCTACCAGCACGTCTACTCGCTTTTTTGATTCATCTACTTTCAAATCAATTTTCTGAGCCAATAGCGAATAACTAGTACACAGAGCCATTACTAATATTGTGATTGAATATTTCATTACTATAGTCTTGGTTATAGGTAAAATCTAAGACTCAGGTTTGCTTTTCGGCTCAAACCATCAACGCCATTACGGCTGCTAGTCCTTAAATTTTGATTGTATTAAGTAACAAAAAGAGAATAAGTATTTATTCTCTTTTTGTTTAGCAAGGTGATTTATTTCCCTTTTTATGTATTACACTTTATCAGGCACTTCAAAGCCTTTACGGTAGTTTCTGGTAAGCATTTTATCAGCTTCGGGATCATTTATAAATGTTTCAGAAGAAGGATTGAAATTCAATACTCTTTCCAATTTATAAGCAATGTTGCCCAAATGAGCCAGGCCAGACGACAAATGAGCAGTCTCTACAGGACCATTCAAAATAGACTTATCACGCTTACGCACAGCTTCAATAAAATTGGCAAAGTGTCCACCGGTACCACCTGCACCCCGGTCCATTTCTGATCCAGAAACTCCACCATCAGAACCAGATTTACCAGGCTCACGGTTCTTACCTAGGTATGTTTTGTACTTATCATACCCGTCAACAACTAGTACTCCTTTGTCTCCATAGAAGATATTACCTACGGTAGCTCCCTCTTCAGTATTTGTACACCAAGGGCGTACTTCAAATTGGATGATTTTATCCTCGTCGGGATACTTGTACACAGAGGTCAACACTTCCGGCACTTCTTTGCAATCATCCCAAAGGAATTTACCGCCCATTGAAGTAATTTGTGAAGGAAGACCAACATCCAACCCCCACATACAAAGGTCGGTTTCATGTATACCCTGATTTCCTACATCTCCATTTCCATAGTCCCAATGCCAGTGCCAGTTGTAATGCACCAGATTTTTGGTGAACGGACGTTTTGGAGCCGGCCCTGTCCATAGGTCATAGTCTATGCCATCAGGAACAGGCGTAAAACCCTGGTCACCAATATCAGCTCTCCACCTGAATACAAGCCCACGAGCCATATAGACCCGGCCAATATAGCCTTCTCGCATCAATTGGATGGCTTCATTCACAGCAGGAGAACTTCTCAATTGTACGCCATGCTGTACAATACGATCATATTTTTGTGCAGCCTCCACCATTTTTCGGCCTTCCCATAAGTTATGAGAACCAGGCTTTTCCACATAGACATCCTTACCAGCCTGACATGCCCATATTGTGGCTAATGCATGCCAGTGGTTACAAGTAGCAATACTCACCACGTCAATGTCTTTATTCTCCATGACGCGACGGAGGTCCTGCTCTAATGCTACATCTTTTTTGTATTTTTCTTTAAAGCTCTTTTGGCGCTTTTTCAAGATGTTCATATCAGGATCACATAGGATGGTCACCTCAACATTCTTTTGTGCCATAAGGCTTTCAATATGGCTTTTTCCTCGCCCATTAACTCCAAGTACAGCGGCATTTATTCGGTCGTTAGCACCAAATACCTTCGATGGAATAATGCTAGGTGCAACCATCGCCACTGAGCCTGCTGCTGCCGTCTTCTTAATAAAATCTCTTCTCGCTAAATTCATATCAATTACTATATAGTTTTAAATTACTCCAATAGGTAAACTCATCTGATAAAAAATCAGATGAGTTTACTTACTAATATGAATTAATTAAAGTGATCCGCCTCTTTCTCCTATGGCTACCATAGGATCAACATTTGGCACACCTGCTGGCTGAACCACATGTGTCATGGGTTCTACATTGTTTTCAGAACCATTATATCCTGTGGTCTGATTCAAGGTATTTCCAACATTACCAACAATATAATCCTGATAAACAGGCCAGAATACATGCTTAGGACTAATAGTATACCTTGTAGTAGAGTATGTTGCCCAAGGAGTATTCTCACTATAAAAGGTATTTTTTTCCATTACCCTGTCATAAAAGAAGCTGTCAGCCGACAATGACTTTTCAATGTCAGTTCCAGAGATAGAATAGGTCTTACCATTGTAGCATGGCTTTTGGGTTTTCGCCAAAATAACAGATACACGAACCAATTCATCGTGGCGCCATTCTTCGCCGCACAACTCACGGTTACGCTCGTCCAATATAGCACCAATTCCATCATTCATAACGTCAGTAGCAGTATACATTGTTATAGCGTTGGCACGCTGACGAACAGCATTGATATCATCAGCTGCACCAGCATTGTTACCTTGCCAGAATTTTGCTTCAGCTCTAATCAAATAGGCCTCTGCCACTCTCATAACGTACATATCACGTTTTCCTCCATCTTGTCTGTCAGGACGTTGTTCAACGTTTTGTGCGTAGAATTTGTATCTAGGCCATTCATACCAGCATCTGATTGTATCCTCACAAAGCAAGTTACCATTGTGCCATAGTCTCACTGGTTGAAGATAAAATTCAGCTGTAACCGGATCGTCCGCTAATGATGGATTGTCATAAAGCAAGTCATCCATTTGAAACCAGTTTTTATCTTTATGTCGGTAATCCTGCTCATCGTTTATCCCATTTCTATGCCACACGTCAAATTGAGAGTAATTTGTCAGGCGGCCAAACCCCTGGCTTCTGCCAAATTTTTGCATCATCGAACCACCTGCAGGACCACTGGCCTGCTTGACATTCATTCCAGTCACCGTTCCTGTCGGTGGTGCCTTAACACCTTTGTTGGTACTTACAAAGTTTGGTCCCCATGCACGAATACTCGCTGATCTACCCTGGCTTCCTAAAATAAATGGTTCGTTAACCACAAGCCAAACACCCTCGGGGTTACTCGTTTTTTGAGCTCCCTCATCCAAATGAAGATAATTGACTGCATCAGCTGAAACATTTCCGGTTCTACCTGGATAAGGCTCTCCCGTAAATGGGCTAATAGTATTTGCCACTGCAACAGAGTCTACACCTGATGGAATCATTGCATCAGTAAACAATTCTACTTCACCACTTGCAATCAAGTCGTCCATCTGTCTTTCTGCATCAGCAAATCGTTCATTCAACATATAATACTTAGCTAATAGCATCCTTACGGCTGACTTTGGAGCTTGTCCAATAGGCAACTGGCTTTTTGGCTTAACATGTTGCACTGCATATTCAAGATCCGTGATCATCTGATCCCAGATACCTTGCATATGAAACACTTTGAAATCACGCAATACTCTGTCAACCACTTTAAGGGGCATAGCAACATTTCCAAAATCCATGGTAAGTTGCAAATAGAAAAATGCTCTCAGGAAATATGCACTCCCCAAAAGATGGTTTCTCTCCGCATTGGATTCTCCGCCATCCCACTCAGGGATATCAATGTAATCAATGACAGTGTTGCAGCTTTTGATCTGCTTATAATTCTCAGCATAAAATGACCTGGCTCGTCCAGCATCATTGTCCCTGCCGTTAATAGGAGTTGCATAAGTATCCAGATCCACATAGGCATCCGGCTTATCAGTGGCACTGACAACAGATGCATCACTCATGTTGTGACTGAACAGCATTTCTTCATTATCACCATTCAGTTGGTTAAAGACACCCTTATAGGCCGCATCCAGTGCCGTTTGCAGTCCTGCCGCGTCTACGAAAGTATTTTCAGGACTTAAAAAAGACAATGGTTGCTCTTCCAGAAATTCATCACTACAAGCAGTTGAAAGTAACAGTAATCCTGATACAATTGCTCCTTTGAATATATTTATGTTTTTCATTTTCTTCAATTTTATGTTAAAACATTCTGTCTTAGAAAGTAAAGTCCAGGCTAAATGAATAGGTTCTTGGCATTTCACGCTCCGACTCTGGGTCTCCGATATGCCATCCTGTAAATACTGCTGCATTTTCAATATTAAATGCAAACCTTACTCGATCGAAGTTTATCTTCTCCAAAATGCTTGGAGGCAAGCTGTAACCAAACGACACATTTTGCAAGCGCACATATGACTTACTCAAGGCCATTTCATGTCCTCCTAAACGAATTGAATTGATTCTTGCAGCTTCATTACTCCTGTTTTGAGGAGTCCAGTAGGGCAGGTCAAACCAGTTGTGATTTTTGATATAACCTTGTTCCCAGTTAAATGGCTGAATGGTGCGTCCTTTGTAACCCAATTTCGCAAGAAATACCACTCCAAAGTCGAATCCTTTCCACTCCAGATCTTGTCTCATAGTAAGATACCATGGATTTTGTGTCAAGCCAAGAAAAACCTTGTCATCCACATCGATATCACCATCCTGATCCTGGTCTACAACCCTAAAGTCTCCAGGGAACAAACCATACACAGCAGCCTCAGCTTCTTCACCTACTTGATAGACACCATCTGCTTCGAAATCCCAAATGACATCTTTATTTTCTCCGATGAACCATCCATTTTGCAAGTCATTTGGCTCTGCTAGAACAGGATTTCCATTGCCATCCAACACGGCATTCCCTTCGTTATCTGTAACAGGAAGAGGATCATTACCTAATGTTGAAATATGGTTGGCCCTGTAGGTAGCATTTAAAGTAGCTGACCATAAGAAATCTTGCCGCTCCATAATAGTACCATTCAGTCCAATATCAAATCCTGAATTTTTCAAGCTACCCACATTGGTTTTGGCAGAAGGTAATCCTGTCAAATCAGGCAGCTTCTGGTCAAGCAACAAATCGTTGGTAGTTGAGTTATAAACATCAATACTACCCGACAACCTATCATTAAACAAGCCAAAATCAAGGGCCAAGTTGATGGCAGTAGTTTTTTCCCAAGCAAGCAGCGGGTTTGCAATCCTTGAAATTTCCGTATACGGTGCAGGAATATATCCTCCGTCATAATTAAGGAATAGGTTATTACTCAGCCTCGCAAAAGCATTGTAGTCTTCCAGACCACTACTGTTGCCATTCACACCCCAGCTGGCGCGCAGCTTCAAGCGAGAAATCCAGCCAGGTGCTGATGCCATAAAATCTTCGTTCGTAATCGTCCATGCTGCTGACAGAGATGGGAAACTGGCATAAATATTATCTGAACCAAAGCGGGAATATCCATCGCGTCGAATAGAAGCAGAGAAATTATACCTGTTACCAAACGAGTAGTTCACACGACCCATAATAGCCGTTCTTGAATTCTTTTCGTCATAAGAAGTGATTTTCGGATTCAAACCAAATGCCATACCGCTAAATCCCAAGGCAGAAGTAGGAGAGAAATTACTATTAATAGCATCTGTTTCCCATCTTTCATTTTTTTCTGCATTATATAGTGCAGTCACAGAAAATCTGTGATCACCAAATGACTTATCCCAACTCAGTATATTATTCCATTGCCATGAAAATACTTCGTTGTGTCTTCTCCTCGCTTCATCCAATGCTCTTTGAGGATTCCCATTTTCATCTAAATCGAATCTCTTCCTTGCATCAAATCTAGGTGTATAATCCACCCTTAAGCTAAAACCATAGGGAAGTGTGAATTTGGTAAATAAAGTAGGATTGATCATGAACCTATCGTATTTACGAGTATTCCAAGCAGGAACCTGGTAAGGATTACTTTGGTTGGAACCAGCACTTTGATCTACTAAGTTTTCTCGCGTACGTTCCGCTCCATTTTCCCAAGGTTGATCATAAGGAGATTTTGTCCTGTACCCACCATTGCCTATAGGTTCTTGTCCTTCATTTTGGTAAGTAAAACTGGAGTTAACTCCGACATCCAAAAATTCTGCTATGGTTGCGGTGAGGTTTAATCTGGATGTAATGGTCTCAAAAGTTTCACCTATCTGAACGGATTCCCTTTCGCTGGCTCCCATGGAAAAGTAGTAAGATACTTTTTCATTTCGACCCGATACACTCACGTCCACATCCTTTCTAACACCTGTATGAAATAAGAAGTCCTGCCAGTCATAAATTTGACCATTTTGGAAATTCTCTATTTCACCTTCCCAGAAATCAAAATTGTTTATCCGGGCTAAATTGATGGCGTCCCTATTTGTTTCGCCTGGAATACCGTTTGCAGCCAACCAGTCATCCTGGAATTCTGCTGGTATGCTGTAGTAGTCACGATATCTAGTCCAAGGCTCCTCTAATAGACCATTAATAGACTCATTCATATCTGTCAACCAATTCAACACCGGCTCACCACCTTTGTGGGTTTGTATCCTCTTAGCTCCAGTTACAAGCGATACTTTAGAGCTAAAGTTGATTTTCGCCTTACCGAGCTGTCCCTTCTTGGTGGTGAAAATAACCACACCATTAGAAGCCTGTGATCCATAGATCGCCGCGGCACTTGCGTCTTTCAATACATCAACACTTTCAATATCATTAGGGTTGATTTCAGCAAGATCACCGAGGAAAATTACCCCATCCAATACAATCAGTGGCTTGTTGGCATTTCTTTCATCATCATCATCGGCTTTTATGGATATATCTCCACGAATCTCAAAATCAGGTACGTTTCTGGCATTTGTAGCATAGCCTACCACCATACCTGGCACTGTGGTTCTCAGTATCTCGGAAACACTTGAGGGCTTGTATTTGGCTACCTCTTTTCCTTTTACGCTAACAATTGACCCTGTAAGATCCTTTTTCTTCGAAGTACCATAGCCAATAACCACAACCTCTTCCAGTTGTTCGGCATCTGGTTCCATTTGTATGTCTACTGTACTTCTGGCTCCTGGAACTACTTCCTGAGTAGTGTATCCTACAAATGAGATTACCAGTGTAGCATCATCTGGTATAGTCATACTATAATCTCCTTCAAGATTGGTAGTTGTACCGTTCGTCGTACCTTTTACTACTACAGATGCTCCTGGAAGTCCCTGACCATTTTCATCAGTCACCTTTCCACTTACATCTACTTCCATCACTTCAACAACCAAATTCGAAGGTATTTTTCCTCCTTTCTTATCTATATTCTTTACGAATATATTGTTGTTGACTCTTTTGAAGCCAATCTCAGCTTTGGTTGATATTTCTCTTAATATGGTTCCTAGTGATCCTTCATACTGGTCTAGATCAACACTTTTGTCCAGATTTACTTTTTTGCGATTCATCGCAAACTCAAAATCTGTCGTAGCAGTAATCTGATTGAATATATCAATCAATTTCTTGTTATGTTGTTCAATGTTAATATTGATCTCCTCTATACTTTGCCTTTGTGCGTTTGCATCTTTAGAGGCTAAAAGTGAGGTGCCAATAATACACTGAATAAGTAACCCATATACGCAATATTTAGATAGCATGTATAGTTGTCTTAGTACACTTAAATTCATAGTTTTGTGTGTTTTTATTATGTTCGACAAAATTTAATAAAACGACTTTAGAGCCGCGTAATGCCCCACATTACCGGCTCTTTATTTTACGTACTGTTGTATAGCTTTTTCATATGTTATAGAATTGTTGTTATAATAGTTTTACTTTTTTGATCTGAGTATTACTTTTTTATCTGATATATCGTAATCAAATGAAAAAGAATATGATACACCTTCAAGGACAGCCTTTAAGCTTTCGTTTGAAAAACTTGCAGTCAGGTTTCCGTTAATATTATCGTTTTTCACGATTTCCACTCCATACCATCTCTCTAGCCTCTTTATTACCTCATCAATGTCCGCATCTTCAAACATTAGTACTTTATTTGTCCAGGCCATCACTTTGGAGGCATCAATATTTCGAATAACCATGTTTTGGCTGGACTTTGAGTAAACTACTCCCTGACCGGGATCAAGTATGAAGGCAGCTTTTTCCGCTCCATTTTTCATAACTTCTATCTTGCCACTAATTAGGCTTACTGCCACTTCATTCTCATTCTTAAAAGCATTAATAACGAATGATGTACCTAACGCGGTAGTGATGGTATTTGCGGTTTTAACCCTGAATGGTCGTTTCGCATCTCTTGCCACTTCAAAAAATGCCTCCCCTTCTAACTCAACAACCCTTTCATGCTCTGAAAAAATTTCTGGGTATTTTACTTTGCTACCTGAATTCAGTACGATTCGCGAGCCGTCTTTTAAGTGGATTGTGGACTTTTGTCCACATCTATTAGATTTTTCAAGGTGATTGGAGGCCAATTCCGTTTTTACAGCATCATCCTGAAGCAGATTGAATGACATATATGAAATACCTACAGCTAAGCATAGCACAGCAGCCACTTTCCAATAGGTAAACCATTTTCGCGCCGATTTTGGTTGATCCGGTGTTTGCTCGTTGCGTGAACCTGACTTCTTGTTTTGAGAAACATATAAGTCAGAGTCATCTATTTGTTGCATTATCTTTTCAATCAATACTGAGGAGTCCCAGTTAGATTTGCCTTTGTCCTCCCAGTATTCCTCTATTTGACTATCAATTTCCTTCTCTCCCTTGTCCGAAAAATACCAATGTAAAAAAATTTCAGCTTCCTCCCTGGTGCATTGATTATTGAAAAATTTCTTTTTTAATTCTTTCATTTCTAATTCGTGTAATATGATTAGCCTTAACTACATCGAATTACTCAGTGAGTTCCAAAAAATAATAACAAAAAAATAGGGTGCCACTCAAAAAGCAGCTAAGAATTAGATCTCTGCAGTAATAGCTTTGTAATTGATCAGCCTCAGCTTCAATTCCTTACAGGCTCTATAAAAATGATTTTCGGCTGTTCTCTTAGTGATGTCCAGCTCTTCAGAAATTTGATCCATTGTGAAATTGTCCTGGGTTTTCATCATAAAGACTTGTCGCTGCTGCTTTGGCAGGTGATCCATGCACTCTTGTGATAGTGCCTCAAGGTCAGAGAAAATAATGTAATCTTCAGTTTGGTTGTTGTAGCTCGGTTGGTTGAATGCTGCATGCTGTTCATAAGCCAGGTGCAACACCTGCTTTCTACTGGCCTTAATGATCATGGACTTTGCAATGGTGAGAACATATGAATTGAATGAGAGCTCTTCATTTAAGTTTCCTCTATTTCTCCATATTTTCAAGAAGACATCCTGTACTACTCCTTCGGCATCTTCGTGGTTCATCTGAAGTTTTCTACAAGAACAATAAATTTTTTGAGCGTATTTATCGAAAAGCGTAGTAAATGCTTTTTCATCGCCTTCCTTTAAGTGTAGTACAGTAGATTTATCACTATTCTTAAAAAATATTTTTTTCATAAGGCTAGCTACTTCAGTGGTGTATAGTGGTTGTCGATAGTTTCTACTAAAATTTTTGCTCTTTTCATTTTTTATGAATTCCACAGAAAAATCGTAGATTATCAAAAATATAATTATTACAGAGGAAATGCAAGCGCTTGTCTTTAATCAATTACATTAGTCGGCTTATATTGAAAAATGAAAAGTAACAAACATAAAATTACGATATATGATGTAGCAGATGCCTTGGGTGTATCTATCTCCACAGTGTCAAGAGCGCTAAATGACAATCCTAGAATTAATCCTGATACCATTAAAAGGGTGAAAAGAATGTCAGAAAAAATGGGCTTTAGAAAAAACGCCTTGGCATCAGGGCTGATGACAAACAGTACCCGAACAATCGGCCTTGTTATACCTAATATCAACAGCGATTTTATTTCCCAAGTCGTGCGGAGCATAGAAGACGTTGCTTCTGCGTATGATTATCGCGTTATCATTTGTCAATCTCATGATTCCGTAGAAAAAGAGAAAGCCAGTATTGATACGTTTATTTCAAGTCAGGTGGATGGCATTTTAGCCACCTTGTCTTTAGAAACAGTAGAGTACAAACACTTTCAAAAAGCAATAGACGCTAATATTCCTGTTGTCTTTTTTGATAGGGTATACCTTCCTTTTAAAAATACCACAAAAATAATGGTTGACAATTTTTCGAGTGCATACCGTGCCACCGAACACTTAATAGAAATGGGATATAAGCGCATAGGATATATTGGAGGTTCTTTGAAGAGAATGGTATTTGAAAAAAGACTAAACGGGTATATGCAGGCTCTATTGGATAAAAATTTAATTGTGGATAACGACATTATTAATCAAACAGATTTGACCCAGAAAGATTGCTACCGGGCAGCATGTGAAACACTTAATGCTCAGCACCCACCTGATGCCATTCTATGTGCCAATCATCTTACTTCAATAAATACTATATTCTATGCAATGAGCCAAAAAAAAGTAGTCCCAAGAGATGTTGCGGTTTTGGGTTTTAGCGAAAGTCCTTTTGCTGAATTGATCATTCCGTCACTAACCGCCATCAGACAGCCATGTGCCGAAATGGGAAAAATTGCAGCTCAAAAACTGATTGAAGAAATAGAATTTGACCACAAAAATGAAGAATTCGTTCATAGCACCATTGTGCTCGAAACCGAATTGGATGTCAGAAATTCAACCAACCGGGAATACCAGATTTGAACAACATACAAAATTAAGACATTAACTTCTTCTCCAAAGCTACCATTTCCTTCAACAGTGCCACTTCGTCATCTGTAGGCATCACCAAAGGTGAACGTACACCACCACCACTTTTACCAATCAGCTTTACTCCAGCTTTTATCAGGCTGACCGCATAACCTTTGTTTCGATTTCTCAACCTTACGAAGGGTACGAAGAAGTTTTTGACAATTGATTGGACAGTAGCAGTATCTCCAGCCCGCAGCGAGCTATAAAAATGATTGGCCAAATTGGGAACAAAATTGAAAACAGCAGATGAATAGGTGTTCACCCCAATTGACATGTAAGCCTCCGAGATAATCTCAGCAGTTGGTACTCCTCCGATGTAAACCAGTCTATCGCCTACAGTCTTAATCGTATCATTCAGCTCCTGGATATTGCCAGTACCATCTTTCAATCCGACCAGGTTTGGACAATCTGCCGCCAACTTTTCTACGTATTCGCTTTTCAAAGTGCCATTGGCGCGGTTGTAATAGATGACCGGCAAGTTGGTGTTTTGAATAATAGTTCGGGCGTAATCCAGTATACCACTTTGAGGGCATTCTGTCAAATATGGAGGCATGAGCAACAATCCGTCTATTCCGCTATCTTCAGCCACCTTAGCCAGTTCGATGGCTTCAGGAATGCTACGGCCAATACTCGATACAGTCGGTACTTTGCCTTGTACTGTTTTGGTAGTTACCTCTACAATTTCTTTGTATTCGCTGCTTGAAAGCGAAAAGAACTCCCCGGTTCCCCCAGCTACAAATATTGCCGATACCTTGTTGGATATAAACCACTCCAACCTATCGGCGAAAGTAGCTGCGTTAAATTGACCATCTTCAGTCAAGTCAGTCACAGGAAATGATAAAAGTCCATCACTCAGGGCTTTGACAACTCGTTCGTATTTAGTTTGCATAGTCATAAATTTTTAGTCTCAAAAAAGCATTACCCAAAACGGTTGTCTCCGAAGGGGCAAAAAAGGAATCTCAATTTAGTTTTGGGTTTACATAACAAAAAAGAACAGCTCACCTGTCAATTCCAAATTTATTTCAAAAGATCATCTTCAACAGGGTTTAACCCTTAGCCTCAACAATTTGACTTTTTACATATCCAATACGATGGGCCTGTACTTGCAAAGAACTACCTTCAGGAATCTTGATCGGATCCTGATAAACTTTCCAAGACTTAGGTGCCTTGCCATCCGATCCAATAATCTTATAGCCTATAGAAGCCCCATTTGTAGCACAAGAAATAGTCGCAAAACCTTCAGCAGTGGAAACCTTAGGGTCTTCAGTTATTGGCTTGCTCTCAGCTCCATTCCATAATTGTGTGATCAGTTCTGCTTCTGGTAAGTTCGGCTGATCTCCAATGTCTGCCAGCCAGTGATCCATCTCCTGTCTTAGTTCGTTCATCTTGTCCTTATAGGCCGGATCTTCTGCCAGATTGTTCAATTCATGAGGATCGGCTATACAATCAAACAATTCCTCCTCTGGCTTACTTTCCCTAAACCATTGTGCCTGCACTTCGTTCAGCTTTCCTTCGTCCCTCAGCCTTAGCAGCTCTTGCATAGTAGGTATCTGTTCCCTGTATCCCACAGCCAGATAATAACCTTGTTCCGGTCTATAATTTCTGATGTACTTGAAGCGCTCACCTCTGACGGCTCGTATAGCGTCAGTCATTTCATCAAAGCGGTCAGCCGCAGCGTGAATGTATTTCCTTTGGTCAACTTTGTAGTCACCCAGGAATGCCCGTCCCTGCATATACGCTGGAGGATCGATTCCGACTAGAGAAAGAAGTGTAGGTGCAAAATCAATGAAGCTTACGAGCTGATCATCTTTTGTGCCCGCCGATTCCTTATTGGGGAACCTTAATATCATTGGAGTATTTAGTCCCGACTCATAGATAAGGCGTTTTTGTCTTGGAAGGGGTCCACCATGATCTCCATAAAAGAATATGATTGTATTTTCCAGGAGGCCGTCATCTTCCAGTTGCTGCAGGACAGCTCCCACCTGCTGATCCATTTCTGCAATATTGTTGTACAGTTTCCACATATCGCGCTGCACCACGTCATTATCGGGTAAGTAAGGAGGAACTTTAAATTTGGTGTCTTTTGGTAAATGCACCGGCGTTTCCTCCTCAGACATTCTGTTTCGTTTCCATTTGAATGTTGTATCACCGGAATGATAATGCCTCTGCTCAGCATATCTGTGACCGTATGGTTCAAACAGTCCTGACTCGTGTGAATCAGTGAAATTAAAAATTGAAAAGAATGGCTGACCTTCTTCTCTGTTACGCCAATGAGCATATTCACTACTCTCATCCCAGGCTGTGACTGGTGCTTTGAATTGGTAGTCCTCCTTATTGTTATTACTGCAATAGTAGCCGTTGGCCCGTAACAACTCGCTGATCATCTTCACCTCCGATGGTGGCACTGCCTCATATGCTTTTAGCCCCGTTTGTTTGGTATTAGAATGTGTTCGCATGTGGTTGGCACCAATGCTCGATGGATACATCCCTGTGGCAATACCAGCTCTACTTGGAGCGCACACTCCTGAGGTGGAAAATAGGTTAGGAAAAACAATTCCCTCGGCAGCAAGTCTACTCAAGTTTGGTGTTTGAATAGTTGAGTCTCCAAATGGTGGAATATAATCCCCCATATCCTCCGTTACGAGCCAAAGAATATTGGGTCGCTGGGGTATATTGCTTCCTGCTGTTTCCTCAGCTTCATTTTTTTGCCCGGTAGGTTTCGTCTGGCAACTGTAGATAGTAAATACTACGGTGCTAAGGATAAAGAATTTTTGAATCAGTGATTTGTAATTATTCATGTGTTAATATTTTGACTAATAATACTCTGTCAAATTTGGGGTTGTGCTTCTAGTGAAGTGGTTTCTTCCTCCTTATTATACAAAATAGAACATATTTATATAGTCTGGTTGGATTGACTGTCAATTTATGAAAATTTCCCAAGGTAAGAAGCTTATTGAATGGCTTTTTGCTGGTGATTCATTTTGCAATTGAACTAAACAGACGCTGCGTAGTAAAATCTCGGAATAATTTTGTGTCAACTAATATTACAGGCAGGTAATTTCGCTAAACTCAGCTAATCCCGTTAGATTGGATTGGCTTAGTGATTCTAAAAACAAAGCAAATTTGTCTATGCCATGTCCATTTGACCTGGCCGATATCTGCATGGTATAAATCTTAGCCTCATCAAACCTTACATAAATTTCGTGAGGATCGTTATCGGATGTCCTGGATTGCCATTTGAAATCTACATCATTTCCACTTCTGTAAACTTTAAACCATCCGTCTTTGGATGCCCCTTCAGGATTGGGGGTTTTACCTGAACCTTTAGGGTAGACTATGGCGCCACCCTTGTCGCCGTAGAAATCATCAGCAGCTGGAAATTTCAACCAGGTATCATTATGTTCTGTTCCGTCACTTCCCTTGGTGACAGCCGAATTCCATATAAACTGATAAGTGCCCGGAGTAGATACTTTTATGTTGTATGTTACCAAATCGGAACTGGGGCCAGAGAAATAATCAGCCATAGTCCAAACCATATAACCTCTACCGGAAGTCTTACCATTTCCAGGTTGCAGCTCCCAGCCTGGCCCAAACTCTGCATCTTCGAATTCTACTTTGACAATGCCATCTTTTTCATTAAATACATAATCTGAGTAGTCATCACATAATAGCGGATTTGCCGTAGCAGCCTCAAGGGTGTTTGAATTCTCAGACGCGACACCATTGGAAAATAACCCTCTCACTCTTATGAAGTAAGTAGTAGAAGCTTTCAGGTCCTCTATGATTAGTTCTGTTTGCCTTACTTTGACAGCATCATAATCTGATAAAACATCATCAAAATCGGCATCCAAGGCCACATCAATTTCATAGGCTTCAACACCATCGATGGCAGTCCATTCTACCTCGATTTGATCCGGTGTAGTGGCTGTAACTGTCACCTCAGGTCCTGACACTGTTCCTGCGGGCTCATTATCTTCCGAACAAGAAAAATTCACTATTACCAATAACAGCACAATCCAATAATATTTCATCAACCCAATTTCTCTTCCTTCCATTTCAATTTGTGTCTACCGGCCTCACATGCACTTTCATAAGAACTACTTCTCAGGATTAGCTTCAATAAATTTCAACAACCACGCTCTTACGTCAGCAACACTTGCCTTTTTCAGGCAGCTGTAGGAATAGTGCACCAGCCGATCTTCCAAACCTGTAGCCCGCAGGACGGCAATAGAAATTGTCGTACCTCCAAGGTCATCCGGGTCAGGTAAGTTTTCATCAGCTACAATGGCAATGCGTCCAGCAGGTGGTTTAAGCTCAGGTTGAGCTAACGCTGATGTATAGATAATTATACTAACTATCAGTAAGATTGCTTTGTTCATGATCGTATTTTTGAAGGCTAGATAGTTCCCGATCCCCTTCTTAAATTTTGCCTGCAATTAAGCGCACATAATCTGAGCTATTATCCTGTACTGTCTGGTGAGTGCCTACCCAGAACGTTGCAGGGGAAGGCTTGTATTTAGAATGAATACCACCTGGCTGATCCAAAGGTTAAGTGGAAGAAATGGAGAAGCTCTTAATCGAGTCGAACGAACCGGCTAGTTTTATTTCCTTGTTTTCTAAGGAAAGAACAAAAGCGGAAACTAAGTTTTGAAATACCATATTCTGATTTTCCAAAATTTGGACACA
Source organism: Cyclobacteriaceae bacterium (assembly GCA_049115735.1). Taxonomy (GTDB): domain Bacteria; phylum Bacteroidota; class Bacteroidia; order Cytophagales; family Cyclobacteriaceae; genus CAXBNB01. Next base: position 41,046 of record JAGDZP010000013.1, on the reverse strand, counting down.
AATCCATATAGTGTATTTATGACACTTAATAAGAAAAAACCATATATTCGCAGTGCTTGTTTTTAGAATGCAGCATTAAATAGGCAATCAATCGATGCTTCTTTTTATTAACCAGGCATTATTCACTATACAAATTGACATAATATGGGATTTTCAACAATTGATTATGTGGTATTTGCCATCTACTGTGTGGTAATTCTGGGGATCGGCCTTTGGGTTTCGAAACCAAAAGAAGGAAAAGAAAAAACAGCTAATGACTACTTTCTCGCCAGCAACTCACTCACATGGTGGGCTGTTGGTGCTTCCCTGATTGCAGCCAACATCTCAGCTGAGCACTTCATTGCCATGTCAGGTTCAGGATACGCCATAGGGCTGGGAATAGCAGCCTACGAATGGTTGGCGGCAGTCACATTAATCATTGTGGCCAAATACTTCTTGCCCATATTTCTAGAAAAGAAAATCTACACCATGCCGCAGTTTATCAACCAACGTTTCGATAGGTCGGTGAGCTCCTTCTTTGCAATCTTTTGGTTGGTGGTCTATGTATTGGTCAACCTCACATCGGTGAGTTACCTGGGTGCCCTGGCACTTGAAAATATCATTGGCATTCCACTGATCTGGGGCATAGTTGGACTACTCGTATTCTCAGGGGTCTATTCCATCTATGGCGGACTAACGTCCGTAGCATGGACAGACGTAATACAAGTAATTTTCCTTGTAATTGGTGGTTTGTTCACGACATTCCTTGCACTTGAAGCAGTGGGAGCAGGTAGTGTAATCGATGGCTTTGGCTTGATCTACGCAAAAGCTACTGATCATTTCACCATGATCATCGAAAAAGGAAGCTCCATGGTACCCGACGGTGATGGCGGTTTTAAAGACACCTTCAATGATCTGCCCGGCTTGGCAGTACTGCTCGGAGCTATGTGGCTCACGAACCTCGGCTACTGGGGGTTTAACCAATACATCATTCAAAAGGGTTTGGCTGCCAAATCGATAGAAGAAGCCAAAAAAGGATTGATTTTCGCAGGATACCTGAAAATTATTGTTCCACTCTTAGTTGTCATTCCTGGCGTCACAGCCTACGTACTGGTCAATGACTTTAGTCAAGCAGAACTTTCCGCTATTATTGGAAAACCAATATCAGAAATAGGTGAAATCACCAAGTCGGACGAAGCATATCCTTGGTTGCTAAAAAACTTTGTGCCGGCTGGTATCCGGGGTTTGGCATTTGCGGCACTGGCTGCTGCGATCGTTTCATCTTTGGCATCCATGATCAATAGTACCTCTACCATTTTTACCATGGATATCTACAAAGAGTTCTTCAATAAAGATGCATCCAACAGGCGACTGGTTTGGGTAGGTCGAGTGGCTGCATTCGTAGCATTGGTCATTGCCATTCTTGTAGCGCCCATGCTCAACAACCTCGACCAGGTATTCCAATACATACAGGAATATACAGGTTTTATTTATCCTGGTGTTGTGGTAGTATTTGCTATGGGCTTATTCTGGAAGCAAGCGACTTCCAAGGCCGCATTGTGGACAGCCATTGTTACTCTTCCGATTGGAATTGGCATGAAGCTTATATATCCTGAGATCCCATTTATTTTTAGAATGGGCTATGTATTCATGATTTTGTGCACCATTGCATCCGTCATTTCATTCCTGGATAAAGGTGTGAAAATACAATCTCCGGCGCAAGATCCCGATCTGAACAAGCTTTCCATAAAGTCTTCTTATCTATTTATGGCAGCTGGAGTTTTATGCCTCATTACCGGATTGATCACCAGCAGCTCTATGGCCAGTTTGGGAATGGAGTCAATTTTCATGATGGGCGTAATGCTATTGATGATTGGTATAATATTCTATACCAATGTAAAAATTGACATAGAAGACCCAAAAGCGCTGAAACTTGAGAACCCTAAAACACTATTTAATACCAGTGTAACTTTCAACATTGGAGCAATTGGCATCATTGCGATCGTTGCAATCCTATATAGCCTATTCTGGTAGCAATGACTACTTGAATTAGGGCAATGATTTTGATAGACACCCAGGCGGACCTATCTGCCGACAAAGGCAGGTCTTCACCACTCACCTGTCAATCCTCCAGCCAAAAACGAACTCAGCATACCGTTCAGCCCCTGCACTAAACGAACTAGCAAGGCTTTAGGGAAGACTCATATTCATTCAGGAGTAAATATGAGAGCTAAATGAATTATCTTAACTATTTAACCAATCAACTTCCCATCATTATCAAATATATCCCTACGATTATTCCGAGTAGTATTAACGCCTTATAGCGCTTGTTTCGTTCTTTGAAGAGTATGGCACCAATTCCAAAAGAAATGATCACGCTACTCCTTCTTAGCAGCGATAGAATAGAGACCAGGGAATCTTCAAATGACAAAGCATAGAAATAAGCGAAATCTCCAAGCACAAGCATGATCCCGATTAGTGGAATCGTATGTTTCCATTTAAAAGGAGTGTATGACTTTCTTTTCGGATACCAAAAAAACAACAGGACAATCAGCATAATCGGCACCTGATAAAATGAAAAGTATGCCTGCACTGCCAGTCGGTTGTAATTCGCGATCAGGTACTTATCATAAAGCGTACTGAAAGTCCCGATCACTGTAGACAGGAAGATAAAAAGTACCCATTTGTTGGTTTTGAAGTTGATGCCCTCCTTATTTCCAGCAATAGAGAAAACATAGAAAAATGCAAGAGCTATGGTCATCCCAATCCATTGAAGTGTGGATAGCTGCTCTCCATAAATCGTAAGTGCTCCTATCAACGTCCAAACCGGGCCTGTTGCCCTAATTGGGGAGACTATACTTATTGGCAAATTCTTCAAGGCCATAAAAGACAAAATCCAGGAGGAGATTACTATCAATGTTTTGATGACAATTAAGCCATGAACCTTCAAGCTGATTGCAGGTATGTAGAAATTCTCGTACTGATCAAACCCGTTTACGTTAAAGGATAAAATCAAAAAGGGAAGAAAAAGCAAAGCTGGTACGCATGTAGAAAAAAACAGCACAGGAATTACAGCATTTTCATTCAATGAATGCTTCTTTAGAATATCATAAATCCCAAGTGCCACCAACGACATCACTCCGAGTAATACCCACATATACCTTCAACAATTAAACCCGCAAAGGTATGTCAACCCACAGGACGGAGTTGCCTATAGTAAAAATAAAAAGGACGCAGATTTCTCCACGCCCTTAGACTCAATCAATAAAGATTTCCGGGTTATTTCTATTTGTAAACCAGCACCCAGGAATCCTGGTATCCTGTTTTACGCTTTTGTTCCATCGATCCCAAGGCTTCCTTGAAATTCGAATGCCTTGAAGTAGCTATGTAATAAAATCCTTTAGCCTTGTTTAGGACTATTCTTGTATGATTTTCACCAGCCTCCTTCAAATCTGCTTGCACTTGTTCAGCACACAAAAGAGAATTGCATGTGCTCACCACGACATAGTTGCCAGGTTCAATAGCCAAGCGGTCTGAAGTAAGCTCTTCTTTTACTACTCGTGATTCTTCATATTCAAGGTTAGAGCTCACAATCCCCAGCTCCTCTCTGATTTTTTCGATCTCCGTATGCAATTTTTCTCTTTTTAGCTTTTCATCATCTCGCCTAGATGATTCAATTTGTGCGAGTGAATCATATTTTTGATGAAGCTTGATAAATTTTTCCTCCATCTCTCCTCTTTTCACAACACTAAAACTTTCGGATGCTCTACTAGATTTTGTGTATCTTTTAGTGCTTTTTCGCTTAATCGTAAATGCTATAAGTATCTCGTGATTGTTGGAGTTAATCTCTTTCAAATCGCCCATTGCCGAATTGTAGTTATAACCAATGTCAAACAGCTCAGTGGCAAGTCCGAAGGAAAAGTTTAGGCTGCTATTTGATCGATACCCCAGTTGCAGCCAGGCTTTATCCATATAAATTCCTCTTATATTAAAATCATATAGATCCGAATCCTGATCTTTCAACTGATAGAATACCGATGGATTGAATTTGAATTTATCACCTTGAAAAGCCCAGGTATATCCGGCATTGAAATTAGCAGATTTGTTGAAAGACTCTCCGCCTCTAAATAGGTATGGCGTACCTACTCCTAATTCAAAGTTTCCATTTTGATACAAAAATCCAGCTCCCATTTTTACCCTCGTGTTGTCATAAAAATCACCATTTAGAAATGGATCATTCTGATCTACGTAATTGTTGGTGGTATATGCCGAAGGATTTAAGGTCTGGCGAAGAAAACCTACTGACATGCCAAATCTCAGGCTTTGTTTCTCGTCAAATGACACCATGTATGACGAACCTACATCAGCCATAGTTAGTGAAAATGGACCTTGTTTTTCCGACAAAAAGTTCGCACCAAGTCCAAGGTTTTCGAAAACTGATCCATGAACATTAATAGATGTGTAAGTCGGTAAAGCAAGTTCATTGTTGCCTGAGATACTCGTTTGGAAACCTAAAAAAAGTTTTCCCTGAGTCCCCATATAAGCAGGGTTTAAGCCAGCCGGGTTTGCTATGTACAAATTTTTATTAATGATGGATTGACTATGAACACTTAGAGTCAATCCAATTATTGCGAGTGTTAAAAAAAACTTTTTCATAATCTTATCTTACAAGTGTTAATGAACCCCTAAAACTGATAGGGTTACTAGGACTGATAAATGAATAATAGTAAATCCCGGGAGCTAAATCATGCCCTGAATTATCCGTTCCTGACCAGGTATTGTCATACCCAGTCTTGGAATACACTTCCGTACCCGAATTGTTGAAAATCGCGAGGGTGTAGCTTTGATACAGGCTCACATTTTGAACAAGAAACAGATCATTGAAGCCGTCACCATTGGCCGAAATGAAATCATTGGCCGGTAACGGAAATTCAGATTCAATTACATCTTCTATATCAATTGTGATTTCTGCATAAGCCAATAACCCTCCGGGATCTGCCACTTGTATTTCCAATCTATAGGAAGATACCTCCTCATAATCAATGGCTTCTACTGATACTGAAACTTCGCCAGAAGATGGATCAATGCTAAAAGGACCACCTGAACCCATTATGGTATATATTAATTGGTCACCATCAACATCAGTTGCCAAAACTGCTCCAACTGATGTACCCGGTGAACTTCTCTCTGGAACTGAAAATAACTGAGACTCAATTTCTGGCACTTCATTGACTTGCAAAACAGTAATCGCATAGCTTTTGCTAATTGCATTGCCTTTTGAGTCCTCTGACTTTACTCTCACTGAATAGGATGTTTCCGTTTCAGCATCAAAAACTGTCCTGCTGACCAGCCTGTTACCATCTATACCAAAATGACTGTTATCTGTATCTCCCTCTCCTTCCGACATGCTATAAGCAAACTCATCTTGCACATCTTCATCCACTGTATTAAATACTCCAATTATGCTTCCTTTTGGTAATTCTTCTTCGATTTCAACTGAATTGATTAGAATATTGGTAGGCTGGTCTCCTTTATCCACAACTGAGAGCACAATACTTTTTTCAAAGAGGTTATCACCAGCATCCTTTACAATTATTCGAAGTGAATATTCATCCTTTTCTTCATAATTGAATGTAGTAGCCGAGATCAGTTCATTATCAACTACTGAGAAGAAAGCATTGTCTTCAAAGGATTCTGAGAGTGAATAGATAAACGTATCATTTTCATCTTCATCAACTGTAGATAAAATGGCAATAGTCGATTGCAGAGGAGTATCTTCATCTAACAAAACATCGCTTGCCACAATGTCCGTTGGCTTCTCATTGACATCATTTACATTGATTTCAAGAATTTTTATATATTCCTGACCAGCACTATCTTTTACCTTTAACCGTACAGAATAAACGTTTTTAATCTCGAAATCGAAGGTTCGTCTGGCTATAAACTGATCATCAATAATTTTAAACAGATCATTGTCATTGTCGCCCAATCCGTCTGCAAAGGAATATATGTGGACTTCATCATCATCTTCAACAAGAAGCGACCCCACATTGCTCAATTCAGCCTTATTTTCATCAATTGTGGAAATGTCCAAATTAATATCTGTAGGAGGATTATTCGTATTGAAGACTTCAACACTGTAAGACTTACTATGCTGTTCATCTTCAGATACAACTGTAAAAACCACAGGCTCACTGAAATCATTCGCAGATTCTCCTGATACTTGCTGAACATCAGCTACCCAAACTGTGGCCCCTTCTGATGCAGTGAATGTTGCCGACAGGGTTGAACGATCCGTTGAATATGTGACCGGTAACTTTATCGTTTCAGCATCGATGATAGCATCCCCATCACTTCCAGCAAATGAAAAAGCGGTTATATCATTTTCACTTTTCAACAATACATCTGACCATACGATCGGATTGGCCAAATCACCTTTCAATCCATTGATTGCAAAATTGGAAGTATTGTAAGCACTTAACTCAGCATCTGCACTGGCATCATACAGCTTAAAAGTAATTTCTCCACCACTCTGATTACTATAGATAATCAGAAATGCTATGTATCGATTCACGGCTTGTTCTAATTGAACCTGAGCCACTCCTCGCAACTCTCCATCAATGAAAGCTGCAATCATATCATTTTCATCCAGGGATTCCTGGCCATTAATTTTTATGGCTCCAACCATAGACATAGAGTTGCTATAGTCAGCAGAGTTCACCGTCCAATTTGGAATTGAGGCCATAAGCCCTTGCATACATACTAATGCAATCAAGGAAATTATAATATATCGTTTCATCTTAATTTTCTTTAATTACTCTGAAGGATCTAACTACATCATCCTGATGGATATTGATTAAATAAATGCCAGGTGTCAGTTTGACTCTTGAGTCATCTATTTCCAATGACCAGCCTTTATTTGCTGCTTTTACATCAAATTCACCCAAAATTCTTCCAGCCAAGTCGGTTAGCACTATTTCAGGTGCAGTCGAATTCGTTTTTGGAATTAGGACTTTCAGCGAATTAGTAAATGGATTGGGATAAATCTGAACAGCATCCAACTTATCTTCAATTGCAGTAATCTGATCTATCCCAGTAAACAGAAATGGTGCAGCAACTCTACCCAACGGATTGTTTGGAATAAAAGAGGTTGTTTGATCCAATACATACTCACTGTCAGTATCTATATCAATGGCCTTGAATGTGATCTCATCAGGAGAGGCATCTCCATATATTATCATAAAATACAGTGTCCTGCCATCTGCCATAGTAGTCGGCTCAACTACTCCTCTCAGGTTTTCTCCAGCATAGGCCTCTACTATGTATTCGCTATTATCGCCACTACCGATCTCAGCTATCAGAGACATGTTATATGGATGCTCATATTTATCAAACTCTTTGAGTTGATAGTCTACAACATCCTTTGGTTCTGAGTTGCCACTACGGTTGCCCAGAAAAGTTGATTCGGGATATGTAAATACATCTGCCTTAGCTGACTTCATTAGATATCCTTTACTCGGTTCGAGGTTTTTCAAACTTCCTGTCCAACCTATGTTTTCATCATATACCGCGAATGCAAATTGACTTTTAATGATATCTCCATTGGTCGGATTGAAGAATGCAAACGCTTCATTAATATTCATATTGAACCTGGGCAAAAAACCAAGCCAGTTCCAACCTGTGTTAATATCAATTTTTTTGTCAGAAGCTGCAGTTGTTCCCGTTACTTCAATACTTCCTGCCTGACTCAGGTTAAACAGATACATTGCTCCGGTTTCCAAGCCACCATTTCTAGTCAACGTTCCAGCCCAGCCAATCCCTTCTGTATAGACATCAAATTTGTCAATGCTCTTGATTTGGTTTCCAGATTTGGCAGTGACATTACGCATCAGATAGTTGATGTCCTGCAGACTCTGAGATTCGATGTTTATAGATGACCAATTCCAACCAGATTTAAAATCAATTTTTTGAACACTTATCTCTCCGGCTATAATCAATTCTGGATTGCTTGGCGTTCCAACTATCGTATTAGATTCAAAAGTTAGATTCGGCAAGGCATTTCTATATTCAACACCTTTATCAGCATCCCAAACACGCAATTCAATTGATTCCCCGTTTTCAACATTACTATATATATCAAGGTATACCTCATACAAATCCAGCGTTTCAATGTAGATTATATTTGCATCTCCACGAATGGTATCATTCACAAATGCGGCAACACGATCATTCAAATCAGTAGAAATGACATCTGCTATTTCCAGCTGAGCGATCAAGTTCATGGAAAATTGAAAATCATTTGGATTAGTATTCCAATCCGGCTCTGGAGAGGTCACCTGTAAATCGATAGTCAGTTTCTCGTCAAAACCGAAATCAGAACTCAGATAGACATCTTCAAGATAATAGCCCGTATTCAGGCCTTCATCGACTGTGAATGTTATAGTTACAGTTGATGCCGGGGACATCACTCCGCTAGACGGACTTGCACTAAGCCACAATGGCAAGTTGTCGATGGAATAGTTCGTCTCAGTACCCCCATGATTTACAACATCCACTTTGAATGTAAATGGTTCGTAGACCTCCTTCTTGGCAATGATTTTCTCTGTACCCCATTTGAGCTGATTTCTATCTACAAATGCTGTCCAGGTCACTGGAGAAGCCAGTCTATTCTCATAGATGTCTTCCACATTTTGAATAGTAATTTCCAAAACCGTTTGTTCGATGAGAGAAGTAAAACTATTAGATGGTGTGATGATAATTTTGTCATCATTCACCGCCCAATCAAAATCTATCTTATCGACAGGCCGGGCATCTTTGATATTTGGTGCATCTTGTGTGAAGTCAGCACCACCGAATGAAACTGCTTCTCCGCCATTTGGTCCGAATGGGTTCTCCCATTGATCGGCCAATGTGGAATTCATGATTTTGATTCCATTAACCGTTTCATAGTATTCGAATGGATAATATCCAATCAAACCTATTTCATCTCCCTGTAATCTGGAGTTGATATTTAGGTTAACCTGATCTGATTTTTTACCAAGATTCCAAACACGGAAATCATCAATTTGACCATTGAAGAACTGATCTCTTGTTGAGTTGACGGTACTTATTTTGTATCCCCTTGCTCCGAGCCACATTGTAGCTCCTGACAATCCTCCGAAATTACTGCTCAGTGATGTCGCTTTTTGTTCACCATCAATGAAAATATTTGCATTAGATTGTCTCAACAAAGTAAAGGCAAAATGATGCCAGTCATCATCGAGGTAATCACCAGCAACCTGCATGCTTTCGCCGTTGTTAAGGAATTGAATTTCACCGCTTTCATCGAATCCGATGCTCAAGCTATTGGCCGGATTGTTGAACTCGTCAGTACCATCACCTTTTCCACTGGAAAACAAGACTGAGTTACTTTGAGAAGCTCCTTTGAACCAAAACTCTATTGTAAAATCCATTTCACCAGTCACAATTATGGAACTTCCGGAGTTTAATTCAAGATAGTCATCGACACCATCAAAACCGTAAGCTTGACCTTTTGGTGAAACTTCCCAATCTGCAAACAATATTGCATGTCTGAACCTGGCCAGATCGAAAGCTTTGTTGCCCCTTGCTTCTTCCATTTTCCAGTATCCAACCAGGCCTACTTCAGAACCGGTAAGGGTTTGACTCATTTTCGCATAAATATCACCAAGCTGTCGAGCTTTTGCCCAAATCCTCAATTCATGGATATTGCCACTTAGGAATCTGCCATTACTAATTTCAGATTTGCCGATGGCAATTATTCCATCACCCGTAAATTCATTGGAGATTAACTCCTGATCAAATACCACTTCATCATTCATGTAGGCACTTATCGTGTTAGATTCTTTGGCATAAACCACTGCATAATGGTTCCAACCGAGATCTGTGAAGGTATTTGCTGAAGTGATGATCTGTCCACCGACATTTAGGTAGAAATTATTTGAAGAATTAAATCCCATTTCGAATACATCACTGGCTTTATAACCTTTGGAATAGACTATTTGATTTCTACCAAAATCACCCCTTTTAATCCAAAATTCTATGGTGAAAGACCTATTTTCCAAACTCAAACCATCTGCTATTTTCATGTAGTCATTGACTCCATCGAAATTCACACTTGTACTGTGATTTATTTCCGCAGAATTCAATACTCCTTGAACGGAAAAGTTGAATGGAGTCAGAAGTCCAGCTTCGATGGTTTCATCAAATTGTATCATGATCTCATCATTGGCTGATAAAATACCATCCGCAGGTTGAGGTGCACCAAATGCAACTGGTCGCTTTGTATCTTTTACTCCCGAATGCGTTTCGGTTGGTGTTTCTGCCGTTTGACCAGGTCCCAATTCACAAACCGAAACAACCTGGACGTCATATCTCCTATCAGGTAAGTCGCTCATGTCCCACTGGTAAAGCGTTGAACCTGATACATCAATCCACGCTTTCGGCTCGTCCAATTCATCAAACTCAGTCTGATCAACCAACAACGGATTATAGAAAATCATATTGGTCAGCCATAGTGAGCTGCTAGATGCCTTATACTGAAACTTGGCATACTTGAATTGACTGTTTTGAAGATCGTAGTTGTTAAAAACAACATTCTGGAATTTCTCAGGAATAGTATTAGTATTTAATACCCACTGGTCCACTGGAGAAACAAGGCTGATATCAGAACATCCAGGCTGGAAGTAAACAGAGAAGGATTGAGAATCTTTGATTTTGCCATCGCACTGAGAACTTAATATCAAGACGATATCTTCATAGTCGTTAATATCATCAGATCCTTTATTCACTTTTAGAATCTTGGAAACTGTAGTTCCAGCTGGAACCAAAATCCCTCGACCATCACCGGTAAGCACTGATCCATCAATGGACAAAATTGCTCCATTGAAATTGGATTGATCATCAACTTTTAGAGTGTAAAAAACATCTGTTTCACTTTCAGAATTGTTTTTCAATTCAAGTAAAATTTCAGCTGCTCTATTAGAGGGCACATTGGCTACCAATGGATTCACAATTGTGATTTCCGGTTTTTCTACCTGGATAGTAGCATGATTCAAAATATGATTGCCAGGCTCGAAATACTTCGTCTGATCTTCACCTTCGAAAGGACAACTAGTTACACCGGCACGTGTAACAAATACAGGCCCGTACCCATCTTCAGGAGTTTTCACATCTATGGAATAATAATCAGGTGTGCTCCCGGATTTTTGACCGTCGGCCAATACATATCCGTATGTTGTTGAATTGGACACTGAGCTTCCTTCTCCTGAAGTAGAACCCATTTTCAAGCTTTGAGACATACTTATTTCAGTTCCAATCCCTAGTGCCTTCACACCAACGGATCCCCCCATGCTTGCTGTAATACCAACATTGAAATCATAGGAAAATGAAGAAGCAGACTCTATTTTTTCTGAACTTGAAAATGATGTACCCCCATCAAAAGATATATTCTCTGATAATTGGGCTTGTACCTTGATTCGTTCATTTTCTTCAAGCACTCTTTCCCAACCTTCTATCTGCTTGTTGAAATAGGCAATGGTGTCTGATACAATATCTGTATCCATACCATCTGGAATCAGTATTTTGTAACTAGGCCCAACTCCAATATCAACTGTTGCCGACTCGCCCCAATTTGGGATATTATAGTTTGCACTACCAAAACGCTCATCTTCAGGTGATACAAGCGATAAGTAAATCACTTCATCGTCGGCTACTACGCTTTCAGGATTAGAAGAATATGAGAGGAGGCTATTTCTAATATCCTTCAAATTTGGAATCAACGAATTTTCGATGTGTGTTTGAGTATAAATAAACATAGTCCCAAATTCCGGATTCAATCTTAGGCCTGTCCTTGGTCCCAGCTTAAAGTCACCATTTAGTACTGTACCGCAATTGTCATCAGCACATTCCTGATCTGTCGATGGAACTGGTTGTAAGGATACCGCCTGGCCATAGACTATGTTCGTGGAGTGCCCTACAAATACATCTCCAGGAGCATTAACAAATCCTACGTCTCCGCTTGTCGACCATTTTTTAGTCGCCGTTATGGTATTTACACTTTGACCTCTGGCTGTGTGACTGGTATTCAAAGCTAATCCCAAGTTTACATCTGCTTTGACCTCAACTTCAGAGATCACTCCGGCTCCAACCCCGGCCCATGTTACTACTTTTGGTCCGAGAGATAACTTGGCATTCACTGAAGAAGCGCTACTTATTTCAGAGCCCCAGCTTACTGTACTTGTTGCAGTACTGCCCTTTTCCAGAAAAGCATAACTTCCCGAACCTGGCGGATCACGTAATATTGTAATGATTTGGTTCGGCCCGGTGGTCACAAAATTATTGCCTTGCGGAACGCCTCCAAAAACAATAGCTCGAAAGGGATCTGACTCCCTCCATGTTGTGCGAATCGTACCGTTTTCACCTGTGAGTGCAGTGAGCGCCATGGTTCTGGTAAAACTCAAGTTGTCATCAGTGAAGTTTTTATTGAGCTCAGGAAAACCAGCCCCAAATGAATACCTCACTTTTCCCCTGTCGTCCAATTTGAGTGTTTCTGCATCTGTGTTTATACCAAAATCATTAACGATTTCTATGTTTCCATCTTTTACTGGTACCCGGTCACTTTCGCCTGTATCAGCGTTTGAATATTCTTCGAAAACACTGATGAACATATTGTACCTGCTCTGCTGAAAGAATACCGGATGACCAAATGCATAGTTGTCACTTTCATCAATTAAGGTGATATCATCTTCCCTCAATTCATCTTCGTATTTGTAAGTTTTTTCTCCAAATATGTCAAGCCCATCCTGGTTGACTACTTCGATATCAGGTTTCACTCGTAGAATGAAGTCTTTTTTCTTTTCGAAAGTGAAATTCTTACCAGCTGAAATATATGTGGTATCTAGTATCACTTCAGATTTGAAATAGTCATAATCTGCAGAATCGTATGGACTATATCCCGGCAACTGATCACCATTTAGGAGTAGTGCTGCGACCACTTCTTCATGCGATTCTGTTTGTTCAAAAACGGTTTCCAGGTTAACAGACACTTTATGTTCATCACCAAAAACGTAATCTCCTGCAGTCACTCCAGTAACCACATATTTTTCTGGTGGTAGGTACGTCACAAATTCACCAGTGGCTTCATCTGGGTATACCGCCACAAATTTTGTTGTAAAATCCGTATGGGTTACAATATCTCGTTCATTATAAACAGCCGTGCTATCCGAGGAAGTGATGTCATAGCCTTTTTCGGATGTTATGCCAATCAGAGCATTTCCGATGTTGTTTTTTGACAAACCAAAACCTAAAGCTTTTTCGGCTTCTATTGGCCCACCTACAACTTTACCCACCAGTTTAACTACAGTGCTATCAATAAATTCAATGCCGGCAAGCGGCTGCTGATAGTCGTAAACAGGAATTTCATCATCTCCCATTTTTGGTGGAAATCTTCCTTCACCTTCAAATACGTGCCCGTTTTTACTAAGCTTGAGGCTATGGAATCCGATGGGCACATCAACATTAAATCGCCCAAGATTATCAGAAACAATTATTTCTCCTTCCTGATTAATTGCAGCATTGCCATCTATGAGCACAGATACTCCTTCCACAGGAAAAGTAGAATGACGGTATTTTATAGTTCCAGTAACTGGAAATGAAGAAACATCTTCGAAATCAACACTGTTGTGAATTGAAGCACCATCTCCAACGAATCTAAGCTGCTGTGTAGGCTCAAAAGTATGCACACCAAAAATCGGGGTGAAGGTATATTGGGATCCGGAGGTCTCATATGGAAACCCTCTGACTACATAATTTCCCTCTTCATCTGTAACTCCTCTATAGGCCAGTTGACCTTGCCTCGGTATCACCTCACTCCATTCCGCGCGCCAGACCCTTCCGTGATTCTCGTGAAATTCATATCCCTCTCGTGAGAAATCGTAGAATCCATTCCCGTTTCCGGAATTAAGTTTCCAATAACCGGACAAGCCATCTTCTGATCCCGAAAGATATCTGGAGAAGTTGGCATCAGCTTCTTCGAAAGTCAAGGCATAATTCCATAGCCTGATTTCGTCAACATAGCCCTGGTAGTAATTTTCCTCGGCACTATTACGGCCGAAATAGACCTGATCTCTTACTTTTTGTGGAACTGCAATTCCGCCAAGTTTTGCGGAATCAACCGCATAATCGTCTTCTCGCACGTAAAGGCTTAATCCTTCAATAGCGTCATACACCGCAGTAACATGGAAGAAGCTATCGACTGGATGCTCATAAGGCATACTCAGCGTTGATCCGGCCACCGTAAATGTTAGGTTACCAGATTCATAAGCCAATTCATATTGACTTCCTTTGCTAAAAAGTGTTCCTTTATTTGTTCCTGAATATTGAGTCCACAGTTGAATGGAAAAGCCTTCATTCAGCTCAAGTTCATTGTCATTTACTAAATGATTCATTGAGAGGTAGGCATCATCACCATTGAAGTACATGCTTTTTCCTCCCAGGTTACCATCAGTTTCGGCCAATACCTGAACACCTGCAACAGCGGTACCTCCTTCATAAGTGATTCTCCCGGCGACTGTTCCGAATGGAAAAGCAAAACCAACACCTTCAACGAAATTTACATTCCCAATTCTGAGGTCATCTGCTATGCCTTCAGCATAAATAGTATATTTATACAAAACACCTTTTTCTGCATATTCGTCCCGATAGCTAAAATCATCCTGAGCAAGGGTGGCGATCAGTAAAGAATCTCCCTGGAAACCAAGTGGCTTTCTATACACTTTAATTCTGGAAATTCTGTCTTGTTGGGAAATGACACTCCATTTCAATTGTACATAATCTGAAAAGTATCCTTTAGAAATAAAAGGATCGCCATCGAAGACAGGTGGGAAATAGGATATCATGGGCGGAAAACCGACCATCGCCTGTGCCTTGTCTTGAAGAAGCAAATGAAATTTATCTGTGGCTATTACATTGCCCCCAGAGACATTTACTATTATGGAATCTTGTTCACCTAATACGGCATTGCTTTGTCCACCGAGGTAGCCGAAGCTATGTACAGTGTACTTCTGTGCCATGGCACTCGAGCTGAGCAGCATGACAAAGAATACTATAAGTTTATATTTTTTCATGATTGATCTTTTAAGTGATAAAAAGATTGAACTGAGTTTGGGATCAGTATTTAATCATGAAAAGAACAGTTGCATTTTTCGGACGAGTTTCGGATCCACCCCGAACGCCGGATTGCACCGTTCTACCTCCACCGTCATTGTTATCTATTTGATACCTAAGCCTATTACAATCCGTACAATCAAATATTTGTTCAACATCGTGATTATGAGATTTAAATTCATCGCTTTGATAAGAGCCCACTGCATCACCAGTATTTCCTCCAGTTTGTAGGGCTGATCGAGAACCAGAATTTGGGTCGTTTCCTGCACCATTGTCAAAACCTCTCATAAATCTTCCTCGAAAATCCGGCAGGTAAAAATTAGTACCACCATCTCCTCCCCATGAATCTTCAACAGCTGCATAAAGTTCTGGATAATCGGCAACAGCAACAGAGGTACCATCACAGGCCAGATAGCCCGCAGGAATTTTCCCCAAGGGCCCACCAAATGGAAGTATTGTGCCCGGAGGATTTCCATTATCGGCACTGCGAGCACTGTTGGCATTGACGGCATTTTCTGCAGCCTTAGCATAAGGTACTGCCAGGAGTTCTGTATTACTGATCTCAACAAAATCACCACCAGCGGCTTTCACTTCCACCTTCATAAAATACTTTTTGGAAGAAAAGTCGATGGCTTCAAAATTTACTGGAACAACTGATCCGATCATGGCATGAAATACACCGTAGGCATCCGTCTCCAATGTTTGTTGTTCTGTATACTCTACTGACTCTCCTTCCGGATAAATAGAAAATTGAGCTGTGATGGTTTCGCTGCTGTATGCAGCGCCGCTGAAGTCCCTGGCATAGCCTTGGAAGCTGAAGCTTTTTTGTTCGTTCTGTGCTACAACTGAGAATGTTGCGATTAGCAAAATAGCTAATGTAGAGAGTAAAAATCTTTCCTTTTTCATGGTGTTAAAATTTTAAATTGATTTAAGTCTTTATTGAAATCAAAGGTGTGAAAGAGGATATTTTTCTGTTAAGACAGTTTCGCCAATGTTTATTCATTTCTGCCAAAAGCTTTAAAAATGAGAGCATTCGAACTATTTTAGAGCATTTTCACCCAAAATTTCCTTTGTGAGATTGGAGTAGGACTAATGTCAACTTCGGTAGAATGCCCCTGTTCGGTGTTGTCACGAACAGGTTTAAAGCTCAATATTGCTGGTAACAAAACACGGCAATCCAGAGGGTGCCAATTTGAAAAAGTAGAGGTAAACGGATGGAATGAAAGAGTGAATTTTTGTAATTTTATTCTGCTGCTCAGACGCTATTAAATAGTAACTTGGCAAAATAGATGATCAGAAGAATTCTAATATTTTCCCTTATTGTAGGTCAGTTTTTATGCTCTGCTGCTGTTTCCAGTCCTGAGGACCATGATGTTAAGATCAAGAGAATCGGAATTCCATTTATTACTAGTTATCGAACAAGAGATTATAGCTCAAGTTTATCAACCTATGGCAGTCAAAATTTCGATGTTCAGTTAGGTGATGACGATAAAATGTATTTCGCCAATATTGAAGGTTTGCTCATATTCGATGGTATAGACTGGAAGAGGTTACGGCTACCCGGAAGAGCAGGTGTTTATAGCCTTGTAAAAACAAAAGACGGAACAATTTACGTGGGAGGAATAGACGAAATTGGTTACCTCTCCACCAATTCAAACGGTCAACTAAAATACAATTCGATAAAAGGTAAACTTGGAAAAGATGCCGAACAAAACTTTACGGCGTGGAAAAGCTTTTTGATTGGTGATCAGGTTGTATTCGTTTGCGATCAAAGAATATTTATTTTCAACCATCAGACAAACGACCTGAAAATCATTGAATGCAATGGTGCCAAACAGAATGTTTTTATTCGACATGGGCAGGTTTTTTCCAAACAGAAAGAAAGGTTGTCTCAACTTAATGGTAGCAGTTGGAAAGAGATTCCAAATTCCAGCTTTATTGATTCTCCTGTTACAAATAACATATTGTCTGTTGATGTAGATGACAAACAGACAATAGTAATCTCCCAAAATGGATTTATCGATCTTGATGCCAATCATAAAATATCAATTACTGAGGACTTAGAGCACTTGTTAAAGAATTGTTTTTTGATAAGTGCTCAAATGATTTTTGACAAGTATATTCTTATTTGTACTTCCAAAGGAATTCTCATAACAGATACTTTGGGAAAGACGATCCAATTTTTGGATCAAAAAAAAGGACTGACAGACAACATGACCTTTAACGCTGCTCTAGATGGCTCGGGTCTCTTATGGATTGGTACCAATTCTGGAATAGATGCCGTAGAAATTCTATCTCCATTTAGTCTTTTCGATGAACGTTCTGGAATTAACGGTAATGTTTCTTTTGCGGGAAAACATCAGGATGACATTTATTTGGCTTCTGCCAGCGGCACCTATAGACAGAAATGGAAAGAGTTGTTTAATCCATTGGATTATCCCACTTTCGATAAATTAAATGCTGCTGAAAGTAGATTTCTGATCCATTTAGATCAAGAACTTCTTAGCCTTGGAATCAATGGCACTCTCGTATTGAAAAAAAGTGCATCAAATATCATTGAAGGTTCCGGACAGGATACCTATTGGACTGGCATGAGATATAAAGATTCAAATGATGTTCTCTTAGGTTCTTCGAATGGAAAAATACTCCATCTTACCAAAGAACAGGAAAAATGGAAGGTAAGAAAAGAAATGGATGCCTCGTTTAGCAATGCCTTATTCATGGCCGAAGGGAGCGGGATGAATATATGGGTCTGTCAAAGAAATGGAGTATTCAAATTAGAATATGACCTGGAAAATGCAAGAATTTTATCTGAAAAAAAATATGGTCAACCGGATGGACTGCCCTATGGAGTTGATAATTATGTTTTCAGTATAGATTCAAAACCATGTTTCACCACCTTAAAAGGAATCTACAAATACAATTCTGAAGAAGATAACTTCATAAAAGATCAGCGATTTGAGTCAACTGTAGGTGATCTTCCATTGCTGAGAATGACTCAAGACAAAATGGGCAATATTTATTGCTTGTCTGACGGATATTTGGTTCTGAAAAAAAAGAAAGATGGCTATGAAATGCTACGAATTTTGAACGAGAAATTGTTCAACTATAATCCATTCAATATTGTCGCTTTTGATTCAACGAACATCATACTCCCCACCTTTAACGCATTTGTTCATGTAGATCCAACAATTCCATTAAACTATAGTCCTTTTGAGACTAAAATCAGTAGTGCCCGTTCTATCGAATCCACAGATTCAATATACTATGCCGGCTTTGGAAATACCCCAGATATTCAATTAGCAAAATCCGATAAGGCTATTAGGTTTAGTTTTTCGGCGGCTTACTATCAGAATATCGAACAAACAAAATATAAGTGGAGATTGATTGGATCGGATGACAAATGGTCCTCCTGGTCCGATGAAACGACGAAGGATTATACTAATCTTCCACATGGAGAATATACTTTTGAAGTTGTTGCCCGCAACGTACTCTTCGTTGAAGGCACACCAGCCATTATCCATTTCACTGTACCCACACCTTGGTATTTTACGTTTTGGGCATACGCTATTTACGTTATACTATTCTTTGCTTTTATCTGGATGTTAGTCGTCTGGAATTCCCGCAGACTTGTTGCCAAAAATAAAAGATTGGAAAAAATTATTGATGACAGGACTGCCCAGATCACAGAGCAACGAAACAAGCTATTGCAAATGGATGACCTTAAAAAGCGGTTCTTTGTCAATATTTCACACGAACTGCGAACGCCTCTTACCTTGAGTATGGGAACCGTAGATCAGGCAATCAAGGGAGTGTATGGTCAGCTTAATGATGACCTGTACGCCAACCTTAAAGTTTCGAAAAGAAATAGCGAACGTCTTCTCAAGATGGTCAACAGCATTTTAGACATTTCCAAGCTTGAAGGGGGTAGAATTCAATTGTATGCTGAGCCAGTTGACCCGGCCAAAATTCTGGAAAAGGTGTTGGCCTTCTTCTCTTCCAGATTGGCAGACAAGCATATCAAATTGAAAGAAACCTTTTCAAGAGGATTGGAACTATATCTCGATCGAGACAAGTTTGAAACCATTCTAATCAATCTTATTTCAAACGCATTTAAGTTCACAGAGGATGGCGGTACTATTTCTGTAGAAATGATTGAACGTGATCATGAGATCGCAGTAATAGTAAAGGACACAGGGGAAGGTATTCCTGAAAAGGATCTATCAATTGTATTCGATCGATTCTATCAAAGTCCATCTGTGAAAAGTGGTGAAGGTATTGGAGTGGGTCTGGCCCTTACAAAAGAATTGGTCGAACTACATCATGGATTGATTGAAGCCAAAAATGAAAATGGTGCTGCATTTACAATGACATTCCCTAAAGGAAAAGACCATCTATCTCCCAATCAAATTGCAGAGCACGATGAATCACGATCTGTTACCTCCATGCAGGACAAATATCCACTTCATGATGATATCGCTTCCTTGAAGCAATCTACAATACAAGGACAAGAATTGAACATTCATATTCTATTGGTCGAAGATAATCCAGAAATGCGACAATTTATCGCCTCAATACTTTCGCCTCATTACCGCATATCAGCAGTTGGTGATGGAACAGAAGCACTTGAATTTCTGAGCAGAGAAGTACCTGACTTAATTATTACGGACTACCTCATGCCCAAAATGGATGGCTATGAAATGGCAATAGAAATCAAAAAATCTGATGAATGGGCCTTCATTCCAATGGTATTTCTTACGGCTCGGGCAAGAGAACAAGATAAACTCAACGTGCTTAACCTGGGAGTGGATGATTACATGTTTAAACCTTTTAGTTCTGAGGAGCTATTGGTTCGAATAAAAAACCTTTTGAATACCAAGAAGCAGCGCACAAATTTTGTAAAAGAAGAATCTATTGACCCTCGAGATATTGATTGGAAAGAATTTCCCTCTAAGCTAAAACTGGATATTGATGGTTTCATTAAGCATAATATTAAAGCAGAAATCTCAATAGAAAGCCTTTGTGACTTAACCGGGCAAAGCGAAAGAAGCCTCTATAGGAAAGTAAAAGTGAATACCGGGCTTTCTTTAAAACAGTACATAAAAGAATATCGGCTCAGAACAGCTCGAACCATGCTCGAAAACCGAGAAGTCCAAACAGTATCTGCAGTAGCCTATGCCGTTGGCTTCAATTACCTGAGCCACTTTACAAAAAATTACAAAGAACGTTTTGGCAAACAGCCTTCGGAGTATTTGGAGTAAAAATAATGTCTGAAAATATTTAGGATTATTGTCATGCCAAATAGCCCTTAAAAACTCTTATGAAGCCCTCCTAGTGTTCAGACTCCCAACCAGATATAAATAGCTATAATCACTATTGTCAGTATGGCACCAAAGGGTCTGGTGTATTTCCATTCTTGTAAATCCAGTACTCCTCGATCTTGTGGCTTAAACTGTTTTTGATTGGGATAAAATCTCGATACCCCAAACATCACGGCCATATTCAATAGAAATTCTATGCCCCAAATATGGACGAAATGAATATCTACAGGAAAAACGAAGGTGGTAGAGATGTAAAATATCAAGCCAACAAACAAAGCCGCTTTGGCTCCTTGTGCAGATATTTTGGGAAGGAAAAGACCTGCAATGAGTATCGAGGCTATTGGTATGAAAAAGATACCATTCAATTGCTGCAACAGCTGATACAGACCGTCAGGGGCACCCGCAACTAAGGGAGCTGTGGCAATGGCAGCTATAGCCAAAACGACCGAGGTTATTTTTCCTGCACGTACCAGTTGCTTGTCATCAGCACTTGTATTAATGAGCCTTTTATAAATTCCCACACTGAAGATTGTGGCTGTACTATTCAATACACTATTGAAAGTACTCAATACCGCCCCCATTACTACAGCAGCAAAAAAACCGACAAAACTCAAAGGCAATACTTTTTTGATCAGTTCGGGATAAACGATATCCTGATTATCATAATAGGTATCTCCAAAGTAGTAAAAACAAATCACGCCAGGAAGGACAATTATTATAGGAACAAGTATTTTCAAAACTCCTGTATACAATAGTCCTTTTTGTGCTTCGACAAGAGATTTGGCTCCAAAGGCCCTTTGGATAATTGTCTGGTTCATACCCCAGAAATACAGTTGATTGATGATAAGACCGGTAAAAAGGGTGCCAAATGGCAATACCGAATCCGATGAACCAACCACATTAAATTTCTCCGGGCTGTGTTCGTACACTTTTGACAAACCATACATTACGTCTCCATCTCCAATATCCCAAAGTGCTAAGATTGGTACAAGCAATCCTCCCGCTAGCAGGCCAATACCGTTTATGGTGTCACTATATGCCACTGCTTTTAACCCTCCAAAAATTGCATATGTAGATCCTATTGTGCCAATACACACAACAGTAATCCATAAGCCTTCCGTCTTAGAAACATTTAGCACTTCTGATACATTAAATATGCTTTCCAGGTTGATGCCGCCAGTGAACAAAACGATTGGAAGCAGTGTGACTACAAACGAAATAAGGAGGAAAAATGCTACCAATGTACGTGTAGTACTGTCAAACCTTTCTTCCAAATATTGTGGAATGGTTGTTAATCCCATTTTCAAAAATGTGGGGATAAAATAAATAGCCGCAACCACCAGTGCCAAGGCGGATGTTACCTCCCAGGCAATAATGATAAATCCATTCTTATAGGATGAGCCATTCATCCCGATTAGGTGTTCAGTAGATATATTTGTCAATAGCATGGATCCGGCTATGACAATTCCGGTCAGACTCCTCCCTCCTAAAAAGTAACCTTCCTGTGAAGAAAGAGACTCCTTTCTGAGTTTATACCAACTGTAAAAGGCAACAAAAGCGGTGAATCCCACAAATGAAATAATAGTTTGCATAGTGATAGTGTTAAATTGGCTACTAATATACCTGAACTATCGGATACATGGGTATTCACGCTTTTGAGACTGAAGTCGAACATCTACTTTGACACGTAGAATGATGAACTTACAGGCCCAAGCTTCAATTTGATCTTGGTATAGTTAACATTCCGGTTTGACTTAGAATAGATCGTGACTTGCTTATTAATTTTTCCACTGCGTGGGTCCCAGGCTTCCAGTTTCAATTCCCCTTTTAGCAGTACCTCGGTCTCAATTGTTTCATCACTTGAATTTGCAAAATAAAATATATCCCGACCATCTTTGATCTTGTGGATGTAGGAAAATTTACCAAAATCGGTGGATAAGGTTGGATCGGATGTAAAGAGGACATCACGTGAAATATTGTTCATCGCGGCTTGAAGGTTTTCTTTGTTTGGTGAAGGAATGAAGATGGCTCTACCTCCGTCGTTGTTATCGTTCGTACTAATTCTCGTTGTATCCTGATCAAGTGCATCAATACCAAAAATGTCTTTTACCAGGTTGATTACTTTTTGATCAGCACCCATTTCTGAAGACTTGGTCGGGAGTATCGTGGTTGAAATTATGGTTCCGCCATTATCATAAAATGATTTTAGTTTTTCTAGCGTCTTGTAAGAAATACTCTTGCTACCCGTGATTATCATTATCTTATATTCTTGATAGTTTTCAGCGTTGTTCAATTTTACTTTTTTATCCTCAATCAAATATTTGTCATCCAAAAAAAACTCAGGGTGCACGAAGGTGAAATCCCGACGAATCTCATTTGAAAGCAAACTGCTAATGGCCTGATAATCTGTTTCTGGGGATACAAAAAAGCCTTGCCGTGGGTTGTCAGGATCTTCGAATCTATACCAAGCAGCTAGGCTCTCAAATGGGTACATTACTCCTATGTCTGCCACACGTCTGCCTCCCTGAAGTAAGAGACAAGAGCGGCCTACAAAATCTGAGTATTTTGGTAGCGCTGGCTGAAGCTTCTCACTATAAGGAGAAACCAGCGGAGGAATATAAACGTGATCAGGATTGTACCACAGACCATGCGGTATAACCAAATTCACCCCTCTTACAAACAACTCCATCATCGGTCGATAAAGCATCAAAGAATCAAAAATATTTTCTTTAAATGCACCATAAATTTCGGTGGATACAACTGGTCGATCATAGTAGTCAGCCGCTGAACTGATGAGTTTATGCCCATCTTGCCCAAATTGATAATCAATGATAGCATCTGTTAGTGGTACTTGTGTATATCGAAAAAACTTGAAAATATCCCCATTCATATCAATCGGTGTGGGATCATAATTGCCAGGTGGATGCCCGGTACTTTTGAGCCCGTATTTATCATTCCATTCTGCTGCAAGTTTTGGGAAACCTTCGGCCAGCAACTCCGCTCGGGTATTGTAAAAAGCATAGCGGACAGACTCGGTCTCCGGACCAATGTCATGCCACATAGCCGGATAATAGGGCTTAGGATCATACCCATTCAATTCAATAAATTTTTCATTGAATTTTCCTGTCCAGGTGCGGGGATGACGCCAAAATCCTACATCATCAAAGAATGTCATCTTGATGATATTGCCGAAATATGAGCTGTATCGCTTGGCGTATGCTTCATAAGTCAGGTTTATCATGTGCCGAACGGCCGTGGTATCCAGAAAGTCAACACAGAGGAAGGCTTTGTGAAAGCTATCCTTCACCATGCTGAATAGCATCACCTTCCATGTACCTTCAGGAACCTCCCAGGTCAATATATCATTTTGAACAAAATTGCTCAGCTCGATTCTTTCCTTAGTATCCGTATTCATGGCTACAGCCGCCATCAGTTTTACCGCATTGATAGTATCTTGGAATACTGTAGGACCAGTCACTTCTTTTTCCACATTATCCAGTCTTTTCATAGTATGATCTGGAAATTTCTCTTGGAGAAGTCCTCCGGCCATACCACTCGGAAAGTCATTGTCATCATACAAGATTACCTGCATGTTCAGCTCTTCAGCGGTATTAAGTACATCCTGAAAACGATCAAAATAATCATCAGATAAAAATTTGGGAGTAGTGCCGGGCCTATCCCCTTTTGGGGCAAGTGGAAGTAAACTCACTCCTGTAAAGCCAGCTTTTTCTTTAGCATCAATCATTTGCTGTCTGATCCCTTCGGTTGTCAGCTCTCCATTTATATGCCAGAAGGGCATAGGTTTAAACTCTTTGGAAGGATTCTTGAACTTTTCTTCCAATTCATTCCCACAACCCTGGATTATGAGGAGTAAGACTATCAAAAATGTAGTAATGTTTTTTACCATCTTCTTTTGTTTATAAAGAACCGCTAAGCTTACCTCACCTCAATTACGATCCGACGATAATCATACAAATCAGCAATCTCGTTGTTGTCATGCACTTCAAGAATCAGATGCACTTCATGACCACTTGCATCGGTTGGTATCATAAAACTTATATCTGAGTGATAAGTATTTCCGAGCGGCACTTCTTTATTGTATGTTCCCGCTTCACGATAAATCCACCATTTATATTCCAAATTGTCGCCATCAGGATCAAATGAAGCCGTGGCGTTCAATTTGAGTTCCTGCCCTGGTTTTGTATTTACGAAATGTACTTTTCTATCAATATCTCCATTGATTGCTGCTATAGGATGATGGTTGGCGTCAACATATTTTTCTACACACCAGTCCATCCTTGCTATCAGGTCGTTCCACATAGCCCACCTCCAGCGCCACACAGGTGCAAACTCATTCTCATAAACCTTTCCATCTGTTGGATCGGTCCAATTATCCACAATCCCCTCTGCATCTGTAAAGGCTGAAAAGGGTTCATATTTTAACTCATCAGGCTGAACAATGGAATATGCCGAAGCAGCATTCGGGATTTTTTTCTCACTGTATCGGCCACTCCATCCACCCCAATGTGGTTTGGAAAGATCACTAAGCCCAGAAGTCACAAAACCGAGCCAGGGTACTGTTCCTCCTCCCTCGACATAGTGAAACATACCAACATACCTATCAGGATATAATTCTCCCAAAGCACCGTGATTGGTCTGAATATGCTCTTTGGCCCATTTGTGCTGACCTTCCGGAGAATAGTCGTAGGGATGCCAATAATAAGGCCCTAGGTTGTTATTTTTTGGTCCACCATACGCTCGGGTTTGTACATTGCTACGTATATAAAAAAGATCGGGAAATTCATGACAAATCCAGGCTCCAGATTCGTCCTGACCGCCATTGTCAAATACGCGTAATTTGCTGAGAAATACCTTCAATTCGGATGCTGTATGACTTTCTCTAAAATCATACAATGCCTGAGCCAGGGTATTTGCCCCAGAGTTAACCACAAGGTATAGAGGTCTGGGGTCGTCCTTTAGAGCAGCTTTAGTTATCAACTTTGAGCCTGCACTAGCCCTTCCTTTTCCTACATCTTTCATTCCATTCCCTTCTTGTCCACGGGCGACAATGCTTCGCAAATAATCAGGCGATTTGTATCCCGAAGCATGCAATTGAAGATTAGGATAAACTTTTTCATAACCATCTATCAATCGGTGAAAAAGGTGGGGCATAAGCCTCTTGACAGTATCCGGTGGAATCTTACGAAAAAACCTGCCGGTCACAGCCACCAGCCCTTCCAAATTAAATTCATTGGAACACATCAAAAGGTGGGTGATTTGCTGTTCTTCATCGGGATCGTGTCCCATGTCGGCCAGCACGATCAATCTGGCTTTCGTATTTTGAGCATTGAGGAATGATGCAGTGAATACCGCAATTAGCAAGGTGAACATGAAGGTCTTTCTCATTTTGATCTTAATTCATATTATCAAATTGAGACTAACATAATTACCTTCAGTTCGAAAACCGTACTGTACTGTCTGGTAAGTAATCTGTGATTTTATAGGACTGTTCGTGCTAGAATAGAGATGAATTAGATCTTTGTGAGTGACACTCAACTTACATACTGTTTAGAAGGTGAGACGCCTGATCGGCTATTTCCAACTCTTCATTTGTAGGAACTACTAGTAGTTTGATGTCACTATCCTCCGTTTGGATTTCCGCTATTCCTTCGTCGATGTTTTCGTTTTTGCTCGAGTCCAGTTGGGCATTGATTATCTCTAATCCTTTGCAAACTTTTTCGCGAATCAATACGCTATTTTCCCCAACTCCAGCTGTGAATATGATGGCATCCACCCGGCCTAATGCAACTGCATATGCCCCGATGTATTTTCGAATTCTGTACGCGTACATTTCTATCGCCAATATAGCATCAGGATCTTTTTGGTCATATTTAGCTATCACATCTCTAAAGTCATTATTCCCTGTTAGACCTTTCAAACCACTGTCTTTATTCAGCAATAGATCCACTTCATCGAAGGTCAGGTTATGATTTTTGCCCAAAAGCAATATCAAGGAAGGGTCAATATCACCACTCCGAGTACCCATGATCAGTCCACCCAAAGGAGTAAGCCCCATAGACGTGTCAATGCTCTGCCCACCCTTGATGGCGGACATACTACAACCATTGCCCAGGTGAATAGATATGGCGTTGAATTTATTCAAAGGAATGCCTAAGTAGCCGGCAGCAGATTTGGAAACAAACTGATGTGATGTACCATGAAAACCATACACCCTGAGTCCATCTTCCTTGTAATAGGTCTCTGGGATAGCATAGCGGAAAGCATGATTCGGCATGCTTTGATGAAATGCCGTATCAAAAACTGCTATTTGTTTGGCTTGAGGGAATACCTGGCTCGCCACCTCAATTCCCTTCAAATTTGCTGGATTATGTAAGGGTGCCAAATGAGATAATTTGTGTAAAACTTCCAGAATATCTACATTGACAACTACCGGCTTACTAAATTTTTCAGCACCATGTACCACCCTATGGCCCACAGCTGAAATCTCATCAGCCGATTTAACCACACCAACTTCAGCATCAAACAACAAATCTGCGATTTTAGTCAATCCACTCTGATGGTCGGGTAAATGTCCATCAACATTAGTTTTCTTCACACTCCCATCACTCAAGTAAGCCTTATGCTTGATCGAACTAACTTGTTCGCCTATTCTATCGGCTATACCCTCTACCAACGCTGTTCGGGTATTTATATCGAAAAGCTTATACTTTATGGACGAGCTACCTGAGTTTAAAACCAATATTTTCATGAATGAGATCTGTCTGTTTTCCTGTTTTAATTGCTTTGAGATTGAATAGCTGTAATCGTTACTGTATTTACAATATCGGTAACCGTGCAACCCCTACTTAAGTCGTTTACAGGCTTGTTCAAGCCCTGCAACACAGGGCCAATTGCAATTGCTCCGGTTTCTCTCTGTACGGCCTTGTAAGTATTGTTACCAGTATTGAGGTCAGGGAAAATCAACACGGTAGCATGACCAGCCACTTCTGAACCTGGTATTTTTTGTTGCCCGACTCTTACATCTACTGCCGCATCATACTGGATTGGTCCTTCAATTTTAAAACCTAAATTTTTGGACTTTACGATTTTAGTTGCTTCTCTAACTTTTTCTACATCGGCTCCCTTACCTGATTCGCCGGAAGAATAAGAAAGCATTGCTATTTTTGGTTCTATGCCAAATGCATCAGCCGTTTGCGCTGATGCTGTTGAAATTTCAGCCAGTTCCTGTGCATTAGGATTAGGGTTAATAGCACAGTCTCCATAAACCAATACTCGATCCTCCAAACACATAAAGAAAGTGGATGAGGCAATTGAAAATCCTGGCTTGGTTTTTATCAGTTGCAAAGCTGGGCGAATGGTATGCTGGGTGGTGTGTACTGCTCCGGAAACCATTCCGTCAGCATCTCCCATGTAAACCATCATGGTACCAAAATAAGATACATCATTGATAATATCATGTGCCATATCCAGGCTAAGTCCCTTGTGCTTTCTTAATTCATAAAAAGTGGTGACATACTCCTGATACTTCGGCGCAAACTGTGGTTCTATGATAGAAACTAAATCCGGGTCCATATTTAAGCCATACTTATTGATCAGTTTTTCCACGCGCTCTTTTACGCCTAATATAGTCAGCTGTACAATTCGTTGTTTTACCAGTATTTCTGCGGCTCTGAGTATGCGTTCGTCTTCACCTTCTGGCAATACAATATGTTTTCTGTTTTGCTTGGCTTTTTGAAGCAATTGATACTGAAACATTCGGGGTGTCATGCCCCTTGCCTTCAGGCCATCCGTTTTTTTCTGTAGCAATTCCAGGTTAACATGCTTCTCAAAAATGTTGAGGCTCTCAGCAATCTTAGCCTTATTATGGGGGGTCACATATGAGTGCAAATGATCAAGCTGTGTGGATGTCTCGTAGGTGTTTGATTCCACAGATAGAATTGGAACCGTATGCGTTAGTCCTTCCAGAAGCTTTAAGATAGAAGATTCAGGCCGTAAACCTGCTGTCAACAGAATAGCCGCTATTTTAGGATAGTTTTGTGAGGTATGCGCCTGCAAGCCTCCGATGATTATTTCTCCTCTATCCCCTGGTGTAATCACCATACAATTTTCACTCAGCTTGGGTAAATAATTTTGCAACTGCATTGCCGCAATCGAATAACGGAAGATTTGGTTGTCCAAATGATCTTCTCCAAAGAGTACGGTTGCATTGAGAAAATCAGCTACCTCCCGCACTGTAGGGCTCTTGAGCAATTCGTTTTCCGGAATCACAGAAGAAAATAGGTTGTCATTGGATGTAATGCCCTTCATGGCCTCTTCCAGCTCCTCAGCACTTTCGGGATTGGCACGGTTGATTATAGCACCAACCACTTCACAATCGTATTCATGCGAGCTTTCCAGCGCCAGTTTCAACGGGCTCATTACTTCTTTGACAGAACGTTTCAAATCACCTCTACCTACAATAAGTACCGGAC
Source organism: Cyclobacteriaceae bacterium (assembly GCA_049115735.1). Lineage (GTDB taxonomy): Bacteria > Bacteroidota > Bacteroidia > Cytophagales > Cyclobacteriaceae > CAXBNB01. The sequence goes on along the minus strand of JAGDZP010000013.1, from coordinate 12,071 downwards.
TTCTTAGGTTTTTGGCTATTTGCATATTGAACCCAAACTCAAAAGCACTACTTTCTGATAAAAAATCTGAGCCTTCACAGAGAATAAAATCACTTTTGGCTTCTAAGGCTTTGTATTTATCAATTATCCTGTCCAACAATAAATCAGAATCCCCATTGGAGATAAAATCCTCGGCCTCTTTTTGATGGAATGCATAAGCCTCCTCATATTTTTGATCCAACTGAAAATGAGTAAGAAGCAACTCAATATTTTTATCCCTCTTATTTGGAGAATCCGAAGTAATGATAGGTCTGAAAATGGATACTTTTCTGGTTTTCCGAAGAGCATACTCCAAAATACCAAGACATATAAGTGATTTGCCACAACGAGCCTCGGCTGTAGTGATGTATATTGAACTAGGCATATCGCAAATTTAATTTGAGTTTATCGAAGTGCGAAGATACTAGAGCTATCACTGCCCAATTATATCTCTCACCTCGCTACTTGCGAAATTCGAATCATTTCATCTCCCTCTTTATGACGAAACTTGGAATCACCTATGATTGTAATCATGTCGTTAAAGTTGGTAACGATTTCGGTTATTAGTTTGGGTTGAAAGGCCAAATCATTTGAACTTCAACTCACTTTAATACTTGTTTTCCAACGTGGCTGAAGTGAAATCACTAATCTTTTTGATTAGCAGTTCCTTTTTCTTCTTGTGCCAAACGATAGGTGGCCACTTTGTGGACTTTTTCAAAATATTCGTCTCCTTCAAACTTGAACTGAGACATAGTCTCAAGGCAAGATTTGTAGTCTTTTGAATAAAGATAATTCAATGCAAGGTTCTTTAATGTCACCTCATAATATGGTGCATAGAACAAAGCTTTCTTATAAGTAGCAATAGCACTATCATACTGTTGAGTCTCCGTGTATATCGTCCCCAGCGTATTAAGATTCCTAGTACTATGTGGGCTATATGCCAATGCCTGTTTAGCCTCTACCATTGCCAACTGATAATACTTGGAAGATTGTGGTTCGTCTTTTTTGTCTTTAAACGACTTTCCTATGTTCTTTAGAGCCATGGCACTTTGGATTTCTAAAGGATCTTTATTTGGATCAAGAGATATCCATTTACTTTTTCCGGCCTCTGCCTCTCTTACGATTTTTTCATTCTGTTTTCTCTTCTGAAAAACCTTAGCGCGGTTCATATGATATTCGAAAGTGTGGCGCTCAATACCTAAAAAAATATTCCAACCCAAAAATGCAACAATTGGAACTACCAACAATCGAGATAGTTTTGATGACTTAACCAAACTCTCTCCCCCATTTTGAAGCGCATACAAACCGAGCGCAATACCCATCATAACATGCAAAAACATTGTGTGTTCATAACGTTCTAAGGGAAAGCTAAAAAAGCCATCTACAGTGAAAGAAACAAATCCAGCCATCAACATTATTACAATCAATTTATTTTCATTATCCCTAGAGCGTAATAACACTTGAATTGAAGCTACAAGAACAAGCATCCAGCACCCATAGTAAAAAATAAATCCAACAATTCCATTTTCAGTAATTACCTGTACATAAATGTTATGAGGCCTAATTCTAACAATTTTGCCATAGTCATTCCTAATCCCTCCAATCCGGTACTTAGGCACAGTTACCTTCCAATTTCCAGGTCCAACACCCATAAATGGGTTGTCCTTTATTATCCCGATGGATTCAGACCATACAACTATACGCTCTTTAATACTTTCACTGTTTCCAACCCAAGACTCCAGTTTACCCATAACTTCGGTTGTCGAATCTTTAGGTTGCATAGATACAAGCTTTGTATCTGGACTTTTCTTTTCTTGCTTTGATTGTTCAATCTTGTTTGAAACCTTGCCTTTTCTAGGCCGGTACTCCAGCATTTCGTCGAACTTGATATAGCCTAATGTCAATAAATAACCAACACACACCACGGCACCAATAAGAGCTGTTCTTTTCCTTAGTTCCGGCAAGAAAACTACAACCAATACAAATATAGTTGTAACCAATAGTGCAGTGGAAATATATGCTGCCCTTGTCTGTGAAATGTAAATTGAACCGACCACAAGCATTGCTGAAAATATACCAAACCCTCTACCGATACCTTTGTCCTTATAAATAAGAAACAAAACAAGAGGCAGCACCAATGCCTGAGCAGAGCCAAATAAATTTCTATTGGCCATCAATCCGTGCGGACTAGCTCCACCTGGGAATTTTGTATATCCCCAGACAAAATTTTCATCAAAGCCTATGAACGCATGGATAAGGGCTGCAAATGCCACCCAGCGACACAATACAATCGTATTCAGTTTCTCGGTAATAACTGCATGAATCACCGTAAAGAATAGTAAGAGATTCAGAAAATTTCTACTTACTTCGTATAAACTTTCCCCGAAATTTGTAACCGAAATGCTAGCCAATACACTCCATAACACAAAGCCAGTCATCAGTAGAAAAGCCTGAAAAGACAATTTAGGTAGTTTCAGAAAGTACTTTTCTCCTCTGAGAGCAAAAAAATATATGTGATACAGACCGAGAAAAGCAGACTCAAAAATGAATCTTGGTGACAGAGCTGGCTCCATGCTTTTTCTAGAATAGATAAAAGGCAAAATCACAATAAGAGCAATCAACCAATTCAGTTTATTGTTAATGGCCCATTGCTTTTTTTTTGTAGTCACAACCTCTTTTGGCTGTGGTTTGTTATTTTTTGATTTCGCCTTATTCTTTTTACTTGCCACCTGTATTTCAGTTGTTTAAAAGGAGTTCAAAAATATAAAAAAAGGGGTTAAAGAAAATCCTTAACCCCTTCAAATACTGTACATATAAAATTATTTGTTCAGCAATATATATTTTATCACAACAGTACGACTCTTACTTTCGTCATCTGTAGCATTAAGCTCACCATTTGGTTGAATAAAAACTTTGTTGTTCTTCTTGTCCAACCTCGTTCTTAGATATTGCGCAACTCCCTTGGCTCTTTTGTGAGACAGAATTAAATTATACATGTCATTTCCTTTTTTATCAGTATTTCCTTCTATCACCAATCCAACTTCCGGATTATGTTTCAAAAAAGCAACTGCCTCATCTAGCCTTGTCCTATACTTATCCTTGTCAAAGTCAGAAGAATTAAAATCAAACATTACCTCAATGCTTTCAGGCATGGACTCCATCAAACTCTTTTCCTTGATGACCTCTTTTACTACTACCTCTTCTTTTACATCTTCGATAATGACCTCAACTCTCTTCCACTTTCCGGTAAAAACATCAGCTAGCTCTGAATGACGATTACTGGACAACATATATCTGCCATCATCAAACAAAGAAAAATATCCATCAAATTTATCCGAATTCACTTCCTTTCCTAGATTTTCAGGTGTTGTCCAATTCAACCAAGTATCATCCAATCGTTTCGTCATATAGACATCCCCATCACCAAAACCCTCGAAACCATTACTAGTGAAAAACATTGTCTTTCCATCATCTGTCAAAAAGGGAGAAGTTTCATAACCATTGGTATTAACATCATGCCCTAAATAAACCGGATCTCTCCAACGACCATCCTCACTTTTCAAGCTAACAAACAAATCCTCATGTCCCTCCGACAAATTGTTATACATAGTAATCAGAATAACGTCTTCACTATGATTTACAAAAAAGGAATAAACCTTATTGTGAGTATCAACAGCAAAATCAATCGGTTCCGGACGTGACCATTTCCCATCTTCCAAATGTGAAATTGATATACCCTGATCCCTTATCGCATGTGAACTATAGCTATTAATTAAATATAAGGCCCCCGTTTGGTGTCCAATCCCAACAATTGAATTATGGTGAGAATTATTTAACTCCCGCAAATTTGATGGAGTTGACCAAGAGTTGTTTCTCTTATATGTATACCATATATCAAAATTATTCTTGTTTTTACCAATATTATCGAAATGATGTGAACGAACAAAATACATCGTATCATACGTCTTATTATATAAAGGATAAATCTCTTCAGACTTATCATTTATATCGGGTTCCCTCAAAAATTCTAAACTTGAAAATTCATAGGTATAAGTTTTCTTCTGAGCCAGCATAGCCTCAGATAACACAACAAAACCCAATAACAATAGCGCAATTCTCATAATCATAATTTCGAAATGTTACATCAATGGAGAGTAGTTACCATGGTTAAGGAATCTTAACCCGACACCAATTTCATGAGAGGTTGTAACAACAGCATCTCCAGTTGTCATACTATAGCTATATCCAAAATTGATATAATCATTAATCTGAAATCCCAATTGAGTAATAATGGAGAGGTCAGAGGTTACATTCAATCCTACCAAAACTTTTTCACTAATTCTTCCCCTGGTACCAACATTCCATAATGTTGGTACACCTGATTGAAAAGTAACAGATGATACTGCAATAGCTTCAAAATTATGACTATGGAAGAAACGATACCCACCAACAAAATTAGTTACTAAAGGATTACTAAAATCCAACTGCTGATCACCTGATATTCTGGCATTGGCGATATTATTAACTCCTATACCAAAATAATACTTTATAGAAGTAACACCTATTCCAGCATCAATGTGTAAGTAAGAATTACTTCCAGCTGAATTTTGATATATTAAATAAACAGGGTCATTCGGCTGTCGTACTAACAAATTAGGTAAATCAACTTTCGTAATGTTAAAACCAACAGCCAAGCCCAGCGATACGTAAGTATGATCTGCTACTGGCACATGTACAGCAGCAGAAGTACTGTTATAAGTATTGCTAAATTCACCAATACTTTCGGTAAACAACGCAGTACCAAAACCAATTTTTAATCTTGCTTGTGTATGCTTGTTAGCATAAAAATCATCTTGCGTTTCAGTACCTGTACCTCTAATAGAATTACTTCTACCGTGTCCATGCTGCCGTGTAGAATAATATGCACTCAATAAATTGGTCTTCAAGGATTGGCCCGAACCTAAGGGTTGAATTCCATGTCCAACATTGACATCCACATAGTCACTGACACCTGTAAGCGCTGGGCTAAAAAACGGTAAGTGTCTATAACGCTGCAGAACGGTTGGAACCCCTTGCTGTGCAAACAGTTCAGTATGAATTCCAATAATTACTATTAATATACCTAACCTTTTCATCGAAACATTATTTATTGGTTGCTATTTAATTCTTTAGTCTTAATATGTGCAGTATTCCTTTTATCTCTTCACCAGTCGATAGTTTGATGGAGAATGGATAAGCTCCTGTTGGTAGCGGGTTACCATTAAAGGTACCATCGAATGGTACTGTGTATCCGATACTATTGTATACTACGTTTTTATAAACATCCGTAATAATAATTTGAGCCTGTGGATCTGAAGATATGTTATCAATAATCCACGTATCATTATAACCATCATTGTTTGGAGTAATCGTGTTCCAAATTTCGACAGGCAATGTAGTATCCTGAATCAAGGTAATAGTAAATACCTTCTCAAAAGACTCACCAGCAGCGTCCGTAGTTCTTACTCTTATCGAAGCAACTGCAGTCTCCTCAAAATCAAGCATTACAAACGTACGCAGGTCAGTTCCTGCTATCTCAAACAAGTGGTTGTGAAGGCTTCCATCACCATCCACCAACTCGTACGTATGACTATCATTCAAATCTACATCAGTAGTTTCAAAGAATCCGATCAGCGTTCCTACGCCTACCGACTCCAATATATCTACATTAGAAGTATCACCGTCCTCATCAGTTGAATCAGTGAGCGTCATATCTGTTGGAGCATCATTAGTATCAATCACTGTAATTGTGACGGTTACCTCAGCACTAGTAACGTTTCCATCAAAAACAGTTACACCTAAAGTATAAGATGAAGTAACATCAAAATCAAGATTTGTACCATCGGCAACAAATAACTCACCCGTATTTGGATTGATTTCTACCACTCCGTCTTCATTTCCTGATACTATCAACCAAGAACTAAACGTCGTATTGAGATCAACATCTGTTGCAGCAACAACTCCAATAGCCGTTTCATCCAATGCATCATCACTAATTGTAAATGATTGGTCTGCCGTAATTACTGGAGGATTATCATTCACATCATTAATCGTAATACTCACTGTCTCTGGATCACTAGTATTCAATCCATCAGAGACAGTTACAGTAATCGTATATATATCTGTGGTCTCACGATCAAGATTTGTATTGTCAGTAACTGATATGATTCCGTCAGCTGCTCCAATTGTAAAGATACCATCCGCATTGCCATCTGTGATACTCCAAGCAGGACTTCCGTTGAGGTCTTCTGACGTCACTTCTCCAACCTGGGTCGTATTGGCAGCATCTTCATCAATATCGAATGCCAAATCTGGTGTAACAACAGGTAAGCTATCATCATTCTCGATAGTACCTTCACCCAACTCATCAGAGAACACTACGTTCTTACCATCTGCATCAATAGTACTTAGAAGCACTTCAAACACTTCGTCTACTTCAACAACCAGATCGCCATTAACCTCAACAGTGATTGTCATTTCCTCACCATCTGCACCTGAGAAGTTCAGGCTTCCGGAGTTAGCAACATAATCACTATCGGCTATAGTAGCTCCATCAACAACATCCTGAGTTGTATAATCAAGCGTAAATGCCTGATCAACTTCTCCATCTAAGGTTACGATGAATTCAAAGTTTGTCATTCCGGTATTACCCTCGGTCATTGAAACATCGTCAATAGCCAAGGTAGCCTGATCATTATTGAGAATAGTACCCATTGTTGAAGTGGCCATTGTCACATCCCTACCATCAGCATTGAAGTTGGTATAAACAATGTTGAACAACTCATCAGCTTCAACTACCTCATCTCCAAGAATTTGAACACTGAATGTTCTTGATTCGTCGGCGCTACCATTAAATGTCAACGTTCCATTGTTCGATAAGTAATCGCTTCCTGCCACAGCGCCATCGTCCTGAGTATTAAAGTCAACAGTTATACTCTCATCAACTTCATTGTCAAGAACTGCAGTGAAAGTCAACGTACTAAACGAAGCGTCCCCTTCTTCAATTTCAACATCAGCGACTGTGATTGTTGCTGAATCATCATTAGTGATAGTACCAACTGCGTTCGTGGCAGAGAAAGAAACATCTCTTGCACCAGCATCGGTTGTAGTCAGCGTAATGTTAATTGTTTCATCCAATTCTACTACTTCATCACCATTAACTGGTATTGAAATTTCAGCTAAAGTACTACCGGTAGTTATTGTCACGTTTGACAATGCCGGCAATGTATAATCATCATTGACTGTAGCTGTGCTACTTGGAATAGTATAAGATACTACCACGTCCTGATCAACCTGACCAGTCATTTCTACATCGAAACTCAAGGTAACAGTACCGTCATTTCCTTCACTTACTTCGGCATCAGAAATTGCAATAGTTGCTGAATCATCATCTGTGATCGTACCCACACTTGTGAGAGTAGCTGCCCCACCATCAAGCGTGACACTCCTTTCAGTATCCAAATCAGAAAGTACTAACTCAAATGTTTCGGTCGGTAACTCAACCACTGCATCCTCAATAACTTCAACCGTGATAGATTGAGAACCTACCGCACCTGCATTGAATGTTAGTGTTCCAACTTCAGACACGTAATCCAGTCCAACTGCTGCTTCTACATCCGAAGTGGCAAAATCGACAGTAACGTCCTGATCTACTTCATTGCTCAATGTTACGCTGAAAACAATCGTGGTATTGTCACCTGAGTCACCTTCATCAACCGCTATCGGCTCACTAATTGTGATAGTAGCCTCATCATCGTTAAGAATGGTAACTGTCGCATCATCAGTTAATACAAAGTCCTCTGTATCAAATGTCAATGACAGACCCGACGCATCAGATACTGCAACAGATACAGTTTCATCAGCCTCTACTTTGGTATCAGCAGTTGTAACTATTGATACAGTCTCTGATTCGTTGGCTGTACCAGCAAACATTACTAATTCATCACTTAGACCAGTATAATCAGAATCAGCAATGGTCGCTGTACCATCAGTGGTATTGACCAAGATACTGAAACCACCTTCTACTGCGTGACTCGAAGTAATATTAAGTGTAATGGTTTCATCAGGACTATCACCTTCATCACCAGATACATCTTCCAAAGTAATGGTAGTTACATCATCATCTATGATTGAACCAGTTTGAGTATTGCCTACAATTGTAATGTCATTAACATCAATACCGGTATTGTTCAATGAAATAACACCAAGTGATGCGGTCATTTCTTCAATGTTTGGTTCAACAACATCATTGTTCAACACTACAACATCGAATGACCTTATTTCATTAGCACTATTTCCGTTGAAAGTCAAAGCTCCATCATTGTTGACATAATCTGATCCAGCCAATGCCGTACCATTATCAGAAGTATATGCAACATCAAATCCTTGATCAACTGGTGCACTAAGTGTTGCAGTGAACGTCAGGTTATCTGCCCCGGCATTAGCTTCTGACACTGAAGCGTTAGTAGCTGTCAACGTCAAGTTAGCTTGATCAGTGTTCACAATAGTACCATCGGCTTCAAACTGACTACCGGACGTTGAAACATCTCTTACTGCACTCAAGCTCGGTGAACCTAATGCAAGCAAGATGGTCTCATCAGCTTCTACTATGACATCATTTTCAATGCTGATATCAAATACTTCACTTTCATCTCCTGCTGCAAATGTAACCGTCGTGCTAGGAACAGTATAGTCAGTACCTAAGGCCTGGGCTGTTCCACCAACAATATTTACAGGAACCTCAACCGCAATGTCAACAGGGTTTGTCAATTCGATGGTAAACTTCATTGAGGCTATTTCCTCATTCTGAGATACACTTAAGGTACTTGTAGCCATTATTACATCGGCTGCATCATCATTAACTATAGTACCAACTTGTGGAGTACCAGAAATCAGAATATCGCTTAGATCCACGGTAGCTCCGGAAACAGCACCTAAACTTAAATTTAAAGTTTCATCAGCCTCTACAATATTATCACCTACTACAGGAACCGTAATTGTCATTGCCTCGCCTGCATTTCCAGAGAAGTTCATGCTATCGTCATTATCATTATAATCAATTGCCGTAGTAGAAACATCATCTGTAGTATAAGCTAATGTGAAACCATCATCAACCGGATTATCCAGTGTCGCGACAAAGATCAAGTCTGTAGTTCCTGACAGACCCTCATTGACGCTACCAGTTGACGCAGATAACGATACGGTGGCCTGATCAGTATTGACAATAGTACCATCAGATGATCCAACCCCTGTATTCACAACATCTCTTGTCGCCGCTGGTGTTATGGTTCCAATTGACATATCAAACTCTTCATCAATTTCAACAATAGCATCATCAACCAAGCTAAGTACATAGTCTTCACTTTGGTCTCCCGCTACAAATGTCAAAGTAGTTGAAGCAGGTAGTACATAATCCTCAACTTCGGTAGTAACATTCGACAAATCAATAGCAACGTCCACATCAACATCTACTGGATTAGTCAACTCTACTTCAAAAGTCATTGTACCAGACTCCTCATCCTGACTAATAGACGATTCAATGAATTGCGCTATGGCTTGATCGTTATCGACAATATTTACTGTAGCCGTATTCATGGCAACAAGAATATCATTCGAATCTACATCCGTGTTACCCATTGTAATGGCTCCCAATACAAAGCTTAAATCTTCATTTATTGCTTCTACAGTATTGTCACCTGTAACTACCACAATTACTTCTCTGAATTCATCAGCAGGTAAGATATTACCAGTAAAGTTCAGAGAGTTGTCATTGTCGATAAAATCAGAACCTGCTATAGCCACTCCGTCTTCTGTGGTGAAGTTAATATCAAATCCACCATCCACTGGCTCATCTAGAGTCACTGTGAATACCAAATTGGATGTCTCTCCATTGTCTGGTTCATCAATGGTGCTAACACTAGCGATAGTAACGTTAGCCTGATCTGTATTTACCACCGTACCAGTAGCTGTATTGGCACTAACAGACAGTGTAACATCTCTAGCCTCAGAAGCTGGAAGTGTGGTTGTCGTAGGATCTGGAATTGCCAATGCCAATTCTATTGTTTCATCAGATTCTACTATAGTTTCCTGAACTATTGAGATATCAAAATCAACAGTAGTATCGTCGGCCGGTATCACCACTGTAGTTCCAGGAACTGTGAAATCCACTCCAACACCGGCGGCAGTACCTCCAGTTACATTAACAGGAACTTCTACGTCTACATCGACAGGATTTGTCAGTTCAACAACGAAAGTCATTGTTGTGGTTTCTTCATCCTGAGAAACTAGAGTAGTTCCAGCTGTAAATCTAACTTCAGCAGCATCATCGTTTGTTATTGTAACTACTGCCGAATCAGTAATATCAAAATCATCACTGGTGATTCCCGTTGTATTCGCAGCAACCGTAGACATAACCACGTCTAAGGTTTCGTCACTCTCAACTCTAGAATCTGTTGTAGGCACTACTATGAAGGTCTGCGTTTCATTGTCGCTTGTACCATCAAATGAAAGCTGTGGAGTAGCATCCGTGTAGTCCAAATCGGCCACAGTAGCCAAGTCATCTTCCAAATCAAGGTTCAATAAGAACCCTCCATCAACCTGATTACTAGAGGTAACAGTAATTGTCATAGCTCCGTCATCCTCTAATCCACTTTGGTTCGCTATTGTAAGTACTGTTTGATCATCATTGACGATTGTAAGTACTGCATCATCTGCAATGTCATGAGTTACTGTACCACTATTAGATTCAGGACCCATGTAAGTGTCCATAGTAATCATCAGTTCTTCGTCAATTTCTACCTTATCATCTGCTCCCAACGTAACGTTGAACTGAACAGACTCATTTGATGTACCTGCAAAAGACAATGTTTGTCCTGCGTCTGTATAATCTGAATCCGCTTGAGTAGCACTTACATCTAAAGTGTTGACATCAACATCGAATCCTCCTTGTACTGCATTGGTAGAAACCACAGTAATTACCGCAGGTCCCTCGTCTTCGTTTATACTCACATCGGCTATCGTCAATACGGTCTGATCATCATTGATGATCGTTACTGTATTGGTATCGGTAATGTCTTCCGTGGTAGTAGCAAGCGACGTAGGTCCTGAGTAGTCAGCCATGCTGATACTCAAGGTCTCATCTTCTTCTACTGTATCATCAACGGTAATTGTGATCGTGAAAGACTGTACCTCACCGGCTGTACCACTGAAGGTCACTGGCTGGTTCTGTACCCTCGTGTAGTCTGCATTACTCAACTCTGCTGTGCCATCCGTAGAGTTCACATTCAAACTAAATCCACCCTGTACTGCCAAACCTGTTGTCAACGTTACCTCAATCTCTCCATCATCCTCATTACCCGATGGGTCATTCAATGTGATCACTACTGCATCATTATTATCAATAGTAACCTCACCGGTATCACTGTCATCATATGGGGTCACATTCGCTGAACTTACTCCAGTGAAGCCACCACTAAATTCTACAGATATAGTCTCATCGTTCTCTACTACATCATCTCCATTGATTGTGATTGTTACTGTTTGAGTATCGCCCGCTGAAGTTCCAGCTGGGAAGGTAACTACCTCATTCACCACTGGAACATAATCATCCAACCCTGTTGCTAACGCTCCACCTGAACCTGCTGTGTCATCTGCTGTTGATACATTGATACTTATCTCATCCTGTACATCTGCTCCCGAAGTTACAGTAACATCTACTGTCACTGTACCTGGTGCATCTCCCTCTGTTACGCTCACCTCATCCAAACTCAACACTGTAACATCATCATTCAATATCGTTAAGATCGCATCATCACTGATGTTTTTAGTCTCTGTGCCGTCTAACGACTCAGGACCTACATAATCTCGCATGAATACTTGTAACGTCTCATCATTCTCTACTACCGCATCATCATCCACGGTAACTGTGAAAGACTGCACCTCTCCAACTGATCCTGTAAAGGTCAATACCCGATCTCCATCATTAACCGCTGTGTAATCTGTAGCCGATAAGGCCG
>JAGDZP010000012.1:0-499895 GCA_049115735.1 Cyclobacteriaceae bacterium | reverse complement strand
GTTATTGAGTTCTATTTTTTCTTAAGTAGCGCCACCCAATCCTTCTCTTTGTCTTTTGGTGCTTCAAGGTCAACCTTCACTCCTGCTTTCAATGACTTAGTCCTTTTATGGAATTCGCCGTTTCTTGGATTGAACCATTGAATATTGAAATCACCGCTAGCTGCACTCAGGTCTAAAGTAGTCTCCCCTCCTTTTTTAATGAATACAATGTACACCTCATTTTCCTTGGCGAAGCAAAAATCTTCGGTACTCAAGAGTTCATCCATTGGGTTCATCTCCCAATATGGAATATCGTTTTGTGTAAAGAAGTCTAAAGCTATTTTGCATTGATCCCAAAATAAATCTCTTGAACGCCAGTCCTCGCAAGTCAAATCGGAGTGATCATGTTTGTAGCCGAAGTACCATTCTACTCCCCATGCACCGGCCATCATTGCTCCCCAAAGAGCATTTATCCTTGCATCATCATGAGTAATATCATCTTTGTCTGGCACAAGTGAATGCTGAGCATCCCCTGGTTCATCAACAGCTACTGCCCAGGGCTTACCTGCTTCTCTCGACTTTTTCCGCCATTTGATCACGCTTCCATGTACATTTCTAAAGTCAGGCTTATTCGTTTGGACGGACGGACCAGTATATTTAGATTCTGGCCCTAATAGATCGTCAAAAGGGTTTCCATTGTGAATGACTACATGGTGTCTGTAAGGATCATGGTCATAGAAATATTGGGCCATAGACAAGCGCTGCATGGTAAACTGTGGTGGTGTTCGGTTGTTCTTTACCCAGTCTCCATTCTCTTCGCATACGTTCCAGTTGAGGGCTAAATGGTGTCCAAAGCGTGCAATTAGTTCACGATAATAAAGTTTGCGTTCAAGGCCTACTCCCCCTCCATCTAGCAATCCCTGATTTTCAACTTCAGCCATTTTGAAGTGTAGAAATATTCCGTTTTTCGTTGCATGCTCAAAAAGAATCTCCCACTGTCCAAGCTTAGACACATCAAATCGTGTATAATCATCATAGTCTACATAGGGAAACACATTCTGGTCATCCCCGGCGATATTTAAAGTCAAAAAAGAAAATGCGTTAAGCCCCTCAGACACCAAATAATTCAAAGCACCAACAAGGGCTTTTCCTTTGCCATCCTTCCAGCTTGGATCACCTTCCTTCCAATCCTGAAGATGCGCCTCCCAGGTTTTCACCATTTGGTCCTGATGACCATCGTTATGAAAGGTACCATCAAAATCAGCATAAGAGAAGATATTTTCAGGAGCATCTGGCCCTTGCTTCAGAAAGTATTCACCACTTTCGGCAAGGCGTAAATAATGTTCTCCAATATATTGCAGTCGTCCTCTTCCTCTAAAATCCCGACCTGTCTTATCCGTAGCGCCAATATCGAAACTACCCTCTTGCTGATCCATATATTCCCCGGATTCTCCTGTCTTTTCTTTGTCACTGACCGCTACAAAATTTCCTTTTCTAAAATTCACTTTGTAATTCCATTCACCCGTTTCGTCAGCAGCAAAATGCACACGCCATACATTTCCCTTTTTAGATGAAGTATTGGCTGCATTTCCGTCAGCGGCGAAATAACCGGGTACTTTGTAGCTCTTCCCGCTTGCAGCATGATTGAATACTACGTCCAAACGATAATTGGAGAAAGGGTTGTTTTCATCAGACTCGCTTACTTCAGGACCCTCAAAATCGAGCGTGACTTTATGCCACTTTTTGAGTTCACCTGAGGTTTTTGCGGAATTCTGAGCCAAAGAACAATTGGCAATTAGCAAAGCGACTATTAGCAACTTAGACTTCATATTAATCTATTTATATTTTAAGAGTAAGGAATACCAATTATGGCAAACCGTGTACCTAATACTTTAATTCGAAATTATCAGACCCTGTAAATCTCTTTATTGACCAAACGCATCAACTCGATCCAGTCTTCTTCCTGCATAAGCTTACGGTACTTCGCTCTGTCCAGGTTTCCTACCAAATCCCACACACCTTTGGTGATTTCCGTGTGTCGTTCGAAGTAGTCTATCTTATCGAATATCCGAGGTGAAGCATCTGTTGTGAAGTACTTGTCATAACCTATCTCTCTAGCGTAGAACATGATTTCCACATAGTGTAGGAAGTTTCTACTTGCCCCGATCAAGTCCCAGTCATGCCTACAGTCGTTATCATTGGTGTGGATGTATGGCTCGAACCCAGACTCCACGATAGTCATAAGTGACTGGGCTGGATTTTCATTGCTGTATAGCGAGTGTCCAATATCGAGGGTTACCCCTGTGCAATTAGGCAGGTTTACTTCTTTCAAAATCAACAGCGCTTTTGCAGCAGTATCCATTGTACAGTGTACCCGTGTTTCATTGTATTTGTATTCAATGAAAAGAGGTATTTCTTGCATGTACTCAGCGGCTTCACCTATAGCATCGATCATGCTTCTCCAGGCTTTGGCATAGTCCACCTGGAAGAGGTGGTCATAGCCGTCACTCAATGGACATACGGTCACATGTGGAGCTCCCACTGCTTTTGCATATTCTTTGCCCTTTTTGATCATTTCAATGGCCCGTTGACGAATAGCCTTTTCAGGGCGGGTCAGGGCTCCAGCTACCCATTCAGGTTCTTTTTTGATGTTTACGTTGATGGCGGCAAAACTTAGCTCCATATCGTTCATCATTTTCTTCGTTTCTGCCGGATCACCAGTTTCATAAGGGTAAACCATCTCTACCCCATCAAATCCATTGATGTCTACAACAGACTGCAATTTTTGCTTGGTGTCTGCTGGCTGCTGATATTCAGAAAATCTATCCTGGGTTTTTCCTAAAAACCCAATAATTACTGCTTGTTTCATAGTTTATTTATGTTTTGAGAATTACCATTCCTTTGGTTTGGTCTGAAGGGTTTATTTAATTTTTATCCTTCGGTCAATGCAATAGCCGAATCAGCAAAAGTGCCTAGCAGCAAAGCACAAGAAGTTGCCCCTGCATCCAACACGCCTTTAGACCTGTCTCCCAGTCTCGCTGACCGCCCTAATTTGGCAACCATATCAACCGTAGAATCACGGCCTTCTTCGGCTGCTTTTTTCATTGCTTTCAAAGCCACGCCTAAGCCATCTCCTCCGTCCAGCGCAGTGTTCAATGCATCAACTGCTGGACTTAAAGCGTCAATCAGCGTTTTATCTCCTGGCTTGGCTGGACTAATCACTTGAAGCTTAGTTACTGCTCCATTTAGCATTCCTCGTACCACCAACTCGTTTATTTCTTCCTCTCCTTCGCTCTCCTTCGCAAATGCTTTGAAAAACATACCGTACAAAGGACCCATTGACCCTCCGATTTTGGTCATGAGTATTTTTGAGAGCATTCCAAACCCATGCGACATATCACCGGGCTCAGCGGCCAAAGCTTCTTCCGTGAGAGAAAAACCCTTGTTCATATTTACCCCATGATCCCCATCACCAATCTTACCATCGATATCACTGAGGTATTGCTTATTGTCTTGTATCGCTTTGATCATATATTGCACGATTACAGCACCTGCTTCATTCGAAAAACTACTCATCACGAAAACTGTTTTAGTGCGATAGAATTGCATTCATAGTCCATGCATTCCTTCAACTCATCATCAAGCTTGAGTAGTGTCAATGTAATGCCTTGCATATCTAGTGATGTGAAATAGTCACCTACATATGACCTATGAATATTGATTCCTTTTTGCCCTAATATCTTTTCTACTTCGTTGTAGTAAATGTACTGTTCCAAACAAGGCGTAGCGCCAAGCCCTGAAACCAAAACGACCACATCGTCACCACTTTCAAATGGAAGATCTTCGACAACCAGATTACACATTTTGACCGCAATCTTATCAGCTGTTTCCAAATCGACCACTTCGATTCCCGGCTCACCGTGATGCCCGATACCCATTTCCATTTTACCTGGCTCAATCTCAAAGTTGGGGTGCCCGACTTGTGGCAAAGTACATGGAGATAGCCCAACACCAACGCTTCTAGTGTTGTCAATCGACTTTTGTGCAGCAGCAATGACAGCATCAAGATCAGCGCCCATAGCCGCCTTTGCACCTCCTACTTTCCACATGAGAATTTCACCAGCAACACCTCTTCTTTTGTCCAGCTCCGTTTTTGGAGCAGAGGGCACATCATCGTTGGCTACAACGGTCTTCACTTCAATGTCATCATCTTCCAGCATTTCAATTGCCATCTTGACGTTCATGTTATCCCCGGCATAGTTGCCATATAGCACAGCTACTCCTTTTCCTCCAGCAGCAGCCTTGATTGCATCATAAAACATCATCGCTGGAGGTGAAGAGAATATCTCTCCAACAGCTACAGCATCTACCATATTTTTTCCCAGGTAACCAGAAAATGCAGGCTTGTGTCCGGAACCTCCTCCTGTCACAATACCGACCTTCCCCTGGACTGGTGCTTCCTTGTATTTTAAAACCCTGTCATTATCTGTTGCTGAAATGATATCCGAATGAGCCTTGACAAAGCCCTGCACCATTTCTTCAACTACGTCATCCGGGTTGTTGATTATCTTTTGCATAGTTGATCTATTAAGAGTTAAATGATTGTTTTTCCAAATCTCGCATTTGGTTCACTTTCGGAGCTGATCCACCCCCAGAGAACTCCGAATCCAGCCAGGCATCTATGATGGTTTTTGCCAGTTCTGGCCCAACAACTCTGGCACCCATTGTAATCACTTGCGCGTCATTACTTTTTCTTACCCTTTCCGCAGAATATACATCGTGACAAGTTCCGGCGAAAACACCTTCAACCTTATTAGCTACCATGGCCATACCTTGACCAGTTCCACAAAAAAGAATACCTCGATCAAATGACTTATCCTGAATCTTTTTAGCCAGATTGTACCCAATTTCAGGGTACATGGCGGGATCTGGCCTGGACTCTTTCAAGTCCGCTATTTCTATTCCTTTGGATTGAATATGCTCAAAAATGACATCTTTCAAGTCCACTGCCGCATCATCACAATCTATCGCTATTTTCATTTTTTCGTAAAATTTTTTAATGCTTGAAATTTAATGGATTACATGGTCAATTCCGGCATTGTCTTGGCCAAATAGTCAAGGCTTTCCTGCACCCACCTGTCTGGCTCTTCTACAAAGCCTCCACTTGCTTCACTACCCATCTCAATACCTGCCACGCAAGGCTCTCCCCATTTCTTACAGTTCTCTTCGATTCCAAGCTCAATACACTTATCTACGTAAGCTTTGAAGTCTACAACTCCGGTTCCCAAAATATCATTCGTATGATCCAAAGATTCTGTTTCACTCAAGTGAACATGTAACAATCTTGGGGCAAGTTTTTCAAGCAATTCTGGCTCTTCCCTGGTAATCACCAAGTGTCCCACATCAACGTTAGGATATACATTTGGCATGCCTATATCCTCAATGGCCTTAGCCATTTTGTAGGTATTGTTGATGATAAAGTACACGTGCGGATCAAGCTCCAATCCCACTATCAAATCTCTTTCCTGGCACCACTCTGCATAATGCCGCACCTGCTCCACCATAATCTTCCAGCTGTCTTCTGGTTTCATACCTAGCTCATATAGTCCGCCTCCCCAACAAACCAAGACCTGCCTTCCGCCAAGTTCTTTCTGAAAATCTCCACAAGCTTTTAGGTAGTCCATAGTTGTCTGACGTTTTTTAGGGTCAGAGGACGAAGTGTCCTTGGTCGCTACCAACAACATCTGAGTACTTACGAGTCCATTGTCTTTGAAAATGTTGATCACATTTTTCTTCATATCACCAGACATAGTGGTCGGGTTTCCTTGACGGATACCCGCATACTCTATATACTTGAAACCAAATTTTGCTGCACTCTGTAGTGACTTGTCCGGTGGAACTGCTCCAACCTCATATACCAAGGTATTTAATGCTAATTTCATATCTGTTCTTATACTCTTTTTGAATTAAAACTCTTCTAAACTCTTATCTGGCTTAACCAAAAACCACAGGAATATTGCCATCACACAAAGTGATGCAGCTATAAAAAAGAATGGCTTCACCCCACCAAACCAATCAACCAAATATGGAAATGACAATGCAGTGATAAATGCTCCAATGTTGCCTGCCATATTCATTGTTCCGGAAACTGCTCCTGCATTCTTTTTCCCAATATCGATACAAAGCGACCATGACGGGCTGAGTGTCATATCCGCTCCAAATACTGCTATTGATAAAAAGAAGATGGCCCATCCCACATCACTCATAAATACACTAAACACAAGCCCCGATGCGGCTAAAGCAAATCCCATCACTGCAGGTGCTACTCTCGACAATTTCCAGTTACCAGACTTGTAGATTTTATCAATCATCCACCCTGAAAACCAGTTGCCCATTGCACCACATAGAATAGGAATAGATGCATACCAACCTGCCTCTTGTAGACCAAGATTGTATGTTTCTTTCACATAGGGCAACAACCAGGTGAGCGTAAAGAAAAAAGTAAAATTACTGGCGAAGTACTGAATCATGGCCAACCAAACATTTTTTGAACCAAAGACTATACTCGCACTTATGCTTGCCTTCTCTGTTGTTTGTTCTTGTCTTTCCGCTAAGATCAATTCCTTTTCAGCATCAGACATAGAAGGATGGTCTTCCGGGTTATCCCTAAAGAAAAACCACCAGGCAGCCGACCACAAAAAACCTACAGCTCCTAAAATGTAAAAAGATGCCCTCCAGCCTAATTCGGTTATCATCCATGCCACAGCCGGTAATGCGAATGCTGATCCTATTCTTGATCCGGAGAAATTGATCCCTTGCGTTATTCCCCGCTCCTTAACAGGCATCCAACTGAATATGGTTCTCGCCATGTTTGGGAAAGCTCCTGCCTCTCCAGCTCCAAACAGGAACCTCACAACGAGCATCGAAGCGTAATTCCATGCTAACCCTGTGAAAGCTGTAAAAATGGACCATAAGGTTACTACAGCTGTTAGTACTTTCCTAGGTCCGTATTTATCACCAGCAATTCCTGAGGGCACTTGAAAAAGTGCATAGCCCAATGCGAAAATTGAGAGCACCCATCCCATTTGCTTATCAGAAAAACCCAGGGACTCAGAAATAGCACCCTTGGCAGCCGATATACAGGCTCTGTCGATGTATAAGAGTAAGGACAATAGAAATGTCCCAAAGACCATTACATATCGAAGGGGAATTAGCGGTTGATTTGTCATAATGATTATAGTTGAAGGCAAGGTATTGAATTAAACATTAGACAGTGAGTCCTGTATGCCACTGTGGAAATAAGAGCAATCATTATATCCAGTGAAGCAATAAATAGGAAGATCTATCTGAAAGAGAAATTAATTAGGGCCCTTTGACAATGAAGTAATCCAAAGGACTGCACTTAATGCAATTCTGCCTTCCAGCTTTCCAGATTGGCTTGGATGAATTCATCATCATTCATTTGCGGGTATTCGGTGTAAACCCTATCAATTTCTTTTGACTGTCCTTCGGATAGAGTCTCTGATGGATTAAGACACCAGATTCCTTCTAGTAATCCTTGACGCCTGAGCACTTCATGTATGCCCGCAATACAACCTCTGAAATTATTCTTAGTGTCGAAGAAAGCGGCATTCGCATCTGTGACTACTACGTTTTGCGTCAACCAGGATCGGTCGATTTTAACTCCTGATCCTTTTTCTGTCTTAATCTCCTCAAGCAGTTTTACCGCTACTTGTGTCCAAACAGCCCAATGGCCTAGCAACCCTCCTACAATCTCCTTTCGCACTGTTCCCCTCTTGGTCTCAACTTCATAAGTGGTGAGTAAATCATTGACGATATTGTCGTCATTGCCCGTATAGATCGCGATATCGTCGCATCTCGATGAGTTGCAAACTGCCCTCATCACTTCCAAAGTCTGGTAGCGATTGAATGGGGCTATTTTAATTGCGTAGACACTTGGGATTTCTGCAAACTGCTTCCAAAAATTCTCACTCAAGACCTTTCCACCTACAGAGGGTTGTAAATAAAAGCCAAATAGAGGAATATGTTCGCCCACAATTTTAGCTCGCTCTAAAAGTTTTTCTTCACTCCAATCACCTAAGCCACTAATACTAAGTAGTCCCAGGTCATAACCCAGCCTGGAAGCTATTTTAGCCTCATTAACTGCCTGCTCAGTGGGACCACAGATTCCCGCAACTTTTATGAAAGGCCTACCAATTGGTTTTCTATTGATTTCCTTGGCCGCAAGAGATAACACGTCTTCAAACAAATCAAACTCCGGCTGTCTTATTTCAAACTGGGTAGTATGGACGCCCACGGCTACTCCACCAGCACCGGATTCGATATAATACCTTGTGAGTAGCTTTTGGCGCAATGGATCCAATTTTCGATCTGCATCTAAGGCCAAAGGATGCGCTGGAATAACGGTTCCATCAAAAAGCAATTGTTTAATATCCTGTGCTAATTTCATCCTAAAATTTTCCTTTTCGTTCCTGAAAATGTGTGGGCTTACCCAGCTCAGCTCCACCGGACAATACCCAATGAGCGGTCCATACTACAAGCTTTTGTAAATCGACAGTTGGTTTGCCAAATAGCTTAAACGAACGGGCGGCATTATTTAACAAAGCTGTAGGCTCTGGTGTCCCTACAAACTCAACTTCTGTCTTCATTATTTTACCGAATTCACTCGCCAGCCACTCAATGGAGATCGTTTCCGGACCAGTAATATTCAATTTCTCCGCTGGACTTTCACAGTGTGACAAACTACGAAGTGCATAACTATTCGCATCACCCTGCCAAATAACATTAACATACCCGGTTGTTAGATCAATTGGTTTATTCTGAAATACTGACTTAGCCACTTCCAACAAGATTCCATATCGAAGATCCACAGCATAATTCAGCCGATAAATCAGCATTGGTGTTTGATTCTTGATAGAAAAGTGCTCAAACACACGCTCTCTACCCAGACACGATTGAGCATACTCTCCAATAGGATCTGGAGCAATAGATTCATCAGCTCCCCCACCTTCTACAGGAACGAATGGATAAATATTGCCACTGGAAAAAACCACGATCCTCGAATTACGAAATTTCTCAGCTACTCTACCAGGAAGATAGGAATTCATGGCCCAGGTAAAATGCTCATTGCCTGATGTTCCAAATTTATTGCCTGCCATATAAATGACATTCTCAACCTCTGGCAAGTTGCTTAAAAATTGCTCATCAAGTAAGTCTCCTGTAATGGTTTCAATACCATCTTGGTTGATGGAAGCCTCCATCCTTTTATCAGAAAACCGTGATACACCTATAACCCTTTTATCAAATCCACCTTCCCTTATTGCATTCACAACCAATCGGCCCAGACTAGGGCCCATTTTACCACCTAAACCCAAAACCAAAATATCGCCATCGGTCTTGCCAATATCTTCAATCAAGGCTTCAGAGGGTTCAGCGAGTTTTTCTTCCAGCTCCTTGACGGTGTTAATATTCATTTGATAGTCAAAATAGTAAATATTGGATAGTATAGGCAGACATAAACAGTAAAACTAAGATTCCCAAAACACCAATTACATTTACGGCTCCAGAGTTCATGAGCTCCTTTGGTAGGTTTTTAGAGTTAGCAAAATACAATAGAATCAAGGCTATTAATGGTACAAGAATTACGGTGATGCCCTGAGCAAAGATGATTAATTGCAATGGAAGTGCCCCAAAAATATAGGCGACTATAGCACCAATCACAATCACCAACATGACCATCGGTCGCACTTTCATACTATTGAGTCGACTCTCTGAGAAAAAAGTATCTGCTAATATCACTCCTCCTATGGTGGCGTTTCCAATCATTGAGGAAAACGACGCAGCAAAAAAACCAATCATAAATACATTGGAAGTAAAAGCCCCAAACAAGGGTTCTAAGGCTAGTCCCAAGTCGGAGGCGCTTTTCACTACTATGCCTTCAACATGCAAGACAGCACTAGCACAAAGCATCACCATAGTAGACAGGAGTCCAAGGATGACAATACCCATAGTGCTCTCCCGAATCGACCGTTGTTTTTGATTGATAGTCCACTTTTTTTCACCAACCAGATAAGACTGATAAAAAGCCCCAACAATAGAAAAACTAGAAGCAGTTAGGGTAATGATCAAAAATTCAGAACCCGTGGGGATGGAAGGAACTACTCCTTTTATTATTTCCAACAAATTGGGAGAAGCCATAATGATGGTGAGCAAGAATGAAGCGAGCATGACCAGTACCAAAGCGATCATGAGCTTTTCTAAAATCTTATAAAATGAACCGAAGAAAAGCAGGGAGATTGCAATTACAGTAAAGAAGCTAATCCACAATACTAGCGGACTTGAAAAAAGCTCTGAAAAAGCCAGGCTGGCTCCCACGGTATTTCCTGCTTGAAATGATGCAGTGACTAAAAAAACGCCCAATCCAATAATCACAGTAACGGGCTTGCCAAATCTTGCTTTTATCTGCTGAATGAGTGATCGATCTCCGAACAACCCTATCCTGGTAGACATACCAGTAAAAGCGATCATAAAAACCATCGCCAGGATTAGCACCCAAAGTAGTGAGTAGCCATAGGTCGCCCCTAGTTTCGTATTGATGGTGAGGCTGCCTGGCCCAAAAACCAGCGCTGCTGTAATTATCCCCGGCCCAAGACTTTGCCAGAAAGTCTTTTTCTCTAAATCATGATTTGAAGTTTCATTAGGCATGACTCATGTTAAGGGTTCAGAATCCATCAATTCATGGATACTTTGAAAGGCCACCCGACAAACTGCTCCGCTCCCTCTTTTGTTACATCCACATCTCTTGGCCAGCACTCAAAAACGACATCCTTCTCACTTTTCTGGAACCTAATCAAACCATAACCACCACCGCTTGATGGGCTCTCAGGGTTCACATAGGCATGCATTGTGATTTTATTATTAAAACCGTCCATATATTGACCAGTCCATGGCAAAACGTCGTTTGAATTTTTACCTGGTTTTTCATCTTCTGGCCACCACCATCTGCTGTAGTAATTATTCACAATAGCTGGCACTACAAATGCCCATGGACCATCGTCATACTCATCTGTTCCGTGCTTTATCACAGTCGCCAAATGCTGATCACCCGCTATATGGACTGCATTAGCCCTAGTAATGGCTTTTAGCGCCTTATTTCTTCCTGTCTGAGGCCAACCGTTCGAATCCATATCCGCATGAAGTCTATTGTCTTTATTTCCGTGTATGTGCGCTCCTCCGCAAAAACCTGTTTGTGATAATACAGCCTTCATTGCTACACCGTCTGTCTGCTGTCCCCACTCATCAAGAAATATCAGCTGTCTGCCTCCAAGAAGCTCCAGTCCTTCAACATCAACAGTTTTTGGATCATAATCCGGATTTCTAATATGATCAGGTCTGGGCCCTTGCTGCGGTATTTTGTCTTTAGGACCTGATTTGAACTTTCGATCCTCGATGATAGCAAAGTCAACTCCACCAATGTTTAAATTAGTATAATAAACCCCTATTCCTTGCTCTACAGGTGTTGGGTCATAAGGATCGGGCAAGTGAGCAGTTTGACACCTTTCCACCATTTTCACATATTCATGATGATAAAAATATCCACCATCGTTTCCAGCCGTAGAGGAAGCAATTTTTCCATACTCTCCCCATAGGTTTCCTTGCCCTATATCATGATCGTCTGGAATGGTAATACATGGCCTTTTCCTAAATATTTCTCTAAATTGTAATCCAAACTTTAACCATGCTGCAGTATGTTCTTTGTGATCATAAGACTGATCTCCTGCAAAAAAAATCAGGTCAGGATCCTGATGATCAATATTACGGACATAGTTTGCTCGGTCGCCACGATCCTTATTGCTATTGCATGACAGTGCAGCTAATCTGATTTCCTCTTTGTCAATTGGATCTTTTCTTACCAATCCCTCAAATGATGCTTGTTCACCATGAAGCAATCGATATGGAGTGTCCACCGTAGAATCCCAATTCTCGACTCTAAACAGCGCAGACCATCCCAGGTCGTTAACCATCTGTTTGGCTATTTCATTCCAGACTCCATCTTTTTTGATCTCCAATCTCACCTCTCTGGTTTCGGCAGGATACAAGGGGTAAAGCTGTGCGGATAATTTAAGTGTATTATTTGCAACTGTATAAATACCAAAAGCCACCACATCTTTTCGATCCACTTTTAGGTTGATAATTTTATTTTCCTCCCTATTCCACCAGTCGTTAATAGAAAGTATATCTACATCATCGAAGGGAGCTATAACGGGCGGTACCATTTCGGTCTTGTCATTTCCCTTTTCTTTAGGCTTTGGTGAAGAGCATGAAGCAATTAGAATAAATGAAAGCAGATAGGTCAAGTAGAGTCTCATAAGGAAGTTTGATAGAATAGTTAGTTGAATTAAAGGGACAAGTTAGACTTGAAAAGTTACAAAGTTAAATTGTATGGTGTAAGCTAAACTGCAGTTGGTTTTTAGTCCAACCGTTCGTACTTTGGCGCATAGTGCCTAGCTGAACCCTGAGGGATTTTTTGAAGGCATAGCCAACTGCTGTATAGAACCGGTTTCTATCAAATATTTCAACAGAGCGACCATCTCCAATATCTCTTTGCGCATTAATAAACAGTTCGTTATACAAGGCCAAATAAACAGTACCGTCAGAGATCGACGGATTATTCAAGGGAATATTCACAAATAAATTGTACCGATACCTTGTCCTAAAGTCCTGATTTTCAACGAACCGCTGT
Organism: Cyclobacteriaceae bacterium; assembly: GCA_049115735.1. Taxonomy (GTDB): domain Bacteria; phylum Bacteroidota; class Bacteroidia; order Cytophagales; family Cyclobacteriaceae; genus CAXBNB01. The sequence continues at coordinate 487,153 of JAGDZP010000012.1, read as the reverse complement.
TCGTATCGAATTCGATGATTGAGGTAGAATCTTCCACCCAGTTTCTGAGGAAATAAAGCTTCCTGATAGATACGACTTTCACTTGTAGTTGAATTATCGTCACCATAAGCACCGGTCTGGATATTGCCATATCCAAATGTGAATTTCACTCCAGCGTCCTTCGGACTGTAAGTGATACCACCTCTTAAAAGCAACTGCTCCAAATCACCGATCACATTCCAATTCCTATGCTGAATATCGCCTTGAAATCCCCAACCTGATTCTCCTATTGAGGTATTCCAAAAATACATATACCAGGCACCCTGTCTGTCTTCATTGGGCTGAGCAACTGAGAGCGTTGATGAAGCAATAAATAATGTAAGTAGCAATAGGTTTCTTTTCATGCCAATCAAATTCCTTTTGTTAAAATGAATAATATTAAAATAAAAAATAAGCGAATTACAAACGTTCGTCTAGTTGATCTTTTACTGGTTTCACATTTGCTTTGTGAGCATCAACCATAGCGATGATATCTGCTACAATCTCAGGATTCTCACCAGCAATGTTATATTTCTCTGATGGATCTACTTCAACATTAAAGAGTAGTGGTTGTTCATGTTGCGTTTTCTTAGTGTCTTTTACGTAAGCTGTTTGCGTCGTAAAATGCAACTTGTATGCGCCTTTTCTGGCTGCATATACTGTTTGATTTCTGTAATAGATCAAATTATCCCTATTTGACGCACCGCTACCAAACAACACCGGAGTAAGGTCTACCCCATCAATGGTTCTGTCGTCAGGAATACCAACATTCGCCAACTTGCTGGCAGTTGGCAACAAGTCCATGGTCGAGCCCATATGATCTACAATGCCCTGCTTAATTTTACCAGGCCACCAGAATATACCTGGCACTCTCATGCCTCCTTCCCAGGTGGTGCCTTTGCCATCATGCAACAATCCCGCTGATCCTCCATGATCGAAATACGACAACCAAGGCCCATTATCAGAAGTGAACACCACAAGCGTATTTTTGTCCAGTCCATTATCCTCCAGAGCTTTAATGATCATTCCAACACCATAATCGATTTCCTGAACCACGTCACCGAAAAGCCCCCGTTTCGATTTCCCAAGCGCTTCAGTAGCCGCATATAATGGCACATGTGGTAGGTTGTGCGCTAAATACAAGAAGAACGGTTTATCCTTATTGCCATTGATGAATTCAACGGCTGCTTCATTGTACCGTTTTGTCAAAGTGTGTTGATCTGCCGGTCTTTCCACTTCTTCAAGGTCTTTAATAATCGGCACATCGAAATATTTGTTTTGAGGGTTCCAAAAAATTTCTTTTCTCGATAAACCCTCAGCATGTTTCCTACTCATATCGTTGCTATAGGGAATGCCATAGTAGGAATCAAAGCCATGGTTTGGTGGAAGAAATTCTTTTTTGTGGCCAAGGTGCCACTTACCAACAGCAGCAGTCGTGTAACCCGCTTTTTTCATCTGCTCAGCGATGGTTACTTCATCAGAAGGTAGCCCACCGGTAGAGTTAGGGAATAATACACGCTGTTTAACACCGCACATCCCGCTCCTTACCGGGTAACGACCCGTCATCAGGGCCGCTCGACTTGGTGTACACACCGATGCGCCTACATAGAAGTTAGTCCACTTCTGACCCTCATAGGCCATACGATCCAGGTTGGGAGTAATAATGGTTGGATGCCCATAGGTGGATAAATCCCCATAGCCCAAATCATCCGCAAAAACGATAACGATATTTGGTTTGTCACCAACGGGTCGAACTTCCGTTTTCGCCTCATTCTCAACGGGTTTTGTACTTTGTGAGCAGGAAAACAGACTCAAAGCAAAAAGTCCAAGTAGTAAAGGTTTAATAATAGATTTCATATAGTTTGTATAGTTTGATATTCAATTTGTTGTTTTACTTTTCAAGCTTCACATTGTCATTCTGCCACTTCACACTTCCTGTCAGGCGAATGTGTTCCTGCCACTCTTTTCTCAGCTGTTTATAGACTTCATTATCGCTTGTTTCCAGTGGTGTGGTTTCCAATTCGTCTTGTTTCATGTCAAACATCTGAAGCGCTTCGTAGGGTATATTTTGTAAGATTTTAATATCTCCTTTTCTAACAGCGTAGTAAGCCTGACCTCCATACTTTTCCCCTCCTTCTCTTCTCACCCAAAATATAGTTCGATCTGATGTGCTTTGAACTTGTCCCAATAGCGTTGGAACGATACTCACACCATCAATTTTATGATCGATTGAAACATCAGCCACTTCGCAGAAAGTCGGAAATAAATCCATGGAGAGGGCAATATTATCTGTGGAAGTACCTGGTTTTATTTTTCCCTTCCAGTTCACGAAAGTTGGCACACGGATACCCCCTTCATACATATCCTGTTTTCCTCCCCGGAGTTTCCCATTACTTTGTTCGTAACGCAGTGCACCACCATTATCCGAGGTGAATACAACCAGGGTGTTTTCATCCAATCCAGTACCTTTTAATGCTGACAGCACTCTACCCACCGAATAGTCGAGGTGCTCAACAAAGGCTACATTTTTCGCTCGTTTTTCTGACAGTTGTGGTTCACGTTTTTTTACTTGCTCATAGTATTCCTCTGGTGGTTGAATGGGAAAGTGCGGTGCATTATATGCCAGATACAAATAGAAAGGCTTCTTGTCATTCTTGCGTTTGTTTAAGTAGTCAATGGACCAATCCGTAAAAAGGTCAGTAGCATGGCCTTCAGGATCAATGACTTCCCTATCCAATCTCATCCAATTGATACCTCCTCGTAAGTGCGTCCAATAGTCATTCATCATATCACCCAAAAAACCTTTGAAATAATCAAACCCTCTTCCATTAGGTGTATTGGGTTCTTCAAGGCCCAAATGCCATTTCCCGATGATCGCAGTATGGTACCCTTTCTTCTTCAAAAGTTCAGGCATTAGGACGGCATTATCATTCAAATAGCCCCAACTATTCGTTGTTGTTTGTCGGATTACGCCAGGTACTCCGACCATGTCTGGGTACCTCCCTGTCAGCAATGATGCCCTGCTTGGAGAGCAAACAGTTGAGTTTGCATAAAAATTTGTAAATGTCAGCCCTTCTGAAGCAAAGCGGTCAATATTGGGAGTACGCATATCCTTAGCTCCCATGCAGGATAAATCACCATATCCCAGGTCATCCACCAAAATGCAAAGTATGTTGGGTGTCTCCTTATTCTGAGCTTGCGACTCTTTGCTCAAAGAAAACAGCAACAGCCCAGTGAGGAAAATATATGTGTAATTGGGGATAGTTACTTTCATTTTAGTGCTTTGCGTGAATAATAGCCAGAAGGATTCAAAATCCAGTGCAATATAATTTTTGTTAAGATAAAATGGTAAAAGGCTCGGTCTCAATCTGGTATTTACGAAATACATTTAATCAGGTCATTGGTCAACAGAAAACCTGACACACCACAGCCACTACTGCCCCTGTCTTTTTCACAAATGACCTTCTAGTTTCCATATTTTCACAATTAGTTTTATTCCTAACTCAAATGTATCATTGTTGCACTAATTGATATGATTTTAATGCATCAATTAATTTCCTTCATTCAAAAAAATTCTACAATTTCGACCCTTCATTTGTTTAACACTATTACCTACTACTACTAATTGAATCAAATACTATGAAAAAATTTGTACTTCTATTTGCGATAGCTGCTATGACTGCATGTGGCTCAAGCAATTCTAAAAAAACTGAAACAGAGAGTAAACCTGAACCGGAAGCACCCAAAAAAGAAATGGCTGCTGAAGAACCTAACTCCGATTCAAAATTTGATGAGAAAGAAATTACCAGTTTGTTGAATAAGAGTACTTGTACTGCTTGTCATAAAACAGATCAAAGACTCGTAGGCCCTCCCTTCACGGAAATTGCTAAGAGAAACTACAGCGACGAAAGAATTGTTGAGTTGATCTACAAGCCTGAACCTGAAAACTGGCCTGACTATGCTGTACCAATGATTGGCCTGCCTCACCTACCTAAAGAGGACATGATGAAGATTGCAGGATGGATAAATTCACTGAACTAACAAAGTATGATTCCTAAAAATACTGGAAGAAGAGAGTTTCTAAAGAAATCCGGAATGGTAGCTGGCGGACTGGCACTGGCTACCTCTCCACTACTAACTGCTTGTGCAAAACCAGCTTTTGATTTTGAGATTTCATTGGCTCAGTGGTCACTTCACAATGCCTTGTTTGCTAAAAAAATTGATAACCTGGACTTTGCCAGAATTGCCAAAGAGGAACTGGGGATTTCAGCACTGGAATATGTGAATCAATTCTTTTTCGACAAAGCAAAAGACAAACCCTATCTGGATGAAATGAATAAAAGGGCTGCTGATCTTGGTGTTAAAAACCTGCTTATCATGATAGATAGAGAGGGTGACCTTGGAGACAGCAATGATACAAAAAGGAAACTAGCTGTTGAGAATCATTACAAATGGATAGAGGCAGCCAAGCACTTAGGATGTCATTCCATCCGCGTAAACGCAGGAGGAGATGGTACTGAGGAAGAAGTCGCAAAAAGAGCCATTGATTCACTGAGTACGCTCTCAACATTTGGTAAAGACTACAATATCAATGTGATCGTAGAAAACCATGGTGGATATTCTTCTAATGGCAAGTGGCTAAGTAATGTGATCAAATCAGTTGATATGGGAAACTGCGGCACCCTACCCGACTTTGGCAACTTCTGCATAAAGAACAAAGAACAAGGTGGGTGTGAAGAAGAATACGATCGCTATAAAGGAGTTAAGGAGCTAATGCCATACGCAAAAGGTGTAAGCGCAAAATCACAAAACTTCGACAACAACGGCAACTGCACAGATACTGATTTCTTAAAAATGTTGAAGATTGTGAAAAATGCAGGCTTCTCCGGGTATATTGGTGTCGAGTACGGCAAAGTGAAGTTGAGCGAAATGGATGGCATTAAAGCTACCAAAGAACTCCTCGAAAAAACCAAGGCCCAACTATAAATTCAGCTATGGCAAATCAATCTGACACCAGCACTCCCAATATAAACTCCAACAAGGGTAACCGTTTTGATGCGATTGTGGTTGGCTCTGGAATGAGCGGCGGATGGGCCGCCAAAGAATTCGCTGAAAAAGGATTAAGTACCCTGGTACTTGAAAGAGGACGAAATATCGAACATGGTGACTACCCTACTGCACACATCGAACCGTGGCAAGACAAGCATGGTCTGACCTTGCATCCTGATATAGCCAAGGAAAATCCTATCGTAAGTAAGTGCTACGCTTATAAAAAAGAACATGAAGATTACTTTGTGAAAGACAAAGTGCAGCCCTACATTCAAATCAAGCCGTTTGATTGGATCAAGGCTTATCATGTCGGTGGAAAGTCCCTGCTATGGGCAAGACAGGTACAGCGCTGGAGCGATTTAGACTTCACAGGAAACGCCAAAGACGGTGTTGGTGTGGACTGGCCGATTAGATATAAAGATATTGCTCCATGGTACAGCCACGTAGAAAAGTTTATTGGCGTTAGCGGCACCAAAGATGGGCTTGAGCAACTCCCTGACGGGGAGTTTATTCCACCTTTCGAGATGAATTGTGTGGAGGAGGACATGAAACAGAGAATTGAGTCTGCATTTCCTGGAAGGAACATGATCATTGGTCGTACTGCCAATATCTCACAAAGGCACAACAACAGGGGGCCATGTTTGCTGAGAAACAGATGTCAACGCGGTTGTCCCTATGGTGGCTATTTCAGTGCCAACTCTTCTACCCTTCCTGCTGCGAAAGAAAGCGGCAATATGACACTGAGGCCTTTTTCAGTAGTGCATTCCATTATCTATGATGAAGGGACACAAAAAGCCAAAGGAGTTAGGGTAATTGACACCAACACCAAAGAGTCTTTGGAGTTTTTTAGTGACGTGATCTTCCTCAATGCGGGAACTCTACCTACTACTTCTATCTTGTTGAATTCTACTTCCGATCGCTTTCCTAATGGTCTGGGCAATGACAATGATGTGTTGGGCAGATACCTGATGGACCATGATTATCGGGGACGTGTCAATGGTAAAATAGACGGGTATGAGGATAAATATTACAATGGGCACAGGCCGACAGGGTGTTATATTCCCAGGTTCAGAAACTTCAAAAATGACAAACAGGACTTCTTGAGGGGTTATGCTTTTGCAGGTGGTGCTGGAAGAGGTGCTGGCAACCTCCAATCTACAGAAGCAACTTTCGGTTCAGAATTTAAAGAAAAAATGTTTGAATTCGGCTCATGGGGAGCGAGTTTAGGCTACATGGGAGAATGTCTGCCCCATCATGACAATCGTATTACTTTGAGCAAGGATAAAAAAGATGATTGGGGCATGCCGTTGTTAGAAATCGACTGCAAATTCAGGGAAAATGAAGACAAAATGTTGGAAGACGCCTTGAATACGGGAGCAGAAATGTTGGAAGCCGCAGGATGCAAGGATGTCGAAAAGAATTACAAAGATTATTGGAACCCCGGACTGGGGATACACGAGATGGGTACTGCAAGAATGGGAAATGACCCTAAGACTTCTGTGCTGAACAAATTCAACCAGGTACATGCTGTCAAGAACGTCTTTGTATCTGATGGGGCTTGTATGACTTCTTCAGCCTGCCAAAACCCATCTATTACTTATATGGCCATCACGGCCAGGGCAGCCAACTATGCCATTGACGAACTGAAAAAAGGAAATCTCTAACACTATGGAAAGACGAGAAGCACTAAAACTGGTCGGTGTTATCACCGGCGCAACTGTAGTAGGAAGCCAGGCCTTCCTAAGTAGCTGTACCGAGAGCAGAGAGCCTCTAGAGGGAATACTGTCCTGGAATCAGATTGACCTTTTGGAACAAATTGCCGAAGTTATACTACCGAAAACGGAAAAAACACCCGGAGCTATTGATGCCAAGGTTGGCCTGTTAGCCAACAACATAGCTACAGACTTCTACATTCCTAATGATCAAAAAGCTTTGACAAACGAGCTGACGAGGTTTGAGGAGGCTAAGTTTATGAAAATGACTGTCGAAGAGAAAAATGCCTTTGTACAACAAACAGAAATAGAAGCAGGTAAAAACAAGAAGACTACCCTCATCCTTGAATCCGGTGAATCGGTAGAAACTACTCACCCCTACATTATGATCAAGCAGTTGTCTATCCTGGGGTATTTGTGTTCTGAAGTGGTTGCTACTACCAATTATAACTTCCTTCCAATTCCCGGAAAGTATGACAAATGTGTGGAAGTAATAGAAGGTGTGAAACCCATGTACGGCAATCCGTCTTATGGTCGCTCATGGGGCCAAGCTGGAAGACTGCCAGGGTAAAGTGCTGCATGCATCAAGGTCAATGTTTCAGCTCTGGATATAAGTGATGGGTCAGTACACGTCGCTCTGTTAAAACGGGAGTCTCACAATATTTTGTAAATCGAGGACCGGACTGCATATGGGCTTATAAAACGGATAGATAGCTGAATTAGAGCTGCCTCGGGGGGAGCAACGAAGTTGCCTGGGTTCAATGCTAAAACCAATTGGGGTTCAATTTACATACTCTTCAAGTTCAGGTCTTTTTTGACTTAGGAAAACAAAAAACTCAAGTAGAAAACACTTCTAGTATTTTGGGAAATCGCTAACCACGACAAGGCTCTCTATCTGAGCCTTTTGGAAAGCGTCTTTATAAGTTCGTACAACACTAGGAAATTCGAACACACAATCGGACTCATATTCAATTTTGGTTTGATGCCTTTTGAAAGTCGTATCAATTGACGGGCGTAAAATCCAGCCTCAGCAGCGTCTTCAAATTGCTCAATTCCTGTCCTTAAGACAAGATTATCAAGGTTGGGAATTTCTCCTTTTAAAAAACCAGGGATTTCTTCAGGATTAGTCAGAAACGGACGTGCCATACCGATAAGATCCAGCTCGCCACTTGAAAGCACCTCATTACAAAAATCGTATGACCTGAATCCTCCTGTAACAAGCAAGGGTACTTTGCTTACGGCTCTTACTTTTTTGGCAAAGTCAATAAAATAAGCTTCTCGCTGCTTGGTGCTTTCTTTGGTTTTATCGTTCATCATAAAGAACGCAACCTTTTCATACGTTCCGCCAGAAATTTCAAGTAGGTCAATTCCCTCTTTATCAAGCATACACACCACTCCCAGTGATTCTTCCTCTGTCATGCCACCCTGCTGAAAATCAGAAGAGTTTAATTTTACGGCTATGGGAAAGTGCTCACCCACAACCTTACGCACTTCTTCAATGATGCATTGTAGTAAGCGGTAACGATTCTCCATTTTGCCTCCCCACCGATCAGTTCTGGTGTTGGTATGTGGCGATAAAAACTGGCTCAATAAGTAGCCATGTGCTGAATGAATCTGAACACCAGTAAATCCTGCTTTTTTGGCTATGTCTGCTGCCATAACGAACCCCTTGATCACCGCATTGATGTCATGGTCATTCATAGCCTTTGGTTTACCGAAGAGTCCTATTTTCTTTAACTGAACTTCAGAAGGCGCCAGAGGGTGTGCAGTGGAAAACCTATTGGTTTGTCTTCCGGCATGAGATATCTGTACCCAAATATGATCACCATTTTTCTTGCCAGCTTCAGCCCATTTAGCCAAAGCCGGAATCATGGCTTCAGAATCAAAACAAACATTGCCGGCTGATTCAAGATGCACCCGATCGATCATCACATTCCCTGTTATATGCAGTCCAGCTCCTGTATCAGCCCATTTAGAATACAACCGCTCATGTTGCTCAGTGGGTTCGTAGTTCCGATTGCTCATTCGCTCGGTCATAGCTGATTTCACAAGTCTGTTATTGAGCATGGCTCCACAGGGAAGTCGAATGGGACTATTGATGAAGTCTTTACCCATGAATTGGTTTTATAAAAATGGTTGTCACCTAATTTACTTTAATCTAATAAAAATCACTTTAAAGCTATTTAGTGTCCTACCTTGCTCAGATTTCGCAAGCCATCCCGCTATCACAAAGTTGAAATCTTTTAAACTTCTATAAATATATAAGTTAGCCATAGCCTTTACAAACCAGTCTACCAGTTGGAAGGCCTATATGGCCTGGATCATATGGCCATTAAAGATCCTGCTGGAAGCATGTTTTTATTGTCTATTGCATTTAGCTCTTAAATCAGAGCTGAGATATATTTACCGAAAAGTCATCCACTCTTTGCCAATCTGTATACTCAATTGGTTTTTCCGTTTTTGTGGGACCATTCGTTATTTTCATAATCAGCTTTATCATAATGCTATCAAAAAAGGAATAAGAAGAATAATCTAACGTGCCTGCAAAAACATCTATTAGGTCAGGTTTCCAATCTATTTTTTTAAAAAACTTAATGACGTATGGATTTTTGTCATATGTATTTTTATCGCTTTTTCTGGCAACCAAATTCACTGAAAAAAAAGCAGTCTTTATGCTATCCATTTCACTTTTGTGTTTCTGAATGAACTGCGTGACCTTTTTATTGTGCTTACCGTACCGGATGCTAGCTCCAATAATCAATTTAGAATATCCAGATACTTTGCCGGCAAAAGATGAAATATCCATTAATTCGACTTTAGATCCTTTTTTCTCAAGATTAGATACAATCCTTTGACAAATTTTGAGTGTTTGTCCATCAACAGTTGAATATAATATGCCTATTCTTTCTTCCATTTCTTGTCAATCAACACAATCCGCTTTTTTGAAGAACAAAATATTAAATTTTCATGAGAACAAACCAATTCTATTGATAATTGCTTTGGTTACCAACCTCCTCAAATAGCTTAAGATAGGTCTACATGACCAAGAAACCTAAACAGGATTATTAGGTCATATGAGAGCAATCCCGCCGGTCAGCTATCCACTAAACACCCTGTTGCAGGGTATTCTTTATTTTTTTGTTCTTAAATACTTCATAGGCTATATCTTTTGCCCATGTCTGATATGTGAGCTTAGATGGATGAATACCATCACTAAAGAAATCTTCTTTGTTTACTTCCAATTGAAATTTATCGATCCACCCTTCTAAGGTAATTTTTTTGCTGAAGTAAAAAACATTTTGATGTCGATTCACAACTTTTTGTAATTCTTCACCCAAAATCTCAACTAGATTACCAATTGTAAATTTTATAAGGCCTGTGAAAGCAGGAAACTCCTTTATCGGTGGCATATTGCAAAAAACTATAACGGCTTCTGGAAATTTTGAGTTAATTGATTCTATCAACAATTCAATTTCAACTTTCCATTTTGAGGGTCGATTTAGTGTAAAAGCATCATTACCTCCTAATCCGATTATGATCAAATCAGCTTGGTTCTCAATGATTTCTGGTACTATTTCCTCTTGCACCCTTTTGGATGTATATCCGCTGCGGGCATAGACTTTCCACTTAACATTTGACTCAAATAATCTCGATATTTCTCTGGAGAAGGTCCCAGTAAACCCTTCTTTGTGGGTCTGAACACCAACCCCTGCGATGGTACTTTCGCCAATGGAAAGTATTCTTAATGTACTTCCAGCTTTTCCATTGGAATAGCAAAGGCCCTCAACACCTTCCGCTTCAGGTAGCTTGGGGACACTTGCCCTAATTTGCTTTCCTTGATAATACATTATAGGAAGCAATGGCAAAGAAATTATGGCTCCCAACAAATATCTTAGGCTCATTTTGTCATGAATTGCACGTCGTTTTTACATCTAATTAGCTTATTCTGCGCTAAGCAACTTTCTGTCATATTCATAAGACACTAGCAGAAAAACAATTCCAATAAAAGCAGGAGCATATTCGCCATCATGAGCATTTATATGTGCTGATGCTGCAAGTACCAAGTCAAAGAAAAATCCTGCATATGCCCATTCTTTTAATACTCGTGATTTTTTAGTCCATATGGCAATTAGACCCAGGATTTTCGCAGTAGCCAGCGGATAAATGATATATGCAGGATAACCCAGCTTGCCGAAAACCTCACGTACCATGTCATTATTGATGAAATACATGACAGCAGAAAAAAGCATTAAGGCGGATATCAATCCTGTCGATACCGAATAAATTATTTTGTCTCTTTTATTACTCATATCATTCGTAATTTTAGATGATAAATATATGGATATTAATCCTAACCACTCAGAGTCGTCCAAATGGAATCTTTGAAGTTTATGAACGCCAAAACTTCATTCCTGTGTAGAAAGAAGTGTCATCAATTTCTTCTTTATGCATCATGATGCCTTGAGTTGGTGAAAACGCAAGCTACCGCCTGCCTGCGGCACAGGCAAACTTGTGCTAGAGTGGATTTATTCTCCCATTGTAGTGACTTTGATAAATTTTATCTAAGTTGTATATCTAATGTTTTATCGTAAATAATATAATCATGAAAATTAAAAGTCCAATTCTTCTATTGTTGAGTTTGCTTATTATGACTGTCGCATATGGTCAAAAAAAGGGAAATGAATGGACTCAGCTGTTCAACGGAAAAAACTTGGAAGGCTGGAAAGTTGGAGAAAATGCCGCATCATTTTCTGTTGAAAATGGCATACTCAGGGTTTCAGGACCAAAAGCCCACTTGTTTTATTCCGGTGATGTAGAAAACCATTTATTTAAAAACTTTGAATTCAAAGCTTCTGTCATGACAAAGCCTGGCGCTAATTCGGGCCTATATTTTCATACAAAATATCAGGAATCGGGATGGCCTTCAATAGGCTATGAAGTTCAGGTAAACAATTCGCAAGGTGATTGGAAGCGTACGGGAAGTTTGTACAACATCCTTAATGTTAAAGAAACTTATGTAACTGATGATGTGTGGTATACCGAGTACATTAAAGTAGAGGGTAAGCGAGTAATTGTTAAAATAAATGATATTGTAGTTGTTGATTATACAGAGCCAGATAATCCTCTGCGCTCGGATGGTGAGAAAAACAGGGTGCTCTCCGAGGGAACTTTCGCCATACAAGCCCATGATCCTGGAAGCACCGTATTCTATAAGGATATAATGGTTAAGCCTTTATAACTGTATAATAAGCTCATTCTAACCACCCAGAGACATCCTAGAGGAGACTCTGAATATGCGTCAAAGAATACAAAATCAAAATTATCAACGAGTAAATACAAGTAAAGGAAACTCAATGTTTTTTAATTTATTGTTGTTGTTTTTTACTTCTGGTAACGATTATATAATCAGAAATCAAGTAAGCTAAGGTGCTAAAAATAAGTGCCATTAACAGTTCAGGTAATATTTCCCCATCAAAATTCTTCCAGATCAAATAGGATAAAAAACCTACTATCATAGCCGCCAAAGCAGACTGCCAATAACATTTTCTTTTTAAGATTGAGAAAATAATCACCGGAATCATTACTGGTATATAGTATTCAGTGACTATCATGATGGCTCCCAAAACGGACGATAGCGTGCTTGCTATGATGACAGATACAATACCTAAAAAGACTGTGTATGATTTTGCCATCAAAAGCTTTTTGTCTTGGAAAGAGGGAAATATTCCACCTACAATGTCTTCACTGAATAATACACTACTTGCATTCAGTAGTGTGTCTTGAGAAGACATTACAACTCCAATCATGGCAATGATGAAAATTCCATAAAGTATTCCTGGGAAATTATTTGACGCTATTTTGAGAAGAACCTGATCATTACCTGTCAGTTCTGGGTACAAATAATATCCAGCGCTTCCTATAAAAACCATTAGAATAAACCATATTGCCATAAAGAGGCCGGCAGCAATTGCAGCATTACTTGCTACTTTACTATCTCTTGAGGCGAGAAATCTTCCCACTCCATTGGAATCCAATCCGGAAGCACTCAGCAACCATAGCAAAGCCATTCCTATTATGGCTGTAGTCGGTTCGAGGTTAATTGTATTGGTGGTCTGCACCGATGAAATGGCTGAATATTCCTCCCAAGAGAAATTTTGGTTGAATATTAGCAGCAAGGCTAGAATAGGAATGAGAATGATAAAATGCACAAACTGAATGGCATCTGTTTGTATGGTTGCGCGAATTCCACCAAAATAGGAATATACAACTACAATGCTCGTCATGATGACAATCGACCAAAATTTAGACAAACCAAAAACATTGTTGATCAATTCACCGCCAGCATAACTCATGGCAACTGTAATCGCAGAAACAAAAAGTAAGGAGACTAATCCTGATGCTATTTTGATAATCTTGTGATTGTGTCCGTTTTCACCACCAACAAGGTCACCTATGGAATAACTATTTACGAACTTGTTCCTAATTGTAGGTACCAGAAGGATACCCACAATGGCAAGCCCAACTCCGCAAAAGGGAACTATATAAGCCATGAACATTCCACTGGTGTAGCCTTGACGTGTCAGCCCCATAGTCCAACCCGGGCCAATATAGGAAGCGCAGATGGATGAAAAAATGAGAAAAAAACCTAATCTTCTTCCTGCGACAGAAAACTCTTCAAAATTTCCTTTCTTCCTTGTAAAAATTATAAATGAGAAATAGAGCAGTCCGAAAAGGATAACTACTATCTGATTATTAGAATCCATATATCTTATTCATGTAGTAGTATCTCATTATGGGAAACGCCCAACCATGACCTGCAAGCTGAACCTTAGTATTTCCTTAAAAGTATCGGATAGTCATAAGCTGTGCAAACCTGTAACCGCTCAGAGTCATCCAATGGAGACTCTGATAATCATGATAGAATGGAACCTCTGAGTTCTCAATGAGTAACTCTGAGGAAAAGCAAGCAACCCATAAACGCAGATACAATTTCGTACTCAGCACATGCTCTTTCACTTTTCGTTCCGCCATATTTCATCTTCGCCATAACCTACCTTCTCATTGGGGAGCTTAAGATTATAAAGTTTAGCGTATTCATCCCAATCTGTAACCAGCTCAGCGAGTTTCTTTGATTCACTTGATGCCATGTCGTTTATTTGAGTTGGATCATTTTTTAGATTATATAATTCCCAGGTATCATTTCCATAGGGTTTGTCATAAAACTCTGCTTTCCATTCTCCTTTAAGCACAGACCTTCGACCGTACAACTCCCAGCAATGGGCTTTGTTTTTTGCATGGGCATATTCCGCTTTTCCTGCCAACCAATCCATTAGCGATATACCATCCATAGGATAGATTTCACGGCCATTAAACACTGTATCAGGATGAGAAACTCCTGCTAAGTCTAGTATGGTGGGTGCTATGTCTTTTACAGAAATAAAATCATTATTGATTTCCCCGATATGACTTTTCCACTTTGGATAACTGATTATAAGAGGGCACCTCACCCCTCCTTCTGTAGAAAAACCCTTATACCATTTGTAAGGCAATGAGCTAACCTGTGCCCATGATGGGCCGGTGAAGATATATGAGTTTCTCCTCCCCATGTTCTCGAGGCTATTGTCGAAGTTTTCAGTAACCCATTCCCTGGTATCAACAATATTGAAAATATTGTTCCCTTCTGCACCATTGTCAGACATAAAAATGATCAGGGTATTTTCATATTGATTCAATGCTTTGAGATGTTGAATGACTTGGCCGATGTTGGCGTCCAATCGTTCCACCATAGCCGCATATACTTCCATCGTTCGGGAAGATTTCGCTTTATCTTCAGCACTAAGTTCTTCCCAGGGCAACACGTTTGGCGTAAGCTCCGGAACAGGTGTGTTTTCTGAAATAATACCCAGCTTCTTCCCTATCGCAATACGTTCAGCTGCTATAGCCTCATATCCCTCGTCGTATCGCCCCTTGTAAAGGTCAATGTATTCGTCTGGAACCTGCAATGGCCAATGCGGCGCAGTATAGGCGATGTAGGAAAAAAATGGCTTGTTTTCCTCCACACTCTCCGAAATATATTCCATCGCTTTTTGTGTATAAAAATCTGAGGAATAGAATCCCTTGGGAAGGGAGTCTACTAAGACACTGTCGTCCAAATAGAGTGACTTTTTGTAAAAGGAAAACATGGGCTGCATATCGTCGAAATGGCCTGCACCACCCTGAAGAATGGAGAATGCCCTACCAAATCCCCGCTTATCAGGCCATAAGCGCTCGTCATCTGCCGGGAATGCCTGATGCCATTTGCCAGCAATCGAAGTATGGTAACCATTTGCTTGCAGAAGCTTTGGAAAAGTGACAACATCAAAATTCAGATGTCCTTCATAACCTCTCACTCCTCTTTGATTTTCCGCCCAATCACCTTCCATTGTACCGTATCCGGTACGATGATTATCTACACCAGTCAACAACATTGACCTGGTTGGTGAGCAGGTAGGAGCCGTATGAAAGGAGGTGCTTCTTAAACCTGTAGCGGCTAATTGATCAAAATTGGGAGTGCTTATTTCACTACCAAAACAACCCAGATCAGTAAAGCCGAGATCATCGGCAACTATCAGAACAATGTTGGTTTTATTCTGATCCTTCACAGCTGATTCACGGCTACAAGAAGAAAAGCTTAGAACGAGAATTACTAATAGAGAGAAAACGAGCGTGTTGCTTTCCATAATGGTAGAATACGGTCCAACTATAATCAGCAAACTAGACTTTCTGTATTTCCTTAAACCGTAATTATGCAATAGCATTCTATTGCATAATCAGACGATTTAAAAACCAGGAAATTACGCTGAATATTCATATATGATTTTGGTGGTTTTCAAATGTCTGGGTTAACCCTGATAAAATACTGAAAACCAGTATTTTCGTCAAATTATTCATTATTTAAATGAATAATGTGGGTTAAAGCTATCGGATAACAATGGTCTGTGCAAACCAGCCTATATAATCGGAGGATTTTCGAAGTGGGCTGTTGGCAACAGGCACAAGCGGATGCTTGCGCCATATGGAGGCGGTTTCGTGTTGCACACTCGCTCTATCTGGTTCACCCTTCGAGGGGGGTTAGGGGGATAATAGAGACCATATCCAACTATAAAGCATACAAAGACAATAACCTGCACAGGCTAGGTCGATAGTCTGCTGTGTTCAGAAGAGTAGCCTGCTGTGTTTATTTTTTAAGCTGCTGTGTTGAAGTGCCTAATCTGCTGTGTTTATTTTTTAAGCTGTGCAGGCTGTTGAACTAGTCCTGCAATAAATAAATTATGTCTCTTCATGCCTGCGAAAACAAGACTCTACCTTTACGCTGCGTCATGCTGAACTTGTTTCAGCATCTTTTCTCAACGAATTCGCCATCTATAGATTCTGAAATAAATTCAGAATGACTAGAAGGAAGAATACATTCATCACTCAGAGTAACTTGAAAGTAACTCTCATCAATTGCAAAAACAAATTATCGGTGGACCGGTTCCGGCATCTTCTGGGGTGTGGGCGGAGGTGTCTTCACCAACGGATTCCTGAACAGGTCCGGGAATTTGAAGGAGGAACACGTAGCAAACTCACTATAACCAGAATCTCATTGCTTATTGGTAACAAAAGCCCCCTAATACCATTGTCATGCTGAACTTGTTTCAGCATCTTTTCTCAACGAGCTCGCCATCTATAGATTCTGAAATAAATTCAGAATGGCTAGAAGGAAGAATACATTCATCACTCAGAGTAACTTGAAAGTAACTCTGATCAATTGCAAAAACAAATTATCGGTGGACCGGTTCCGGCATCTTCTGGGGTGTGGGCGGAGGTGTCTTCACCAACGGATTCCTGAACAGGTCCGGGAATTTGAAAGAGGAACGCGTAGCAAACTCACTCCAACCAGAATCTCATTGCTTATTGGTAACAAAAGCCCCCTACCATTGTCATGCTGAACTTATTTCAGCATCTTTTCTCATCGAGCTCGCCATCCAAAGACCCTGAAATAAATTCAGGGAGACTTTTGACTTAAGGGAGAATACCAGTATACAACTTTTCCCTGGTCATGATGATCTCCTGACTGCCGTCAGGAATTTGCAGAATACAGAAGAGTTAAAAGCACGTTTTCATAATTATCAGCTATATTGAATTGTTGTCAACTTGAATAGCATCTTTTCCTTCTAATAATATATACTTATGTGGTTACGTGTCAGTTGTAAATTGGCTTTCGATATACAAATCCCCACACCTTTTATTTTAAGATTGCGTCCACGTAGCGGTATGGAACAGTGGATTGAGCGCGATGAATTTAAAATCTCGCCTCGTGTACCTATTATTGAGTATACAGATGATTACTTCACTTTGTGCCAGCGTTTAGTTGCTCCGGTAGGTGAATTCTCCATTTATACAACATCAGATGTACAAACGTCTGAATTTGTTGATGTCGGTTTTGATGCTCCTTTTGTCGAGATTCAGTATTTGCCTAATGATGTGCTTTGCTATCTACTTCCTAGTAGGTATTGCGAATCTGACCGTTTTAATGATTTGGCAAACACCATTACTGCCGATCAGCTGCCTGGTTACAACCAGGTAGCAGCCATAGAAGAGTGGTTGCGTACGAACATTAGTTATATCCCTGGTAGTAGTGATTATCCTATCTCGGCTATAGAAGTTAATCATAAGGGTTCCGGTGTTTGCAGAGACCTGGCACATTTAGGTATTGCTTTGTGCCGAAGCTTAAGCATCCCTGCTCGCTTGGTGGTTGGGTATTTACACAAAATACAACCGATGGATATGCACGCATGGTTTGAAGCCTATATCGGTGGACGATGGTATGTGTTTGATGCTACTCAGAAAGGTCGAAAAGGTGGATACGTAACCGTTGGATATGGTCTTGATGCAGCTGATGTTGCGCTGTTTAATCAATTTGGCCCATCCGTATATCCTATTGAACAAAATTTTTCGGTAGAACTGATTAAGCAGTAACAATGCAGATTACTAGATGGAGCGCGTTTGCAACGCGTTCCTTCACTCTATTGTTTTTTAAACCAAGCATTTCTTACTCTACCATTTGAGATGAAAATACCACTAACTTTTTCATTCGAGTCCCTCCCAATCTCAACTGATCCAATTGGCCAGCTTCCCTTTAAGATATCTTGAAACAAAGGCTCTAACGGAATAGCCCCATGCCTTGGGTGATAGATTTGTATACTATCACTCTTAATGGAAATCCTATATGTAGTTTCTACCTCAGAACTATAATACTGACCGACATACTCAGATAACTCTGCTTTACTTACATCAAGATCAATAATTTGATTGAAAATGGATGGAGATTGCTTACCAACTGAAACGCTCATTTGATTTACGCCTTTCTTTTTTTCAAATGTTATTAAAAGATTGGCAGCAACATTCAACATTCTAAAGACATTATCGCTAATCGGAATAACTGGATTCTCGTTGTTTTTCGATCTTGAATATCTAAGAGTGTCGTTTTTTAAGTAGATTTTACGACTATATTTTTCTCGTTCATTCCAATATTGACCCTCAAATCGTTTCAATTGGTCAGTCGACAGTGTTATATTATTGGTGACACCTTCTTTAGACTTTTTTACATTATTGCTCCCTAGGATTATTTCAGCAATATTATTAGAATTTCCACCTGGGTTTCCTGCTGAAAAATTAGTCAGTACGACAATGTTTAAATTTTCAGTAGGGTATGTAGCAATAGAAGCTCTGAAGCCACCGATAGCACCTCCGTGTCCAATCCTTTTTCTACCCAGATGTTCGTTAACAAATACTCCAAAGGCATAATTGTTTTCGCTTCCATCCTTTAACGGATCAATGGTTTGCATTTTTTTAAAGGATGATTCCCATCCAGGTTGTGGTTCATTGAAATTAGACAACCATTTTAGCAAATCATTAGTTGTCGAGTGCATATTGCCCGATCCTACATACCCCCAATATTCTACAGCCCTATCAAAATCAGATTTGCCATAATATGATGTCGCATTATTTGGCACTACCCTACTGTACTGATCTTCCACATAAGTGCTAGACATATTCAATTCATCAAAAATATTATCCTTCATCCAATCCTTGAATTTCTCTCCTGTTATCTTTTCTACAATATTAACCATCAACATGTATCCACTATTGCAATAAAGGAATTCAGAACCAGGTTTGAAGTTCAGGGCGTTTTGATTTAAAATGATCCTGTTAAGGTCTTCATTGGTTCTAGAGTCATCACCCCTCCAGCCTGCTAATGCAAAAAGTGCATGTAAACTTCTTAGTCCGCTGGTGTGATGAAGCAGGTGTCTTATTGTAATAGTTTCACCAAAGTCCGGTAATTCTGGAATGTATTTATGTATGTCGTCATCAAAAGATAATTTACCCTCTTCCTCTAGCCTTACAATTCCCATAGCGGTAAATTGTTTAGAAACGGATCCAGTATTAAAAATCGTACCTGTAGAATTTGGCACAAGGTATTCCAGAGATGCCATACCATAAGCACGTGAGAAAATCATCTTTCCATCTTTCATGACAGCCACGGCTCCACCTGGATGGTTCGGAGTGTTCCAATTGATAAACAGACTATCAATTTTCTCAGTCCAGGTACTATCAACTTGCGCGCTGGATTTCAAAGTGAAAAATGATAGCGATATTAAAAGGATATGAGCAATGAATTTTTTCATTTTGTTGAAAATTAAACCTAAAGCCCAACCATAACCTAATAGCTGAACCTTTTGTATTTCCATAAAGATATTGGATAGTATTAGACTGTGCAAACTGCTTCAAGACTCACTGTCTGCTGCATAGGCAGGCTTCCGTAATAGGGATTGCCTAGCCTAGATGGAGCGCGTTTGCAACGCGTTTCCCCGCAGATATTGTAACCAATCGGATAGTTTGTGTCTGAAGAATCATACTGAAGTTCAAAATTTAATGAGCTTACCAAATGTCAGAGCATCAATAATCTCATGATTCATTTTATCTGTTTTTCCGACCCAAATTACACTTCTGCTTAATCCAAATTCCCAATAGTAAACATTAACGACTGAGTCTTTTAGTAGATTTCGTTTAATCAATACTCCTCCATCAAGTTCATTCTGAGTCTTGTTGAGGTTAATTTGGTAATTGCCTGTTGGCTCTCGTTTAAAATATATTTTATGAGCATAATCAAAATTTTCACCAATCAATTCTTGGATTTGTTCTGGCTCTTTTATGATTCTTGTGTAAACGGCAAGTGTTGCTATTATCACTCCAAAAATCAACATAATCAATAGAGTTTTTCTTTTCACTTGGGTTCCTTAAAAAGTTTTTTCAGAGAACGCCAAACTATCATCTGTTATCTGAACTTTTCAAACATCTATAAAAGTATCTCATCACATTTGCCTTTGCAAATAGCCCAGTTAGTTATGTATGATATTGTCTGTTATGAGCCTCACTTTAGAATGGAAAATCATCTTTTACAACATCCTCTTCCTTGTGCTCAAAAAAATTCTTCTGAACAACTTCCTGCGTTTTTGAAAGAAGTTCATCAGGAAAATCTAACATGTTAGAAGCTATTTCATCCTTCAATTGGAACTCTTTGGTATTTCCAGAACTTGTAACTGCAGATATTTCCAATAGACCCCTTAATTCAAACCTCCTTAGAATTGCTGGATATTTCCTTGACAAGACACTAGCAATATCATTAATTACCTCCCATTCTTTAATGTTAGAAACCTCATTATCTTCTTGCCAACCTGTCATTAATTTGGTTTTGCTTGTATCAACCATCTAATGAATAAGGAGGAGTTCCTCTTCCTTCATTTTGTTAAGTGCCATACCCAAGAACTTTGAATACAAATCTCCCTTTTCAACTCTTAAAGTATTACTTTTTCTCTCAGCCTTGACCTGAGCTTCAGCAGGTTCAGGTATGGTTTCTAGTGTCTTTAATGCTTTAACCTGATTAGGGACTTCCTTAGTCTTGGGTTTAGAGGTGATTTTCTCAATTTCAGAAATAAATTTTTTTACATTCTGTGAAATTGAGATTGGATTTCTTGATGTGTCAAAATGCTTGGATAGCAATTGAATAAAAGAGAATATTCGTTCTTCATCACTAACATAAAACCCTATTTCTCTTGGGTCAAGTGCTCCGCTTTGAAACTGTTTGCTTGCCAAGTCGAAATCCGGTGTGAAGATGGCAGCATGTGCACTTTCTATTACCCAAGCTGCACCCATTTCATTCAAGCAAGCTATACTATCATAGTATTGCTCAGAAAGCAAATAGATGACGAAGGGTTTTTCTTCAATTTGAGATTTTAGCCAATTAAAGATATTCTCACCCACGGGAATTCCATAAGCAACATTACTTGTAAATATTATTTCTTCTTCCTTGATTCCAAGATCCCTGAGAAGTTGAACAATTAGATCTCCGTAATTTTTATTTCTTGAAGAGTGTGATATGAAGATTTTCATTTATTTCTGGTTGTCTCTCATAACTAGTAAATAACAAGGACATTGCACATGTTATTCCCCAAATATAATAAATAACAACCACTCCTTTTACAGAACTTCAACTAGTACAGACCACTGAATTTGGGTTCCAAACCCCAAACCTCAATACCTGCTCGATACCCGCCAAATTGACGAATGTCATCTCGGATGTTGACGCCCGACATGATTTAGCTTTTTAATAATTGCTTACTTGGATTTTGAAAATTTACTGATATGAATACAGCTAAAAAATACCTTACTACAGATGGAAATACGGTGGCCTCCAATATGGCCTATGCCTTCAGTGAAGTCGCCGCAATTTATCCGATTACCCCATCGTCAGACATGGGGGAAAAAGCTGATGCCTGGGCGGCATTGGGCAAGAAAAATCTTTTTGGAGAGACTGTGGATGTGATACAGATGCAATCGGAAGCGGGGGCAGCTGGCGCTATACATGGCGCTTTATCCGGTGGTGCACTGGCCACCACTTTCACAGCTTCCCAGGGATTGCTACTCATGATACCAAACATGTTTAAGATCGCCGGGGAAATGCAACCGACGGTTTTTCATGTGTCTGCCAGGTCAATAGCTGCGCAGGCACTTTCTATTTTTGGGGATCACTCCGATGTGATGGCCACCCGCAGCACGGGCTTTGCCATGCTCTCGTCTGGTAATGTTCAGGAAGCACAAGACATGGCGGCTATTGCCCATTTGGCTACCCTGAAATCAAAGATTCCTTTCCTTCATTTCTTTGATGGCTTCCGTACCTCCCACTCTATTCAGAAGGTAGAAGAGCTGAGCTATGATACGCTAAGAGAAATGCTCGACATGCAATATGTAGAAGCATTCCGTGATGATGCTTTGCGCCCTGAAAAACCTCTTTGTAAAGTAGGTGCACAAAATCCAGACGTCTACTTCCAGGGACGTGAGACTGTAAATAAATACTATGAGGCTTGTCCATGGATCGTGAGCGACTACATGAAGCTCTTCGAGGAGAAGACAGGCAGAAAATATGAGCTGGTAGAATATGTAGGTGCAAAAGACGCAGAATTGGTACTTGTGTCGATGGGCTCTTCTGTTGAAACCATAGAAGAAACTGTAAACTACCTCAACAAGCAAGGAAGAAAAGTAGGTGCGCTGAAAGTTCGCTTGTATCGTCCTTTCCCTACCGAAGATTTTATTTCTAAAATTCCTGATACAGTAAGAAAAATAGCAGTACTTGATAGAACCAAAGAGCCCGGTGCAGCCGGAGAGCCTTTGTACCTGGATACGCTACACGCCTTACGTGATAGGAAAGACATTAATGTAATCGGTGGACGTTATGGATTGTCATCCAAAGAGTTCACCCCTTCTATGGTGAATGCTGTATATGATCATCTTGAAGCAGATGGCTGGCATGGTTTCACCGTCGGCATCAACGATGATGTGACTTTCAAATCAGTGAAAGTAGAAAAAGAAATCGACACGGAACAAGACGGTATTGTAAGGTGTAAATTCTGGGGATACGGTTCTGACGGAACAGTTTCTGCCAACAAAAACGCCATCAAGATTATAGGAGAAAGCACAGAAAAATTTGTGCAAGGCTATTTCCAATACGACTCTAATAAGTCAGGAGGATTTACCGTGTCTCACCTGAGGTTTGGTGATGATAAGATCAAATCTGAATACTTACTTAATAAGGTAGACTTTGTTGCCCTCCACAGACCACAGTACATCGGTAGATATGACATCCTTGGCGGAATTACCGAAGGTGGCACCTTCCTGTTGAATAGCAGCCAGAAGCCTGAAAACATCTTCAAGCTATTTACAGAAGAGATGCAGAATACCATCAGGGCCAAGAAGCTGAAAGTATATGCTGTTGATGCGTCGAAGATCGCCAAGAGTGTAGGCCTGGGTGGTAGGATCAACACCGTAATGCAAACGGCATTCTTCAAACTCTCTGGTGTATTGCCGGAGGATGAGGCCATTGCTCTTATCAAAAAATACATTGAAAAGCAGTTTATGCGCAAAGGACGGGAGATCGTGGAAATGAACTGGAACGCTATCGACTCAGCTTCTGAAGCTGTAGTGGAAGTGCCTATTCCTGATAAGAAAACAGAAGTGAAACATGCCGATATACAAAATGTCGTGCCGGAAGGTAGTGGCCAGTTTGCAGATCGCATTATGGATCCTGTGTTGAGACTACAGGGAGATGTGGTACCAGTATCTGAGATGTCCTTGAACGGCACTATACCAACTGGCACCAAAAAACTGGAGAAAAGAGGACGTCCTGGTAATCCTACCAAGTGGATAGACAAACTTCCGTTTGTTAATGGCTGCAACATAGCCGATCCTTATTTCGAATATCCTGGTAGCTGCTCGGGTTGTGGAGAAACACCTTATATACATTTAGCTACTCAGTTGTTTGGAGATCGAATGATGATCGCAAATGCTACAGGTTGCTCATCCATCTACGGTGGTACCTTCCCTTCTACCCCATATACTACAGATGCCAAAGGCAAAGGTCCCGCCTGGGCCAACTCGCTTTTCGAGGATAATGCTGAATACGGCTTTGGTATGAGGCTGGCAGTAGACGCCAACAGAAAGCAGCTGAAGTCTAACGTTGATTTGCTCATTGCCAAAGGCAAAACGAGCAAGCTGGGTAAAGCACTCACAAAAGCACTTGACAATTGGGATGACCTTTCTCCTGAAGCCAAAGACTATGCAGATGATTTGAAAGGCATATTGGCTGATGAACAGAAAAAAGCTAAAGGAGAAACCAAGCAACTCATTGCTAAGATCATAGAGCTTCAGGACTACTTCGTCGATAAGAGTATCTGGATCTTCGGTGGTGACGGCTGGGCTTACGATATCGGTTTCGGTGGTGTTGACCATGTGATGGCCTCTAATAAAAATGTAAACATCCTGGTGATGGATACTGAAGCCTACTCCAACACAGGTGGACAATGTTCAAAAGCTACTCCAAGAGGAGCTGTGGCCAAGTTCGCATCTGACGGCAAAAAGCTAGGCAAGAAAAACCTTGGGCTGATGATGACCACTTATGGTAAAGCTTACGTGGCTTGTGTGAATATGGGCATGGATCGCGAGCAATCTGCCAAGGCTTTTGTAGAAGCTGAAAAACACAATGGTCCATCAATCATCATTGCCTACTCACCTTGCGAAGCGCATGGCTATGATATGAGGTTGGCTAAGAAACAATCGGAGAAAGCTACACTGAGTGGCTACTGGCCGCTATACCGATTCAATCCTGAATTGAGAGAAGAAGGTAAAGATCCTTTCATCTGGGAGACTGCTCCTAAGGAAACGGACTTCAAACATTATGTAGAGGAAGAAATCAGGTATAGAATTCTGATGAGGGCCAACCCGAAAGAAGCGGAAAGGCTACTGGAACTTGCCAAGCAGGATAATGAGCAAAGGTTTACTGAGCTTCAGCAATTGGCACAAAAACAAAACGGAGAACAATTAACATAAGAAATCCATGAGTAATCTTCAAACAAAATACTTGGGTCTGGACTTAAAGAACCCAATTATAATCGGTGCAAGCAACATTGTGACCGATCTGGACAACTTACAAAAACTGGAAAAAGCTGGTGCTGCTGCCGTAGTATACAAATCGCTTTTCGAAGAGCAGATTCAGTATGAATCCTACCAAATGCAGCAGGAGTCGGAGGCCTATAGCCACTGGGATGCAGAGCATGAGACTATGTTTCCTGAAATGGACCATGCCGGACCTTCCCAGCATTTGCTTGAACTGGAAAAAGCCAGGTCCGTTTTATCCATTCCTTTGATCGGAAGTCTAAACTGTATTCTGAATGAGACTTGGGTAGACTATGCCATGGAAATGGAAAAGACTGGTATTGACGCCCTGGAGCTCAATTTCTACACCCACATCACCGACCCAAATCAATCAGGTGATCAGATAGTGGAAAATCAGGTTGAGACGCTTCAGCGTGTAAAAGAGGCTCTTTCCATACCGGTATCGGTGAAGTTGAGTCCTTTTTATACTAACCCGCTTCAAGTAATCAACAAACTGAATGCTGCTGGAGCCGATGGTTTCATATTATTCAATCGTCTATTCCAACCGGATATTGACATCATTCATGAGGCACATCACTTCCCATACAACTTCAGCCAATCCAATGATTCCAGATTGGCCCTGAGATATGCCGGACTACTGCATGGCAGCATGACTTCTTCCATTTGCAGCAATACAGGAATATTCTTTGGAGAGGATGTGATCAAGATGCTATTGGCTGGAGCCGATGTTGTACAGATTGTAAGTGCCATTTACAAAAAGGGTATCTCCTATCTACCGAAGCTCATCGAGGATATTGAGAAGTGGATGGAAAACAAAAAATATTCTTCTATTTCAGAATTCAGAGGAAAACTCTCTAAGCGAAATATGACTGATCCTTTCGCCTATAAGAGAGCACAATATGTAGATATTTTATTGAGATCAGATTTACTTATGACATATCACCCTAAGGAGAGTGATGAATACATTTAAACTTATATTATCATGGCACAAATAGGAATTTTTTATGGCTCTACTGAGGGCAACACTGAAAGAATAGTAACCACTATTCAGGAAAAACTTGGAGGAGAGGATGTAGCGGCTTTACACAATGTAAACTCGGCTACTGCTGATGATTTCGAACCTTATGACATTTTGATGCTGGCCTGTCCTACCTGGGAAATTGGTGAACTACAGGAAGATTGGGATGCATTCATCGACGAACTGGACGATGCAGAGCTGGACGGCAAGAAAATCACTTACGTGGGACTCGGAGACGCAGATGGATACCCGGATACCTTCCTTGATGCACTAGGTCTTATTCATGAAAGAATTGAAGACTCTGATGCAGAGTTTTTTGGTGCATGGTCAACGGAGGGCTATGATTTCGAAGAGTCCAAAGGGTTAGTCGATGACAAGTTCTTAGGACTGGCTATTGATGAAGACACACAACCCGAGCTAACTGAAGAGCGAATCGATAAGTGGGTTGCTCAGATTAAAGGGGAGGTCGGCTTATAAGCATGGCAGCTGACTGCTTGATGCTGGCAGTCTAAGTTGTGATAGAAATTTCAACTTCCAGGGACTAGTAACTAGCGACTAGTCCCTAACAGATATAAATACAAGAAGAGTTCTTCTATGAAACCAAGAAAGGCTCGAAAAGTGAACGAGTAAGACAATGCGCATCCGCCTCAAAAAACCGATTTATCCAGTATCCCAGGAGTTGGAAAACTACCTGAGAGAACACGGTCGTTGGCTTGGGGCTCAGCTGAATCACAAAGATCTCTTTCACTATCGCAGTTCCATAGCACTGCAGGATAAGAGTGACAATGATACGCTTTGGGAGACGCTCATCTTCGATGAAGCCGATCAACAATTCATCTATCCCAGCCTGAAGGAAATATATGCGCATTTGAAAGTGAATGGAGACCTATCGGTAATGGGGCACTTGCGTATTGACCGACTGGACCTTTGTACCTTCGGAAATACCAAACCCATCAGGGTAAGAATTGTCAATGAGTTGAATGATCTATTCGACTATTTCTACATCAAACAAGCGGATGCTTCCAGGATTTATGGCATGGAGCTAGAGCATTCATTATCACCCAATAAGATCAACTATCTGGTTTGGGGCAATACCCTGGTAGAAGAACATATTCCCGGTATACCCGGTGATCAGTTCATTGCCGAGTACCTGCCAAAGGCCACTTTCAATCCTAAAAGACTGGCCAAAGAATTTGTGAAATTCAACGAAAGATGTCTTGTACAACTTCTGGCTGATATGCGTGACGACAACTTTGTGGTAGAGATCGTCCAGGATTTTGACGAGGTGCACTTCAGGATGAGGGCCATTGATTTCGATCAGCAATGCTTCGAAGGAAGTCGGTCATTGTACCTACCTCAATTCTTCAGGGAAAATTTCCCAATTATTAAACTTGGGTTAAAAAGTATCAGCCCACAGCTGGAACTTCAATACCAAAAAGAGGAACGCACCCGAATGGCCAAGAGGGCTCAATCAGAACATAAAAAGCTGAAAGAACTCCTGGGAGCCATGCGCACAGATACCCTGTCAACACCTGAGAATATTCAATGTCTTTCACAAGAGCTCGCTGAATTGTATCAGGATAACATTTTTAATGTTTGTAAAAACTCAGGGGATATCGTGAAAACAAGTATTTCATTGCTTTTCAAATATCCACTAAGAAAAAGGAAAGTACCGAAACTGGCACAGGCATGACAGAGCAAACGTCCATAGAACATTCCGGTGTGATAACCGCAGTAAGTGATGAAAAAGTCACTGTATTCCTTGAAAAGGAAGAATGCAGCAGTTGTAACATGAAGGGCTTTTGTGGTGTGACAGATGCCGAAAGAAACACGTTTATTTTAAACAAAGACAACCTAAACGAAGAATACAGAAGAGGAGACAGAGTAAGATTGAAAATCAATCTGAATGCCGGCTACAAGGCCCTGTTCTGGGCCTACCTAATGCCATTTTTGTTGGTGGCATTCACGATAATTTTTACCCTGCTAATGGGTGTAAGTGAAAAATGGGCTGGTCTCATTTCATTGCTAACCCTCCCACCCTATTATTATGGGCTGAGCAAATCGAGTCTCTCTCTTTCAAATAATTTCAAACTAGACATTACAAGGGATGAGTGATTTAGTATTAAATACAGTGATAATTTTAGGATCGCTCGGTGTATTAGCCGCTGTGATCTTATATTTTGTCAGTAAAAAATTCTACGTAAAAGAGGATCCTAGAATAGATGGCCTAATGGATGTATTGCCCAACACCAACTGCGGTGGCTGTGGCTATCCAGGCTGTAGAAACTTTGCTGAAGGCTTGACCAAAGCAAGCGAACTAAACGACTACTTCTGCCCTGTTGGTGGCAATGAAGTAATGAAACAAGTGGCAGACATCCTCGGCATGGAAGCCGTAGAAAGAGATCCATATGTCGCGGTTGTTAGATGCGCCGGATCAAGGGAACACAGAAAAAAAGTAAACAACTATGATGGTGCCGCCAGTTGTACCATAGCTACCGACCTCTATAGTGGAGATCGTGGTTGCGCTGATGGTTGTGTGGGACTGGGCGAATGCGCAGATGCCTGTGATTTTGAAGCTTTATTTATGAATCCGGTAACAATGCTACCGGAAGTAGTAGAAGACAAATGCACCGCATGTAACGCTTGCGTGACGGCCTGTCCTAAAGACATCATCGAACTGTGGCCACAAGGAAAGAAAAACAAGCGCATCTATGTAGCCTGTGTGAATGAAGAAAAGGGTGGAGTGGCCAGGAAAGAATGCGCAGTAGCATGCTCCGGTTGTGCGAAGTGCTTTGATGAGTGCAGGTATGATGCCATCACCATCACAAACAACCTGGCACGAATCGATCCCGATTTGTGTAAGCTCTGTGCAGAATGTGTAGAAGTCTGTGACTCCAGAAATATCATGTCCGATAATGTACCAGAAGCTACATTGGAAAAAGTAGCTCAACGCAGGGAGAGGAAAAAAGAGAAAGCAAGACTGGCGAAGGAAAAGGAGAAAGAGGAAAGACTAGCTGCCAAAGCAGCAGAGAAAGCCACCACAACAAAACCAGAAGACGATGCTAAGTGAACTGACCAATAAACTAAAAACCTTTCACAAAGGTGGTGTTCACCCGCCGGAATACAAGCTATCTGCACAAGTTCAAATCAAAGAACTTATGCCCTCCAGGATGGTAACCATCCCGGTTTCGCAGCATATCGGTAAACCGGCCAAGGTGATCGTAGAACGAGGTGATGCGGTAAAAGTAGGGCAGGTATTGGCTACCCATGAAGGTTTTGTTTCCTCCAACATCCACTCCTCTGTATCGGGCAAAGTAGGAAAAATTGAGGAAGTAATGGATAGCAGTGGTTATAAACGACTGGCGATAAATGTGAGGGTAAAAGGAGACGAATGGGAAGAGAGCATCGATCGTTCTGATGACCTTGTCACTGACATTGCACTTGATCCAAAACAGATCGTTGAAAGGATCATGGAGATGGGTGTAGTTGGTATGGGTGGCGCTGCATTTCCGAGTCATGTAAAGCTTAGTGTTCCGGAAGGAAAGCATATCGATACGTTGATCATCAATGGAGTAGAATGCGAGCCTTACCTTACCTCCGACCACAGGCTGATGCTCGAAAAGTCCCAAGAAGTGTTTGTAGGTACAAAAATATTGATGAAAGCTCTGGGTGTTGACAGAGCCATTATCGGCGTTGAAAACAACAAAGCTGATGCCATTGATATCCTAACCGAATTATCGACAGATTATGAGGGAGTAACTGTAGAACCTTTGGAAGTTTGTTATCCCCAGGGAGGAGAGAAACAATTGATCGAAGCATTGCTTGGAAGAGAGGTTCCTTCAGGTGGTTTACCCATGGATGTTGGAGCCGTTGTACACAATGTGGGCACCACCTATTCTGTGTATGAAGCGGTACAGAAAAATAAGCCACTAATTGAGCGAATCGTGACTGTGACAGGAAAAGAAATCAGCTGCCCTTCGAACCTGAGGGTAAGAATAGGAACTCCCGTGAACGAACTATTGGCAGCAGCTGGGGGTATTCCTGATAACACTGGCAAAATCATTTCCGGTGGCCCTATGATGGGCAAAGCGTTGAACGATGTGAATGTGCCCATTGCCAAAGCCACATCAGGTATATTGGTTTTACCCCATGAGGAATCTAAGCGAGCCGAAATGTACAACTGCCTACACTGTGGTAAATGTATCGAGGTATGCCCTATGGGACTGGAACCTTATCATTTGATGCTTTTGGGCAAAAGTAAGGAAAGTAAAAAAGCAAAGGAGGAACATGTTCTCGACTGTATCGAGTGTGGATCCTGCTCTTTCGTATGTCCATCAAACAGGCCTATCCTGGACTACATCAGGTTGGGCAAATCATCCATTAAAAAAGCGGATAAAAAATGAGTGAACAATTATTAACAGTTGCCCCTTCTCCTCACATTCATGAAACGTTGACTGTACCTCAGATCATGCGAGGTGTCATCATTGCCATGGTTCCGGCAGTAGCATTTTCAGTGTATAATTTTGGTTTCGGGGCATTCTATGTGATAGCCATATCAACGCTTTCCTGTATGCTGTTTGAGTTTTTGATTTCAAAATATTTACTAAAAAAAGAGGCCAACCTCGCCGATGGATCGGCGGTAATAACGGGGATTTTACTGGCATTCAACCTACCGAGTAACCTGCCGATCCATATTATCATTATAGGTAGTCTGGTGGCCATAGGTATAGGCAAAATGACTTTTGGAGGATTGGGCAATAACCCTTTTAATCCTGCACTGGTAGGTAGGGTATTTATGCTGATCTCATTTCCATTACAGATGACAAGCTGGCCTGTGGCTACAGCCAGTTGGTCTATCGATGGAGTAACAGGCGCCACTCCCCTAGGTCTGATGAAGGAGGGTGTTCGAGCTGGAACGCCTCTTCCAGAACTCATGAGTGAAATGCCTTCTTTGATGGATTTGCTCATAGGATTGCAAGGAGGTTCTTTAGGAGAAATGTCTGCACTCGCAATGATTCTTGGATTGGTATATATGATCTACAGAAAAATCATCACCTGGCATATACCAATATCGATGCTGCTCACCGTTGCAGTCTTCTCGGGAATCTTTTGGCTAATTGATCCGACTCAATATGCTAACCCATTGTTTCATTTACTGAGTGGTGGTGTAATGCTAGGTGCAGTGTTTATGGCTACAGATTATGTCACTTCGCCATTCACACACAAGGGCATGCTGGTATTTGGTGTGGGTATCGGATTGATCACCATGATCATCAGGCTATTCGGGTCATTTCCCGAAGGCGTCTCTTTTGCGATTCTTATCATGAACGCATTTGTACCACTTATCAATAGGGCTTTCAGACCAGAGCGTTTTGGAACTAAATCTTACGACAATGGAAACTAAGAAATCTAGCTTTCTCAATATGGTGCTGACGCTTGGACTGGTCACGCTGGTAGCAGCCGTGGCACTCGGTTATGTATATGACTGGACGGAAGAGCCCATAGCATTAGCCAAACTCGAAAAACAAAAGAAGGCTATCGAAGCAGTTGTCGCTGAATATAATAATGATCCCATCGGGGACAGCTATAAAGTAGGCTTACCTCAGGCACCCGATGCAAGAAAAAAGGCAGATTCATTGGTTTTTTATCCGGCAAAAATGAACGGTGAATTGCAGACTACCGCAATCAAGACTTATTCGATGCTCGGGTACAGTGGCAAAATTGAATTGATGGTGGGCTTTGATAGATCCAATAAGATTTTTAACATTCAAATACTAGGACATAAAGAAACGCCCGGACTTGGTTCGAAAATATCTGATGAAGGCTTTCTACAACAATATTTGAATAAAAGTCCTAAGGACATGGACTTGAAAGTTAAAAAAGATGGTGGTGATGTAGATGCCATATCAGGCGCTACAATATCCTCCAGAGCGGTTTCTGATGCGATTGAGTTGGCTTTTGAAAACATTGAAACAATTAACAATGAGAAATGATCAATTAGAAATTGGTTTACTAATGTTTTCTGTCATTTCGACGAAGGAGAAATCTTTCTTTGAGAATTATAGAATCGTAGAAGATCCCGCCAAAGTCGGGATGACAATTCATTGCATAAATAAGAACTCAAAATGAAAACAGAAATAAACCAAAAAGAGAATTTCACTAAGGGCTTTATAAAAGAAAATCCAGTTTTCGTTTTATTGCTTGGCCTGTGCCCTACGCTGGGTGTTACCAGTACAGCGATCAATGGACTAGGAATGGGACTTGCGACACTGTTCGTATTGCTTCTTTCCAACATAGTGATTTCACTGATCAAAAACCTGATACCTAACAAGGTAAGAATACCAGCATTTATTGTTGTGATAGCCTCATTTGTAACTGTAGTTGATCTATGCATGGCAGGTTACCTTCCTTCATTACACGAGCAATTAGGTCTTTTTATTCCACTTATAGTTGTCAACTGTATAGTACTGGGGCGAGCCGAGTCATTCGCTTCAAGGCATGATGTACTATCTTCAGCGATAGACGGACTGGGTATGGGTGTAGGTTTCACTTTTGCGCTTACACTACTGGGTGGTGTTCGGGAGTTATTAGGGAATTACTCCTTTTTCGGAATGAAATTGATTGATCAGGATGGTATGATTTTGTTTATCCTGGCGCCTGGTGCTTTTATAGCACTTGGGTTTATCATCGCTTTTTTTGAGTGGAGGAAGTTGAAAAATTAAAGTTGGAAGTTGGAAGTAGAAAGTCAAAAGTCAATGTCAAAGGTTAAAGTCAACGTCAATAGTTAAAGTCAAAAGCCAACACAAATGGAATATCTAGTAATCTTCATATCTGCAGTTTTCATAAACAATATTGTTTTAGCCCGTTTTTTGGGTATCTGCCCATTTCTAGGCGTTTCTAAAAATACAAGTACGGCGCTGGGCATGGGTGGAGCAGTGCTCTTCGTGATGACCGTGGCTACTGTAGTTACCTTCCTGATTTACAATTTTTTTCTAGTGCCCTTAGGAATAACCTATCTTCAAACCGTTGCTTACATTCTTGTCATTGCCTTTTTAGTGCAGGTAGTTGAAATTGTTCTTAAGAAAGTGAGTCCGGATCTATACCAGGCACTCGGAGTTTTCCTTCCATTGATCACAACTAACTGCGCCATTCTGGGTGTTGCCATTTTGGTGATTCAACAAGACTACAACCTGCTGCAAAGTATCGTCTTTTCAATCGCAAATGCTGCTGGATTCACGTTAGCTATTGTACTCTTTTCCAGCCTAAGGGAATTTATGGAAATGGCCGAGCTCCCGCCTGCCATGAAAGGCGTCCCGGCCGCCCTTGTCATTGCGGGCATTCTTGCTATGGCCTTTATGGGGTTCGCAGGTGTGGTTTGATTCCAACTGTTGAAGTGCATCACAACTTACTTAAAGAATTCGGCCAAATGCCAAGACCTAAAACCAAAGCAGAACTTTTAGAGTCGAGCCAAAAGAACTTTGAGCGATTAAAAGCGCTCGTCAACTCTTTCTCTCAAAAGGAACAAGAATTCGAATTCCCTGGTGGCACACTCAATAGAAACATATGCGACGTTCTAGCACACCTATACCACTGGCATCTTATGATGATGGAGTGGTATAGCGTAGGCATGAGTGGGCTAAAACCAGACATACCTGCAAAGAGTTACACATGGAAGACTGTACCTGAATTGAATTACCAAATTTGGGAAAACTATAAAAATGAAAGCCTTTCGAGTGTGCTAGCTAAGTTAAATGAATCACATCTCCTAATTATGCAAAAGATCAATCAACATACGAATGATGAGCTCTTTGAGAAGAAAAGGTATAGGTGGACAGGTACTATTTCTCTAGGTGCCTACTTAATTTCTTCAACCTCCAGTCATTACGATTGGGCGTACAAACTCATTCGAAAATCTAGAAGAAACAAATGAATTTAACCTTATGAAAAATCTCAGAACCTCACTAATCTTACTTTGTCTTTTTCAAATAGGTGTATACGGAAAAACTCAAGCTCAATCAGTAAGTGCTAGAACTCAAAACAAAATAGAAAAAGAAATATTAGCGGTGTTTTTAAATAATATTGAAGCCGGAGAAAAACTTGATGTTAGCGCAATAGAACAATCTACAAATGACCATTTGAAAGCCGGATTCATAGACAATGGCATCTATTACAACAGCTTTGATGGGGTGATGTCTCAGTTTAAAAAAGGCATAGTAGGACTGGAATATCAAAAAATAAATATTGCAAGCAAGAAGATAACTGTACTCTCTGAAAAAAGTGTATTACTTACGGCTATGGGAAATTTTTCAGCCAAAGTCACAGATGGTCGGGTTTTGCAAGGAGGCTTTGCATGGACTTTTGTCTTTTCAAGAATAAATGAACAGTGGAAGGTCATCCATTCTCATATGTCAAACAAAAATTGACAGAATAGACTTCTCAACTAGTTCAAGCATCCACTTGGATTTTACTTTCATGATTGCATCGCGATTAGTGGTCGTAATGATGGTTGGGTTACAACAATGATTTTTGATTGACTTAGGAAATCGCTAAATTTGTAACAATCAATTAAGTACAACAATCATCACCGACGATTTCATATCACATTTTTTCTTTAAAAAGGATAAGAACTATATCCTGAAAGAAGCGCAGGCTGAAGCTACTGTAGCGTTGTGCCATGTATTTTTCGACCGGGTAATCGAATCTTATGGTCGACTGTTCAACCCATTGGGTATTATGGACAGTACTTCCCAAAAGATAATGGACTTTGAGTTGGAAGACACATCTGCTTTGGAAGGCATTTATGAAAATCTGGCAGCTGTCTATCGGTTTCAATTTGGAGATGCACAGTTGGAGATTATTTGGGATGGTCTCTCTCATCAGGAAAAATTCCATCAGGACTGGTCTAAAACCTTCAGCACCTGGGTTGATGATCTTTGCCAGAACAAAACTTTCATCAAAGGAGTACTGCAGCTAACAGTTTTCAATTCAGATCAGAAGCATTCATTTTTCGTTGAGAATTATCTGAAAGCTATTGTGAATGAATACTTCGACCTAAAGGTGCTGATGCGACATGGCATCAAAAGAGTGTATGTAAAAATACCGGAAACCGCTAAAGCCAGTTAGCGAACTATTTCAAAAGAATCGAATCCCTCTTTTGATACGTCTTCAACCAACACATCCGTGACGTTTGCGAATTGCGGACCTTTTTTACACCATTCTACCAGATTGCCAACTGCTTCAGTGCTTCCTTCCGCCTTAATTTGGACTCTTCCATCAGGAAGGTTTTTCACCCAACCCTTTACACCCTGAGTAATAGCCTGGTCTTTAGTGCTGGCTCTATAAAACACGCCTTGAACTCTTCCGTGAACATTTATTAGGACGCTCCTCATACTGAGGTAATTTGACCATAAGTCTTAAGATAGTCCAGCTAATGGACTATGCCACATTCCTTGCACATCTTACGTTTACCAACTGGCCTCTTTTTGGGTTTCTTTTTATGGCCGAAATAGGTAGGATCTGAATATTGAGGCTTCTTCATGTCTTTCTCCATTTTAGCATACTTCTTCGCATTGCTTTTCATCAACTCCTCGTATTCATTTACTGCATTGTCGATCTGGTATGTGTAGCCTCCCTTTTTATTCTTCTTGTTTTTCTTTTTCTTCTTTACCGTTTGCACATTCGACTCAAACTCAGGCTGTTTATCTGGCTCCCTGGTAGATTGCGCAAAAGAATTTGCACAAACAACGACAATAAAGAATAAAATAAATGTAGCGGCTTTGGTAAACATGTTCAGTATTTTCTGCATGACCATATTAACGACAAAAATACTGATTATTATATCTTACCCAAACTGATAGGTACATAGCAAGTGAATCGACAAAAGTTCATCTTAGTTCAATAAATTCAATTTGTTTAGCAGTTGCTGCTTGTAAGTACGACCAAGTGATATTTCTTCTTCTCCAATGATGATGGACTGTCGACCTTCATTGATGCTGTCTATTCTCGCTGCGTTGGCTATATGCGTCCTATTTACCCTAACAAATAAGTTGGATGTAATTTTCTCAGTCAGTTGCTTTAAAGAGCAACGCATTCTGAGCTTCTTTTCTTTGGTAACTATATTGATATATTTCTCCTCTGCAATTTCCATCCATAGCACCTCTTCATACTTCACTTTTTCTATTCTGTCTGCTACTTTGATGAAAAAGGAATCCTTGAAAAGAATGTCATCCTCCCATGAGAAGTCAAGCTCGTCCCCCGGCTGTTGAATTTGGTCATTCGAAAAGTTATAGATCGCTAGCTCAATAGATGCTTGTAGAGATTTTAGTTCGAGTGGTTTGACAAGGTATGCATAAGGATTGGTGACTTTCGCTCTGTCTATTGTGGCCTTGTCGGCAAAGGATGTTGTGAAAATAACAGGTGTAGGTTGCGTTTCCTTGAGCTTTTCGGCTAGCGATATGCCATCTACTTCACCGTTCAGATTGATATCCATCAAAATCAAATCTGGTTTGGTTGCTCTTATTACCCTCATCGCCTCTTCTGCATTATCTGCCACACTGATCATATGATAATCAAGTTGCTCAATGGCCATCTCCACTTTCTCCATGTGTAATGGATCATCCTCTACCACCAATATCCTGATTTTACCCATATCACTTTAAATAATTTTCGCACTAAATGTAATAATAACAAACTACTCAAAAAAACATCCTAAATACTAAAATTGCGATTTTGTCATTCTATTTTCACCAATTGTATTCCAGCCAAAGATAAGATACAGTATGCTACAAAAAAATTGAATCCTGGAAGCAACACAGCGTCTATAGCAGTGTTTGATTGTGTTGACAGAAAAGCAATAAAAATTCCCACCACAAACACATCAGCCATAGACCATTTACCAATGGAATATACAAATTGATGCAATCCACTTCGTACCTTCGAATCCTTCATAATCAATACCGCTAGAATTATTACGCCCTTGGTAACTGGCACAATAACACTGAATAACAAGATAAGAAATCCCACCAACTCATTTTTAGTTTCATATAGTGTCTCTACAGTTTGGAGTATGCTTTGGGTTTGTTCGTAAAAAGTAGTTTTTCCCAATAGTGGAAGTTCCGGTGCTATGGCTATCTGCAATATCGGTTGGGTTAAGCCCGGATAGAGCAAAATCAAAGAAATTATGGTCAGCACAAAGGCAATAATGTTTCTCAGATTCATAAATAGTGTATTGTATCCATAGTATTTTTTAAACACGTAATAGTACTAAAATAAGCAGCAATAATTAGTATCAACTTAAAAAAAAAGGGCTCCCAGTGACAAATTCGCCCTTCTTAGCAATAAGATTCTTAAGGAACCACAAACACTGACCATGGCATTGACGAGGTGCCGTTGTGAAAGTTGACTAATAATTTACTATCTTCATGAGGTTAAATATTTAGCTGTGGTCAATATTTTTTGACAAAAGAAAGCATTCATAAAACCTAAGCGAGATGAAGAAATTTGATTTGTGTGTAATTGGTGCCGGCCCCTCCGGGTATGCTGCAGCAATGAGGGCCATAGACTTTAAGAAAAGTGTAGTATTGATCGAAAAAAGCAAAGTAGGAGGAGCTGGCATTCATCATGGTGCTTTAACCAGTAAGACCTGGTGGGAACTATCAAGAGAAGCAAGCGTGCTTAGTCAGCTTTCCAATACACTGAATGTAAATCCTCCCAGGCACAATTTTGAGAAGCTCAATAATGAAGTAAGAAATGCTGCTGCTGAGCGGATGTCCTTGCTGGAACACCACATGTACAATATTAATATCAGCGCCGAGCAAGAGCTATTTACGTTTATGAAGGGTGAGGCTCGTGTCATGAACCCAAATACTATAGCCGTGAAAAACGGTGTTTATACAGATGAAATAGAAGCCGATAACATCATACTGGCTACAGGTAGCCGACCAAGAAAACTACCACACATTCCTATTGACGAAGAGACTATACTCACCAGTGATGGCATAGACCGCTTAAAGGAATTTCCAAAAAGTATGGTGATACTTGGGGCCGGCGTGATAGGCTGTGAATTTGCTACGATCTTTTCAAATTTTGGTGATACTAAAGTGCACCTTATTGATAAAGGAGATAGAATTTTACCCTTCGAAGATGAGGATGTGGTAAAAGTGATCGAAGAAAATCTGGAGGCCAAAAATGTATTGATACATCGCAACTCTCAGCTCACCGAAATGAAGGTAGTCAATGGAAATGTGCACTACGTACTAGAATATACAGACGGCTCAAAAGAAGTCTTTATGGTTGAGAAAGCACTTATTTCCGTTGGTCGTGTACCCAACTACGAAAACTTGTTGCACGAGTCAGTGAAGGTAGAAATGGACAACCGAGGCATTAAGGATGACCATACCCAAACCTCCATTCCAAACATCTATGCTGTTGGAGATATTACAGCTGATATTGCCCTTGTGAATGTTGGTGAACTGGAAGGTCGCTATGCAATTGAAAGGATGTTTAGCAAGCCAAAAAGACCTCTCATCTACGAAAATATTTCCACGATCATGTTCCTTGCACCGGAGGTAGCCGGGGTGGGGTTGAATGAAATCAAAGCGAAAGATATGGGGATCGACTACAAAGTGGTGAGCATGGACTATGGTTGTATTTCTCGGGCGATTGCCATGAGAAACACCCAGGGCTTTATCAAAATCCTGGTTTCTAATGATGATGAAATGAAAATCCTCGGTATGAGAGTGATTGGTGAGCATGCCTCAAGTGCCATAGAAGCAGTGGCGCTGCTAATCTCAATGAACAAAGGCATAGAAGAGCTTACAGAACTGATTCACCCCCACCCTTCAATCATCGAGGGTATTCAGGAGTGTGTAAGAATGCTGACAGGCAAGTCAATATTGAAGCCCAGTGTTTTGAGGAATGCAATGACCTGTGGTTGTTATACCAATGGTGAGTATAAGGACATAACTTTCTAAAAACTCCTAAAGAAAAAGCAAGCCATATTCCCTTAAGCTATTGAGTGAATAACTTTGCATGAAAACTTCAATATCACCCAAGCCATTGCGCGCAAAGTCCTTTTGAAATTCATCAAAAGTTACCAATGAATTATTGTTAACAGAGAGCTTTGGAAGCATATCTACCAGCCAGTCTCCCAGGGATTCCTTTACATTCAGTTCCATTTCATGCGCTTTGCTTGTCAGCAAAAACGAAACCATTGGAGTGGACTTCCCCTTTTTCTTTCTGGTATAATGTTTCACTTCGACCAGATTTCCAAGCCATATTATTCTTGTAGAATCAGAAACCGGTAGATCATGTCCTTCCTCAATTGCCGATTCTATGAAATATGATTCAACTTTAGCTTTTGGTACCCCAAATTCAAACCAGGATTTCAATGGCTCGTCCAGACCAATACCATGCATATAGTTAAATAAGGACATTTTCAATCCTTCACTAAATATCTCATGTATCCCTCCTTTCTCATCAATATGCTGGAGGTCATTATTGGCGAAAGTTCCAACCACTTCAGAAACACGCTTTACTTTGAACTGCTCGGGGTACATACCCACGGGACTGTGGGCCGTCATGGCAAACTGATGCCAAAATCCTGACTGTACCACTTCTAATTTGAAAAGTTGCCTAACTATCTCTAAAGAATCAATCGTCTCCTGGGCAGTTTGCGTCGGAAAACCATACATAAGGTAAGCATGGACTTTGATTCCTGACTGAGTAAAATTATTAGCTACGCTTGCCACTTGCTTCACCGTTACCCCTTTCTGTATTAAGTCCAGTAGTCTATCAGAAGCAACTTCAAGGCCTCCGGAAACCGCAATACAACCCGAGGTAGCCAGCAAATTGCAGAGATCAGAAGTGAAGTTTTTTTCAAAACGAATGTTCGTCCACCATACCACAGTCAATTTTCTTCGGATAATCTCCAGGGCTACATCACGCATCAAAGCTGGAGGTGCCGCTTCATCAACAAAATGAAATCCATTCTGACCAGTTTGTTCAATGAGTGTTTCAATCCGATCACAAATAATACTCGCGTTGATGGGCTCGTAGTTCTTAATATAATCCAGGGAGATATCGCAGAAGGTGCATTTCCCCCAATAGCAACCATGAGCCAGGGTTAGCTTATTCCACCTGCCATCACTCCATAAGCGATGCATAGGATTAGCTATTTCTATGACTGACAAATATTTATCGAGAGGTAATCCGCTGTAGTCAGGTACCCCGACATCACGTTGAGCTATGTCTTTTTCAGGAGCCCGGTTGAGGTATTGTACTTTTCCATTTACCAGTGCATAAGTCCTCTTTAATGAGTCTATCTTTCTATTTCCATCCAAAAAATCCAGCAGGGTGAGTAATGGAGCTTCACCATCATCGAGTAAGATGTAGTCAATAAATTCAAACACTCTAGGATCAGAAACTGACCTTAATTCCGTATTTGCATAGCCCCCACCCATCGCAATGGTTATCTTTGGGAACTTGTCTTTTATCCACTGACCACATCTCAATCCTCCAAACAAATTACCTGGAAAAGGAATAGATAGAGCAACCAAAGTAGGCTTAGATTCTTCTATTTTTTCTATTAAGACATCATTAGACAACTCATCAATGAAGCTCTTTTCCTTCTGCAACTCCTTGTAAATGGGATCGAATGAATTGGCGGAAAGGCCAAGTCTCTCGGCATACCTGCTAAATCCAAAATGTGGATCGATGGTTTCCTTTATCAAATCTGAAATATCCTCCAGATAGAGTGTAGCAAGATGTCTTGCCTTGTCCCTGCTACCCATAGTACCGAATGCCCATTCCAGATCGTCCAATTGATCAAATCGTGAGGCCTCCGGTAGATAATTTCCTTCACAGATCAAGTGCGCCAAAGTAGGGTTTCTGTCCTGTAGAAACTCAATCACTGGTTCAATAGTATTCAAGTACGCTTCTTTTAAGCGGAGAATCCTTTTTGAATTATCAGA
The DNA here is from genome assembly GCA_049115735.1 of Cyclobacteriaceae bacterium. GTDB lineage: Bacteria > Bacteroidota > Bacteroidia > Cytophagales > Cyclobacteriaceae > CAXBNB01. The sequence continues at coordinate 446,357 of JAGDZP010000012.1, read as the reverse complement.
CATTTCCCCATCAAAATACTCTACTCTTTCGAAAAGTAGATTGAACCCATTTAACGAAAAAAGCCTGAGAATGACTTTAATTCCCAAATCCATTTGTTCACAATCAACCTCTTTCGTATTTAGAAAACCTTTGAGATATGCGGTAGCCGGATACGGCGTGTTGAGTTGCGTGAACGGCGGAGTGACAAGTAGTAATTTTTGGGCCAATGCTTTATGATTAATCATCAAAACTACCTGAATTATTGTTAAATCAAACGAGCCAACTTCACAATCATGACAATTATCATTATTTGTTAAAAATCTGGACAATATGTTTGCGGGAATACTAAAACCAGATTTCTTGAGGTACTTATTTCACATCATTCTATCCTTGACATTGCTGTCAACAAGCTGTAGTTCTGATAAAAAAGACCAGCTGAGAAGGAAGCACCTCAAAGACAATCGCAATGCCCTTCAGATCATACTAAAGAATGATTGTTTGCACTGTCATAGCATAGAAGATCGTGTGGTAGGTCCACCCTATATAGATATCTCTCATAGGTATGTCGGACAACCACAAGTCAAATCGAAACTTCAAAAGAAAATAAAAGAAGGGGGCGGTGGCATGTGGTACGGTGGTATGATGTCAGGGCATCCATTGCTCAAGCGTGATGAAGTAAATAAAATAGTGAATTGGATTCTATCCATTGAAGAACGGCACAAAGCATTTAACAAAGCAGTAAAATCAGAGAAGATTTCCGAGCTTACCGAGAATAGTCAGGGCACTAAGGGTTTTCTCATTAAAGCGCTACAGCTTGACCGGCCAATCTACGATTTGAACAAAAACACTGACGCTCTGGTCGTTATAAAGGGAAGTAAAAGTAGCATCAGTCTCACAGGAGATTCTGCATTCAAGCCTCTTCAGCAGCCATTTCTCATCAAAGCCACTGGAAATTTGAGTATTAAAGAGAAAGGAAAGTACTTTTTTAGACTGCAGAAAACCGGAGTAGGGCAAGTGGCTCTCGGTGGAAATACTATTATTTCAAAGGACAAAGATGACACTGAAATCGCCCTGGATCTGGATGTCAAAAACTACCCTATAGTATTATCATATGCGGGTTTAGGGAAAAACGACACCTTGATTTTTAGCTGGATACCTCCAGGAAAAGAATACTATTCAGTTTTAGAATTAGATTGACCCAATGCTGCTTGCGGGTTCTTAACCCTTGTCGCTAAAGCTGTCAAAGTCATGAACACAGCTAATACAACGATGGCCGCATCCGTATAATCCCCCGATTGACTCAAGGACAAACTAAACATCATAGGACCGATAGCACTACCAAAGACCATAATGGTCATACAAAAACCGCCAATAGCACCCAAGTGCAGTTTACCAAACAACCTTGGCCATGATACGGTATTGATCACTCCAAACAACCCATTCATTAAGCCTGACCCTACTATTATCATATAGTATGCAATGTCATATTTACCAAGAAACATCAATCCGGTGAGCGAAATAAGAGCTGCTCCGCCTTTACTATAAAGTAAGATATTGAGTTTTAAGTGGTCACTAATCCAGCCAAAAACCAAGCTGGCTACCACAGAAACAATTGCAATTGGTTGAAAAATGCTAATAGCCACACTCCTATCCATGCCAGCTGTATCAAAAATTGAAACTACATGAAAAGTAAAACCTGTAACGTACAACGCCTGCATTCCAAGAAACCCGGCGAAAACCCAAAAAATGATTTTGGATCTTGCTTCTGCCAGGGTGAATTCCTTAAAAACCTGAAAGGATTTCTTTTTATCCTTATTGATTACCTTCTTGCCATCGGGTATCAAACCCACATCGCTCGGACTATTTCTAAAAAATATGAATACCACAAAAGGGAAAACAAATGCTGCTATTAGGCCCATAGTCATCCATGCTCCATCCCAGTTGTATTCTCTTATTAACAACTCTATATATAATGGTGCCGCTGAGAAGCCCAAAGCGGTAAATACATTGCTGAAGCTGGTGGCAAACCCTCTTTTTGCATCAAACCATTTCATCATCATGGTTCGAGACGCTAAAGTCAATACTCCTTGGCCGAAAAAACGAATCGAAGAAAATCCAAAAATCATGACTATAATGATGGGAATGTTTTGACCTGCTATTCCCAACCAGTCAATCATCTTGTTGACCTGACTTAATATTATCAGTGAAAGACCTAAGCCAAAAGAACCAATGCCAGCAACAGCCCTTACTCCATATTTGTCATAAAATTTACCTGCCTTGGTGAGAAAGAAAGAACTCAAAACTGTACCCACCATATATGCCAGACTAATCTGATCCCTGTTAATTGATAAAACATCAATCAAACTATCGGTGAAAGTTGATACCCCAATGGTTTGTCCGGGAATGCTCACAAGAATGCCCAGAGTACCTAGACCTATCACAATCCAGCCGTAAAAAAAAGGCCATTTTGACGGGTCGAATGGAATTCTTGCAAACTTCGATGGATTCATGCCGCAAGAATCATATAGAACGGCTACTATTCCTAGAGATATGCTTTTTAATTATACTAATAAACTGATCAGTCAGATAATGCCCGTCGTTTCCACTTTCCGTTGTTGCTGCTTTGCTTTGCAGTAGTTGTCTTGGTGCCATTGCTTGTAAAAACTCTAGCCGCGAGCAATGCTGCAATTTGTTCTTCCTCCTTGTTTGGTTGGGGATCAAGTTTATCAGGTGTGAAATATTTGGAAACAAAATTGGTATCAAAATTACCACTTCTGAATGCCTCATGACCAATAGCGTACTTACAAAATGGCAAAGTAGTATGGACACCAGATATCTGAAATTCATCTATAGCCCTAATCATTCGATCTATGGCGTCATCTCTATTCGATCCTTTGGTGATCAGTTTTCCAATCATCGGATCATAGTTGATAGGAATTTCCATTCCCTCTTCAAAACCATCATCGACACGCACACCAGGCCCCTGCGGTCTTTTATAGGTGTTGAGAGTACCTATATCAGGAAGGAAATTGTTTTGTGCATTCTCTGCATAAATACGACATTCCAGCGAATGACCATGTATGGTCAGGTCTTCTTGTTTTAGTCCTAATGCTCTCCCCTCAGCAATCTTTATTTGTTCCTTTACCAGATCGATTCCTGTAATTTCCTCTGTCACACAATGCTCCACCTGAAGCCTAGTATTCATTTCCAAAAAATAGAAGTCATGCTTTTCGTCAACAATAAACTCAACTGTACCCGTACCGTAATAATCACACGCCTTAGCTACATAAATAGCCGCCTGGCCTATTGCTTCTCTTTTGGCACTATCAAAAATTGATGATGGCGCTTCTTCCACAACCTTTTGATGGCGTCTTTGAATGCTACATTCCCTCTCAAACAAATGGATGACATTGCCGTGCTGGTCACCTAAAATCTGTACTTCAATGTGCCTTGGGCTGGTAATAAATTTCTCAATGAACACAGCACCATTTCCAAAGGCTGAAGTAGCCTCGCTGATGGCTCGTTTCATTTGTTCTTCCAGGTCTTCTTTCCGCTCTACCACTCTCATTCCTTTTCCACCCCCGCCGGCACTTGCTTTGATCAAGATAGGGTAGCCTATTTTCTCAGCCAGATCCAGAGCCTTTTGAGCATCCTCAACCAGTTCGTTAATTCCAGGTACCTGAGGAATATCATAAACAGACACGGCCTTTTTGGCTGACAGCTTATCTCCCATTACTTCTATAGACTTAGCGGATGGACCAATGAATATCAATCCAGCATCCTCTACTTTCTGCGCAAACCCTGCATTCTCAGACAAAAAACCATAGCCCGGATGAATCGCATCCACACTCAACTCCGTACAAAACTTTAATATCTTTTCAACATTCAAATACGATTCTGATGCTGGAGCTGCCCCAAGACAAACAGCCTCATCGGCATATTGGACATGAGGGGCGGTACCGTCCACATCGCTATAAACCGCAACGGTGGAAATACCCATTTCTCTTGCCGATCTCATGATGCGAAGTGCAATTTCGCCTCTATTGGCTACTAAAATCTTTTTGATTTCTTTCATTTCGATTTAGACTGAGCTGTTCTTTTGATGTCGACAATTTAGTCAACATAGCTTAAGTGATCCTCATGCGGCTATATGAATTTTAAGTTCATTTTTCTATTAAAGAATCAGAATACTGAAACCCGACTATATCTACCTGAGCGCTCGGAATTTACATTTTTCTGACTTGTGTAGAACACGAGAAGTATTAACTTTGCAGCGCAAAATTTTAACGCCAACCGGCACGCACCTATAACGATTTAATGGATATATTCAAGAAGCTTTTAGAAGATCAGGGACCCTTGGGAAAACACTCTTCTCATGATGGAGATAATTTTTTCATGTTTCCGAAACTGGAGGGCCCTATAGCTCCCAGAATGAAGTTTAGAGGTAAAGAGGTTCTCACCTGGAGTTTGAACAACTATCTCGGACTGGCCAATCTACCAGAAGTAAGAGAAGCAGACGCCAAAGCAACTGAGGAATGGGGGCTGGCTTACCCCATGGGAGCCAGAATGATGACAGGAAATACTACCCAACACGAGATATTTGAGAAGCAACTTGCTGATTTCGTAATGAAGGAATCTGTGATGCTTCTCAACTATGGCTACCAGGGTATAATGTCTGTGATAGACGCAGTAGCTGGACGAAAAGATGTCATTGTATATGATGCTGAGTCTCATGCATGTATTATGGACGGATTGAGGCTCCATCCTGGGAAACGTTATGTATATCAGCATAACGATATGGAAAGTCTTGAAAAGCAATTGAAGAGGGCGACAAAAAAGTCTGCCGAAACCGGTGGTGGAATTTTGGTAATCACTGAAGGTGTTTTCGGAATGTCAGGAAGCATGGGTAACCTCAAGGACATTGTTGCTTTCAAGGAAAATTACGAATTCCGTTTGCTCGTTGATGATGCTCATGGATTTGGTACCATGGGAGATACCGGAGCAGGCTCAGGCGAAGCTCAAGGGGTTCAGGACGGAATTGACCTTTACTTCTCCACTTTTGCTAAATCAATGGCAAGTATTGGAGCTTTTATTGCAGGAGATCATGACATCATTCATTATTTGAAATACAATACTAGATCTCAGATATTTGCCAAATCATTGCCAATGCCACTCGTGATAGGTAATATGAAAAGACTGGAGCTTTTGAAAACGAGACCTGAGCTAAAAGAAAAACTTTGGACGATCGTAAATGCGATTCAAAATGGCTTCAAAGAAAAAGGATTTAACATTGGAAAAACACAATCTCCTGTTACACCAGTTCTGTTAAGTGGTGGGTGGCAGGAAGCCGCCAACCTGATCAAAGATGTCAGAAATAATTACAATTTATTCTGCTCGATGATTGTGTACCCAGTAGTACCAAAAGATGTGATCATGCTACGGATAATCCCAACAGCATCGCATACTTTGGAGGACGTTGAGTATACGCTAGGGGTGTTTGAAAAAATCAAAGACAAACTCGATCAGGGCGTTTACAAAAACACAGAAATAGCACCAGTGGCACCTTAGTAATTTTTAATAAAAAAACGCGTTTACTTTATATATTTAAACATTTTTAATATAATTGCCAACGCTTATTTAATTATCAATAACCTTAAAAAAATAAACAAACATGAAAAGATTCGAAGAAATCAGCAGCCTAATAGCATCTCTAGAAGGAGATTTTGAAAAATTCTATGACAAGAAAAATCAAGCAGCCGGAACTAGAGTAAGAAAAGGAATGCAAGAACTTAAAAACCTAGCTCAGGAGATAAGAGTTGAAGTTCAAGATATTAAGAACGGATAATTAAATAATCACTTGAAATAAAAAGAAGGAGTGCCTAAGGTACTCCTTTTTTTGTGTCTTTATTTTCTTTCAGAAAAGAGAAGTAAGAAATTTGTTATACCGTAGTAGTAAAGTGCTCCGAAATTGAAGCAACATATGCATCAATTTGACTCTTTAGAGGATCACTTGGCGGTGTGAGAGGAAGCCTAACATGCTCTTCGCAAACTCCTAATGCCTTTAGCATATACTTTACCCCAGATGGACTATATTCTGCAAAACATAGATTAATAGGTTCCATCAGCTGATAAGCTGATTTAGCAGCTGCCTTATAGTCACCCTCTAAAGCTTTGTTTGCCATCTGAGTAGTTATGCCAGGAAGTGCGTTTGCTACCACGGAAACCAGGCCTTTCGCACCGACTGAGATCATAGGAACAGCCAGGGCATCATCGCCAGATATCAAAAGAAAATCATCAGGAGTAGCACCAGCTATCTCAATACACTGAGCCAGATTCCCGGAAGCTTCCTTCACTCCCATTATGTTCGGATGTTTTGAAAGCGCAATTGAAGTAGCTGCCGTCACATTAGATCCTGTCCGAGCAGGAACATTGTAAACTAAAACAGGTTTAGACGAAGCATCCGCTATCAACTCATAATGTTTTTGAATGCCTGCCTGAGAAGGCCTGTTGTAATAAGGAGAAGTAGACAAAAAGGCATCCACCTCTACTTCGAAGTTTATATATTTTTCTACCTGTTCGGCAGTATTATTTCCCCCAATTCCGTACATGACGGGTAGATTGTTAGGGTTATTAGCCTTTACAAATTTGAGTACAGCGATCTTCTCCTTTTCGGACATAGTAGATGGCTCACCAGTAGTGCCTGATGCCACCAGGTAGTCTATACCACCCTTTGCAACATGCTGCAATAGTGCTTCAAGACCAGCATAGTCTATTGAATGATCTGCATTGAAAGGTGTAACCAAAGCCACACCCGTACCCATAAATTTACTTTCCATTTCTTACATTTTTAATGTAATGATATACCTGATCGATGAATTGTGCATAGTGACCTTCTTTATGATCAATCATCATTTCAAAGTAATCATTTTTTCCATCCTCGAAGCGTCCTACTCGACATTTGGCTTTTGAACGAGCCAGTATATTTTGGGTAATATTGTTAGTATTCAAATCAAGGTTGAGCAAATAATCGAATGGTGTTTCTAAAAACTTATTTACTTCATCTTTGGTCCAATTGCCCCAAAAATTCAAATCCTTCACATTGAAATATGGAAAATTGAAATCATCGTTTTCTCCCATTTTCACTATATATGTCAGTGAATCCACCTTTTTTCCTTCAAACTCCAGCTTTTCCATCATCTCCCCTACAAGCTCAAAATTATGCTGATCTGAGTAGGTAAACAAAATTCCAATACTCAAAGAATCAGAAAAACTATTGGAACCTCTTTTTCCTTTGGAAGATCTAAGCGAAGAAGATGTCTTGTGAGATAAAAAGTATTTGCGCAGCATTTATTGCAAATTTATCATTTTGTCGAAATCATCTTCCGATATTATTTCAATATTTAGCTTTTCTGCCTTCTGCAATTTTGCTGGTCCCATTTTATCACCGGCAAGCAAAAAATCCAGCTTTGTAGATATCGAAGAAACCACCTTACCTCCGTGAGATTTAATAACTTCTTTTAGTTCCTCCCGTCCATAGCGTTCAAACACACCTGAAATAACAAATGAACTACCTTCCAAAGAGTTGCTCAATACCTCGTTCTCACCCTCTATAGCTTCAAAACACAAACCAGCCTGTTTTAAGCGTTCGATGTGCGCTTTGTTCTGCTCCTGAGAAAAGTAATCGATGACACTATGAGCAATGCGATCACCAATTTCCGGCACCTCGACCAGTGCCTCAAATGAAGCTGCCATCAATGCATCAATATTCTTGAAATAGTCGGCTAGTTTTTGCGCAACGGTTTTTCCAACAAATCGAATACCCAAACCGAACAATACATTTTCAAATGGCTGTTCCTTAGATTTCGCAATGCCATCTATCAGGTTTTGACTGGACAATTCCTTAAAACCCTCCAGAGCCAAAACCTGATCATAATTTAGGTCATAGAGATCGGGAATATTGCTCACCAACCTCTCTTCAAAAAGGAGCTTGATGGTTTGATCCCCAAGAGAATCAATATCCATGGCCTTTCTATGGATGAAATGCAGAATTCTACCCGTAATTTGTGGTGGGCATTCATCATAATTCGGACAATAATGATTGGCCTCTCCTTCCTCCCGAATCAATGGAGTATCACATTCCGGACAGACAGTCAAATATTTATGGGGCAATGAATCTGCTTGTCTATCATCTAAATCTACACCCGTAACTTTTGGAATGATTTCTCCGCCTTTTTCCACAAATACCACATCCCCGATTCGGATGTCAAGTCGCGCTATTTCGTTAGCATTATGCAATGAAGCTCGCTTGACCGTGGTACCAGCCAATAAAACGGGCTCGAGTTCTGCAACAGGCGTGATTGCCCCGGTACGACCAACCTGGTAGGTAATATCCTTCAGCCTGGTCGAAACGCTCTCGGCCTTAAACTTATACGCTATTGCCCACCTGGGGCTTTTAGCCGTAAAGCCCAAAATATCCTGCTGCTCCAGGCTATTCACTTTGATGACTATGCCATCGGTCTCAACAGGCAACTCCTTTCTTTTTTCCTCCCAATATGAAATATACTCCAGTACTTCCTTTATATCTGAGCATTTTTGATACGTCTGAGAAACATTAAAGCCCCACTTTTCTAATGCGTGTATCGATTCTTCGTGACTCCTAATCTCTTTTTCCAATCCCAGTAAGTTGTATAAATAGCAATCTAGTTTTCTGGACGCAACGACCTTTGAGTCCTGCATTTTCAGCGTTCCGGAAGCAGTATTTCTTGGGTTTGCCAAAAGCTCTTCTCCTTGGCTTTCTCTTTCCTTATTTAGGTTTTCAAAAACTTCAGATGGCATATAAGCTTCACCCCTCACTTCAAATTCATTTGGGACCATACTCGTGAGCTTTAGGGGAATGGATCGTATAGTTTTAGCGTTTGCTGTTATGTCATCTCCTTTAGTGCCGTCCCCGCGTGTTACAGCTCTTATGAGTATTCCTTTTTCATAACTCAGGCTAAGTGCAACTCCATCAAATTTCAATTCGCACAAATATTCATAAGGTGCTTCATCAAGCCCCTTGTAGACACGTTTATCAAAATCAAGCAGTTCTTCCTCCGAATAAGTATTACCCAGAGAGAGCATCGGGTATTTGTGTACTACAGTCTCAAAATTCTTGGTAATAGTACCTCCAACACGATGGCTTGGAGAGTCGGGAAAATTAAATTCTGGAAACTCACCCTCAAGTTTTATCAAACTTTCCAACAACTGATCAAACTCAAAATCCGATATCTCAGTAGTGTTCTCCTGGTAATAAAGATTGTTGTGATAGTTTATCTTATCAATAAGCTCTGAAATTTCTTTTTTGGCTTGTTCTTGCGTCATAAAATCCAGGAATTATGAATGAAGCAAATGTACATATTGTTTGAATTTTATCAGAAAGTTATAATATCAAACATTGTGATTTTATCTTAATGATCCGATTAATAACATTTACGAAAAAGCCACTTTGTACATGGTACCATATACAAAGTGGCTTATTGTATTATTAGTTGCAGATTGGCTAGATCTTTATCGTGAACACTTCCATAGACTCTATGGGCAAACCTGCTCCCCTGTTACCATTTCCACCAGCGATGTAAATCTTGCCTTTGTAGACCGCCGCACCCATTCCGTGCCTGCCATCGATCAAAGACACCATCTTTACCCATTGATACTTTTTTGTATCGAAAGCCTCCGTTTCAATATGTGCTTCTTTGCTAGAGGCAGATTCTCCTCCAACCACAACTACATATTTGCCCAAAGACACCACAGTAGCACCAGCCCGCTGTGTAGGTAGGTTGATAGGAACAGTATACCATATCTTTTTTTCTATATCGTACATATCCACTTCTCCGATGGTCTCTGTGAAGGTTTTGTCAGGTGCCATACTTGTACGTCCTCCCACGGCGTACAATTTCCCATCTACCACAGTAGCCTGAAAGTGATCCCTCACTCTTGGAGCATCGGCCAATTTGGTCCAGGTATCCATTTCAGGATCATACTCATCAAACCATGCGACATGCCCACTTTTGTGCCCATTTTGAATTCCGCACAACAGATAGATCTTATCCTTGTAGACCACTGCACCAGCGGCTCCCCTTCTTCGGTCTGCGGGTATTTCAGGTCCCTTCGACCATGCGCCAGTTTCAGGGTCATAAATGTAAATGTTAGGAATAGGTGTTTCATCAGGATACTTACCCGTAAGTGCACCAAGTACGTACAATTTATCATTGTAGGTCACGCACTGAAAGTGATGCATCTCAATAGGTGGCTTAGAAGCAGTGCTCCATACTTTTTTCTTTAAGTCGAAGACACTCATTTCGTCGATTCCACGACCACCAAGCAGGAATAGTTTGTCATCGGCGACACCCAAAGCTCCCTCATCACGAGGAATGTATTCAGAACCATCTTTAGATTCTGCAAAATCCCACCTCCCCATCAGCGACTGTGCGTCCAGCTGCTGGGTTAGTGTTGTGCCAATAAATAATAGGAATAGAATTAGTAGATTTTTTAGCATAGGCAAAAGTTTTAGTTTACCTACAATATACTCAATTTGAGTCAAAAATCACTGGAAATGGGAGATGCATAATCACCGTGCTTTACCAATGACAATCAAACTTTAATTATCGCAATATGAAATTGAAAGTTAACGAGAATTAAGAATGATCTTCTTGAGCAGCAAACTCATAACAAAACAGTTTCCTTTCTATAAATGATTCCACACTCTTTTTGGTAGTTCATAATAAAATCAAAACACTTTTTGTCACTACCCACCAGTTCTAACGGAAATACCCCTTGATTTTCAAATAAGTCCTTATCAAGCATATTGACACATGCCGTGGCAGTATAGCCGGTCGTTCTTGCCATGGAAGAAATTCCGGACTCCTTATCATATTCATCATGCAAATAATAGGTCACTTCTTCCTCTATATTTGACTCATTAGTGCCACATACTTTCACACTCATTACCGTAATCTCCTCCTCATTTTCCCCTAACTGCCACTCTTTAAACAAAATTTTGGAAGTGAATTCCAAAGGGGAAATATCCATACCAGAAACGTTAATATTCTCAGTATCAAAAAATCCACTTTCTCTGAGTACCCGAATATATTCCACATGCCCTGGATATCTCAGCGTCTTTTCTTTCATATTGGGAATGTGCTTCATAGTATGAATGATGGAACGCAAACCATCAGAATTGAAGGACTCTAGCGTGCCTACTCTATCGAATTCTACCAACTCACAGTCTGTCAAAGCCGGTCTTACGATCATGTTTGAATTCTCCACATACCTCGCAGGTCTGGTGTATTCTTCAATGACATCCACAGGGGAAAATGGCGCTTTGTAGGCAAATGGCCATTTTTTCAGCTTTGGCAGTCCTCCAACCAAGCACTCGAAATCAGTGACCTTCATTCTGGAGTCTTCATATCCCAATATCAGATTGTCCATGCCTGGGGCGACACCACAGTCGATCAATGCAGTAACTTGGTTTTCTTTTGCCAAGTCGTAGAGTTGGAGACCATCCTCCGGAAAAAAGGAAATATCAACAACATTTTTCCTGCACTTGATAATTGATTTCAAGGTATTGAAACCTAAAAAACCTGGCACGGCATTCACTACTAAATCAAAACTCATGACAGCTTTTTTCAGCATCTCTTGTGAGGAGACATCCAGGGTCATTGATTCAATACGATCGTTTTTTGCCTTTAGGGATTGAAGATTCTTTTCATTTATATCCGCTGAAGTAACGCTATGGTTACTGCTCAAGTCAAGGGCCATAGCCCTACCGACCATGCCCGCACCTAGTACTAGTATGTTCATATTTGGGTTGTTTTCATTCTCAAAGAAAAGTGAGGTTTTCCCTTGTCATGAGAATTATTTTTCCTAAAATAATGGATATCTTGGTGATTCTAAAAAACTAAAGCCATTACACCAAAATACATTCCTTTTCAGCATTGAAAACATTTTCGCGATTAGTTGTTTTTATTGTTATTTCCTTAATCATTCAGTCCTACTTAGCAAGGATGTATCACGGTCTGATGGATGCGGCTCAGGGTTGTGATGAATACTCTATTGAGCTGGATTCTGCTTCTACCGTAGCACTGCACCAGCGCTTTTGGAAGGACAACTATCATTCAGGGCGCTATTGCATGGACTACTCATATAGGAGTGAAAGCTACATCCGGTCCGAAGCATATCGAAACGAACTAAAACTCCCCAGAGGAGAGACATACGATCAATTTTGGGGTGCTATTTATAATTCCCTTTATCAGAATGACTCTGCAGAACTAAAGCACTTGGCTGATTCCCTCCGGGAAATAAGACTAGAAAAAAACCTCAACAGTACTGAGTTTGCGCACATGGTGGTCAAGTTCGTACAAGACATCCCCTATAGCTATATCATTAGTGAACCATGTGGTGAAATGAAAGACGGAAAACCCTGCAAGGGAGATAGCCGCTTTGGCATTCTTTCACCTATAGAATTTCTATACACACTGAAGGGTGATTGTGATACGCGAACAGTGCTACTTTATGGCCTGCTTAAAGACTTTGGCTATGATGCATTGATCCTTATCAGCAACGAATACCTACATTCTATGCTAGCAGTGAATATTCCAGGTACGGGAGACTACATCAGCCACAAAGGGAAAAAGTTTTACTTTTGGGAAACTACCAATACCGGCTGGGAACCGGGAATGATTGCTCCTGATATGCAAAATACCAACTATTGGGACCTTGCCTTAGACTATGATATATAAACTATGAATTACAACATTGCCATACTTGCCATCACCGAAATAATCAGCGCCTTAACAATTGGTGTGATCATTCTATTTGCTACTTACAAAATCCTCAAATACTTTGGACGAAAGAAATTAGATATTGAGCACAGCAACGTCGCTTATAGCATATTTATTGCCAGTACGCTCTTTGCCGTAGGGTTGATGGTGAGCAGTGTAATCCAACCAATCATATCCTCCTTTCGCATTCTCAGTAATACAGCAGATTCATCTATCGAAATGATTACCAACTTCCTGGGATATGGGGCACTTTATGTGATGATTGCTTTTGTAGCGGCAATTATTATTAGTTTATCAGGCATCATTTTCTATACTAACCTTACGCCAATAGATGAGTTCAAAGAGATTAAGGACAACAACATTGGTGTGGCCATTATTGTGAGTGCAATTATCATCACACTCATCCTGATGAGCCGTGGGGGAGTCAACCTATTGGTAGAATCAATTATACCCTACCCGGAATTGCCACCGAGGTAATGATATTGTGTAGTGATGCACTGAGTTTAAAGAAAATTCTCTTAAAAAGGCATCAACCTAAACACATAGCCCGGACTTTCAACAGCCACATAGATATAACCGTCAGGCGAAACAGACACATTCCTTAATCGTCCAATATTTTTCATCAGTATTTCTTCTCGAACAATTTTGTCTCCTTCCATAACACATCTATTCAGGTACTTGAACCGGAGCGAACCGACCAGCATATCACCAGACCAGGCTCCATATCGATCGGAGTTTACAATGGCCATACCGGAAGGTGCTATGGATGGCACCCAATAAAGATCTGGTTGCACCATACCTTCTTGCTCTAGTTTGTTGGTGAAGGTGGTTCCATCGTAATTGAGACCATAAGAAATCACCGGCCAGCCAAAGTTCTTCCCTTTCTGAATCAGGTTCACCTCATCACCACCTCTTGGTCCATGCTCGTTCGTCCATATTCTGTTGGTAGCAGTATTGAGTACCATGCCCTGAGGGTTCCTGTGTCCATAAGAATAGACTGATGCAGCGGCTGTATCAACACCAACAAAAGGATTGTCAGACGGAATGGAACCATCGTCATTGATACGATGGATTTTACCACAATAGCTAGACAGACTTTGAGGGTTTTCGTCACGTTTTCCTCTATCTCCAATGGAAACAAAGAGAAAACCGTCATTATCAAAGGCCAACCTACCACCATAATGGTGTCTCTTTTCTGAATATGGATGCCCTTCAAGCACTTTCTCTCCTGACGACAGTCGATCATTATCAAATTTGTAGCGGCTCACAGCTGTACCTGTTAACGTGTCCCCATTATCTATCTTAATATCTGCATAGCTTAGATAGAGCCATTTGTTGGTTGCAAAGTCCGGGTGCAATTCCACCTCAAATAGTCCACCTTGTCGTTCATATCTGACTGTAGGTACACCGGATATTTCGTTCTTATTTCCTTCTGCATCCACTCGATACATCTTCCCTGATTTGTCAGTAATCAAAACATCACCATCAGGAAGGAAAGCCATACCCCACGGGCTTTTTAGCCCTGAAGCAATAGTATCCAATTCGAATTGTAAGTCCTCCGTCTTGAAAGTATCTGACTCCAGAGTAATTTCCTTGAATCCATATCGCTCCACATTTTCAATACCTTTTAGAATGTAGTCAACCAGATTATCAATTTGTTCATCAGTAAAAGACGCTCCCCAGGTAGGCATTCCGGCATCTACATACCCATTTACTATCGAGTTTCGAATGCTATCCCGTTCTTTGCCATGCTTCCATTTTCGGTCCGCAAAAGCCATCATCTGCTCCCCATGGCAGCTGGAGCAAAATTCTTTGTACAATTTTTCAGCCTGTAATGTGGCGCTATCTACGGGTTCATGAGCTGATGCCTCCATCACTGGCGTATTTTCTTGTTGAGGACTGCTGCAGTAATAAAGAAATAGGCTTAGTATTAAGCAAAAGGTAATTGAGCTTGTATTGCGCATGGTAGTTTTTGGTTTTAAAGGCCAATGTCAAGAACCTGAAATCCAATATTCGGATAGTTCAAGTCATAACATTGTTGTTAAGGCGATAAATATAACAAATGAAGTGGCAATTATCGGTTGCCTGTTATTTAAATGTTGTTCGAGCAAGCACAAGTACTTTACCTGTAGTCTCACTGATAATTCTGTGTGCAAAACTATTCTCCCCAGTTGAGTATGATTGAGAAATAATCTTATCGTCTGCTCCGGCTTCAGATTTAAAAGTGATATCCAAAGTTTTGCAGGTGAGCTTCTCTAAAACCTTTGAGCCTAGAGAATCTAATATCCACTGAAAGTATTTGATGTTGTTCACATGGGCATTTACATCCAGGTCAAACCAGCTGATTGCCGTTTTGAAAGTATTCTCTGTCCGGGCTTCATCATATGAATATTTGTCTGAAACTCTGGGCATGGCATTGCGCTCAGCCGTAAACCCTGCATCGATAAAATGCTGGGGAATGGAGATGAGTTTTCGTTGCTCGATATCCAGTACTAGCCAATTGGATGTAGCTCTTGCCAATAGCTTTTTATTCTTATCAAATACTCTAAAGTCCCGATACGCAAAAAACTTATCCAGGTCAGAAGGCCAGGTCTCCACATCAATCAGTTGCGGATAGGATGGCAGCTCAATAAACTCGACGTACATCCGATTGACAACCCATGTCATGTTGTCATTCAGCAAGTCGTAAGTCGAGAAGCCCAGTTTGGTAGCGTTGGTCCAGGCTGCCTCCTGCATGTAGTTGACCAGGTATGGTATTTTTATTCGCTTTGAGGCATCCGTCTCTGTGGCCTTTAGACGAAATGAATCGAAGTAAACGGAATCATTCATTGTAGAAAATTAGCCCAAAAAGTCAGAAACAAAAAAAGCAAGACTTCCGCCTTGCTTTCCTTATCTCTTAGATTAATGTTTTATTCTGATTTCTCAGCTTCTTCTTTGTCCTCTTTTTCAGGAGCTTCTTCTTCCTTCTTCTTAGCTTTTGCAGGAGTTTTCTTCTTTGGCTTCTCCTCTTTTACTTCCTCTACAGCCTCAACTTCTGCGATCTCTTCCTTCACCTCTTCAGCAGCAGCAGCTTCCACTACCTCCTCTTTTGGTGCTTGTTCCTTTTTAGCAGCTGGTTTCTCTTTTTTAGCAGACGCTGCAAACTCAGCAGTGATAGCCTCTACATCAACTTGTTTGATTACTGGCTTTGAATTCAATTGCTGAATTCTAGCCACTTTATTTTTAGCAACTGCTTTATTTCTTCTGTCCTTTCTTTTTAGTCTGGTAACTGCCATTGTATTGTAGTTAAAAATTCAATGCGCAAAATTAAGATAAGATTTTATCTATTCAAACTAATTAAGAAATGTTTATGGAATTAATTTGCAGGTAGGAAAACCTAACTGATCACAAGAGAATCAATTGTAAAATGATACCTTTTTCTTCTTTATAAAAACCTGCCTAAAAGTATTTCCAGTCAAGGCACTAAAACCACCTAGGATAGCTCCTATCACACCAGTTACTATAATCAAATAAATAGGATCGTCCAGCTTAAAAATTTCTGTCATTTTGCTCGACATGTTTGATCCGGCCTCCATGTCAAACTTCCAGGCCATCACCATCCAAAGTAAACCTACTCCCAAAAATCCACTGAGGAAAGCATTAAAACTATGCCCGGGCAGAAAGAAGGAAATGATTATCGAACACAATATTACTGACCACCATGGCATCAAAATACCTGCTAGATAACAAGCAAAAGCAATCAGGATTAAGCGCAGAATAAATATCATATCTATTTCGGTGAAATTGTTTGCGTAAAAATGAGACTGTTGTGATTGTCGTTGACCGAATTCAGGAACACCAAGGGAAAGTATTCTCCCTTCGCCCAGGAATCGATCATACTTCCATAGGCCGGATTACCGGGGTTACCAGTTTGACTTCCAGGATAGACACCCCAGCCCGATACTTTGTTGCCACCAAGCTCAACGACCATCCTCCAGGAAGGGCCAAACTTTGAAGTAACCGCATTAACAACATTATTCCCACCTCCGACTTTAATCGTTTCTCGTGAGAACGGCTTTAACTCCAGCAAGTGATAAATACTCGTGTTCTTAAATTCATACCAAACATAGTCTTTGCCGTTGCGTTCTTTCCATGCCTCCAAAGAATCAAGGGCTGAAGTAAATGAAGTGTTAATCAAATCAACGGCTGATTCTCTTCGAGAAGTAGACTTCCGGTCAAAGTACTTGTTTTCCGGATCGCCATTCATCAGGTAGATTGTATTGTAAGTGTTTGGTTTGATCAGAGCAACATCTCTTTCCTCAAACTCATCCCAGGTCAAACTGTAAAAGTGCTTCCACCAGGTCTCGTATACCGAAGGTGCCATTTTTTCGGGTTCGTTAAAATAATCCCATTTCCTGAGCATCATGTAAATTATATTTTGCTTTGCACTTAAGGAAGCAGTATCCAGACTATCCAGCATCATAGGCAAACTCTCAAGTGCTCGGTAGTTGTAATTGTCGTTTTGAAGCCTCATCATGTCCGCGGGTCGCACATTGCTAAGGGACTTCAGCCGATCATTAATACGCCTGTTTCTGTAGTACTCATAATAGGCATCAAAACTATAGTACGGATAAGTTGTATCCGCCGGGTGCTGGTTTGCAGAACTCACAAATGCACTCTCAGGATTCTTTACAAAAAGGTTTTGCTCCTTGGGAATAATTGCCTGCCACTCGTGCTTCGAATTTCTACCATCCAGCAAAAACTTACCTTGTTCATCCCATTTGACAGGAAACTTGCCATTGATCCGAATAGCTATATCTCCACTGGCAGAAGCAAAAGAGAAGTTCTGCGGAGGTCCATCATAATAATCGGTAGCCTCAACAAAATCGTCATAATTCTTTGCTCTGTTTAATAAATAGAAAGCATCATATTCATCTGAACCTTCGTGTGCTGTCCACTTCATGGCATAGTTTACCCTATCCCCTTTTCCATAAAAATTTCTATCATAAGTAACCGGACCGTAATGAGTATACACCAAAGTATCATAGAAAGAAGGCTTTCCTTTTATCTTAAATTCTTCGACAATTTTTTGGGTCTTTAGCCATTTGTCATCGTATTTGTACTCTTCTCTTTTGGCATTTTTGAATTCTATATAGTACCAGTCCACCACATCTCTCTTCGCATTGGTCTCACCCCATGCAATAGAATCATTGAATCCATTGATCACCATTGGTGCTCCTGGCATTGTAGCACCAAACACATTCACTCCCGGTGCGTTGAGCTGCATGATATACCAGACTGAAGGCATACGAATTTCCAGATCCATCTCATTGGCTAATAGCACATTGCCATTGGCTGTTTTATCACCTCCGACTACAAAACTATTTGAGCCATTTCTAGGATCTGGCTTGTCAATCGTTTTTGTTGTCATTCTCCATAGCGAATCGGCCTGAGGCCTTTCCACCAGGATTGGGTCAAAATCCCACTTAGTACCTCGAGGAATTATTGGGTCTAAATCAGGATGCCTTTCAGGAAATAATATTTCAAAATCCTCTCTACCAAATAATTGTAACGCATTGGTATTTTCTAAATCTGCCTCAAAACTTGAAAGGTCATTCTCCATCAGTTTTAAGAATAAACAGGATTTCAAGTTCTCCCAGGGCTCGGGTTCATAGTCTAACAACTTATACTCGATAGGAAATGACTCGTAATCAAGCTCATTAATATAAGCATTTACTCCATCTGTATATGCCTGTAAAGCATTCTTACTTTTTGGGTTGAGTTCGATTCTTTCCAACATTCGTCGTGCTCCGTACAAAAGACCGATCCTTCTTCTGCCCCTGTCATAGTCAAGAGCCTTGTCCCCTATTATTTCCGAAACTCTCCCAGCAGCAGCCAGCAATTGAAATTCCATTTGCCATAGCCGATCCCTGGCCGTCACATAGCCCTGGGTAAAATATAGGTCATGGTCATTTTTAGCGAAGACATGAGGGTAATACTGCTCGTCAAATTTCACCACTACTTCATCTTTCAGGCCTACTAAAGAAAGTGATTCATTCAGGTTGAGGGCTTCTTTCTGTCCATTTTGCCAAAAACCCGTAAATGGATTGATAAATGCCCCGATTGGTGGTTTACCATCAATACTAGTGCTCAAATAATAAAATATGGTACTAGTAATAGTTAGTGAAAGTATAAATCGTACAATCTTCATTTAACCTATTGGGAAATTTGATGTGAGGTATGTAAAACCGTGAAGTTAAGACAGATATATGTTATGTCCAATCGAGGAATTAATATTAAAACTTCCTTCTGAGAATTGAATATGCAAATTCACCAAATACTATTAATATATCCAGACGTTTAAGTATAATTACATAAATTTAAACAAAGAAATGGCTACCTACTCAATAAAGGATTTAGAAAAAATTTCAGGTATCAAAGCCCACACGATTCGTATCTGGGAACAGAGGTACAAATTGCTGACGCCCAATAGAAGCGATACAAACATCAGATCCTATGACGATGAACAGGCGCTAAAACTACTAAACGTTTCTACTCTCATCCATTCCGGTGAAAAGATTTCGAAAATAAGTAGTATGTCTTCAGATCAGTTTATAGCCAAACTAAATGAAGTTTATTCAGATCATAGTGAAATTGGTAAAGACTATTTTTCTGAGATAAATCAACTTATAGAATGCGCACTAAACTTCGATCAGTATAATTTTGAATCCATATTAAGTGAAGCTCTAGAAAGATACAACTTCGAAGATATCTTTGAAAATATACTTGTGCCAGTACTTAAAAGAGTAGGACAATTATGGACCAAGGACGAATTGAATCCCGCGCAAGAACACTTCCTTTCAAATTTAATCAAGCAAAAAGTCCAGGCAGAAATAGAAAAATTGGAGTTGCCGAATAAAAAGGCCAAAACATTTCTTCTTTTCTTGCCAGAATGGGAAGACCATGACCTGGGGCTGTTGTATAGTACTTATATCCTGAGAAAAAATGGAATTCAGGTCATTTATTTAGGAGCTAAAGTACCTGCTATTAATTTAGTTGAATCAGTTGATATGGTTAAGCCTGATTTTCTTCTTTGTTCGGTAATCGGCGGTGTGCTAACTAAGACTTTGAATGAATATTTTAAAAGCGCCTCCAAAGCAGGCATTGAACAAATTATTATGTCTGGAAATCATCAAATCATAAGTCAAATAAAATCTAACATGAAAATCAAAACATTTCAGGACGTTTCAAAGTTTAAAGAATTTATAATTAATGTTTAATATTTTTGTGTTTTCATTAAACGCTGTTAAGTTAATTTTGTGAACCTAAAACAAAAATCCATAGCTGTTATAGGAGCCGGTTTGTCCGGTTTAGTTTCTTCTACCCTTTTAGCAAAAGATGGCAAGAAAGTAGTGCTAATGGAAAAAAACGAACACAGCGGTGGTAGAGTAAGGCAATTTCAAAGCGATGGATTTATCTTCGACATGGGTCCTAGCTGGTATTGGATGCCCGATGTGATTGAAAGATACTTCAAATTGTTTGATCATACATCCTCCGATTTTTTCGATCTAAAAAGACTTGATCCTGGGTTTCGGGTTTACTTTAGTGAAGATGACAAAATCGATATTCCTGATTCCAAGAATGAATTAATGGCACTTTTCGAATCGATTGAGCCAGGCAGCTCGGCGCATTTGGAGAAGTTTTTAAGCGAATCAAAACTGAAATATGAAGTAGGCGTAAAAGACCTGGTTTATAAACCATCTGATTCAATCACTGAATTTCTATCACCCAAGTTAGCGCTTGATATGCTGCGACTGAAAGCCCTTACCCCTTTCAACAAGTATGTAAGGTCATACTTCAAAGATGAAAGGCTTATTAAATTAATGGAGTTTCCTATTTTATTTTTAGGAGGTACTGCTCAGTCTACTCCTTCCCTTTATAGCTTGATGAATTATGCTTGTTTCGAGTTGGGCACATGGTACCCTCAAGGTGGATTTGGCAAGCTTGCAGACGCATTCACAAGACTAGCCCATGAAAATGGTGTAGAAATGATGTTTTCATCAGCAGTAGATAACGTAAGGATAACTGACAAACGGGTGAATTCCATAGTCACTGATGGCATGGAGCACAAAGTGGATGGCCTTATAAATAGTGGGGATTATCATCATTTCGAAAAACAACTTATTTCTGACAACCAAAGAACCTATAGTGAGAAATACTGGGAAACCAGAACTATGTCTCCTTCAAGTCTTATTTTTTACCTGGGAGTCAACAAGAGAATTGACGGTTTACTTCACCACAATCTTTTTTTTGACAAGGATTTTGATATCCATGCTAAAGAAATCTACAATATTCCTCAGTGGCCATCTGATCCCTTATTCTATGTATGCTGTCCTTCAAAGACGGATGATTCTGTAGCGCCAGATGGTATGGAAAATCTCTTCATCCTAATGCCTCTTGCTGTTGGAATTGAAGATTCGGAAGACTTGAGAAACAAGTACTATAATATCATTATGGATAGGCTCAAGCATATTCTAGGTATTGACATTAGGCCTGATGTGATTTTCAAAAAGAGTTTTTGCCTAAAAGATTTCAAAAACGACTACAACTCCTATAAGGGCAATGCCTACGGTCTGGCCAACACCACATTACAAACAGCTTTTTTAAAACCCAAAATGAAAAGCAAAAAGATAAAAAATTTGTTCCACTGCGGTCAATTGACCGTTCCGGGACCGGGTGTGCCACCCTCAATTATTTCTGGAGAAGTGGCAGCTAATCAAATGATAAGTTATTTGAATAAGAATTGATTCAATTGAATGAAAGAAATATTTGATAATTTAAGCGAACGCACAAGCAAAACAACGACCAAACGATATAGCACAAGCTTTTCACTGGGCATATATTTTTTGGATAGATCTATACATCGCCATATCTACAACATATATGGTTTTGTGAGGTTTGCAGATGAGATAGTGGATACCTTTCTTGACTATGACAGAGAGACCCTCATGCTGGACTTTAGGAATGATACTGTTAAGGCCATAGGGCAAAAAATCAGCCTTAACCCTATTCTGAATGCATTCCAATTTACTGTCAACAAGTATAACATAGAATGGGAGCTGATAGATACTTTTCTAAAAAGCATGGAAATGGATCTCGAACAATCATCGCACGACAATCAGTCATTTGATGAATATATTGTTGGCTCAGCCGAGGTGGTTGGCCTTATGTGTCTTAGGGTTTTTACCAACAACGATCGAAATCAATATGACCACCTCAAACCGTCTGCTATGAGACTTGGTGCCGCTTTTCAGAAAGTTAATTTCCTTCGGGACATGAAGGCAGATTATGAAGTGCTGGGCAGGTGTTATTTTCCTAACATCGATTTATCCAGATTTAGCAGTGAACAAAAACGATTGATCGAAGAAGATATAGAGGAAGATTTTGATAAAGCATTAGAAGGAATTAGGCAGCTGCCGAAAAATTCTAGACAAGGGGTGTATCTCGCATATATATATTATCGTGCATTGTTCAAGAAAATTAAAGGTGTTTCTCCCGATAAGATTATGTCTATGAGAATAAGGATACCTAACAGGCTTAAATTTAGTTTGATGCTAAATTCAGTCATCAGGGTACGAATAAATCAGTTGTAGGAGCATGGAGGAAGTAATATTAGTCGATGAGTTTGACAACCCTATTGGTACTATGGAAAAACTGGAGGCCCATGGGTCCGGTCAACTACATAGAGCATTTTCCATTTTGATCTTCAATTCGAAGGGACAATTGCTCCTTCAAAAAAGGGCAGAATCAAAGTATCATTCAGGTGGTCTCTGGACCAACACCTGTTGCAGTCATCCCAGACCAGACGAAAATACCGATCAAGCCGCAAAAAGAAGGCTGGAGGAAGAGATGGGCCTCTCGGCAGATTTGCAATGGTGTTTTAGTTTTCAATACGAAATTGATTTTGACAATGGGCTAACCGAGCATGAGCTAGATCACGTATTCATTGGAAAAAGCGATTCAACACCTGAAATTTCTAATGACGAAGCATCTGATTACAAATATGTGGATTTGGCCTGGCTGAAAGTTGACATGAAGGAAAATCCCTCAAACTACACCCATTGGTTTGGCATAATAATGAGTAAATTAGATCAACATTACGAAGTAGTAAAAGAGTTATGATTATCAATATCTTAATCACACTAAGCATTGTTGTGCTGATGGAAGGAATCACCTGGTTCACGCATAAATATATTATGCACGGGTTTCTCTGGATATTGCACAAGGACCACCATGACAAAAAATCAAAAGGCTTTTTTGAAGATAATGACCTGTTCTTTCTCATCTTCGCTATCCCGAGCATTGCCTTGTTCTATTTTGGTAGCAAAGGTGACGTTTTGGACTTTCGTTTCTTTATAGGGCTGGGGATATTAATATATGGTATTTTGTACTTGCTAGTACATGACATTTTCATTCACCAGCGTTTCAAAATATTTTCAAAAAGTAATTCACCATATTTCAAAGCTTTGAGACGAGCCCACAAGGTGCATCACAAGCACATAGACAAAAATGACGGTGAATGCTTCGGTATGCTTTGGGTACCACTGCAGTATTTCAGAGAATACAATATGATCAAGTGATGGTAAAATACACCTATCTATTAATTGATTTCTTTACCATTATCATCCCTTTCATTTTCAGTTTTCATCCGAAAATTCAATTTCAAAAAAAATGGGCTTCCTTTTTCCCAGCTATGGCTATCAGTGCCATTCTCTTTCTCGTATGGGATGAGGTTTTTACATCATGGGGCGTATGGGGGTTTAACCCAACTTACCTAATTGGACTAAACATTGGTCATCTCCCATTAGAAGAGATACTATTCTTTGTTTGCGTACCCTATGCCTGCGTCTTTACCTATTTCTGTTTTCAAAAATTTGGTAGCAACAAAATCATCAATGAACGTATCGCTTTGTTCATTACAATAATTCTGGTAGGAATATTATTAGTAATAGGCATTCTAAATTTCTCCAATGATTATACGGCTAGTACCTTTATTTTGCTCGCGGTATTTTTGTTATGGCATCACTTTATCAGTAAATCACCCTATCTGCCAGATTTCTATTTCTCGTACATAATACTACTCATCCCATTCTTTATGGTCAATGGGGTATTGACAGGAACCGGACTGGAGACGCAGGTCGTTTGGTATAATGATATAGAGAATTTGGGTATTAGAATAGGCACAATACCCGTAGAGGATATCTTTTATGGCATGCTTCTCATTCTCCTGAATGTAACGTTATTTGAATCGCTTAATAAGGCCCGAACAGCTCCTCAATAGGTTGACCAGTTGCTCCGCTAGGCAGTTTTATATTCAACAACATAGAAAGTGTTGGCGCTATATCGGTAATAGGGTGATATTGTACGGAGCTACCTGTCGTGATTTTAGCACCATAGAAAAGCATGGGCACATGGGTATCATATGTGTAATGAGAACCATGCGTAGTGCCGTCATTTTTGTTTCCTTCACCTAACCAACCTGGATTCATTATATACAGTATATCGCCGGATCGCTGTGCATTATACCCGGCTGCCAGTAGTTTTAATTCGTAGTTTGACCCTGAATAGTTGTTGATGTACTCCGCATCATAAGCGCTTGCAATTCCATATGTCGAATTTAATACTTCCAGCGTGGTAGTCTTTACTTTTTCGATATCTGCACTGGCGGCTTTAATGGCCATTTTGTTCAGATAAATCTGTTCATTGCTAATAGATGATATGAAATTAGATTCACCAAATTCATCTGTTAATACTTCGTTTAGAGCTTTCTCAAAATCCCCATTTGGAAAATAGTCAACAGGATAATTCTGCTCACTTAAATGCGCAGGAATATCCGCAACGGCATGATCCGCGGTGAGAAAAACATTGTACTGATAGGGACCAACAGTCTCATCCAGGTATTTAAATAATTCCTCAAGGTCTTCATCAAGCTTTACATAAGTATCCTCAATTTCTTTAGAATACGGACCAAATGCATGTCCAATATGATCGGTCGAAGAGAAACTAATGGCTAGAAAATCTGTATCCTCGTCTTGTCCCATTTCCTCTCCTTGAAGGGCCGCTATGGCCAAATCCTTTAAAATAGTATTGCCATAAGGAGTAGAAGCCAAAGAAGCTGAAGGCTTCCCATCTCCTACCATTTCTTTTAAGTCGTAAGGGAAAGTCGGTCTATCCTTGCTTTTATATTTTCTTTCATTGCCCCTATCATCAGCAGACGATTCAGTGTACTCCTCTATAGGATATGATGTTTCCCAAATTCCGGACATATACTGCGTGGGTAAATCCTTCGAATTAAATTCATTTAACCAGGCAGGTAGCTCATCTACATAGTAAGAGCTAGACATAAAATTTCCGGTATTGCTGTCATACCAAAATGCCCCTGTTGGATTGTGACCGGCCGGCAAAGCCGCTCCCCGGTCTTTCAATGACATGGAAACAATTTTAGATCGGTTCTGAAAGAACAAACCCAATTCATCAGTAATTGTGGTGGTAAGCATATTCCTTGAAGAAATTTTTCCTTTGCTAGGACTACCTCCAACTGCTACAGCTGTGGAATCTCCGGCACAGTACATTTTGCCACCATTAACCTTTTCATACCAATCATTACCAATAACTCCATGAACCCTTGGTGTAGTACCCGTATAAACCGATGTATGCCCAGGGCCCGTTTTAGTTGGTATATAATTGAAATGTGCATTCTTCATCATAAACCCTTTGTCCATCAACCGCTTAAAGCCATTACTTCCAAACTTCTCATAAAATCTAAATAGGTATTCCTGCCTCATCTGATCCACCACTATTCCTACCACAAGTTTGGGCCTTTCGATTTTCAGATTTACCTCACAGGAAAAAACACCACCACACAACAAGATCAATACTAAAAAGAGTTTTTTCATTTCATTTATTTTGGGACAAATATCTTAACCTATCACAAATAATCAACACAATCCTCAATTATTAATCTACAATTAACAAATAACTAAAACCGATGCTCATGTTCGATTTGCTAGAGTATAATAATTGGTCGGCATTAGAGTTTGCTTAGTTTTGCCAATAGAACTGAGTAACCAAACCAAAGCCCACACGAAGCATTGAATCATTCAAAAAACCTACAGCCAAAAATCATATTCGATACAGTTTCCAAGGCCGCTGAAGAGCTGAATTATGACTGTTACGTGATCGGTGGATTTGTACGGGATATTTTGCTAAATAGGCCATCAAAGGATATTGATTTTGTATGTATTGGAAATGGCATAGAATTGGCCAGATTGGTGGGTAGGATGCTAGGTAAAAACACAGACATAACCACCTACAAAAATTTCGGAACAGCTCTTGTTCGACACAAAGATCATGATATAGAATTCGTTGGGGCAAGAAAGGAATCTTATCGCAACGACTCCAGAAAACCCATAGTGGAAGATGGCAGTTTGGAGGACGATCAGAACCGTAGGGATTTTACAATCAATGCGCTTGCGATCAATATTTCAAAAGAGAAATACGGAGAATTGATTGATCCATTTGGTGGGTTAGCTGATCTTGAAAATAGAACCATTAAGACTCCACTTGCTCCCGACATCACGTTCTCTGACGATCCGCTGAGAATGATGCGGGCCATAAGGTTCGCCTGCCAGCTTCAATTCGATATTGAAGCGGATACCTATCACTCCATTTCTACACAGGCTGATCGAATAAAAATTGTTTCTGGAGAACGCATTGCTGATGAACTAAACAAGATCATCCTTTCGAGTGAGCCTAGTTATGGATTTAAGCTACTATTTCAATCAGGTCTTCTAAAATTGATATTCCCAGAGATGGTAGAGTTGTATGGAGTCGAGAAGAAAAAAGGCCTGAGTCATAAAGACAACTTCTACCATACGCTACAGGTATTGGATAACATTTCACAAAGTACCAACAACCTCTGGTTACGCTGGGCAGCCATATTGCATGACATTGCCAAACCGGCCACCAAAAGATTTAATGACAAAGTGGGTTGGACATTTCATGGCCATGAAGACAGAGGCGCCCGAATGGTGCCCAAGATTTTCCGGAAGCTGAAATTGCCAATGAACGATAAAATGAAATACGTTCAGAAGCTAGTCAGATTGCACTTACGCCCAATTGCACTTGTAAAAGATGAAATAACAGACTCGGCCATCAGGCGCTTACTCTACGAAGCTGGCGATGACATTGATGACCTGATGACTTTATGTAACGCTGACATTACGTCCAAAAACCATAATAAAGTCAAACGATACATGGCAAACTTCAAGAAGGTTGAGCAAAAGCTAAAACTAGTTGAAGAAAAGGATCAAGTGAGAAACTTCCAACCACCAATTACAGGTGAGATAATCATGAAGACGTTTGACCTAAAGCCCGGGAGAATTGTAGGTGAAATAAAAAATGAAATCAGAGAAGCTATTCTTGAGGGCGAAATAAAAAATAGTTATGAAGAAGCCCATCAATTAATGATTGAACTAGCAAAGCAACGTGGATTGGTTTTTACGCATTAAGGTGTTTAAATTGCGCGCAATAATTAATTAGACAGATAAAAGTATGACGAGGATTTTAGCAGTATTGGTATTAGTCATTGGAATGGTATCGATGAACAGTAGGTGTTTGGCACAGGAAGCAACAGCGGCCGACACAACAAGACAAGATGGGTTTTTCAATCTATATGCCGGCATTTATGGCCTGGCAACTCAATTTAGTGATCCTGATGTAACCAGGGTGGCTCTTTATCACCTCCTGATGATCTCACCAAATAAATCAGGTATTCTTGATTCTTTGGCACTGGAGTATTACAATAATCAAAAGTGGATTTCTGTTGCCCTCGTTACGAAGGAAAACCTGAAGATAAATCCTGAAAATGAATTAGCGTTGGAACTTTCCGCGATCTCTTATGAGAATTTAGGCATAAAAGATCAGTCGCTCGCTCAATATGAGCTATTGTTTCTTAAGAATGACAACACACCAACGCTCTACAGAGTAGCGTTTCTTCAATATGAACTAAAACGTTATACGGAATCACTTGCATCAATTGAAATATTATTGAAGAGGTCCGATATATCAGAACAGAAGATGCTGTTCCCAAAAGCAGACAAATCACAGCAGGAGGTAACGATGAATGCTGCCTTATTAAACCTAAAAGGGCTTATTTCGAAAGCTCAGGGAAATATTGAAAAGGCGAAAGAATTTTATTTAGAAGCTCTTAATGCCTCTCCGGGCTTTGAATTAGCACAATTAAACCTTAGTCAAGCAGACAAATAGTCGCAGTTACAAAGAGGTTTTTACTGTAACTTTCTGGTACAATACACTAAAGTAAATTCCTCAGAATATGCCTTTTCAATCTAATATTAAATAGAAGATACTTATTTTAAATGTTAATAAAATATTACTTTATCAATAAAAACTAAATTTAATTCCCAAATCACGCGGAATTAAAGACTTTCGTTACTACTTTAGGGTTTAAGATTTTAACACAACACCAGCTATGTTTCTCAAAAATCTATTCTCCCAAGTGGTACGTCCACTCCTATTTTGTATAGTAGTACTATCATTATTTAGCTGTGATCGTCATTATAAAATGAAGCTACTCGTCCCTGACGAAGATGCTTCTACCATGCGAAAAATCACAAAAGAGATCAACGAGCATTCCAAATTCGATATATCTGTAGTCTCCCTAGACTCCCTAACAGAAGTCGATGCAATAGATGCCGTTCTGCATAATAAGTATGACATTACTACCGTAGACAATACTATAGACTACAAAAAGTCCAAAAAAGAAGTGAGAACAATTATCCCATTCTTTCACGAAGTGATGGTGGTATTGTCCCGTCATAAATTAAAGCAATCTGATGTTGACTCCTTACTTCGAGCCGAGGATTATCTGGTGTTGGCCAAAGAAAAGGAGGAATTGAATATTTACAAGGAGATGATTCCAAGGTATACTAGTAAGTCCGGACTTAATTATAGAATAGAAGACCACTACGATCTCGAAAAAGACCTTCAGATACACAATCTATTGATTTTCTTTTCTGATAGGGAGAATAAAGAGCTGGGAGATTTTATATTTGATGAGAGGGCCTACATTTATTCTTTGGACAAACCCGACTCGAGAGGCAATGGGTCATTTTTGGAAGGTTTTTGCAAAGACTATAAAAAAACCACACCCTACTTACTGCCAAGACATGCTTTTGGCATGGTGCTTAAGGAGCCGGTTTATACTATGGCAGTACATGAGCTTTTGGTTGTCAGAGATAATATGCCTAAAAAAGTTGTATACGACTTGATGGAAACTTTCCACCACCACCATATTGTACCCATTTTCGAGTCTTACAACAACTATACATTTGAAGCAAACCAGCAGGATATTAATTTGACTTTTCCATTCCACCTGGGCACAATTGATTACATGAACAGAGAAAAACCAAAATTTGTAGAACGGTATGCGGATGTAATGGGTTTTGTATTGTCTGCCTGTGTTTTATTGGTTGGTCTTATTGCTTCACTGAAAGCGACCATGAGTCAACGCAAAAAGGATAGAATGGATGAATATTACAAAGAACTATTAGAGCTCAAAGAAAAATTGGATTCAATGGATCATGCAGTAGTACATATGAAATTGAGATACCTGCAAAAGAAAGTCTTTAATATGTTGATAGATGAGAAGTTAAGTGCCAACAATGAATTCTTAATTTTTATGGCACTTTGGGGAGAACTAGAAAATAAATTGGATAATCAACATACAGGGACTGAGCATGACACAGTTACCCCTTTAGTAGCCAAGTGGCCATAATCACTTAAGAGCTTTTCTCCAGTAACTACTTCCTAGTTAAGTCCAATCATAATAAATGGGCCCCAGTAAATAGGGTCTACAAACTCATCTCTAATAGTTTTTTTGGCCTGAATAAATGACTGGCGTTTGTCGCCTGTATTCAACCAATTCTTGTAGAACTCAATCATAAGCTTTTGTGTAGCTTCATCAGAAACCTTAAACAAACTCATAATAATTGTCTTCGCTCCAGCTACTAAAAAAGCACGCTGCAATCCGTAAACTCCCTCCCCCGCTTCAATCTCACCTAAACCAGTCTCACAAGCACTTAACACGACAAGTTCGGTCTTGTCCAAATTCATATTCATTGCTTCGTAAGCTGTCAGAATACCATCATCCAAATTGAAATTGGAAGTAGTTTTATTCAATATATCCCCAGCACCAACTAACAATAATCCCGTCTTAAGCAAAGGGTTTTCCCCAAGTAGGTTTTCTTTAAGGCCAATATCCTCAGCATTTAGTTGAGCATTTGGCTGGAAAAATCCATGTGTTGCAATATGAAATATCTTCGGATTATCAATGTTTTTAACTCGTTCTTCAGTTGCCTCCAACTCCATAAAATCTTCGGTAACCCAACCACTTTCTCTTAACAATGCTTTTAGGTTAGTGATTTCTTTTTCTGTGCCCGGCAAACGGCCGATCACCTCAGGATTAACTCCTCTATGTGAGCTGGCGGCTTCACCAGTCCATTTTCCAGGATCTGAAGTAACATAGTACAGAGGATCACCAAACATCATTGCAATGTTTGCGTCCTGAACTTCATTGGGTTTCATTCGATTGTAATGAAGGTCTTTGGTATTACTGACGAGTACAATATTCGACCTATCCAGGAGATAACTACCATCGCCCAGGGCAATTGACTCAAGGTTGATCTGATTAAAGACTCCATCTGCAGACAAGTAGATAGTAGATGGATTTCCTATTGAAGATTGAATAGGTTGCCAAAAGTTGGCAAATGACTGTTCATCAGCCATTCTAAACTTCATGATGTTCCTATAGTATTTGAGATACTTTTTCTCTAAATCCTCACCATTCTTGAGCAGGATAAGTCCGGGTTTGCTCCGACTGTCATTGTTTTCCACGTGCATCACCGCATACATCACAGAATCAGTGAAATTGTGATTAAATACCCTAAAACGAACCATCTCAAGGGCTATCTCACCGGGAAGCAAAGCTTCTTTTACATTCTCCCATGTCACTGGCTGATTGTCAAATCCTGAAGAGAAACTTGATGATTTCTGACTCAGCTCCTTTTCTAAATTCTCCACTTCTTTCTGCAATGAATTTGGATCTATTCCCAGTTCAGTCAACTGCGATGTAGGCATTGAAATGGCTGAAGTAAGAAGTTCTTTCTTTGCCTCCCAATCGTTATAAAGTTGAATAAGCACCTCGTCTCCACTACTTTGAATTTGCTGCCTAATTTTGATAGAGGAGTTCAGCAAAAGTGCTTTAGTCAACAAGGCATTATTGAAAAGGTTTCCGATCTGTTCCTCATTCCTACTAAAATTAATAACCAGGGTATTGTAGAATTCGTAATCTTGCTTGATTGTATTCCAGAACTTAGCCTTTTCCCTTGCACTCAAGGCAGGGAAATAGTTTTTAATGTAGTTATTATAGTTTTTCAAAACTTCTTCTAATGCATCCTGGGCTTTCTTCGGATTACCCTGCATAAAATAGGTCTTACTCAATTTTGAAAGTACTTTTACATACTCAGGATGGTTTTCGTTGAAAAAATCTTCGTAAATTTTTCTAGCATTCTGATATAGATTGTCGGCATCATCATAATTCTTTTGAGCGTATAGCACGTCTCCCTTCAAAATATTGATGGTAGCTGCATTGACGTTGTTTCGTTTCCCTATTCTTGTTTCCCAAATCTTTCCAGACAAGTTGAGCATTTTGTCAGCATCAGTATACCTTTTCTCAGCGATGTAAACAATAGCCAAGTTCTTTAATATTTCCGCATAGTACGGATTAGAACCACCAAGTTGTTTTCTTATTATTTTTTCAGCTTTAAGAAACAGATCTTCCACATCATAGATGTCATCATTCTTGTAGTATTTAACCAATGCCAAATCGGAAATAGCTCTAGCTACATCCACGTGCTGCTCTCCATATTGAGTAGTTCTAATATCAATAACAGAATTCAGTAAGGTTTCAGCTTTTACATAGTCTCCTAGTGTGGTGTATATCTTGGCCAATTGCACTGCTGGTGGGGTAATCTTTGTGGAGGTTTCTCCAAAAGTTTCCAATGTAATGTTGTATGCCGTTTGCACCAATTTTTCTGCCTTAGCATATTCGCCCAATATCATTTGATGTCGGGAACTCAAAACCATAGGTTCGCATAGGTGTCTGCTATCAGGGCTATATTGTTTACTTCTTTCCCTTAGAATTTCCTGAATAATTTTTCCTGCATCGTTATATCTGCCTATATCGAGGTATACCTCAGCCAATTCATCTTTAGTATCGATAGCTGCTGTTTCAACAAGCCGAACACCATGAGCCTGCAGTCTCTCGGAATAGTTTATGTTGCTTTCAGCCTCATCAAATTCTCCTTTTAGCGCTAATAAAGTAGCTTCCGTAATCAATGCCTGAGCATAGAAACTCTCCGAGAACTCATCCTTACGATTTTTAAAAATTTGAATGGCCTCAAGTATATTGGCCTCAGCCTCTGTATACTTCCCGATCTTTAGTTGAAGGTTGGCTATTTTGTCCAGTTCGATAGCGTAGGCTATGTCCTGATTGTCATATTTCCTTCTTGCCGTTTCCAGAGATATCTCCAATATTTCTGAAGCTCTATCATACTCATCATTTTCCTCATAAAATAATGCCAGGTGATCCAAAACTTCCACATAGTCGACATGGCCTGGTGTGATCTCTTTTTCAAGTATCTCTCGGAAGTTTTTTTGATAAATTTCTTCTGCCAAATCAAAGTTCTCCGTGTAGTCTACCAGGTAGTTGGCTATTTTAACTTTCGTTAAACTGTATTCTGGTGAATCCTCACCATACAGCTCTTTTTTTAGTTCCAGAATCTCTTGAAGGTAGTTGTAGGAGTTTTCGTTTCTACCATTGATCAATGCAATTTTGTTTGCAAACTCAAGGAAGGCAACTCTTCTAGGGTGAATCTTGGGAATGATATTGTCAGTTGCCAGGAACTGCATCACCTTGGTCTCGAGTCCTCTGTCCCTACCACCAGCCAGCACATCGTAATCCAGTGTTTTTAATATCAAGCCATTGATGCTATTTTTTCCATAGTGCTTTTTAATGGTAGCCTTAAACTGCGTCTCCATCGTATTACGTTTGGCTCGATTATCATTGCGCATGTAACTTTTTATCAGTCTCTCCTGAATCATAATGGTCACATAGTGTGATGGTGCATATTTTCTAACCGTATGTGTGTAGGCTTTTTCATATAGGTCTACTACTGCTCCCACTTCCAGGCCATTTTCCTCTAACAAAAGCGTATTATAAAACTGATTGGCACTGTAGAGTATATCAGATTTTTTTAGATTGTCGAGTATCCATAAGTTGGTAAAAACAAAGGCGGAATCAGCCCGTAAATAGTCACCCATTTTCCGATAGGCATTTCCCTTGAACATCATCATTCGCGCATAATCCCGATAACGCTCCCGTATTTGTTTTTTCTTCAGGTTGTCCAGATTCAGAGTTCGCTCCCGGTAATACTCCAGGCTGCCATTGATTAGTTTCAGGGCATCTTTGCTAAAACCCTTTCCAACCAAAATCTCTGCACGCATCACGTCAATTCCAGCCTGAGCATCCTCGTTCATTACACCCAAATCATCCATAATTCCATAGCTACTATCCAAAAGATCACCAGCTTTTTGATAGTTGCCATACAGAATCCAAACCTCTGCAGCATCTCTTAGAATGAAGGCATGCTCAACAGAGCTTACCCCGCTTACCGATTCGCTCATGGTAATGGCCGAATCCAGAGTGGTTGACACATTTTTAAGAATTCCAAGTGCTACATCGTACTTTGCTTCCAGCACCATCGCCATTGCAAAATAATTGCTATTCGCACCATAGGATTTGATAGACTCCTTTTTTAGGTTTTTAATTTTTCCTCTGGCATCTTCATAATTACCAATTTCATAATCATCATCAGCCTTGTCAAGAATTTTTTCCCATTTGCTTTGACCAAAAGAAATGGTGGTTGTGGTAAGAATAAATAGGATTATATGCAGATAAATTTGTTTCTTTTTCATAATTATAAAATTACGAATTTTTTTTCAATATGTACAGGATAAGCGCCACTCATGAATCACAGTTTGTTCTTTGACCGATCTGAATATAAAGCTGTTATCTTCTGGCATGTCTTTTTTTGAACTCAGATGGAGAAGTCCCGGTAATTTGTTTGAACTGATTGCTAAAGTGTCCCAAACTACTATAATCAAGTTTTCTGGCTATTTCAGAATTGTTTAGCTCATCATAAACCAAGAGCTCTTTGGCATAATCTATTTTTAAGTTGATAAAGTATTTCTCAATAGTGATGCCAAGTACTGATGAAAACAATGACGACAATAGAGAATAGTCCTTATTGAGCTTTTCTGAAAGTAGCGATGATAGGTTTTCCTTCAAATCAACGCTAGCCCCACCACGAACGACGCTCAGCATCTCTAACTTAATCTTTTCAACAGTTTGCTGGTCCTTGTCTTGCAATAGCTCAAAGCCATTTTCTTCCAAAATATTCTTAACCACATCTAATTCCAGTCCGCCTACATCAGCTTCTCCCAATTGCACATTTGCGACACTTCCTCCAGCCTTCTCAAATTCTTCCCGCACTACTTTTATGCAGCGGGGACAAACCATATTTTTAATTCTTATTTGCATAGTCACTTAGAGTGGATCAACATCAAATGTTACTCTCAAGCCTCCGAATTCGCTTAATTTCGTAAGCTCTACTGATTTCAAGTAAAGCACTTCCTTTATCTTGTTGACATTTACACCCTGTTTTTCCATTTTAATAAATACATCCTGAATATACCTATTTCGTATACGGGAAATCACTGGCTCCTGGGGACCTAAAACACGTTTAATTCCTAATTCAGGTTTTATTATCTGAACATACCTTTGAGCTGCCTGCTCCACAAGTTCCTTCTCTTTGTGTCTGAACACAATCCTAATTAATCGAAAATATGGTGGATATGAAAAACTCTGACGTTCGAGAATTTCACTCGAATAGAACCCAGCGAAATCATTTCTAATTATTTTACTCAAAAGAGGATCATGAATATCCGATGCTTGAATAACGACCTTTCCTTTTTTCTCTCGTCTACCTGACCGCCCACTTACCTGAGTAACCAACTGAAAAGCACGCTCATGGGATCTGAAATCGGGAAAATGAATCATGCGGTCAAAATCAAAGACAGCTACTAGGGACACACTGTCAAAGTCCAGTCCTTTGCTTACCATTTGAGTACCGATGAGAATATCCGTTTCTTTCTTCTCGAACCTGTCAATAATGGACTGGTAAGAATACTTGCTGCGCGTAGTATCCTGATCCATCCGTTGAATGTTAGCATCTGGAAAGAGTAGTTTCAGGTCTTCTTCTAATTTCTCGGTACCAAAGCCAACCGTTCTAATTGCCGTAGAATTACAGGCCGGACAAGCATGAGGTACACCTTGCTGATGGCCACAATAGTGGCATTTCAAGGTATTCGAATACATGTGATAAGTCAGACTGACCGAACAGTTTTCACACTGCGGCACGTATGAACAGTCATTGCAGGAAATGTAAGGAGAATAGCCTCGCCTATTCTGAAATAGTATGGCTTGCTCACCATTGTCCAATACTGATTGCAATTCATTTATAAGTAATGAAGAGAAGTCACCTTTAATCGTTTTTCTTTTTCGCTCCTTTTGTAAATCAGCCAATATGAATTCAGGTAAAGTGGCCTCTCCATATCTTTCAGAAATTTCTACAAAACCATACTTCCCAGATTTGGCATTTTCATAAGACTCCACAGATGGGGTAGCTGTTCCTAAGAGAATGCGTGAGCCATGAATATTCCCCAGAACAATAGCCAGGTCGCGTGCATTATACCTTGGGGCAGGATCATATTGTTTGTAAGAGGGTTCATGCTCTTCATCTACCACTATCAATGAAAGGTTCTTGAATGGAAGAAATATGGAAGACCTTACTCCCACAACAAAATCAAAGCGACCAGTTTCTACACCACGCCAAACTTCCACTCGCTCATTGTCAGAATATTTAGAATGGTAAATGCCTAATCTGTCTCCAAATACCTTCCTTAATCTAGTTACGATTTGAGTTGTCAGGGCAATTTCTGGTAAAAGATACAGCACCTGCCCACCGGCATTTAGCGTATCCAGTATGAGCGATATATATATTTCAGTTTTGCCACTTCCGGTGATACCATGAAGCAATACTGTTGAAAAATCATTGTACTGTTTAAGAATTTCCTCTCTGGATTGTTGTTGTTGAGGCGACAATGAAATAGTTAAATTCTCACCATCATACGCTTCAGGGAATCTGGAAACTATTTCCTCAAACTCCTCCAGAACCCCATTCCTTACGAGTGTCTTTAAGGAAGATTCTGATATGCCTGAACCAACCAATTCTGACTTGATTATCCCTTTCTGGTGCACTTCCCTTTTTTCATTATAGGGAATTACGGATAAGTATTTAAGCAGTACTTCCTGCTGCTTCAACCTTTTTTCAAGACTAGCAAAGAGTTCTTCAAGTGCTGTTTCATTCTCAATAAAACTTTCAACCAATCGAATTTTTCTAACCTTCTTAGGCTGATACCTGTCTTTTACTTGTTCGAAAAGAAAGATACCTTCTTTGTCGATTAATGACTTCAGTATTGGATGTACTTGTTTGATACCTAATAAATCAGGAATCTCATCATAGCTCAGTTTATCCCTTTCACTCAATAGTTCCACTATGGTCGATTCCCGCTCACTTAGGTCGTGCTCATCCTCAACAAAATTTGGATTAAGCTGAACAAAAGATTGGCTGTTCATTTTAAGGCCGCCGGGTAAAGCCGCATTCAACACCTCCCCCATTGTACACATGTAGTACTGGGCGATCCACCTGAAAAAATCAAGCTGAAGTGAATTGATCGAAGGAGTTGTATCCAGTAGGTCGAGAATGTATTTGGCTTCATATACCTTCGGTGGATCATTATGGAGTTTTACAATTACACCGGTATGCACCTTGCGCTTCCCAAATTGCACCACTACCCTACAACCGACTTGCACCTGCTCCTCTACATCCCTGGGTATCCTGTAGGTATATGTACCAGGCAGAGGAATGGGAATTAAAACATCCGCAAACCATGTTTTTCTTTCCTCAAAATCAGATGAAAGTTCGCTATTTAATTTGAGCTGAGACATTGTAGGGTTTTCACAAATCTAAAAGCAATTGTGCTGAATGCCTTAGCTATTATCTCTAACTTTCATGGAATATTGTACGCTAAAAATTCTAAGCATAAATCAGGAAGAAAATGGCAAAAGTGCCATCTCTAGAAACATTTGTACATTTGGCTCAGAGATTCATTAACTATTTTTGGAAATGCCCAAAGCCGAATACAAACTCTAATTAGATTTTACTAAGACTATTCATCACCCCTCACTGAATGACCTGCCAAAGAAATTACATCCAATTCGAATCGAAACGTAAAGGCTGGAATAATGTGCTCGGTGTTAACATTGGCTTTTTACAAGTGCTGGCAGTACTTACACTGCTATTAAGTGGCTGTAGTTCCAGGAAAGATAATGTTACCAAAGTGCGACCTATTGAGCCATGGGCTGTTCGATCCGTGCTCGATTACAGACCCAGGATGCTCACTGTAGCACTCGATTCTGAAATGTATCTGGCCTATGACTTGGTCCACTGTGCGCTATATCGCGCATGGAAGGGCGGTGTAAACTGGGATGGAACAGTTTTTAATGAAATAAAGGCTATGCAGCCTACTGCCTGGGGTGAGGACTATTACCTCAACCAATATCCAAATGATACTTGGAGTATTATTGATCAAGAAAAGCAAATAGAGTGTCAGGCTTCTTTTTCCGGATATCGCTTTGAAAATGGAGGCATCAAACTGAGTTATAGACTAATTGCCAATAATGATACAGTATACGTATCTGAGAAACCAGAATTCGTAACGCAAAATGGCAAACCGACGCTTGAAAGAAAATTTTCAATATCCAATCTAAAAACAGACAAGGAAGTTGAATTATTCACTCAATCGCAAAAAATCAGGTTAACCAAAAAAGGTAAGCAAATTCACATTACGTCATACGATCCTATTTTAAAAGTATCTCGACCGGCTTTACCAAATCGATCTGCTGATAAAGGAAGATATTGGATCGAAAAGTCGGACTGCTTTACTTGTCATGATTGGAATGAAGATCTGGTTGGACCCTCATTCCAAAAAATAGCTGAGACCTATGGATCAGACGAAGAGACCATTGAGCAGCTAGCCTTGCGTGTCAAAGATGGTGGCAATGGCGTATGGGGTGATGCAGCCATGAATCCTCACCCCGATCTGGCTTTATCCTCGCTGAGGACTATGGTTTCATATATTCTTTCATTGGATACAGTTGAACAAAAGGTAAATAAAAAAAAGAAGCCTGAGAAGAAAAAAAAATCTACCCAAAGACGAAAAATAGTTGAAACGAAACCTGGGTTTGGAGAAGCACTCACGGCGGTTCATCCTAGTTTTGAAGTGCAAAGCATCCATCCTCCAGAAGTTGAATTCAAAGTTGGAGGACTTGCGTTCCTTTCAGATGGTCGGCTTGTCGTAAGTACCTGGTCACCCTTCGGAGATGTATTTCTACTTGATAATGTTGAAACAGGTGATTTCAACAAAATAAATATCAAATTAATAGCGAGCGGACTGGCGGAACCTCTCGGTCTTGAGGTTGTCGATGATGAAATATTTGTGCTTCAAAAACATGAATTGACCCAATTGATCGATCATGATGGAGATGATATTATTGATGAATATAAAGTCATTTGCAATAGCTTCGGTGTGTCCACCGATTTTCATGAATTTGCCCTGGGTCTCATCCACAAAGACGGTTATTTCTATGCCAATCTTTCTTTACCCCTACGGTTAATGGAGAATGAAAAGCCACATCCTGATAGAGGAAAAACGCTAAAAATTGCCCCTGACGGGACATATGAAAAACTAAACTCCGGACTCAGAACGCCCAATGGATTAGGCATTGGCATCAACAATGAAATCTTTGTTACTGACAATCAAGGGCAATGGCTCCCAGGAAATAAATTCATACATATCAGACCTGGAGACTTTCATGGCATGTGGTGGAGTGCGCCTGATTTTCCTGATGCCAAAATCGTTCCCCCTGCAGTATGGCTGCCCCAAAATGAAATCGCAAATTCTCCTTCAGAGCCTACCCTCATTCACGAGGCTCCCTATACTGACCAAATGATCTATGGGGATGTAAGTCATGGTGGTATCAAAAGGGTTTACCTTGAAAAGATCAATGGAAGCTACCAGGGTGTTGTATTTCGATTTACCCAGGGGCTTGAAGCGGGCATCAACAGAATCGAACGTGGGCCGGATGGTGCCTACTATGTGGGCGGTGTAGGCATGAGTGGCGGTTGGCTATGGAAAGATACCAAGCATGGGTTGCAACGACTTGTAACAAATGGAAAATCAACTTTTGAAATGCTTTCTGTTAGCGCCAAAGCAGACGGATTTGAGATAGAATTCACTGAACCGTTGGCCGAGAACACGGGTGAATCTATGGATGAATATAACATTCAGCAATGGTGGTATTTACCGACTGAAAACTATGGAGGGCCAAAAATGGACTTGGAGACCATGAAGGTTCAGAGCATTCAAATATCAGATGATCGCAAGAAAGTAAATCTGAATATACCAGGGCTAAAAAAGGAGCATGTCGTATATTTCAGATTGAATGATGAAATAAAAAGTGCAAACAATAAGTCACTTTGGTCAGGAGAAGCCTGGTACACCCTAAACAATATTCCAACAGAAAAGAATTAACCTATGGATCTTAACAAACTGTCACGTCGAGAATTTGTAAAAAAGAGCACCACTGCTGCTTTGGGCATTTCTGCAATAAGCACCTCTTCCTGTAGCGCACTAGTCTCAGACCCCAAACCGGCTAAAATCACCATTGATGCAGTAGATTCTAATTTTGAAAGAGAGCCACTTATTCACCCTTATAGATTTAAAGGAAGCGGCGTATCTGAGATTTGGCAAGCTGTGAGTCATCTTAAAACTGCATCAGGACTTTCAGGAATCGGTATCGGAACCCAGGGTGTGTTGTGGTCTGATTCTAAAGTGTTTTTTGCCAATTCGGAAAATGGCGGTAATGCCCTCATGTATGCCGTTAGTGAGCGGGCCATTCAAATGATGAAAGGAAGGTCATTCACCGACCCCATTGATCTACTAGATGAAATGCTTCCTGAAGTATTTGAGTATGCTAAAACAATTACGAGAAATCCGGATCTCAGAAAAACTTTTGCATTGAATGCCATGGTCTGCCTTGACAATGCTATATGGCAATTGTATGCCCAGCAGAACCAGTTTAAGACCTTCGATGAGATGATACCCACCAAATATCAAAAAGGGGTTTCACATCGTCATACCAAGGTGGCCAGTATTCCGTCCTTCAGCGTGGGTACTCCAGTTTCGAAAATCAAAGAAGCGGCTGATCAGGGCTATTTCATTATGAAACTGAAGACGGGGGCGCCTGGTACCCAAAAGGAAATGATCGAAAAAGATATTGAATTCTTGACGCAGGTACACAATACCCTCAGTGCTTACGAGACACCTCATACAAAAACCGGAAAAATTCCCTACTATTTTGACGCCAACGGCAGGTATGAAACCAAAGAAACACTGATGAAATTTATAGACCATGCGGATAAAATTGGTGCGCTGGAGCGCATAGCCGTTTTGGAAGAGCCATTCGATGAATTCAATGAAGCCTATGTAGGTGATGTAGGCGTAAGAGTAGCTGCTGATGAAAGTGCGCACACGGCGGAAGATGCCGCCAGACGTATAGAACAAGGATATGGTGCAATAGCTGTAAAAGCCATTGCTAAAACCCTAAGTATGACGCTAAAGATTGTGCAGCTGGCTTATGAAAAGAATGTGCCGTGCTTCTGTGCCGACCTGACAGTGAACCCAATCCTGGTTGACTGGAACAAATCAGTGGCTGCCAGATTGCAACCATTCCCGGAAATGGACATTGGCTTGCAGGAAACAAATGGTCACCAATTTTACAAAAACTGGGACACCATGATGAGCTACCACCCAGACAAAGATGCCAGCTGGACAAAAACAGTAGATGGCGTCTACCCTACCAATAAAGAGTTTTATACTGAAAGTGGTGGCATCTTAAAGAAGTCTCCACACTATGTAGAGATGTTTCAAAGGGTTAGGAGGTAAAGAAGGTTCGAACACTTCCGGCTTTGTTGATGTTGTTCACCGGCAAAACAGTCGACATTGCATTCCACATCTTCCTTCAATGTGACCATTTTATACTTGTTGAAATATTACCTCTACTATTTGTTCAATGAAATACTTCTATTTTTTTCTCATTATTTTTCTTGCATGTACAAACACGGAGGTTCGAATTGAAAAGCACCCTAATGGTCAATTAATGTATTCTGAGGAATATAAGGACGGTGTAAAGCATGGCCAAGCAATATACTTTGACCAGAATGCTGACACGGCAGCTGTGCATCAATATAAAAATGGCAAGCAACACGGCGCTCAAAAAATTTTCACTACAGATGGAACTACTTCTATTTACTACGTTGTGGATGGCATAAGGCATGGGACAGATTCCAGCTTTCATTCCAACGGACAACTTTCTAGTGTTGGTATTTATGAAAACGGAAAGCAAGAAGGAATTTGGAAGCACTATCATGAAACTGGTGAATTCTGGTTCGAATCAAATTGGAAAAATGGGAAGCAGGAAGGAGCTCTGAACTCATTTCATCCTAACGGCAATAAGGAAACAGAGTGTATGATAGTTAATGGCAAACTTGAAGGAATAGCGTCATTTTATGACGTAGCGGGAGTACTAACACATCAAATTATCTATAAACACAGCGTACCTCTAGATACAATAAGAGCATCACGTTAGCAAATGCTATCTATATATTTCCGCCTTTGTTAGAGTTGTCCCCTCTGGGCGTAGAATGAAAAGTAGGTACTAAGTGTAGATTGCATCTACACTTGGATATTGAATACGATTAACGTTAATATTTTTGTGTAGTTACAAACTACACCTAGTGAGGGGTTTATCAGGTGCAAACTACCCGGTTGGTCACAAAACCGGCTTGATGACATTATTCCTTCAAGGAATAAATCTGGGAATTATCCACTACAAACATTCTTTGGATAGCTTCGTAAAACGTAATAACTTTGTAATTACATAAATAGACAATATGGAAGCATCAATCATAAAAATAGGGAACTCCAAAGGACTGAGATTGAATAAACAGATTCTTGAGCAGTATCATATTACCGACAAAGTCAAACTCATTCTTGAAGAAGACCAAATAATTCTCAAGCCTATTGAAAAGCCCAGAAATGGTTGGAACGAAGCTTTCCAGAACATGTCTAAAAACGGAGATGACAACATTCTAATCGATGATGTTTTTAACGATGAAGAATTTGACGAATGGAATTAGATCAATATCGTATCATTTTGGTGAACCTTGATCCTACAGTTGGAAGTGAAATTAAAAAGACCAGACCTTGTGTAATTATTTCACCTGACGAGCTCAACCTAAATATTAGAACGATTACGGTGGCACCAATGACTACCAAGTCACACCACTACCCCACCAGAATACAAGTACATCATAACAATAAAAGTGGATGGGTTGTATTGGATCAAATTAGAACAATCGATAAGCAAAGAGCAATCAAATCATTTGACAAGTTAACTCCCAAAGAAATCATCAAAATCAAAGCAGTGATAAAAGAGACATTTGTTGATTAAGTAGGAAATAACAACCCTCTACACGATTAGTCACAAGCCACACAGGAAAATTCATATAG
Source organism: Cyclobacteriaceae bacterium (assembly GCA_049115735.1). Lineage (GTDB taxonomy): Bacteria > Bacteroidota > Bacteroidia > Cytophagales > Cyclobacteriaceae > CAXBNB01. The sequence goes on along the minus strand of JAGDZP010000012.1, from coordinate 403,628 downwards.
AAAAGGTAAACTATGAGATGCCTACCTTCGTGGGCATGACGGTTTCGGCTGGTGGTCATCGCTCCTGCGAAAGCAGGAGTCCCATTGCACACTTCACTTCTATTGTGCTTGCTTCCTTAATAGATCCTGAAACAAGTTCAGGATGACCATTTATCGTGATTGAGATGTCCGGCTAATTGTAAGTTCAACCCTTTATAGCCGCCAATGCTTCCTTATTTGCCTCCACAATCTGGTCAATTTCTTTTTGACCGATAGCGGTAGAAATAAACAAAGACTCATATTGAGATGGGGCTAGGTAAACACCCTGCTCCAACATTTTGGCAAAATAGGAAGAGAACTTCTGAAGGTCTGAGGTTTTTGCCGAATCAAAATCTGTCACCTGATTGCTAGTGAAGAAGAGACTAAACATTGAGCCTATCTGATTGATGGTATAATCCAAACCAAGTATGGAGAGGTTGTTTTGAATACCACTGACAACCGCTGTAGTTGTTTCATCCAGTTGGTCATAGACTGACGGGTTATCATTCAAGTGATGCAGCATAGTCAATCCTGCAGCCATGGCCACTGGGTTTCCACTCAAAGTTCCAGCTTGGTATACCGGTCCTTGAGGCGCCACACAATTCATGATTTCCTTCATACCACCATAAGCACCTACAGGCATCCCTCCTCCTATTATCTTTCCTAGCGTAGTAATATCCGGAGTAACTCCGAAAACTTCCTGAGCTCCGCCTTTGGCTACTCTGAATCCGGTCATTACCTCGTCGAAGATCAAGACCACTTCATGTTTATCACACAAATCGCGTAGACCTTGTAAGAAGCCATCAGCAGGTAACACACAACCCATGTTTCCAGCTATCGGCTCTAAGATTAGCGCTGCAACCTCATTTTCATTTTCTGAAAGCAACTGCTCTACGTGTGCCAGGTCATTGTATCTAGCAGTAAGTGTGTCTTTGGCTGTGCCTTCTGTCACTCCCGGGCTATCTGGAACACCCATTGTAGCGGCTCCACTGCCTGCGGCTATCAAAAAAGAGTCGCCATGACCATGGTAACAACCTTCGAACTTTATGATCTTCTGTTTGCCATTGTAGCCCCTTGCCAACCGGATAGCCGACATGGTGGCCTCTGTACCAGAGTTTACCATCCTTACCTTCTCTACCGAAGGTACCATCTCACAAATCAGCTCCGCTATTTCTACTTCTGCAGCACCTGGAGCGCCAAAAGACAATGAATTCTTAATTGCTTTGGCAACCGCCTCTTCTATGGCTTGATTGGCATGTCCCAAAATCATCGGGCCCCAGGAATTGATGAGATCGATAAATTGATTATCGTCCGCATCATACATATACGCTCCCTTGGCTGATTTTATAAATAATGGGTCACCACCCACAGCTTTGAATGCTCGAACCGGAGAGTTTACCCCACCGGGTATGAAGTTTTTTGCCTTATCGAAAAGTGCGGCGCTTTTATTCCTTTGAATCATATTGATAGTTAACAAGCTCAAATCCGGAATCCTTAAACCTTATGATTGGGACGACTTGATTGCTGTTTGAAAAATTATAATTGAAACCGTGAAATACTTTACCTTTTGAAAAGCCCTCCTGGATCGATCCATTTTGAAAATAATGACCATACTCCTTCATCATACTGCCGGTGTACATCATCAGCTCATAACCCAGCATTGCATTCAATGAAGGTTCTTTCTTGTGGGCTTTATGGTAATTTGACCTAAAAAATCGGAAGGTATCACTCGTGCGATCTACATAGTCAGGGCTTATGAAATATACACCAATACGCTCCAGTTGATCTACATTCAACATATCGTAATTCAGCCAATCGTATCTGCCAATAATAGGAATTTTGTCCCCACGGGTTTCTACCGCACTGATAAACATAGACGCATGTAGCGGCTCAGATGACGCTAGATAGATGTGTCCAATGCTGTCCCATTCGATCACAAAACGCTCCTCATACAAATAGACACTATCCTCTTCATCCTCTTCTTCCATTTTCAACTTACCTTCCTTGATGATCCTGCCGGGAATATTACCAATACTATCGGCCTCCTCCTCGGTAAGCATCCACTCATAAGTCTCGGTCAGCACCTGATATGCTTTTTGAAGCTTCTCGTCATCAATCTTCACATTGTACGCAATATCGAAAGTATCCTTGGCGATTTTGTCAGTATATAACCTGGCCATAATTGAGTCCTTCTCATTACTATTATAAAAGACATAAGCATTCTTAGTCCTTACACTAAGGCTATCAACAGCGAGTTCTGCTGCCTTCAATGATTGCAGTTCGTGGGTTGGTTTTATAAGGAAGGAAAATGGATTGTTATCAATCACTGCACTATTAGAAGAAACCGGATTGATCATATTGATCTTGTTCTTAAAACAAAATTCAGACGTCAACCTGCTTGGATCGGGATACAATGGCCCTATCACTAAATCCATGTCTTTCATTTCTTCTTTTAAAAGTAGCTCTTTGGTGGCTGCCTTGGAGCGTCTGGTATCGTAAGGAAATATCTCGATTACCTTCTTCTTACTATTCAGTTCAAGTGCTGCCTGCAATATTCCTCGATAGATATCCATTACAAAATTGTTGCGCTCAACTTTGGAAGTATTCTCCAGACCATCAAACATAAATGGCAAAAGGACGGCTACATTGTAAGTCTCCTTCAAAATGCTCTTACCAACATTGGGTAGGCCAAAAGACTCGCGACTGAAACCAAAGTCCTGGATAAGCTTCTGAATCAATTTAAAATCCCTGTTGCTCATTGTCTGGCGGGAAATAAGTCCGGCCAGGGCGCTGGCTACTACTTTATCTTCGGGGTAGTCTTCATAAATGGATCGCAACAGCTCATAATCGCTTGAGGAAGCCAGGTGATGATTTACTACGCCATCAGAAGTTTTGCCTTTAATTTTTCTACCATAGGCAATGCTCTTCTTCAGATCACCCTCCACAGAATAGGCTTCAGCCAACCAATGGTATACCTCATCCATTTGATTCCAGCGAGGATATTTGGATTCAATTTGCAACCACATTGATCTGGCCAGCCCAATGTCACCATTTTTATAGGCTGACAATGCGAAATAAAATGAAGCGTACTCTTTAAAAGCGTGCGTCGCATTGGGGTCTGCCAACTGCTTGAAGGACTCCATAGCGAAGGAGTATTTCCCTTCATTGTAAGACTGCTTGCCATTTAAAAATACCTGCTGTTCCTGCTGGGCTAACACCAATTGACTGGTGGCTGTCATCCCTAAAAAAACCACAAAAAACAGTAAGTACCTTTTCAAAGCTTTCTATTTTGCTAAACCTCAGGTTAAGATAATATTAATCCACCACATTCAACTTCATCATATTAGTTCTTCCTGTCCAGTGCAATGGCATGGCAGCAGTACCAATATATACATCTCCCTTTTCAAGCAATCCTTCTTTTTTCAAAATTTCAGACACATCCTTGAATGTTTCATCGATAGAATTCATTTTATCATAGTGATATCCCCTCACACCCCAAACGAGATTCATTGTCTTAAGAATTCTCCTTTCACTGGTAATAAGGACAATTGGTGCTTCGGGTCTGATCTTTGCCAGGCTAAGTCCGGTAGATCCCGTTTTGGTCATACCGACGATCACCTTGGCTTGAACAGCATCAGACAATCGGCAGGCTGAATTTACCAACTTGTCATTGATCATAGTTTTCTTATCATGCACATCCCAATACTTATTAAAAATAACACTGGCACTTTCTTCCACCGACTTTATTGTATTGGCCATACAATTCACAGATTCCACAGGAAATTTACCTGCTGCGGACTCAGCAGACAGCATCACAGTATCCGCTCCATCCAGAATGGAATTGGCTACATCATTGATCTCCGCACGTGTTGGGCGAGGATTGTCGATCATACTCTCCAACATCTGCGTTGCAATGATAACCGGCTTACCAAGCTTGCTACACTTATTGGTAATTCTCTTCTGCACCATAGGTACGTCCTCCATAACGATCTCTACTCCCAGGTCTCCCCTGGCCACCATAATAGCATCCGTTGCTTCTATAATTTCATCAATCTCTAAGAGCGCCTCAGGCTTCTCAATTTTCGCCACAATTCTAGTATCCCTTTTATGCGCTTTGATAATTTCTCTTAACTCAATAATATCCTTTGCATTTCGCACAAACGACAGGGCTACCCATTCGAGATCGTTTTTCAATCCAAATTCAAGATCTTTTCTGTCCTTTTCAGTAAGTGATGGCGCAGAAATAGCGGTATCGGGTAGGTTAATTCCTTTTCTTGATTTCAAAATACCACCATACACTACCTCGGTAATTACATCCGATCCGATAGCATCCAATACCCTCACCTGTATCTTACCATCGTCAATTAAGATAACATCACCCGGTTTTACATCTGTAGGCAAAGACTTATAGGTAGTACTTACTCTTTTACTGTTTCCGAGCAGGTCTTCATTAGTAATTACGAGTTCTTCTCCAGGGCGAATTTCAACTCCATCATTCTCTACCTGACCAATTCTGATTTTAGGACCTTGCAAATCCTGCAACATGCAGACATTAGTTCCCTCCTCATCATTTATTTCATTTATTAAGTTGATCACCTTTTGGTGGTCGTCGTGTGTTCCGTGCGAAAAATTAAGCCTGAAAACATCGGCACCCGCCTCTATCAACTCCTTTAGCTTGTCCTTTGTATTACTGGCAGGTCCTACCGTGGCTATTATTTTAGCTCTCTTCTGCATGTTTAGTTTGGTTTACAACAAAAAATATTCTTTCTCTTTTATTTTCTTGACATCCAGTTTTAATACAGATTGAATTTGGTTTACAGATCTGATTGAATTGAATATATCATCTAGGGATGAGATGCTGTCGTCTGACTCAATTTTTAGTAAATAGTCAAAGGTCTTTAATGAAGGTGCGAAAATAGCTTGTTCTCCGTCAATTTCCTCTTCGAGTTTATTTTTAATCAAAAAAAGACTGCTTGTGTCAGTTCTATAGCTGTAGTTCGAGACTTTCAGTTCCTTTTCATTCTTTAGGATGATTTGGATATCGTCTTCTTTTTTCAAAGAAATGTCCAGATTCTTATTGATTGCCCAGGATAAGGTGTACTCTTTTGCCTTGGAAATCAACCCCAGCAACTGGAAATCATAGTCGTATTCAGCTTTGAGCCTAATCGTTTTCATACTCCTCCAAATGGAAGGCCAAAAGTGAGAAGTATTTAGGGAAAATCAAACTTCACTAAAAGTTAATAGAGGCATTTTTTAAGGGAGCAAAAATATCTTGTCCTTGTGCTGTTTTTGGAGGACTATTCATAGAGCTGGGATTATCAATTCGAATGCCAACGATTCCATCGTGATAAGTGGAAATAAGTGCTCCACTTATGAGTTCCTGCCAATTTTCCCAAGTAAACTGAAGGCCCCCAATTGGAATTATTGACACCCAAAATTTCCAGGCCACAGGTCGATATTCTTCATTAAGAATCCATAGGTAGGAATCTCCAGGTGTTACACCTCCTGAAGAATATGTCACTAATAATCGTTTGGATCCATCCTCACCCTCTACGATTAGCCTGTCAGTTCCTGGGTCAAAAACTTTGCTGACTGGGTTCAACCAAAAAGAATCATTGATCCAATACTGCCAGGCTCGTTCACACATTGCCGTTTTATCTATTTCCGACAATGTATCCACTGAAGAAAGTACAATGCCCTTTCTGTTATGAATATCAATTTGTACCACAGTGCCATTAAACTCAACCTCTGCAAAGTGTCGCTTTTTATCCCAAATGTGTTTGTGCCTTTTTGATCTAGCTGCAAATTCCCATTGAATCACTTCTGTGTCCAGCCACTTATCATTCGACACTGATTCTAGCATCTTTTCTGCCAGGGCATCCGCCTCGCTACCCGAGACACCCGAGGGTAAAGGCTCATCAATTACCAGGTATATGGCAGTAGATAAAACAATTAAGCTGATTGCAAACCAAAGAATGTATTTCAGAAACTTCATCAATCCATGTTTCCCCCTGCTTCAAAAATGATCAAAATGTTTAAAACGAAGAAACATTGAATCAATTACTCATCTGATTTTAAAACTGTATGAGTATTAAACTCCTCATCGCATAGATGAAAGTCTACCGGTTCATTATTGAATATACCCATCGATATAAGCATAGCCTGTAGTTTGAATGCAGTCCTGGTATCCTCATCCAGCCCTCCTTCTTCCACGATAGCTCGAAGTTCGTAGCGTGGAGGGTCCGCTCTGGTGTTTTTAGTTATTTGCATGGAAACTTTCTTTTCGTCATTGAAAAAACCAGCATTCTCCAAGTATGCCCCTAAGCTATCCACTTGCACTTCAGTGATCGGCTTTATATAAAACAGTTCGCCTTCTTTAAACTCCTTTTTGTAGCCATAATCTTTCCCCATCAACTTCCTTAAAGCAAAATCTCCAAAACTCTCTTCTTCACCTTCTTCTACTGAGTTTTCACCTTCAGACTGTGTGCCAGCCCCCTGTCTCTGTTCCTCCTGTATGCTCTTGTATGGAGTACCCTCAAAAGAAATATCCTCTATCGCTGCTAACACGCTTTCAGGTATTGTATCAATCTTAGTATTATCAAGATCAAGCTTTTTAAGATTTTCGAGTTGTATAATCCACTCAGGGATTTCCTCCAATGGGTTATTCGATAAATCCAACTCTTCCAGCTGCTTCAATTTCAGCAATGTTTTAGCTAGCTCACTGATATTATTGTTTTTGAGGCTCAACTCCTTCAAGTCTGTAAAATCACTCAAAAACTCAGGTACATCATCGTATTTTTTTGAAGTAAGCCTGAGCTCTGTTACGCCTTCTGGATTCTCCAGCGCTTCATCAGTCTCCTTGTTGCCCAGATATCCTACAACAATAAAGCATATAAATGAAGTGAGAAAATAGTACAGAAACACTTTGCCACGTGAAGCATTGGCACTTTTTATGACAATAGAGGGTTTTATCATTCCCACCAGGAATGCCAGAAAAAGTAGCAAAGAAATAATAAGGAATACATTAACCATGATAGTACCAATTTAGATTTATACAATTTTATAATATCCTTTTTCGAATTGGCATACCACCTATGCGGTATATTTAGTTAGTAGTGGCACTGGATTTTTTGATGGATTTTCAATAAATTCGCGGATAACTATAGCGATTTCCAATATCATCCCACTTGGTTATTCAGATTTGCAGAAACAGGGTCGATTCTTGTAACTACTTCATTGGAATATCGTGGACTAAGTTAGCACTCGAATCACCTCTAGTCTTAATAATATATTAATACTGGAATGTCGAGTCTAAAGCTTACTTTTGTCATCCACATAAAAACGATAAAATGGACAATAAAAAATTCCTTCCCTTTCTCATAATAGTAGTCGTAGGGCTATTTATAGTCATCAGTTTGTCTTCTAGTTTATTCTTTACCCTCGGGCCAACAGAACGAGGTGTAATATTTTACAAATTTGGAAATGGACTTGACAAAGAAAATGTTGTTGGTCCTGGTTTTCATACCAAAGCACCATGGAATACACTATACAAGTTTGATGTATCGGAAAATAAAGTTGAAGAAGGCATGGATGTGCTGGACAAAAGCGGTCTTTCTATTAGCGTAGATGTTTCTGTCCGTTTCAACCCGGTACCAAGTCGTATCGGATATATTCAGGAGACATTCCAACAGGATTATATTAACAGACTTGTTATTCCAGAAGTTAGGTCTTCAGTAAGACAGGTCATGGGTAGATATACCGCAGAAGAAATATATTCTACTAAAAGATCTGAAGTGGAAAATGCCATCAAAAGTGAAACTGAAGCTGTACTTGGCAATGATAACAACAATGTACAGATGAAGGCATTATTGATCCGGTCAATAAACCTTCCTGCGCAGATCAAACAGGCCATTGAAGATAAACTTCAGCAAGAACAAGAAGCATTAGCATATAAGTTCAGGTTGGATAGAGAAGAAAGTGAAGCCAAAAGAAAAATGATTGCAGCTGAAGGTGAGGCCAAAGCAAATGCAATAATTAACAGCAGTTTAACACCAGAGCTACTAAAAATGAGAGGTATAGAAGCGACCACCAAACTTGCCGAATCTCCTAATTCGAAGGTCGTCGTTATTGGCAGTGGTAGTGATGGTCTGCCTCTAATCTTGGGCAATAACTAGCCTCAGTTAGCTAAAAATGATTATATTAGAAAGGATTTTTAATAATTGAATAATACGAATAAAAATGTCAGGAAAAGCAGAAATTAAATTAGACGGCAGCTCGTACGAACTGCCTGTTGTGGAAGGAACAGAAAATGAGAAGGCGGTAGATATCTCCAAATTAAGGGGACAATCCGGATTAATTACTATTGACCCAGGTTATAAAAATACAGGTGCCACAACGAGTGCTATTACTTTTCTTGACGGTGAAAAAGGAATTTTAAGGTACAGAGGGTATTCAATAGAAGATTTGGCTGACAAATCTTCTTTTCTTGAAGTTTCTTACTTGCTGATTTATGGCGAACTGCCAACAGCAGCTGAGTTGGCCGGTTTCCAGCAAGAGATCACCAATCACACACTGATTCATGAAGATTTTCATAAGATATTGGATGGTTTTCCATCTGCTGCTCACCCTATGGGTGTGCTGTCTTCCATGGTAACAGCCATGACAGCATTTTACCCTTTAAGTCTGGATCCGAATAGATCATGGGAAGAGGTAAGATTGAGCATCATTCGTATCATAGCAAAACTGCCGACATTCGCAGCATGGTCATACAAAAACAAAATAGGTCATCCGGTAGTATATCCTAAAAACAATCTGGATTATTGCAGCAACTTCCTGCATCTGATGTTTGGTTTACCATCTACTAACTATGAAGTAGACCCTATTGTAGCAAATGCACTTGATAAACTATTAATTCTTCATGCAGATCATGAGCAAAACTGCTCTACATCTACAGTGAGAATTGTTGGATCTTCTCAAGCCAGCTTGTACGCTTCCCTGTCTGCCGGCATCAACGCATTGTGGGGCCCGTTGCATGGAGGAGCTAATTCTGCTGTGATCGAAATGCTTGAAGGCATTCAAGCTGATGGAGGTGATGTGAACAAGTGGATGGATAAGGCAAAAGACAAAAACGATCCATTCAGACTGATGGGCTTTGGGCATAGGGTTTATAAAAACTTTGACCCAAGAGCAAGAATCATCAAAAAAGCTGCTGATGACGTATTAGAAGCACTCGGAATAAATGATCCAATATTAGATATTGCCAAAGGACTGGAGGAAGTGGCATTGAAAGACCAGTATTTCGTGGACAGAAAACTTTATCCAAACGTTGACTTCTACTCTGGCATTATCTACAGGGCACTGGGAATCCCAACAGACATGTTCACTGTGATGTTTGCACTTGGACGTCTACCGGGATGGATAGCTCAGTGGAAAGAAATGAGAGAGAACAAAGAGCCAATCGGAAGACCAAGACAGATCTATACTGGATCCAACGAAAGGCCTTACGTAGATATGTCTAGTAGATAATAATTATCAAATCACAATAAAAATTCCGAAGATGATCTCTTCGGATTTTTTTATTGATACCGTCTGATTATTTCAGAGCTTTCACTTTTACAATCCGTTCCTTCTCCGGATCAATTGTTAAGGTATTTCGAATTGGACGACCCATACCCTTCCATTCAATTGTCATTGTATCCTCATCCTGAAGAGCAACTCCATCTCCGAAACTAAAAGCATCTGCTCCGAAAAAATAAATGTTCAATTGATCATCCAATGAATGGTTTTCGTATTTAAAATGGTGATACTCTAGGCTCTCCAGGCTATGCGCCATATTATTCTCCCCGGTTTTGATGCTTTTCTCCCAGATAATTTGTCCTCTTCTCTCTACGGAAACTCTACCTTCAATATCAGTGAAATCTGCAGTAATATTTAATTCAGGCCCTAAAGAACAAGTCCTGATTTTGGATGGAGCTAGATATAGATAATTCTTTCTTTCCATAACATGGTCCGAAAATTCATTGGCTGTTGCAAAACCAATCCTCCATGTCTTTCCATTCTGATCATTGAGGTATATACCGGCTATTTCTGGCTCCTCTCCCCCATCATCACCATAGCATGGTACCTTAAGATCATCTAGATGACCTCTTAATACAGATCCGTTTCCCTTATAGAACCATTCTGGCTGTATGCCAATTTTGCCAGATTCGGGTTTACCATCAGCAACACCCCATTGATACATTTTCATGCTATCAGTCAATTCTCCACCATGTTCAGCATCATGCATCTTCTGACGATTTTCAGCACTAGCCTTATGAGTAAGTCCAGTTCCTGCCAGGAAACATCGCATTGGATCCTTAGGATGATCAATTGCAGGCAACAACCTCCATTGGTCGTCTCCATTGTAAATTTGATCATAGGACAAAATATCACCTGACTTAAAGGAATCAATCAAAGCTGTAATGTTACCTCCTAAATTGATCGCTTCTACCGCCAGATCGTAAATGCTTTCAAATTTGTTAATGAGCCTCAAGTTAGGCTCTTCAACTAAGGCTATTCTTCTCTTTGCCTGGGGGTGAATCAATTGAACCAATCTCATTTCAATGCTCTTTTTAACAATTTACAAATCAAACTAACGCAACAAATCCTTCATCATTTCAGCCTTAGATGGTCTTGGCCGGATGCGTGCCGGAGTTGGTAATCCCGTTATCCTGTCGAAATCATCTGGTGTTCGAACGGTAGGTAGTACGTCTTTAGATTTTTCTCTTAGTCTTTTCAGCCTCCTTCTCAAATCATCTAAAACAGCTACATACTCTGCACTGCTTGCTAGGTTTACAAGTTCATTCGGGTCTGCAATAATGTCGTATAGCTCTTCTTCTGCCCTTGGCACTTCAAAGCACCTAAGTTGTGCTTCATTCAAATTTCCTTTTCCCTTTTCAGCCAACATACTTTGGTAGGTCAAACTTCTGAAGGCATCCGCTGAGGGTGTATTTGGCAAGTCTATATAAAAGTTTTTGATATACTTGTATTGTGTGGTTCGGATAGCCCTTGTGTAGTCTTCATAGTCATGCCAATGATCTTCGGCATATATCTCGTCACGTATAGGCTGCCCTCCTTCCTCTAACTCTAGAGTAAAATCAAAGCCCTCAAATACATCCAAAGATTGAAGTCCAGCGAGCTTCAAAAAGGTGGGTGCTATATCCACAGAACTTATCAAATTCTCATTCACAACACCTTTCTTGACTTTTGCTGTCCACTTTACAATCCATGGTGTTTTAATACCTCCTTCATACAAGGTGGTTTTGTCTCTTGGGAAGGGCCTCCCATTATCCGAGATAAACAAGATCATTGTGTTTTCCGATACTCCTTGTGCCTCTAACTCCTTTACTACATTACCAACATAACCGTCCATCCGGCTGATTTCATCATAGTACCTGGCCAAATCCTTTCTCACAGATTCAGTATCTGGAAAATATGGAGGAACGATCACATCTTTCGGATTATGAGGATTATCAATTATACTATCATAATAGGGTCGGTGTGGATCTACTGCTGCTAACCATGCAAAAAATGGTTTTGATTTTTCCCTCGCCTGAAGCAGTCTTACCCAAGATTCACATCCACTACCGTCTCCTTCCGCCTTTCTAGGTTTGCCGTCGGGCCCTACCTGAAAACCGGCCGTCCCTACTTCCATTATTGAGTCAAAATGATCTCTTACAGCATCTCCCAAATGATACTTGCCTGCTAATCCTGTCCAGTAGCCTCCATTTTTTAGTTGCTCCACAAATGTCTCATGCCCCTCTGGCAATGGCCAGTGCAATTGTTCTGCATCCGTATTATGAGGATACTTCCCTGTAATAATGCTTGTACGACTGGGACTGCACGAACTCGTGGTAAGAAAAGCTTGCGTAAAACGCATGCCGTCCCTAGACAATTGGTCAATATTTGGAGTTCTGATAGCCGGATTGCCATAGGCACCACTATCATCCCAGTTCATATCGTCAGCAATAATCAGAACAATATTTGGACGAATCTCTTTCTCAGCCACTTTCTGCTCTTTTTTTGTTTGGCATGAAAAGAACAGCACCATTGAAAAAATGAAAAGGCTAAGTCTAAAAGAAAAGGAAGTGGTCATACCATGTATAGTTTTGATTTCTGCTAATCTAGAGATTATACATTTTCCGAATGTCTAATACACTCAATTTTGAGACATAGCAGCAAGAAAATCTTGAAATATTTTCTATAGCTCCAAATCCAAGCCTTTAATATTTGGCAAGAACAATAAGAACTATCTATAAGTAAACAAGTGCAAGCGCAAAGGCCAGACCTATCAGTGAGACGAGTACGCCTCGGCGAAAAGTCTTTGTTTTTGGGGAAAACATAAAAAAGGAAGAGAAGACAAATATCATCAATGACAACCCGAAAAATATATTCAGAAAAAACAGAGAATCTTTAGTAGAGGCCATATGCAACTTGATGAGTTTGTCCAAAGCAGTAGGCCAGCCCTTCTGAGTATAGATTACCTCACCCGTCGATGAATTGTACTGTCCCCCTTCAAATAATTTTACATTTCCTTCTTCATGAGAAAAAATGAGCTCCTTCTTTTTGATAGCATTACCAACCTCTTCTGCTAATAGTTCGCTTTTGATTTCCTTAGTGATTTGTATGTCTACCTTAAAAACATCAGTCTTTCTATAAATCAAAACGATACCACTCAAGGCATAAACAAACATAATACCTGCTAGAAAAAAACCAAGGTAGCGGTGCAATTCTCTCATTGTCATAATATTTCATTCAGGTTTTACAAGAATTATCAATTCAAACGGACAACCTTATCTGATAAAATCGCACGAAAATAATACATACTATGGTCAAATGATCTCCTATCTAGTACCGAATAATTATTTAGTTCTTACCCTAACAGAGGAATTCTTAGTGAGCCTTCCATTTCAACTGTTTATTATCATAATAACAAACCAAATACTCTAACTTGTGATAAATTTGTATCGAAATGAAAGAAGCCATCCGAAAATCTCCCATCCCGGAATCCCGCACTTTTCTGATACATGAGTTAAAAGAACCCTTCTTTGATCCAAACTGGCATTTCCATGTTGAATATCAAATAGCGATGGTGCTTGAAGGAGAAGGTACCCGGTTTGTTGGGGACAATATCAGCCATTTTGAAGCAGGAGACCTGGTTTTTACAGGTTCAAATGTTCCACATGTCTGGCGCAATGACGAGCAATACTTTCAAAACCTCGGGCTAATGACACATGTGATTGTTATTTATTTCTCACCGGACTTCATGGGAGAATCCTTCCTCAACAAACAAGAAATGAATGGTATTCACGAGCTAATGCAGAAGGCCAATCTAGGCTTGGAAGTAGCGGGAAAAACACGGGATACCATTCGGGAAATAATGAAGGGTATGCTGCATCAAGAACAGTTTGATGGTGTGCTCTCCTTACTGCAAATTCTTAACATACTATCAGGTTCTAAAGATGTTAAGTACATCAATAAGGAAGGATATATGAATACTGTATCCGATGCTGACTCAGAGCGCATGAGACTCGTGCACGCTTATGTGCTGAACAATTTCAAATCAGACATCAAACTAGAAACGGCAGCTTCACTCGCCAACTTATCTCCTACCTCATTCAGTCGCTATTTCAAAGCCAGGGCCAACAAAACATTCTCCGATTTTGTAGCTGAACTTCGCATCAGTCTCGCTTGCAAGCTATTGCTGAATGATGATCACACCATCGTTCAAATAGCCTATGAATGCGGCTATAAAACCCTCTCCCATTTTAATAGAAAATTCAAACAGCTTACCGGAACCAGCCCGTTGAAGTATAGGAAGGCATACAATAAGCTTATATGAGAAAGACTGCATTCAAAATGATTCAAAGAAATTGTTTGGGTAATTCGAAATGCATGACAGCCCATAATGGCTTTAGCGAGGTATTTTAGATACCTTTCTTCAAATATGATTATTTTGAAAACTCAGCTGATTCTAATTTAGGCATTGATTCCCACCAGCTCACTAAACGCTTGGTCATCGCATTTACAACTTCGTTGTTGTCGCCAGAAAGGTTTGTCGTTTCTCCGGGATCAGCCAATATATCAAATAGTTCTGGCCGACTGCCATCATAATCACATAAAAGCTTCCATTTTCCATCACGCATCGCCAGATCGGGCAGATCCTTAAATCCATAATAATTTTTCCGATCTGGTGGCCGACTGTAAAAAATGGGTGACTTACGTGAAGCGTTTGATTTACCAAGAATCGTTTCGAGTTTATTTTCTCCATCATATTGGATCTTGGAGTCAGCTCTTGTGTTTGTGAATTTTAAAAGCGATGGCACCAAGTCAACCGCAGAGAATACCGATTCCTTGTTGCGTTTACCCTGTGCCTCTTTAACTACGAATGTAGGCCCCCACACTATCAAAGAAGAACGAATACCTCCTTCGTACAAATGTGTTTTATAACCCTTTAGGTTACCAGCTTTTCCAGCACCCAGTTCCGGCCCGTTATCCGAACAAACCAAGATCAGCGTGTTATCCCTCAATTTTTCATTGTTCTTAATGTAATCGAAAAGTTTACCAAACTGCTTGTCCATGGCTTCTAGAACAGCCAGGTACAGGCCTCTCTTGCCCTTTTCTTTTGCCACACCATATTCTTTAAAAGGAGGCCAAAAAGGACTATGAACATCATCAGGCCAAAGATTAACATAAAAAGGTTTATCCTCGATCAGCGCTTTATCCATAAACGGAATGGCTGCATCAATAAATCCAGATGTAATCTCAGACCGTTGCATCCATGTCACCGGCTCACCCAGGATCTCAGCTTTATCCCATATTCGACCAACCTTGCCGGTCCCATCCTTGGTCAATGGAAGTAACTTTGCTCCCAGTCCTTCAAAATTGGTTAAGGATTCATCAAAACCGTATGCGGAAATTGGATAGGCGTCATCTACATCCCTTTGTCCACCCATATGCCATTTCCCGAAATGTCCAGTAGCATATCCCCCTTCTTGAAGGCTTCTCGCCAACATCGGGGCTTTTGGGTCGAGCCAGTTTGCTATGCCGCGCTCCATGTTCTGCTTTCTGTAACTAAGGTAGGATGTAATATTATATCGTTGAGGGTACTGACCTGTTGAAATCGCGATGCGAGAAGGAGAGCAGATCGGTGAGTTGACATAAAACTGCTCAAAAGAGATGCCCTCAGATGCCAGTTTGTCAATATTTGGTGTTTGCGCATCGGTATTTCCAAAACATGAAAAATCGGACCAACCCATATCATCAATGAATACAAGAATGATATTAGGCTTTTTGTCACCTTCTGCTTGATCGCACCCAGCTTGCAATAAACAAGAAACGAACAGGAACAATAGTTTTTTCATAGTTCTTCAAGCTTTATAATTTAGAAGTGGTATTCAATAATAATTATAGTGCAAAAAAGAAGACAATGGTTTTAATTGAATTCTGACGTCCCGTCATCACTTCACCCATTTAATAGTATTCTTCAAAATGGTTTGATAAGCCTTCAAATCGTGTGCCCGAGCGTCATGTCCCAGCGTATTGGCTACTATTTTAGCTTTCGGATGTTTGACAACCCATACCACCGGAAACTCTTCCCCAGATTCTAATCCCTTACCAATTGCCAGCACCTCAACATCCGTACCCTTAGGGTCCTGAACAAAACGATACAGCTCATCAATTATCCTAAATTTAGAAGGAACGCCCTTCATAAGTGGGTGGTTTGGCTTCACCACCTGGACCTCAAATTCTTGTAGCTTTTCATGTGATTTTGAACCACCGCCTACAAGCTCCTTGTTGTATTCCGGCCAGTCCTTCCAATTATACCAAATACCAGGATGGTAAATAATTAACCCCTTACCAGCATTAACATGTGAAAAAATCTTCTTTCGTGTGTCTTGATCCAGAGGCTTATTATTACATATATAAAGGATATCCGATTCATCCATCCAGCTTCCGAATTGTGTAGAGCTTTCTGTATAGGTCACAGTATTCTTACCTTCTTCACTTAAAAATTTACCATCCTGCACTCCAAAGAATCTTGTGAAATCATGCGAGCCACCTCCACCCATCATGGATATTCTTTTGGCGTTTGGATCGTCAGAAATATAAGTCCCGGGAGCACTTACAATAATGACACCTTGCATCATACGCCAGTGTCCCGGGAAAGTGCAAACGAAAGGATACCGCCCGGGCAGGTTAGGCAGTTTGAAAATAATAGAAGTCTTAACACCCGGATCAATCATTTCGGTAGCAGCCAGTACATACCGTGAGTTTGGCACATAACCCACTTTGGGTGCTTCAGGGTTATCCAAAAACCCATCGACCATTTTACCAAAGGCTTCTAAGCTGCCTTTCTCAATAACGACAAGGTTGTGCGGCATTTCATCTTTATTCGTCAAGACAATTTCTACGGTTTGTCCGACAGTCGCATTCAATACAGTCCTGTCAAAGGCCATTTTTTGAGAAACAGTATTCAGATCAAAGACCACATCGGCTTTCGGCTTGCTGACCTTACCGATCCCCGCATCAATGTATTGTTTGCCACCATTGTCATGACAGTGCACCGCAATTACATTCTTTCCTTTTATGAAAAGCTGGCCCAGAGCGCTATCAAGCTTCACATACTTGTAAATCTCACTCACGCCATTTTCTGATATGAGTGGCTGTCCATTGACATATACATCGTAATTATCATCATGCATAATCTTCAATACTGGCTCGTTGATAATCTCATTGAGATCAATTTCTCTTCTCATATAAATATCAGACTTACTCCAGCTTGTCTTAACCTTAGACATATCCTTACCCCCAAATGGCGAACGCCCTTCTGCCCAGGGGGAATCATCAAAATCTGAAGCATACCAGTTATCTGCTGGTTTGTCTTCCGTATAACGCCAAACCACTCTTTTTTCAGCAGCCGATGGTATCAACATGGTAACATTATCCTCATCAATTACATCTGTATTCAATTCTCGATAGTACACCTTCAATGCCGCACTCAGCCACTTGTCAGAATTGTTTGTTTGATCTTTTGATGCCTCTGCAATAGCCTTAGATAGCAGGTCAGTCTCAGGCAATTCCCCAGCTCGCAAAATGGCAGCAAGTCGGATATGGAGGTCTGCATCCTTCAATAAACCTGACTTAGCTAATTCATCACTTGATTGTTCAGTATTTCGAAGCAAAACCAGTCCTGCTCTTCTAACTGCATCTGATTTACTTGATAAGGAATTGGTCACTACTTTGGTAGCTTCCAGATTTGAACCATCGAGCACACCAAGTCCGTCTAAAGTCCAAAGTGCATGTACAGCAGCTCCATTAAAACCACTGGCATCTGAATTCCCTTCATCTCTCGCCAGCTTTAGTAGATTGGGGATGAGGTCAGTTTTATTGTTCTCCACAATCAAACGTTGGGCAGTTGTTCTCCAAAACATATTGTCACTCTGCAAAGCTTCCAACAGCGCATCATTATCATTAACATCAATTTCTGTGATATCTGAGTCATCTCCATCCACATGTCTGATGATGTAAATTCTCCCATGTCCTTTGTCACGAAGGGAATTGATATGGGCATTTCCTTCTCCTCTTTCGTCATTCCAAATCTGATTGTCCATTCCCCTTCTATCAGGGTTATGCTGAATGACAGGGTTGTACCAGTCAGCTACCCACAAGTTTCCGTCCGGTCCAGTCTCTGTGTAAACAGGAGCCGTCCAAGCATCTGTACTGGCGAAAATATTGCCACCGTCTACCTCCATATACCCCGCACCGTCATGAACGATCCTAGCGATATGCACTAAATGTCCCGTAGGTTCATTGACATACATCTGACGCTGGTATTCTTGAGGGTAATTTCTTGCTGTGTAAAAATTAGCCCCTGCTGCAGCCGTATACCCCCCACGGACATCCACCTGCTGTAGTGGAATAGTATCAACTGATGTGATTTCGTAATGCCCTTGAATAAAATCTGAATTGATTGCCCAGGTAGGTTTCTTTCTTAAGTAGTCATAGTGTCTAAGCGGGATACCCACATAACAAGCATGGTTGTTGTTAGCAGTAGAACCGAAGATTTCGAAATCTTCACGAATGCCCAGACCCCAGGTATTATTATTGAATTGACCAATGGGTTCGAAGTATTTACCATCTTTCGAAAAGCGGTAAACGCCCATTTTAAACTCAATATTTTTTCCCTCAAATTCATTTTCAAATCCCGAATAACCAACCGAACCCCAAATATTGTTATCCAAACCATACTTCAAATTAGCTGGTCCTGCATGGGTATCCCAGGTACCAAAGCCACCAAAAAGCACGGTACGTTTGTCCATTTTATCATCACCATCAGTATCCTCCAAAAAAGCTATTTCTGGAGCTTGTGCTACAATAATGCCCCCTTTGACAATCACTAAACCTGTAGTCAGACTTTGTTCAGTGGCATAATCGGTGAATTTATCCGCTCTACCATCACCATTTGTATCCTCGCAAATAGTAATCCTATCCCCTCCTACATCATTGCCCAAGCCGTGCGGGTAGTCCTGGGACTGAACCACCCATAGCCTACCACCCTCATCCCAAGCGAAAGCAATAGGGTTGATAATATCTGGTTCGGAAGCAAAAAGAACAGCCTCAAAACCTTCAGGCACCTGAATGTGCTTTTGTGAGGCTTCAGGGCTTAATGGATTTTGCACCCTAGGTTCTTCTCCAGTATAGGTAAGCTCAGGCAGTTTCTCATTTTGTGAGGTGCAAGAAAAGAATAAACAGATTGCGAAAAAGGAAAGCTTAATTCTTGAATGAATCATGGTTTGGTGATTTAGTGATAGCAGTAGTTTTTGTTCTTAGGTTTTAATAATACTAATTCTTTCTGTACTCTGAATATGGTAAGTTTTGCGACTCGTCTAAAGTGCCGGCCTCCCAACCTTGGGATGGTGACAGTATCGCCAATAATTCAAGGTCATTATCACCAGCATTGAAGGTACCATGCACGACATCAGGAGCAATATAGACTGAATCTCCGGGCTGCATCATTTTCATTTCATCTTCAACCCACTGCTCGGCTGTTCCTTTCAATACGTACAAAATTTCGTTCATTTCAGGATGGCGGTGAAAATCATGTTGACCACCGGTCGGGATAGTCACTTTCACCATAAAGGTTCCAGCCTGTTCGGTAATTTCAGGATTGAAATACCAGCTATGGTCACGACCCAGCACCTTTTCAACGACAGTTTCACCTTCGTCAATAAATTTCCAATACTTATCCATCAATCTCTATTTAGATAAAGTCAATGACTTGAATTTCTTCGTTAGGTTTGTGAGTGATTCCTCCACACCCATTCTTTCTAGTGATGATGCCCCAACAAATCCGTGCGCATCCGTCCTATCCAATATGATACGAACATCCTCTGGTGTGTTCACCGGTCCACCATGTGCCAAAAAGAAAGTATCCGGATTGGCCGTTTTCACAGCGTCTATTATTTCCTGAGTCCGCTCGACCGCATCATCCATTGTGCACGTAGCACCCACTACACCGATAGATCCTCCCACGGTAGTACCGACATGGGCTATAACAGCATCAGCACCGGCCTCTGCCATTTGCCTGGCTTCTTCCGGCTTGGCCACATATACCACTGAGAACAAATCCATCTTGGTTGCCAGGCCAACCATATCCACTTCCTTTCTGAAGCTCATTCCTGTTTCTTCCAGTACATTTCGAAAGTGACCGTCAACGATTGAGTGGGTCGGAAAATTATTGACACCCGAAAAACCCATATCCTTCACTTGTCCCAGAAAGTGCCACATTCTTCTCCTAGGGTCGCTACCATGTACACCACAAATCACAGGCACTTCTTCAACCACGGGCAGCACTTCAAATTCACCAATCTCCATTGCTACGGCGTTGGCATCTCCGTAGGCCATCATCCCAGCTGTAGAGCCATGACCTGACATTCTGAATCGACCGGAGTTATAGATGATGATCAGATCAGCGCCACCCTTTTCTATAAACTTGGCGCTGATACCCGTACCGGCACCAGCAGCGATGATCACTTTGTTTTGATCCAGTGTCGCTTGTAGGCGATCTCTGACTTCCTGTTTTGTGTAGGGATTTCCCTTACCTGTCCATGGATTTGGCATTTTATTTTTCTTTTTTAATTATTAATTAATTCAAATTCTTAATTCACCCCCAGCATAGCCAAAAGTTCGGCCACCGCATGTTCAGCAAATACAGCCTCATTGATGTTTGCCTCTAATTCTACTATAGATATATGCTCACTTGTCTTTTCTTTTATTGAATCAAATAGAACTCTGTCTACCTCTGGTCGATAGAATACCCCTCCTTCACTACTTACTTTTGATATTCCCTTTAATGGAAGTATGATTGTCACAGGTCCTTTTGATGCATTCAGTTTTTCAGCAAGTCTCAAGCCTAGAGTGCGGTTCTCTTCTTCATTAGTTCTCATCAGCGTCACATCTGGAGCCCAGCTGTACAGTTCTCTTGATTTATATTTTTCGGGCACAGTATCCTTATGCCCGTAGTTTACCATATCCAAACAACCGGGAACAACTACTTGTGGAATACCCATTTTAGCGGCTGCAGTCAATCGATCAGGACCAGCGCTGCATATTCCCTCACATAAATCATCAGCCAGCTCTGTAGTGGTGATATCAAGTACGGCATCAAAGCAATCATCCAGAATCAGGGATTCCATCGTCCGGCCACCAACTCCTACAGAATGAAAAGTAAGCACATCATAACCCTTTTCTTTTAGGATTTTTGTACATATCTCAACACATTCAGTAGTATTCCCAAACATACTGATCGCTATACTTCCGGTTTTCTTTTCGTATTGAACCATTGAGGATGCTACCATTCCGGCTATCGATCCAGCAGCCTGAGATATCAGCACACGACTAATGCTATTTAACCCTGCGACATCCACAATAGATGGCATCAGAGTAATATCCTTAGCTCCAATTTGACGAGATAAGTCTTTCGTTGCAATCGTGCTCAAACAAAGCTTTGGCATACCAAATGGCATAGCCTGCATCGCCGAAAGAGCTATATAGGTTCCTCCTCCACCTCCCATACTGATCGCTCCATCTATCCTAACCTCCTTCACCAGTTTGGCAATTACGAAAGCCGCTCCCTCACCCATTTTTGTCACTGCTAGTCCCCGATCATCAGCTTTTCTCAACTCATCCAGACTTGTACCAGATACATCAGCTACCTCAGCCGCGATGACATCATCATCAAATGAAGCTGTGCTATCATAAGTACCGGTATTCATTGTCAGGATATTGATCTCTTGAGCTTTCAAACATGCATGTAGGTAGGAAAAATCCTCTCCTTTGGAGTCGAAGCAACCAAACATCAGCACAGTCTTCTTGTCAGCAGGAAAAGTAGATTCGTTATCCATTAGGGAATTCAATCAACAAAGTTCATTTTTTAATAAACAAATTAGCCAAACATTCGGCAATCTATCCATCTGTTTTATATCAATTTTAGACTGTTTTATATCATAATTAATTCATTAATTAAATTTAAATGATATATTAATATTATTATGAAAAGTCTCATGATTAAAATATTGCTAAAAGCATCTGATATTAAGCTTTATAAAAATCAGTATATCCGTCAATATCCTTTGGAAGTTAGCAGCAAAGTCTGAAAACATAAGGTTAAGGTTAGCTGAAGATATTAGCTTTATCCCGGATATATGATCAATATATTTTGGATAAAACGTTCGCCTTAACATGCATCAAAATTAGCTTGCTAGTAATTATACTAATTAGTCTTTTGGCTCATAATATTTATGCGCAATCAGATCTGATTATATCTAAACTCGCAGCACCCATAATTGTAGATGGGATGATAGATCCTGCCTGGAAGAAGGCTGATTCCATTTCAGGCTTTTACCAATTGGAACCGAGTAAAGGAGAGAGCTCTACAAAGAACACAATTGTGAAAGCTGCGCAATACCAGCAAAACATCTATTTCCTATTCATCAATCGAGTAGAAAATAGAAGCGAAATTACTTCCAGGATTCAAAGAAGAGACCAACTGAACGATAGCGACGATATCGTCTCGATCATGCTCGATACCTATCTGGATAACCGCACTTCCCTGCTTTTTCAGGTAAACCCACTAGGAACGCTCACTGATGCGAAAATATCCGATGATGGGAAGAAAGTGGATTTCCTTTGGGATACAGAGTGGGAAGCGCGTACTTCAATAGGAGTAAAGTATTGGGTGGCTGAAGTTCGAATACCTTTGAAAAGTATACAGTATAATCCTACTTCTTCTGCCTGGGGCGTGAACTTTGGTAGGGTCATCAGGCTCAATCAGGAAACAACCTGGTGGACGAATGTATCAGAAAGCTATAGGGTATCGCAAGGAGGCAAATTGCAAGGGATTGACCCAAATTCCAATAAGCATACACTAAGATTGTTCCCATACGGACGTACACGCTATGAGAATAGTGACATCACCGGAGAATACGATAAAACTGGTGCTGCGGTCGGTGGTGACATCCAATATCAATATAGTTCTAATGTGATTAGTAACATCACCATCAATCCAGATTTTGCAACGGTAGAAGGTGACCAGGAGCAAATCAACCTGACGCCTTGGGAATTGAGATTCCCTGACAAAAGGCTGTTCTTTCAAGATGGCAATGAAATGTTTGGCACCCGGATTCAAACCTTCTATTCCCGCCGGATCGGTGATATGAAATATGGTGGAAAAATGATTGGCAAAACCGGCAAATATCAATTCAATGCTTTATTGGCAGCTACCAAGTCAGATATTGAAAACAGTATTCCCGAGGCGAGGTTCAATACCTTCAGGCTGAAACGTGACATTCTGAATTCCTCTACCGTTGGTCTTACTTATGCGGACAAAGTGATTGATACAGCCACCGTGAGATCGGTAAGTATGGACTATGTGCTGAACCTTGGTAAAACCTGGAAACTCACCGGGCAATTTGTTGGTAGTACTCCCGGCGATTTAATGTCGCATTCAGCATGGTTTGTCCGCTTCGCAAGAGAAAACAATATTTACCACTACCATATTCGCTATTCCAATATTGGCAAGAATTTTCAGAAGAACGTGAATGAAACAGGTTTCATACCGGATGACGACCGACATGAATTAGATAGTGACATCAAATACCGTTTTTGGGTGAACAACAAGATTAAGTACCTTTCATTCCTTAGTAAGAATAATGTATTTTGGAGCCAATCTGGTGTTGTGAGAAGTTGGTTTCTAACACAAAGTGCCAGGGCCTACCTGAGCAATCGTCTGAGTTTTGACTTAGCAATTAATGACGAATTCAAATTGCTTGACAAGGAATACGACAATCACTACGTTCGAGGTATACTTGGATACAATACGGACGAAGCTTCTTCTGTGAGCCTGAGCTATCGCGATGGGGTAAACTTTGACCGTGATTTCAGGTTATGGGAGTTCGAAAGCCGTTTTCAGCTCTTCAAAAAACTCACAGTCACTTATCAGTTAAAGCGATTGTCCTACTCCCCAGATCCGGGAATTAATAGTACTACCATCAATGTGGCCGGTCTGGATTATTTCTTTACCAAAGACCTTTGGGTGCGGGCTTTCATACAAGGCAATTCCAGAAACGACCGTTTCTATTTTTACGGTCTATTTGGCTGGCGATTCAAACCGCCATTTGGAGCATTCTACCTGATCTTGAACAACGACAATTTCTACAACTTTGATCGGGAAATGAATATGAATTCGGAAATCGTGTTCTTAAAGTTGACTTATCCCCTTACAATATTATAGCTCACCTTCTAGCAGAAGCAGCCTAAAGAACTTTTTAACCACTAAATAAGTATTCTGTATGCTATATCTGCGAGATATCTGTTGGCTTAAGAAAAACCCTTTCAATATTGGATACAGTATTGGCATACTTAGAGTCTTTGGACATCACTTTCCACTCAGGGTGGTTCACAAAGGTGCCCCAAACTTTTTTTCTATCATCCATATCCTTGTAACTCAACATATAGGTCAATCTTGGCATTTTAGGCCCGGCAATCACCTCGCCGAAGAATACCGATTTCATCTCACACTTGTCGAATAGGGCTATTTCCTCGTCATTGAACATCATAATCTTGCGACGAACAGCATCATCACTAAATCCTTCATAGGATCGTAATTCCAAAAGAGTATTTCTTTCTTGAGGTGGCACCACCTGTGGAAGCGCACTAAATGCCTTCATCAAGACCGTGGTATAACGGTTAAAATATTGCTTTTCTACAGGAAGTTCACTGAAACTCTTGCTACTAGCAATGTAGTCTTTGTCGGATTCTACTTGTTCCTTGATTTTCTGCATTCCCTCAAACGAAGGGTATGAGATCAACAAAAACAATTTCATGGGGCTAGGCTGTGAATTGTCCTCAAACACTCCCACATTTTTTACACCGTATTTGTTTAGCGCTGGAATTAAAGCTTCTTTGAAATAATTGGGTAAAGTACTACTAGAGGTACCCCATTTCAATGTATATTCCCTAAACTCAATAATATGCTGACCTTCCTGGTTGGCTTTTGCTGTACTTACTGTTCCGGCTGCTACAGCTCCTACTGCCAGGGCCGATGATGCTACAAACTTTCTTCTTTTCATAAATCCAACTTAGGGAATAAGTAGGAATTTTTCATTATTACCACGATATTTTCTTTCAACTGAGTCATTTTTAAAGGTTAACCCCTTCTCAATTGAAAAGATCATTCCTTCGCGAAAAAGGTGAATATTATTCCAATGCTAAGAAATACCATTCCAGCCAGAAGGGGAATAAAGGATACCTCATATTTTATTTCACCATCATCTGTAATCTCCCAAAAATCAGCATACTTGTGGTTTTTATCTGGAATGATCCTCACATGTTTGAAAGCTCCTACAGTGTCACACAGAAGGTTTCCCAAATCATCCTTGTATCCAACGCATCCGGGAGATTTCTGTACTATAGAATCCTTAGAGTAATTATATCTCACCTTGATAAACCTATGAGTGATTTTTGGAAGTCTACGATCATAACCTCCCACTACGACCCCTTCCACAACAATTGAGTCCGATTTAATAGTGAAATACTTTTTTACCATGACAAAAAATACCAAAAACGCTATGATCGAAATAAAAATGGCAAAGAAGCCTCCAACTTTGAAAGAGCACATAGACTTATACTTATCTAAAAAAGCGCAGAAAAATCTGCGCTTTTAGTTTGAACCAATCGCTACAATTTATGAAAATCTCCTTTCAATAATAGGCCTCAAAGTTTCTCTAGAGGGTTGAGGGATCGATTTTACCTAACCAGATCTGTCTACCCTTAGCTCCTCCGTTACCTATATATATTCTTTTGGTGCCATTTTCTATGGAGATTGACGGAGTACCTATTGCAGGTATTCTATAAAGGGTGAATTCGTCATTTCCCAATTTCTTCATTGCATCAATTTTACCGGATGCAACATCAAATTTAGCAATTGCTCCCGTTAACCTGGGTAACCATGTTGTTTCCGTATACTCATATCCCCCGGACGTCCAGGAACTGACGTACTTATCTACTCTTTTTACACCATAAATATTCCAATACATAGATCCATTCGCACCCTCAAATACTTCCCCCTCATCAGGGTAAAACCTAGGATCTGTATTAGGGTCTAGAGCTCCTGCTATACCTGCCTTATCCTTCACTGATTCTATCCCATAGAAGCGCTTAAAGCTGCCATCAGCTGCGAAATGAAACATAAAAAAGTCTTTGTAAAGCGGTAAAGTAGAACGTGCATCGAGACTCCAGTCCTGGGCACTAACGAATATGTCGCCGTTCGAAGAAAAACTAAAATTTCTGAATTCCACTTTTCTGCCATCATATTCTATCAATTTCTTTTGATCTACTGGTTTCGTTGCTACGGCATTTATATCATCTAGTGATGGGCCTGATACAAAGTCCACATTATCTCCTGTCACTTTGAGTATTTGAAAAGCGTCTTGTTTTCCTATTCCGGGATAAGCCATCAGTTTCTGATGCTCTTCATTGACGCCCTTGGTTTCTCCAGGGCCATACACATATACCGAACCATTTCTCAAAACCGATCCCAAAATATTCCAGTTGTGTACTTTTGTTTGGAACCCTGCTTTATTTACCACTTCTCCTTTAGAATTCAGACGTACATAAGTCCATTCGTTCACATTTGGTGACTGGTTGGCTTTGGGCTTGTATACACCTTTGCCACCTGCGGAAGCATATATCATAATCAAATCTGCCGAACCATTGTCATTGGTTACCCAATGAGCATAAAACTGCTTCTGAACATATGCGAAAGGAATTCTGCCAATTTCTGTTAACGTTAGGTCTGGTGTGACGCGACTTATTTTATACCCTTCTGTACCCAGCGCTTTCGTTGTAATCCCAGAAATGTAAATCAAATCACCTGTTGCAGGATCATTATAATGAATAGCATATGGGTTATATAAAGGTTTGCCAAAAAGATTCTTTGCTTTTACTTCTTCAAGCACTTTGGTTTCAGAGTCATATTCTCCTTTTTGCCAATTATAGTTATAGGTAACTTCAGTTTTTTCAAGTCTCTTACTTGTCGCAGTAACTACGTATTGTAAACTCGTCTGCACAATCCTTTCTCCTTTAAAATTTGGATTTGTCTTGGCTATTTCAACCGTTGGTCCGTCTTGATAATCACCACCAACTTCTATTTCATCGGTAATAGTCTCCACATGATTCAAATCATAATCAAATACGATCCTGTTTTTAACTAGATACTTAGATTTTGCCTTGGTCACGTAGACCAATTCAAATTGTTTCTTGTCATCGTTTACGACAATATCGTTTGGATAACCATTGATTGCAGCTGTACGAGCTTCTTTCTTGTCAAGATCGAAAACTACTTCCTTTTCTAATATTTGCGCTGATAAAAATTGAACACTCCCTAATAGGAGTATCAAAATACAAATTGACTTTTTCATGATGTGTTTGTTATAATTCATAATCTGGTTTCTCAATAAATATCTTATACAAACCTATTTGAATTCAACTTTCAACGTTTACAGGGAATTCTTGCATTTATACATCCGTACTAACACTGACATTGCCGTATTCGACATCCCAGAGTATCCCTTCCTTGCAGGTCATTTTA
The DNA here is from genome assembly GCA_049115735.1 of Cyclobacteriaceae bacterium. Taxonomy (GTDB): domain Bacteria; phylum Bacteroidota; class Bacteroidia; order Cytophagales; family Cyclobacteriaceae; genus CAXBNB01. The sequence continues at coordinate 376,423 of JAGDZP010000012.1, read as the reverse complement.
CAAAATGAACATCATTGAGTATATTTATAAACAATAACATCCCTTTAAATCAGAATACATCTGATCTGAACAGCTTAAAATGGTAAATTCATTGACCACAGGGAAGCATACGGTGTTTACTTTCGAGAGGAAACTCTTGGGAATTCTGTGTTTGATGGGAAGTATAACCATGGTGGCTGAAATATTCATAGATAGTTATCCAACTGTGAATGAATACTTTTTAACTCAAGATATCATTCTTCTTGTAATATTCTTATCTCCAATCGTTCTTAATCGCTTAGGAGCAAATTACATTTTTACGGTCACTATTTTCTCAATTGTTATTGTCTCACTGGTTACATGGAATTGGCTCAACATTGGTGGAATAACAGGTGTTTCAGAATATAGTCTAACGGTAATTATTGTTTTCATCTGCTTGATCCATTCGGGCAGAAGACTGCTCCTGTTTGCATCATTTTTAACCATTCTTCTTTGCGCACTATTTTATATTTCCTATTTCAACTTTGCCTTTATAGAACAATTCATTGTGAGAAGCGATGGATTTAATCCGGTAGGGATTATCGACTACTTAATATTGTGTATAATGAGCGCAATTACAATGGTCTATTTCAGGTTCAAATTCGATGAACGACGGTTCCAAATTAGGAAGAGTCAAGTTTCAATCTGGCAGAAAACAAAAGAATTAGAGCTAGAAAATGCTAAACTTGAAAGGCAAAACCTGGAACTAGAGAATACCCGAAAAAACCTAAAACAAAAAATAGATCAAAGGGTCGAAATCCTCGAAATTCAGAATACCACTATCAATAACTATCTATTGTCAGGGTCGGGTAAGATCGTAAGGCACCTGAATAAAATAAACGAGTCTATTCAAAATGTTGGTAAGCAGATAAACGATCCTCTGATCAAAATGCTCGACTTTTCAAAAGATGACTTGAGGCAAGCGGTAAGGGAACTGGAAGATAATGCACTAAACAATCTCTTGAAATGAAGAGGAGAAATCTCAAATTTGAAAGCACCCTATTTAGGGCTTTGCTCCTCGTTTCTATCCCCTACTGGTTTTTCTCGTTAATATTCGAGAGTATAGTCACGAACACATTCGATGCAGTAACGATTCTTGATATTATAAACCTGAATTCTACAGCTATAATTTTGGTTTTTCATTTCAGGAACTATAAAACCAGACATTTAACCATAATTTACGCTTTAATAAGCCTTGTCTGTTATTTCGTTTACTGGAAATATCTGGGTGCCATTACTGGCCCCATGACTTACTGCTATTTCTCTTTGTTGGTGATTCTAGTCGCCCTTTTAAGGCCAACCCTGAGACTATACTTCGTTGGCCTATTGTGCATCATCAATATTATCCTGACTATCGATTACGACTCACAAGTCATTTTAGAGATTATCCCGTTGGCAGCTCACCTCAATGACCTTTTGACCATAGAATTCTTTCTGAATACTTACTTCATCACATTCGCCATGGTCTATTTTAAGTGGAATTTTGACAAAGAAGGAGAGGCTGTAAACCTGGGCAATGAAAAGTTGAATCAGTTGAATTCTGAGCTATTTCAAAAACAAGAACAGCTCAAAGAACAAAAAATTGAAATACAGGAAATAAATCAAAACCTGGAAAAGCTAGTGGCTCAGCATACTGTAGAACTTGAGCAAAAAACAAACAAATTAAGAGAATTAGCCTATCACAACTCACATATAATACGAAAGCCCTTAACCAACATGCTTGGTATTGTCAACTTGCTCAAGCGAAATAGAACTGATTTCTCTGAACTTGAAATTCTTCAAAATGATTGTCTGAAATTAGACTCCCTCACTCGGGAAATCAATACTATTCTTAAGTAGAATAATGCTTAGTGAATGCCGTGCATCCATTTCTTCAATAGTGGAGCAACCAAAAAAGCAAAAGCTGCACCTCCAAGTGTCACATAAGCTATTTGTTCAAAGCCAGCAGTGTATATTCCAAGTGATATCAATGGGTCTATTTCATTAGACGAACCCTCTACTGCCAACCATTCTCCAACTACACCGACCAGTCTAAATGCAAAGGCCGATGAAAGAAAGAAGACGCCCATCATAAAAGCAACCACTTTTTTCGGAGCAAGTTCCGTTACTTTCGAAAGCCCAACAGGAGACATAAACAATTCGCCAGTAGAGAAAAGCATATACCCGAATATCATGAAGGCAAATGGCACTTTGCCAAATTCATCTGCAAAGCTCCCACTCCACCAATAGATCATGTAGCCAAGAGCAAGTATCAGCAATCCAAACCCAAACTTATAAGGCGTTCGAGGGTTCTTTTTGATGTGTGACAGGTATACCCATAGCCAGGAAAAAAGCAAGGCCAACGTAATAATAAAGAACGCCGTGATGGCATTGGTTTGAGAAGCATTAATCCAGACCAGGTTTACATTTCTTAATGCAAACAGGGTCAATGTACTACCTGCTAGTTCGTAAAACCCCCAAAATAGTGTAAGAAACAAAGTGAGAAACACGATGACAACCATGCGCTCGCGTTCAACTTTGGTCACTTCGGTCATCGTCTTAATGATAACAAAGAGAATTACTGCCAGAATGATCCAAAACACATAGCTTACAAACTGCCCCTGGTAATAGACTTCCCCAACAATGGGAATGGTCAAATTGCCATAATACATCATTAATGCTATCATCGGAACTATCAGGAAAGCAATAATCGGAACAAGGTGTTTCAATTTAAAGCCAAACTTCTTTTTTTCAAGAACGTCCGGATCAGGTGCATATCCGTGATCACCGAATATTCCATTTTTTATACCCATCCAAAATGCCACAAGGCCGAGCACCATACCTATACCTGCTGCTCCAAAACCATAATGCCAGCCAAAACTGAACCCAAGCCACCCACAGAATAAAGGAGCTACAAATGCTCCAATGTTGATGCCCATGTAAAAAATTGTAAAACCTGAATCTCTCCGCTCATCTCCCTGCTCATACAAGGCACCTACAAAAGATGAAATGTTCGGCTTGAACAAACCATTTCCTACTATTAAAAGCCCCAGCGCCAGAAAAAAAGCAACCTGATTCTCAAATGCCAGAACAAAATGTCCAAGAGCCATAAGGCTTCCACCTAATAAAATAGAACGTCTGAAGCCCATCAACCTGTCTGCCAGCATACCGCCAAGCACAGGCGTAGCATAGACTAAGGAACCATACGCAGCATAAATGGTAGAGGCAATTATATCGCGCTCTGTAAGCGCCTGATATATCTCCTCCGTCATGTAAACCATGAGAAGTGCTCTCATGCCGTAGAAGCTAAAGCGCTCCCACAATTCAGCAAAGAACAAAAAGAACAACCCTTTTGGGTGTCCTAGAAATTGAGGCTGCTCGTTTTGAGTCATGTCATTTGCAGTTATTCTTAGTGAACACCATGCATTCCTTTTTTCATCAACGGATTGATTAGGAAAAGGACAATACTAATAGCAACTCCAACCCACATCAAAGATGAAAAGAAGTCGGTATAAGTTCCTAGTGCAGCTGCAACGTCAGTTACTACACCTCCTTCAGTATCAATAGATGCAAATTTTGCTATTTGGGCCGCTACTAACTCAGAATAGGCTGTAGCCAAAAACCAGGCCCCCATCATCACTCCTACTACTTTTGGTACTGCTAATTTTGTAACTGCTGAAAGACCTACCGGTGAGAGACATAGTTCTCCGGTTGTATGCAATAGATACGCTAGTACAAGCCAGATAAGTCCTACTTTTCCAGCTGAATCAGGAAATGTAGCTCCTAATACCAAAGCTCCAAATCCAAGACCTGCTTGAAGTATACCTAATGCAAATTTCATAGGGGTATTAGGCTCCCATTTCTTTTTGGCAAGAAAAGTCCATGCTACTGCAAAAAGAGGAGCCAAAAGAAATATAAACATTGCATTTAAAGATCCTGTCTGAACTGCAGTCAATTCCCATAAAACTGGAATTCCTTGATCCGAATACGAAACTTCACCCGCAAATAAAAATGTTTTTACTCCCAAATAAATTAGTGCACCTCCGATGAGGACAAAATTTGCAATCACAATTTTAGATTCCGAAGGATTAAATTCTTTGAATTTTTTCCTTCCTAAAAAGGCTACAATAAATGGAATAGCTAATAATATTATTCCCAAAACATATAGCCCACCAGTAGAATCTGATGTAAAGAGTTGATCTAACATCACTCTGTCAACAACCCTATCTGCATAAAGGGTCATTGAAGCTGCTGACTGTTCAAATAGTGCCCAAAAAACTACAGTGAAAATTGTAAGTCCAGCTAGCACGCTCATTCGCCCCCTTTCAACTGAATTACAATATTTATAGAGAAACCATACTAACCAAACAAGTGTGGCCAACGCCATAATGTTCAATGCACTATGGACTATTGCATTTGATTGAACCAAAAACCAAATTAGAGCTACACTTAAAACTGAGGTTAGATAGATTGTGCTTTCCTTATTTAATCCTATAGGAGATTTCTCTTTTAGAATTCCTGGGTTTTCCGGTTCAGCATGTCCATGTAAGAACTTTTGTCCCCAACTAAAAGTGACTAGTCCCAGCAGCATTCCAATTCCGGCAGCACCAAACCCGTATCCCCAACCATAGGTTTCTCCCAACCATCCGCAAATTATTGTTGCTAGAAATGATCCCAGATTAATTCCCATATAAAAAATAGTAAAACCAGAATCCCTCCTGTCATCTCCTTCGGTATAAAGTTTTCCTACTATAGTTGAAATATTTGGTTTCAAAAACCCAACACCTACAATGATCAAAGCCAATGAAAAATAGAAGACATTTAGAGCAAATAAGTCCTGAACCACAGAACCATTAACCATGGTTGCCTGCTGTCCTTCGAAGGCCATACCAAGGTGACCAAGGCACAACATAATTCCACCAAATATTACGGCTTTCCTCATACCCAAATACCTGTCCGCAAGCATTCCACCAATTACTGGCATTGCATAAACAAGCCCGGCATATGCACCTAGAATATCAAGGCCATTTGAATCTGTAAAAAGATGATACTTTGTCAAATAAAGTAAGAGCAAAAATTTCATTCCGTAGAATGAAAATCGTTCCCACATCTCTGTCAGAAAACAGATATACAATCCCTTGGGGTGCCCAAATATTTCTTCTTCTTTTTCCATGTAATTGAGTAATAAAGGTTAATGTTTAATTGCTAAAATTTGATACGAACATGGTCTATCTCATTAGTCACTTCACCCCATAGATTTTTCACAAGCCGATAAAAAGCTTGAAGAAAAATACAGAAGTAAAAAGAAGCTTGATTGAGTAATAGAAAAATTAGGCTTGTAAGGATCGGCCATAAATTTTTGAATATAATTCGTGTTGAATTTTAACTACTCAGCAAAATAAGCAGAATAACACAAATAGCTAAATTATTGTAGGGCTAAATACATGAATGGTACTTCATAGGCCAACGCAATCGGATTGAAACTTCTGAATTTTAGATAATCATTGAATTGATGAACTATAGAAAAGAATTGAAATAATACATTTAGTTATAGGAATACAATTATCTGAATATTAATTAATTAAACCTTATTTTTTAGACAAGCCTAAATTTTGGATTTAGCTATATTGAACGCACCGATTGAACGAAATCTTTAACTATTCCATCCTTTCCTTCACCGGAATTCAGTGCCTTAACGAATGCACTTCCAATGATCCCTCCTTTCGCGTATTGACACGCCTGATCAAATGTTTTTTCATCTGAGATTCCAAAACCTATCATATTTGGCGTGGACAAATTCATGGCTTTGATCTTTTTGAAATAGGCTATTTGCTGCTCAGAAAACCGCCCTTTTGCTCCAGTAATACTGGAAGAGGAAACCTGATATATGAAGCCAGTAGACTTAGCATCTATCTCTTCGATTCGGGCCTCCGGAGTAGTCGGGGTGATTAACAGAATATTATGAATTCCGTGTTGTTCAAACAAAGCCTTATATTCACTTTCATAGACATCAACCGGCAGGTCAGGAAGGATCAAACCATCTATCCCGACGTGCTCACAAGCCTCACAAAACTTCTCCATTCCGTACTGCAATATTGGATTGAGTGAGCTCATAATTAGCACCGGAATATTGACCTTCTTTCGCATACCTTCCAACTGTTCAAAGAGCTTAACCACAGTCATGCCGTTATCAATGGCCTGCAGGTTTGCCTGCTGAATGACCGGTCCATCTGCCACTGGATCTGAGAACGGAATTCCAACTTCCACCATGTCCGCTCCTACTGCCTGGAGCTGCTCTAGCACTGGAATGGTATCCTCAAGATTTGGATATCCTGCAGTGTAGAAAATCGTTAGGATATTTTCTTTGTTCTGTAGTAAAGTATTTATTCGGTTCATATTATTATTCAATTATCAATGTGCAATTATCAATGTGCAATTTCTTGAATGAAACTTCTCATATCTAATTGTCAAATGTGACATCAACTTTCTGGATTAGAATTCTTAACTATTTTAAATAAGATCTTAATAATTTCTTCTACTTCTTGAAGTAGTTGAGCTGTGTCTGGGGATTCGATTAATTTGGTATCCTTGATTAGCCTCAGCCAATACCTTGATTCTCTGGCTTCTTTATAGGCAGTCGACATTTTAAACCTAAAGTCCTTTTTCGAAAACCCACCAACACCTTCCTCTACATTGGCCCCTACCGACGTTCCCGACCTCAACAATTGTTTCGACAAAACATATTCTTTCTTTTCAGTTTGAAGTCTATAACAATAAACAACAATTACTTTGGCGAAACTGTAACTTTTGTCCAGTATGATATTATCACTCATTGCACTTTGCCAATTTTTAATTGATCATTGACATCTTCTAATTGATCATTGCTAATTTCCAATTTGACCAAAACGGTCCAAGTACGTTTCCAAATCCTTATCCCCTCTACCGGAAAGATTCAACACTATCGTTTCACCTTTTCTAATGTTTATTTTGTCAAGAGCAGCCAGGGCATGGGATGATTCTATGGCCGGAAGTATTCCTTCAATTCGGCACAGTTCCATTCCAGATGCCAACGCCTCATCATCAGTAACCGCTTCAAATTTTACCCTTCCTGATTTCCACCAGTGAGCCAAAGCTGGACCAATACCAGGGTAATCCAAGCCTGCTGAAATGGAGTATGGCTCTACCACCTGGCCATCGGGTGTCTGCATAAAGGTCGTCATACTTCCATGCAGGACTCCCCTCTTTCCGAGGAAAGTAGCCGCAGCAGATTCTCCTGAGTCAAGACCAAGGCCCGCAGCTTCTGCAGCCACCAGTTCAACCTCTTCGTCCTCAATGAAATTATAGAAAGCACCTGTAGCATTACTACCACCTCCTACACAGGCGATCACACGATCAGGTAGTTCGCTTCCGGTTTTTTCCTTTAGTTGATTTTTGATCTCCTCACTGATAATAGACTGAAACCTCGCCACCATATCAGGATATGGGTGTGGCCCAACAACAGAACCAATAATATAGTGAGTATCCGAGGCATGATTGATCCAATACCTCAGCGCCTCATTCGTAGCATCCTTAAGAGTTCTATTCCCTGAAAGAGCAGGAACCACTTCGGCCCCTAAAAGCTTCATACGACCCACGTTGGGAGCCTGACGCTGAATATCCAATTCGCCCATAAACACCTTGCATTCCAAGCCCTTCAGTGCACAAACGGTTGCGGTAGCCACACCATGTTGACCAGCACCGGTCTCTGCAATGATTTTCTTTTTACTCAGTCGCTCAGCCAATAAAACCTGTCCAATTGTATTGTTTACCTTATGCGCACCAGTATGACACAAATCTTCTCTTTTCAAATAAATGTTCGCGTCATATTTGTCTGATAGGCGCTTCGCCAGATAGAGAGGAGTTGGACGTCCTGCATAATCGGTCAGCAAGCTGATAAACTCTTCCAGAAAAGACGGTTCCTCCATGATTGACAGGTACTGCTCCTTCAATTCCTGCACATTAGCCTGCAACATCTCGGGAATGAATGCACCACCGTAACTCCCAAAATACCCACTACCATTCGGGTTCAATTGTGTTATTTCTTTCACCTCCATTTATTTTACTCTCTTTATAAAATGTTCAACTTCATTTATTTTCTTCAAGCCAGGACTAGCTTCAAAACCGCTATTTACATCCACTGCCCATAGCTGCTCAATATCCAATCCTTTCACAGCGTCAGCATCATTGACATTAATACCTCCACTCAATAAAAATGGCTTATCAAGATTGTATTCCTTCAAGGCCTCCCAGCCAAATTTCACTCCCGTACCTCCACGTTCTTTTCCTTTCGTATCAAACAAAAACCAATCAACACTTGTTTCATAATTCTTAAGCCGGACAAGATCCAGATGATCCTTTACAGAAAAAGCCTTCCAGACCTGGTATCCACTCTCCCTCATTTTCTGACAATACTCTGGACTCTCATCACCATGCAATTGCAAGTTGTCCAACTGGTATTTCACTGCAATCGACAACACCCTCTCTTCCTTCTCATTCACAAACACCCCAACTTTCTTCACATCCAGCGATCTGGCAAATTCGGCATCTATATCCCCCTTATCAACACTTCGAGGAGATTTGCTATAGAATATCAAACCAATCAAGTCTACCCCAGCCGCAATAACCTTCCTGATGTTCGCTTTATCATTCAGCCCACAAACTTTAACTTTCAAATCCTTCATTTATCTCAAACCATTTGGGCGTGCCCATGCGGGTCGGGCTATCCGCTTGTACTCCTCGCTTCGCTGCGGGGTACCGCTTCTATCCCTCACGCATTACCCGATACATATCCTGCTCAATATTATACCAGGTCAAACCGAATAATTCATATTCTTTTAATAATAGATCCTTCCTTTCACTCAGGATGACAATAGAGACGATTTGCATCACCTTGTCATTCTGAACGTAGAGAAGAATCTCAACTTTCGCTGGCACGAGCGTCTCGCACGTGCCTCTCATATTCACTTCCTACTGGCTCAAGAGGCTCGCTGGGACAGTTTTCACTTTTTCGTCATAAAAGCCTTCAACTCCCCAGCCGGATCCTCATGCTTCATAAATTGCTCCCCAATCAAAAAGCCCTGATAACCTGCTCTGCTGATCAATTCCAAATCTCCAATCCCTCGTAAACCACTCTCCGAAATTTTCACTATTTCACTGGGTAATTTTTCTGCCAGGTTAATAGAAGTATAAATACTCGTTTCAAAAGTCTTTAAGTTTCTGTTATTCACACCAAGTATATCGATATACTCCATCAAATCTTCGTCGTACTCTTCCTCGGAGTGAATCTCGAGTAATATCTCCAATCCCACTTCTCTCGCCAATTTCGCCAAAGAAATCGTTTGGTCTTTCTGCAGACAAGCTGCAATCAACAACATGAGATCTGCACCCATGGCTTTAGTCTCAATCACCTGATACTCCTCGACTATAAAATCTTTTCTCAATATTGGACATGTTAGTTTTAGACGTGCCCGTTTCAAATCTTCATAAGTTCCTCCAAAAAACAGTGTATCTGTCAAAATCGAAACCGCAGCAGCTCCTGCACTTTCATATCCTGAAGTTACATCCACCACATCCACCCTGTCATTGATAATGCCCTTGGATGGTGATTTTCTCTTAAATTCAGAGATAATACCAAAAGGCTCAGCACTTAGTAGTCTGTTTTTAGCAGAATAACATTTCCGTTCAAAACCAGCCCTACCTTCAAGCTCAGAAATTGATATTTCTGTCTGCTGAGCTGCGACCTCTTTCTTTTTTTCTAAAACTATTTTTTCAAGTATGTCCATCTAAACCCAGATAAATCCTTTTGGGATTTTCTTATTCTTTTCCTAATTCCAAAAACTTATTGAAAGCTGCTAAAGCCTTACCAGAATCCAAAGATTCTTTAGCGGCAGCTATACCATCATCGAAGGAACCAACTCTTTTGACAGCTAGCAATCCAAGAGCGGCATTGGCAACTGTTACATCTGTCTGTGCTTTGGTCGCCGCTCCGTTCAATACATTCATAAAGATCTCGGCTGATTCCTTTATTGTACCACCCGCATAAAGTGCTTCTGGGGCTAATTGTTCAAAACCTATTTCAGCTGGTTTGTACAGGTCAATTCCATTTTCGTTGGCTACCAAAAAGTCTCCGGTCAATGAAATTTCATCATATCCATCCAGTGCATGGACGACAGAAAAGTCCATTCCCTCTTCTTTGAATACGGCCTGATACAAACTTTGTACTTCGGTGTTGTAAACTCCGGCCAACTGTTTCTTTGGACGACTTGGGTTCACCAGAGGCCCAAGCATGTTGAAGAAAGTCTTCAATCCCAACTCCTTTCTAACTGGTCCAACATGTTTCATCGCTGGGTGAAACAACGGGGCATGCAAAAAACAAATACTTGCTTCTTCAATTTCTTTTCTGAGGCGATCTACATCATTTGTAAATTCATAGCCGAAATGACTCAACAGGTTTGACGATCCACATGAAGAGGAAACACCATTATTTCCATGTTTCGCTACGTTCTGTCCTACTCCCGCAACCACAAAAGATGCGAGTGTAGAAATATTAAAGGTATCCTTACCGTCACCACCTGTGCCGCACATATCCATTGCATCATAACCTTCCAGATCAACAGGAACACAAAGATCCAACATGGCATCTCTAAACCCTCCAAGCTCCTCGGCCTTTATCGGTCGCATCATGAATACCGTCAAAAAGCATGAGATCGTACTGTTGTTATGTTGTCCCTGTCCTATTTCAGTCAGCACATCTTTCGCTTCAGCTCTTGAGAGCGTCTGACCTTCAAAAAGTCTGTTAAGTATGTCTTTCATTGTATTCCTTTGATGTTTTTATCTAGTTAATCTTTATCGTCTTCCCAATTGATCTAGTTACTAGTGACTAGAAACTAGCGACTAGATTTTACCCAATTCTCCATCATCTTCTTGCCGTGTTCAGTTAAGATAGACTCGGGGTGATATTGCACCCCTTTGATATCGTAATCTTTGTGAGTAATAGCCATAACCTCTCCCTTCTCATCAACAGCAGTCACTTTCAGGTCTTGCCCTACAGTATCCGGTTTAATCGCCCAGGAATGGTAACGACAAACTTTAAACCGATCCGGTATTCCATCAAAAAAACCATCTTCTCCTTCTAAGATAGCATCTGTTGTAATACCGTGAAGTACCTCAGCCATGTTGTAGAGCTGAGAACCAAATACTTCACCAATTGCCTGATGCCCTAAACACACACCCATAATCGACTTGGTCGGTGCATATTTCTTGATTACATCCATCATTATTCCCGCATCTTTAGGAATACCTGGCCCAGGGGAAAGTAATACCTTGTCATAAGCATCCACTTCCTCAACAGTCATTTGATCATTTCTGATCACGTCCAGTTCTTCTCCATATCCTAATTCCTTAATAATATGAACAAGGTTGTAAGTGAACGAATCGTAATTATCTAAAACTAATATCTTCATTTGATTCTCTGATCTTCTTCTAAACCACTATAGCTTCTGCTGATTCCAGTGCTTTCAGCAATGCTCCAACTTTATTATAAACTTCCTGTACTTCACTATCCGGAACAGACTTGGCTACTACACCAGCACCTGCCTGGAAAAATAGGGTATCGTTCTGGCTCAAAAAGGACCTAATGATAATGGCATGATTGAAATTTCCGCTAAAATCCATGAAACCAATCATACCACCGTAGTAGCCACGTTTTGTTTTTTCATATTTATCAATCAGCTGCATAGCTCGGTGTTTGGGAGCTCCAGAAAGTGTTCCCGCCGGAAAAGTATCTGCCGCTACATCCAATATACCTTTGTTCAGCTGAGCAGACACCTTGGATACCAGGTGAATAACATGAGAAAAGTACTGTACCTCTTTGAAGCTCTCCACTTCAACTTGCTCACCAGACTTGCTCAAATCATTCCTGGCCAAATCCACAAGCATCACATGCTCGGACGTCTCTTTTATATCGTTAGATAGTTTGACCGCTAATTCATAATCTTTTAGGTCATCTCCGGTCCTTCGATAAGTTCCTGCGATGGGGAATATGGAAGCCTTATTTTCCTTCACCACCAACTGCGCCTCGGGAGATGATCCGAAAATCTTAAAGTCGCCATAGTCAAAGTAAAACAAGTATGGAGAAGGGTTAATGCTCCTAAGTGCACGATATGCCTGAAAATCATCCCCTTCAAACTTTGTTGAGAATTCTCTGGACAATACCATCTGAAATGTATCTCCCTTTTTACAATGATCTATGGCATGCTCGACTATTTCTTTATATTCACCATCAGTGAATGGCGACTGAATGTCCTTATCAGATGTGAATGTTTTTGTCAGAGGTGTTTTGTCCTGACGTATGAGTTTCACCGCCTCATCCAAACCGGAATCTTGATCAAGACCTTCGACGGTATTTTCGGTGACGAATATTCTGCTGTTGAAATGATCAAAGGCTATCACGTACCTGAAGAACACATAGTGCATCAAGGGCACGTCATAATCGGCTTTTTTATCATGATCCAATTGAATATTTTCAAAGTGCTCAATAGCCTCATAAGCTGTAAAACCAAATAGACCGTTTTGTATGTACTTGTCATTGGAGCTATCAGACTGAAATGTTGCTACAAACTGCTTTAATTCTGCCAATAAGTCTGATCCCTCTGTTGGGATGCCCTGCGTTTGCCCATCAGGATAGCTAATTGATATATTATTTTCGTCTGCCCTAAATGATGCTATAGGATCAAACCCGAGATAGGAAAAACTCCCCTCCCTCGCTCGGTAATCCGAACTTTCAAGCAAAAAGGAATTTGGGTATCTGTCCCGAACTTTCAGATAAGATCTCACTGGAGTCTCCAGGTCTCCTATCAACTTAACACTTTCGGAAATGACTTTATAATTGCTCATTCTAATTTCTATATCACAAAAAAAGCCCGCCTGAACAGCGAGCTTTTGTAGTTTATTTTTTTTACAAATACAGATCAATGCTGTTCACAATTCATATAGAATTGTTCCACCACCAGATTGTATTTGAATTGAATTCATTCATCGTGCTGCAAACATAAAATATGAATCCAATTTAAAAAAGATTTAGCTGAAAATCTTTAGTCAGTAACCACGGCAGTTTTTACTTCAATCTGTGATGCACCAAAAAAGCCAAGCACCAACTCTGATGGTTCGCTATCATTGCTAATGTTGCCTTTTACGGGAGATGGAGGTGTACTTGGGCCAATTTGATCTTCGAAAATTTGAGATATGAGGAGTGAATAATAGTCAAATGCCCTTTCGCTTAAGGACCAATGCTCAAGTCTGAGGGTGTCCCCTTTTCTCAGCAAAATATCCGTCACCTTAGTTTCGAATGTATTGCCATCGGTAAACTTATCGTCAAATATTACCAGCTCTTCAGGGTTGTCTCTAAGGGTATCATTCACGTACAGTTTCCACCTAAAGAAATTCTTGGTATCAGCAATGTCCATTACAGATCCTCTTACGAAAAAAACTTTCGCTTCAGGGTCACTTATAGGCAATATGGGATCAAATGATGTTCCAAAGAATACAGTATCCAGCTTTGGCACAGGATTCAATCTTTCTCGCAATGAAGTGAACTTCGTACCATCAGGCAGTCGCACATGCAATGTATAGCCATAGCCAGGAATTCCAACTAGCTCGTTTGGGTCGGAACGATAAATACCTTTTAAGTGAGTTTCCTCAAAATCATATCTTACGAAATTATGATCCAAAACATAGACCTCTGCCCCCGAAATATTTGGATTTGTTTCCTGATCATTAAAACTGACGGTTTTACTTACCTTCACTTCGTAGGGCTCGGGGTTATCGGTAATCCAACCACTAATCACCACTCTCTCCTGGCCTAAAGGTAATTCAAGGTTAATAGACTCTTCACACGCAATCATGATAGATAACACCAATAAAACCAGCCATATCTTCAATCGGTTTATCATTCTTAGAATTTAAAATTGTAAGTGACAGATGGGACTAATACACCTAGCATAGAAAATCTCGTGACTTCTGTCTCTCCAGGAGATTCTTCGCTTTCCTGAAATAGATAAGCCTGAGTATTTCTGCGGCTATACATATTGTAAATAGAAAACACCCAAAAGCTTTTATTTTTTCGATCCTTTCCATTTCTTCTTTTGAGTCTTCCTTCCATACGTGCAGCAATATCCAACCTATGATAATCGGGTAGTCTGTGTCGGTTTCTCTCTTCATAGTGCGGTACAACAAAACCGTCAAACTCGTATTTTCCAACTGGGAAAGAAAATGGACGACCAGTTTGATAAACAAAATTGGATGACAAAGACCACTTTCGATTGATCTGGTAAATAGCTGAAAGTGATAGGTCATGTGTTCTGTTAAAGTCGGTTGGGAAGTATTCCCCTTCATTTATCTTTTCATCTTCAAACAAACCATTCACCTGAATTTCTGATTTTGACAGAGTATAGCCAAGCCATCCAGTAAGGCTTCCCAAATCCTTTTTCAACAAGAGCTCTACACCATAGGCTCTGGTATTACCAAATAGAAGTTCTGTTTCAATGGCAGGATTGAATAATAGGTCTGCTCCTCCTTTATACTCTATGATATTTCTATTCTTTCTATAAAATAATTCAAGCGAAGCATCCAATTTTCTTGCAGTGAAAAATTTGTAGTAGCCAAATGTAATCTGATCACTTTTACTAGGCTCAAGATAATTATCACTAGCTTTCCAAATATCCGATGATGATGGAGTTATTGTATTCGATAAACGATGCATATACTGAACCGTATTGGAATAGTTCACTTTCAAAGCACTGCTTGGGTTCAATTGGTATTTTAGAGTAGCTCTGGGGTGTAGGTTTGCAAAAGTCCTAATACCTTTTCCATTGGAATAAGAGACTGTATCTACTATGGCTCCCACGTCCCTGGGTCGATTATTTGAATAGATGAACACATCCCCTGGACCAACCTTGGAAAAATGAGTAAGGCGTAAACCACTGGTCAGCGTCAGTTTGTTGTTCAACTTAAACTCATTGCTAAAATACAAACTGGACTCTAAGGCATTTTCATTCCCAAGGTCAATCTCATTGTTTGTAGAGCTTATCCCCGGTATTCTCTTTCCAGGTGTTAATCTATGGTATGTAAATGACCCACCAAAATTATAGATATGTTCGGGATTTCTGAAGTATGTAAAATCTGTTTTGAAGGCATAGTCGGTAATTCTTGACGTACCTACAAAACTCGCTTTATCGTCTTCCTCAATCACCCTGTACCTGTATGAACTTAGGTAGGTAGTTGTGTTAGAAAACAGTTTCACGTTGTAGATTTTGTTCCACCTCACACTAAATAAGGTGTTGCCCCATTTTCTGAGCACATCCAAGCCAAACCTATTCTCATCCTGACCAGTGTAGCTGGACAAGTACAATTTATTTCTATCATTTAGCTGAAAATTTATTTTCGCATTAAAATCACGGAAATTGGCTCGCGTATTTTTAATGGTAGGGTTCTCAGCGCCCCTAGTGAGAAAATCCCAAAACGTAGTTCTGCCAGATACCAAAAAAGAATGTTTGTTTTTTGTAATGGGCCCTTCCAGTAGCAGCCTACTGGTTATTAATCCAACACCCCCAGAGGCGTGAAATTTTTCATTGTTACCATCCCTTTGCCTGATGTGCATTACTGAAGACAAACGACCTCCATAGCTTACAGGAAAGCTACCTTTGTAAATTTCCACATCGCTCACTGCATCGGGGTTGAATACCGATGTAAGCCCAAAAAAGTGGTGTGAATTGTAAATGAGTGCTTCATCCAGCATAATCATATTTTGATCGGCGGATCCTCCCCTTACATTCACGCCAGAAGTACCCTCTCCCACGTTCGTAATACCTGGTAATAATAGAGAGCTCTGAAAAACGTCCACCTCACCCATGAAATATGGAATATCTCCCACAAATTCCATATTAAGTCTACTAGCTCCCATCAGAGTATTTTGATAAGCCAAATCCAATTCTGATTTACTGGTAATTGTTACATCAGACAATTCAGTTGATTTAGGTTGGAGATGGAAATTGTAAACTACATTTCCTTTGAGCATAATGGGCTGTTGAATTTTTTGGTGCCCTACAAAATTGACATTCAAGGTATGTTCTCCCCCGGGAAGCGTCAGGGAGTAAAAGCCATAGGCATTTGAAACACTACCTTTCTGTGACCCTTCTGATAATAGATGTGCACCAATCAGCGGCTCATTGGTTCCTTGTTCCAGGATTTTACCACTGATGGTATAATAGAATTCACTTTCAGGCCTTTGATAAAATAAAAAAAGTATTTGGCCTCCAGACTCCAGCCACGACAAATGTGAGTTATGGCAAATTCTATTCAATACGCTCAGTAAGCTTGCGCTTTTTCTTTTAAACTTGATTATTTTCTTGAAGGGAATGATATCATCATTGTAAGAAATAGTGACATCATGTTCAGGCAGTACATCTTTAAGCAGTTTCTCTACAGTCAGTTTTGAAGCAGGCAACTTTAGCAACTTATTATTATTCAGTTGTTGTGCATACCCAGAGAGGGCAACACAAATCAAAATCACTAGGCTTAAAATTATTTTCCTGCTATTAATTTTCATCCTCAAACACCAGAACCGCAACAATCATGCTTATTTACAAGGCCTGCTCATACACTCAAACTGCCTATATAGGCATAAAATTAAGCATTGGCATCTTCGCTCTGCAATAAAGACACAAAAAAACCCACCAATGGTGGGTTTGATTGACCTTTTTATTTTGAGATTTTTAGCAGCCCTTACCTGAGAGCTGGATTTTTCCTTCTGATTTGGAGAATTTTATCTGAGCTATAATTTCGATTACTGACAAAACTTCATCGATTGATTTGTCTTCAAAAGTTGAAGTAATTAAGCAATTGGCTATGTTACTTTTATATTCGATTTTCACTTTGTATTGTTTTTCAAGATGCTCGACGACCTTAGATAGTGGGGTACTTTCAAATTTCAATTTCCCGGTTTTCCATGAGTCAATATTTGAGTCAAAACCAGTCAGTTTAGTTGTGCCTTTGTCCTTATACACTGCCCGCTCTCCTTTTTCTAGAATGACACTATTGTTTGCATTAGCTAAATCGCCGAACTCAACACGCCCTGAAAAAACATCTACAATAGCATGCTTCTTTGAAGTTATAAGGTTAAAAGAAGTACCTAATACCTTTGTTTGAGCACTTGGGGATTGAATTTGAAATGGTCTATTCTTATCCTTGGCAATTTCAAAATATGCCTCTCCGTTTAGATAAGTATTGCGTTCTTGCCCTTTGTTATTTTCAAAATACTTGAATTCAGTATTTTCATTCAAGTGTACAATTGACCCATCAGTCAATTCCAATACCTTCACCTCACCTTCTTTAGTCTGATAACTCAATGCGTACGAATACTGATCGGTACCATTTAAAAAGAAATACCCAAGGCCAATCCCCAATACCAGTATTGCTGCAATCCTATAAATTACATTAAACCTAAAAGACTGATTATTGTCTGCCTCCTGTATAAGACTAATTTGTTTCCCCTCAAACAATTGAGCAGAAACACTTGACCATCCTTTCTCAACATCTGGATTGTATTCATCAGTCCGCAAGGCAGACATTTCATGAATCTTCTTGATCTTATCAAATTCGATTCTATTCTCATTTGATTTTGAAATCCATTCCTCAACCTCTCGCTGGTCTTTAACGCTGGAATGCCCATTCAAATAATCAAATATCTTTTCTTCTTTAAATAGCATGGTTTTTTCTCTTCATTCTTGTGTCAAATAAAAAACACTTCCCCCCCAAACAATTTTCAAAAATTATAATACATCATGGTCAGTATTATGATCACCTTATCCCAAACAGGGCTTAATTGCTCTCTTAACTTCTTCAACGCTATGCCTATTTGGTTTTCTACGGTCTTCACTGAGATATCCAATTCCTCCGCTATTTCTTTGTAGGTTAAACCCGAATTTCTACTGAGGTTAAAAATAGTTTTACACTTAGCGGGCAATGCATCTATTGCCTCCGAGACATAAGCCTTAAGATCTTCATAAACAATATCTTCTTCTTTATTGGTAGGATCTAAAAACCCTACATTATCCACATCTACCTTTTTATATTCTTTTGGCAATTGAAGTTTCAGGTAATTGAAAGACTTGTTTCTCACTGCTGTAAAGAGGTAAGATTTCATGGAGGTGCTAATAGTCAGCTCATAGCGTCTTTCCCAAATATTGATGAAAATTTGCTGCACCAATTCTTCGGCTACATCCGGATCTTTAACATAGGTTGCACCGAACCGGCACAAGTCCTGATAATAAGTTCTGAAGATATGCTCGAAAGCCTGTTTGTTGTCATTCGACAAGAAATCCATCAACTGGCTATCGTCTATTTGATCAAAGTTGTTTTCCATGAAAAGATGCTAGCGAGGTTAAGTTTTGCTTGATCTATGCATCAAACGGAAAATTATAAAAATGTTTTTAATAAGGTGAGGTATTATCCCTTAAAGGACACATATTTTGTCCCGATTCGGGATCAGGGAGTATAGCTGTAGGTATACGACCTATTATGATATCTGAATTTCTTTCTGAAGATATCAAACTTAACATTGAGACCATAAGATAGACCCGAAGACTCTGTTTGCAATACTTCGGTAATTTTCAAATCAGTCATTAATCGATATCCAATGTTGAATTTAATTTTTGCGAAATCAAAAGGTGAAACTTCTAAACCAATATCCGGATGCATTACAACAACACGTTGCTTGATGATGTCAAAACGATCTCCTGCAGATTGGAGTCTGGCACTCGCCTGACCCACTCGGGTTCCGATATTCAGTGATAGGAGTTTAGATATTCTCTGATCATAGCTGGTAAGTACACCGCCCTGAATATATTTCATTCTTAAATCGGGAAGCCCAAATTTTTCAAAAGTCAGCGCATCACAATTCCAATTGCTAAATACACCTAAATTAACTTTTTCGTTAATTGTGATCCCTGCGATAAAGCCTTTTTGAAGAATAGTTCGATCGGCCATCTGTACCATTTCTGTCCCAAATCCTACAAACGGTACAGCCCTCACCTTTTTACTATTTCGGATACTATCCAAATCCAATTCAGCCAGAATAGGTCCGGAAGAAAAGCATAACAGAATTGGCAATATGTATAGTTTTAAATTACGCATAAAAAGAGCTAGATTGAATATACTCATTATAAGCGAGAAATGCATCTCAACGTTCAACAAAGAAGTAGATAAGACGCGAATCTTACTTGTTGATACATGTATTTTGATTTTTTTGTTTCAATTTATTAACATTTTTTTAAACAAAATTTAATGACTACTCAAAAACACTACCGCACATGCAACTTGTGTGAAGCAATGTGCGGACTAGAAATAGAATATACCAAAGAAACAATCCTATCTATTAAAGGTGATAAAAACGATCCCTTTAGCCAAGGCCATATTTGCCCAAAAGCTGTAGCTCTCAAAGATGTCTATGAAGACAAGAATAGGCTAAAAAAACCTGTCAAGAAAACAGAGTCAGGCTGGGAAGAAATATCATGGTCTGAAGCCTTCAATACGGTAGGCAAGCGAATACATGAAATACAGACACAATACGGCAAAACCTCTATTGGCTTTTACAATGGAAACCCGGTAGTCCACAATTCAGGCACTCTACTTTCTGCTCCCTCCTTTTTTAGAGAACTAGGTACAACGAACAGGTACTCTGCAACAAGCGTTGACCAACTGCCACATCATTTTAGTGCTTATCTCATGTTTGGGCATCAGCTGATGCTACCTATTCCTGATATCGACCGAACAGATTACCTGGTCATATTAGGAGCAAATCCACTGGTCAGCAATGGCAGCCTGCTCACGGCTCCCAATATGAAGAAAAGACTTGCTGATATACAGGCTCGTGGAGGAAAAGTTGTAAACATAGACCCCAGGTTCACCGAAACATCTGAAAAATGTGATCAGCACGTTTACATCAAAGCAGGAACAGATGTATACCTACTGCTTGCTATGATTAATACCTTGTTCGATGAAGGGCTGGTGGATACTGGCCGACTAACATCGGATATAAAAGGTTTAAATGAAATCCGTGACTTAGTTCAAAATTATTCCCCTGGTTCAATCGAACAGATCACTGGGATTTCCTCCCAGGTAATCACTAACCTGACCCGCGAATTTTGTACTGCTGACAAGGCCGTACTCTATGGCCGAATGGGAGTTTGTACTCAGGAGTTTGGCGGGGCATCCATGTGGCTCGTGAATGTTTTTAATATACTCACAGGTAACTTTGATGAGCCTGGAGGTGCAATGTTCAGCTCCCCAGCCATAGACGTAAAAGCTACTACCTCCAAAGGTCATATTGGCAAATGGCATAGCAGGGTTCGTGATTTTCCGGAATTTGCTAATGAGCTACCAGTTGCAACGCTGGCCGAAGATATTCTTACAGAAGGGAAAGGTCAAATCAAAGGGATGATTATCAATGCGGGTAATCCGATCTTGTCAACACCAAACAGTGGGCAGCTAGCACAGGCCTTTGATTCGCTCGATTTCATGGTATCCATAGATATATTTATCAATGAAACATCCTCAATGGCGGACATCATACTCCCACCAGCAACCGGGGTGGAAGTTGGCCACTATGACCTAGTTTTTCATTCTCTTGCAGTAAGAAATACAACTAAATACTCATCGGCATTGTTTCCTAAGTCCGATGGTGCCAAGTACGACTGGGAAATTTTTAAATTATTAAGAAAGTCCTACCTAAAAGCCACTGGAAGGTATGGTCCAAAAAAGCGGATCAAGTTGTTTTTTGATAATTTCATTACTCCAGAAAAAATGATTGGTGTTGGGCTGAAAAGAAGCAAATATGGCAGCAAGGTGTCTTTAGGCGAACTTAAGAATAATCCACATGGGATTGATTTGGGACCATTGGAATCGCAACTGCCCAAAGCTCTCTTCACGAGCGACAAAAAGATAAACCTTTATCCAAATGCAATTGAGAATGATCTGACCAGAATAGCTGATAAATTGAGGAGTCACGGAACTAATTCGAATAAGATCAAGCTGGTTGGCCGCAGGCAGCTCAGAACATGCAATTCATGGCTTCACAACAGCCCAAGAATGTCTAAAAACAATGATTGCACATTACTGATACATCCAAATACGGCCGATAAGTTTAAGCTGGAGAAAGGGAACCCGGTGAAAGTTGTTTCGGCATCAGGAAGCATTACCCTGCCCATGGAGCTAACCAATAAAATAGCTGAAGATACAGTAAGTATCCCGCATGGCTGGGGCCATACCGGAGATATTCAATTAGATGTGGCCACCGCAAATCCTGGCGCAAATATCAATGTGCTAATGAGTGATCAACAGATCGATGAACTTACTGGTAATGCCGTTCTAAATGGCGTGGAAGTAGAGTTGCAACCGGCCTAAACGAAAAAAGCCGGACTATGCCCGGCTTTCATGCGATCTATTTACTTTTTAATTGTCCATATTCACGAGGTAAACTTCTTTGCTAGGTTTGTCATCATCTTCATCATAGGCAACCAGCACATCTCCCTGGAATAACCAGTAGTCGTCATCACTATCAAAAGAATCTGAATCTTCTATGATCAGCTCTCCCCTTTTGTTGATTTTCCAATTGGAATATTCTACATCTTCTTCTCCAAAGGCATTAACAGTAATTTTAAGTCGTTGGTTTGATTGAAATTCGAAGCGAATGTCGATTTCGTCTAAAACACCATCAACTATCCCTGCCACCGATTTAACAATAAGCCTGGCGAATACATTGTCTTCCTCATCCAGCTCATCTGTGATATCATCTTTGTCTATATCAATCACCAACTTCCATTCACCTTTCAAATCTTTCTCTTTCACTTTTTTGGTCTGTGCATTCACTGATAATACAATGAACAAAAGCATTGGTATTATTAAAATTATCTTTTTCATGTTATAGAAGGTATTATGTTATACAAAGTACTATATGTAACTGCGTGGCTCAAAAAAGGTTGCGGTTAGACAAAATATTTTCTTTACCCTATTTTTATTTGTTCTCTGAAAACCAACTTTAGGATTCTCAATCGGGTGTTTTTCAATATTAATTAAATGTTACTTTTGCAGCCACATACTTACATGCCGTGAATGCCTAGTACAGTCCTTAAGCAAAGAACCACTTTCGATCTTTATCCTACCTTTTTGTATAGGATTTTTCTTGTGTTTGTGCTTTTCACATTGTGCAGGCTATTTTTTTTCATATACAACATCAGCTATTTTAATGATATAACGGTTCAGCGTTTATTCATTTTATTTTTAGGGGGGCTGAGGTTTGATCTCACAGCGATCCTGTACCTGAATTCCTTATACATTCTATTACAAGTGTTGCCATTGAAGCTACGGCACCACAAGATATATGAGCGTGCTTCATTCTTTTCCTATATCATACCTAATTCCATAGGAATAATTATGAATCTGGCAGATACAGTGTATTACCAAATTACCCTCAAAAGAACCACGGCTGCTATTTTTCAACAATTCGCCAATGAAGTAAACCTTCCCAGGTTGGTGCTTAGTTTCATGATTGAATTTTGGTACATTGATTTGCTCGCCATTGTGCTAGTTACGTTACTGGTCATTTTTTGGGGTCGAAACAGGCTGAAAAAAGCACCAAAAGACAATATTTGGCTTTACACAGCAGGTCAGTTTATTCTAATGGTTCTAACTGTTTATCTGACAGTCGTTGGAATAAGAGGCGGCTTCAAAAAAAGCACCAGGCCCATCACCCTCAGCAATGCATCTGCCTACATTGACAAACCCAATCAAAGAGCGATAGTGCTGAATACACCATTCGCCATTTTCAGGACCTTGAAGAAGAAACCTCTTCAGGCTAAATCATATTTTCCAACTCAGAAGGAACAAGAAAAGGTCTTCTCGGCATATCACCAAGGATCTTCTGATTACGCAATGGTCAAAAAGAATGTGGTGGTCTTTATTTTGGAAAGCTTTGGCACAGAACATATTGGTGCACTGAATAAAGACACACCTGGTTATGAAGGACATACACCATTTCTTGACAGCTTGATTAGTCAATCACGTAGCTTTAAATACTCATTTGCCAATGGGAGAAAATCTATATCCGGTATGCCCTCTGTCTTAGCGAGTATTCCATCTTTGGTAACTCCTTTCATTTTGTCACATTACTCCGGCAATGAAATCAATAGTCTCGCTTCTATGCTCTCATCGCAGGGATATACAACTGCTTTTTTCCATGGAGCAGCCAATGGTTCGATGGGTTTTGATGCATTCGCTAATCAGGCTGGATTTCAACAATATTTTGGTAAAGATGAATTTAATAACAACGAGCACTTTGACGGTATATGGGGAATCTGGGACGAAGAATTCTTTCAATTCTACAATATTGAAATGGGTAATATGCCTCAGCCTTTTCTGACGACTCTATTTTCGGTTTCTTCTCATCACCCCTTCCGTATTCCTAAAAAGTATAAGGACAAATTTCCTGAGGGTTCCTTGAAAATTCATAAAGCTGTTCGCTACACTGACTATTCCCTGAGTAGATTTTTCACATTAGCTCGAAAATCGAATTGGTTCGAAAACACCATTTTTATTCTCACTGCTGATCATGCGTCAACTTATAGCAGCATCTTAAAATACAAAACACCACTTGGCACTCATGCCGTACCGATGATCATTTATGAACCGGGCAAGGAACATCTTGCATCCATGAATGACAGCACCATTGTGCAGCAAAACGACATTTTACCAACTGTGCTCAATATGCTTGGCTACCCTCATGATTATATAGCATTCGGTGAAGATATATTTGATACAAAAGCACAGCATTTCGCCATCAATCATTTAGGTGATTACTATCAGCTTGTGATGAATGGATTCCTACTACAACATGATGGTGAAAATGCATTGGGATTTTATGACATCCAAAGAGACTATTTACTAAAAAGCAATCTCCTGAACCAATTACCGGAAGAGCAAAAGCAACTGGAGACTAAGCTCAAAGCCATTATCCAGGAATACAACCGACGACTCATCAACAACGACATGGTGGTCAAGTCGGACGGCTAGTATTTGTGTGGATATAAAATTTAGCTAACTGTTCAGGTCAAGCTTCTAATTGTAATTTTTCCTTATACTTTTCGACCCACTGTTCAAAGCTTAAGAGGTCAGCATTCATTGCTTTTGAGGCACCCACATCTCTTAGACCACAGAACTGTTCATTATAATCATGCTTGACCTGAAACATATTTCCCAGATCTTCCGCACCATCAAAACCTAAACCTCGATACATATCAAAAGGCACAGCAAAATATCCGATTTGATGGTCCAATACTTTTGACAATGTAGCAGCCATCTCTTCTCCTGTCAAATGCTCTCCTGCAATTCCGACAAATTCCCCAAAATATTTACTACCTCCTTTGAATACTCCATAAGCACACTTGCCTATGTCCTCTGCAGCAATGCCCGGAAGCTTTTTATCACCCATTGGCAAATTGAAAGTAAGGTTTCCATCAGGTCCCTTTTGAGGGCCCATCCCAAAGTAAATCAGATTATCCCAATAGAATGATGTGTGCAAAAGAGTGACTGGCACCCCTGATTCCAAAAAGTACGCATTGCTCTCTCCTTTACCATCAAAATGCGGTACTTTATACTTTTCATTGAGGGTTGGCATGCTATCATCATCCAATGACACCCATTTTCTTGTATCCTCAAGAGTGGACCAAACCACATGTTCCAAACCAGCAGCTTTTGCTGCATCGGCCATCATCTTGGCGTGTTGCATTTCTGTTTCAGGAGAAAAGTGCTCCCAGAAAAAAGTAACACAAAATGCACCATAGGCACCTTCAAAAGCACTTTGTATGCTCGATGCGTCGTTTACATCTCCGGCAACAACCTCAGCTCCTTTATCTGCAAGGGCTTTGGCTTTGTCTGAATTTACATCACGTGTAATCGCTCTTACTGAAAATTCACTGGATGCATCATCCAATATAGCGTGCGCAAGACCTCCACCCTGAGCTCCCGTTGCACCTGTAATGGCAATATTTTTTTTGTCTGACATGGTAATTAAAGTTGTGTTGAAATTGAAACTAAAAAATCGTCAAACAATTTAGTCATTTCTGAGAAGAAATTTCAAGAGTGATAATAAGGAATTACGTCCTCTTCATTCGCTGAAAGCGTCCAGTTTTAGCAAGATTGCTCAAGTAAGTTGTGTTCATAGCTTCGAAACGATTGATTTATTACCTAACTTTGCGCTTTCAAAAAAAACCTGAGCTATGATTTCTACGCAGAATGTCTCCTTACAATATGGAAAAAGAGTCCTTTTCGATGAGGTAAACATCAAGTTTACGCAGGGCAATTGTTATGGGGTGATTGGAGCCAACGGGGCTGGAAAATCGACTTTTCTTAAAATACTTTCAGGAGAAGTACAACCAAACTCAGGCCGAGTGATCATTGAGCCCAGTAAGAGGATGGCTGTATTGAAGCAGAACCATTTTGAGTTTGATGAGCATACCGTCTTGAACACCGTGCTGATGGGACATACAGTGTTGTGGAAAATCATGCAGGAAAAAGATGCCATCTACGCCAAAGCTGACTTCTCAGAAGAAGATGGTAATCGCGCTTCCGAGTTGGAAGCGGAATTTGCTGAAATGGACGGGTGGAATGCCGAATCGGATGCTGCAGCTTTACTTAGTGGGCTTGGAATTAAAGAAGCTGATCACTATAAATTAGTTGAAGAACTAAATGGTACCGAGAAGGTACGTGTGCTATTGGCACAGGCACTATTCGGAAATCCGGATATCCTAATCCTGGATGAGCCGACTAACGACCTGGATATTCAAACTATTTCATGGCTAGAAGACTTCCTTCTGGAATTCAAAAATACTGTTATTGTAGTTTCTCACGACAGGCACTTCCTGGATACTGTATGCTCTCATGTAGCAGATATCGATTTCAGCGCGATCAAACTGTTTACTGGTAATTACTCCTTCTGGTATGAGTCTAGCCAATTAGCATTAACTCAGCGTTCTTCATCAAATAAGAAAGCAGAGGAGAAGAAAAAGGAATTACAGGAATTCATTGCGAGGTTTAGTGCCAACGCATCCAAATCCAAACAAGCTACGAGTAGAAGGAAGTTGTTGGATAAGATCAATATTGAAGAAATCCAGCCATCCTCAAGAAAATACCCGGCCATCATATTCACTCAGGAACGAAAGGCCGGCGATCAGATATTGCAGATAGAAAAATTGAATAAGAGTGTTGGAGGAAAAACATTGATCCAAGATCTTGATCTCTTTGTGAATAAAGGAGATAAGATTGCGTTTTTAAGTCAAGACAGCCAGGCAATCACATCGCTCTTCCAAATCCTAATGGATGAGCAAAAAGCTGATTCAGGCTCTTTCAAAATTGGTCAGACCATCACTACCGCATATTTACCGAATGAGAATGCTGAATATTTCGAATCAGATGAGAACCTGATTGATTGGTTGCGTCAGTATAGCCCAGGTGAGAAAGACGAAGTTTTTATCAGGGGATTTTTAGGTAAAATGCTTTTCTCGGGAGAAGAAACCTTCAAAAAATGTAGCGTACTTTCAGGTGGGGAAAAGGTAAGATGCATGATCTCTCGAATGATGCTGAATCAAGGCAATCTTTTGATATTGGATGAACCCACCAACCAACTTGATTTGGAATCGATACAGGCATTCAACAATGCTTTGATCAATTTCCCGGGAACGGTATTGTTTACCTCTCATGATCATACATTCACACATACCATTGCCAACAGAATCGTTGAATTGACACCTGATGGTTTTGTAGATAAGCTGACAACTTTTGATGAATATATGGAAATGCAACAGGTAGAGGAAATGGCTGTATAATTGATCTAAGTTAATTCCTTCTAAAGCCTTTTTTCTTTTTGAAACCTGATTTCCTCTTGTCTTTACTGGATTTGGTAAAAGGCTGGTTTTCTGAAGCTTCTTTGTAAATCTGTTTCCCTAAAAGCTTTTCTGCCAAATCTCGCTTGTTCTTGTTCAGCAGCTTATCCTTTATGCGTTGACGATATTCCTTTTTGTGCCAAAAGAAAAACATATGCTGGGCTCGTTTTTCC
The DNA here is from genome assembly GCA_049115735.1 of Cyclobacteriaceae bacterium. Classification (GTDB taxonomy): domain Bacteria; phylum Bacteroidota; class Bacteroidia; order Cytophagales; family Cyclobacteriaceae; genus CAXBNB01. The sequence goes on along the minus strand of JAGDZP010000012.1, from coordinate 349,227 downwards.
TTTTCTGATTTAGGAGTGAACATTTTCTCCAAAGTATAAGGATGGTAGCCTGAATAGTAAATCACCGTAGCGACGGTCATCGGAGTTGGCGTAAAATCCTGCACCTGTTCCAACATAAAGCCCAAGTCCTTTGTTTCTGCAGCCAGGTTGGCCATATCTTCCTCCTTGCATCCCGGATGACTCGAAATGAAATATGGAACCAGTGGTTGATTCAAATTATGCTTTTCGTTCGCCTGGTCGTATTTCTTTTTAAACTCCTTGAAGTGCTTGAACGATGGCTTCCTCATTACCTTCAAAGTGTCGTCAGCAGTATGCTCTGGGGCTACTTTCAAACGACCCGAAACATGTCTATTGACAACCTGATCCAGGTATTCATCAATACTATCATCAGCATTTTTGTTATAACTCTTGGTCAGTAAATCATAGCGAATGCCACTTCCTACAAATGCCTTCTTAACTTTTGGGTGTTTATCAACTTCACGGTAGAGATCCGTCATCTGCTTATGGCTTGTGTCCAGATTGCTACAAATAACTGGATGTATACAAGACGGACTTACACAACGGTCACAGATCTCCTGCACCTTTCCCTTCATCTTGTACATATTGGCTGAAGGTCCTCCCAGGTCTGAAATATACCCTTTGAAATCAGGCATATTCGCCACCTGATCCACTTCCTTCATGATGGATTCCTTACTTCTGCTGGCAATAAACTTTCCTTGATGTGCACTTATAGTACAAAAACTACATCCACCAAAACAGCCTCGATGCATGTTTACCGAAAACTTGATCATCTCATAGGCAGGTATTGCTCCTCTCTTGCGATACTTCGGATGAGGCATTCTTGTATATGGCAGGTCAAAAGACTGGTCAATTTCGCTCTCAGTCATAGTGTAATATGGCGGGTTAATCACCACATTCCAGTCCACAGCGGCTTGAACAATTCTATCAGCTTGCAGCCGGTTTGATTCCTGCTCTACATGCTTGAAGTTCGCTGCATACGCTTTTTTATCCCTCAAACATTTTTCATGATTGCTTAGCGTAATCGTCTTCCACTGGCTTTCGGGCACATCATCGTGTCTGGGAGCCAAATAGCTCGTTTGAGGTATTTGGGTCAATTGATCAAAGGGGACTCCCTTTCCGAGCAGGTTGATAATTTCCCGAAGCGGTTGCTCTCCCATACCATAGACCAACATATCCGCTCCACTATCCACCAATATTGAAGGCATCAGTTGATCAGACCAATAGTCGTAATGAGTTACCCTCCGCAAGCTAGCTTCTACCCCACCAATTACAACAGGCACATCTGGATATAGTTCTTTGAGAATTTTAGAATAAGTGATGGTAGCATAATCAGGACGAAAACCCGCTCCACCGCCGGGTGTATAAGCATCATTGCTCCTTTTCCGCTTATTGGCGGTGTAGTGATTCACCATGGAATCCATGCAACCGGAAGTCACCCCAAAAAACATCTTTGGTTTACCAAACTTCTTAAAGTCTCTGAGGTCGTCCTGCCAGTTGGGCTGGGGAACTATGCCTACTTTGTACCCTTCGCTTTCAATGATACGACCGATTACAGCGCCACCAAATGACGGATGGTCAACATAGGCATCACCGGATATGATCACCACGTCCAGCTCGTGCCATCCTCTTTCGAGCATATCTTTCCTGGTGATCGGGAGCCAATCTGTAATGGGGCGGTTTTGCTGCATGCGGCAAAGGTAGCCAAGAATAGCTAATCCAAACCTGATTAAGAATATCCTAACCCATTGTTCAATCATAGACCATTAACTATTGCTTCAGACGAAGACAAAAAACTGAAATGTCATTATATTGCTTATAAAAAATAGTCTTATGAAAAACAGAGTATGGCTACTTATGGGATTGACAGGAAGCGTTGAAGGTATCTTGTCTGCAACAGATTCTATCCTGACATTTAAAATACATGACACTGGCTACCTCACCAAAGGCCAGGTAAAAGAACTTGCCAGACAATCCCGAAATGATGAACTTCCTGATGTTTTAAAACAAAAAACAGAAGTAGAAATCCTGAAGGTGCCCCTCCATCAAATTGAAAAAGTGGATTTTCCCTGGATCAGTTTTGGATGTGCCATGAACCTGACCATACGAGGAACCAAATACAAGTTTTCCTTTCCACAGCCACAAAATACAATAGTCCATACTGAGGTAGTCGAGGGAATTGGCGTGATCAGCAACCTGAAAGAAGGAAAAAGAGTTGGCAAACTTTGGAAAGAGTTCTTAAAAGATAAATAACTACGTCACTCTACCCTTGCATCACAACAGCGTATTCATCGTCTTCTCCACACCCTTCCGAATTCCAGGTGATAAAGTCTCCAAATAATGCTCCTGAGTAAGGAATGTAATTTCCTCTTTCAGTTCAGGGTACTTCTTCACCACCTTGGCTATAAAGCGAAAAGCAAATATTCTGACTGCCGGTGCTTTTTTCATGCTTTCCCAAAGTGTCATGCAAATATCAAAGAGCCTTCCCTCCTGATCATCATTCAGCTTCATCGTTGATAGCAGCCGGACCAACTCCCGCTGATGGCCATCGTTCTTACCTTCGATAGCGGCAATCAATTCATCCACATAATCATCCAGCATAAACTTTTCCTTTCTAAAGCTATGCCCTAGAATCCAGGCGGCACGCCAGCATTGAGGTTCTTGGCTGCTCGTTACAATTCTGATGGTCTCCTTCAAATTTTCTGGACTTCTTCGTACCTTTTCCATCATCTCTTCTTTTGAGAATCTGGTAGTAAACATGGCTTCAAGATCAGACATCTAATACAATGGGAGCTTTTAAAAGTAATAGTTTCAATCTAATGACTCATTCTTAAATAATAATGATTAAGGTTAGATTTTAGAAGATTAAGCCATATAACTGACGAAAATCATTAGTAATCCTAACCAGAGCCACCCTCAGAGCTTTTGTAACTTGTTAGATTGAACAAATATTCAATCATAAACTCATGGAAAAACAAAGCACTAAAACGGACGAAGTAGTCATACTTTTTGCTGGAGATAGTGGGGATGGCATTCAGCTGACTGGAGGTCAGTTTACTGAGACTGTAGAGCTACATGGTAATGACATAAGTACATTTCCTAATTATCCCGCCGATATTCGCGCTCCGATCGGTACGACCAGTGGCGTATCAGGCTTCCAATTGAAATTTGGAAGTGTTGAGGTCTTTACACCTGGAGACAAATATGACGTGCTTGTTGTGATGAATGCCGCAGCATTAAAGGTAAACTTATCAAATCTCAAAAAAGGTGGTATCATCATCGCAAACAACAGCGGGTTTGACAAAAAAAACCTGAATTTGGCTAATTATATTGATGATGAGAATCCTTTGACAGATCATTCTTTAGATCATTACCAATTGCATGCCATTGATGTTACCAAACTCACCAGAGAAGCCTTAAAAGAATCAGGTTTAGGCATCAAAGAAATTGATCGCTGCAAAAATATGTTTGTATTGGGCTATGTTTATTGGATGTTTAATCAAAAGTTGGACAATACAGTTTCGTTCATTCAGGCTAAATTTCAGAAAAAGCCTGAAGTAGCAGATGCCAATGTGCGCGTCTTGAAAACAGGTTATCACTTCGGTGATACCAATGAAACATTCACTACTCGATTTAAACTAAAAAAGGCCAAATTAAAGCCTGGTAAGTATCGAAATATAAGCGGCAATCAAGGAATAGCCCTGGGCCTTGTGGCGGCAGCCAATCACAACAACCTGGATTTGTTTTATGCAAGCTATCCAATAACGCCTGCATCAGAAATTCTACATGAGTTGAGCATTCATAAGAATTTCGGTGTTAAAACATTTCAAGCTGAAGACGAGATTGCAGCTGTTTGTGCTGCCATTGGATCTTCCTTTGCTGGTGGCTTAGCTGCAACGGGTTCCTCGGGTCCCGGAATAGCTCTAAAAAGTGAAGCCATGGGCTTGGCCGTCATGCTCGAACTACCCTTGGTTATTGTGAATGTTCAGCGTGGAGGACCATCTACAGGTATGCCTACTAAAACAGAACAGGCTGACTTATTTCAGGCAATCTATGGCCGTAACGGCGAGGCACCATTACCAGTACTTGCAGCTTCATCACCTAAAGATTGCTTTGATACGGTATATGAGGCATCCAGAATTGCAGTAGAACATATGACACCTGTTGTTGTTTTATCTGACGGCTATATTGCCAATGGTGCTGAACCCTGGCAGTTTCCAAATAGCAAGGACTTGCCAAGTATCAAGGTTCAACAACCGTCTAAGGAGGCAATCAATGATGGAAAATACTTACCATACCTTAGAAACCAACATGAGGTCAGGCCTTGGGTAAAAGCAGGAACTACTGGCTTTGAACATAGAATTGGTGGCCTAGAGAAAGAACTGCTTACCGGAAACGTATCCTACGACTCAGTCAACCATGAAAAAATGGTTAACATTCGTGAAAAGAAAATACAGGATATTACTCATAACCTACCAGATCAAAAAGTAAACCGTGGAGAACAAAAGGCTAAGTTGTGCATATTAAGCTGGGGGTCCACATATGGTGCTATAGAAACTGCTGTGCGCGATCTTATTGCCGAAGGTCATTCAGTAGCACATGTTCACCTAAAATATCTTTTTCCATTCCCCAAAAACCTTGGCGATCTATTGCTCGGATTTGAGAAAATAATTATTCCCGAGATGAATAAGGGACAGCTATCGGTATTGATTAGAGATCAGTATTTAATAGATGCAAAATCAGTCAACAAGGTACAAGGGCTACCTTTCAATGTCGACGAAATAAAAGATGTAATACTTAAAGCACTAAGTCAATGAAAACGTCAACTACCAATGGTCAACTGAAGCCAAAAGACTTTGCCTCTGATCAAGACATAAGATGGTGTCCTGGATGCGGTGACTACTCAATATTGAAGCAAGTTCAGTCCATTATGCCTGATTTGGGTATCCCAACGGAAAATATTGTTTTCATTTCGGGTATAGGTTGTTCCTCGAGGTACCCATATTACATGAATACCTATGGTATTCATGGCATCCACGGTAGAGCTGCAGCCATAGCTAGTGGAATAAAGGCTACTAATCCAGAATTAGATGTTTGGGTGGCAACCGGAGATGGAGATTCGTTATCTATCGGTGGCAATCATTTGATACATGTTCTTCGAAAAAATTTCAACCTAAATATATTGTTATTCAACAATGAGATTTATGGGTTGACCAAAGGTCAATACTCTCCAACCTCTCCTATTGGTAAAGTTTCAAAATCTACTCCTTTTGGTTCATTGGATCAGCCATTTAACCCTGCGGCTTTGGCTTTGGGAGCTGAAGGAACGTTTGTCGCCAGAGGAATCGACCGAAATCCAATACAGATGAGAGAAATTTTAAAAGAGGCCCATGCACATACAGGTACTAGTTTTGTTGAGCTTTATCAAAATTGCAATGTCTTCAATGATAAAGCTTTTGATCTCTTTACAAATAAGGAAACCAAAGATGATCATATCATAAACTTAGTGGAAGGGCAGCCATTAACATTTAGTAAAGAAACAAAAGGAATAAAACTGGATGGGTTTACTCCTGTCATTGTTGACCTTAACAGTTGTAGTTTAGATGATTGCTGGATTCATGATCCTGCCGATAAAATCAAAGCATCGATTTTAACGAGCTTTTTCGATTATAATATTCAAAAAGGAGATATGCCGAGACCATTTGGAGTATTCTATAAAACCGAAAGGCCAACCTATGAAAATGTATTAGAGAAACAATTAGATGATCATAAGGATGAACCAGCTGATTTGGACCAACTACTAAGTGGCAAAAGCTTTTGGGAAGTGAAGAGATCGGTTGGATCAAAACCTTAGTTAAATAAATACCTTAGGACCGGATTGTAACAGGTCCTGAAATTCAGATGGCCCGTCAACAACTTCATTCTTGAATCGATTTAGATCGTCGAGCGTTTCAGGTGAAAGTAGTTCTATGACTTCATCAAGTGCTTGTCCACTGACCATGTAAGGAAATTCACCAAACTGAATATTTCGGCCATTGCATTGGGCGTAAAGCTGACACTCATTTATTTCCGAGGCTTCCATTCCTTTTATCATGCACTGGCCTATCCATGGATCAACTGAAGAATAGTCGGCTTCCTGCATTAACTTTCGTCTGCCTGTAATATCAATATTCGAAGAAAAATACTTCATGATATTTTGCATTGATTTAGCAGAAATCATACTCCTCATTTGCTCAGCGCATGGCATACAAATAGCATATTCAAAAATTGTGGAATAAGATTTAAAGCCATCGTAAGGTTTGATTGCCTTTTCTATCATATACGGTCTGCCCGGCTCCAGCAAATTACACTCACATGAAATGCATTTCTCTATAGGTGCACCTGTAAGGTCCGAATAGAATATCTTAGGAATTTCAATAAGCTTGTCTTTCGAACCTTGTCCTTCATCTTCACGCATATTTCAAAATTATATATTTGAAGCTAAAAGAATGTAACCTGAAAAATTTATCATTTCAATTCTCCAATATTTGCTATAATTATACTCCAAAAAAATACTAGCATGGATGACTTGAGCCAGCATTCCCAGGTTGAGCAATTCGACAGACCATTAACCCGTGAAGAAACAGAGAACCTTCAGAGAGGTGTCAAAAGGAATATAATTTGGTTTGTTTTCATGTTAGTGGTCATTGCCTTCACTTACTTGTATTACTTAAACTGGGTAGCTCTTGTTATTGAAGGCATTGCAGCACTTATCATCTTTACCTGGATCAATTCCTATAGAAGTCGCTTGAGATCCGGGATTAGAAAAGTGAACAGAGGATTCATCACGGACATTGTAGAAAATGTTACTTTCAAACGAAGTGGGCACAGAAGCTACAGTTATGAAGCTAAATCGGTAACGACTCTATACATTGGAAAATCTCTCTTTGATTTCGATTCAACGAGCGGCTATATCAAGCAAGGTCGGGATAAGTATCACAGAAAATTTAATTTGGGAGATGCGGCTTATTTGAGCTTCACACCAAGACAGAAAATTGAAGTTTCCACAGATGCCAATGGCTTCAACATGGAATCGAAAAAACTCACAGCCCCCCTCAACTTCGACCAGCTAGACCAACAAGAGGAACTTATCTTTCACATCAAGCATAAAGTACAAAGCAACGTGCCGCTGCTTTCGTATAGTCCCAGGGAAATCAAAATGTTTGGCAGCCCCAAAGTTCCTCTCGATGAAATCTTTTATTTCCATGTAAAGAACATCTTGATTCAGGTCACTAAAGAAGATTTTAGCAAATATCCGGTTGGGAGTAAGATAACCATCGACGGAAGTAGCATCCTTATCAAGAATGATGACAACTATGTACCACTGACCATAGTCGAAGAGGTGAAAAGCTAGGCCAAGGCTTCCTTAACGAGGGTAAGCTCTTTCTCGCCAAATGGCAGCCTAAGTGCTGCAGTATGCCCTTCTTCAGTCATTTTCGCCCAGGTTTTTTGCACAATATCTATCACCTTCTCTTTGGGATGCTTGGCTGCAAACTCAACAAAGTAATATTTCAAGAAAACTAGACAAACTACATCCTCCAAAGTTTTTGATTCTGGATCTGTCTTTAGCTTTCGTTTAGATATCAAGGTCTTGACATGATCAATCAGTTCCTCCCCGACTTCTTCATTTTCCATGATTTCACCCAACAATTCAGAATGATAGGCCTTCAGGACGGTGCGCCATTTCATGTAGCCTTTTCTGTCCATAGGATAGTCTGACCTTGGGATCGCCCAACGTTGTATATGCTGCCCCCTGGCAGCAATCTGCAATGCTCCAGAAGGATATGCCACAAACTCATGAAGCATTTCCGTCATTCGCTGACTGTAAAGTATTTCTTTGGGGTAAGATTTTCCCTCGTAGGTTTCCAGGTTGGGGTCCTGAGTGTTAATCTCATCAATCCGGGAAAGTATTCTTGTTAATTTTTCAAAAGTCATATTGACAAACTAAACTCATTTGAAATTTCATTCAAACTTTTGCTGCCATACTTCACAACTTCACCAATCACTATAATAGATGGAGAGGCCAGGCCTTCTTTTTGAACAATGCCTTCAATAGAGGACAGCTTACCAATTCCACTCTTTTCGTTTTCACAAGTACCATTCATGATCACAGCTATTGGCTCCTTAGCACCACGATGCTCTTTAAACAATTCCACAATGGCCGGTAACTTTTTCATCCCCATCAGAATAACCACAGTTGCAGACGACTGAGCGGCAAGTCGCATATCTTTTGAAAGATCTTCCTCCTTGGTGGTACCGGTGATCACCCAGAAACTGTCATTCACACCTCTTTTAGTAATGGGAATATTGTGAATTGCAGGCACAGCAATTGAACTACTGATTCCTGGAACAATCTCCACTACCATTCCGTGCTTTTCCGCAAATACCTTTTCTTCATGTCCACGGCCAAAGACGAATGGATCACCACCCTTTAGTCTAACCACTGTAGAATGCTCCTGACCATACTTCACAATCATTTGGTTGATCACATGTTGCTGGTAGTAGTGCATGCCTGCTCTTTTCCCAACATAAACCAACTCTGCCTCAGATCTGCAGAACTTCAGCAGTTCCTCATTAGCTAGTGCATCATAGAGCACCACATCCGCTTTTTCAAGCGCTTTTATCCCCTTTAAGGTGATTAGTTCTGCATCCCCGGGACCAGCACCAACTAGGATGAGCTTAGAATTATTCATTTTACAAAACTAAGTACTTAAATATGATAATTACGTAAAAACAGCATGTTTTTTAGAATAATACGTACTCAATACTTGTATTCAATAAATTACTACGTATTTTTACGTATTTATTAGAAACGCATGGAAAAAATAGTAGTCATAGGAAACGGAATGGTAGGTTATAAGTTTTGCGAAAAACTTAGAGCCAAAACCACCGCTAAAGATTTTTCAATTGTAGTATTTGGTGAGGAGCCCATCCCGGCATACGACAGGGTACACTTGAGTGAATATTTTTCTGATCAATCTTCGGAGAACCTGTCAATGGCACCACGCTCGTGGTATGAGGAAAATGAAATTGACCTGATTACCGGTGAGTTGATTGTTGAGATTAACCGAGCCGAGAAAAAGGTGAAAAGCTACAAAGGAAGAGAAGAGTCTTATGACAAACTCATTCTCGCCACCGGATCGAGTGCTTTCGTACCTCCGATAGAAGGTGTAGAGAAACAGGGTGTGTTTGTGTACAGAACTATCGAAGATCTGGATGCCATTATCGAATATGGTAAAAAAGCCAAGAGTGCTGCAGTACTTGGTGGTGGTCTTCTAGGATTGGAAGCAGGCAAGGCCATGCTGGACATGAACCTTGAAACCCATGTAATCGAATTTGCACCTCGTTTGATGCCGAGACAGCTCGATGACACAGGTTCAGAAGTGTTGAAAAACAAACTGGAGTCCTTGGGTATCAATTTATACCTAAACAAGAATACCAAAAACATAGTCGGTGAGGGAAAAATGACCGGGCTGGAATTCACCGATGGCACCAACCTGAATGTTGACATGCTAGTCATATCTTGTGGTATTAAGTCAAGAGATGAATTGGCTGCATCTTGCGGTTTGGAGACAGGCCCAAGAGGAGGTTTTATTGTAGATGATCTACTCAGGACAAATGACCCTGAAATTTTTGCCATAGGTGAAGCGGCCCTTCACAAAGGCATGATTTACGGTTTAGTTGCGCCCGGATACGAAATGGCAGATGTGGTTGTAGAGCAACTGACCAAAGGAAAAGAAAAAGAGTTTACTGAATATGATATGTCGACCAAGCTGAAGCTAATTGGTGTGGACGTGGCAAGTTTCGGTGATCCTTTTGGTGAAAACGAAGCATACAAGCCAATAATATTTGAAGATAAGGTTGGTGGTATATACAAGCGTATCAACATTTCCGAAGATGGAAAAAGACTGCTAGGTGGTATATTGGTTGGAGACGCTGAAGCATTCAACATCTTGTTGCAGATGGTTCAGAATGAAATGCCCCTCCCTCCTAACCCTGAAGACCTAATCCTTGGTGCACGGGGAGGTGAGTCAGGCGGATGGGGAATAGATGCTTTACCCGACACTGCCCAGGTTTGTTCTTGTGAGGATGTATCAAAAGGTGATATCTGCTCGGCTACAGAAGAGCATGGGTTTGAAAATATTGATCAGGTAAAGAAATGTACCAAGGCCGGAACTGGCTGTGGAGCATGTACTCCGATGGTAACAGACATTTTCAACGCCAAGTTGAAATCCATGGGAAAAACGGTCAAAAAAGTGCTGTGCGAGCATTTCGACTATTCCCGACAGGAGCTATTTGACATCATAAAAGTTGAAGGCATCAAGGCTTATGACGAACTCCTCGATAAATACGGAAAAGGTGATGGCTGTGAAACCTGTAAGCCAGCAGCTGCTTCGCTTTTTGCAAGCATCTGGAATGACATGATTCTAAAACAGGACACCATCCAGGATACCAATGATCGCTTTTTGGCAAATATTCAAAAAGGTGGAACCTACTCCGTAGTACCAAGAATTCCGGGTGGAGAAATCACCCCTGATAAATTAATTACTATTGGAGAAGTTGCTAAGAAATACAATCTCTACACAAAAATTACCGGAGGTCAGCGAATTGACCTGTTCGGTGCGAGAGTTGATCAACTGCCGGATATATGGGAAGAACTAATCAATGCTGGTTTTGAAAGTGGCCATGCTTATGGCAAATCCTTGAGAACTGTAAAGAGCTGCGTTGGATCAACCTGGTGTCGCTACGGCCTTCACGATTCGGTTTCTTTTGCCATAGAAGTAGAAGAACGATATAGAGGTCTAAGATCCCCACACAAACTAAAAGGTGGAGTATCCGGCTGTAGAAGAGAATGTGCAGAGGCTCAAAGCAAGGACTTTGGAATTATTGCCACTGAAGCTGGATGGAACTTATACGTATGTGGTAATGGCGGTGCAAACCCCAAACATGCCCTTTTGCTAGCTGGTGATGTAGACAAAGAAACATGTGTAAAGTATCTGGATAGGTTTCTCATGTTTTACCTAAAAACCGCAGAACCATTGAACAGAACAGCTACCTGGCTAAATAAAATGGAAGGCGGCATTGATTACCTCATTGACGTGGTGGTGAACGACTCGTTGGGTATAGGTGAGCAACTGGAAAAAGAAATGGAGTTTATGGTTGAAACTTACAAATGTGAGTGGAAAGAGGTTGTGAACAATCCCGAACTCAGAGCTAAATTCAGGCATTTCATCAATTCCGACGAAACTGATTCTAACCTGAAATTTGGAGATATGCGTGGACAAATCGTCCCAACGAACTGGGAAACTGTTAACTCATAATATTAAACTAGAACAAAATGACCGAGACATTATCTGAATATAAAACAGTAAAAGAAGAGGAAGTATCTGTTTGGTTTAGGGCAGCTGAAGCTTCAGCTTTCCCAACCAACGGAGGGGCATGCATTATTTACAAAGGCCTGCAGGTAGCTGTATTCAATTTCAGCAGAAAAGGTGAATGGTATGCGACACAGAACCTTTGCCCACATAAAAAGCAAATGATTTTATCCAGGGGAATGATCGGTTCGCAAGGTGAAGAACCAAAAGTGGCCTGCCCATTTCACAAAAAAACTTTTTCGCTCGAGTCGGGAAAAAACCTTAACGGTACTGAGTGCGATCTGGCTACTTACCCTGTAAAGGTTGAAGAAGGCATTGTTTACGTTGGTTTTGCAGAATAAACTGTTTATTCGCCAATAGCCATTAATTTTGCGCCCACTATTGGGTACACTTAACATTCTCAGAAATTGCTCAGAATAGACTCTTTTAAAAAGCTTGGATTATTATACATCATAGCGCTTTCTTGTATTGCACTCAGCATCATTGGTAGCCAGGGCTACATTCAAAAATTTATAGGCAAACAAACCCACGATAGTCGTGTCATCAATATTGCCGGACGGCAAAGGATGTTAAGCCAGAAGATCAGCAAGCTGGCACTGGAAATCAATAATCACCCCTCCAACAATGATTACCACAAATCACTTGCAAACGCACTTTCATTATGGACTTCATCCCACACGGGATTACTAAACGGAAATGAAGAATTAGGCTTAAATGGAGAAAATTCTGAGGAAATATTAAAACTTTTTAATGCCGTTCAGCCACACTATGACGCTATTGTTTCCCATGCTAGATCTTTATTGGCCCTACAACTACAGGGCTCTGAACCTCAATCCAAATTAAACGAATATATCACCGGCATCTTAGATCATGAAGAGAGCTTTCTGGTTGGTATGGACGCGATCGTATTTCAATATGATAATGAAGCAAAGTCCAAAGTTGCCGACCTTAAACGTATTGAATTCATACTGTTTGGAATTGCGCTATCGATCATAGTGTTGGAGTTTGTTTTCTTCTTCCTTCCAACTTCCAAAAAAATAGCTACAACCTTTGAAGCAATGACCAAATCGGCTGAGGATGCTAAGCGCATGACCCAAGAACTCAATAAACTATATCTGGAACTTGGCAAATCCTATCAGGATTTGGAGGCGGTCAATCTCGAACCTGAGGAACCATCCATTCTTATGAAAATGGATGCCATCAGCAACATTTCTCATACTTCTGAAAAATTTCAGAAGTTATTAGAATATAATCGAGATGAAATGCCAACGAATTTCATAGAATGGCTTGGAAAAGAAGGGTATAGCAAAGACTTCCTCCGTGGTGTATTGGAGGATGTATCGCAAGGTAAAACCTGGAATGGTGAAATAAAACTCAACTCCGCTTCGGGGGATATACTATGGTTTGAAATATTCATCGTTCCAGTTTCAGGAGAAAAATCCAGCAAAGGAGAGATTGTAGTTTTGGGTAGGGATCTAACAGACATTAAAGAAGCCAAATTAAGATCCAGAGAAATCAACCGCGAGCAAATCGAAAACAAAGTTAAGGAGCAACAATATCGCTCCGTGTTGATCCTGGAAGGTCAGGAAGAAGAAAGAAAACGTATTGCCCAGGAAATCCACGATGGCATAGGTCAAATGTTGACAGCCTTAAAACTAAATCTGGAAGGCATTACGCCATCGAGTTCTCCTCATATGAAAAAGAAGATGTCGGAAACCAGGAACCTGATGAAAGGAGTTCTTAAAGAAGTAAGAAGGGTATCATTCAACCTAACACCAAGCAGCCTGAGTGACTTTGGTATTGTAGCTGCAATGAAGAAAATCAGCTCTGAGGTGACTGCTCTAACCTCCACCGAGGTAGTTTTTGAAAACAAAACAAAATTCATCAATCGACTGGATAACAACATTGAGACTAATCTTTACAGAATCGTTCAGGAGGCTGTTAATAACGGTATAAAGTATGCCAAAGCTCAAAAAATTGTCATTAGCTTTGAGCACACCATGAATAACCTCATGGTGATTGTTGAGGATGATGGCTTGGGTTTTGACTATGAAAAACTGAATAAGTCGGGTCACTTTGGAGCATCAGGGCATGGCATATTCAACATGAAAGAAAGGACTGCATTTATTAACGGAAAATTTGATATTGAAACTGCTATTGGAGAAGGAACTAAGATAACAATTACATTACCCTTAAATTGACAAATATGGATCCCGTAAAAGTTGTATTGGCTGACGATCACGAAATCGTGAGAAATGGAATAAAGACGCTTCTGGAAAGTGAAGGGGAAATAGAAGTATTGGGTGAAGCATCGAATGGCCTGGAAGCCATAGAAAGAGTAAAAGAACATAATCCAGAAATTCTCATTACAGATATACGCATGCCTATCATGACAGGCATTGAAGCAACAGCAAAGCTGCGGGTCATATCACCGGACACTAAAGTATTGATTCTCTCCATGCATGATGATGAGGAGTATATCATCAAATCAGCAGAAAGCGGTGCTTCAGGTTATCTGTTAAAGGACACCAATAAGCAGGAATTTATTAAGGCTATCAGCACCATTCGAGATGGCCACAAATACTTCAGCGGAGATATATCCAACATCCTGGTAAACAATTATCTCAATATAAAAGAAGGGCGTATTTCTCCTACTTCTGAAAGTACAGTCAAACAGGATTATGGTGTTACAAAACGCGAAAAAGAAATTCTACAGCTTGTCTATAAGGGCGTTACCAATAAAGATATTGCTGAAATGCTTGGTAAAAGTGTCAGGACCATTGAAACCCACCGCTTCAATATCATGAAGAAACTTCAGGTGAGCAATATCACAGAATTGCTAAGAAAAGTTGATGCTGAGCCGGCTTTGATTCAGTAGAAGAGCCTAATACCTTCTTCTACCCCCGGAACGGGAACGAGACCTACCGCCTCCACCTGATCTTCCTCCTCCACCTCTGCGACCAGACCTTTGGCCGCCACCGCCATATTTCTTTTTACCAGAAGATTTACCTTTAGACTTTGGACCCTCATTATCCTTATTGACCCTAATGTCTCTATCCTCGATTTCAAGGCCATCAAACTTTTCAGGCAAACCCTTATCCTTACCTGCAGCCACTTCAAAAAAAGAACAGGTCTTCTGAAGGTCTATAGTGCCAAAGTCCTTTCTGTCTACTTCCGATATGTCTGACAGATAATGCAACAAATCCGCCTTTGTCACGCCATCCATCGAACCGATATTGACAAAGTAGCGAACAAATCCGTCACTCCCTCTATTCCTGGACTTCCCTTGAGTTTCGTTCAGGTCTTCCTGCTCTCCATTTTGAAAAATCAAATGATCCAGTTGGGTTGTAATCAACCTCTTTAGCAGGTCTTCCTTACTCAAGTGAGCAAACTGTCCATGCAGGTGTTGCAAGATGTCTTCAGCTTGCTTATCCACCTCAGTATTGATGATCAAGTTGGCCCAGTTGTTTATCCTGGTAGACTTTAGCGAATCGAAAGTAGGCACCTCAATTTGCTCGAAAGTCACTTTAATCCTTTTCTCAAGCTCAGATATTCGCTTGGATTCCCTGGGGTTTATAAATGCCAGGGAAATACCTTTTTTACCAGCCCTACCAGTACGTCCACTTCTATGTGTATAACTTTCTAATTGATCCGGTAATGTATGATGGATTACATGCGTGAGATCATTCACATCAATCCCACGAGCTGCCACATCGGTAGCAACTAAAAGTTGCATGGAACGCGTCTTGAACCTTTTCATTACCGCGTCTCTCTGCGCTTGTGACAAATCCCCATGTAGCGCTTCCGCACCATAGCCCAGTTCACCCAGCTCATCTGCTATCTCCTGCGTATGCCTTTTTGTTCTGCAAAACATCACTCCGCGCATATCAGGTTGCATATCCAGAAACCTTCTCAGTGCAGGTATTTTATTGGCCGTCTTAGTAATTACATATTTATGCGATATGTCTTTATTACTTTTTTCTTCAGTATTTACAGCTACTTCCAAGGGATCGTCCATATACTTATTGACAATCCTTCTGATCTCTTTGGGCATAGTAGCGGAAAACAACCATACCGATCTTCCGACTTGGGTATGCGAAAGTATCTCATCGATATCCTCCTTGAAGCCCATATTGAGCATCTCATCTGCCTCATCTAATACTACATATTCAACATCATCAAGCTTAACAGCCCTTCTCTTTATTAGATCGAGCAATCTACCTGGAGTGGCAACAATTATCTGAGTACTTTTCTTTAAGGCTTTAATCTGGTTTGTAATTGCTGCTCCGCCATAAACAACTTCTACTTTCAACTTTTTGTGCTTCCTGGAAAAATCCTTCAACTGCTGAGCCGTTTGTTGGGCAAGCTCGCGGGTAGGCGCCATTATCAGGGCTTGAGTGGCCCCAAAGTCTGACTCAATCCTATCTATAAGCGGTAGCCCGAATGCAGCAGTCTTTCCAGTACCAGTTTGCGCTAGTCCAATAAAATCTGTGGGTTCTTCGCTTAATAATAGGGGAATTGCCTTTTCTTGTACTGGGGTTGGATTTTCAAATCCAAGTTCATCTAGCACCTCAACAAGCGATGCTGAAAGTCCTAATTTGGTAAAATTGCTCAAAAGTCTCTATTAAATGAGCCGCAAAGGTAGGTGAATACATCGGGAATACTCAGGCAGACCTACCATTTATAATTATTCCTTTTTTTTCATTCAACATCCATACAACAATGATATAAACACAGATCTAATTATATTTCATTTATGAACACTTTCGAATACATACGCAAGAAGGCTGACGGCTTTGTTCGGTTTGCCAAACTTGAAAGGATATTAGCAACCCTACTCGCCTTTATTCCTCTCATCCTATATATAGCTGATCATGGATCTGAAGGCTTCAAGTCAAGTATTAGTGCATATGCTTATATGAAGAATAATCCACAAACCTACCCCATTCTTCTTACCATGGCTTCCATGCTTTTTATTGTGAATGGAGTAATCAAAAACAAGAAATGGTACAATACAGCCTTGGGATTAGTACTATTGGGAGTTGTAATATTTCCATGCAAGGAGTTTGCTACGCTACATTATATTATGGCCATCTTATTTTTTGGTGGAAGCAGTGTGGTCATTGTCAAATATACTTCCAAAGAACAACGCTGGGTAAAAATTGGAATCGTCATCCTTATTACAACATCAATTGCTCTTTATAAGGTGTTCGGCATAATAAGCTTACTCACAGCAGAATGGATTTCCCTTGGGATTATCTCCTTTCACTATATTATGGAATCCTTAGGTAAATGGGATTAGACTTTCTCGGGGTTATTTTCTTGTTCTTCTTCATCTTTTATGAAGGTTCCTGTCACGCCCTCAGAAACGTTGATCAAATGATCGGCAACTTTTTCTAAATTCACAATGATGTCTCTGTATACTATTCCCAATCGCACATTAAAATGTTTTGAATCTATGCTGGATAGATGTTTTTTGCTGAGTTTTTTTAGGGTTTTATTGACTTTTTCCTCCTTAGCTATCGCATCATTTAATGTTACTCTAGTATAATTCGAATTTAAATTTATCAGCATTATATCTATGGCCTCATTCACTGCATCAAACATCAAGACAAAATCAGATAACTGATCTTTTGTAAACTTCAAATCATATTTCGCTTTTCTCTTAATATCATTAGCAGCCCTCAAAATAATATCTGCTGCACGCTCCAAGTCATTTGTAATGCTTAGTATTCCTTTAATTTCATGAGAAGTTTTGGCACTTAATCTCCCTTCAGCAACCTTTACCAAATAGTTGTCAATTTCTACCTCTAGTTCATCTGTTCGATCTTCGTAGCGTTGAATCTTTTCCAGAAATTTCATCTGTTTCTTCAAATCTTCAGTTTCAACCATTTCTTGGAGAAAGCCAAACATCTTTTTTACCATTTTACCAAATTTGGCCACTTCCTTTCTAGCTTCCTCTAATGACAGTTCAGCTGTTCTCATCAATTGAGTACCAATGTATTCCAGATGGAATACATCATCTTCATCACTTTTGTGTGGCACCATTTTCTCAACAACCCTTACTATAAATGGTACAAACCATATCATTATTCCTGTGTTTATGATGTTGAAACTTATATGGAAATATGTCAAACCCCACTTAATAGCAGGTACTTCGCTGAGCGGGGAACCTTGTCCGGTCCTTATCATTGCCATATCTATTGCCCCTAGAAAGGGGTAGAAAAGCACAAGCATCCAAACAACCCCAAAGATATTGAACATCAGGTGTGCCCTGGCGGCTCGTTTTGCATGTACATTTCCTACGAGTGCAGCAAGGTTCGCAGTAATTGTTGTTCCAATATTCTCACCCAAAACGATAGCAGCAGCTAATTCAAATGGAATCCATCCATTTTCGCACATGATTAGAGTGATTGCCATAGCAGCACTTGATGATTGCACAATGACAGTAATCAAGGTACCTAGTAGCACGAATAGTATAATTGATACATAACCAAGATTATTAATATTGGTTATCCACTCAAGAATCTCAGGGTTCTGCTTTAAATCCGGCACGGAATCTTTTAACGCCGAAAGCCCCATAAATAAAAGTGCGAATCCGATCATAAACTCACCCCAGTATTTCAAACTTTCTTTTTTCGCAAAAAGCAATGGGAAACCAAATGCTATGATTGGAAGGGTATATGTCCCGATGCTAAACTTTGAAAAACCAAACACCAAAATAAGAACTGCCGTCATAGTGGTTCCAATATTGGCACCCATAATCACTCCAACAGCCTGCTTTAACTTAAGCAAACCAGCGTTAACAAAACTTACAATCATAACTGTAGTTGCAGATGATGATTGAATAATAGCAGTTGTCAGAAAGCCAGTAAGAATACCACTGAGCCTATTCGCGGTAATGGTATTCATAATATCTCTGAGCTTATCACCTGCTACCTTCTGAATAGCTTCACTCATTACTTTCATCCCATAGATGAAAAAACCCAAAGCACCAATAAGCTTCAGTAAATCAAATAATCCGTATTCCACTATTCAATAGGTTTAAGACTGGTAAATATTTTAGTCAAAGACAAGCAAAGGTAAGAATAATTATAGTCGGCAATTTTAACTAAATGTTATGCTTTTCCAACATAAAGAAGGAAAGATAAGTATGCATTAACTGGTGAGGTAGAATTTCAAATATGCAAATTCAAATACATTGAGATTTGCTCATCTAGTCTCTTCAAATCAATACATAAGAAAAGTGTTACAAAAGTAAAATCAACAATGAGGGCATCTTGAACACTTCAAACCTCAATTGCAAGAAAACTATATTACGCAAAGTAAGGTGCATTTGAAAAAACAGGTAAGAGGATTTACACTATGAAAATCTAAACTCAACATGTCGCAATATCGCTATTACATTATGCTCCGCCCTTAATTTTGGTGATCTCCTGTTTCAGCTCCATCACAATGTTGGTTAGCTGATCGATGGACATTTCAGGATCGCCTGACTGATCCGGGAAGTTTACACTGATATAGGCTTTGGACTCCCATATCTCCAGCACATCACTCCCTTTGATTTCATAAGGGGAATAGGTCTTATTGTCAGAAACTAAAAACAGTTTCCCATTGTCTTTCATGTAGTTGAAAACTCGCTTGTAGACGATCCCCTCATCCTTCGATATCAACACATAGGTCTTGCCATTTTTGATGTATTCAGGATTCTCTACATACTCCCCAATGATCACCGTGCCAGGTAGCATAGGTAACATGGAGTCCCCGGAAATTTCAAATGCTCTGTACGTAGCATTGCCCGGCAGCATGGGTAGTTTAAATTTCGGCATGGTACCGAGGTACTGAGGATCTGAATATCCATTGAGGTAGCCGGCTGACGCTTTTTGAGGGATGAGCTCAATATTTTCATTTTCCTCACTATCCATGGTGATGGCTAACACTTTGAGATTTTGATTGTCGCCTGCATAGAGTTCATCCTCTGAAAGTTCTGTTACATTTTTACTAATCATTGTATCTACAGACACTCCAAATACTTCAGACATTTTTAGCAGGTTGTTCAGCCTGGGATCGGCCCTACCCTCTTCATAAGCTCCAACGAGTGATCTTTTGATACCAATAACATCAGCAAAAGTTTCCTGAGTGTAGCCTTCTTTTTTCCTTAAGAATTTGATGTTTTCGTTTACCTGGGCTTTTTCCATGATTTTTATTTTCCTGGGATCTTATTCAGTACTGTAACAAAATTAAGATTAATTGAATACTAGTTATCAAAGACAATGAAGTTTGCGTCCGTCTCACTCCTCTTTCCTATCGAGTACAAATTGATGTGGTGAAAACTATCTTTTGCCTTAACCGAATTTAACCTATTGATGATCTTGACCACAACATCTTTAAGGGACTCACCTGCATCTGCTAAAATATAACCATACAGGTTTTTCTTTGTCTCCACTGTGGCATAAAACTTTACCTGGCACTTACCTGATTTTAACTTTTTAGAAGTCAATTTCAATTTGTAGTCATCTCCGATCTTCATACTCGTCATTTGTTTTCTTTTAGTTCATCCAATCAATTTTAATTGCTATACATTTTAGTATATAATGGATAAAATTACAAAACCCTAGAATATTTAGCAATCAATTAGCTAATTATTTTAGTTTTACTACTAAGTATTTGAGATTAGCCCTACAATATCTTAAACTATTATTGTGTAATTCTTATCCCTGAGGCGTTTGGCTTTTTCTCCCTAATATGATCCCCAAGACACAAACAGCTTTTAAGAAATGTAAAGAAATCATTGCCGTGAACTAAGAATTTTTAATTGAAGCGGTTTTTAATTCCCGAAGAGATAAAAAAATTCTAGAAAGTGAAGGTTCCTTTTTCAACCCTGAAAGGGTGAAACTATATCCAATCAAACAAAAATTTATATTTGAAAGGGATTTGCTATAATGCAGTCATCCTTTCAGGATTCATTAGCAAGATACCGATATTGAGTTAATAACCTGAACACGATTAATCATCCCAAAAATTATCCCCTTGAGGACAACCGAGACGAGAGTCGAAGGTTGCGGGCGTAGCTCATAGGGGTGATTTACATGTATCAATTCTACATTTCCGCATAAACACCCTCCTGTGCTTTTCAGCATCAATCTTCACAGAGTGTGTCTGTTCGACTGCCCTCAAGGGAGGAATTATCTGTGTTAGGCTATATGAATACTTCAATAAACAACAATAGAGTTATTTTTAAACCGGGTTCAGGTTAATAGTTAGAGTGACAGAAGTGGGAATAAAGCGACAATAGCTGACCAGCCATATAACATTCTTACCACCCAACATTTTTTTAAGTCCAATAAGGAACCTTTTTAGGTCTATGACCGATAATACAAAAAAGCACACTAACTATGTGACTCAACAAAATATTATGGATTAATGATTTGAATGACTAAGGCAAACCCTTAATTTCGTCATCCTTTTCTAATTGTGGCAACAGATATGAAGCAGAAGATTCTATTTTTTTTAACATTAGCTATCCCATTTCTGACTGTCGATGCTCGGGCACAACAAGACCCGCTACTCGACATTTTGAAAGAAGAACTGGATAGAGAGTTTGCAGTACTTTCCACCGCAGACATACCCGCCTATTACCTCGACTATGGTGTGAATGAAATAAACAATGTAGCTATCAGTACCAACATGGGAAGCCTGATTGCTTCCAACACTTCGAAAAACAGGCTGGCCAAAACGAGCGTTCGTATTGGAGACTATTCCAAAGACAATACGCATGAGGTACAGAATAAAGGAAGAGGAAACATCAGTGTAAGTAGCAATCCTATTCCACTGACAAATTCTAAAAAATCTATCCAAAAAACACTGTGGCAGATTACCCATACCGCATACTTATCTGCATCACGGCAGTACAAAAAAGTACAGACCATGGAGGAAGAAGAGGGTTCGGACATCCCTGACTTTTCTAAAGAATCTCCTATAACATCTGTTGAGCCAAAGTTGGAGACCGAAATAACACTGAATCGTACAAAATGGGAGGATAAACTCAAGAGGCTGTCGAAAGCATTTTTAGCAGACGAAGACATTGTGACTGGCAAGGCCGATCTGAATTTTACTACCGAAAGAAAATACTTCACGTCATCAGAAGGAGCATACATAGCTCAAAACATGACCTATGCACATTTGCACATCAATGCACAGGTACGTTGCACAGATGGGGAGATCGTACCACTTTACAATTCTTACTTTGCTTTCGATCCTCAAAATCTTCCCTCCGAGTCGGAATTGAAGAAGGACATAAAGAAAATGATCGAATTGCTGCAAGAGCTCAAAGACGCTCCATTGGCAGAACCCTATACAGGGCCGGCACTCCTACATGCCAGGGTAGCTGGTGTGTTTTTTCATGAAATATTTGGTCACAGAATAGAAGGACACAGGCTAAAAAGTGAAAGTGATGGTCAGACTTTCAAAGAAAAAATCAACGAAAAGGTTCTTCCTCAAACCATCAATATTTTCTCCGACCCTTCTATGACAGAATATAACGGTCAGGATCTAATTGGCCACTATAAATTTGATGATGAAGGCATAGAAGCGCAAAAGGTACGAGTGGTAGAAAATGGTGTTTTGAAATCATTTTTGATGTCTAGAAGTCCACTGGAAAACTTCAAATCAAGCAACGGGCATGGGAGATGTCAGGCGGGATTGAACCCTGTGGCCAGACAATCCAACCTTATCATAGAATCGCATGAACCATTGTCTGAGAAGAAACTCAGAAACATGATCATTGAGGAGTGCATAGAGCAAAGCAGGGAATATGGTTATTATTTCGTGGATGTGACCGGCGGATTTACAAGAACGGACAGGTACAATACCAATTCGTTCAACATAATGCCTACACTGGTGTATCGGATATATGTTGACAAGCGACCAGACGAACTGGTGCGTGGTGTTGATTTGATTGGTACACCACTGACTATGTTTGCGCAGATAACTGCCACTGGTGATAACAAAGAGACATTTACCGGAATATGTGGTGCCGAGTCTGGCGGTGTGCCGGTAAGTGCTACTGCTCCTGCCCTATTTGTAAAAAGAATAGAGACGCAGAAAAAGCCATCAAAAGCGACCAAAAACACACCATTACTACCACGACCAAAAGGCGAATAAGTTGAGACTCATGAAAAGAACAATTAAATATACATTTAGCTCCTTATTGGTGGTTTTCAGTACCATTACTTTGGCAGTGGCACAAGGCAATGATGATGTAGTGATGAGAGCAATCACCGATGAATTGGATCGCAGCATGAGCGAGCTGCAATACAAGGACTACCAAAAACCATTTTACATCAGGTACGGCATCAACGAAAGTTCTATCACGAGCATCCAGGCCAATCTTGGTACCCTGGTTGGTTCGTCGGTTACTCCCTTCCGCAACAAGTATGTAAGGGTGATGGTCGGTGATTATGAGTTTAATGATGAAAGCATAGACTCTGACATCCAACAAACACCAGCTGCTCCGGACACATGGCAAGTACCGTTGGGCGATGATTATTATGGCATTCGCAGGGCTTTGTGGCTTTCTACCGACCAGGTGTACAAATCCGCCTCACGGATATTTGACTCTCACCTTAAGTATGTAAAAGCCGAAGGCAAACCTATTTCGGAGTTGCCGCATAGAAGGTTTGCGAAAGTACCGGTAGTCAATTATGAATCTCCCGCCTTGAACCTGGACATAGATCAAAAATACCTGGAAGACTATGCAAAAGACGTATCATCCAAATTTCTGGAGTATTCAGACTTACTGGGCACCATGGTCAACATTCAAAATTACGCAACCAATCAATATTTTGTAAACAGTGAAGGAAGCAAGATAAAGTCAAACACTAACCTCACGATGATGAGAATATCCGCAGCGCGGTTATCCCCTGAGGGCTCTCCAATTTTTAAGCAACTCACCTACATACACGAAAAGCCTACGGACCTGCCAGCGGCCTCAAAAGTAAAAGCCGAAATTGGTGAGCTCATCAAAGAAATGACCATCTCAATGCTAGCCCCGGCTTTCGATGATAGCTATGAGGGTCCGGTGCTCTTCCTCGATGAGGCAGTGCCCATGCTTTTTAACAATAAGATACTGAACAAGTTTGTGTCTTCAGACATTGATACAAAAAACGATGGCTATGGTATCAAGAAAAACATGGATCCCTTCGATGAAAAAATTGGAGAAAAAGTATCTTCTCCACTCTTAAGCATATCGTTATTACCCACATTAAAACAATATGAAGGCACGGCACTGTTAGGCTCGTATGAATATGACAACCAGGGCGTGGCTGCTCCAGAGGAGCTTGTGCTATTGGAGGAGGGCATATTGAAAAATGTGCGTACGGACAGAACCCTGGCAAAGGATTCTCACAAACCAACAGGTACGAGCACCGGACCGGGTGTAGTATCTATAAAGGTAAAAAACGAATTAGATCATGATGCACTAAAAGCATCACTTATAGAACTGGCAAAAGAAGAAGATCTGGAATATGGTCTGATCGTAAAGAAATTTGAACTGGGCAGAATGCAAATGTGCAATGTGTACAAAGTATCTGTAGAGGATGGCTCTGAGAAATTGATGAGCTCAGCCAGGCTTTCGGATTTTGATTTCAAGTCCCTAAAGAAAATAGCAGGAGCATCACCTGACAAAAAGGTTTACAACTTTACAGGTACAGGACCTGGTTCTGCCACATCATACATTGTACATACTGCCCTATTGATTGAGGACGTAGAAATTGAAAAGAATTTCCAGACAATGACGCTGGATTTGCCATTGGTGGAAAGTCCGTTCTAATAAAAAAGGCCGGTAACAATACCAGCCTTCAAAGTCTTTTAACGCATGAACATTAACTTCAATTTGTTCTGCGCATAGTGTTTTACATGTCTTGAAAACTCACCATCTTTTGGACTGAAACCCTCCTTCTGAAGGAGCTCAGTGGCGAGATGGTTTCTGGCTTCTCTTTCTGAAGCTGCTTCCTCGTTGTACTGAGACGTAGTATCCACTACCTTGAATGTGTACTCGTGCCTGTCTTTCGAATTCATCATTTTTATCAATTTTAATGTTGTTCTTGCTTTAATTATAATAGGATTAAACGGATATTTTATTGAATAATGACGATTATTTTATAAAATTCTGTCAAAAGACATATTTATTCGATTATTTAACGCTAATTATCGACTAGCATTCTGCACAAAGTAGCCTAAATGCCTCCAACACTAACTTTTTGATGGTAGTTTTAACATCCCCTATTGGATATATACTAAACTATCAACAATCGAAATGACTACCACTCAATACACAAAATGGATTAGCCTGATACTGGCTATAGGTTTTGCATCTTGTACTCCTGTCAAGAAGGAGAAAGAAGAAAAGAAAACAAGACCAAATATTGTATTCATCATGGCAGACGATATGGGCTATGAATGCCTAAGCAGCTATGGCAACTCAGATTATCAGACTCCAAGACTCGATAAGTTAGCAGCCAGTGGAATACGTTTTGAAAACTTCCACTCACAACCTATCTGTACACCCTCTCGAGTACAGGTAATGACCGGGCAATACAACATTCGCAACTATGTCAAATTCGGTTTACTCGACAGGGATCAATATACTTTCGGGCACGCATTCAAAAATGCTGGCTATAAAACCTGTATAGCTGGTAAATGGCAACTGGGTAGAGAATCAGATTCTCCACAACATTTTGGGTTCGAGCAATCATGTCTTTGGCAGCAATCCAAAGGCCGTGTGAATGATGAGAAGTTGGATAGTAGGTATCCGAATCCCATTATGGATATTAACGGAAAGACCGTTGAATTTAAAGATGGAAATTATGGTCCGGATGTAGCATCAGACTTCATCTGCAATTTTATTGATGAAAATTCAGGTAGTCCATTTTTTGTGTACTATCCAATGATCCTGGTTCATTGTCCGTTTGTTCCTACGCCAAAATCTAAAACCTGGAACCCAGAAGATATGGGATCTAAGGAATACAAGGGCTATGGTGATAGCCTGGAAATGAAAACACACTTTACAGATATGGTTGCTTATACGGATTACCTCGTTGGCAAAATTGTAGATAAGCTTGAAGAGAAAGGTTTACGAGAAAACACCCTGATTGTCTTTACTGGGGATAACGGTACGGACACTCCTATTGTAACGAGCATGAAAGATGGATCGCAGGTGATTGGTGCAAAAGGAAAGACAATTGATTCCGGTACACACACACCCTTCATGGCTAGTTGGCCAGGGACTGTTGAACCTGGTCAGGTAACTCAGGAATTAGCTGACCTGACAGATGTATTCCCGACAATTTGCCGTGCGGCTGGTATAGACTTGCCAAAGGATAGGGAGTTTGATGGCAATATCTTTTTACCAGCCTTAAGAACAGCTGAAGAATCTGCGCGGGATTGGATTTATTCATGGTATCACCCGAGAATGAAACCGGGAAACAGAAAAGAATGGGCAAGAACAGAACAGTACAAGCTCTATAGAACAGGTGAAATGTATGATGTACTTGAGGATCATTTTGAAGAGTCAGCATTAAATGAACTAAGCCAGGAACAAAAACAGATTAGGGCCGATCTCCAAAAAGTGCTGGATAAATACGATTTCCGGCAGGAAACAGAAGAAGATATTAAAAGTGTAGAAGGCTAGATAATGTTATACAAAAACCACTTCACTTAGCAGAAGCGAGATTAGAATTTTTTTATTCAAAAACTCCACTTTAAGCGAACAAAGACACTTTTCTGAATAGCTGCATAACTTCCCAATATCTCTTCATCGAAGAAAACCTGACCAAAGACACCCAGGTCTACATTTTGAGATAATGAATAGGAGAAACCAGGATTGAGAAACAATGCATTTGTTCCGGGAAAGGCCATCACCGAGACAGAACCCGTAATCAAGGGCGAAAACTGAAAAGCTGATTGCAAAAAAGAACTCCATCTATAATTCGTAAGATTTCTCATGGTAAAGTTTTCCATGGTGCTGTTACCAATCGCATTCAGTCCGATCAACGGATCAACCGAGTTTTCGCTATGATATAGGATTGAACCATTGAAGTACAATGAACTCTTAAACGAATAATCTACCGAAATAGACGCCAGCAACATCTGATCATAACCAGCATTTACCCTGGTACTCTCAATCGGATTTAAGTAGGTTACTTCTCCTTTGAATCCTGCCATTCCAAGATTCCCTGCCCAGCCCAATCCCAGTGCCAAATCGCCATTGGCTACTCCGCTTTGAAATTGGATGTCATAATTCCACTTATTGATCTTCCATAATGCCGCTCCTACAAATTCATCCATGCTATCGGCCATCTTCACTGCTACTTCTACACTGGATGCAGCACCTGTGTAATAGTTTACTCTGATGGCATCCGACCCTCTCCTTTCTTCATAATCAAAATCGAAAAACGAATAAGCGTTAAACCAATCATTCGGATTCCAGGCGAGATTCACTCCCCAGTTCACCCTTTGCCTTCCCAATTTGATTTCCCAATCATTTTTATTCCATTGCATGTATGCCCTGTCTATCATCGTGTTAAACACCAGCGATCGATTATCAATAAGATTGGCTGACAAATCGAAGTAGTCGTTGTTATTATCAATCAGTCGACTATAAGATGGAATCTCACTCACAAAGTCCCCGACGAATATTCTATTCCTCAATTCGCCATAGAAGGTCAGATTGTCATTCGCATAGTATATGAAGTTCAAACGATTATGTACCAGGTTTTCCACAAAGGATCTTTGTGAAGCTTGTGTGACAGAAGTCATGTTCTTCAGGTAGCCCTTGATCTCCCACTTACTTTCTTCTTCCTTGCCCTGGGCTGATACGGGCTTAGCAAATAAAGAAAGTACTATAAGAAATAAAATAGACCAAGTCATCCGGTTCGACAGACGCTGGGATAATCTCAAAACATGTGTAAACAAAACCAACAAGATTCCTCCAAAGTTGGAATGACAATACCGTGATGTTGCGTTTTGACTGACCCTGAACCTATTCGACATGCTGGTTCTCATTTTCAGGTTGATTCCTTAAAATCATCATTTGGTAACATCTGAAGTAATAATCCCATCTTCGAGTGTTACTATTCTGTGCGCTTTATCTATCACGCGTTGATCGTGTGTGGAGAAAACAAAGGTGGCTTGCTCCTCCCTATTCATTTTGGCCATTATATCAAGTAAATTGGCTGTGGACTTGGAATCTAAGTTGGCAGTTGGTTCGTCAGCTAATATAAACTTAGGCTTAGAGGCCAATGCTCGTGCGACTGCCACACGTTGTTGCTGCCCTCCAGACAATTCAGAAGGTCGCTTATCGGCTTTATCCGCAATGCCCATTTCTTCCAAAAGTTCCATTGTTCTCTCCTGTCTCAATTGTTTATCCTGCTTTTGCAATAGCATGATAAATTCCACATTCTCATAAGTAGTTAAAACAGGAATTAGGTTGTAAGCCTGGAATACAAATCCGATATTTTTCAGCCTGAAATCTATTAAATCACCATCTTTCATATTGGTGATATCTGCACCTGCAACACTCACAGTTCCAGAAGTTGGATGATCCAATCCTCCCAATATATTCAAGAGTGTTGTTTTACCACAACCTGAAGGGCCTACGATAGCTGTAAACTCTCCTTCTTGCACCTCAAGGGAAACACCATTGAGAGCCTTTACCGGTACCGCTGTTTCGGTATATTCCTTAAATACATTTGCTGTTTTGATTACAACACTCATTCGTTCTAAATTTTATGTAATGCCTCCACAGGTTTTAATTTTACAGCCTTCCATGCCGGGTATAAAGCCGCAATAAAAGCGGTAATAACCACACCGATTGTAATGGTCAGATAGTTGGATGGATCAATATAGGGATAGAGTATGGAAGAATAGCCAAAGGCTTCCAGACCCTCCGAGTACTCCGTCAAATCAACTCCCTTTTTGATATAATAATTTATAGTCCACCAGCCAAGGAATAGACCAACCGGTGATGCTACTATTCCCAGAAACAATGTTTCCATCAGTATCATGGTAAAAACCCTTATTTTGGTCATACCTACAGCCATCAGCATGCCCAGCTCCTTGAAACGCTCCAATACCGCCATCAGCATCGTATTCACAATTCCGAAGATAAGAGCAGTCAGAATAATGCCCATAAGGACGTAAAGCATCTGACCATACATTTCCTGCATAAAGGACAACTCAGGAGCTACCTCTCTCCAGGTCTCTACCAAATCACCAGAATATGTTTCTTCATACTTCTCTACAATTGAAAAGTCATCAAAATGAGGAGTTAACAGCAAAGCGATTTCATGGATATCATCACCAATACCCAATAGTTTGTTTAAGTCAGATTTTCTTACAAAAACATATCCTTCGCTCACATTTAGTGAAGAACTGCTAACAATGCCCGCTATTCTAAAAGCGGCTGAAGTAATTTCTCCATTTGTATCATTAAAAGTCAATACGATTTTGGATCGAACTTTTACTTTGAGCTTTTCAGCCAGCTTATTTCCAATTACGATTGGGTTTCTTCTTATTCCTTCGAAATATTCTCCATCAGAAATTAAACTATCCAAATGCGTGACAGAAGCCTCTGACTCAACTTCAACCCCACGAATCTGAACACCAGAAGCTTTTTTTGGAGAAGCGATCATACCATTGACAATAGACCTGGTGGTTACTCCAACTACCCCCTCCCATTGTTTCATGGCCTCAGCCTTTTTGAGTCCATCTTTTATGGTGAATTCAATGTCATAATCTGTTTTGAAATCAGGATGATGAACCTGGATATTTGACACATCATAGTTGATTACCTCGTTGGAGTAACCAACCATAAAGCCATTCATGAAACCCGTACCGAAAATCAATGCCCATATACCCACCACAATAGAGCCCATTACCACAAGACTTCTTGCCTTGCTTCTCCATACATTTCTCCATGCTATTTTTATGATCAACATTGTTCTAAGCTTCTCTCATTGCGACAACAGGTTTCAAAGTCTGTATCGCATATAGTGGATAAAATGAAAGTATAAACGCCATAAAGAAAATGGCCCAGGCCTGATTGTAAAACAATGAAGGCTGTACCGAAAAAAAGTAAGCCGCTTCCACCCCAAATTTCTCTATGGCTTCTGCTGCTTCACCGCTCATGAAAATTGGATTGTTGTGATAATAAAAGAGGAAGGGCAAACTGATGCCAATTCCTGTCAATACACCAATAGAAACCATGATCAGCATTTCCAGAAATATGGTGAATTGCATAACCATGCGCTTCATTCCTATGGACATCATCACGCCAAATTCATACATGCGCTCTGCCGTCATCATCAGGAAAGTACCGAACATCCCAAAACCAATTACGGCATATAGAACCCATAGCATGATGCGTCCGCTAATGTTGTCAATTTCAATTCCTTGTACCAGATCGGGCATCATTTCCCGCCAACCCATAACTTCAAGGACAGTGGTATCGACTGATGCGTTTAAATCAATTACAATTTGATCGACATTATCAGCCTTATCTACTACCAAGGACAGACTGGTTATTTGATTCTCAAGACCATAGAACCACTCTGCATTTTCTATTTCTAAATAAATGGTTTGGTTGTTTTGAGCTGGCACGGCGAACTTCACTATTCCCTTTACAGGAAACAGACCAGCAGCGTTACTACCATGATAGCCCTGGCCTATCAAAACCAGAGTATCATTCAATTCTATCTTAAGATATTTCGCAAGTCCCTCTGAAACAAGTGCGCCTTTGTCACCCGTGCTTAAATATTCTCCTTCAATTAACTTCTCTTTGACACGAGTCAGATCATTCTCTTTGTCGGGATTCATACCCAGCACCAATGCCCCTTTTGTTTTAGTGCCAAAAGACGCCAGCGCAAAAGACTCTACTCTCGGCACCACTGAGCTGACGTGCTTCGTTGACTCAACCAACTCTAGGAGTTCAGCATCAATCTGAAAGCTATTATCTATCGTCTTCTCTGCCCAATAGCCATTCTTATGAACTTGAATATAGCCTGTGTAAAAGCGAGCTGCATTCTCTATCATACGCTCGTAGGAACCAAGCTGCATGGATCGCATGACACAGGCCAGTAGAACAGCAAAAGTGATGGAGCCTATAGTGATAAAACTCCTTCTTTTGTTCCGCCAAATATTTCGCCAGGCTAACTTTAGGTACATTATTTTGTTAAGCAACTTTCATATTCAATGACGACTTTTGATCTTTGTCATCTCACCCTCTTCGTATTCTGCAATGAGAAAAACCCATCATCAATATCTACATCAAATTCTAAACTTTCATAATCAATAATGGTCTTATTGTCTGGTTCATCAGCTGGAACCATTTCTAGTCTTGTAGGTATAATCTTCCCTCCCATTTCCTTAATATCGTAAGAAGTTAATGTATTGATCAAATAACCATCTTCATCATAGTAGCGAACCAACAACTGATTGTATTCCTTATCATCTATGAAAGATACGATTTTGCCCCAAACCACTGGAGCTTCTGGTTTTGGTGTAAGTACGACTTTATAAGCAATCATACCCATCATAGTTGTATCCTTTTCCAACTCATGTGTGTAGTCGTGCACAATGGAAGATTCCTTGACCAGGTCATCATTGGTGAAATCCGATCCCATCCAGGATTGTAGCATCATTGATGGTGGCAGTTTGATCACCCTATCAATCGTAGGCTGCCAGTTCCACATTTCTTTTTTTCGCTTGAGAAAAGCCTGACCCTTATCCCTTGCCGGCCCGGTAATGAGTATAAGGCTATACTCTGTACCCAGAGACCATCCCTTCATGGTCACTTCCCTTTGCCAATCAGGCCTAACTACAGTCATTTTCATCACGGATCTGCTGGACAAACCACGCATTTTTTTATCGGCCAACTCTATGATTTCTTCGGCTGTTTGTCCAATAACAGAATGACTCAGGACAATACCCAGGAAAAACAAAAAACCATTTTTGATAAAGTGCCTTAGCATGTTGTCAGGGGAAATTGAAGGAAGTAATAATACAGAAAGAGATAGACATATCGAAGTAGATATCTGTAAATGTTAACGAACCTTGAATGAGCTTGTTCTCAAAAATAGGAGGAAATTAAGAGGATCGTTCAATTATTTTATCTCTTCCAAAACCTCTTGAAAATCCACCTGGTAAATATTATCAAACCCGTTGAGTGGGGATTGTAATTTGTCCCTCAGTTGATCATAAGCTGGCGTGCTGTGTTCTCCAATATCAGACTTGCTACTGGTAAAGTACAATGTCTTGCCATCCCTGGAAACATAAGGACAGTAGTCCAACGATTTTGAGTTGATCAAAGAACCCAGATTAATGGCTTCTTGCCATTTTCCATTTTCATTATAGCTGATATAAATGTCTCCTCCTCCGAATCCATCTGCCCGTCCATAAGAGCCGAACAATAGATATTTCTCATCCGGATCGACAAAAGCATTGAACTCATAAGTCTTGGCGTTTACTGCTGAATCGAGGCTGTACGGCTTCTGGTATTCCCCATTCACAAACTCGCTACAATAGATATCCTCTGTGCCCTTAGAGTCTTCATAGGCAGCCGTAAAATAAATGGAGCCATTCCTGGCTATGGATGGGTAGTATTCGTCTTTTTCTGAGTTGATCGCCTCTCCAGCATCCTGTGCCTCTGACCAACCAGTTTCTATTCTTTCTACGTACCAAATGTTGTAATCCTGCACTAATGTATCTTTTAGTGGCCGCTTTGATGCGAAGAACAGCCTGGAGCCATCAGGAGTGAATGCTGGCTCTAAATCCATATACTTTCCCGAGAAGGATGCTGCAGTGGGTTCTGACCATCCCTGTCCCGTCTTTTGAATGCGCAAAATTGTACTAACCTCTTTCTTAAAAGATTGTACGGTGAAATATATTTCATTGCCATTAGGAGAAATTGCCAAATCACGCTCAGGTAAAAAGGTAGAAACCGTTCCGGGTAAGAACAAATTTACCTGGTTTGTGGTCGCTGGTTCCTTCTCGGTTGTTTGTTTTTGTTCACTATTATAACACGAAAACGGTAAGATTGAAAGAAGTAAAGTCAGGCCAGGATTTCTCATAGGTATAAAGTTTCATTAAATTTATACTTAGCACTTGAATTAACTCCTAATAATTATATGAGTGGTTCTTGACCGAATCATCAGTTCTGGAGTTGATTCTAAGTAAAACACATAATATTACGGTTATGAGGCTTCAAATAAAAGGTTTGGTTTTTTTACTTGTGATTGTGGCGCTCCCAAACTGGAGTTCTGCTCAAGTATTGGATAAATTTCCAACTACCGTCCAACCCAACATGTTTATAGGCAATCAGTTTTATCTGAATTTACCAAATAAAAATAGATTCAGGCATGGTGCGCTTTGGTACTACCCTTTCAAATTCAAACAAGAACAAGTCATTTCCGTCAACCAGCCATACACTGGCCTTGACAATGTATATTACCCAAACAAAAAAGGAGAAACCACCTATAGAAGCATGGCTGTTACCGCTCCAATGAACCGCTATATGAACAACCGAGTATATGACAGCTTCAATCCCACGGGAGCCCGCAACATTCAGGAAGGAATCGCTCAGGGTATGGTCAATCTGATATTCAATCAGTGGTAAGTACACTTGTGCATACACGAAAAAAGGCTTTAGTATTATAGCTTTACTAAACTTTTGAAGTTTAGTAAAGCTTATCAATCAGTTGTAGCTTTTGCCGAGTCAATAAGCAATTTTTTATATTCTAAGCCTTGGTTCGTGTCCCCACGAAACATTGAACTTTGGCAATCTAGAAATAATATCTATATTGTAAAATGTCCATTTTGCAACATCATCGAAGAAAATCTCAATTAGAGCTGGGAAAGATCTATTTCTGGACTGCCACTATTAGAAACTGGAATAAACTACTGGAATCCACAACGTTTAAGCTTATAGTTACAGATTCACTCACTAACTTATCAAATCGGAATCTCATTGAAGTTTTTGCGTTTGTAGTCATGCCT
Source organism: Cyclobacteriaceae bacterium (assembly GCA_049115735.1). Taxonomy (GTDB): domain Bacteria; phylum Bacteroidota; class Bacteroidia; order Cytophagales; family Cyclobacteriaceae; genus CAXBNB01. The sequence goes on along the minus strand of JAGDZP010000012.1, from coordinate 315,745 downwards.
AATCACATCCATCTGATCTGGCGACTAAATAAATTGAATGGCAAGGAACTTCCAAGTTCCTCACTTCTTAAATTCACTTCGCATCAATTTAAGAAAATATTGCCTGCTTCAAAACTGCCTCGTTATTACGTTGATGCTCCTAATAAAACGTATGAATTCTGGCAGAGAGATTCTCTCGCAATCGAGCTCTACTCACCTGAAGTTATATACCAAAAGCTAGACTATACCCACAATAACCCTCTAGACGAAAGATGGAATTTAGTTAACAATCCCATTGATTATGAATTCTCATCTGCTGCCTTTTATGAAAACGAGATTTCTCCATTTCGATTTCTAAAGCACATTGGCAATGAATTATGAATAGTTTATGGTTCGTGAGGACACGAACCTTGGCAAGAGATCGAATCAAAGCGTCTGGAGTCACAGCTTTACCAAACTCCAAAAGTTTAGTAAAGCTTATCAATCAGTGGTAGCTTTTGTAAGTGTAGCTTTGAAGATGTAGAAAGCCATGAGAACAAAAGTCAGAGTGAGCAAAATTCCTGACAGCATTACAAAATACTTCATCCAGAGCATACCTTTCCATAGCAACCAAATACCGCCAAATGTGACTATGGTAGAAATGAAAGGCTCAACCAATAAAAAGGACTTAATCTTCTGATTCATAGGCACTGACAACAGGATACCACCCATGGCTATGAATATGAGGGAGAAGGAAAGAATATGCGTATGTATGGTCGTGAGTATCTCCTTTTCCGGTTTTTTAAACATCATCACCTCAGCATCTTCGTCCTCCTCATTGCCATTGTAATTTTGTTCTATTCCCTTTGGTTTAAGCTCGGTGGTATGGTATATAAAATTGAAGCCAGTAAAGTAGCCAACAGTCATTGACAATGTAAAGAAGAAGATCATTCTCTTCACATAGTTGGGGAAGTTGTGTATGTTGTTTAGGTAAGTCAAAATATCTTAAGACTATAATTTATTTTGTTTTTTGAGTTGTTCCATGAGTGAGGTCACTCTTTTGAACTCCCTCGTTGCTGACCTCACGGAAATTGTTGCACCGCTTATCCCCTGCACATCTTCATCCAATTTAAACTGACTGGATTTATCCTTCCCCACAAATTGCCTCAACCATCTACCACTACCTATTTCACCACCAAAATCTTCCCGATAAACCAGCACAGCACTACTTTTTATTTTCAATTCGTTATCATACAACACCATCAAATCGAAAAAATCATACTTACCGTAAGCTTGAGACAAAACCATAAAACCAATGCTCTCATTTTGAGCTTTGATCACTGAAACTTTTTCATTTCCATCTAATTTGAATTCTGTCAGCCCTTCTAGTGAAACTTGAATTGTCTCATATTCTTCCACAGCCCATGCACTTTTAATAGACTTGTCCATTTTTTTAATGGCACTCTTGGGCAATTTAATCCCTAGGCCGCCAAAAGCACTCAGGCCGATCAGTAGTAGTATAATATAGGTAGTTCGCATAAAAACAAGCAAATCATCCATGCAAAGCACAGATGATCGGCAAATGTATTAACAATTTAATTTTTAGAACCAAACACCAACTCCAAGGTTCAGTTGTTTTTTGTTTAATGCCCCATCAACAGCCGTGGACATGATCTGATAGTCAGCTTTCAAAACAGCTCCTGTTGCCAGTCTAAGTGTAGCACCAAGTGTAACATCAGTTCTATTATAGGCATCATTTATTGACACCTCGCCGACAGTATTTTTGTGCGTATTGTATTTCTCATACCTGGCAAAAAGTGTCAACCCTTTATCATTGTTTACTTTAGTCAATTTAAGAATGTCGTATCCAGCTTCGAGGTAATAACCAAACAATCCTGAGCCAAGGTCATTGCCAGTAAAAGCGTTATACGCTTGTGAGTTTCCTATCGAAGTTGTAATCAACTGGCCTCTTGCCTGAAAGCCTCTTTTTTGATATCTAAAGTCCAGACCTATCATTGAAATATCCACAACAGAAGAATCAGCTTGAGACAGTGCCATTGCATCAGATTCGTCCAGGCCACCATAGAGAGTACTTTGAGACTTACCAAAGTAGCCTGCAAATCCCACCTTCAAGCCAGGAAGTCCATAATAGTCAACTTTTCCTGAAAGGTTGGGAGAACTCATATAAGATTCGGCTCCTTTTTGTCTTCCACCTCTAAACCCATTTTTTCCATTGAATTTACCCGAACCATCATATCCATTAAAACCATTTACAACATACAACTGATACCTTAGCGATGCGTTAGGGAAGTTTCCTGAGAGCCCCATTCCAATTTCCCTCCAGGTAGTAGGAATGATGTACTTGTCCAGATTAGGTCTCTCTACACCGTTGAATGTAGGAGTCTCATGATACTCGTTCACAATTCCCATAGGAATCAACATCAACCCTGCCCTAAAATTAATCGCTTGATTGAAACGGTAATTCACAAAGGCTTGCTCGATGTAAACTTCCTTGACATGCTCATATTCTATCTCAGTAACGAAATGCGTACGATCATTAAACTTATATCCAATGAACGTAATTAGCCTGTGCACATCAAGCTTACCATTTTGCCTCAAGGGACCACCTACTGGCTGGTTATAATCGATTTGCGCATATCCACTCACGGTCACCCTACCGTTTCCATTTCCTGCAATAATATTACTCGCTGTGTTCAGCGGTTCATTTGTCACAGAATCGGCACTAATTATCTGAGCCTGAACGTTCATCGTTGAAAGGACAAACAGTATAACTGGCAGTATTCGTAATCTCATTTTATGCTTATTTTTATTTAGACTGATTTCAAATAAGGCAAATGTAGAGGTACCGGGATTACCATGCAATCACTAGTGCTAGTGATTTTTTTTTCTCACGACAGTTACAGAAACTCTTTTGTTCGTTTTACCTGAGGAAGTGAATATCAATGAGTACTAAATATTTGTAGGAACAAGAACGTTGCGGAAGTGAGTACAATTACCAACAAATCTTAGATAATCCCATTCTCAATGGCGTAGAGGATAAGCTGAGTAGGAGATTTTAAGCTTAGCTTCTTAAGGATGTTCTTTCTATGCGTATTTACAGTATGCACGCTCACGAATAACTTCTCGGCGATAGATGCTGTGCTATTACCTTGTACAATCAACTCAAGCACCTCTCGTTCCCTAGTGCTTAGTAGCTCATCCAATTTTCCTTTGCTTTCGTTTTCAGAAGTGTCCAGCATCAAATCCATCACCCTGCTGCAAAAAAAACGTTGGCCATTTGATACAGCCTGAAGGGCAGTCTTGATCTCATCTTCATCGCATTGCTCAGTCAAAATTGACTTAATCCCATAGCTGGAAAATTCTTTCACTTGCCTTTTTCCCTTTTCACCAACGATCAGGACAAGTTCAAGCTTCTTCGCGAGTTTTTCTTCAGCAATCAAATCCTTGATGACCTCAGGATCATCCTCACTCACAACGGCGATATCAGAGGGTTCATCACAAAGTTTCTCTTTCAGAAATCGAATGGAATTGGTTTCAAACAATAGCTCAAACTCTGGAAACGATTCTATCAATGCCACCAAGCCACGCCTGGTAAGGAACTGACCGTCATAAATGGCTACTGTCTTGGATCGCACTATCTTAATTTAGACTAATTATAAATAAGTCAACAAATCTACGAGTCCATTGATAAAATCCAAAATTAAGTCCCAGTCATATTGAAGATTTTGAACATAGTGTAAATCTTTTTTCACAAACTGAAAATTTCAACTCTACTATTTTTATTTAGACTGATTCTAAATAAATTTGCATCATGCAAAGCAGCAGACCAGAGTTCTTAAACTTATTTAGCCACGACACGGAGTGCGAAAATGAGTGTGTTTTCAAAAAATGCTGTAAGAAATTCAAACGGTCTGAAAAGAAGCGATGCAAAAAATGTCCTAAGAGATAATCGATTTAGTACGAAAATGAATAACTCCAATTACACCGAAATTTACGCTACACAACACTGTGCCAGCTATCAGTGTGACAAGTTAAATGTGTACTATATGGATCTTTTTGGAGATCAAATTAAGTTTAATGCCTGCTCTCTTATCTCACTAAACCAAAAAATAAAGAGCATCAACCTTGAGACCCTCCTGCTGGATCCAAACGGCGCAGACTTTGAAGTGATTAACCTCTCCTGCATCGACAGACTTTTTATATTCAGCATAGAACAGTTGATAGAACTGCGTGATTTGCTGGAAGGAACCTTTGCTATGATCATGCTCAACAGTGAGATTCACTCCCGAATCAGAAGAAACATCTTCGCCTGATTACACCTTCTTTTTATTTGGATCAATTATAAATTGAGTTTTTGGGAAACTTAATTCCTACCTATGTGGTAATTTTATTATAACAAAACAATAAGATACCATGAAAGACTTAATGAGACAAAAGCTGCTGATAAGTGATGAGATTGCAAATTCTCTCAAAAAGCAGATACAAATAGAATCACATTCTTCCAACGCTTACCTGGCCATAGCCGGATGGTGCGACCACAAAGGCTATAGCGGTAGTGCAGACTTTTTCTACAGACAATCCAATGAAGAAAGAGAGCACATGCTCAAGATCTTTAGGTATCTGATAGAAGTGGGCGTTCAACCGGAAATCCCTTCTGCTAAGGCGATAAACCTGGAATTTCCAACGTTGCGAGAGGCATTCGAGGAAGCATTGAACATGGAAATTACCGTAACAGAATCCATCCATCGAGTATTCGGTCAGTGTCGCAAGTCGAATTATTTTGCTACAGAAGAATTTATGAGATGGTTTATCAATGAGCAGGTAGAAGAAGAAGGTACGGCCAGAAAAGCCTTAGAATTATTTGACAATTTCGGTGATGACGCGACGAGCATCATGATGGTAGACCAGCAGGTGAAGGAAATGTAATATTCCCTAGCGGTAGAAATAAAAAAGGTGTCAACTTTTCAGTTGACACCTTTTTTATTTGTCAGTCGTTGGCTCATTAAACCATCAATTCTTAACTTCATCTTCCTCGGTCACATTTAATATCACTCCCCTATCGTCGAGCGTTTTCAGGATATTCTCAAAGTTGGCATTTTTCGGATCATCCTTATCAATCGGCTGGCTGTCAAATACTAGCAGCTCCAGGTCTTTGAAGTTGACAATATCCTTTGGCAATATGGCCACATCAGTCTTAGAGAAGTCTATATACTTGATCTTTTTCAGCCCTAAAAGCTGCTCCGGAAACTCGGTAATGTAGTTGTTGTCAAAGCGAATGGTCTCTAGCATACTAATGTCTTTTAACGACTCAGGTAGACTGGTCAATTTGTTGTCGTGCACGAATATTTCCCTGAGTTTCATATCGCCAATACTTTCCGGTAAATATTCCAGTTCATTGAATGACAAGTACAAATTGGAAATTTTCTTCAGCCTGGAAATATCAGCTGGAATTAGCTTGATCTTGTTATAAAACAAGTCTAGTTCCGTCAGTTCAGTGCAATCAAACAATTCATATGGCACTTCAGGTAGTTCGTTTTTATACAACGAAAGCTCTTCTAACCTTCCAAGCTGACCGATCTCTGGAGATATATAGGAAATCTTATTTTCCTGTAGGTATAGTTTCTTAAGGTTGATCAACAAAGCTATCTCGTCCGGAATGCTCTGAATATCACATTTGGCGGCATTTATGGCTGAAAAATTACTCAGCTTGCGTAGGTACTTGAAGTTGCTACCAAATTCCTTCAATTCGTTATTCCCAATACTCAATGTCTCCAGCTTCTTTAGTTTCTTCATTCGCTTAGGAATGCGTCTGAAGTTGTTATTGTCAATAGTAAGCTTATTGATATGCTTAAACTTTTTGATCTGCCCCGGCAATGAAGACATTTCATTTCCCGAAAGGTTTAGATATTTAACGCTCGCTAATTTGGGAGATTTACACTTAACTTTTCCCAATTCATTTTTAGAGAAATCCAGCGTTTTTAAGCTATCCAGTTCAACTAACCTTTTTGGTAACCTTGATATCTTGTTGTTGGCGAGTTTTAGTGATTTTAGGTTTTTAAACCTGAATACCCAATCAGGTACTTCGGTCAGTTTCATAAAACTGAGATCTAGCTTCTCTACTTCTTCAGGATTAGTTTCATTGATGTAATCATCCTTTCTTATGACTGCATCTTCCTCCAGGCGCAGCAACATATTTTTCATCCATTGCTCTCTTTCCTCCATCATCTTAACCGACATGTATTTTTGTAAAGAATCTACACCATACTTTTCCCGAATGGACTTCATGGTGGCCCTTTCAGCTGCCCTTTCTTTTCTGATCTCTTCGGCAGTTTTGGTGGATTGAGCCAAAGCATCGAAAGCCATTAAGAGCAGAAATAAGAAGAGAATACGGTTGATTTTCATTGTCCAATGTTTAGGTTGATTGCGAATATCAAATATAACTAATCTTTTAGTTCATTATTATACACTTATAAAAAAGAATAGAAAATTTAAATGCAGTGCGCTTGGCTACAGTGATTTATTCTTGAAAACCAATAAAGGAAAGTCCATCAGATAGGACAGCTCTTTGGTAATGCTCTTGTGGAAGAGGCGATCGATGAGGTTTCTTTTTTCCATGAGCAGAGATAAAACAGTGCTTTTCTCCCGCATCATATACTGATCGATCCCCATAGCGAGGTTTTCCGAATAGGTGCTTTTCTGGAAATGAATATTGCTGCAATCTACATAACCGGATAACTTATCCTTAAAATTCTTCAACAAGGCTTCTTCAATAATGTTGTCCCTTTTGGAGAGGTGCAGGACAGTAATATCAGAACCAAACGGCTTGGCAAATTCAACGATTTTGCTGAGAATAATCTTGTCTTCCTCCTTATAGCTTGTGGCATAAACAATGTTGTCTATACCCTCGAATGATGCTTTTTTGGGCACAGCCAATACCGGAACATCCAGGTTATCCAGCATATTGATGGTATTGCTACCCACCATTCTATCCAGTACATCACTCACACCCTTAGTACCTGTCACCAGCAGATCGGTCTTCTTAATCTTGAGGAAATTCTTAATCGACGGTACAAATCTCCCTCCAAGCACATAAGAGGCCGTGGAAAATTTCTTACTTTGGATTTCTCTCTCAATAACCTCCAGCCTGGACTTGAATTCGTTTTCATACTCCTGGTAGCTCTTCACCCCTTCCGTTAAGTGCTTGTTGTAGTACTCTTCAGTGAAGACATACACCAGCGATAAATCTGCCTCATGCTTTTTGGCAATAGACACGGCAAATTCCAGCGCGTTGAGCGATGTTTCTGAAAAATCTAAAGGGCAAAGAATGTGCTTCATTGGTAGTCTATAAGTGTACTCGAAATTACTTCTCTTTCTACTAAAGATAAAATAATTGAGATTTAAAACATCTGAAGCATTGGTTTATATTTTTTCAATATGATTGGCTTAGAGTGACTCAAATTTGAAAAATTCAACAGGGAAAGATTCTTTTCGCCCTCTTTGGTCCTGTGATCACAGGGCTAACCGAGCTCCTAAGCTTTCAATAATTGGACTATCGAGACGTAAAGCACAAGCATGGATTCTTGCGCTAGCCTACACATGATATACGATTCTGATTACCCTCACTTCCTACTCACATGCTCATTGCCATTCAGATAAAACCGCCAGGGTAAATCAGCATCTTCTTCGGCATAGTCTACTCCTACTCTCTTACAAGTGACAATATCCAGATCGTCCCGATTCTGAATGCCACTTTCAATCCATATCCTGTCACTTGATAAGTCTTCACCCGACAGCTCAGTGGTAATACCCATTGCTTTGGTTAATACTCCTGGTCCTTTGCCCAGTAGTTTTTTCGGTGCACTAAATCGAGTCTGCATCATATCTTCTCCTTCAATGGGATGCATTGCTCGAACTAAAACAGCATCTGCCTTGCCTTTCTTGTTGGTGACAATATTGAAGAGATGGTGGATGCCATAGCACAGGTAGACGTATGCATGTCCTCCTTGCCCATACATCACTTCATTCCGTTTGGTTCTTCTACCATTGTTGGCATGGCAAGCTTTGTCATCATAGCCCCGATAGGCTTCTGTTTCCACAATCAGCCCCTTACACAGTTTGCCATCAACACTGGAAACCAAAGTCCGTCCAATTAAATCTCTGGCAATCTCGATCACATTTTCACCCAGGAAATATTCCCTCTTAATTTTATTTTCCCTTATTTCGGTAAATCGATTCATTTTGAAGAACTACTGGATTGAGATGCCGTATAAGTATCTCGTAATTTTGAACCAAACTAATAATCAAATGACGAAAACAAAACTAATCAATCTCTCAGCGGTGGCTTTGCTCGCACTATTTAGCTTCACTGCCAATGCACAAATCGACATGCCAGCACCAAGTCCAGCGGGTTCAACTTCTACTAAAGTTGGGCTGACGGATATTGAAGTCAACTACTTCAGGCCTCAAATGAAAGGTAGAAAAATTTTTGGATCAGGTGATGTGCTAATTCCAAACGGAACCATGTGGAGAGCTGGAGCCAACAGCGGAACTAAAGTAAAGTTCAGCGATGGTGTGAAAGTAGGTGGAAAAGACCTGGCTGCTGGCGAGTACCTTTTGTTAGCTACCCCAGGAGCAAGCGAGTGGACCATATTCTTTTACACTGACGTAAAAATGGGCGGTAACCTGGCGGCATTTAAAGAAGATAAAGTTGCGCTAAAACTTGGAGTCAAGCCAAGCAAATTAACCGAAACAGTGGGCATGCTTACCTATCAAATAACAGATCTGACAGAAGACAGTCAGAACGCAAGTCTTCAGCTTTCCTGGGAAAACACCGCTGTTAACATTCCAATATCAGTGTCATATGATGACCAGGTAATGGCAGCTATTGAAAAGGCTACCAAAGTAAATGTGGGCAACTTTGCTGCAGCCGCTGGCTACTATCTAAATACAGGAAAAGACTTAAATCAAGCTTTAGAATGGATGAATATGTACCTGGCTGAAGGTGATAATTCAAAGTATTTTTGGCATGTTCACACGAAGGCAAAGATTCTTGCTAAGCTTGGAAAGAAAAAAGAAGCCAAAGAAACCGCAACGAAATCTATGGAACTTGCAAAAGGAAACCCTGGAGGTGATTTCGGTTATATCAAATTAAATGAAAAACTGATTGCTGGATTATAGGCTAGCCTGAAATATAGATTTATAAGCGAGGGAATAATCTCTCGCTTTTTTATTATCCTTTGCTTAGAGTTAAAATGGATAAACTTCCTGAATCAACCAAATCGTCATCCTGAACTAGTTTCAGGATCTATATTTATTAACGAATTTGACCTACAGATTCTGAAATAAATTCAGAATGACGGCCTAAGTTATTGCAAATTGGTTTCTATTTTCTAATGATAGACTGCAGGAGAATTCCCGTCAAAATTGTTAGTACACAGCCGATCAAATTGTACCAGAGGTAGCCAATAGGTGTGGTGAAGAATAATACGAAAATAGTCAGTTGAGAAACGATAGCAGCAATGAACACTGCATGACCTTTCACGTATTTTACAAAAAAGGCAACCAGAAAAATCCCAAGAATATTCCCATAGAAAATGGAGCCAAGAATATTCACCATTTCGATCAGGTTCTCTGAAAGGCTGGCCAGAAAGGCAAACAGAATCGCCAGTCCACCCCACAGCACCGTAATTAATTTAGATATATTCAGATATGTCGAATCGGAAGCCTCCTTGTTGATGATATTTTTATAAAAGTCGACCACAGTGGTAGATGCCAGGGCATTGATCTCCGAAGATGTAGATGACATAGCCGCAGAAAATATTACAGCAATCAACAGTCCGATCAGCCCATGTGGTAGGTAGTTCAATATGAAAGTAAGGAAGACATAATCTGAGTCCTTGGTTTTAATATTCGCATCTACAGCAGTGATCAAGGCTTTCATTTCTTGCCGCTTTTCGTCCACTGCAGATGCCGCTGCTTTCAGTTCCTGAGCCTGCTGAGTGGCTTGCCCCACCCCTTGCCTGAGCGCATCAGTATACGAGATTGCCGCTTGTTTTCTTTTCTCTATTAAGTCGTCATGACCCTGGCTGATGCTTTGAAGCTCTGTAGCCTTTCCGGCCTCCTTTACCAACTCCAAAGAAGAACTATTGAAATGAACCGGTGGCTGATAGAAAATGTAGAATACATAGATCAATGCTCCTGTAAGCAAGATAAAAAACTGCATGGGCACTTTCAGCACCGCATTAAACATCAAGCCCATTTTGCTTTCTGTAGTATTTTTTCCTCCAAGGTAGCGTTGTACTTGTGACTGGTCTGTTCCGAAATAGGACAATGCCAAAAACAGCCCTCCAAGAACCCCGGACCACACGGTATACCTTTTTTCAAAATCAAAACTAAAATCAACAGCATTGAGTTTGTCTAACTTCCCGGCTATCTCAAGCGCTCCTGTAAACGAGACAAATGGCGACAGATATTGAAGGATGTAAAGGAAGGCTATCACCATCCCTACTAGAATGACTGCCATTTGATGCTTTTGCGTCAAGCTAACGGCTTTTGTTCCTCCAGAAACGGTGTATATTATTACCAACACACCAACCATCAAAATAGTCCAGGTTAGATCCCAGGATAAGATTGTCGATAGAATAATTGCCGGAGCGTATATAGTGATCCCAGCTGCTAGGCCTCTTTGCACCAAAAACAAAAATGCTCCCAACAACCTTGTCTTTTGATCGAAGCGCTTTTCTAGAAACTCATAGGCCGTATAGACATTCAGTTTGTAATAAAGAGGAATAAAGACGAAAGCCACAATGATCAGAGCAATGGGTAGTCCGAAATAATTTTGAACGAAAGCCATGCCGCTCTCATAAGCCTGCCCGGGTGTACTGATAAAGGTAATTGCGCTAGCCTGAGTAGCCATCACCGAAAGGCCGATAGTGCCCCACTTCATGCTTTTATCACCCAGCAAATACCCTTCTATATTCTTGTTACCTCTTGTCTTCCAAACGCCATAACCGACTATAAACCCAAGCGTAGAAAACAGAACAATAAAATCAATTGAATGCATGAAATAGTGATTTGAAAAAGATTAGTTGAATGATACGCTAAACCAGTATAGCAGTAGAATCATGAATACCAGGTTGAGGAAAACAAAAATGTACATCTTCTTCCAGGAGGTAAAAAAAGGAGGTTTTTCTTCTGAATCCATAAGGTCTAGTTTTTAGGTTGGTATTTGAGTTGTACTATCCCATTCTTGAAATCAAGTAACTCAGTCAATTGTAAAGAGCTTTCTTTCACACCTGATCCAAACAAAGGAATACCCTCTCCCAATATGGTTGGTATTCTTGTAATAATCAATTCATCCACCAATCCTGCATTGAGCAGTAAGGTATTGATTTCTCCTCCACCAATCAACCAAATAGCTTTGCCTCTTTGATTCTTAAGCTCTTTCGTAAAGGCAACTGGATCTTTTGAAACGTATTCCACATCACCATCAGGTTCTTTGTGATTGCGAGTGAATACAAAATTTATTTTATCGGGATATGGAAATGGCACATCAAAACCCAATACTTCCTGGTAAGTCTTGTTTCCCATTAAGGTGGTTTCAATGCTGTTGTACATGGAGTAATATCCGTAATCCGATTTTTTGGGATTGGGTACTCCATCGAGCCAATCGACAGAGCCATCCTTCCTGGCTATGTAATTGTCTATACTGGCGGCAATGTACAATATTACCTTTCTCATTTTACCCGCTTTGCAGACTTTTGGTCTTTTCCATCATTCCCAATGGAGATCATATTGGTGAAAATTCTATAGGCTCCTGGAACGCCTGCCGGTAGCTCCCGAAACCAGGAGTATCCTGAATAGATGTAATATCCATTACCGTATTTAGTCACTAACAATCCACCTGTTTTTATTGTCTCACCTGGGTCATTGGAAGACAAAAGCGCCTCATACTTTTCATCCCATTGATTAGGAAAATAAAGCCCTCTTTCCTGCACCCATCCTTCAAAATCCTTTTGAGTAATCTTATTGGGGCTGTTTAATAACGGATGATCATTGTTGATTATCCTAACCTCAGCAGTTTCATCAGCTACCCTGTCTCTCGATACATTAAACGGATATGGCCCAAGATCCTTGACTTTCAAACCACGATTGGTATTGTACTGAACTATCATAGTTCCTCCATTTTTGACATATTCCATTAATTTCTCCTGATGGAATTTCATTCTATCCCTGGTGTTGTAAGCCCTGATACCGATGATCACCGCATCAAGCCCAGACAGATTGGAAGCTGTAATATCCTCATCTTCCATTTCCCAAACATCATAACCTATTTGTCTTAGACTAGCTGGGATCTCATCACCAGCTCCCATAATGTAGCCTACATTTTGTCCTTGTCTTTGCAGGTCAATTTTTACGACCTTAGCTGTAGACTTAGGAAATAAAGTTTGCACCGGGATGTGATCATATTCTATGGTGACCAGTCCCTTGTTATAGGTTGCTCCGTCAATCATAACATTGGCCTCAACCAATCCCTCACTTTGTCCTTTTGGAGGTGTAACGCTAAACGAGAATGTCTGCTCCGCTCCTTTCATTTTTAGTTCCAGGTCAGCTGATACTGGGTTGCTTGTCCATCCATTGGGTAGTACAAGCTTCACTTCACCATTAAGATTCGATCTCCCTGCCTTTACGTTCACACTCACTTGCTTACTGTCTCTGGATCCAAATACATAAACCTTCTCACTTATATTGGCAAATACAGGTGGTGTAATCTCTAGTGGCCTATAAACTTCACCATCGACCGGATCGTTACGCTTAAAAATGACAGGTATCGAGTAATCCAACTTCAGTCCTTCTACCTCCACCGTCATCACTGCATTGATGGCTGGTTTGTTTTCAGGTGTACCAATCAGATCGCTATTTTGAACTGCATACATTCCGAGAGAACCTTCTTTTCTGAGCCAATAGGGCTGAGAGTATTCTATGTCATTGGGCAATACATATACCTTGTCCAGGTTCAGCGGGCTATTGTTCTTTAGCTCCTGATTCAATGAAAATGTTTCGAGTCTATCAATGGTTATAGAAGATAAGCGGACATTTGCCGAAGAACGGTTGATTGCCTCAATGCCAATGTTAATTGTGTCACCAGGAGTAAACGCATAGTCATTGGCTTTAAGTTCTAAATACAGGCCAAGACACGCCTTGATGACGGTCTTCAACTCCTGCTGCTTCACATTCTTCCAATATTCATCCTCAATTTCCTCTAAAGCTTTGTATGCCTGGGCCAAATCGCCTACGATTTCTGAAGGGTTCGTAGGGTCAAATCCCATAATGGCATTTCCTATATGCACCCCTACTTCATCGCCTCCTTTTACCCTACTCCAGCTGGTATCGATTCCTTCAAAAATGCTCCTGTTTGGTTTTTCACCAGCTGTCAGTGCAAAATACTCCACCAATGACCCCCTGGTTCCTGTGGATCCAAAGCCCTGGCTTTTGTGCATACTTCGACTGAGCGCCGCTATTTCAGGATACGATTTACCCAATAGAGCATTGTATAGTCCCAGATCTTCAGTGAAGTATTTGGAAGAATCCGCTTTATCCAATCCACCAAAAAAATATGGGTGCGTGTTGAACATGATTCTTTTCGGTTGCCAAACGCCAAATTCTTTGGCCAGATCAGGAAATTTTTCAGGATTTCCGGAAATCTCAAAAGCTTCATTTGCCAAAATAGCTGAAGCAGTATGATGTCCATGTCTACCTCTCCCATCACCCGGAAATCTTGTCACCACAAGGTCCGGTTTGAATTTCCGAAATGCGCGAACAAAATCTTTTAGGATCATATCTTTTTCCCAAAAATTAAATGTCTCCTCCGGATTCTTAGAATATCCAAAGTCATTGGCTCTGGAGAAAAACTGTTGACCACCATCGGTTCTTCTGGCCGCCAGTAATTCCTGAGTACGAATAATACCAAGTAATTCTCTTATTTCTGTGCCTACTAGGTTTTGACCGCCATCCCCGCGAGTGGCAGATAAATAAGCGGTATTGTAAAGTTTTTCATTGGCCAGGTAAGCAATAAATCTGGTATTCTCATCATCAGGATGGGCCGCCACATATAGGGCAGAGCCAAGTACATTTAACTTCTGTAGCATCTGCTGTATTTCAGCGGCATTGTGTTTTTTGGGAGCCTGGGCAAAGGCTGCCAGCTGGGCAAAAAGGAATATTGTCAAATAAATTCCGGTCAGTAAAGGTCTTAACATGGATTCAATTTTATCAGGCAATGATAAATGGTTCAACAAAGAGTAAAAAATTCTATTACATATTCCGGGTTAAACGGTAATAACACACAGTTGTTGGCATTAAAAAAGGCCATCCCCGGAGGAGATGACCTTAATATGAGTATTGACCTATTTGATTAACCTCTCTTTTGAGATCCTTTTCTTCTCTTTCTCGCGTTAACCTCAATTTCCTCTACCACATCACCTTGAGTCACTATTGCTAAGTTGTCGCATTCCCCATCTCCATAGTCAACCACCTTATCTTCTTCACCTTCTACGCTGATGGTAACCACTCCTGAAACCGGTGCAAATATTTTCTCTCTTTTGCATGAATGCTTAAACAATAGTGGGTCCGCTTCATCTACAACTTTGGAGTAAGCCAAACCGTCCATGTTGATGCCTGAAGCAGAACCAAATTTAGTTTTGATCTTGTCTTCTTCAGTTTCTTCATAGGTTTTGGTGTGAGACGCTTCTCTTGTAGCTACGCTTCCATCTTCAAATGTCATCATACCACCTGTTAGGGTTACGGTGTGTACCTTAGGGTTTGCATCAGAACCAGAAACATTTACAGAAGTTCGGGTTCCTTCTATCTGAACACCATCAACCACATAGTTTTCAAAAGTAACGGTTTTGGTAAAACCAGCTGCACCTCTTTCACCAGACCAGGTTATGATTATTTTTCCAGATCTTGTACGACCATTTCTTCCTTCACATCCATCGCCAAAGTCGATAGTGATGGTTTGTGCATCAAAGTCTTTCGTGATGTCTGCACAACCAAAAAAGTTGGGATGACCTTGTCGCCCACCACCCAAAAAGTCAAAACCTAAAGCTTCTTCCGTAGCATCTTCCACATCATCAAAAGCAGCTTCTGAAGTTGCAGCAAAATCGATATCGTCTACATAGATAGACGCCAAATCATTCAACTCACTATCTTGAGTACAAGAGATCATGAATACAGTTGTGAATGCGATCAAAATTCCAAATATCCTTTTCATTTTACTAATTGTTTTAAGTTTAAAATTGAACCTGTTTAAAAAGATAATCTGCGCTTTAGACAGGGGATATTTGGAAAGGTTTAATTCGGACCGAAAAAAAATTGAAAAAAGTTTTAATACAGGAAAAACCTTCCTCTACTAGCGAAGAAGTATGATTTTTTTCAACACAGTTCTATTCTCAAATTGTGCTTTAAGAAAAAAAAGTCCGGAACTGAATGATGACAAGTCAATATTGAAGCTTGTTTGGTTTGGGAAACCTTGGACGTTTTTAACCAGCCGTCCACTACTGTTATATAGCAGCAACGACCTGAGTGGCTTTGTATGTTCAATTGAAATACTACCGCTACTTGGATTTGGGTAAATCAACAATTCTTCCGACACATCATCAGAGAGCGCAGTAATCGGAACGTTTAAAACTTTATAGGATAAATTGGTGGTATCCTGACAGCCCACTGCATTTTGCGAAACCAGCATTACATCATACAAACCAGGTTTATCAAAGAATAGAGAAGGAGTAGCTACGGACTCAACAAATTCATCACCTATGTACCATCTTTGATTTGAAGTTTCAGTTTGATTGGTGTTTGAAAAAGTAACATTTCTTGCCTCTGATAGAATGAGTGTATCCGGATCGGCCAGTATCATCCCTTCAAAAGGAATGATTTCTATTGAAAGGCCTGTGGCTTCACTTTCCTTATATCCATCTACTCCAGTTACATAGTATGTAGTTGGGCTCTCTATTTTTTTTGTTTTGAATGTATTGCCTTTATGTATGGGAGTCATCAGGTCAGTATTGTCATAGAAATAGAATAACTCTCCATTGCCTGGGACAATGCTTATTTCATCAAACTTGCAAATTAAAGTGTCCTGCACGCTAGGTGTGGCAGATACCTGCAACTCAATGGTCTTTGATAAAGAATCCAGGCAGCCCATAGAGTTGCTGACTCTAAGTTTTATTTCTAGTTCGGTTTCATCGGTAAAATTAAAATGTGCAGTTTTTTCTGAGCTAACCAAATTGTTATCAATATACCAGTCATATGCCGTAGCATCTGTACTCAGGTCAACTAAGGTTACTCTATTTTTTGCACTCAGATCCAAAGTATCTGGCAGCACCTGAAAATTGACACCCGAGTGACTTGTATTCACTCTTGTTTCAACCTTATGGCTCTCAAAGACATTGGCACTGGAAGATATATATAGTAGTGTATCAGAACCAAGGTTTTCTATAATCAATGATTCACCTTCATAAGCAGGCATTAAATCATCTTCATTTGCATAAAAGCTCAATTGAGTAGAATTATCAGCAAGTATCTCCACTTGCCCTCCCCTACAGATAGTTTGATCTGAAATTATTGGTACTGGGCTCCTTTCCGCTACCAACAGTTCCTTTGATAAGGCACCAATACAACCTAATTGAGAGGCTATTTGAAAATCAATGTCGAATAAGCCAGCTTCATTGAATATTACCTCAGGATTCTGAACGGTAGTGGATACTCCATTTCCAAAGGACCAACTCCATGATGCAGCGTCCCCTGATAGATCCGTAAAGGACACTTTGTTAATATCACTATCCCCCAGGTACAATGTGTCTGTACTCATTGTAAACATTGGATCTGGATTCTGTACATCAACTTGTATTCGGTACAAATCGGAAATAAAAGCTTCCTGAACAGATCTGATATAAAGCAAAGAATCATCGGCCAATGCTGAGATTTCAAGGTCAGCACCGGAAACCAGCAGGTTCGTCATTTGAATGTCATCAAACACTTCAAAAGTATTGCCTCCTTGAGGAGAAATGACAAATGGAACATTGGCACAAACCTCAAAAGATTCCTCAATCGGAGGAGCAACTACAAATTCCTCATATTTCAATTTTGCTTTGGCCACATTTTCCTTCAGCTGGGTCAGAGTCTCTCCTCCAACAAGCACTAGTGCCACCTTAGTACTTGCATTCGCCTCCAGGCTACCAACCTGGGCACTTAGCATTTGCGCGATATCATTTCCATCCCCAAGCTCTCCTGCCAATAGTTTTTCACTGGTCATGAAATCGAATTTATCCTGGTTTGTAAATGAGTTGTTTAATTCAGCTACATTCCCATGCTCGCTTCCCAAATCAATAGAGTGAACAGTCGGACTATGACTCGACAACAACGCCACACCAAAATACATTGTTTCATCATTGCTATAGCTATAGGCTAGTTTGTCTTCCGCGTCCCAGGACGATTTATTGGTCGAGCTGGTGCCTAATTCCCAGTCACCGTAGAAGCCGAAGTTTAAATCCTCTTTGGCGTTATTTGTAGTATTGGTAATGCGATATTCGAGGATGATAAACTCATTGTTTTGTTCATCGTTCCATGAAAGTGCTTCCTGCTCAATGGTCAGACCTAAAGGTTTATCAGCACTTGAATCATCAAATTTGCTCCTTGTATACCAGTCAGCATCAGAATTTGTATGAAATTTTATTTTTCCATTGCTTGCAAAATCCTGCTCTCGGCTCAAACTGGAGAAGTTAGCTACAACGTTATCCGAAATGGAATCCGGATGGTTACCAACCATTATTCCCTGGCTTTTCCCAACTCTTTGACCATTAAAAGTGATACCATAATCCGATGAGCTTACCTGCGGAAAACCCACATCACCTTTCTTGGATAAGTTTAGGTTCAATTTGGAATTATCAATATCCAATTCATAGGGGCTTACAGAAAATTCAAAATATTCAAAATCTGCATATCCGATATCTTCATAGTCCATCCTAATGACGATACGTTCACTATGCTCGGCCTGCTCTGAAATAACAAGCTGAGTCGTTATCATAGCAGTTTCATCCAACTCTCCCAGCGCACCCAATTCTATTTCTGGATTTGGAATTGACACATTTGGGTTTTCAGTACTAAGCATAACCGTGGCTGACGCGGTAGGATTTAGATAATTGGTAAAACTCAATGAAACAGTTACTGTGTCGTCATAAAAGGCGTATTGCCCGAAAGAATTTGCATATGAAAAGTCTTTCAGACGCACAGACTTAGCGTCAAATTTTGATACCGCCTCATACACGTTTAGCCTACCCTTTCCCAATTGACCGAGGTAGTCGCTATTGCTGCCAACATCATACACATCATCGGCGGTTACCCTCAACTGTTCTATAATTTGTAAGGAAGTATAATCCGGAAACACACTTTTGACCAGACCAGCTGCACCCGCTGCTTGAGGAGATGAAAAAGAGGAACCACTATCAGTATTGTATTGATTTCCATTCGAGGTGGTATAAACCCCCATCCCAGGAGCACTGATATCGATGTGATAACTAAAGCTTGCTCCTGGAGACTTGTTGTCGCTCATGTCGGTATTAGCGACAGAAAGGACATAATCATATGAAGCCGGATACCAAATTCTCTCGCCATGCCCGTTACCTCCTGCAGCCACAATGACAAGTCCATTTTCCAACGCCGCGTATTCTACTACATCTTGTTCAAATTGAGAATAACCGCCTAAGGATCCCCATGATAGGTTGATTATATCATAACCCTGGTCTGCAGCGTAAATAATCGATTCATAACCATTAATCAGGAAGCCACTTGAAGATGCGAAAATTTTCAACGATGAGAACTTGCAATTGAAGCCAACACCAGCCATTCCTACCCCGTTGTTGGTAGTAGCACTACTCAGCCCTGCCACATGGGTACCATGACCACTCTGATCGGCCGTAGGATCATTGTCGCCATCCGCAAAGTCCCAGCCATTGAAGTCGTCAACATAGCCATTCCCATCATCATCAATGCCATTAATTGGGTCCGCTTCGTTTAGAAAGATATTGTCGGCCAGATCAACATGATCTAGCTGAACACCTGTATCACTAATGCCAATAATAATTTCCTCACTGCCTTGGGTCACATCCCAGGCCTCAAATGCCTTAATGACGGACAAGGCACTTTGAGCTGTTGCCGATGGATCATTGGGAGAAAATAGCAATTGCTGTTTTTTAATAGGCTCGGCATATTGAATATTGTCATAGTTCGATAGCTTAGCAACAGCCTCTTCCACGCTTTCGGATTCTTCAAGGGTGATATAATATATCCCCTCCAACACAGATTTCTTAGTGGATAAAACAGTTCGACTATTGGCAGATTTATTGAATAACAATTTATCAACTTTCCTTAGCGCAATCGCGCTACTCAGATCTTCCAGGAAAATTTCCTTTGCATTGATAGAACTGCTACTCAGTGCTTTTTCGCTCGTTCTAAACTTGACAACTATCTTATCTGATAGTACAACCTGACCTATTGATTGATAGGTTGTCAGCAAGAAAATAATCATTATTAATATAGAAGCGCCAAAGGCTTTTCTGTATCGACTCATATTCCAAATAAAGCTTTAAAACTAATCAAATTGAGTTCTCATTTGACTTACTCGTTAATCATTTCTATCGGTAGTTGACATCACCCGACTATAATTTCAAGAGATATAAAAAAAATCTGCCATTTTGTCTCCTTTAACTATCTTTGCGATCGCTAAAAAATGAAACATTGAAAGAATTAATAAACGATATTGATATTTTGACACCAGATGAAAAATCTTGTGAAACAGTGAAAATATCTAAAGATGAAGTGGGTGAAAGCGGCAAGAAGCTATATATAGAAAGTTATGGCTGTCAAATGAATTTTTCGGATAGTGAGATTGTGTCTTCTATCATGAAAAAAGATGGTGTGGGGACCACTTCACAGATTGAAGATGCCGATATCGTATTTCTAAATACGTGTTCGATAAGAGAAAAAGCAGAACAAACAGTCAGAAACAGGCTGAATCACATCAATGCTTTCAAAAAGCAAAAGCCCGAGCTGATGGTTGGTGTGCTGGGCTGTATGGCAGAAAGGCTCAAATCTAAATTATTAGAAGAAGAAAAAATCGTTGATTTAGTGGCCGGACCGGATGCTTATAGGGACTTACCTTCATTGGTGAAGGAAGTGGAATCAGGACAGAAAGCGGTTAATACGTTTCTATCCAGAGAAGAAACCTATGCTGACATTAGTCCGGTAAGACTTAACTCTAATGGCGTAACAGCCTTTATATCCATCATGCGAGGATGTGATAACATGTGCTCTTTTTGCGTGGTACCATTCACCAGGGGAAGAGAGCGTAGCAGAGATCCACAATCTATAGTTGCAGAAGCTACTGACTTGTTTAGCAGAGGATACAGAGAAGTAACCCTACTTGGTCAGAACGTCGATTCGTACAAATGGTCGGAGGATGAAAATAACAAAGCTCGATTAGATAAATCAGATATCAATGAGGTTGTCAATTTTGCCAATTTGCTGGAAATGGTTGCACAAGTTGATCCACAGTTGCGCGTGCGTTTTTCCACTTCTCATCCAAAAGACATTACAGATGAAGTACTGCATACAATGAAAAGGTATGACAACATCTGTAAGTATATTCATCTACCAGCTCAGAGTGGAAACTCGCGAGTACTGGAACTCATGAACAGGACCTATGACAGGGAGTGGTATATGGGAAGAATAGATGCCATAAGAAATATTCTGGGTGAAGATTGTGGCATTTCTAGTGACATGATTGCAGGATTTTGCTCAGAAACTGAAGAGGAACATCGGGAAACCCTTTCATTGATGGATTATGTAAAGTATGACTTTTCATACATGTTTTACTACTCCGAAAGACCTGGAACATTAGCAGAAAAGAAATATGAAGATGATATTTCCTTAGAAATAAAAAAGAAAAGGCTGGCTGAGATCATTGCCAAACAACAAGAACATTCGCTGGAGAGAAACCAGTGGGATATCGGTAAGACTTTTACCGTCTTGGTGGAAGGATTTTCGAAAAAGTCGAATGAAAAAATGCAGGGAAGAAATACTGCCAATAAGGTAATCATATTCCCATCCGATACCGTTAAAAAGGGTGAATACGTGCAGGTGAAGGTACAAGAGTGCACTTCGGCCACACTTTTTGGTGAGCTCGTCTAATTACTGAAGGAATACATGGAAATTCAAAGTATAAAACAACGGTACGGAATAGTCGGAAACTCTCCCCTACTCAACCATGCCATTCATGTTGCTACGCAGGTAGCTCCTACGGATATGAGTGTTCTGATTACCGGTGAAAGTGGCAGTGGAAAGGAATCATTTTCCAAAATCATTCATGCTCTCAGCGCCAGAAAACATGGGCAATTCATCGCTATCAATTGTGGCGCAATTCCCGAAGGCACCATAGATTCAGAGCTATTTGGTCATGAAAAAGGATCTTTTACCGGTGCAAGCGACGCTCGAAAAGGATATTTTGAAGTGACCAATGGAGGTACAATATTTCTTGATGAAATAGGTGAAATGCCACTTGGCACCCAGGCCAGACTATTAAGAGTATTAGAAAACGGGGAATTCATAAGGGTGGGCTCTTCCAAAGTACAAAAAACCAATGTACGGGTAATAGCTGCTACTAATGTAGACCTCATTGATGCTGTCACGGCCAAGAAATTCAGACAGGATCTTTACTATAGATTAAGCACAGTTCCTATCTATGTTCCTTCCTTGAGGGAAAGAGGTGAAGACGCTGAACTCCTCTTCAGGAAATTCGCTTATGACTTTTCCGAAAAATATAGAAGTGAAGGAATTAAGCTTACAGAAGATGCAAAAAAGATTTTGATTGGGTATCGCTTCCCAGGAAACATTAGACAATTAAAAAACCTGGTGGAGCAGATTTCTGTATTGGAAATGGAACGCACCATTAGTGCTGATACATTAAGAAAATATCTACCGAATACATCCAGAAATCTTCCGGCTGTTTTAGGCACTGAATACAAGGATAATGGTGAGCAATATTCTGAAAGGGACTTGCTCTACAAGGTTCTTTTCGAAATGAAGGGAGATGTCACGGAGTTGAAAAAGCTTGTTCTCAGTCTACTGAAAGATGATAGCTCAAGTCATGAAATTTTGAAACAAAACGAGCATTTATTCAATAGCATTCAAAAACAACCCTCTGATTCCCAGCCAGGACAGATACCACCGCCAATACCAGCAGACCCTCAGCCTGTAATTATCAATTCCGATACCGATGGGGATTCATATGAGCTGGAAAGAGTAGAAGATATTACCCATGAAACAGAGGAAGACGACTCTCTTTCGATAGAAAAGAAGGAAAAAGAATTGATCATCAAGGCACTCAGAAAAAACAGGAACAAGAGAAAATACGCCGCACTAGACCTTGGAATCTCTGAACGCACGTTATATAGGAAAATCAAGCAGTATGAGTTGGAGGACAAAAATTAGAATCTGTGTTATTTTTCTTTTGATAGCCGGGCTTAGTGGTTGTGGTATTTATTCATTTACAGGAGCATCCATTTCCTCGGATATAAAAACAATATCTATTCAAACTTTCTATAACAACTCTCCACTCGGCCCCTCAAACATGAGTGCTGTATTTACTGAAAAAATAAAAGATTATTATCAACAAAATACCAGTCTGACACTCGTTGACGATGAAGGCGACCTTCAACTGGAAGGGGCTATCTCCAACTACACGCTGAGCCCCGTTGCTCCCTCCTCTTCACAAGGAAGCGGTCAATTGGATTTCACAAGTTTAACAAGGATTACGATTACTGTAAATGCTGCGTATGTGAATACTCAGGATGATCAATTTGATTTTGATCGTAGCTTTTCCTTTTTCGTTGATTTTGACCAAACAACCACAGATTTAGCCTCAAATGAGGACATTTTTGTTGACGAAATCTTCGACCAGATAGTACTTGATATATTCAATAGTTCTGTGGCCAATTGGTAATTTTTATTATCTTTAGGCTTTTAGAATCTCAAAACCACCACCGTGAATAAACAGAAGTTTGTTGATCTCTTGAGACAACCTGAATCCGTTTCTGACTCCAATCTGAGCGAGTTGGAGGAGATGGTATCGGAGAACCCATATTTTCACAGTGCACATACAGTTATAGCCCGAGCCAGTAAGCTTTTAAAATCACCTCAAACTGGTAAAAGGATAAATACAGCAGCTATTTACGCTACAAGCAGAAAAGCTCTGAAATCTTACATCACCGGTTCTACTCAATTTGGTGCAGCATTGGCAGCACAAGTAGCAGAAGCTGCTCCAGCAAAGGAGGAAAAAATAACTCCAAAAGTAGAAGAAAAGGCTCCAGAGCAACAACCAGAACCAGCTCAGGAAACATCTAAGGCAACCCACATGTCAGAGAGCGAGCATGATACTCTGATAGATGAGGTTTATTCAAATATTGAAGAGTGGAGAAAAAGCAGAAATCAATTTCTGGATTATGAACTTTCAGTTGAAGAAACTCCTGAAGAGACTTCAGCTAAAGCAGTACCTGCACCTGAAGTTAAAGAAGATAAAAGCAATGTAGACAAAATTAAAAATCAGATTGCCGAGGAAATTATTGCAGAGGAGGAAGAAGTTGAGCAGGCTATTCAGGGCATTAATAAGGAAATAGAAGAAGAGGGTGAAGAGCCTGAGCTCGAATCGGACGAAGCGGATAGCGGTGAGAAATTATCAGAAATCACTAAGCAAAAGGAAAAGCTAAAACTGTCCCCGGGAAATAAAGGTGGTAAGAAATTCCGCTTGAATATTCTGAACAGGCCTACTTCAAAAACCAAAGCCAAATCAACGGCCAAAAAAGAAAGTACTGCAAAGGCGAGTGCTGAAAAAAAGACGACTACAGAGAAAAAAACTACAGCTACCAAAAAGGCAGCTACTCCGGCAAAAAAGACCACTGCGGCTAGCAAGACAACTGCAACCAGAAAAACAACAACCGCAAAGAAGGCCACTTCAACTACCAAAAAAGCCACCACTGCTAAGAGTACTAGCAAATCTGCCACTACAGCGAAAAGCACTCCTAAGCTTACTGCAAAGCGAACCACGAAGATTAGCGCCACTAAGAAAACAACAGCCAAAGGTACCACCAAAGCCAAGACCACTAAAGGCACTACCAAAAAGTCCGACACAGAGGACGGTGAAAAAAAAAAGCCTAAGGAAGCCTTAGCCAGTTCTAAAAATACCTCTAGCAAAAAGGAACAGGAAAACATTATCGATCAGTTTATTTCGACCAACCCTAGCATTGGTAGCCTAAAAGCTGATCCTGCTGATGGTGAAGTCTATGACTTAACCGAAAGAAGCAATGAGTTTCCAGAGGGAGTGGCCACTGAGAATATTGCACAAATATTCGAATCGCAAGGAAAGGTGGAAAAGGCTATTTCTATTTATGAACAATTAATCTTGATTAATCCTGAAAAAAAGTCTTATTTTGCGACTCGAATTAAAAATCTAAAGAAAATTTAAATGATCGCAATTATTAGCCTTATCATTTTAGTAGCCGTAGTGCTGGTATTGGTGGTATTAGCTCAAAACTCTAAAGGTGGTGGATTGAGCAGTCAGTTTGGAGGATCGGGTACTTCGCAGCTTATGGGTGTTAAAAAGACCGGGGACATTTTGGAAAAAATGACCTGGGGACTGGCCATAGCATTGATGGTGCTGACATTGTCTACAAAGTTTGTAATTAAAACTCCAACAACAGACGAGTTTACAAGTCCAAACATTGAGAGTGCACAAGATAAAAATGTAATGCCTGCTATCGACATTCCGGCTGAGCAGCCTGCCGAAAGCAGCGACTCCATTAACTAAAAGAAATTCATTGAATACTGAAAAGCCCCTTTATTTGGGGCTTTTTTTATGTCATTACCTCAGGCAATTGCCTGCAATCTTGTCAGTCAATTCTTGCCTTGCCCCATCCAATCAGAATAAGAACTGCAAAATTGACCGAATTTGTCAGTCATTTTTGAGATGGCATAAGATGTGCGGAACGGGGATCGAGTTAATTAATTTTTAAATTCAACCTTTAAATTAAATTGTAAAAAAAATGTCAAAAGTAAATTTCAAACCAAATGAAGACAGAATTTTGGTGGAATCTGCTGCTGCTGAAGAAACAACAGCGTCAGGAATTATCATACCAGATACTGCCAAAGAAAAACCACAAGAAGGAACTGTAGTAGCCGTGGGTGGTGGTACACCGGACAAACCAGTAACTGTAAATGTTGGTGACAAAGTATTGTACGGAAAATACTCAGGCACTGAAATAACTATTGATGGTGCTGAATACCTGATCATGAGAAATTCAGACGTATTCGGAATAATTTAATCTATTAAAATCAAATCATTAAAAGACTAAAAAAATGGCTAAGGACATATTTTTTGATACCGATGCAAGGGATCAAATTAAAAAAGGAGTAGACGCATTGGCGAACGCCGTAAAAGTAACATTAGGACCGAAAGGAAGAAACGTTCTTCTTGATAAGAAATTTGGAGCTCCTACCGTAACTAAGGATGGTGTTTCAGTTGCTAAAGAAATTGAACTAAGTGATCCTGTAGAAAACATGGGCGCACAGTTGGTGAAAGAAGTTGCTTCTAAAACTGCTGATGATGCAGGTGATGGGACTACAACTGCTACCGTATTGACTCAAGCAATGTTTGGTGCTGGTATCAAAAACGTAGCTGCAGGTGCGAATCCAATGGATTTGAAAAGAGGTATTGACAAAGCAATAATTGCTGTAGTTGAGAACTTGAGAAAACAATCCAAACCAATAAAAGACAGTAGTGAAATTCAGCAAGTAGCATCAGTATCAGCAAACAATGATGTAGAAGTTGGTAAGATGATCGCTGAAGCAATGGACAAAGTTGGTAAAGACGGTGTTATCACTGTTGAAGAGGCTAAAGGAACTGAAACTGAGGTGAAAACTGTGGAAGGTATGCAGTTTGACAGAGGTTACCTATCTCCATACTTCGTGACTGACACGGACAAAATGGAAGCTAACCTTGAATCTCCTTATGTGTTGATCTATGACAAGAAAATCTCTACAATGAAGGAATTACTTCCTGTACTTGAAGCTACTGCTCAAACTGGAAAGCCTTTATTGATCATCTCTGAAGATGTTGACGGTGAAGCACTTGCTACATTGGTTGTAAACAAAATCAGAGGTTCTCTGAAAATTGCAGCTGTAAAAGCTCCAGGTTTCGGTGATAGAAGAAAGGCAATGTTGGAAGATATCGCTATTCTAACTGGTGGTACTGTTATCTCTGAAGAAAGAGGATACAAATTGGAAAATGCTACTATTGAGTCTCTTGGTACTGCAGAAAGAATCATCATCGACAAAGACAACTCTACCATCGTGAATGGCGCTGGATCTGCAGATGATATTCAAGCAAGAGTAAATCAAATCAAACAGCAAATAGATAATACTACTTCTGATTACGATAAAGAGAAGTTGCAGGAAAGACTTGCTAAACTTTCAGGTGGTGTTGCCATCCTTTACATCGGTGCTGCTACTGAAGTAGAAATGAAAGAGAAGAAAGACAGAGTAGATGATGCACTACATGCCACAAGAGCAGCTGTGCAAGAAGGTATCGTACCTGGTGGAGGAGTTGCGCTTATCAGAGCACTTGACTCTTTAGATAGTCTTAAGCTTGATAACGAAGATCAGAATACTGGTGTAAACATTGTAAGAACCGCTTTGGAATCTCCGCTAAGAACTATTGTATCCAATGCCGGTGGTGAAGGATCTGTTGTAATAAATGACGTGAGAGCTGGAAAAGGCGACTATGGTTTCAATGCTGCAACTAACGTATACGAATCTATGTTTAAGGCTGGTATCATTGATCCAACCAAAGTAACTAGATTGGCACTTGAAAATGCTGCTTCTATTGCTGCATTGTTATTAACTACTGAATGTGTAGTATCAGATGCTCCAGAACCAGAAGCTCCTGCTATGCCTCCAATGGGTGGCGGTGGCGGAATGCCAGGCATGATGTAATCAAGCATAATAAAATAATCAAAAGCCCTTCGAGTTCTTCGAAGGGCTTTTTTGTGCTTTACAGCTTAATGCCGCATATGGCCTAGAATCCTATTCCGCCCTCTTAGCAGGAAGTGAAATAGGTTTTGAATACTTTTCAGGTGCTTCGGTGAGTATCCTGACATTCTTGATCCTCAGTATCCCTTTTTCCTCATCAGGTGCTATTTTATGTATTTGAAAACCAATAATACCTTTTGCAGTTTTACTATCAATTAAGTGAGTAGTAGGTACACGGTTCACCCAGATTTTGAAAGTATCAGCAATGGCCTCAATGCGATAGTGGTTCCAATCAGAAGCTTTATAAGCTGCAAAGGCCTCCTTCTCTCCTACTCCCATATCTTTCAGTGGTGTCAACCACAGACGACCAGACTCTTCATAAATTCCACCAGTCCATTGCCGTTCCGATTGATCAATTTCCATTTGAAAACCATGAATTCTGCCATTAAATAGTGATGGATCGCTTACCCCACGAACGAGAATTCCGGAATTTAGAGGGCCTGTGAGCTTCATTTCACATTCCATAATATAGTCGCTTACCTCCTCCTTGTAGGCCAAATAGGGAAAGTGTAGTGAATCAACCTGCTCGGTCATGAGCACTCCATTCTCGACCCAGGCCTCAGCTATTCCGTCCCTAATTTCCCAGCCTGCCGTGTCTACTCCGTTGAATATTTCTTTCCATGGTTCTTGTGTGGATGAGGTGCAGGAAAACAATAATCCAATCGTTCCCAGTAATAAATATCTCTTCAGCATTTTCTAGTTTACTTGGTTGGGAAAACAATTTAATAAATAGTGATGAAAACCGGTTGTTTGAAGTGGACCGTAATGTTACTGCGAAGTATTCAGTAAAAACCAAGGCCCTGACTTGAGTGACCAACCATCACCTAACTTGTAGGACGAAAAGTCCAAACTGCAAGCCTGAACTAGCCTACTATTTTTTTCCTTTAGAAGCAATACCTAAACAATCCTTGGCCTTTTTCTCTTTGATCACGAACCCAAGGTCATTGCCTTCCCTGCAGCATAACTTGTCCATCTTCAAAAACTAAGTCTTTCTCTACCAATTGGTTGATTAACTTTTGGTATCTGTTTCGAATCTTTAAGCCAACTTTACTCTGTGTACACTTCTATGGATGTCAGCTCAGGGCCTCCGCCACGATTACCGCTTCCGGCAGCAATATAGATTTTACCACTTCTCAGCACAGCATTGGTGCCATGTCTACCACGATTGAGGTAAGACTTTTTAACCCATTCATCTTTCTTTGGATTGAAAGCATACATGTGATGGTTCGCTGGTTTTTCACCAGTTTCACCCCCTACAAAATACACTTTGCCTTTGAAAGCCACAGCCCCCGCCCCTGCACTTGGTGCAGGCACCTCTGATTTGTAGGTGTCCCATTTTTGGGTTTTAAAATCAAAATAATCGACAGTCGTGCGTACCGTTGAAAAGAAAGCTGAAAACTTTCCTTCTTCATGGTAGCTGGTATTTCTTCCACCCAGTGCAATCAACTTTCCACCAAGTACTACAGCAGAGCTATGGTCTCTAATGGTAGGAGCATCAGGCAGTTTCGTCCAGGTATTGGCCTCCGGGTCATATACATCAAACATCGCACACGTACCGCTGGTATGTCCCAGCGTGATGCCATTCACAATATATATTTGGCCCTTATAGACCGTCACACCGGCTCCACCTCTTCTCCTATCTTCTGGAATTTCGAATACCTTGACCCAGGTATTGGTTTTAGGATCAAATGCATAGACATGCGACAATGGAGGTTCTTTTGGGTATTTTCCAGTCAGCCCACCGACTACATATATTTTGTCATTCACCGATACCGGAGTGATGTGGTGCATCTCTAGTGGTGTTTCGGCCAGTTGGGCCCAGGCACTATCAGCTACTGTAAACTTTTCAACAGGATGGATTCTCCTGCCACCCACTAAATACAAATCTTTCTTGTGTTCCACAAATCCGCACTCATGTCTCGCGCTGCATTGATTGCGTGTGCGAATTGTTCTCCATTGGGAAAAAACGGGAGTTGCTAAAAGAACTGCAAAAACTAAAATCAGAAAATTCTTCATGATCAAATTAATTTAACGCAATAAACTCAAATATTGTAGAACTGGAATATTCCTGACCAGGCTCCAGTACAGTAGTGGGAAATTCGGGTTTATTTGGAGAATCGGGATAATGCTGGGTTTCCAGGCACAGCGCAGATCTATGTTTGTACACTGCACCATTTTTTCCAATCAGGCTTCCATTGAGGAAGTTACCGGTATATAATTGCACTCCTACTTCTGTAGTATAAACATTCATTACACGACCACTGGTTGGCTCTAAAACGCTGGCAGCATACTTCAGTTCATTGGTCTGTTCATTAAATATGTAGCAATGGTCATATCCATTGCCAACCTTCAACTGTTCATCATCATCTTCAATCCTTTCCCCTATTCTGGTGGAAATCAAGAAGTCAAAAGGAGTATTCTCTACTTGCCTTAACTCTCCTGTTGGAATCAAAGTGCTGTCTACAGGTAAATAACCATGGGCTACCAATTCTAATTCATGATCCAGTATGGTTGTATTTCCTGGGTTTGCTGTTAAGTTGAAATACGAATGGTTGGTAAGATTGACGATGGTTTTTTTGTCAGTTGTAGCTTTATAATCAATCGATAGCCGATTTTTATTATTTAGCTTATATGTCACTTCACAACTCAAATTACCGGGATACCCTTCTTCCATATCAGGACTGGTACGAGTCAATTTTACTCCTACAAAATCATCCTCATCGAGGATCTCAGCTTCCCAAAGTACTTTATCAAATCCCTTTTTTCCTCCATGAAGGTGGTTAACTGTATTATTAATTGCCAGGGAATATTCCTGACCATCCAATGAGAATTTGCCTTTTGCTATTCTATTGCCATACCTACCAACGATTGCTCCGAAATACGGAGAACCTTTCACGTAATCATCAAGGTTATCATAGCCAAGTACTATATCCCCAAAGTTTCCATTCTTATCTGGTGTCCAAAGTGAGGTAATAATACCACCATAATTTGTAATGGTAGTTTTAATACCATTAGTGTTAACCAGCGTAAACAATTTTACTTTTTCACCAGAAGGAAGTGTACCAAAGTCTGCTTCCTTAATTGACAATGAGGCTTTTTTGCTTCTTTGTTCTTGTCCAACTTCTTTCTTTTTATCTCCGGAGCAAGCAAACAGCATAATAGCTGTCACGAGCAAAAAACATAAATTCTTCATACTATTATATCTCATCATTTTTTTACTAAAGTTCTTTTAAAAACAGTCCTTATTCATAAACCCACTTGGATCTCCAGGGATCAAAAGTTTCCTCTTGAATGGCCTTCATCTTGGTTTTCATGCCCTCCAGCACTTCCCAGGAGTTTTTATCATTCGCCAGGTTAATCACCTCATGCGGGTCTTCTTTCAAATTGTATAATTCAAACTGCGCTCTTTGAGAATAGGCCTCTATAGATCGCTTTCCATATTTCTGTTCTTCGGTTTTTAAGGCGGCCTGCCATGTCGCGGAAGACCATAAATCGGATGCATGTGGATATGGTAGCTGATAGGCCACATTCCATATTAGTTTATAATCACCCGAAATATAAGACTTCATCGGGTAGTACATAGTAATTTCATGAAAGGTATGTGACAAAAATGCTTCATTATCTACAATAGGTTTTCCATTCAGCACTTCAGCGAAAGAAGTGCCATGAAAGTCCTGAGGATAGAGGTTGTTTCTGCCGCCATTTCCTTTTTCCTCAAATAGGTTGGAAATGTAGCCCGATGCTTGAGTTAATACTCCCGCAAGATCCAATAGTGTAGGAGTCAAATCAGCCCAGGTGATGCTTTGCTCTTTCACCGTACCTTTTTCAATTCCCTTCACATTTTTCACGATGCAAGGAAGCCTGGTTCCAGGCTGGTATAGGTTGGTTTTAGCACCAGGGAAAGCTATTCCATTATCAGAGATGTAGACCACTATTGTATTTTCCCAGTTGCTGCTTTCCTTTAGATGCTTTATCACTCGTCCCACACCCTGATCCATCCTATGAACTGATTCATAGTATTCCACTAGTTCTGCACGTGTCTCCGGAAGATCCGGAAGGTATGACGGCACGATCACCTCTTCTGGAGAGATTCTAAATTGCTCTACTCCTTCATAACCATTCTTTTTGTTACCAAATGCGTTAGGCTTATATGGGTTGTCCTCAACATCACCTCCTCCTCTGTGAGGATCATTGGTGCAGTAATATAGGAAGAAAGGCTTACCATCTTCCCTTTCTACAAAAGCCTGGATGCTATCGGCCATTGCCACGGGGTTTCTTCCCGAAGCATTAAATACTTTTTGAAAACGGTATACAGATTCTGGTGCCAGATGGTATTTTCCAACCCTACCCGTTCTGTAACCACCATATTCCTCCAGGTAAACCGGCAAGGATTTGATATAATCGTAAGTGCTAAAGTGGTGATAAGAGTGCATGTGACCGTAGTGTCCAGTACCATGATTGTACAAGCCTGTCATAATCACAGACCTACTGGCGCTGCACGAAGGGCTGGTGGCATAAGCATTGGTAAAGCGTACGCCCTCAGATGCCAGGTAGTCAATGTTGGGAGTTTTGATGGCAGCATTGCCATAGCAACCCGCATCCCTTGAACCATGGTCGTCCGAAACGATTACCACAATATTTGGTTTATCTGATTTGGCAACCTTAGTAGTGCTTTCCTGCTTAGCCTTTTCACCACAGGAATAGATGAAAAAAATAAGTGCAAGCAGAATAGGATTTAATAGAATTCTCATTAAAAGTCTAGACAGCAAATAGTTTTATAACCGACAGATTTCAAACCAACAACATGCAATCGCTTGTTGTAGGTTTGCGAACCACCGAGCATCGAAGTTAAACATAGAATTTTAATTTAACACATGGAACAAAACTTCAAATTCATCAATAAAAAATTCAAGAAAACCACTACCAACAATTATTGTTAAATTGGGAAAAGTATTACGCTCAAATCAACAGCTTACCAACCTTATCAACAATGATAAAATATATATTTTCAATTCTAATCTTCCTAATTGTCAATTGCACCGGACCAGTTTTAAAAGAAGAGAACAAAACTGAAGCTCAGAAAGAAGTCAATCCTGTAAAGCAGCGTTTTGCCAAAAGAGAAGCCGAAGCGTTGAAAGAGCCTTATCGTGGAATTTATGTTAACAGCGATACACTAAACAATCTATTTCCTATACGAGCTACCAATATCTCAACCGAACCCATCAAAAATGCAGCAGAAGCATTTCTAAATAGTCTGACCAAAGCACAACTAGACAAAACCACCTACCCCATTGATGACCAGGAATGGAGAAAATGGAGCAATGTGGATAATGGCATATACGACCGTCAAGGTGTGAGCCTAAAAGAAATGACAGAAGCTCAGAAAAAAGTAGCATTTGGGCTAATGCAAAATTCGCTAAGTGCTAAGGGCTTGCAACTGAGCAAGGACATCATGAAAACAGACCAAACCCTTAGGGAGCTCAACAACAGATCGGATGCTTTTGATGAGGAGCTTTACTTCTTTAGCATAATGGGAAAACCCTCCATAACCGAACCATGGGGTTGGCAACTAGACGGTCATCATTTAATCATCAACTATTTCATCCTTGGCGATCAAATAGTAATGTCTCCGGTTTTTATGGGTGCAGAACCAGTTGTCACCACCACTGGGAAATACACGGGAAATACATTGTTTCAAGACGAGCAAAACATTGGCTTGGCTTTCATGCAGTCACTGACTGCTAAACATCAGGAATTGGCTACAATTTCTAAATCGAAAGAAAAGAACAACAATATTGCCTCTGCCAATAAAGACAACCTAACACTTGAATATGAAGGCTTTAAAGTTTCGCTTATATCAGAGTCTCAAAAAAAGGATTTATCGAATTTGATATTTCAATACATCAGCAACATGAGAGAAGGCCATCAGCAGGTGAAAATGGAGGAAGTGGAGGAGCATATGGACAATACATACTTTGCATGGGTAGGTGAAACGACAGAAGATGCTGTATTTTACTATCGCATTCACAGCCCGGTAGTATTGATAGAATTTGATCATCAAAGAGTGGTTGGAGTGCCCAATGTAGATCGTAAAAAACCTTCCAGAAATCACATCCATACAGTTGTCAGAACACCCAATGGTAACGACTATGGTAAAGATCTACTAAGACAACACCTGGAAAAACATAAGCATTAGAATTGATGTTGGCAATTTGAGTATAAATGCACATGTCAATTATTCTCGCCCAAACATTCACTATTCAGAAAAAATATTTCATTGGGGTGTAATGATTTTCGTTTGGCGCCACTAAACAAGAAAAATCATTAAATTCTAAGATTATGAAATCAAACATTAACAAAAAAATTGCCGGTATTGAAATAGTCAATGGCCTGGTATGGGCTTGTATTCTACTCACGAGCAACCTGGTAAGCGCGTCTGAAAACTACACTTTGTTTTTCAACATTCTAATCGTTGGAGCCGGAATACAGTTTTCTCTGCTATCCAGTGTGCTAGGTAAATTCAGATCGACAAAAGAAGAAACAGCCTGACCACAACACAACCACCAACCGTGAGTAGCGACTTTTACAAAACCTCGATCCTGCCCTTTGCGGCCATTATTATCAAAATCTGCCGGGCGTATACTAATACTCAAGCAGATTTTGAAGACTACTACCAGGAAGTCTGTTTACAGATATGGCGTAGTAAAGACAACTTCAAACAACAATGTGAATGGTCTACCTGGGTGTATCGCATATCGCTAAATGTCAGCCTTACTCTACTTAAAAAGAAGAAAAACGGTCACCAGTATTTTGCCTCAGAAGCACTTCCCGATGAAGTAACAGTAGAAAATCATGCTTTTGACAATGAAGCGCTAAACCAGCTTTATGATGCTATAAAGCACCTATCAGAAGTAGACAGAGCGGTGATCCTACTATACCTGGAAGAGAAGTCCTACCAGGAAATTGCTGACATCCTAGGCACCAACTCAAACAATATTGGTGTGCGGATCAAAAGAATTAAAGAACGTTTAAAGAAATTATTAGATGGAAAAATCAATTGAATCTATTTGGAAAGAAGGCTTTCTGCAAAGTGATGCCTTGATAGCACCTACGATCAACAATCTCTACGAGCAAAAATCGAAGCATGTGATCGATAAGCTGACCAGAATGTTTAAAGTTAACTTAATCGCCCTAGTGATCATGGCAGTAGCCATAATGGTCATCTACTATTTCATTGATGCTGTATGGCAGGGAGTTGTGATAGCCGTTATGCTCTTTGCGTTAACCTGGTACAGCAAAAGGCAAATGACGGGAATCAAAATGATCAACAAGGGTGCTTCCAGTTATGATTACCTCAAGGCGTTCGACTCATGGCTCAAAGAGTTGATGTCCAAAAATGTGAAGATTATGAGGCTGTTTTACCCGATGACCTTTTTGATAGCGGCGAGTACCGTATGGTTTGCAGGAAGTAATGAAGCCATCATTACCAAAGCATTTCCTGACATAATTTTAGTCTGGGACATGCCATTATTCGGCTTAATTGGTGCATTAATTATTAGTCTCATCATGGCTTACTTTTCTGATAAACTCTACAGATGGGATGTACGCCTGGTGTATGGACGGGTTTTTGACAAGCTAGAAGAAACAATTGTTGAAATGGAGAAGTTGAGGGGGTAACCTTTATGCTTCAATAGACTTGTAGTTCATCCGTTTCATATATTGAACTTCTATACTGATAGCATCAAACTCTTCCACAACTTTTCCTTCAAGCAAGTAAACACCCCTGCCATTAAATGGAAATTTTTTCGCAATAGGTGGAAAATGAACCGTGTCAATAAATTCTCCATTTTCATCAAGAAAATTACCAAAATGCATTATTTCATTTTTAGAGGTCATCGTGTTTTTGGTAGTAATGAGATAGCCTAATGTCCTGGCTTTTTTGTTGATAAATTTCATGAGTTGGCTTGCCATCACATAGTTCGGAGGTTTTCCTTCCAACAGTCTAAAAGGGCTAATCAATGGAAACCCCAGCAACTCTATTTGATCATATATATCTTCAACCTCTGAGTGCTCCATGATCGGGAGTTTATATTTTTTTAGCGGAGGATCGAACAAGGAAGGCTTTATTTGGCTCTTACCTGTATTACCAAGCAAAAAATGAGCATGCCACAGCAGTGACTTTTTATCTTTTCCAGTAAAACGAAATGCATCAATACGAATGAGTTGTCTAAGCTGATCAAGCGATATGCTTACCCGTTTCACAAACTCATCTACTGACTTAAAAGGCCCATTTCTTTCACGTTCAATAATAATTTCAAAGATCATCTGGCTTTCCAGATCCTTTATCAGACTTAAACCAATATAGATGGTTTTACCCTTGATGATTGTTTGAGCTTGACTGGTATTGATGCAAGGCAGTTCGACTTTAGCTCCATGCATGCGTGCCTCATGCACATAAAATTCTTTGCTATAAAACCCTCCACCATTGTTGATGACTGCTACCATATATTCCAGGGGGTAATGTGATTTTAGAAACAAACTTTGGTAGCTCTCTATAGCATAAGATGCAGAATGACCTTTGGCAAATGCATAGCCTGCAAAACTTTCTATCTGCCGCCAAACGTCTTTGCTAAGCGCTTGCGGGTAGCCCATTTTGCTGCAGTTTTCAAAATACTTGGTTTTCACCTTTAAAAACTCTTCACGTGACCTGTATTTACCGGACATGCCGCGTCTAAGCTGATCAGCCTCTCCTAGTGTAAGCCCGGCAAAGTGATGAGCTACTTTGATCACGTCTTCCTGATAGACCATCACCCCAAAAGTTTCGGGCATGATTTTCTGTAATACCGGATGGGCGTCTTTTCTTTTTTCCGGCATGCGGTACCGCAAAATATACTGACGCATCATTCCCGACTTAGCCACACCTGGACGGATCACTGAGCTGGCTGCCACCAAAGTGAGGTAATCTTCCGCTTGCAGTTTTGTCAGCAGCATTCGCATAGCAGGAGACTCCACATAAAAGCAACCAATGGCCTTGGCTTCCCTTAGGTTTATTTTAATCAAAGGGTCATCGAAAAATAATTTCACATTGTGGATATCGATATCCAATCTGTCTGGTTGGTTTTCCTTGATGATTTGTATGGCATCCTTGATCTTTCCCAAGCCCCTCTGCCCTAATACATCAAATTTATAAAGCCCAATATCCTCCGCGATATGCATGTCAAATTGAGTGATGGGATAACCTTTGGGAGGCAAGGAAGTGGCGGTAAAATAGTGAATGGGTTTTTCAGAAATAATAATTCCACCGGCATGTACACTCAGGTGGCTGGGAAACTTTTCTAATTGCATTCCATAATTGAGAATAAGCCTTGAGTGATGATCAAAACCCTGGTCGTCAGGGTTTCTACCCAGATTTTTTTGAAGTCTATCTATTTCATAAGGAGGCACTCCAAAAGTCTTCCCCACTTCTCTCACAATTGACCTCCCCTGAAAGGTGCTGTATGTAGCAAGCAAAGCCACGTGATCATATTTTTCAAAAATGTAGCGAGTAACATCATCCCTGTCTTTTGAAGAAAAGTCGATATCAAAATCCGGAGGGTTTTTACGAAACAAGTTGATGAACCGCTCGAAATAAAGGTCTAATTCGATGGGGTCTACATCGGTAATTAGCAATAGATAAGCCACAATACTATTGGCCCCACTACCTCGCCCAACATAGTAATACCCCTTGCTTCGGGCATATTTGACCATATCCCAGCTAATCAGGAAGTATGACAAAAAACCCATCTTTTTAATAGTATTCAATTCATTTTCCAGCCTATCGAAAATCGCTCTTTTAGGTTTTTCACCATAGCGGTAATTCATCCCCTGGTAGCATAACTCTCTTACCTTTTCATAATCTTCTTTTTTGGATGCAGTCCAGGTCTTGAGGTTTTGAGGTTTGGCCTTTGGAGCAAATTCAAAATCAACCGCACACTGCTCTATTACATGCTTTAAGTTTTCCAGCGCAATCGGTAGCTCTTTGTAAGCTGCAATCAGCTGCTTTCTACTCATAAAAACATCCTCCTTGCTTGCTGTATCCGAAGGGTTTAGCTTGCTTACCAAAGTATTCAGGTCAATGGCCCTTAATACACAATGGAGCTCAAAGTCAGTTTTATGCGGAAGTGTGAAAGTTGGGCAAGCAATAAGCTTGTCCTGGGGTAGTTGCTGCAAAAACCACCTTCTGCTAACTTCTCTTGGTTTGATGGCAATATATTCATGTGACTTGAGTGCCCTGTCTGGAATGTTGTCGAGCGGATAAATTATGAAACAGTCACTAGAATTACCCATTTCCAATGGAATAGGGAGACCTTCATGCAAATGTCTGGATAGAAAGCTATTCAGTTGGTAAAACCCTTCGTTGTTTTTGGCTATGCCAACAAACTGCTGGGTGGCGTTGTTTCGAAAGTCAATACCCAAAATGGGACGGATATTAGACCTTTTCGCCTGGCGAACAAAATCAAGGCTTCCTGAAGTACTATTGATGTCTGCAAGTGCAAGAACCTTATATCGCTGGCGTATAGCCCATTCCAGTAACTTTTCGATAGAGAAAATACCATACTTAAAACTGTAATATGAATGTACATTGAGCATTATCGTCTCCTGTTGGCCAATAGTGGCGGGGGCTCACCAGTGAAAGGATTCCAGCGTGAAATAGTCTTAGCTTCCATACCTGAAGCCCGCATCACAGACCGATCCCCGTGCTTATCACGGATATAATCCATTTCCTGGTATAACCTCAGCAAGTCCATCTTGCTGTCGAAAAGATCGATTTGATGGTACCCATTTACGATATCACTCAAACGCACCCCAATCAAGCGCACCAGCAGTCTTTTGTTATACAGTTTGTCAAAAAGCTCCAATGCCCGAGGGATTAATATATGATCTGTTGATGTGTAGGGTATTTTTGATTGGAGTGTATAAGTATTAAAATCCGAATAGCGCACTTTTACTGTGATACAGGCGCAAAGCTTTATTCCCCTTCTCAGTTGAAATCCCAGGTTTTCAGTCATAGCTGTAAGAATGCCTTTGAGTTTCACTACATCGATGGTATCTCTATCAAAAGTGCGCTCTGTCGATATAGACTTTCGCTCTGTATGCGGAATCACCGGGGAGCGGTCTATGCCATTGGCTTTTCTCCAAATTGTCACGCCATTCACACCAAAAGCCCGCTCCATTAGATCAATGGGCATCTGTTGGATGGTATGGATTTTCCTTACACCAAGACTCCTCAGTTTTTGATAGGTCTTATCTCCTACCATAGGAATTTTCTTTACTGAAAGTGGCGCAAGGAAGGCTTTTTCTGCCCCATAGTCTATCATCAATTGATTGTTGGGTTTTGCTATTCCCGTAGCAATTTTTGATACAGTTTTATTTTCTGACAAACCAAATGAAATAGGAAGTTTGGTTTCCTCAATCACCCTTTCCCTTAGCTCAGTGGCCATTTTAAGACAGCCAAAAAACCTATCCATACCTGAGAGGTCGGCATAAAATTCATCAACTGAAGTTTTTTCAAAAACCGGTACAGCATCCTTCACAAACTCTGTCACTTCATGAGAAGCATTGGAATAGTCAGCAGAATTACCACGCATAATGACAGCCTCCGGACACAGGGCCCTGGCGGTCTTCATAGGCATAGCTGAGTGGATGCCAAACCTCCTGGCTTCATAGCTACATGATGCCACCACCCCACGATCACTCACTCCTCCGATAAGCACGGGCTTACCCATCAACTTAGGGTTTTTTCTTCTCTCTACAGACACAAAAAATGTGTCCAAATCTAAATGTAGTATGGCTTTCAAAACGAAATAAATCTAAATATTTTAGTAATGCTAAAATATTTAGATTTATCAACAACTACAAGCATAGATAGTCTTAAAAATCAAGCAAATGATTTTTAAGACTATGCCTCCAATAAATATATCAATTTGCCTCTATTGAATGTTCTTATACTCATACAGGAACTCTCCCCTCTAGGTGCTTAAGCACCCTGGCATAATATGACATCTTAAGCACGGCCCATACCGGGCAAATAGAAAAGTACTTATAGCAATAAAGCTCGGCTGTCCTGACTCAAAATACTTCCTAAAACGACAACTAATCATCTAAATTCACTATTTTTAGGAATCATCATAAATGTATAAATCACAAACTATCAACTTTTCACTTCAGTAAAATCGATTAAAAATGAAAAAACCAGTTCAAGCTAAAACCGCTTCTTCCAGAAGAGAATTTATCAAAAACAGCGCTATTGCCTCATCCTTTTTCTTAGTACCAAGACACGTACTTGGTGGTATTGGGTATATGGCTCCCAGCGACCAGTTAAACCTGGCAGCAATCGGAGCTGGCGGAAAAGGTAGAAGCGATATTCGCAATGCTTCCGTAGGCGGTCGTGAAAGGGTGGTTGCCCTTTGTGATGTAGATTTTGGCAGAGCGGCTCAGTCTATAGAGGCATTCCCGAAAGCAAAACTTTATAGCGACTACCGGGAGATGCTGGACAAAGAAAAGGATATTGATGCGGTGACCATCTCTACTCCTGATCACGTCCATGGCCCGGCCGCATCCTTTGCAATGAAGCGGGGTGTTCATGTATATGTACAAAAGCCAATGACACACAACATACATGAGGCCCGGACTTTAACACAAATGGCAAGGGACAATAAAATAGTGAGCCAAATGGGTAATCAGGGTGGTTCGAATCCATTGTTGCAAATGATCCAGGGCTGGATTGATTCGGACAAGCTTGGCAAAATTTCGAAAGTACAGATTTGGACCAATCGTCCAGTATGGCCGCAGGGTACAGCCATGCCTGCACCAGATGCTTCACAAAAACCTAAAGATTTGGATTGGGACTTATGGCAGGGACCAGCAGCAAAAACGGATTACATTCCTAACCTCCACCCATTCAGTTGGAGAGGCTGGTGGGATTATGGCACAGGAGCTTTAGGCGATGTTGGATGCCACTTAATAGATATACCTTTTAGGACTTTAGGACTGAAATATCCAACCGATGCGGAATGTAGCGTTAGTTCTATTTACTCTCAGATGTGGACAGCTAATTATCATCCGGAAGGATGCCCTCCTTCGTCATTCATTACTTTGCATTTTGGGGCTACAGCTAAAAGCAAGTCCCCTATCGAAATGACCTGGAGTGACGGTGGAATCAGGCCAGCCCATCCTGATATTATTCCAGCCGATCATGATATAGGAGGGGCAAAAAGTGCCAACGGTGTATTGATCATAGGAGAAAAAGGCATCATCTCAACGAATATCAATGACAGTTCTCCGATTATGCCGAAACTATACCTGAATGATGGCACTACAGAATTTGGTCCTGAGGTAGAAGAAAACAAAGAGCCAGAATATGGCCATCATAGAAAGTGGGTGGATGCGTGTAAGGCTGGCTTTAAAAGCCCGGAACATATGGCTCTGACTTCTTCTTTTGACTATGCCGGACCAATGACTGAAACGGTTTTGATGGGTAATTTGGCCATCAGAAGTTATATGCTTGGTAATAAAAACAGCAAAGGACGAATGGACTTTTATGCACGTAAAAAGTTGCTATGGGATGGTGAAAACATGCGAATCACCAACCAGGAAGAAGCCAACCAATTTGTAGGCAGAACCTATAGACAAGGTTGGGAGCTTTAATTTACTCATAATAGAAATCAACTTTAAGTGGCCTTTCTCTGCTAAAAAGGAAGGCTGCTTTGTAATACTACATTATATGCTTTTCGCCTTTGTTGGTGTTGTCACCAACAAATCTCTAGAGCGATTCGGTCTTCAGTCGCAAACTATGGTAGTTTAGTTGTCGAATCTGCATTCTTCGGATCCGATCAACTCTTCTGTGTCATAAGTGATTAATAAAACCTGAATAGAGCATAGGAACTTCTGACATTTTTATTCTATTGGAATTCTTTGTGCTCCTAAACTAATTTAGAATAAAGAGCATGAACTAATAAAAGTCAGTAGCCAATAAATTTTGTCCCGTTACGTAATTATATCCATCTACGATGAGTTGGAATGTCACATTAAGCTCATGTATAGACTGAGGGGTATACAGCATTACAAAACCATCCCATCCTGTCCGTTTTTCGATTGCAAAGGGATGATGTATTGCCCAACATTTTTCTACTGCTTCATTGCTACGAGATGGCTCCAAAAAAATGTGCAAACTACCATCATCATGAATATGTGCAAATTCCCGACCGTCAATTACCGCATCGGGAACATTCAGGTTCACTTTGTTTGACAACCACATTCCTTGCCATCCTGCAATTACTGAAGGCCGGTTTTCAATACCAGGAATGGAGAAAACTCTCCGATACAACTCCTTATTGACTTCTGAAACCAACTCAACATCAATCTGCACATGAGGCACTCCTTTAGTTGTTTCCGGTCGAACACCAGGTCGTTTTGGCAATTCGACTGCACTTACAATATTGTCTACAGATTTGTCACCGGAATTTGTAGCATCTAAACTGGATTCATCAGCGCATGAAATCACTGACAAAAATATCAATACCTTAATTCCTCTGCTGGATAGTATGTTTAGGGCGATAAACTTCAAATTTTATGTTATTAGCCTACTTAAAGATACTCAAAATTACATCTAAATAGTCCAAGGAATGTTTTACCTATGACAATACAGAACTATAAATATTCTCGCCACTGTTGTTGGTGTCACCAACAAATCGTTAAAGCTATTCGTTCTTTAGCCGTAAACTATCCCATTGGTCACAAGACCAACGGGGCAAAATTTCTTACTCCTTCAAGGCGCCTAACATTCATCATAATTAACTACTTTTACATCAACCTATCTGCCATTATTTGTTTTAACAAAATCTTAAAATAGCTAATGGACACTGTAAAAAAACAATGCGTATTCTGCGAACGAGGCAGTCATATTGTTCCACTGATTTCAATCGAATTTCAAGAGCAGCAACTGTATATCTGCCCTCAGCATATGCCCGTGTTGATTCACAATCCAGCTGAATTGGTAGGGAAGTTGCCAGGAGCCGAAAACCTTGACCCGGCTGAGCATAAGGATTAGGCCGAACTAAGAAATGAGTGTTCCGCCTTGGTTGGTGTTGTCACCAACAAACCGACAATTGTTGGTTCATTAAGCACATTCAGTCCGATTGGTCACAAGACCAACGGAGGCGAAGGTATTCCACTTGAATGAACGAAACATATTTCTCCTATCTCTTTTCAGTGCGAAAAGAAAACAGGCAATCCTTGTAATCAGTTTCTTTCACTCAACTATGACTGGTATTAAAAAATCCATTAAACATAGTATGTATCCCACCCATTATCCAAATCAATGCAATAATGGGCATCAACAAAAATGCTAATGGTGTCATAACTACTAGCAAAAGAATCCACAATATCGTCTCCTTCAAACTTTGCATGACTATTTTGTTTAATACAATAATTTACTCATAAGAAAAGTATGCTCCAATGACCAAGATCAACTCAATAATTGATTTATTCTGATAAGATGAGCTTGTGATGATTTCCGCCTTTGTTGGTGTTGTCACCGACAAACCGACAAAGTTGTTGGCTCATCAGGCACAATCGGTGCGATTGGTCACAAGACCAACGGAGGCGAAGGGTTGAAAAATAGGCACTAATACGACCATTCATAAGTCAAGCATGCCATTTGCAAAGACCATTGCTATCTGATACTTTTAAGAGATTAGAAAAGTTGAGAGTAAAGCATGAAGGATGTAGAAGACTTTTGTCCTAAGGACAAAAAAGAATGGAGAAAATGGCTCGAAGAGAACCACCTTAAAAACGAGGCAGTTTGGCTGATTTTTTATAAGAAAAAATCTCCGAAGCATAATCTGAGCTGGAGTGAGTCTGTGGATGAAGCGCTTTGTTTTGGGTGGATTGATAGTGTCAAAAAGACGATAGACGATGAGCAATACAAACAGTATTTCTGCAAACGAAAAGAGAAAAGTAATTGGTCTAAGATCAATAAGGAAAAAGTTAAAACCTTAATTGACCAGGGACTGATGGAAGAAGCAGGCTACAAAAGCATTGAAATTGCAAAAGAAAATGGTTCCTGGGAAATTTTAGATGAAGTTGAAGGACTTGTAATTCCAGAGGATTTAAAGGAAGAATTTGCAAACCATAAAGGCTCCTTTGACTACTTTGATAGTTTAAGTAAGTCTGTAAAAAAAATATTATTACATTGGGTTATTTCTGCTAAAAGAAAGGAGACAAGACAAAAGAGAATTTTGGAAATCGCAGAAAATGCCAGTAAAAATTTGAAGCCAAAACAGTTTAAATAGGATTTCGCTTTTGTTGGTCCAGCCATCTGTCGGCAGGAATCAAACCTCAAGCATATACAGGAGGGTTTAACCTGCAAAAGGTCAATCATATTTTTATTACTTTCTATATTAGAAGTATAATATGCTTTGTGCGTGTTCATAGCTAGTTAGAGTGAATTGAGACCGACCAAAATCATGAGCAAACTCCCAATAATCGCCATAACCATTTTCTTTGGACTGAACTCCTACGCCCAGTCCACAACAATTGATGAAGAGGCATATATTAACGATCCGGATGGCTACACGAACGTCAGAGACGGCCAGTCAGGAAGTGCGAACATCATAACAACTATCAAAACTGGTGAACTTTTTAACTTTCAACCTTCAGACCAATCTAACTGGTGGAGTGTAACAAAGAATGATGGAACATCTGGTTACGTTCATAAATCCCGAATTGTGAGCGTTTCAACCAAAGCGTACGAGATCAGTAAGCTCATTTATGAAATTCAAACAACCAACCCAAACAATGTCGAATTTGCAGAAGCATCGAATGAAGAACTTTTCATCTTTGCTGAGAAATTTCCTAAGTCCTTCGTTAATGCTTTTCATAACTCCAGCGAACAAAACCAACAGCTGATAATTGATAAGCTGGAATCCCCAATTCATGACATGATTGATTTAAGGTTAGTTTATCAGCGGATCAACACCATTTCTAAGAACACAACCTCAGTAACGAAGATTTTAGAAGCCATCAAAGTTGCCGGAAACAAACTGAACCTTGACGTCACAAAATAAGACTCACTCTCACATTCGCCAATTACCCCACCACCCTCAATCCTCCGGCTTACCTTTCAACTTCAGCTTATTGTCAAATGGATAGGAATTGTTGGATCGGTTGATATCTGCCATGCCATTATATTTGTCTATTGTGATCTTCTTGATCTCTGAGAGTGGAGATTTGATTTCAATTTCATAGTAGGGATTTACCCAGGGCCAATCGCTCAGTTTTATTACATCATCTTCCAAAGTTTTTTGTCCTCTCATTATTCCCAGAGCAACATAATATTTTAAC
Source organism: Cyclobacteriaceae bacterium (assembly GCA_049115735.1). Lineage (GTDB taxonomy): Bacteria > Bacteroidota > Bacteroidia > Cytophagales > Cyclobacteriaceae > CAXBNB01. The sequence goes on along the minus strand of JAGDZP010000012.1, from coordinate 271,192 downwards.
CTTTTGCCATCCTTGAGCTCTACCACAATATCCAAAGGCATAGGCATGTCTCCTACCCGTTCGATCATCACATCAGTGCTTTCTTCGTTTCCCACCACAGACCTGATGGCGTAATCAATAGTAGCGGTACTATTAATCCAATAATCAAAATACCAATCGAGTTCTATGCCGCTGGTTTTTTCAAAAGCCCTGATTAATTCACTTTTACCTATATGCCTGAACTTGTATTCTCTAAACAATCCACGAAACCCTTCCATCAGTGCATGTTTTCCAATGACAGAAGCTAGCTGATGAAAGCCAAACCCACCCTTGAAATATGTGCTGTGTACATAAGTATTATTATGAACAAAGTGATCCGCATGCTTGGAAAGAACTTCCTGCTTTCCACCATCAACCAATTTTAAGTATAAATCATAATGTTTGCTGAAATTATATTTTTTGTCAGGAAACAGTTCCATCATCACAAGCTCCTCAGCGTATTCAGCAAATCCCTCATCGATCCACGCATCCAATGTCTCGTTCGGCGCAACTAACATCGGTATCCAGTTGTGACAAATTTCATGTACTGCCGTACCCAGCAGGCGATCAAAAGATTTGTGTCCCGTCACGAGTGTAGCCATGGGATATTCCGTACCGCCTTCCCCACCCTGAATGATGCTATATTGAGAGTATGGATAAGGCACGAAATTTTTCTCCATAAAAGCAAAGGTTTTGTCTACATACTCATGGAGTTTTTGCCAATTCTCCGCAAGCGTATCACTCTGATACAAGTAATGGATATCAATACCTGAGCTTGTTTTTTTTACCACGTGAGTCAACTCAGGATCAGCGGCCCAAACAAAATCATGGACATTTTCCGCTTTGAAATTCCAGGTTAGCTTACCCTTCCTGGGTTTTCCTTTGCCATCTGCATAGGCATGACCGACGGCCTGTGGATTTTGCAATATACCTGTAGCACCAAGGACATAATCCTTATCAATGGTGATAGATACATCATAATCACCCCAGGGGCCATAGAATTCCCAATTGATATATGGATCGGCATGCCAGCCATCCTTATCATATTCAGCCATTTTCGGAAACCACTGGGACATGGAATAGCGAATGCCTTCAGCATTATCACGTCCACATCTCCTGATCAATAAGGGCACCTGGCTTTGAAACTCCATATAAAAGGATGTTGCGCTTTCAGGCAATAGTGGAGTAGCCAAATCAACTTCTAATACCGTGCCCTGAACGTCATAATTGAGGGTAGTGCCATCTTGTTGGAGAGAGTTGATTCTATGCCAGCCCTGCTCCTCTTTTTTCAAATAGTAAATATTATCTTTTATTCTCCGGTCAGGATCTTCAAGTGTCCTGGCACGTACGTCCATCATACTGCCAGGTTGAAAAGCATTGAAATACAAATGATAGAATACCCTATCCAACGTATCAGGAGAATTGTTGGTGTACCTCAGCTGTTGAGTTCCGGTTAATTCATTTGTCTCCACATCGAGAGTTACATTCATCACATAATCCACCCGTTGTTGCCAATAGCCATTCTGCGCCAGAAGATTGCCTGCCACTGCAGACAGAAAGAATACTAAGCCTATCAAACCCTTCATTCAGAATCAATTACTCGTTTCAATACTGATTTTTCTATTTTGTGCGTTCCCTCATATCGAATGAAGTTGGCCTTCAAGCCAGTACCCTGCTCCATATAGCCAAGTTCTTTTTTATAGTCTACAGATTTATAATATTCGTCCTTACTGCCCAACACAACTTTCAGTTTTGCTCCCTGTCCCAGAAATTGAAAATCATTTGCAGACAGTTCTTTTGGGAACCCGCCTGCCCAGAGTATCAGTTCACTGAATTCGATTTTCTTATGGGCAGCTATTCTACATATCATGGATGCACCCTGCGAAAAACCCAGCAAATGAAGCTTATATCTGGACAAATCGACACCATCGAAAACATTTTCGAATATAGCATCTATATAACCACGTTGATTTTCCAGGTCAGTCTCTCTATCCTCCCTCGTCATCCAGCTGGCACCTATCTTGGTATAGGTATCGAAATAAAATCTTGATAGCCCCTGGGGAGCTAGGATGAAATTCTCGTTTGGGTCTAGAATGCTAAACTTCTGAATAAAGCGCTCGGCCATCTGAGCATAACCATGACAAACTATCCAAATGTGCCTGGTGTTTGGCGTAATGGAATTTAGGGTAACAAAGGGAGCCTTGAAAGTAAAACTAACGTGTTCCTGCATCTACTTTCCTGAATATGTGATGCGGTAAATGGTATCACTTTTATCGTCTGACAAAAGCATAGAACCATCAGGTAGCACAAGCAAATCCACTGGTCGTCCCCAGGCCTCCTGCTCCTTTTCATCCAGCCAGCCATCTATGAAGGTATCATAGCTTACAGCCCTGTTGCCTTCCAGCTTCACCATGGATACACGATAGCCGATTTTTTTTCGCCTGTTCCATGACCCATGCTCAGGGATAAATATTTGGTTTCTATATTTTTCAGGAAACATATCGCCGGTATAGAATTTCAATCCAAGTGGAGCAACGTGTGCTCCAAGCTTCCTTGCTGGTGCGATAAACTCATCGCAGGATCGCTTATGACCAAACTCAGGATCTCCAATATCACTACCATGACAATACGGATAACCAAAATGCATTCCCATCTTAGGAGCGTAATTCAACTCACAAGGAGGCATATTGTCTCCTAAATTATCCCTGCCGTTATCCGTGAACCACAGTTCACCGGTTTCGGGATGCCAGGCCAAGCCTACAGAATTTCGCACACCATGAGCGAATATCTCTCTACCGCTACCATCGGGATTCATTCTGGTGATGGAGGCGTACACCTCCTTTTTATTTTCACAAATATTGCATGGAGCACCTTGCGGAATGTACAGTTTATCATCTGGACCAAAGGCTATCACTTTCTGGCCATGGTGATTGTCTCTTGGATAGTCATCATATATAGTCACAGGTTTAGGAGGATTGGCCAGCTTGCTTTCGATATCATCGTACCTATTCAGTTCGGATATTTCCGCTACATACAAACTCCCATTTCTAAAAGCCACTCCATTAGGATCATTCAGACCACTGGCAATGACATAGGTTTTATCTGACTTGCCATCCTTGTTCTCATCCACAAGTGCATATACCTTTCCTGCCCTTCTGGAACCTACGAAGATGGTACCATTCCTACCCAGTGCCAGAGACCTTGCGTTTTGTACACTGCTTGCAAAGACGGATATTTCAAAACCAGCTGGCAGCTTTAGAGATGATATTTTATTCTGAACTTTTTCAGCCTTTTCATTGGCCTCAGCCACCGTTTCAGAATGGCTCTTGCAGCTGAATGTTAATAGGGCTATAAAGAATAGAAGTGAAATATTGTAGCGCATTTTCATGAGTGATTTTAATCTACTTGATAAGATCATCTTATTTACTAAATCCATGGGTGTTTTGTTCCACAAAAGTCTTTGGAAATTTTTCAACACCCGGAAATCCCAGCCTGATGTCCCGACCTGAATGTGGGATATAGTTGGTTCCGAATAAGTAATCCCATATACTCAAAGATATACCAAAGTTGACACCATACTTTCTATCCTCAGGAATATCGTAGGCATGGTGCCAGATGTGCATGGCCGCATTGTTCACGATATACTTAAATGGGCCTATGTTGATATGAAAATTTGCATGGTTCCAATGACCAATGGCTATGGCCACCATGTGGGCCAAAAAGAAATCGGACAAACTGAATCCGATCATGGCCAATGGCACATACTCCAACGATTTGTAGATCACATTTTCCATCCAATGGTAACGAAGGTGTGCCGCAAAGCCCATCTCCTCAACACTATGATGAACTTTATGAAATTGCCAAAGCCATGACGAGCGATGAAGCAAACGGTGCACCCACCACTCTATAAAATCTTTGACCACAAACAGTAACAACAGCTGTAACCAGCCTGGCCAGGATTGTACGTTCAGCGCCACCAGATTCTTTATTCCAAACATAGCCAGAAAGTCATTGAATAGGTTAACACCTACTTCAGACAACCCTGCAAAAGCAATGACGGAAAACAGAAAGAAGTTGAAGAACATGTAGAAAAAGTCCAGCCAAAAGTCTTTCCTGAATTTAGACTGATTCTGCCTCCAGGGTTTTAATATCTCTAGAGCAAAAAACACTGCAGAAACCATGATGAGAAAATAGAAGTAGTTGTTCCAAAGCCCATCACTTGAGGAAAAGGTAATCTGCCCCCAAAACCAGCTCCAATATCCGGTTGTTGCTTCCCAAAATGCATTCAAATACTTCACGTGAATAGATTTACTCTAGTTCATACCATTCAATATTGGTCAATGGTGCCCTTCTGCCCTTGTCTTCCGGGCCGTAATTTTTGGACAGGTAATCCAGTATTACCGGTTCAGAAGTTCCCAACGGCCACAACTTCTGCGTTTTCTGCATCCAGCGGATCATACTCTCCCAGCCTTCCCGTGTGGCTTTGTTTTGAGTAATCAACTTGGCCGAATGACAATTCGTACAGTTGCCAATCACCAGCTCCAATCCAGCATCCGCTATCAGGCCAGTCGCTTTATGGACACCATCTTCAATCTCCAGCCCAGCAACAGTTACTTCTTTTGGCTCAGGGGCTGGTGCTTCATTAATGTTGAAAAAGTAAATAATAGCAACAACAGCCAGTGCAACAAATGTTACACTGAGCAAGATTGTCTTGACATTTGTTGATTTTTTTTCTCCCTGCTCCATTAATTCACTTTTACTGCTATTCTGTGACAGGCATTATTCAAGTATCCTTTTGGGTTCCAACCCGGCACCAGCATGGGTTGGCTTTTTCCCTGGCTATCTGTAGCACGGGCCCATATTTCATAATAGCCCTTCTTCGGAAAACTTACTTGTGCTTTCCAGTGTTGCCAGGCCAGCCTGTTCGCAGGCTCTTGCAACTGACAATTCGACCAGGTGGCACCAAAATCTACGCTGTATTCAACCTTGAAAACTTTGAGCTCGCCGGCCCAGGCATGGCCCCTCACTTCAAGAGCTTTTCCTTCCCCAATCATTGCCCCTGATCTTGGGTAGGTAACCAATGATTTCACAGGCATGGATTCTATAACGCACATATCCTCTTCCTCCAGTTTCGATCCGGGAGCTACAGTTTCACACGGCACTCTGTATGACATGCCACCCATTTTTGGTCCGTCATGTTCTTTATTTCTTATGACAAGTCTGTCAATCCATTTACCAGAAGCACTGGCCGGAAATCCACCAGCGACGAGTCGCAGCGGATAACCATGTACTAGTGGAATATCTTCACCATTCATGGCGAAGGCCAATAATGTCTCCTTCTGCATGGCCTTTTGGATAGGCACCCCTCTGGAAATAACCACCTTTTCTGTATCACCACTCAAATGCTTATCCTGGCCATAGTAGCCTACATATTGCGCATCTGCTTTGACCCCAACGTCAGCTAACACATCCTTCAAACGTACTCCCGTCCAGGTGGCACAAGACACTGCACCTATCGTCCATTGATTTCCTTTGGCTGGTGGGGTAAACTCACTTCTACCATTTCCACCGCATTCCAACGTCAACTGATAGGTGTACCGTTTGAATTTGGACTTCAAATCCTGTATTGAATAACTCTTTGCTGCTTTGGCAGACTCCCCTTCTATTTTCAATACCCATTTGTCAGCATCAATATCTTCCGGCACTATCCCATTATTTCTGATAAACATGCGATCAGCAGGTGTGATTTCATCATCCAATAGATGGGCCACTGCTTCTGCATTCACCGGTCTGTCATTTAATAGGGACATTTCAGGATGCTTATTAAATCGCTTCAGGACATCCTCATCTTCGACAATCAATGGGGTGTATCCGCTTGGCATTTTAGAAGCAAAAACCACATCCAAGCCTGCTACTAAAGCTGCAGTCATAATCCCCCCTTTTTTCACAAATGACCTGCGCGAACTAGACTTACTTTTTTCCATACAATTTGTTTAAAAACTTATGCATAGCACCAATTTATCACTTTTCTACTAAAAAAAACACCAAAAATTTTACTCTTAAATTTCATCCTTACTCAAACTACATTAAGTCCTTGAAAAACAATTACTAATTAATCTAAATCTCATCAAAGACTTGTGATAATTCTTCAAAAATCTGTTTTGGAAGCAGTTCAATTGCTTGACCTCTGGCTGTTTTTTTTGAAATTATTTATCTACCTTAATGTGCATCATTGTTGGTTTTCTATTCAATTGCAGTAGAATAGATACCTTTGCACCTTAATTCAAATCATCGAATGGAAGAGAATTTTAAAGAGAGAAATGAGGACAGGAATTTGATCAAGCAATATGAGGCCTACAGGGAAAACAACGAAGCATTTTATTTAAGTCAGGAGGAATACGAAAATATAGTCCAGCACTATCTGGATGCTGGAAAAAATCGTAAGGCCCTCAAGGCTGCCAACCTAGCTATAGAGCAATACCCTTATGTTGTTGATTTTCTGGTGATGAAAGCTCAGTGTTACGCCAACCTTCAGGAATACGGTTTGGCCATTACATTACTCGAGAAAGCTTCAAGTCTGCATCCAGGAGATAGTGAGATTTACTTGATCACTGGCAATGTATTTGCGCTCAGCGGCAACTATGAAGACGCATTGATCAATTTTGAAAAGGCATTGGAAAACTCATCGGAAAAAGATGAAGTCTACTACAGCATAGGACTCACCTTTCAAAATCAAGGGAAGTATTTTGACGCCATAAAATTTTACAAGGAAGCACTTAAAATAAATCTCAATAATGAAAATGTGCTTTATGAGCTGGCCTATTGCCTGGATATGACCGGAGAGCTGGAAAGCAGCCTCTCCTACTACAAAGAGTTTATAGAGAGTGACCCTTATTCCGAATATGCCTGGTACAACCTGGGAATCGTTTACAACAAGCTGAATCGCTACAGCGAAGCAATAGATGCTTATGAGTATGCAATAGCCATTGACGACAAGTTTACATCGGCTTACTTCAACATGGGCAATTCTTTCATGCAGTTGGAAAAGTATGAAAAGGCCCTGGATGCTTATAAAGTAACATTGGAGAGTGAAGGGCCTAGTCCTGAAATATATTATAGTATCGGAACGGTTTATGAAAAAATCGAACAATACGAACTGGCCATCCGCTATTTCAGAAAAGCCACAAAACTTGATCAGTATTATGACGAAGCGTGGTACTTCACAGGCATTTGTCTTACCAAACAGGAAAAGTGGTATGAAGCGGTTCACTTCTTCAACAAAGCCCTAAAGCTTGATATAGAAAATCCTGACTACTGGAAGGCTATTGCTGATGCGGAGTACAAAGTGGGCAACAATATTTCCAGCCTGGATGCTTATGATGAAGCGAGCCAGCTCGCTCCGGAAAACCAAAAAATATGGCTTGATTGGTCATATGTCTATTATGAGCAGGGCGATTATGAACAGGCTTTGAATATCCTGCTAGATGGCATAGAAGAATGCCCAGAGTCGGCTGACCTCTACTATCGTGCTGTGGTGTACCAAATCGAAGGTGGCAACTACAAGGAGGCATTTGTGTACTTGGAGCAAGCTCTGACCTTGGATTTCGAAAAGCACATCGAGCTGTACGAATTCTTCCCAAATTTAGAAACACAAAAAGCGCTGTACAAGATCATCCAGCAGTACAAGAAGTAGGCTGAACCAGTACCGTCACCCACCTTCAAGCAATGTGAATCCATGTATTGGATTTAATAACTATTATCAATTTATTTGCAGCTGATTAGACAGGGTAAAGATTAACGAATGAATTATACTTTAAAGAGCATCCCCGAAAGGACATCCAAGCCAAGAGATACTGGTTTCACTATGGTGATGGACAAGGGATTGAGTTTGCGACAGGCTGAGGACATGATTGAGTCCTGTGGACAGTATGTAGACATTGTCAAGTTTGGATGGGGCACTTCGTTCGTTACTTCAAACCTTCAGGAAAAAATAGACTTCTACCATTCTCAAGGTATTCCAGTATATTTCGGAGGCACCTTGTTCGAAGCTTTTATTGTACGTGATCAATTTGATGATTACAGGAGAATACTCGACAAATACAAATTGGAGCACTGTGAGGTTTCTGATGGATCCATCACCCTCGATCACAATAAAAAGTGTGAGTATATCAAAACCCTTTCTGAGCAGGTAACCGTATTGTCTGAAGTTGGCTCTAAAGATGCAGAAAAGATCATACCCCCCTACCTGTGGATAGAGCTGATGCAAAAGGAGCTGGATGCCGGGTCTTGGAAAGTGATTGGAGAGGCAAGGGAAAGTGGAAATGTGGGACTATTCCGGTCTTCCGGGGAAGTTCGTTCCGGGCTGGTTCAAGAGATATTAACTAAAATACCAACAGAAAAAATAATCTGGGAAGCACCTCAAAAAGCACAGCAGGTTTGGTTTATTAAACTACTCGGATCAAATGTAAACCTGGGAAATATCAGTCCTTCTGAAGTAATACCTTTAGAGACCATACGCCTTGGCCTGAGAGGAGATACCTTCGACCACTTCTTAGATTTATGAAACTCTACATATCCTGGGTACTAAAGGGATTAGCCATGGGAGCAGCCAATGTTATACCGGGTGTTTCGGGCGGCACCATAGCCTTTATTACAGGTATCTACGAGAGATTAATCAATGCGCTTAAATCATTTGATTTGGAGGCAATGAAGTTGCTTTTTTCGGTCAAATGGAATGATTTTGTAGAGAAGACCGACTTAAAATTCATCATTTCTATTTTCTTGGGTATTGGAATAGGTATAGCAGGACTAGCCAAAGTGCTGGAATATGCTTTTGAAAACTATGAAATACTTACCATGGCCTTTTTTTTCGGATTGATCGTGGCAAGTATCCTTGGAGTCGGTAAACAAATTGGTAGTTATTCCATTTCCTCAATTCTTGGTCTAGTCGTAGGCATATCAATAGCCGCTGGGATTGCATTCTTGCCACCGGCTGAAGCCAATACCAGCTTTATCTACTTAATTATATGCGGTGTGGCTGCTATATGCAGCATGATCTTACCAGGCCTATCAGGGTCGTATATTCTGCTACTCATGGGCAACTATGTTTTGGTCTTACATGCTATCAGTACGGTAGATATCGGCATATTAGCTCCTGTGGCTGTAGGATGTGTTTTGGGAATACTCATTTTCTCCAGGCTCCTTTCCTACCTTTTCAAGCATTTCAAAGATTTGACCATTAGTCTACTCACCGGATTTGTAGCAGGTTCACTGGCTATTATCTGGCCATGGAAAATTACTGAGTACATGACACTAGCAGATGGCAAACAAAAGACTTCTGGCTATAGTTGGTACCTTCCAGAGATAGGTTCAGAATTTCTTATAGCCTTATTTTTGGCGGTCATCGGATTCTTTATTGTATGGTTTATGGAAAGAAAGGCGGCAGGTACTGATACAGATGGTAATGAAAATGCATAAGTATGAAGCGTCGAATTCGAAAAACCACTAACCAGATACTAGTCCCTTGTCACTAGTCGCTTTTGGCTGTGTTTATAGAAATACAACTCTAATTGAAAAACTGCTAACCAGTATCCAGATACAAGAAAATATGAAAAAATACGGACTGATCGGTAAAACTCTTAAACACTCATTTTCGGGCAAGTACTTTGCTGATAAATTTGAGAAGGAAGGCATTGCAGATTCTTTCTACGACCTTTTCGAACTATCAACCATCAACGAATTTCCGAAGCTGATTCAAGAGAATAAAGCAGAATTGCAGGGCTTGAATGTTACCATTCCCTACAAGAAAGAAGTAATGCAATTCCTGGATTCTTTAGATCCAATTGCTGAAAGAATCAATGCCGTCAACGTAATAAAATTTCAAGGCAGTGGAAAGCTTAAAGGCTACAATTCTGATTACTATGGCTTTCGTTTATCCCTTGAACCTTGGTTGACAGAAAGAAGTTTAAAAGCATTGATCCTCGGGACTGGTGGGTCTTCCAATGCTGTTAAGACGGTACTGGAAGATTTGCATATTCCATACAAATACGTATCAAGAAAGGAATTAACAGATGGTTATACCTATGACCATATTGCTAGTAATGAGCATATCATAGCTGATCATAAATTAATCATCAATACAACTCCACTTGGTACCTACCCAAATATTGAAGACAAACCTGACCTACCCTACAATCAACTTACTCCCTCACACTTTCTTTATGATTTGGTTTATAACCCTGAAGTAACAGCGTTCCTGCAACAAGGAGTAAATGCTGGGGCTAAAACTAAGAACGGTGGCGATATGCTAGTACTCCAGGCAGAAAAGAGTTGGGAGATTTGGGGGGAGTAATACAACCTATTTGAATCTATAAGTAGTCTTTCTTTTGTCCCCGCTTTTGGCAAGAATGCCTTCTTCAACAGCACCCCTGAGGTCTCTACTTGCAGTTGCCGCTGATATTTCTTTAAAATTCCTCATGTAATCCTTACGTGTGAACTCTTGAACAATGATGCTATCCTTATAAAGTAAGATTCTGTCCCTGCCAGACAAATTCATTCTCTGAGTATTTAAAAGTAACTCTAAGGAAAAGTCAATCACACTTAGCATAAAGTCAATAAATATGGTTGATTGACCACTTTTGTCCGACTGATTGAGTGCTCGGTAGTATGCCTCCTGCCTTTCTTTGATGATAGTCTCAATTGGTAAAAATTCAAAAACAGGGTATTCTTTTAGCAAAATTACAGTTTGCCATAATCTTCCCATCCGGCCATTTCCATCAATAAACGGATGAATAAATTCCAACTCATAATGAAACACGCAGCTCTTGATCATAGTCAAATCATTAGAAGATTTTGTATACGCAAACAGACCTTTCACCAAACCATTGACCATTTGTCCTGGAGGAGCCAAATGAGCGACTTGGGATCCCTTAACTATTCCTACATCTGTTTTTCTGAATTTTCCTGCGTCAGTTAAGAGCCCCGTCATCATCCGTTTATGAGCCAACTTAAAATCAGGAACAGATTCTGGTTTGTAGTTTCTTAATTGATCATAAACTGAAACTGCATTTTTTACCTCAATAATATCCTTTTCGGGTGCAATGATCCTCTTGTTATTTAATAATGCTGTGATCTGTTCAGCAGTCAGAGTATTCCCCTCAATCTCCAAGGAAGACTGAATTGTTTTAATTCTGTTCTTTTTTCTAAGTTCCGTTGGTTGCTTGGCTAAATGAGCCGCATCAACTTGACCTATCTTCTCAGAAATAGATGCTACTAGTTGCAAAATACTTGAAGTAATCTCGTAAGGCGGCTTCATGATAGTATCATATGATACTATCAAAGGTAGTAAAGTATGATTAAATTACATACAGATCAATAGCATGATAAGGGCATAAGAATGAAGGAGCCTGTTTAAACAGAGGTCTAATGCTACCAACTACTTCTTCCGCTTCTTGCTAGCTTTGGCCAATGGGTTAAAGTCAAGGCCAAGGCTTAGCCAGTATTCTAAATCTTCATCCAGGTCAAAACCATCAGGAGTTATATAGATATAGCCCTTCATGGGTCTTCCTGTAAAATCCATAGGTAGACAAGCTTCTTTATCTATTTCTTGTTCGTAGGCCTGCTCTCCTATCCTTGCCATCAGAAGGGAATCACCATACTTCTTGTCGATGTGAATACCACAAAACATCTTGTCATCAACCATAAATAGGAGGCCTCCCATCATAGTCTTTGAAAAGAAGTTAACTTTTTTTCCTTTTAGAAAATTAGTAATTCGTTCTCCCAGGTATTCGTCGTATGCCATGCCAAATAAAAATTAGTATCCCCTAATATAAGAAAACAAATCACACATCTAGCAGAATCATTTTCATTGAATTAATTTTCATCATTTACCCTAACATCTTTGGCTATTTTATCAATTCCCACGTAGAATTGTATCGACCGAATAATGTGCACATATGAACTTTGAACTCCACTCCGATTACGAGCCTACCGGCGACCAACCACAAGCCATTGAGCAGCTATCCCAGGGCATTCATAACAATGAGCGGGCGCAAGTTCTACTAGGAGTTACGGGTTCTGGAAAGACCTTTACTGTGGCCAATGTAATCAAGGAGACCCAGAAGCCCACATTGGTCCTTTCCCACAACAAAACATTAGCCGCCCAACTATATGGTGAACTCAAGCAGTTTTTCCCCAATAACGCTGTTGAGTACTTCATCTCATACTATGACTATTATCAACCTGAGGCCTTTATGCCGACCACAGGCTTGTATATTGAAAAGGACCTTTCCATCAACGAAGAAATAGAAAAGCTAAGACTGAAGGCCACCTCCTCCCTACTCACAGGACGCAGGGATGTGATTGTGGTGGCTTCAGTTTCCTGCATTTATGGTATTGGAAACCCGGTAGAGTTTGGAAAGAACGTTGTACGCATTCAGGTGGGTGATGAAATTTCTCGTAACAAGCTGTTGTTCTCTTTTGTGGATATCCTCTATAGTAGAACTGAAGGAGACTTTAACCGTGGCAACTTTCGCGTAAAGGGTGACACGGTCGATATCTTCATTGCATACGGAGACTTTGCCTACCGCATCATATTTTGGGGAGATGAAATTGAATCCATCCAAATCATTGACCCGCATACAGGTAAGAAAATATCAGATGAACATGTGATTACAATATTTCCGGCGAACCTCTTCGTAACAGGGAAAGATGTCTTGCAAGACGCTATCAAACAAATTCAGGATGACCTGGTACTCCAGATACAGTACTTCGAAGAAGAAGGCAGGCGTTTAGAAGCCAAACGACTGAAAGAACGAACAGAGTTTGATCTTGAAATGATCAGGGAGCTAGGCTATTGCTCAGGTGTCGAAAATTACTCACGCTACTTCGATAGGCGCCAGAAAGGGGAGCGACCCTTTTGTCTGATTGATTATTTCCCCGATGACTTTTTGTTGGTAGTGGACGAGAGCCATGTGACTATACCACAGATCAGGGCAATGTGGGGCGGAGATCGTGCCCGTAAAATCAACCTTGTAGATTACGGTTATCGCCTTCCCTCCGCTATGGACAACAGGCCTTTGAAATTCGAAGAATTCGAAACAATGGTCAATCAGGTATTATACATCAGCGCTACTCCAGCTGATTATGAATTACAAAACTCAGAAGGCGTAATTGTCGAGCAGGTAATACGACCTACCGGACTATTGGATCCCATTATTCAAGTGCGCCCCAGTCTCAATCAGATTGATGATCTGATGAATGAGATTGACGACAGAGTGCAAAAGAAGGAAAGGGTATTGATCACCACCCTAACCAAACGTATGGCCGAGGAGCTGAAAAAATACCTCGAAAATGCTGGAGTAAAATGTCGATACATTCACTCTGAAGTTGACACGCTGGATAGGGTCGAAATTCTCAGGGAATTACGTCTAGGAGTATTTGATGTTTTGGTCGGTGTGAACTTGCTAAGAGAGGGTTTAGACCTCCCTGAAGTTTCCCTAGTAGCCATCCTGGATGCTGATAAAGAAGGTTTCCTCAGAAACGTAAGATCACTCGTACAAACTATTGGACGAGCAGCTAGAAATGAAAATGGCATGGTCATCATGTATGCCGATAAGGTGACCGGCTCCATGCAGGTGGCTATAGACGAAACCAATAGAAGGCGAAGCATGCAGATGGCTTACAATGAGGAGCACGGCATCACTCCTACTACGGTAATAAAGTCTAAAGATGCTATACTGGATCAAACCAAAGTTGCCGACTCCAAGAAGGATCATAAAAACTACTACATAGAAGACGAAAAGCCCGATATCGCTGCTGATCCTGTAGTTGCCTATATGGATAAAGAAGGTTTGAAAAAAATGATAGATAAAACAAAAAGAGCCATGGAGAAAGCCGCTAAGGATCTCGACTTTATTGAAGCTGCAAGACTTAGGGATGAGATGTTTGAGTTACAAAGACTCGTTGATGGTAAATAGACAAATACCGCCTTAAAACAAAAAAACCCGCTGAAATCTCGAGGAGACTTGCAGCGGGAGTTTAATTACCAGCTATGGAAATCTTTATATATATTGAGCTTTATTTACTTATACAAGGATATAAGTAGATACAGATAAAACAAACTGGATGTCCGTTGGTGACAGAAATTATATCATGAATGATTCGATGTTGTCCGTTAAAGTTTGAAAGAAATCGTTTGATCAAATATACGGTACTCTTAAACCTATATTTATCAACATTGTTCGCATTTTCCCAGGAGCAATCGGTGGCATTAGATAGCCTTATTTACGAGTTAAAGGTAAGAGAAAGTGATTCCGTTAAAATGGATGTTCTACAAGAGTTTTATACCATCCTATCCAATGAAGAACCTTCATCAAAAAAGAATTGGATCAAACGAATAGAACAAATATTGGATAACACTCCCAGCAAATCAGTACGTGCCTATGGCTACTCCATTCTGGGTGATTGCACTTATGATAATGGTAAGTATGTAGTTTCTAAATTATATTATGAAAAAGCAGCTGAACTCAACCTCAGTTTAGGAGATTCTATTGACTATGGCAATTCCCTCTTTAACCTCGCACTAACCTACGACGGTCTTGGAGATTATATTTCAGCACTGAATAATTACCACCTATCCTTGAATATCAGTGAGTTCTATGATGACAAGCAGGGCATGGCGGATATTTTCGGAAATATAGCCGTGTTGTATAGCAATCAGTTGGATTATGAGAATTCCATCAGGTATTTCCGAAAGTCTCTGACAATGAATGAGGAAATCGGAAGTGCAGAAGGAATGTCGCTGGATATGGGAAATCTTGGGGCCGTGTATCAAGACTTTGGTATTCAGGAAAAAAATCCAACAATGCTCAACCTTGCCATGGAGAATTATACCACAGCACTGGAATTACAAAAGGAAGTGAAAGATGAAAATATGATTGGCTGGATAAAGGCTAATATGGGTTTGCTTTTCAGTGAACAGAAAGATTATGACAAAGCATTGCTTTGGTTAGATGAAGCGCTGAAAATAGCTAGAAAACAAAAAGACAAGCTTGCTGAAGCGACTGCCCTGGGTAATCTATCCGATGTTTATATGAATATGGGCGGCTATCAAAAAGCACTGGAGTACCAGCAAATGTCGTATCAGCTTGCTCTCATAGCCAATGACAAAATAACATTACTCGGCGCTTATGATGGGTTTGCACAGATTTACGAAAAGCTCGGCAATTATAAAATGGCCTACGAATATCAAGGAAAACTAAAGTCGGCTCAAGACAGTCTATACAACACCGAAAAGAACGCAAAATTCAATGAGCTCATTAGCCTATACGATATTGAAAAAAAGGAACAAGAAATAAAGAACCTACAGCAAAACAAAGAACTCCAAGAAGCAAGACTGGAAAGAGAAAAAACCCAAAAGAACCTAACAATAGTAGTTGCACTTTCATTCGCAGTATTAGCGCTGGTGATCGGCTATTTTTATATCAATCAAAATAAGAACAGAAAAGAATTGATAAGAATTAATAGTCAACTTGTGGAATCTCAATCTCAACTATCGAAGTTGAACGAAACAAAAGACAGATTCTTTGCAATCATAGCCCATGACTTGAGGGGTGCTATCACTTCCTTTCAGGGTATTGGACAAGTCATCAAAAACCATCTTGAAAAAAACAGATTAGAAAGAATCACCATGGTAGCCGATAGGATAGACAACTCGGCAAGACAACTCAACGGGCTTCTTGATAATTTGTTGAATTGGGCTGTCACACAACTGGGTAGTGTTCCTTTCAATCCAAGAAAAATGCAACTCAAGAAAGTAGTGGATCACACAGTTGATATTTTCAGTGAAACCTCCCAAGCCAAGAATATTGAACTAACAGCTGAAGTTCCTGCTAATATCTATGTACATGCTGATCAAAATGGACTGAGTGTGGTATTGAGAAATATCGTAAACAATGCCTTCAAGTTTACTGATGAGGGCGGCCGAATTTTTATAAGTGCTGAAAGACAAAATGGAATGACATGGATCAATGTGGCAGACACAGGTGTCGGTATTCCAAAGGACAAACTGGATTGGATTTTTAGCCTGAATGAAAAGAAAAGTACTGCGGGTATTTCAGGTGAAAAAGGAACCGGATTAGGATTGGTTTTATGTAAAGAATTTATAACCCTGCACAAAGGGGAAATAAAAGCGCAAAGTGAAGAAGGAAAGGGATCCACTTTCACATTCAGCATTCCTAACAGCGATACAGAATCTTAATACTCTTTTCTGGAAAGTAGTAGATTTGGCGAAATGAAGAATTTAAAAACTATGGATGAGCCGCCACCCAAACCTGACCATCTTCAAAATATTCCTTTTTCCAGATGGGAACAGTTTGCTTCAGCGTATCAATGATGTAACGACAAGCCTTGAATGCCGCATCTCTATGTGGTGCTGAGACAGCAATAACGACTGCCTCCTCTCCTATTTCTACCACTCCAACACGATGGGATACTGCTACCTTCGTAATCTCCCACTTGTTTTTTGCTTGATCGACAATTTTTTGAAATTCTTTGATCGCCATGGACTCATGAGATTCGAATTCCAGTTTCAGCACTTTTTTTAAAGATGTAGAGTTTCTTGTCGTGCCTATGAAAATATCAATAGCTCCACTTTCATCTGTTGAAACCTCAGATATAATGCTTTGAACGTTGATTTTTTTGTCTGTAATTTCAATCATAGTAAAGCTCAACCTCCACTTACAGGTGGAATCAGAACAACTTCATCCCCTTCTTTGATTACTTGATTATCCTCAGCATATTCATCATTCACAGCAATTAATAAGGATTTTAGTTTTTTAAAGTCAGGATATTTGGAATTTATCTGTTCCATAATATCACCAGCTAAAACCCCATCATTGAACTCCATAGACAGGCGTGATGCCCCTGCAATGTCTCTCGCTATTCCGTAAAGGACCAAATCTATCTTCATTGTGTCTCAAAGATAATTCAAATTCGAGCTGAAACACTTTAGTAAAAAATATTGTTTGTCACTTAATCTGTAGAAATTTGCACAAGCAAAACAACAAGCCTATCAAGGCCCTTCCCATAAATGAAACTGCGCATATTAAACAATTCCTTAAGACTAAGGCTTTCTCAAAGTGAAGTGGATCAGTTGAAATCTGAGGATCAGGTATCAGGAAAGACATCTTTCACAAACTCCGACTTGCTTTATTCATTTGTGATTAGCGATACCGAAGATGATGTCTCAGGAGATTTTTCCGGAGGCCACCTCAAAATAAAAGTTTCAAAAAACATTGCGAAGAATTGGGTGGACAGTGATGAGGTTGGCTTTGAGAACAAGGATCAAAGTGCGTTAAGAATATTGGTGGAAAAAGACTTTCAGTGTCTGCATAAAAGGCCTAAAGAAGATGAATCTGATAGCTTTCCAAACCCTTTGGCTGAAGCTAAATCCTAAAAATAGATTGGTAGGTAATGGATAACATTTTAGTCGACAGCTGGGGCAGAAGGGTAAACTACCTTAGAATAGCTGTTACCGACCGTTGTAACCTGAGGTGTTTTTATTGTATGCCTGAAAATGGAATTCAATATCTTCCAAAAAAAGAATTACTGAGTTATGAGGAAATCCTGCGACTGGTTCAGATTGTATCAGAACTAGGCGTTAACAAAATTAGGATTACAGGTGGCGAACCATTTGTAAGAAGAGATTTACTATCTCTGCTCGGCAAAATAAATGATGTCCAGGGCATTGACTCCATTCACCTAACTACAAACGGTGTACTGACGCATCAGTACATCGATGACTTACAAGGAGTCGGTATCAAATCAGTCAACCTAAGCATCGATTCTCTTGACAAAGAGAATTTCATCCGCATAACCCGCCGGGATGAATTGGATAATGTCTTAACAACCTACAGAGCCCTTCTGGACAAAGGTATCTCAACCAAAATCAATATGGTGGTAATGAGCGAGCATAATATCGGCGATATCATCCCTATGGTAGAACTCGGGTCTTCAGACAATGTGGAAGTACGCTTTATCGAAGAAATGCCATTCAATGGGGAGGAAAGCCATACAGTTAGACTTGACTGGGATCATGACAAAATATTGGCTAAGATTCAGGAAACATATCCCGACATATCCATCTTAAAAGCGGACAAAAACTCCACATCCAAACGATACCAAATAAAGGGCTTTAATGGCTCATTTGGAATCATACCAGCATATTCTCGTACCTTCTGTGATACCTGCAACCGCCTTCGGGTGACCTCTCAGGGAACAATCAAAACATGTCTTTATGATGATGGCGTGCTAGACCTTAAGCATCATTTGAGACAAGGTGCATCTGACGACCACATTAAAGAGCTGCTTCAAGCCGTAGTAGGCAAGCGCTTCAAGAACGGTTTCGAAGCGGAAAAAAACAGGAAGGTTACAGCCATTAATGAATCTATGTCATCAATTGGGGGTTAATCTTTCAGTCCTTAAAAGTAAGTTTGAAATAAAACAAGCACAGACTCAGGGCCATTACAAAAGTATTTGCTAGGATCACTGGCCAGAGCAGTAAGGAAAATCCATAAATAAGCCAGACAATAGTACTTACAAACACGATCATCAACATGTAGGTACTAAGATCTTTGACGCTCTTGGTTTTCCAGGCTTTCCATACTTGGGGTATAAAAGTAATGCTACTCAAAATAGCGCCTATATGTCCGGAAATTTCTGTCCAACTCATCATAATATGGTTTAGATTATTACTTACTTTCTATTTTCCCTTCCCATTTCAATACTTGCTTTCCTTTTTTCAACACAGGTCTCAGTTTGTCATAAGCCAGGTCTTGCACATCAACATTATCATCAATTGAAAGACAAGCTGCGGCACCCGCAGATTGACCCAACACCATAAAAACAGGCTCCATGCGAATAGACCCAAAAGCGATATGGGTGGCACTGACACAAATTGGCACCAACAAATTCTGACATTCCGCTTTCTTTGGAACAATCGATCGATAACTGATCGGGTAAGGTGATTTTACATGAGCTTCCACATTACCTTCATTTTTTACAAAACCATCTTCAGTGACGTATCGCTGCGTATTATGAGAATCCATGCCATAGGCTGCAAACCCAACTATATCGTCAATTACTTCCAGTCCCTCACAGTTGTATTGTGTCATAACATACTCCCCTCTCATGCGTCTGGCTTCCCTGATATACAGTTGCTGTTGCCATCCATCCGCTCGCTCAAATTCATCTTTGCACATACCCCATTTGGAAACACCTTCCTTGATAAAATCAGGTATCCTGGGATGATAGGCCAAAGTCCACATCAATCCCTTTTGATATTCTCTGTGCTTTTCAATTATTATTTCCCTTTCTTCATAACCAGCTTCAGGATAATCATAATTCTGACCTATGAAATCAGTACTAAAACCTGTTCGATTGTTGGTATCAGTTTTTCTGTTAGGCATTTTTGAGTTGATCCAGGGAAAACCCTTTTCTCCAGATTCATAGTTTCTGATCAGCAGCTCAAAATCCTTTTCGTCATACCCTTCAGGTTTTTCAAAAGGAATTTTATTATCAGGATGATCCGTGAGACACATCCTAAAGCAATATGCCTGAATATGATGGTCTCCACTACCCTCTTCACCAGGCCCATTAGGATTTATTCCGGGAAGTAACCCACTATCTGGATTGCCTTTTTCTACATAAGGATCCACACCATCTACAAAATTATGGTTGATCGCATTTCTACTTTTAAGACCGGTCATAGTAGTATCAGTCAGTGTAGTATTCACGCCATTGATGGTCTCGTTGAATTCCGCATTGGCCTCACGACCAGTTACATAACTCACCCCAGCGGCGGCCAACAAGTCCCCTTCGTATGTGGCATCAATGAACATTTTTCCGGTAAACGTGTGACCAGAAAGCATTCGAATAGAAACGATCTTACCTCCTTCCAAAGTCACACCATTTTTACGATCCAGCTTTTCATTATACACTATTTTTATGTCGTTGGCTTTTACCATATCATCATAAACTTTCAAGGCTGCTGAAGGTTCAAAAGTCCACATGCTGGCTTCATTACTGTCGGTACGGGTTTGCCCACCATCCTTATATTCGTTCTTCGCCTGCCACTTCCAGTTTTTAGGGTCGTCATAGTAAGTTTTGATTCCTTCGTAAAATTCTCTGGATATTCCACCAATGGCTGCTTTGTTTCCAATATCAGTTTGACCAAGACCTCCAGTCGTAAGTCCACCTAACCGCGATGTTTGTTCAACCACAATGGCAGTCTTACCCATTCGTACAGTTTGGATTGCTGCTGTGATTCCAGCTGAAGTACCACCATAGATTACAACATCGTACTCGTTGGTGACTGTTTTGGTGGTGTTTTGGCATTGAAAAAAGAGTGTAATAAAGAAAATTATGGCAATAGTTCTCATCATATTATATTTGCTAGAAGGTGAAAATACAATATTTAATTCTAAGAATCTATGAATTGCCAGATCGACTAAATAAGCCTAATCCTCCTGAAGAATAATTGAACCGTTTGAGGATAATTCTACCGTACCATTATTGGAAAGGTTTGCCCTATTCTTATAAAGGATTTTGTTAAAACTGGAATATTCAACTGGCATTTGAAACATCACTTTTTGACCGCTGATGTTGTGCAGCACCACAACCGTTTGATTGACAGAAGGTCTTGTATATCCAATTATTTGCTTACTTAGAATATCTAAATCAATCAAATCCCCAGCATACAACGCTGAAGAATTCTTCCTTACTTCTATAAGCTTTTTATAGGTGTTTAAAATTGAAGTCGTCCGAGATTTTTGCACTTCCACTGACGCTACAGTTGAGTCTGCGGTGTATCGCGGCACCAGCCAGCTCGTTCTTGATCTGTCTTTTTGTTTTTCATCCCAGAGGAATGGCTCACGAATGTTTTCATCTGGTTTCATACCCAGCATACCCAGTTCCTCTCCATAGTACAAGTAAGGTCTTCCAGGCAAAGTCATCAGGATAGCTACAGCCTGTTTGATTTTGTTCTTCTTGTTGTCGAGAACGGATGCTACTCTATTTTGATCGTGGTTGCTGAGAAATATGGCATCTGTAAAATCAGGATTAGTTTTTCTAACAAGACCCTGATTTTGGATCAATGTTTTGATGAATGAAGAATCCTCAGAAACGACATGGGTATGACCAGAAACACTGGAAGAAGAAACCACTCCACTTTTTACAGTTTGTTCTATGCTGAAAGCAAGATCAAAGTTGAAAAGAGATTGAAGGCCTTTCGAGAATGGTGCCACCGTTTTAGCATCAGCCCACACCTCCCCGACGATGTAAACATCAGGATTTATAGACTGCATGGCTTTCTTAAATTTCACCCAGAATTTATGGTTGTCAATTGCCCTATGATCCCTAAAAATATGTTTGGCTGCATCCATTCTTAAACCATCAACGCCTATATCCTCTAACCAAAAACGACCAGCTTCTACAATTTCATCAAATACCTTAGGGTTGTCATAGTTTAAATCCGGCATAGCTCCGGTGAAGAATCCATAGTACAATTCTTCATTTCCTTCAGATTGATGCCACTGCCTTATATTATCAGAATCTAGAGAAGTTTGACGTTTCGCAATGTCCTCTTTTACCTCTTCTTCCTTCGCCCAAACATAGTAATCTCTATAGGGATTTTCTTCTCCCTTTGATGACTCCAAAAACCAGGCGTGATGATTCGAGGTGTGGTTAATGATAAAATCAATGACCACCTTAATACCTCTATTATGAGCCTCATTCAAAAAAACTTTGAAATCATCCAAGGTGCCATAATCAGGATGTATGGACTTATAGTCAACCACATCGTACTTATGATAAGAAGGAGATTCGTGAATGGGCATCAACCAAATCGCCTCGATTCCCAGGTCTTGCAAATAATCCAATTTGCCAGTCATGCCTGGAATATCCCCAATCCCATCACCATTGGAATCGGCGAAGGATTGAACAAAAATTTCGTAGGTGATGCGATTTTCGTTGTTCATTATTTCAAATGGTGTAAAGGCACATGAAAGTAAATAAAACAAAGAATCATTACATTGAAGTAACCATGAATTTTCTTGAAGCAGGAATGAAGTAGCAGTTGTGAGTCTCAAAGAAGTGATATATCCAAGGGATTATTACTTTTGCTCCTTTACTATCAACTATAGCATTCATGCCTAAAAATTCAATTCTCAAATTATGCCTGATTTTATCAATCTTCAGCGCATGCTCTCAAAAATCAGAAGTCGAGATTGCTAAAGAAAAACCTGAAGAAAAAGAGCAAAAAGGTTTTTCATTAACTTCAATAAAGCTGCAAGATTTAAGTGCCTTTAAAAAAACCACGGCTAATTGGTCGGTAGCAGGAGATGTATTTGCAGATTTCTCAAAAGAGAAAACACTTAGCAAAAAGGACGGCATTGGTATACTTGCCAATATAGAAATTGAAGGCAAAAACCAGCACATTTTTACTGTATTTGAGCATGGGGATATTGAATTGGAATTTGATGTTATGATGCCGAAAGGATCCAATTCAGGAGTATATTTTCAAAGCCGCTATGAAGTTCAATTATTTGATAGCTGGGGGGTAAAAGAACCCTATGCCAGCGACATTGGAGGAATCTATCAAAGGTGGGATGCTGAACGAGGTAAAGGAAATGAGGGATATGAGGGCCATCCACCAAAAATCAACGCTGGAAAAGCTCCTGGCTTATGGCAACATTTTAGAATAGTATTCCACGCGCCAAGGTTTGATGAAAATGGAGGCAAAATTAAGAACGCATGGTTTGAAGAGGTGTGGCTTAATGGTGTGTTGATACATGAAAACGTGGAAGTAACAGGACCAACACGTGCTGCCGCATATGAAGATGAATTAGCCTCTGCTCCGCTTATGATCCAGGGTGATCACGGACCAGTTGCCTTTCGCAATTTCAAATACAGAAAGTACAGTGGAAGTAGCATTACTTTCTCCGATATGAATGCCTACGAATATGAGTGGTCAGGAAAGGAACTGCCGAATTTGGAAACCCTAACGCCTAGAAACACCTATACTCCCGAGGTAATTTCATACAAACATGCCACTACTGACGACAAATTCCTTTTATATTATAGAGGGAGGATTAATATACCAACAACTGATGACTATAAACTTGTAGTTGAATCCAGGAATCCGGGAGCTATTATGCTAATCGGCAATGATACCCTGCTGGATGGCAATAAAAAGGACTATGCAAGCCTGGCAAAAAGATTGATAAAGCTTGATGAAGGACAATTAGATTTTAAATTTATCCTAAACAAACCAGATAGAGGGTGGAGAAAAGGCCTGGCTTTATATGCTGAAAGCCAAAATATGCAAAAGCATGGTCTTCATGGTGTTGGCTCAGCATTTAACGAATTCAACACCGAACCAATTGTGATTAAAGTAGAAGAGGAAACTGTATTGCAACGCAGCTTCATCAACCATACAGATCGTAAAAGGTCGCATTGCATATCAGCTGGCACACCAGAAGGCATCAATTACACTTATGATCTGGAATATGGCTCTGTCTTACAGGTATGGGGTGGTCCATTCTTGGACGTTACCAAAATGTGGCACGGAAGAGGACAGCCGCAACTCGGCAGACCAATTGGATCAGCTATTACAATGCATGAAGATCCTGATTTTTCCTTTTTAGAAAATGAAAATGAAATTTGGCCCGACACAGTGGTTCAAAATAAAGGGTTTAAGCAACTGGGTTATGAATTAGATGCAAGAGGAAATCCAACCTTCTCATATGCTTTAGATGGAATAGTCATCAAAAACAAATTAACCCCTTCTGCTAAAGATCGAATATTGAGAAGAAAGGTTACTATTGACGCGCACGCAGGGATCTGGCACAAAATCGCTGAGGGAAAAGTAATCAGCAAAATCAAGGAAAATAGTTTTGCCATTGATGACAACAGCTATCTAATAGAACTTGTAAATACAGATGAACTAGATGTCATTCAAAGAAATTCGGAGGGTAGAGACGAGCTGCTACTGAAAATTCCATCTTCGGTTTCCCAAATTCAATACAATATCATCTGGTAATTAAAGAGATTCGAAATGAAAAAATCATATATAAGTATGCTTGTTGCAGTTCTATTCATTCATTTACAAGCTGTTCATGTCTTTGCCCAAAAGGGTAATGAAGCCAATAAAAAAGAGGAAAAGTATTACAAGATAGTAGATGTGCCTATTCCAGATGACCTTGTGCTGGAAGTCGGAGGACTTGCCCTGAACGAAAAAGACCAATTGGGTATTTCGACACGTAGAGGAGAAGTTTGGCTTGTAGACAAGCCCTATAGCAAAGATCCTGTTTTCAGCAAATATGCTGGAGGGCTTCATGAAGCGCTCGGACTGGCATATAAAGACAAAGGGTTTTATCTGTCTCAACGAGGTGAACTTACACGCCTGGAAGATAAAAATGGTGACGGCAAAGCAGACTTATTTAAAACAATTTACTCCTGGCCATTATCCGGAAATTACCATGACTATTCGTATGGGCCCAAGTTCGACTCAAATGGGGATATGTACGTCACGCTCAACCTGAGCTGGATAGGTTATGGTGAAAGCCTTGTTCCATGGCGTGGTTGGATGCTCAAGATTACTACGGAAGGTGAAATGACACCTATTGCAACAGGCCTTAGGTCTCCTGCCGGATATACATTCAATAGTGCTGGGGATGTTTTCTATTCTGAAAATCAGGGTGATTGGGTAGGATCCGGGAGGATCACACATCTTGAAAAGGGTGACTTTGCAGGCAACCCTGGAGGACTTAGGTGGACAGATTATCCAAATTCCCCCTTGAAATTAAAACCTGAGAATATCGCCGAATACTCTGGGCTCAGTTTATATCAATATGCTAAAGTGGTACCTGCCATGAAGGCACCAGCTGTATGGCTGCCCCATACAATATTCGGTGTTTCCACATCGGGCATGCTTTATGACTATTCAGGAGGTAAATTCGGCCCATTCGACAATCAACTTTTTGTAGGAGACCAGGGTCATAGTAAGATCTTCAGGGTATATATGGAAAAAGTGAATGGTGTTTACCAGGGTGTTTGTTTTGATTTCAGACAAGGCTTTTCTTCAGGAGTACTTCGTATGATTTGGGGCAGTGACAACAGCATGTTTGTTGGGCAAACGGCCAGAGGCTGGTATGCAACAGGTGGACAGCCTTTCGGACTACAAAGACTTGAATGGACCGGAGAAACACCATTTGAAATCAAAAAAATGAAAGCTTTGGCAGACGGCTTTGAATTAGAATTCACCAAGCCGGTAGATAAAGAGACGGCTGGCAACATCAGCTCCTACAAAATGGCCAATTTCACATACCATTATCACAAGACATATGGCAGTCCTATTATTGACAATATAAACTGCATGATACACAACGTAGATTTGTCAGAAGATGGACTGAAAGCAAAACTTACTATACATGGCATGCGACTTGGCTACATCCACCAACTAGTAGCGAATGGCGTAAAATCAAAAGATGGAGAAAACCTGCTACATGATACTGGATACTATACATTAAATGAAGTTCCTGGAGGCGTATTGAAATCCATGCAAATGGCAATGCCAAAAACGTCTTCAGAATCATCGGTGGTTCAAATGAAGAGGGCTAATAAAATGCCTGAAACCTGGGAAAATGGTCCAGAAGAAGTTCTTGAAATTGGTACGCTTCCGGGCTTGAAATATAGCCTCGAAGAAATGACAGTAAAAGCTGGAAAGAAAGTAAAGCTTGTATTTGACAATACTGATGATATGCTTCACAACCTGGTCATCGTAAAACAAGGAGATGCAGTAGATAAAGTTGCTCAATTATCTTTAGAAATGGGATTAGATGCCGCAGAAAAAAATTACGTGCCAGATTCTGATTTGATATTATTCCATACAGGCATTGTCCAACCAGAATCGACAGAAGAGCTCTACTTTACAGCACCGGACGAACCAGGGATTTACAGCTATGTTTGTACCTTCCCCGGGCATGCTTTTACCATGAGGGGTAAGTTGATTGTGGAATAAGATTAATAATAAGCTTTACCCCTTAAGAATTACCTCTATCCTATCCAACTCTTCGGACGAAAAGTTGGTATTTCCCAAAGCACCCAGGTTCTCGCCTATTTGCTCTACACTACTGGCGCCAATTAAGACTGAGGTGATCACATCTGTTCTCAATAGCCAGGCAATTGCCAGCTGAGTAACACTTTGTCCTCGTTCTTTAGCAATCTCTTGCAACTTCAGCACCTTGGCTATTTTTTCATCAGTGATGTGCTCAGGCTTAAGAAAATGAGCTCGAGTTGCTCTCGAACCTTCCGGAATTCCTTTCAAGTACTTTTCGGTCAATAAACCCTGAGCCAGAGGAGAAAAAGGAATACACCCAATACCATGATCCGATAATGTTTGGAGCAATCCATTTTCGACATTTCGTACAAACATGGAGTAGCGCGGCTGGTGAATGACAAAAGGAGTCTTCAATTCTCTGAAAATACTAACAGCCTCATTTAGCTGATCCGATTCATAATTAGAAACGCCAACGTACAAGGTTTTTCCCTGTTTGACTGCCTGATCAAGTGCAAGTATAGTTTCTTCCAAGGGAGTGTCAGGATCAGGCCGATGAGAATAGAAGACATCCACATACTCAAGTCCCATACGTTTTAGAGATTGATCCAAACTAGAGAGTAGATACTTTCTACTTCCCCATTCGCCATATGGTCCAGGCCACATCAGATATCCAGCCTTCGATGAAATAATCATTTCATCGCGATAAGGCATTAAGTCCCTTTTTAGAATTTTTCCAAAGTTCGATTCTGCAGACCCTGGAGGTGGACCGTAGTTATTCGCCAGATCAAAGTGTATGATGCCGTGATCAAAAGAATAAGTGATCATTTCTTTCATATTCTCCAGGTCATCTACATCACCGAAGTTATGCCAAAGCCCAAGAGAAAGTTCTGATAGCTTCAGCCCACTCTGTCCACAGCGGCGGTAGTTCATTGTATCATATCTGGATGGGGATGCAGTATAGCTCATAAAATTATTCAAATGTTGATGTGATCAGTCTATTAGTTTATAGCTGGCTCTAACTTCTAGACGATGGTTAAAAGTATCTAATTCATCAATGTAGTACCAGGACTGTCTCGGACTATACAAATATTTGACATTTAAGGAAAAGCGCTCATAAAATTTAACAGCACTCCATCCAAGGCTCCAATCGTATTGAGCGGGCAATCGATTACCCTTCTCAAACTGCAAAAAGTAATAATCATCGTTATATCTTAGTCGTTGCAAGTTAACCCCGATCATTCCTTTCTTAAAATAATAGTTAAGATCTACGAAATCTGAATTGGTACCTGGACCATTACTCGAACCGACAATTTGTCCATTATTTGTATAGCCCTGCTTTACAAAGCCATGTATGTAATAATGAAGGGGAAACACTGAATGAGTTAGAATTCCATTACTCAAATTCGTATGCTCATAATTGAATTTTATTATATTTCCATTACTTAAGTCTATAGTTTTAACCAACCCAATAGTAAATGCCCTGCTATGGTCAGGATCCCTTAAAAAATTAGTGATACTGCCTGAAAAATCGTTTCTTGAAAATTCGATATAAGATCTAAAGCCCTGTTCTACAAATCTCCAGTCCATTGACACAGACATCAGGTTGTCATAGGCATCATTAAGCAATCTTCCACCCACATTTTCTGTCTGCTGTCCACTCCATCCCCATACAGAGCCTATTATATCCTTAAACTTTAAATCTCCGTCAAACCATGTTCTGTACCTAATTCTATGCAAACCTAGAGACAGGCCTTCTATGAAATTTGGCTTATAGCCCAATGTGAAGCCAGTTATATACCTCTTGTTATTCGCTTCATCTTCATCGAAATATTCTGATTCATTGAGCAGGCCCAAAATCGCTCTAAAATCAACCTCACCAATCTTAGTAGTAATTGATTCAGCCGTACCAATATCAAAATGCGGAAACCCAGGCGCATTAGTGCTCATTATTATAGGGTTGTTTGTTGCCGGTCCCCAGGTCATGTTTTGAGACGATACTCCAACGGTAAATTTTTTATGTATTAATCTCACCTCGGACTGACCTGGGTGAAATGAAGCAAATGATTGGCTCCCATAACGCTCGACCCAATCTATCCGACCTTCAAATGGATAAGAAAAATTGCTTTTGCCCAGATTATTTTCAGGAATAAAAAAAGACTTGTTTTGCGCGTAAAAAAGTACAGGTGCTAATGTCATGTGAAACATTCCTTTTTTTAGTGTAAATCCAGCTGTTACAGAAGAGTTCATTCCTTTTCCACTCCATACAGCACCGTCATTTATTCCTTTAGGCATCTTAGAATTATATACCATAGAAACTGAAGGGTCCAAAGCGACAAAAAAATCATCGTTAGCATCTATGTTTAAATCATAGTTGTCACCCCATAGATTCCAGTGGAGCGTTGAGTCGCTCCCAATTGAACTTAAAATAGATTGTTCTATTGAAATCGATTCTGCAAAACCTTGATTTTTTAGTTCTAAAAGTCTGTGATAATCTCTTGTGTAATCACCTGGTATAAGCACTTGTGAATAAGCAGGAGCACTTAGAAGGAGTATCAAGATTGAAATAATATTAAATTTCATACTTGTTGAAATATTTCTTAAAAGCTGCAAAGCTAGTCCCAACAATTGAAAGCAATTAATCAATCTGATTTTTATTCTAAGAATTCAAGTGCTCAAATCTAGCTTTGATTGATTTATAATCTCAATTAACTCGACTAAGAGTTCATAACTTGACATTAAGGCATGCAATAAGGTTATCGGTCTTGTACCCAAGTGCAGTCTCAAAAAATAAATTAAAGTTATCAGGGCTAAATTGTTATTTAAATCATTAAATAGTTAATTACGTTTGAATCCCCACCTGAACAATACCTCAATCTAAAAAACGTAAAACGCCGTGAAAAAAAATTGCATTTTCCTCTCACTTTTGATTATTACATTGTTTGTTTCTGCCTGTGGTGGTGGTGATGAGCCAGCAGTTGATTGTGATGCCCTTTCAACACAAATAGCTGAAGACTTAGTAGAAATATTAACTACTTCAATTGCATTTGATGCAGATGCATCAACAGCTAATTGCACTTCTTTGAAGTCTGATTTGGAGAATATTATCAAATTATCTAAATCGTATAGAAGTTGTACTTCTGGCCAAGATTTAGATGACCTCAATGAAGGTATTGCAGACTTTGAAAGTACCTTGGCTGATTTAAGTTGTGACTAAACTTTAGCCAAAAATATATTTTCTCAACACTATAAACTAGACTTTTCAAGTCTGTCATATAGCTCAAACTTATCTTTCCAAAGAGACAATTTTCCCTTGGGCCGTCTTACTATTGACGCTCCGCTAATCACCCCGATTTCCACATGAAATTGATCAATCACAACGAGTGACCAATAAAAAAATCTATCTTCTGAATTAACGATAGATTTGATATATACCTAGAAAAACTATCAGAAACGTCGGAAAGTGATTTTTCTGACCCTGAATTAATGAAGTCCATCAATGCCAAATTAGAAGCTTTTTATATTAAGGCGGACTTAAAAGGGGAATGTTTTTTAAATGTCCTAGTTGTTACTTACCAACATTCTATCCCACTGCCTGGAGGTTATCCTCAAGCTCTTCAATTGATTCCATTTGAGCCACACAGCCTGATAAATTCGGGTTTTGCAAAGCCCAAAGGTAAGATTTTGAGAACTTAGATAGTTTATCATGAGCAACAGTGGCATTGAGCTTATCCACGATCCATTCCGGCTTATCCTCCATCACATAAAGTCTGGCTACTTTCATTGCCATCAAGCCCATTCCAGATCGTTTCGCTTTGTACATAGAACCGTCTACTGACGCATGATTGGCGATATTATAAGCAAACATAGCCGCATCGTAATAGCCCTCTTTTACGGCCGCATCAAGGTTGCCGGTCACATCATTATGGAAAGATACTGCTGAGGCACGTATCATCCCTTTCTGCTTAAATTCGGTAAAAAGTTCTGCCACGATCTCATCTTTGAGGTCAGGTGCAGAAGCTCCATGTGGACAGAATAGTATGTCAATATGATCAGTTTGTAACCGTTTTAATGATTCTTCCAGCAGTGAATAGGCCTTTTTCTTGATCTCCAGTTTCCATTCTTTTTTCAATCCATGTTCCTGTAAAACAACATGCCATAAATAAGAAGAATGCAACTGTTTCTCTTGTCCTCCGAAATATGTAAAATGATAGCCGGGCCGTAGAACCTGCCGTTCTGCTAAAAGGTCATTGGCTTTTTTCTGAAGTCGTTCTTGTTCGCTGGGACCAAGGCTATTGAAAATTCTCTTCAAATGCCCTCCCCTTCCATATCCGCTTAGTTTAGTAGTCAAAAAAAGCTTATCCCGATTACCACTTTGCTTGAAGTAGTTTCCAATGTTATTCTCAACCTGTCCTTGGCTATAGGCTGCTGCACAGTCAAAGTAGTTGATCCCACGTTCGAGGCATTTATCAAGAATCGGATAGCAATCGTCCGTTTGGAAAGGAAAAGTCCCCAAGCATAGCTCAGAGACCATCATACCTGTCCTACCAAGCTTACGATAATGCATACCGCCTTGCTTGTTGCGCCATATGGGCTCAACATCCTTTTGGTCTTGTTGAATAAAGGCTTCTGGCTGACTGGCACTTACAAGTGCCGGAGCTGAAATCAACCCAATCGACGAGGCTACTGTTTTCTTAACAAAGGCCCTACGTGATTTATTCTCTTTGCTCATACTATTACAGTAAAATTTTTGACTTCAATACAACAAAATGAATTTGTACGAATCAGGTATCACCAAGCAAACTATCTAGTTTAACTAAAGTTCTGCAATACTAGTGGATTGATTCTTTTGTTGCCAACAATATTGATAACAAGTAAATTACTTTTCTGCATTACAATAACCCACCAGGCCTAGATATGAAAGTCCATCCTGTTTACTCTATAGCAGGTTCTATTCAAAAACACAGAGCAATGAAAGAATATGGTTTGATATAGGCGCTTTAGTCATTTTCGGTAAATGAATTTGACTAAATGCAGTTATGCTATAAACGGCCTTCTTGTTGGGTGCAATAATAATGGTGTAACCAGTAGAACTTTATGGAATATTCATAGCACATGGTTAGCAGGCATGATGATTCATAAATAAGACACCTATCAAGATAATTATCCCTCAACACACCCTCCATTAGACGTTTCAAGTAGTAATTATTATCTTTAATTGAACAAATCCCTAACATTATGAAAAAATTTCTAATCGGTATTCTGGCAATCATTGGAGGACTAATAGTAGGTAGTGCCATCAACATGGGCATAATCATGATTGGCCCATCCGTCTTTCCTCTGCCCGAAGGAGTAGATCCGACTGATATGGAAAATCTTGCCGAAAACATGCATCTCTTCAAACCAGTGAATTTTATAATGCCATTTTTTGCCCATGCCTTTGGTACACTGACAGGAGCGGCGTTTGCAGCCTTTATAGTTTCTTCAGCCAAGCTGAAATTCGCCATGGCGATTAGTGTTCTGTTCCTTATCGGTGGAATTATGAACGTTTACATGCTACCTTCTCCCATGTGGTTCAATATAGTTGACCTGGTATTTGCCTACTTACCTATGGGATGGATGGGCTGGAATTTGACAGCCTCCAGCGGCATAAATTCTTAAAAACCACAATTTTGGCACGAATACATCTTTTCGAGTTTGAGGATCAGTCTTGGTTTCCCACTTTTCTGAGAAACTACGGAACGGACTTTCTTCAATTTTTATCCAACAAAACAAAGATGTACAAACCTATTATTTTTCTACTCACCGAGAACCTTAACCAAAGTGAGTCAATACAAATTATCGATTTGGGCTCGGGAGGTGGCGGAGGTTTGATTTGGCTCAATTCTGAGCTCAAGAAAGAAATCCCTGACCTTAAAGTACTTTTGACAGACTACTTTCCCAACATCCCCGCTTTTGAATACACCAAAATACAAGCAGACAATATTGAGTATATAGAAAATTCTGTAGATGCCCGAGATGTACCTTCAGAGCTCAAAGGACTAAGAACACAATTCCTATCACTGCACCATTTCAAGCCAACAGACGCCATTCAAATTTTGCAAAACGCCGTGGACTCAGGCAATCCAATAGCCATATTCGAGGCACAGGAAAGGAGCATTCCCAGCGTCATGGCCATGATATTCTCGCCACTAACCGTACTATTTACTACCCCGTTTATCGTGCCATTCAAATTTGGCAGAATTTTATTCACCTACCTGATACCGATCGTTCCTCTGTTTGTACTTTGGGATGGTGTAGTCTCTTGTCTGAGAACCTATAGTGTCAAAGAAATGGAGGAATTGGTCAGTAAAGTTGATCGTGGTGATACTTATGAGTGGAAAATTGATAAAGTGAAATCAGGGCCAGGTATTATTCTCTATTTAATTGGAAGGAAGAAAGGCTAGCAGTATTTGAACCTCAATAGTTGATCAAAACTGCAATAGCCAAAAAAATGGCGGAAACTGTGATCAATATCCCAAAAAGAGGAAGGATAAATCTTATCCAGGCTTTGAATGGAATACCAGCAATTCCCAGCATGGCCATCAATATCCCAGAGGTTGGAATGATCAGGTTGGCAAAGCCATCACCACAAGTAAATGCGAAGATTGCAGTCTGTCGTGAGATGCCCAGTAAATCAGCCAAAGGCGCCATTAAGGGAATGGTAGTTGCTGCCTGACCAGAGCCGGACGGGATGAAAAAATTCAATATGGTCTGAAATACCAACATACCTTCTGCCGCTACTATTTTTGGTAAGCCATGCAGTGAAATAGAAGCATACTGAATAATTGTATCCATGATTTGAGCTTCCATCATTACCACCTGGATGCCCTTCGCAAATCCTACCACAAGAGCACCCACCAACATCTCTTCCATGCCTTGAATAAAGGATTTTGTTGCTTCACTCATAGACAACTTCGCCAACACCGCAGCACAAATTCCAATCAACAAAAAACCAGCACCCATCTCGGCCATCCACCAACCCAACACTTGCGTACAGTATAGTATTCCAACAAAAAGCAAAGACGAAACAACAACTATAGTCTTATGTGTTTTGGTAAGGGTTTGTATTTCTACACCTTCAGCTTCCTCAAAAAAATTACCCTCTTCCAAATAAGAATTTGACGCATCCTCCCTGAGTTTTCTTCCGTAGCGAAGCATATACAGTATTGCTATTGATAGCATTACCAGATAAAACACTAACCGAAAAACAATACCACTTCCAAGCGGAACTTCAGCTATACCCTGGGCTATTTGTACAGTGAATGGATTGGTCGTTGCTGATGCAAAACCAATCTCAGCCGACAATAAGACTAGTGCCAGCCCATATAATTTATCATAACCCAGCTTGTGAGAAATATATAGAAACATGGGCACCAAAGGAATAAACTCCTCTCCCATTCCCAACGTTGATCCACTGGCCGAAATGACCATCATCAAAATGATGGTAAGCAAGGGGCCAGAATTCCCATAGCGACTAATGAGCGTCTGAATAGATGCAGTGATAGTCCCCGTCTTCTTGATAACACCAAAAATGCCCCCTATTAGAAAAATAAAGAAAATGATCTCAGCACTCGATTCAAGACCCTTAGGTATGGCCGACAAAAATCCTAGCAATCCAATCGGAGTGGCCTTTCCTTCAACTTCATCTCCAATGAAAACTCCCTTTAGAGAATAGTGCTTCGGAATGGGTTTATACGAACCAGGAACGACTACTATCCGCTTGATGGTTCCAATCTCCATTTCCTTGCGTTCGAAAGAACCCGATGGCACAACGTAGCTAAAAAGGCTAACTACCAAGATAATGATCGTGAGCAAGACAAAAACATGAGGAAGCTTAATAAATCGGATCATGAAATACATTTAGACCAGTCTTCAATTTAATGACTGAAAACATAATACCCATCTTCTAAATTGAATTCATTCTTAATTTTTCATACTCGTTAGCCAGGATAAATGATAAAAACCAAGGACTGTTGATTTAAATCTATTTGAACTTTCTATTTGCTATTTTAATGTTGTTCAGTTGTTGTCTAGATGAAAAATAGCCTACAATAAATAAAATCCTGATATTGAAGTTCTGAATCGATTTGACCAAATTCTCTCAGAACTATGCAACGGACTATATTATTCATTTTAATCACTTTTTTCGGCCTGGCTGGTTGCCAACCTGAGAAACGGGATTTAAGTCAGCACCCTCAAATAAAATTTGCTAGTGAGCAAATTCTAAAGGCTCAATCCAAAGGGATAGGGAACGACCCTCTGCAAATTGAACTTAATGTCGATTCCACTATTCTAGGAAAGCAGGAATATCAAATTCAAGCAAATGGAAAGAAGATCATTGTCACAGGTGGCGATATAAATGGATTAATGTATGGGGGGTTTGAAGTAGCTGAGCAACTTGAGCTCAATGGAAAAGTAGAAGACACAGAAGCCAGGCCCTACATCAAAAAACGAGGCATCAAGTTCAATATCCCACTGGATGCCAGAACACCGGGTTATGACGATACAGGTGACGCGGCACAGAAGAATTATGCGGAAATGTGGGAATGGAGTTTTTGGGAGGAATACCTTGATGACCTGGCCATCCACCGTTACAATACTCTGACCTTATGGAATCCACATCCTTTCCCATCCATGGTCAAGCTGCCCAATTTTCCTGATGTGGCCTTAGAAGATGTTTGCGTTACTACTTTAGTTCCAACTGGAAAAGAGAGCGAGTGGGCCGAGCCTCAAATGGTCTCAAGCAATGTGGTAGAAAATCTCAAAGTGGTCAAAAAAATGACTATTGATGAGAAGATAGCCTTTTGGCAAAAGGTGATGCAACATGCTGCAGATCGAGGGATCGACATCTATTTATTTACCTGGAACCTTTGCGCAAATGGAGCAGCCACACCTGTGCCGCCACATTACAGGTCTTACAATCAACCTCTTTGGAAAGAAGTGCCCGGCAAACATGGCATTACCAATCAGATGGACAATCCTATCAATGTGGATTACTACCGTGAATCGGTCAAGACCTTCTTACTGATCTATCCTAACGTGAAAGGAATTGGGGTGACTGCAGGTGAACATATGCTTGATGAAGCGGGAGGATATACTCGTGAACAATGGATTTGGGAAACCTATGGTCAGGGTATGCTGGATGTGCAGAAAGAGCAGCCAGACAGAAAAATTGATTTTATCCATCGCGTATGGAATACCGACATGGACAAGATCATGCATTACTGGAAAGACTATCCCGGTTCATTTGAAGCCAGCTTTAAATATGCCAAAGCCAGGCTGTACTCAAATCCATATCTCAACTTTGCTGATAAGCATATTGAAGACATGAAAAAGTTTGGGCTCAAATCATGGTGGAACCTGCGTAATGACGACATATTCGTGCATAGATGGGGCGATCCTGACTATGTACGTTCATTTATAGGGCATTTTCAAAAGGAGCATACTGCCGGGTTTTATATGGGCTCTGATGGTTATGTGTGGGGTAAGGAATTTACCAACAAGAACCCTGAATTGTCTGGTCAGCTGGAAATCAAAAAGCACTGGTACAATTTCATGCTATGGGGCAGACTTGCTTATGATAATGAGCTAGACCGATCCTTTTTTGTGATAAAATTAAAATCTCATTTTCCAAAAACGGACGCAGAATTACTTTATTCCGGTTGGCAAACAGCTTCTAAAATCATACCTCAGGTAAATATGATTCACTGGCAGGATTGGGACTATCAGTGGTCAGTTGAAGGCTGTATAGACCAAAGAAATGGGTTTCATGATGTGATCAGATTTATGGACAACCGCATCATGCCTGGAAAGGAATTGCTTAATCCCGCTGATTTTGCTAAAGCCACTCTATTAGGCAAAGAAATTTCCAAAACTACTCCACTTCAGGTTTCAGATAAATTAGAAAAATATGCAGTAGAAGCTATTCAAATTAGTGAAAAACTTAACAGCGAAGACAATGCTGCCGAACTCAATAATTTATTAGACGATATGAAGTCTATGGCATACTTAGGTCAGTACTACGCAGCGAAGATCAAGGGGGCGACTGAGCTTGCATTTTTCAGAGAAAACAAAAAAGTAATGCACAAAGAAAAAGCATTAATGCATTTGGTAGAAGCTGTCCAATTCTGGGAACAATACCGTCAGATATCTGAAAAAAACAACCACCCACAAAGGCTGGCCAGAACGAGAATGCTTGATTTAACAGAGATTATGGAGGATGTAAAGGAAGATGTTGAACTCGCTAAAAACTATAATCCAAAATGAAAAATCTTAGTATAACAATTTTACTTTTTGTTGTTCTTACTCCTGCGTTGGCTTCTAATTTGGAAGTTCATATTGAGCACAAAAGTAACATGCTCTCCATTGCACTCTACAAGCTGGAAGTAAGTTTAACAAACCTAGGGCATACCTTAAATGATGCGAAGGCAGAAGAAAGCACCATTATAGTTCTGATCAATTCCGAAATCGAGAAAGATCTACTTAAGAAGTATAAGATCAAGAATGACAATCTCAATTCAGAGGGCTATCAAATCCTGCGAAAAAAAGAAAATATCTACCTGATCGGTGGAGACGAAAGAGGACTGATGTATGGAATTCTGGATATTCGGGATCAGGTGGAGATGCCTCAGGGTATTAAAAATATTAGTGAAAAGACAGAAAATCCAAGATTTCATTTCAGGGCCATCAAATTTAACCTACCCTGGTCATCCTACCGTCAGGGAGAATCTTTGCAATTGCATATGGAAACGGTGAAAGACACCACCTTTTGGGTTGATTTCCTTGACATGATGGTGGACAACAGATTCAATGCTTTGACACTTTGGAACCTGCACCCATTTACGTTTATGATTCAGCCAAAAGCTTTTCCTGAAGCCACTCAGTTTACCGGGCAGGAGTTCAAAGACTGGCAGCAGTTCTGGCGAACACTTTTCCGAATGGCCAAAGACAGAGGAATAGAAACCTATATTCTCAATTGGAATATCATTACTTCACCGCAATTTACTGAAGCACATGATGTAGCTAATTATGGAGACGATTTGGAATGGCACTATGGCTTCACTCCGGCGGACACTTCTCAGATCATCATCGACTACATGCGTGAATCCATTACTCAGGTAATTAATGAATATCCGAATCTCACCGGTGTTGGGGTAAGCCTCGGAGAACGAATGAAAATGCCGGTGGCTGATGCTATGCAGTGGGTAAAAGAGACTTTTGTTGAAGGCATTCAAAACGCAGATCGAACGGCCAGGTTTATTCATCGAGCACCTTTCAAAGTTGCTCCAGAAATAGCCAGAGAATATATCGAGTCGTATGAGTTTCCAGAGCCAATCATCATGGAATTTAAATTCAACTGGTCTCATGGGCACTCTTCACCAGATCTTTCTATCACCCATGGTGGCAAAGTTAAAGATGGGTATTGGAATCCTAAACCACCAAACTATGAGTTGGCCTGGATGATGAGAAATGAAGATTTTCTTATGCTCAATTGGGGAAATACAGATTTTATAAGAAATCATATTAGTACAAATGGTCAGGATTTTGTAGCGGGCTACTTCGTCGGTTCAGAGACCTACATTCCCGCCAAAGAATATAGGATGAAATCTGGGCTTGATTACAATTGGAAGTATGCCTTTGAAAAGCAGTGGGAATTTTATCATATGTGGGGTAGGTTATTATACAATCCGGATTTGGATGATTCTTTTTTTATCAATCAATTTGATTTGAAATATGGAAAAGGAGTAGGACAGAAAATGTTTAAGGCGCTCAAACTAGGTAGTCGAATGCCCTTGGCCCTTGCGTCATTTTATCAAGGTACCTGGGATTTTACATTGTATTGCGAAGGATTTCTCAATGGTAAGCAGTTGTATAGAAATTATAAAGAATCCTCAAAAGCATTTATCAATGTTGAGGAAATGATTACTCATCCAACCCTGGATTTGAGCTATTTGAATATTGATACTTATACGAACCGCAAGCTCAATAATGAGCTGATAAAGGAAGAAGAAGTCACTCCATTGGAAGTGACAGATGAAATGGAATCAAATGCAAAGAGCGTATTGCAACTTTGTAAGGAATTGGAATCGAAGGCTACATCCAACAAAATCAACTTTCAGATTGAGTTAAATGATATAAAAACGTGGGCACACCTCAGTTTGTATTTTGCTTCAAAAGTTAGAGGAGGAGTAGCTTTGGATGAAGCCAGAAAAACCAAAAATCATGATTTGCAAAATCAGTCAATTCAGCATCTGAAACAGGCAGTTAACCATTGGCAAAATATTGTTGATATCACTTCAAAACAATATCAGGATGTTTCTTTGTTGCATATTAAAACGACTAAATTTTCATGGAGATATTTCATACCACAAGTGAAAAAAGATATTGAATTGGCTATGAAAAAACTTTAAAACGCCATTTCAATTTAAGACTAATCAAATCCTCTCTCAACCGCAGTACATCTGTGTTAGACAATCACAAGGAATGGATGAATAGAATGCAGAAATAACGATCAGTACTAAATTATGTCATCATAACTCGTAGCACATAGACTAGCCATTATCTAAAAAAGACGAAAAAAAGTGTAGAAAATCCTTCGCACTTTTACCTGATAGCTAGTCTAGCAAGACCTCAAAGCTCATATTTTGCCCAGAGGTTGCTGACAGACAATTCGATTGCTTTATTCAGATCTTCCTTCGCCTTCTTCTTCTCACCCAAGCCTTTATACCCTAGTCCTCTTATCGTATAGAATCTGGACATCCTTTTACCCTCATCCTCACGACCACCGAATATCTGGAAGTAATCCGACTGGTCTCCCTCTTTTGGGTTTAATAGGTTATTTCCACTTTCCACCAAGGCATTAAACACCTCGCTTGCACTTGTCTTATTTCCAAGCTTAGAAAAACTTAAGCCTTGATAGTAGCTCATAAACCCCGTCTGCTTAGAGCGTGATTTTCTATCAGGATTCTCCAGGACTGTTGCCAATTTGAAGTACTTTTCAGCGTTCGCTTTATCTTTTAGCCCCTCATGAGATAGCCCAATAAAATAGTACACCTGTAGGTTTCTATTACCCGATCTGGCGCTACCAGCTTCTTCATCAGGCACCTGGGCCAATAGAAAATGTTCCAGGGCCTTCTTATAGTTTTTCTCTTTGAAATATTTTTGCCCCAAAGAAAGTTGAGCATCTATAATTACCTCCCTTACCTTTGAGTTTCCCTCCCGGTAGCTAAATTCCTTGCCTTTCAGGTATTCTACTGCCAGGTCCGACTGTCCTGCGAGAGTAAGCACAATGATTTGATGAATAAATGCATCATCCCGCTTTCTTATTACTTCACTGTTACCTTCAAATATTTTCAGCCTTTGCGATACAGGGCTATTGTTCAACTCATACAGCTCATCCAATTCCGTAAAGAATATGGCGTTGCTCTTATCGTTGGTAATGGCCTTTTCATAATAACCTATTGCCTTGCCCAGATTATCATAGTGGCGGTAGTATCCCCAACCAAGGTTTCTATAAGCCATGGCTAAACTTGGTAAATGTTCCACCGCATTTTCGAAATGTTCAATCGCCACAGCAGGCTGTTTGTTGTACAATATATTGCCGAGGTAGTAATATGCTTTTCCATCACCAGGATTGTATTCAAGTGCCTTATTTAAAATGCTAACTGTTTCCAAGCGGAAAGGGAAACAATAATCCTCCGATAGCGATTGTGCCTGGTCAAACAACTTTCTAGCTTCCTCCTTATTTCCGCTTTGATCCTGGATATAGCCCTGGTAATATTTGACGATCGGATTATCCCCTTTTTTGTATCTACTCAACACATCCTTGGCTTCTTCCAGCATCCCTTCATTCACATAACCTACCGCCAGCTCAAGATAATTTTGATCAAAATCTCTTAATTTTTTTGTTAGGTCAACGAGGGCTTCATGAGCTGATTTTTCGTCTCCATGCTCCTTTGCTGCCAGGTACAACTCATTAGCGAGTCGAAAATTTAAGGGATCTTTGAGTAATGATGATGCTACAGTTTTACTGGCAGCTTTAGTATCCCTCAATTTTCTCTGAATTGATGCTTTCAATCCAACTGCTCGATTATTCCTTGTGTTTGTGGAAAGTGATTCATTGAT
Source organism: Cyclobacteriaceae bacterium (assembly GCA_049115735.1). GTDB lineage: Bacteria > Bacteroidota > Bacteroidia > Cytophagales > Cyclobacteriaceae > CAXBNB01. Next base: position 230,895 of record JAGDZP010000012.1, on the reverse strand, counting down.
TTGGTGAAGAGCTTTTTCAAAGTCTCCTTGCATGCTTGAAATCTGTGCCAACTCAAAATAAGCCGCTGAATGGTAGGCATAATCCCAGCTAGCCCGGTGCAAAGTATCAATCGCAGCATCATATAGCCCCAACGCTTTCAATGTCAAGCCCTGTAGGTATAGCGCCTCGCCGGTTGAGGGCCTGATGTAGTCTTTGGTCAGGCGATTGATGGCCGTGGAAAAGTATTTCCTTGCAGTTTTATAGTCTCCGTTTTTTAGAGATTGCAAGCCTAAGGCAGTATTGCTTCGCGTGTTCTTGGGATCACGTTTTAGCGCTTCAGCGTAATAGTCACTAGGGTCTTTGTAAAACTGCTCCAGCCGGCTTCCGGCTAAAAACAACTCCTCCACCGTCTCAATATCTTCCGGAGCATCAGGTCTTGTAACTACTTCAGGAAGCTCTTCAACAGGCTCAAGTTCTTTGGGTTGGTATGAGATCAATACCTGATCATTTTCCAGATTAATCAGCTCTGTCGACAATTCATATAGGTTGTAAGGGCTCCTAATGGTTACATCCTCTTTGAAGGCTTTTGCAGGGGAGATTTCAATGTCCTTTTGTAAAATAACTTTGTCTCCATTTCTCAAGATCACACGCGCTTTATCCACCTGTGAAGTTGAATAAAAGCCAAGAAAAACTTTGTTATCGTCACGCGCTTCCAGATTAACAGCAGCATCCAGATTGGCATTTTTAAACCCTCCTATATCCCGCACAGGATACCAATATTGCTTCCATGTTTTGGTTTCATAAGGTCTTATCCAGGTATAATCTGGCTGGTTGTCGGAGAAGGCACCAACCATAATCTCAACGTAAGGCCCGCTGGTCTCTGTCAACCTTCCTTCGGTTGCCTGTCCCCTTGGGCCTGACCCCCACTCCCAAAGTTTCGCGCCTTTGATGATGTTATGATCGCCAATGTGAACGGTACCACTTTGCTTGCCATGATCATATCCTCCCATAAAATCTTCTTTCAAATCCCATGAAAAAAAGGAGGCGGATTTACGTACATTCTTCCACCAACTAATATCTACACCAGCAGTGAAGTCTTGTCCTCTGAAGACTTCCGTAGATATTGGCCATCTGGTGAAATCGTTTTTAGAATGGAAGGTAGCCATTTGCACACTCGGCGGAAAGATGGTCTGATAATTCTCGTTGGTATGAGTCGCCACATTCGCCCAATTCAAAAATGTATTTGTATGGGGTGTAGGGTTGTAAATACTCAGCTCTGCCTCAAAATAAGACTTACCAGGCTTGACGGTAACTGCCACATTCCATCGCATTCTGTGACGTGGTTCTGTTTCACCGATAAATATGGTCTTACTGCCATCTGCATTTTCTGCCATCGAATAGTCCATAGGCAACATGGTAGACGCCCGATGGTGGTGTAGCACGCACCACTCAATACCGCCTGATACCCATGCACCTGTCATCCCGATGTTTGAAGGCTTCACCTCATTGTTTTTATAGATAAAATGATAACCATTGGTTTTGTCAGTAGCATAATAGATTTTACCGCCTATCTCCGGTGTGATACATACTTCTATATACTCATTTTCCAGTTTGAGTGCTTTCCAATCTTTCATTACCTTTTCATGGGAAATCACATCGTTCATGGCATAAGGGTAGATTACACGCCTTGCTCCCTGAAAGCTTTGATTGGAAAAGAACATGGGAGCTTTTTCACCACGATCTACTTCATAGGTTGGTAGTGTCCAGGCTTCTTCGGTCATCTTGACTTGGGCCAAAGAAGTATGCGATAAAGCGAATACCGTAAGTACAATTATTTTAACAAAAAGCTGATGACTGCAATATCCTTTCTTCATTCGATAATTGTTTTGACTGGTTCTAATATCTGGGTGTATTTTGTTCGTTAACATGAATTCCAATGGCTCGCTAAGCGTTGAATAAATTTAATCCTATTGGGTGAAAGGAACGACTAATCGAGAAATATTTACCTATTTACAAAGCCATCCAAGGTCTCGTCATCACTAGGAGTACATCTTGTTTAAATGACATAATTCAAAGGAGCAGTTAATACAATTGCTAATATTTTTAAAAAGAGCTATTTTAGGGAGTATCTATTTTCACCATTTCTTCATTTGCTTAAACTCAACTTACATATTGCTACTATATACCTATACTCACTGAATAGGCTCACCAAAGTATTGATAGTTTTTTTAGTTTCTGTAGTTTATTCGCTACTCTCAAGCTGCAGTGACTCAACTACAGGCGAGCAATCCCTGGATGCAGAGAAGCTATTTACATTTCAAATATATCCTTTGCTAGAATCCAAGTGTTTTGCCTGTCATGGTGACGATCCCAAGGAGATAGAAGGAGACTTTGAAATGCTAACTTATGCCTCCCTGGTCAAAGGAGGTGAATCCGGCAAGAAGGCTCTGGTGCCCGGTCATCCGGACAAAAGCCCGATTTACCTGGCGGCTATAAGAGTGGATGAAGATTTCGCTATGCCACCAAAAGAGAATGACAAACTCAGTCAAACTGAACTTAATGACCTCAAAGCCTGGATAGCTGCTGGTGCCCCATGGCCAAGTGAAAAACGGAGAAGTGAAATCATCAAGGCAGGTGGATGGGATTATAAAGGGAAAATCAAAGTAGAAACGAGCGGCGCACTTTCTGAAACCTGGGCCAATAGAAAGTATAACCCTACAGATATTTGGGCCTTTCAGCCAATCAAGAAAAGAAAAATTCCCTGGGAAGCATTGGACAATGATTCGAGTGCCAACCCAATTGATGCTTTCATCAATCAGAAGCTCATTGAGCGGGGTATTTCCCCCGCTAAAGAAGTAGATAAAAGCACGTTGATTCGAAGAGCTTCTTTTGACTTGCTTGGCCTGCCTCCTTCAAACGGAGACGTTCAAGAATTCCTAAAAGACGATTCTCCGGATGCCTTTGGAAAATGGATTGATAAATTACTCGACAGTCCCTATTACGGTGAGCAATGGGCACGTCATTGGCTGGATGTAGTGCGATATGCAGATAGCGATGGTTTCTCAAATGATTATGTGCGTCCAAATGCCTGGAGGTACAGGGATTACGTTATCCGGTCATTCAACAAAGACAAGCCTTACAATGAATTTATATTAGAGCAAATAGCTGGAGATGAAATAAACCCCGACGATCCTGAGAATCTAATTGCCACCGGCTTCCTGAGAATGGGTCCATGGGAACACACTGGTATGAGCGTGGAAGCGGAGACCCGTCAATACTTCCTGGATGACGTCACTAACAGCGTGGGAGAGGTTTTTATGTCCCAGCCATTGAGGTGCGCAAGATGCCACGACCACAAGTTTGACCCAATTCCAACAAAAGACTACTACCAGATTCAAGCTGTATTTGCAACTACTCAGTTTGCAGAACGCCCTGCACCGCATCTGGAAAGTGAAAATTTGTCTATGGCTGAAGAAGAGAAAAAGAGGGTATCCGATTTTCTGAATGAAGCCATTGCCCATCAAAAACAAATAAATGAAAAGGAAGAGCGTGCTGCCAGGCGTTGGATGGAAACAAGAGGAATGAAGTATGTTCGTAAGGGAGAACGCGGACCATTGCCTGATCACAAAAAACCTCCAAGATATTTAGGCCTCAGCAATCAGGAACTGGGTTATCGAAAACTCCTGAATAAAAGAATTCAGAGATTCAAAAGAGAAAAAGAAGCATTTGACGGGCTTGCGTATTCAGTATACAATGGCCCTTTTCGGGTAACACACAGTAGCAGGCCCATGAAAATGCCCGAAAACCCAGACGGAGCATTACAAGAAACTTTTATCCTAACAGGTGGTTCTGTTTATGCCAAAGATGAAAAAGTGGCACCTGGCATTTTGAGCGCCCTCCCTTCCTTACAAGATAGTGTTATCGGCCTAAATCCGGAATCGACTTTATACCGCGACATCTCCAAAGGAAAAGAATTGAGGCGTCTTGATTTTGCCAATTGGCTTATTCATCCGCTCAACCCTTTGACATCCAGATCAATCGTTAACCGAGTGTGGCAATATCATTTTGGGAAAGGGCTGGCCGAAAACTCAAACAACTTTGGCGTAACGGGAAAAAAGCCAACTCATGCTGAGTTATTGGATTGGCTCGCCCTGGAGTTCATGGAAAATGGTTGGTCGATAAAACACCTCCATCGACTCCTTATGAGTTCCCAAGCATATCAGCGCAGCAGTCAACATGAAAACCTCGATGAAGTTCAAACTAAAGACCCTGACAATTTATATCTGGCTGTTTACACGCCCAGAAGGTTGGAAGCTGAGGAAATTAGGGACGCATTGCTCTTCGTTTCCGGTGAGCTAAATCTGGAACAAGGTGGATTGCCCGTTCGACATGAAATACATCTCGAACAAGCCCTACAACCAAGACATGTGATGGGTTCAATTGCCCCAGCTTATCAGCCGTCACCTAAGAGAGCGCAAAGAAACAGACGCACCATCTACACCTTGAAGTTGCGAGGACTTACAGATCCGATGATGGAGGTTTTCAATCAACCCGTATCAGACCTTTCCTGCGAAAGACGAACTGCGTCATCGGTCACACCGCAAGTGTTTATGTTGTTTAACGACCGAAGCATTAGAGACCGAGCGGTAGCCCTGGCAAACAGAATCAGTGAAAAGCAATCAGCAGATTCAGAACGAGTGGCATCTACTTTTGAGGCGGTCTTCAATAGAAAACCGAGTCAGTTTGAATTGCAAACCTCAACTGACTATTTAGCAAAAATGACCGACTACCATGTGGAGAACCCCATTCCAAAAGAGGAATATCCGAAAAAAGTTGAACGAGAAATGTTCGAAGAAATGACAGGTGAGATTTTCAGATTCGAAGAAAAACTCGAAGTGTATGACAATTATGAAGCGGATCTAAAAACCCACGATTTGGAGCCTGATGCCAGAGCTCTGGCTGACTTGGCTGTGGTTCTGTTTAATTCAAACGAATTTATGTATGTGTACTAACCACGGAAAACAAAGCAGGCGTGAATTTATCTATGGATTAGGAACAGGGCTAGGGTCTGTTGCACTAGGTTCTCTTCTGGGCTGTGAAAGCGGCAGTACCGTTGAAACTATTGCCAGAAAGGTTGCTAAGATCCCAACAAGTCCGTTAGCCATCAAACCTGCCATGATGGTGGCCAAAGCCAAATCCTGCATCTTCCTGATGATGGAAGGTGGTCCAAGCCACATAGATACTTTTGACCCAAAACCAACCTTAGAAAAATTTCATCTGAAGAAATTCAAAAGAGAAGGCGAAAACTTTTCTGCCATGTCTAGCGGAAACCGCTACATTGTTCAGAGCCCGTTCAAATCGAGAAAAGTAGGACAATCAGGAGCAGACATGTGCGAGCACTTTGTCCACATGGCAGACATTGCAGACGATCTTTGCTTCTATCGCGGTTGTCAGGCGGAATCGGTCAACCATCCTACTGCCCAATACCACATGAATACGGGAAACCGCTTTGGTGGAGATCCGGCCATCGGTTCATGGGTTGTGTATGGGCTAGGCTCAATGAATGAGAACATTCCCACATTCGTGGTATTGCCTGAAGTGGCTTACCCACAAGGCGGTGCTGCTAATTGGTCAAATGGTTTTCTTCCGGCTCATTTTCAAGGAACACCCTTGAGGCCACATGGTTCTCCAGTACTCAATCTGGAGCCTGCTCCGGGTTTGAGTAGATATCATCAGAGAGAAAGTCTTGACCTCTTAAATACACTCAATCAGGACCATCAGAAAAAGCACCCTGAGCATGATGAGCTGGCGGCTAGAATAGCGAATTATGAATTAGCATTTAGAATGCAAATGGAATTCCCTGAATTGATGGACATTGATTCTGAAACCGATGAGTGCAAAGAACTGTATGGCATTGGCGATCCTGAGACAGACGCATTCGGCAGGAAATGTTTGCTCGCCAGAAAGATGATCGAAAAAGGTGTGGTGTATGTCCAGCTGTTTTCTGGCGGATGGGATTCACATGATTTCCTAGGAAGGGCGCATTCCAATCTCATAAGAAGCGTAGACAAACCGATAGCTGGATTGATCAAAGATCTGAAAAGGCGAGGATTGCTGGATGAAACCCTCGTTGTTTGGACAGGAGAATTTGGTAGAAGTCCTGACAATGGATTAAGGGAAGGTGGTGTTGCATATGGCAGAGATCACAACAACACAGCTATGAACATGTGGTTTGCAGGTGGTGGAGTGAAAGCAGGACATACGATAGGAAACACAGACGAAATTGGAGAAAAAGCGGTAGAGGTCGTTCACCCTATTCGAGACGTTCACATCACTATGCTTAAGCTCCTTGGTCTGGACGACAACAAGCTCACCTACTTCCATGGTGGCAGGTACAAGCAGTTGTCACAGTTCGGCGGCAAAGTGATTAATGAATTGATTGGATAAGTACTTCCACTTCAGGGTCAAATATGGGTGCACACCTACCCCAATTTGATAACATTCGTTAGTATTGTATGTGCCTTTTTTTCAAGTCAATTTCAAGGAAATATTTAGCTCTCTCTTAAACAAGCTACCGCTTACAGGCCTGCTGGTTTTACTTGCGCTACCTGGCTTTGCCACGACCATTTCCGGTAAAATCGCTGACGAAAAAGGAGAAGCTCTACCCTTCACCACGCTATATGTTGAAAATACCACCAAAGGCACCTCCTCCAATGTGGATGGCTTCTATTCTATCGAATTAGCGCCCGGAGAATACAATCTTGTATTTCAGTATGTAGGCTTCAAAAAAGAAGTTAAAGCTATTGAAGTGGGTACATCGCCGGTAGTACTCAATGTAATTTTGCGAAGTGAGGCACTCGAGCTCAATGAAGTGGTCGTCAATGCAACAGATGAAGATCCAGCATATCGAATTATCCGAGAAGCTATAAAAAAGAGAAAGTTTCACAAAGAGCAGGTGCAGGCATACAAGTGTCAGGTGTATATCAAGGGTATGCAAACAATCGAAGAAAAACCTGATAAGGTTTTTGGTTTCGTAATTCCGCTTGATACGGGAATAGTCTACCTCTCAGAATCCATTTCAGAGCTGAGTTTTGAACAACCTGATAAGATCAAAGAAGTTATGATCTCGTCCAAAGTCAGCGGCAATAACAATACCTTCAGCTACAACCAGGGATCGCAGATGTTGTTTTCATTTTATGACAATTTGCTAAAAGCAGAAGGACTAAGTGAACGGGGGTATGTCTCCCCAATTTCCAACAATGCTATGCTTTTTTATGAATATAAAATGGAGGGCTTTATTCAAGAAAAAGGGCTAATGATCAACAAGATAAAGGTGATACCCAGGCGCAAAAATGATCCGGTGTTCTCAGGATATATATACATCCTTGAAGACAGCTGGCGCATACATAGCGTTGACCTTACTCTCACAAAAGAGCATCAGCTTGAATTCATTGACAACCTGAATATACGACAAGTCTATGCGCCCATTCAGGGTGATATTTGGATGATGATCTCTCAAAAATTTAGTTTCTCGCTGGATATTTTTGGTTTCAAAGGAGTAGGAAATTTCATCGGACTTCATTCCGATTATGAGATTCAAGTCAATGACAAGTTGATCTCAAATTCTACTGATACCATTGCTCAAAATGAAACTGAACAAGATACTCTTCCAATCATCCAAAAGCTTTTTCCAAAGAAATATTTCAACAATGAAATACTGGTTATCGAAGATGACTCCAACCAAAAAGACAGTACCTACTGGGCCCGGGTACGCCCTGTACCTCTTACCAATATAGAAATAGCTGACTATACCAAGAAAGATAGTCTGGAAGAGATTCATAACTCGAAACCCTATAAAGATTCGGTCGATAGAGTTGTTAATAAATTAAGCCTGGCCAATGTTGTATATAGCGGATACGTCTATCAAAAATCCTTTGAGGAAAAGTACTTTCGATTCGAGCCCATCATTGAAAACCTCGAATACAACACCGTAGAAGGTGCCGTGGTTTTCCTTAAATCAACCTACAACAAATCAAAGAAAGGTATTTTGAAATATCAACTTGTGCCGGAAATTCGATACGGGTTTTCAAGCAGAAAGGCCTATGGTCAGCTCTTTGGCAGGATGTACTACAACCCAAGAAAGTTCTCACGAGCCCTGCTACAGTTTGGAAACTTTGTCTACCAATTCAACGGGCAAAAGCCTATCTCGCCGTTTGTCAATAGCCTTGAGACTATCCTCAACAGGCAAAATTTAATCAAGCTGTACGAGAAGAACTTTTTCAGGGTGGCCCATCAGTCAGAGATATCCAATGGTATTTTGGTCACTTCGAATCTCGAATATGCTCACAGAAAAGAGCTTTTCAATACCACTGATTATTCAATCTTCAGAACGGATGAAAGGGAATTTACAGTAAACCGCCCTTTGAATAACGAGCTTGCAAACACCTCATTTGGCACGAGCAATACCTTTCAATATGATGTACATTTCACCATTAGAATAAAACAGAAGTACATCTCTCGCCCTGACCAGAAATATGTGATGGGTACCAAATATCCCATCTTCAGAGTGCTATATTCCAAAGGTTTCTCGGCTTTCGGTTCCGATGTAGATTATGACAAAATAGCTTTCGACATCCGCGATGATATCGACTACCAACTGTTGGGTTCCGGAAATTATTTCATAGCAGGTGGTACTTTTTTGAATGATAATAAAGTTGCTTTCATGGATTACAAACACTTCAATGGTGGTGGAAGTATCCTGGCAAAATTCAAAAAGAACTACTTTCAACTAATGGACTATTACCAGTTCAGTACAACAAATGGATGGTTCTCTGCGCAATACAACCATCACTTCAATGGATTTTTGATTAATAAATTTCCACTATTGAGAAAAACTAAAATGCAAGCGGTAGGTACAGTGAACTACCTCTATACTGATACCTCAGGCAACTACTTAGAATATGGATTCGGGTTGGAACACATCGTCAAAGTATTTCGCATAGATTTTTACATGGCCCACCTGGATGGCAAACATTACGGCAGAGGAATCAGGATGGGTTTCGGCTTTTAGTAAAGAATAGTTACTATACCCTGGTAGTCGGTATACAGGTATCTGATACTGTAGTAGTAAGTTGATGCCGGCATGCCGTCCCCAGTCCATACAAAGTCTCGATCGGTAGATTGAAAAACTGTTTTACCCTTTCTATCTACAATAGTAATAGACTGAAACTGATCATCACAATTATCAGGAGGTAGATTTTGCTCGGGAATCGGGAGGTTAGTTAACTTAAATGAATTGTTATGTGCATCCCCATTGGGGGTGAACACGTTGGCAGGTAGAAAGTCATTATAATCGACTTCTAATTCCCTTATCTCAAAGACTATGGACATGGTATCAAACTTTTGAATCGGGCACTTATCATCCCATGCCAAAAAGAACAAATTATACATTTTTGGACTTAGGTCCTCCTCCAGCAATGAACACTCAGGTGTCCATTCCAGGGTGGAAGTTGCCATACCTTTTCCTGAAGCCCTCCCAAAACTCAGGCTTGGTGATGGTGGCAGAGGAACTCCTTGTAAGAAATCCAACGAAACGAAATCCTCGTCCAAATCTCGGGCAATAATGTCCAAAGAGAAGGGTTGCTTCACCGTTAGTTCATAGTCCGGGTAGACGTCAAATTCTGGTTTGTTATTAAATGGCACCACTACCTTCACATCTACCCATAAGGTATCGGAATTTGTGAATTTACATTCATCATCGTCCTCAGCAGTGAAGAACAGGGTATAGGTTTCAGTCTTATCTATATTCAATACTTCACAGTCCAACTGCCAGGAAAATCTTGACTCGACAGTACCTTCTGCCGATTTATCTTCAAATTCAGCCCCTAGAGAATTCATATTAAAACCATCAGAAAAACCTCTCAGATGTATGAGGTCATTGTCGGAATCATCAACCCGCACGTCAAACTCAAGCCTGGTATCAATCAAGGAAATCGTTGGTACGTCCGCAAGGGATGTGGTTATCACAGGTCCTGTATTTTGAGGCAAAATAACGTTTAGATTAAAAGTAATGGCATCCGTTACCGGATCGCTACATCGATCCAGGTCTTCGAGCAAAAGAATTAATTTAAACTCCGATTGATCAAGAAAATCATAAGTCAGACACTTGGCATCCCATTCAAATACCACCTCGTTCTCTCCTGCTTCATCTTTGGTAACGGTAAGGGTCATTCCATATTCAGCCGGATCGAAACCATTGGCGGACATGGTAGTAGTAAGAAAATCAAGGTCTGAATCCAGACCTTTGAAGGTTTCAGTGTACACCTCCCCTTCATTGATACTGATTGATCTGCTCTTGTTGGCACTTTCAAATCTTGGGGCATCATTTGGCGGTGGTTCCACAAAGATCGTCAACCTAACAATGTCTTGTTGTGGTAATGGACATGCATCATCTTCAGCTATAAGGTCTATTAAAAAAGGCTCCTCCCGAACATATGGGCAATCCGGAATGCAAACCTGCACTTTCAGTGTATCCTGATCACCATTGGTAAAGCCCTGACTAAAGTCAAAAATATCCTCCACTTTATGTTCAAAGTTCACTCCTTCAGCCTTGAAGGTCACTAACTCTCCTACATCATCCGTGACAAGGAAATCAAAGCACTTTTCGTCTGCAACAGTAAACCTGATCGTATCGACTTCATTATAAAAACCATCTTCTTCGGGAAGTTTAACCAAAGCTTCCGGAGGCACTGGCGGATTACATCCGTCTATTACCAGCATTTGAAAATCTCTGGTGACCTGCCCAATTTTCTCTCCATTCCTGTATTCCTCTACCAAAACAGAAAAAACATATAACCCTGTGTTTGTTGGATTGACTGTAAGAAAGCCATCTGGATCTATCTGCAAGGACGGAGTGCCAGGGACCATCGCTTCCTCCGTAAAACCTATAGCGAATGAAATTTCCTGATGTGGTTTCGGTGAGGGACGCGGCACTGGGGTGTTGTTCGAACTGTTCAAGGGTGTCTTTAGAGAATAGACTAATTGATCACCATCAATATCAGTTCCGGCGAAATCAGCATAGTAGAGCTGTCCCACACATGCATAGTCACTCAATGGAGGAAAAAGTTGAGGGGATGAGTTCACAAATGGTTCACCATCCTTGACTATGGCGGGAAACTCCAATACATAAGTCATACCCACGCTCGTACCAGTGGCATTGTTGATATTTACTACATTGGCATTGCGACAGCACCTCTCCCAAACTATATAATAACCTTCAGGGTTAGAATATTTATCAGGATCTAAGGTCACCCTGGTAGTATACAGCGGACGGGTTGTCAACAATTGTCCAATAGCACATTCGGGATTGGTATAAGGAATAACCTGTGTACCAATAAGGTTTAGTTGAAAAACATCAGTAGGGAGTATATTACTATTACCATTCTCATATATATAAACTGTAACCTGGGCATCCGGACCAGGGTTATTTGCCTGTGCAGCATCAAAATACTGAATAAGATTTATATCATAAGTAAAGCCCTCCACATGGACCAGCTCTATTTCACCGCCGACAATATGGTATGCCATGCTCCTGTGACTGGAGATTATTAAAAGAATAAAAAAAATGAAGAGTAAGCTTTTCTTCATATAGTGGTCATAATTGAGCTATTTCTAAAACACTTAATGTACATGAGACCCTCAAAAGGTCAGGAGAACTATCCAGTCTATCTAAATTCATACTTTGGACAAGAGCCCATCCATTAAACTATTCTAGTGAAAGAATAACACTACATTATTACACGGACAAGATAGAAAACTATTGTTTTATTTACGCTATGCCGAGGGAATTCATACCCAATTCTTAGCTTTGCGACATTATGGCGAGAAGGAAAAAGGAGATCACAATTCCAGAGCTGCATATTGAAAATATTGCAGCTGAAGGTAAGAGTATTGCAAGACATGAGGGACAGGTTGTATTCGTGAAAGAGGCCGTGCCCGGGGATATAGTGGATGTGCGGGTGACGCGGAAGAAAAAGTCACATTTAGAAGGCTACCCTGTGGCATATCATAGCCTATCAGATCAAAGGACAGAACCATTTTGCAAACATTTTGGCTCTTGTGGTGGTTGTAAATGGCAACACTTGAACTATGACAGCCAGGTAAAATTCAAAGAGCAGCAGGTGCTTGACGCCATCGAGCGCATAGGTAAAGTAGAAGTCGCGGACACTCGACCGATATTGAAATCAGAAAAAACAAGTCTCTATAGAAACAAGCTGGAATTCACCTTTTCCAACAAGCGTTGGCTGACAAAAGAGGAAATAGACTCCAATGAAGAACTAGAGCGAAATGCTCTTGGTTTTCATGTACCTCGACTTTTCGATAAGATTATTGATATCGAAGAGTGCCATCTGATGCAGGAACCAACCAACGCCATTAAGAATGAAATAAGATCGTATGCACTAGAGCATGGGTTAAAATTCTTTGACATTCGAGAAAAATCAGGGCTGCTGAGGACGGTTATGATGCGAATCACCGATATAGGTGAAGTAATGGTACTTATCCAGTTTTTCGACCAAAATCAAGAGGAAATTGATGACTTGATGAACCACTTGAAAGAGAAGTTTCCTGAAATTGATTCCCTACTCTACGTTATCAATCAAAAAGGAAATGATACATTTCATGATTTAGATGTAATAACTTTTTCCGGAAAGGATCACATCATAGAAGAAATGGGCACTCTGAAATTTAAGATCGGATCCAAATCATTTTACCAGACCAACTCTACTCAAGCCCATAACCTATACAAAATCGTTGCTGATTTTGCTAATTTTCAGGGAGACGAACTGGTATATGATCTTTATACAGGAACGGGTACCATTGCCAATTTTTGCGCAGGCCAGGCTAAAAAGGTCATTGGTATTGAATATGTGCCTGAGGCCATAGAAGACGCAAAAGTCAATTCTCAATTCAACAATATTGACAACACCGATTTTTTTGCTGGTGATATGAAGGATCTGCTGGATGATGACTTTGTTTCCAAACATGGAAAACCGGACTTGGTCATCACCGACCCCCCACGAGCCGGCATGCATGACAATGTTGTAAACATGCTACTGAAGCTTTCGCCTAAAAAAATCGTCTATGTTAGCTGTAACCCCGCCACGCAAGCCCGTGATCTCAACTTAATGTCTGAACAATACGACGTTACCAAGATGCAACCTGTAGACATGTTTCCTCATACCCATCATGTGGAGAATGTCGTATTGTTGGAGTTGAGGAACTAATTTGGTTTATATTTTACAGCTAAAAGGTAGCTATACTTCCTATTTATAGAAAAATTTAAACTTAAAGGTTGGATTGGTTTAAAAAAAATGATATACTGGTACTATGAATACCGAAACAGGAAGTAAAATAAACCAACTACTACAATCTCAACCAAAGGGAGTTGTATTCTTGGCTTCCTGGCTAACAAAAAAAGGCTATAAGTCCTGACTTACAAAAAAGATATCGCAAAAGCAACTGGCTTTTATCTATTGGTACGGGTGCTATGATAAGAACTGGTGATGAGGTCGATTATGAAGGTGCATTGCATTCACTACAACAACAAGATGATTCAAGCATACATCCCGGTGGAAAAACTGCATTGTCTCTACTAGGCAAGTCTCATTACCTTGAATTTTCTACCAAGAGAATAACGCTGTTTGGAGGAAAGGGAGAAAATCTACCTATTTGGTTTAAAAATTATGATTGGGGTGTTGAATTCAATCATTATCAATCAGGCTTTCTTCCTAAAGATGTTGGACTCACTCAGATAGATAGCAAAAATTTCACACTCTTGGTATCCAATACACCAAGAGCAATTATGGAGTGCTTATATCTTGTTCCAAAGCATCAACATCTACAAGAATGCTTCTAATTAATGGAAGGGTCAAATAATCTACGACCAAAGGAAGTACAAAAATTACTAGAAGCTTGTACTTCGGTGAAAGTAAAAAGGCTTTTCCTATTTCTTGCTGATAAGGCAAACCATGCTTGGCTGAAGCACATAGACCTTGACCAAATAGACTTGGGTAAGGGGAAAAGAAGTATCATAACTGGAGGTGCTTATATTCCCAAATATCAAATCACAGTAAACAAAGATCTGGGCTTAAATGATTAATGAAACTTACAGAGGACAGGTATCCTTATTGCTCTCTGTTTTGCCAGAAATAGCCAAAGAGAAATGCTTTGCTTTGCCTGGAGGAACAGCCATCAACCTATTTGTACGTGAAATGGCAAGATTATCTGTAGACATTGATCTGACATACCTACCGATAGAAGATCGTCAAACCTCATTGGATAATATTGCTGACGCATTGGAGCAGATAAAAAAACGAGTTTTCTCTATCCTTCCCAAGGCAACAGTTCAGCATCAGAAAGAAATTTCAAAACTTCAAATTTCCAATCGAGGTTATCAGATTAAGGTAGAGGTAAACCAAACCAATAGAGGTGTCTTTTCTGGTCCTATTGAATCTCAGCTATGCGAAACGGCACAAGATCAATTCGATGCGTTTTGCTCGATTGCAGTAGTCCCACTGTCACAATTGTATGGTGGAAAAATATGTGCAGCGCTAGATCGGCAGCATCCACGTGATCTTTTTGATGTAAAATATCTTTTGCAAAATGAAGGGATCAGTAATGAAATAAAGAAAGGACTCCTTCTATCGATTCTCAGCAGTAATCGACCTGTACATGAACTACTTCAAACCAACTTACAAGATCAACAAACGACTTTCGAAAATCAGTTTTCGGGTATGACCGTTGAGCCATTTACTTACGAGGACTTTGAAATAACAAGAAAACAGCTTATTACGAAAATATTCGAATCATGGACTGACTCGGATAAACAATTTCTAATCGGGTTTTTAAAACTGGAACCGGATTGGGGGATCTATGATTTCGAAAGGTTCCCATCAGTTCAATGGAAAATTCAAAACTTAACAAAGCTTAAACATGATAATCCGTACAAGCACCGGGAGCAGGTTGAACTGCTAATGGAAGTTTTGAAATAATAAAACTTGGATTTAAATGGGAAGTTTTTTCATACTTCTTAAAAACTAAGAAGCATTTCCCATCATTTTCTCATTGAGAATAGGAAAAAACTATGAAATGAACATGATTTTGTCCTTACTTTGTCCGAACAACCAGCTATAAAGCGTAAAAATAGCTTCTACAAGCCATAAAGAGTGATATTACGAAACGAACATAGCATGTTAAGAATGTCGCTCTCTCGAGAAAAAATCTTAAACTTTGAACGTCAAATCTTGAATATATAATGAACAACGATCCAGAGCTTAGCGGCAAGTACCTCGGAACGATAACAGAAGACTTTGTTAAGGTTTCCGAGAACCTAAAAGAAGCTTCATATCAAATCCGTACTCGTGGTTTTTCTGAACATCCCATTTTTGCCATTTGTAAGACAGACATTCCTATAGGTCAGCTACTAATTAAGACTGGAGAGCTAGAAAACAAATGGAATTACCATGCTTCGTTTCTCAATGAGTTTGTTCAAAGAAAGCTTGTAGAAAAAGATAAGGAGGCCGCTTTTATTGAAGCTTATAAAAATCCAGATGAGTTTTGTTGCCTATTTGTGGTGGATGAGGATTTTACCAAATTCATTTTTGTGCCCTATCCGGAAGATTAATTTAACAGATACTGGAATTTCGTTTCCAACCATTTGGTATTAGTCTGTGTCAAAAAAGAAAACATTTCGTATTATGTCTAAATCGTTTTCGCTCATACTTCTATTGTTCATTGCCCTCTCGTCGTGCAAAGACGAAACCGATTGTTGTGTATTGCCTGAAAGTACAATAATTCGTTACGGAACAAGTTTTGGGTTCTGTGTTGGCTACTGTAAACGTAGCATCACCCTTAATTCTAGTTCGATTGAATTCATAAAATCTTCATGGCAGGATGAAAACAACTACCCAACTGTATCTTGCACCAACGATTTCGAAGCATGGGAACAACTTCAAAGCAAAATTGATATAGACGAATTTAAGGAAATGGACGAAACTATCGGCTGTCCAGACTGTGCAGATGGAGGAGCTGAATGGATCGAGATTTTATCAGGAGAAGACACACACAAAGTAACGTTTGAGCACAACAAAGCTCCCTCAGAATTTGAGCCCTTCATCGACGATCTCCGAGATCAACTTGAAAACCAGGAAATTAACTGCCAGTAATCATATATCCCTCTACAAAGACAGCTTTTTACAGAAAAAGCGATAAACGTAAGCCCCATTACCTCACCCAGTCACACATTAATCATTTAGGGAAATTCTAATTATCAATTTCCAGTAATTATTTATATTTATATAACTTCGAGTCTTATTCGATAGGAGCAAATGAAGGCAGATTTTTATTGAATTTCTGTTATCAAATAGCCTCAAACGACATTGATTTAGACAAAGAAAAGCGCATGAAAATACTGGTTTGCATTACTCATGTTCCTGACACCACTTCGAAAATTGCATTCGTAGAAAACAATACCGTTTTTGACAAAACTGGTGTGCAATACATCATTGGGCCTTACGATGACTATGCTCTTGCACGGGCAGTAGAATTGAAGGAACAATCTGGTGGAAGCATTACGGTTTTGAACGTGGGTGAAGCGGAAACTGAGCCTACGTTGAGAAAAGCCCTGGCCATTGGTGCTGATGATGCTATCAGGGTAAATGCTCATCCGGCTGATTCGTTTTTTGTGGCTAATCAAATAGCTCAGGTAGCTAAAGAAAACTCGTATGATTTGATCCTGATGGGTCGAGAATCGATCGACTTCAATGGGGGGCAGGTACACGGTATGGTAGGCGAAATGTTGGATATCCCATCACTATCCCCTGTCATGACATTAGATATTGAGGGAAGCACCGCCAAGATGACCAGAGAAATTGAAGGTGGAAAGGAATCTATTGAAGCTGACCTGCCTTTGGTTCTTGGTTGCCAGGAACCGATAGCAGAATGGAAAATTCCAAACATGAGAGGAATCATGACTGCCCGATCTAAGCCCTTAAATGTGATAGAGCCGTCTGACCATTCAGTAAACGTCCAAACGGAAAACTTCGAACTTCCTCCTGAAAAAGGTGATATCAAGCTTGTAGATGCAGACAATGTGGAGGAGCTTGTAAGCTTGCTGAAGAATGAAGCTAAGGTAATTTAACAACAACATTAATCTACTCAAGATGTCGATATTAGTATTTGTAGAAAACGTAGAAGGAGAAATTAAGAAGTCGTCGTTAGAGGCTGTTAGTTATGCATCGAGTATGGCCAATGGAGCGGATGTTATTGCCATCGCATTTGGCAATATCGACAACTCAAAACTTGAGGCTGTTGGGCAAGCAGGTGCGCAAAAGGTTCTTCATGTGAATGATGATAGGCTAAACCAGCGAATAATCCAAGCCTATACATCTGCCATTGCCCAGGCGTTGGAACTGGAAAGTGCAGACACGCTTGTGTTGGCGCAATCTTCCATAGGCGATCCTGTAGCAGCACGTGTATCGATCAAAATTGGAGCGGGGATGGCCACCAACGTGACTGACTTACCCGATACTAGCAACGGTTTTAAGGTCAAAAGAAGCATCTATACCGGAAAGGCATTTGCTAATGTAGAATTGACAACCGAAAAGAAAATTATTGGCATCAAGAAGAACGCCTCTCCTATCAAAGAAGATGGTTCAAATGCTACAGTTGAAGCTTTCTCTCCGGAATTGGCTGATGCAGATTTCGGCGTAAAAATTGTATCTCAAAACAAAGCTACCGGAGATGTACTCCTACCAGAAGCAGACATTGTGGTATCAGGTGGCAGAGGACTCAAAGGACCTGAGAATTGGGGAATGGTAGAGGACTTGGCCAAAACCCTTGGTGCAGCTACTGGCTGTAGCAAACCTGTTTCAGATATGGACTGGCGCCCCCACCATGAGCACGTAGGACAAACGGGCATCAAAGTAGCGCCCAGCTTGTATATTGCCATTGGTATATCAGGTGCCATTCAGCATTTGGCTGGAGTCAACTCTTCAAAAGTAATAGTAGTGATAAACAAAGACCCTGAAGCACCTTTTTTCAAGGCGGCTGATTATGGGATAGTGGGAGATGCATTTGATGTGGTTCCTAAATTGACTGAGGCCATAAAAGCTCAAAATAATTAATACAGTTTGGATAAAATTAAATTAGAAATATTAGGGCTCTCGTCCAGTCATTCTCAGAGCGGATCATTTGCATTAGTGCTCGGTGAAGTGAATGGTAATCGGCGATTGCCTATTATAATTGGTACTTTCGAAGCGCAGGCCATAGCCATTGAGATCGAAAAAATATCTCCGAACAGGCCAATGACGCATGATCTCTTTAAGTCCTTTTCACATCATTTCAATATCAAAATAAAGGAGATCATCATTTCTGATTTGAAGGAAGGTGTGTTTTTCGCTAAAATCGTTTGCGAACATCTTGGACAAATAGTTGAACTGGACTCCAGGCCTTCTGATGCTATCGCTATTGGCATCCGGTTTAATGCCGACATTTACACCAAAGAATCTGTTTTGCTGGATGCCGGCATCACTTTGTCGGATGAATTTGAAGACGAGCTGGAAGCCATTCAAAAACCTGATCCTGAGGCAAAAAAGGGCAAAGCAAAGAAGGAAATTAAAGATTTTTCAACTGACAAATTGAATAAGATGTTGGATGATGCTCTGGCCAAAGAAGACTATGAAGGAGCGGCCAAAATCAGAGACGAGCTCAATAAGAGAAATTAAGTTTTAAGGTTCCTTGCTCTTAATTAGCTATATACGTTCTCTTAGATTTTACCCACTCGATTAATTCTTTCCTATCATTTTCTGAAAGGATAGCATGATCATGAACCCAGGTATAGGAGTTGAGCGGCATTTCTTTCTCTTCCACTTCCTCTACAATCTCCTCTAGTTTGTGATCCTGCTTTTTAGCATCATACATAGCCCAAATTGAAAAGTTCAAATGTTTTCTTCCTTTATTGATGTGATTTTTGACCCACCAGCTGACAGGGGCTAAGTCGGTATACCAGGGATAGCTAGTTTTATACGAATGACAGTCATAGCATGCATTCTCAAGAATCTCTGATACTCTTTTGGGCGGATTTGTAATTGAAATAAAATCATGAGACTTTTCCATTTCTGGCATGCTCTTATCAATTTTAAACAACTGCATGACAAGTAAAACCAAAACGATTCCTATGATTGCTCTTTTCATTTCTTAACGATTTGTTCAGTTCTAAATCCTAAATTAAGGAATAAAATAAATTACCAAAATAATTCTGGACATGAGAGCGGTAACTTTATTCAACAGGATCATATCCACTCCCTCCCCATGGATGGCATCTACTGATTCTTTTTATCGCCTTGACCAAGCCTTTTAGAGGTCCATATTTCTGTATGGCCTCCTTGGCATATTGAGAGCAAGTGGGACTAAATCGACAGGATGAGGGAAACAGCGGCGATATACTGTATTGATAAAACAAGATCGGTAGGATGAATAATTTCTTTAGAACAGACATACAATGCTCACTTGACTACAATACTACAGAAGATATTCCTAACTAAGCTCAGAAATCAAATTTCACAAGCCATTGCATTGCTGAAGTGGATAGATTACGACAAATTTGCGCTCCATTGCAGTGACATGAAGATTCTAAATTTTTTTATTATTTCAGCAATTAAAGGCCTCTCCTTTCTGCCTTTAAGGTTTCTCTATTTTATGTCAGATGGATTTTATTATCTATTGTATTATGTCATCAAATACAGGAAGAATGTAGTCTACGCTAACTTAAACAATTCATTTCCAGATAAGACGGAGAAAGAAATTGAAGAGATCGCCAAAGAGTTTTATCGGCACTTTGCGGATATGATCTTGGAAATAATCAAATCGTACTCTTGGAACATAGACGACTACACAAAACACGTTACTTACAAAAACTTTGATGAATTCAACAAACTCCATGACGAAGATAAAAGTATTGTTATTCTTACTTCTCACTTTGGAAACTGGGAATGGTGGATATTTGCGCCATACTTTCTGAAACACAAATTACTGATTGTTTATCAGCCACTGGGTAATAAGTTGTTTGACAGATTCCTGAATGGTATCCGATCCAAATTCGGAGGAGAAATGCTCCCCCTAAAAAACACCTTTAGGTCGGTGCTGAATCACCAGCAAAAAGAAGAAAAAACAATCACATGGATTTGTGCCGATCAGACACCACCCAGAACCAACACATTCTGGGTAAACTTCCTCCACCAACCTACATCATTCTATAATGGTGGAGAAAAAATTTCTCGCAAGACAGGGCAGCAGGTCTACTTCTTTGATGTGATGAAAGAAGGCCGTGGTAAGTATAGTCTGGAATTCAAAAAATATACTGGCACTCCAGAAGAATCATCGCCCAATCAAATCTCAATTGCCTATGCGAAGTACTTGGAAGAATTGATTCATAGGCAACCTTCTTACTGGCTTTGGTCTCATAAAAGGTGGAAACACAAAATACCTGAAGGTGTAACCGTTCACAACAGATAATGCTACAATGTTACTTCGTTGGCTCAGACTTTAAAAGCTTGTACTTGTTCAGTTCCTTATCCATCAAACCTTCCAACTTCTGGACAATACTAGAAAAAGACACATCATCGGCTAGGTTTCTAGTTGCTTCTCGGTTGGCCGTATGATCATAGAGCTCCCTGTACAATACCTTTTTAGGGTCTTCATAAGATTGCCACCTCACAAACCTGTACTTCCCATCAAACACCGAATAACCCATTAGTTCGTTTTTCCTGTCATATCCAAGACTCTTGCCTCGGGGGTATTGGCTAATGGCTACTTTGTTTACCTGAACCTCCTCATCTTTTAGAATGGGTGCCAGGCTTTGGCCTTCTAGATGCTTTGGTTTTGTTATTCCTGCTAAGTCGCAAAGTGTTGGATATACATCTACCAACTCTGCCAAAGAAGCCGTCTTCTTTCCCTGGAGTAATTCGGGAGCACTTATCATTAATGGCACCCTCGTATCCAACTCAAAATTTGTATGCTTACACCATCCTCCATATTCACCAAGCTTCCATCCATGATCTCCCCATAATACGATTATGGTATTATCAGACAGTTCAAGCTCATCAAGTTTATCCAACAGTCGCCCGATCTGCGCATCAATCATACTGACAGATGCCCGGTATCCATGAATCAGATTCCTTGACATTTCATCATTCAAATACTTAGACTCTTTGACTGAAGGGATATTATGATATTTCCGAAGCTCACCAAAGCTATGTAAGGCAACAGAAGGCATGCCTTCTGGGTCATTTCGCTCTGGTATTTCAATCTCATCAGGGTTGTACATATCCCAATATTTCCGTGGCGCAACAAAGGGCAAATGAGGTTTTACGTATCCCACAGCCAAAAAGAAATTCTTTCCCTGTAGATGATCCAGATGATCCAAAGCCACCTTTGTTGTGATTGCATCAGTCATTTGCTCCTCGGGCGCATCACTACAGTAGTAAGGCAGTTTCTTACCATCTATCAATGGAAAATCAGATTGCAAATCAACCGTATCACCATTATTTAACTTTGGTATTTCATTTCTGAGTTTGTTGGTATTGATTTTTGGATTAGACCATGAAAGGCTGTCATCTGAGTTTCCATGTCCGGTATGATATAGTTTGCCAACAGCCTCCGACACGTATCCGTTGTTCTTGAAGTGCTGCGGCAATGTCACAACATCCGGGCTCTTTTTTCTGAAAAATGTATAGAGGTCATAGATTCCCAACGCATCAGGACGCAAACCAGTGAGAATCGTATTTCTTGATGGAGCGCAAACGGCCTGCTGGGTATACGCATTATTAAATAGCATGCTCCGTTCAGCCAGGCGATCCATGTGTGGGGTCTTCATGTAATCTGCCCCATAGCAATTTAGCTCTGGCCGAAGATCATCCACGGCGATAAATAAAACATTAGGCTTATCCTGGGCTTGAATATAAAAACAACCCAGCAAAAGAAATGCTAGAAATATTCTAAACATGACCAATAAAACTTAACTCTTTATATGACACCAATGCTGATGTTTTTAAAGTCAATATTCATTTCCCTTTTTGGATGCAATTGTAGACCAATTGGTCCTTTATCGATCGCATCTTCTGATTCATATTTCAGCACTTGCTCACCATTGAGCCAAACGGTGTAAATATTCTTTTCTGCCTTAACTTTTATTGTATTCCAGTCTTTTGTTTTTAAGAGTTTTTTGATATTACTGGCTTCTACTGGATATCCTTTTCCAGGGATGTAAGGAGAACATGTCATATCTCTTTTCAGCGAACCTGATATTCCCATTTGGATTTGTTGCTTTTCTGTTCGGAGGAAAATTCCAGAATCAACTGTTCCATCTCCATATTTGAAATCTGCTTCAATCACGAAATCTTCATAATCCTTAGCGGTCCATAAAATAGAGCCTTTCTTGTCTGGACCACTTTTTGCAGAAAGCATTCCATCATTTACAGTCCACCATATGTTGTTTTCTGGTACAGCCCAACCTTTGAGGTTCTTTCCATTAAAAGCTGGCTTCATTTTTTGCGCTGAAGCGCTGGTCATAGTTCCAATGACAAGGGCAGTCAATAAGATAATTTGTAATTTCATAAGTGTAGAGTTATTAGTGAATGATAAGTGAATATTTAAAATCAAGAATGGCTACACATCCAAAATGCGTACCAAACAAAGCTGTAAACAAATACTTAAATTTACAAGAAGAACAATTCTCGAGCCGGATGTTATGTTACTCTAGTCCTAATTCAGGGTTCTTACCATGTAGGGTACGGTAGTACTTCATGATGTATTCCATGTCAGCATCCATATCCTCGCCGGGTCGAAGTAGAGGAAGAAACTCTACTGTTTTCTTTTTGAAATCAAACCCAGCTATAAGAATGGGAATATTAGCCTCTTTGGCAATTCTGTAAAAACCAGACTTTAGGTGCCTTACTTTGGATCTTGTGCCCTCCGGGGCCAGGGCAATTACAAACTCCTCTCTCTCATTATAAATATCAACAACAGAGCCCACTACATTAGCCTTTCTATTCCCTCTGTCAACAGGCACCCCCCCTGTCCAGGTTAAAACTTTGCTCAGAATAGGGTTCTTAAAAAGTTCGGCTTTAGCCAGAAAATTAGATTTGAAATTTAATGTTCCTCTCACTGCCACTCCCACGGCAAAATCCCATAAACTGGTATGAGGCGCAACAATAATGATAAGTTTTTTTTCATGATAGGGATAATCACCAATTATTCTCCAACCTAGAATTTTGATAAATACCAGTCTGAAAAAATATTGTATCATGCTTGTCCTTTACTAGGAATTGAACACCCCCATGCTACCGAATTTTTCAATACGTTCTGAAATTCTCTCTTCTGAGGATTTCTTATTCAGCTCCTTAATATTTTTGATAATAGAAGACTTCAATTCTGCAGCTGACTTAGACATGTCAGTATGGGCACCTCCAAGGGGTTCATTTATGATGCCATCAATGAGTTTGTTATCTAACATGTCGTTGGCAGTCAATTTGAGAGCCTCTGCAGCTTGCTCCTTATAATCCCAGCTTCTCCAAAGTATAGAAGAACAAGATTCAGGGGAAATTACTGAGTACCATGTATTCTCCATCATGAGTACCCTATCGCCTATGGCTATTCCCAAAGCTCCACCTGAAGCTCCTTCACCGATTATTACACAGATTATCGGTACCTTCAGCATGAACATCTCCTTAAGGTTTCTTGCGATTGCCTCTCCCTGCCCTCTTTCTTCTGCTTCCAGCCCAGGATACGCACCAGGTGTATCGATCAGGCATACAATAGGAATGTGAAATTTTTCAGCAATTTTCATCAACCTCAGAGCCTTCCGATAACCTTCCGGATTAGGCATTCCAAAATTCCTATATTGGCGGTCTTTAGTATTACGTCCCTTTTGCTGTCCAATGATCATTACGGATTGACCATCTATTATAGATAGCCCTCCCATCATTGCCTTATCGTCTTTCACAGTCCTATCACCATGCAGTTCTATGAATTCTGTAGTTATCTCGAAAATATAATCAAGTGCGTAAGGCCTTTCGGGATGACGCGAAAGCTGCACCCTTTGCCAGCGAGTGAGGTTGCTAAATGTTTCCTTCTTCAGATTGTAAATTTTTGTTTCCAGAGATTTGACGGCCTCATTTACATCTACATCATTGTTGGAGGCTAGTTGCTTCATGTCTGCCAGCTTGGCTTCTAATTCAGCTATAGGTTTTTCAAATTCAAGGAGCATTAAGATGCAAGTGTTGATTGAATTGCAAACCTAAGTCGGTAAGTTCAGAAAATGTAAAATTCGAATCAAAAATTTTCCGAGAACAACCGGATAACTCAGGAACCAAAACAGAAATTATGATCAGTGATACCAGAGGGAATGTCGCCTTCTCAGATGCTTTCTTATGTTCATAATAAAAGCAAGTGCGAGGTACACTATTACAGGTGAGCCAAAGGTGAGGAATGAGGAATAAATGAAGAACAATCGAATACTTGAAGTAGGTATTCTTAGCTTTTCCCCAAGCCGCGTACAGACCCCAAATGCGTATTTTTCCAGAAATTCTTGCATGCCTATTTTATATACCACAATATTAACGAATTACATCCTTTTTTGTGTATTATAAGTTTAGGATATATTTATTTTTTAGCTATTATTGCACAGATTTCAACCAAAACTAATATTTACCGATAATTATAATAAACCAATATTCAAATGAGAAAGTCGAATTTTGCAATTGCCCTGCTTACGGGATTTGTGCTACTGTCTGGGTGTAGCGCACTTAAAAATATGGTGAAGCTTGCTGAGAAACAGGACTTGCAAGTAGTACCTAACCCACTAGAAGTTCATGGAGATAAAGTGAAGTTTGAAATGTCAGCAATTTTGCCAGCCAAAATGTTGCCTTCAAAATACATGTACACCATCAACACTTTCTACAAGTATGGAGAAAATGACAAGCAAGTAGGAAGCATTGAACTCAAAGCCAGCGACTTTCCAAACCAAAGTACATCAGCTTCAAGAAAAAGTGCTGAAATGGAATTCGACTATGCTGATGCCATGAAATCTGGTAACCTGGAAATTCAGGGAGTTGCTTCTTCTGTTACTTCTGGAAAGTCTTTAAATACTAAAAGACTTGCTGTAGCGCCTGGTATTATCACTACTTCTAAACTTGTTGAGGACATCTACTACTCTGCTTATGCACACAGTGGATACAATGACAAAGAAGAATTGGAACCTACTACGGTAGATTTCTTCTTCCAGGCTGGAAGGTCGGTATTGAGATCATCTGAAACAAGAAGTGAAAAAGGTAAAGCATTTTCTGCTTTCATTGCAGACAAAAACGTAACAAGGACCGTAACTATTATTGGTGCTCACTCACCTGAAGGTACTGAAACTGTAAACTCTGACCTATCCAGTGACAGGGCTGCAGCTATCGAAAAGTTCTACCGAACTCAAATGAACAAATACGATTACAAGGAAATGGCAGACGGTATCAAGTTTGTACTTAAGCCTGTAATTCAAGACTGGACTGCTTTCAAAAGTGCATTAAATGGTTATGATGGTGTTTCTGATGCTCAGAAATCTGAAATCATCAAAATCGTAAATGGAGCTGGAACATTTGAAGACAAGGAATTGGCTCTTAAAGAGCTTGATTCTTATAAAGCAATCTTCAAAGATGTTTATCCTGGTTTAAGGGTAGCTAAAACTGAAGTGCTTACAGTAAAGGAAAAGAAATCAAATCCTGAGATTTCAATCCTTGCCAAGCAAATCGTTGATGGAAAAGTAAGCGCTGATACGCTATCTGAAAAAGAATTGCTATTCGCTGGAACTTTGACTCCATCACTTTCCGAAAAAGAAGCCATCTACAAAGCTGCTACTAAGAAAAGTGGAAGCTGGATAGCTCACAACAACTTAGGTGCAACCTATCTTGATATGGCTAAAGAAGGCAATCAAAGTTCAAATGTTGAAAAAGCTATTGCTCAATTGGAAATTGCTACGAAGAAAAATAGTGCTGCTGAAGTGTTGGGTAACTTGGCTACAGCATACGTTATGCAAGGGAACGATGCTAAAGCTTATGACACTATCTCTGAAGCATTGAGCAAAGGTCCTGGAAAAGATCACGCTGCTGGAATGAGCGGCGTAAAAGGTGCATTGGAAATCAAGAGAGCTGAATATGATGCTGCTATCTCTTCTTTGGGAAGTGGAAAATCAGAGGCTGATGTGATTTTTGACAAAGGTCTGGCTCTTCTTTTAAACAAAGACTACCAAAATGCAATCACTGCTTTCGGTGATGCTACTGAAAAAGACAGTGACTATGCCTTGGCTTACTACTGCTCTGCCATTGCTTCTGCAAGACTTAGAAATGACTCAGACATGATTTCAAGCTTGAAGAAAGCAGTGGACAAAGATCCTAAAATGAAAGACATGGCATTGAATGATTTAGAATTCAACAAATATGCTGGAGCTGTAAGCACAGCGTTGAAATAAAATATTAGTTGATCTAAAAAATCCCTCTTGGACTTGATTCAAGAGGGATTTTTTTTTGTCGAAAATTTGACTATTCCTGCTCAAACGATTTAATAGATAGTTTAGGATATTGGCATGGTAGTATATAATTTAGCGGCTCGAAATAAATTAGTATAAATGAGAGTAATTCAGTTTAGAGAAGCCTTGAGAGAGGCAATGAGCGAAGAGATGAGAAGAGACAAAAATGTCTTTCTCATGGGCGAAGAAGTTGCAGAATACAATGGCGCATATAAAGTGAGCCAGGGCATGTTAGATGAATTTGGCGAAAAAAGGGTAATCGATACTCCTATTGCCGAGCTCGGATTCACGGGAGTTGGTGTAGGTGCTGCTATGAATGGCATCAGGCCAATCATTGAATTTATGACTTTCAATTTTTCTTTGGTAGCTATTGATCAGATTATCAATGGAGCAGCCAAAATGATGTCTATGTCTGGAGGTCAATTTAATGTACCTGCGGTATTCAGAGGTCCAACAGGTAATGCTGGACAATTAAGTTCTCAGCACTCTCAAAATTTCGAAAACTGGTACGCAAATACTCCGGGATTGAAGGTGGTTGTACCTTCCAATCCATATGATGCCAAAGGTCTTCTTAAATCAGCCATTAGAGATGATGATCCTGTTATTTATATGGAATCAGAGCTAATGTATGGCGATAAAGGTGAAGTGCCAGAAGGTGAGTACTTATTGCCGATAGACAAGGCCAAAGTTGTAAGAGAAGGTACAGATGTCACTTTGGTGTCATTTGGTAAAATGATGAAAGTGGTCAATCAAGCCGCAGATGAATTATCTAAGGAAAACATCAGTGTTGAGGTGATCGATCTTATTTCTGTTAGACCAATTGATTACAAAACTATCATAGAGTCCGTCAAGAAGACTAATAGGTTGGTTATGCTGGAAGAAACCTGGCCGCTGAGCTCAATCTCAACCGAGGTGAGCCATTATGTACAGAGACATGCATTCGACTATCTGGATGCTCCTATTCACAGAATTAACAATAAGGATGTACCAGTACCTTACGCTCCTACTTTATTGCAGGAAGTATTGCCAAATGTAGAAAGAGCAGTGAAGTCTATTAAGGCAGTCCTGTATAGATAGAAAAGAAATAATAATGAAACTGAAATGCTCGATAGGCTTATTGCTTATCGAGCATTTTTTTTAGGAGATCAGTGGCAGCATCAGTTATTTTAGTTCCTGGACCAAAAATACCGGCTACCCCAGCCTGATATAAGAAGCCATAATCTGCAGGAGGGATAACTCCACCCACAACTACCAATATCTCATCTGCACCTAAGTCTTGCAAGTCTTCTATCAATTGTGGTATTAAGGTCTTGTGACCTGCAGCCAGACTCGAAATTCCCACTATATGTACATCGTTTTCAATCGCCTGCCTTGCCACTTCTTTAGGAGTTTGAAATAATGGGCCAATGTCCACATCAAAACCTAAATCAGCAAAGCTTGTAGCTACGACTTTGGCGCCTCTGTCATGACCATCCTGACCCATTTTCGCAACCAATATCCTCGGCCTTCTGCCGTCAGCTGCTTCAAATTCTATGATTAAATCTTCAATCTTCATCAGTACATCTTTTTGGGCTGTTTCAGAGCGGTAAACACCACTCACCGTTTTGATTTTAGGACTATGCCTTCCAAAAATTTCCTCCATGGCATATGAAATCTCACCAAGGGTTGCTCTATTCCTTGCTGCTTCAATCGCCACCCCCAACAAATTGCCACTACCCGTTTCAGCGACTTTAGTGATTTCCTGAAGACTAGCTTTTACTCTGACATCATCCCTTTCTTGCTTCAACTTATTCAAACGTTCAACCTGAAGCTCTCGAACAGCAGTATTATCGACCTCTAGAGTTTCCATCTCTACTTTGTCATCCACCTGGTATTTGTTCACACCAACAATCACATCTTCCCCAGAATCAATTCTCGCTTGTTTTCTTACGGCAGCTTCTTCTATTCTCATTTTTGGAATACCTGCCTCAATTGCCTTGGCCATTCCCCCCATTCCTTCCACTTCCTGAATCAGCTTCCAGGCCTTTCTGGCAAGCTGATCAGTCAGATATTCTACATAGTAAGAACCTCCCCAAGGATCTACCGCTTTAGTTATGCCAGATACATTTTGCAAATACAGCTGGGTATCTCTCGCTATTTTTGCTGAGTAATCGGTTGGTAATGCTATAGCTTCATCAAGGGCGTTAGTATGAAGAGATTGCGTATGGCCAAAAGCTGCAGCCATGGCCTCTATGCACGTGCGTGTAATATTGTTATATGGGTCTTGGGCAGTCAAACTCCAACCGCTTGTCTGGCAGTGAGTTCTCAGCGCCATTGACTTGTCATTTTTAGGATTGAATGACTTTACTATTTTAGCCCAAAGTAATCTTCCAGCTCTCATTTTGGCTATTTCCATAAAATGATTCATGCCTATGGCCCAAAAGAAAGAGAGCCTGGGAGCCAGCTTATCTATATCAATTCCGGCTTCAATACCCGTTCTCAAATACTCCAGTCCGTCCGCCAGTGTATAGGCAAGTTCCAAATCAGCAGTTGCACCAGCCTCGTGCATGTGATAGCCACTGATACTGATTGAATTGAACTTAGGCATATAAGCCGAAGTATATTTGAAAATGTCCGATATGATCCTCATTGAAGGTTTTGGAGGATAAATAAAGGTATTCCGAACCATAAACTCCTTGAGAATATCATTTTGTATAGTTCCACTCAATTGATCCTTTGATACTCCTTGTTCCTCTGCTGCTACAATATAAAAAGCCATAATCGGAATCACAGCACCATTCATCGTCATAGACACAGACATCTGATCCAATGGGATTTGACTAAAAAGGATCTCCATGTCGAGAATAGAATCAATAGCCACACCGGCCTTTCCAACATCACCCTGAACCCTTTCATGATCAGAGTCATAGCCTCGGTGCGTAGGCAAATCAAAAGCCACTGAAAGTCCCTTTTGTCCGGCAGCAAGGTTGCGCCTATAAAAGGCATTGGATTCTTCAGCGGTAGAGAAACCAGCATATTGGCGTATAGTCCAGGGCCTGCTGGTATACATTGAACTGTATGGTCCCTTTAAAAAGGGAGGAATACCCGAAACAAACCCTAAGTGCTCGCTCTTCTCTATATCATCACTATCAATGCGTTTGTTTACTCCGATTCCCTCTGCCGTGCGCCAGGTCTTTTGCAACTCCCTATCATCTATCTGCGCCGTTGACAGATTTCTGGCAAGATTCACTTTATTCCACGAAATATTCGAACGTTTGCTCATCAGATTATCCCTTTAGAAGACTTTCATACCCACCGTTATTTTCAATTTCAACAAACTTCGACCAACTAACTTCAATTACTCTAGTTAATAAATCATTCATAAAGTAAGAGCCTTTTATGGGAGCAGAAGTTTTATCAATGAAAGATTCTTCCTTTAAAATTTTTAATATATTGGAATGAATTCTCAAATCATCGTCTTCGCTATTTAGATTCATTGAACTAATTGAATCACACCCCCCTAGGAAAGCAGACATGACTTGTGAAGTATTGCTTATAACTTCCATTTCTGGCTCAGGCATGGTATTCACATGAATGGGTATCTGTACCTTACCAGTATCTACTCCAAACTCCGACAGGATCACTGACAATAGAAACTTTATTGCTCTAATTCTAGCAATCTCCAGGTAAAATGAATTACTAATGTTTAAATTGATAAAACTTTTGTTAGCTATCTCCTCCGGTTCACCTGAAACATGCTCCAGGAAATACACCAATTGACTGCATATCATCGCCAATTCATCTAAAGCAGCTGGTTGCCCACCTAATCCGTTTCCAAGCATTATCATTCTAAGCTGACAAATACTATCGGATAAATCAATGACTTTATTATATGTGTCAACTCTAGATTCCAACTCTTGAAGAGTACCAATC
The DNA here is from genome assembly GCA_049115735.1 of Cyclobacteriaceae bacterium. Lineage (GTDB taxonomy): Bacteria > Bacteroidota > Bacteroidia > Cytophagales > Cyclobacteriaceae > CAXBNB01. Next base: position 200,380 of record JAGDZP010000012.1, on the reverse strand, counting down.
GAATCTTGAAAAATGTATCCATTCAAATTCTTACGATCATTACCCAACTTTAATAAGTTAGGCAACACATCCTTTGACATCTCATTTACTTTCCATGAGCAGTGAGAAACATTATCAAACACGTGATCAATATCATTTATTGTGTTTCTACCAATTTCAATGATCAAACCATCAGCTCTACTGTTGATGGCCTTGCTGATATTTGCCAATTCATCGGTAGTTTTAGATAGGAATAGGCATTCATTATCTCTGAAAATAATGCTCTCATTGTTGAGTATTATGTCGCTTTGAATGTTGTCTCTATGAGCGAATGGAGAAATTTTTTGCCCCCTGTAAAACTCCCAATTCAAAGATTGTATAGGTTTTCCTCGTAGATCGGACTCTATTTTCTCAACCCATTTATCAAATGATATTTGATCAAATTGTTCAAAATTATAAGGTAAATTTTCAAGCATTTTTTATAGGTTGAAGAGGAGTAAATTTAGTCATTTTTATATTCAATAGCTTAGCCTTTCCTAGTTTGATATTTCAGGGAAATGCGATTGGTAGTATATTTTTTAAAATTGCATTTTTTAAAGAATTTTAAAATAAATAATGACAATTAAAGCCTTTTGAATGGATTATAAAAAGTCAATAGGTTTTTCATTTTTTTCTTAAATTTTTTTTCTACAATTTTGGTAACCGCTATGGAATAAATCAGCCAAATCAGATTTTAAACCACCAAGTTAACAATCTAAAATGCACAACAAAATATGGGATACGTGTCTGTCTTTTATTGAGGGTAAAGTACCAGAACAAAGCTTTAAAACGTGGTTTAAGCCCATTATTCCAATAAAATTCGAAAATAACGTACTGACCATTCAGGTGCCCACTCAATTCTTTTATGAGTGGTTAGAAGACAATTATGTCAATCAACTTAAAGAATCAATTAAACTCACAATAGGTCCTCAGGGCAAATTGGAGTACTCGGTGATTGTTGACAATGGCAATAGAGCAAATCAGCCGTACACAGTCAATCTTGCACAAAAAAGCAGTCATTCTAAAGTTGGACAAAACTACGGAAAGCCCTTTGAGGGATATAGAAGCCCTTTTTCTCTTCCTCAAGTAGAAAACAGGCATCAATCTTCCAATCTCAATGTGGACTACACCTTCGATACATACATAGAAGGAGATTGCAACAGGCTAGCCCGATCAGCGGGTTATGCGGTGGCTACCAAACCCGGTGTAACGTCATTCAACCCTTTGATGATTTATGGTGGAGTCGGACTTGGGAAAACTCATTTGGTTCAGGCAATCGGTAATAGAATAAAAGAATCTCAACCAGACAGTTTCATACTGTACGTGGCTTCTGAAAAGTTTGCTAACCAATTTATTGAAGCGCTAAAAAACAACAGCTTGCAAGACTTCACAAACTTCTACTTGAATGTAGATACTTTGATTATTGATGATGTTCAGTTTTTCAGAGACAAGGTGAAGACGCAGGAAATATTCTTCCATATCTTTAATCACTTGCATCAGAATGGGAAGCAGATTGTGATGACATCAGACTGCCCCCCTACTGAACTCAAAGGTCTACAGGAAAGATTAGTCTCCAGATTCAAATGGGGACTTACTGCTGACCTCCAACAACCTGATTTTGAGACGAGGCTTGCAATCATCCAAAAGAAGCTTCAAGACGATGGATTGGAGATTGAAGATAATGTACTGGAATATCTAGCATATAGCGTTGACACAAACATCAGGGAGCTAGAGGGTGTACTGATCTCACTGGTTGCTCATTCTTCACTAAACAAGACTCCTATAGATCTGGAATTAGCTAAGCAGACATTAAAGTCAATCGTTAAAAACATAGAGTCTGAAGTAGGTATTGATTACATTCAAAAAACAGTGAGCGAGTACTTCAATGTGCCAACGGACGAATTGAAGGCTAAAACGCGTAAGAAGGAGATTGTGATTGCAAGGCAATTGGCCATGTACTTCACCAAAGACTACACAAATCACTCCCTAAAAAGCATTGGCAGTCACTTTGGTGGTAGAGATCATAGTACAGTGATACATGCCTTACAGTCGGTAAACGACATGCTGGACACGGATGCCAGGTTTAGATCGTCGGTAAATGAACTGAAGAAGAAATTTACTATGAAGGCTATTTAAAAGCCTTCAGTTACTCCAATCAATATTTAATCGTAATCTACGCTTTTGTCCTTTCGCATGGTGTAGGCTGATGCTATGCCTATTAGTGCTCCAAATAAATGAGATTCCCAGGAGACACCTGGTCTGGTAGGTAGTATTCCATATATAATCCCTCCGTATAGGATCACAACGATGATGGCTATGGTCAGAGATTTAAAATCTTTTCTAAAGAAACCAAAAGCAATGAGAAAAGCTGCCAGGCCATATACCAGGCCACTGGCTCCAATATGATAAAAAGACCTTCCAAACACCCAAACACAAAGTCCGGTTAGCAGGTAGCACTGAAAAAAGACACGGACGGCCACAGAATTATAAAAGACAAAAACGGTGGTTCCAAGAAAAAGCAAAGGGAAGGTATTGGAAATGATATGATTCCAACTACCGTGAATAAGTGGAGATGTGAACACTCCAATGAAGCCAAGAGCCGTTCTTGGATATATTCCCAAATAGCCCAAATCAGTATTCAAAAAGAATTGAATAGAAAAAAACACCCACATCAAAAACGTGAGTCTCAAAGGTGGGACTATGCTATTTCTTTGAATGCGAAGCATAAAAAAGCCCTATCACTGACAGGGCTTGCTTTGTTAATAATCTGCTGGATCTTTGATCATGTCCAGCTCAATTAGCTTGGCTTCTTCGTAGCTGACCGACATATAACCCAAAACACCTCCAGATGCTCCTGCTACCTTTTTAGCCATGTCTTTTAAGCTTGCTACAAGCTTAACAGCGAAGTTCTGATCTATTTTAGGCAAGATATGATTCAACTTTCTAAGCTCCATGCTTATGGCGCTGTTCCTCGAATCAACCTCGTCTGGCATTTCTTCTACTAGCTTGAAGAATTTAGTTTCAAAACCCTGCCCTACTTCCTTATAGTAATCTATCAGCTGCTCTCTTTCGCGAGATTGCTTTCCTTGTGCAAGCTCCAGCGCCTGTTTGATTTCCTTTTTATCTATTTCCCCATCTGCACCAGCTATTAATATAGCCACATGTACTGGAGCATCCAACAACACTTTTATTTCATCATCTCTGAGTGTACCAAATTCACTTATCATATCTTATTATTTAATAGCTGTAATTCAAAACCGAAATTACAGGAAAACACCCAATTCAAAAAAAAAGTTGAAATGAATTTTACTTCTCTATTCTTTGATCCCCGTTTATTCTGTAATTACAAAGGAAAATAGAATTGGAAGATGATCTGATATATCAACGGCTTCTCTCAATACTTTGTACTTCAGGGGTGTGATTTTATCTTTAGAATAAAAAATGTAGTCTATTTTGACTGTCGGGTCTTCAGAACTATAAGTAGACCACTGCTCGGGGTTAACTAACAACTGATCTTTATTGAAGGCATGCGCAATATTTCGAGCACTCATAATAATGTCAAAGGTTCTATCGCTCGAATTCTCTCCATAAGGCTCTGCATTAAAATCTCCAATCAAAATTGTGGGAAAGTCGGATGAGTATTTGGAAAAGTAATCTACCACTATTTCTGCTTGGCGGGCTCTTGCATCCTTATCATAAGCTTCCAAATGAACATTAAGCACATATAGAAATTGCTCACCAAGGTCAATTTTTGATATCTGGATTAACCGATCTATGTAAAATAAATTATAAAAATAATTAGGATTGACTTGCCCAGGTAAGACAATTCGCTCAGACTCAACTATGGGAAATTTGCTCAATATGGATTGACCAGATAAAATTTCTCTAAAGTGCATTGACAAAGGATAATAGGGAAATGGAACATATTTTTTGTCCCAATTAACAGAAATCTGGGCATGTGAGAAACCGCCACTTACCGCAAGTGAGTCGCTTTGGTTTCGGTTGAAGGAGCGGTCAGCATTAAAGTCCACTTCTTGAAGTCCAATAATATCTGGCGAATAGGTATTGAATAACTGAATGCTCTTCTCAAGGTTGCCATCAAATAATTTTCTAGTCCTGGGGATGGGGCGGTTATTTGTCATTCCAGACATATAACCAATGTTATAGGACATTACCGTAATGGTATCTCTTTTACTACTCTCTTGAGAAAATTGAACAATTTGATTGTAGGTATTTTCCGAATAAACTGGTGATGAAGCATAGTAAATGAATCCAATAACAAGTACAAGAATTCCAACTAGCAAATAAAAAAGAATTTTAAAGAATCGCTTCACATCTTTATGTCTACAGCGATTTAGAGCTTCTCACGATTATCAAACTTTATTCGATCCCTTATAAACCCTTCAATTTGCTCTACTCCCAGTTTTTTCGCAATGATTTTCTTATCACGATCTAAAATATAAATTGCCGGTGTTAAACGCGTGTCATACTGACGTCTGAAATTGCTTCGGGTAAATGGATCAGCTGCATTTATCCAGTCTAACTGATGCTCCAGAATGAAAGCCTTCCACTTATCAATATCTGTATCCACATCTACACCAAGCACCTCTACCCCATCCGGTTGCAGGGTATGGTAGACATCCAGCATTACAGGAGTCATCTTTTTGCAATGACCGCAGTTGGGACTATAAAAATAAAGAACAGTGTAGTCGGCATCTATCGATCTTAGGCTGATAGGATCCAACAAAGTATCTAATAAGTACAGCCGAGGAGCCATCATGCCCATTTGGTTTTCCCTCATAAAATCCATCTCCTCGGTAATTTTTTCTATGGTCTCATCACTCGCCCACGTAACTTTGCCTTTCATATAATAGTTTGCCGCCAGGTGATAAAATGCTTTATCAAGACCCATCACCTTAGATTTCTGATACTTTTGAACAAATTGACTCACCCAATAACGAAACATTTCGTCATTCCCTTCGGATTTGCCCAGCACATCATCAATAGAAGAAATGACCGAATCGGGATTTTGTAAGGTCACCTTGTCCATAAATTCCATGATTCTCCCATGAAAGACCGGAGCTCTTAATGTGCCTTCATCTTTGAAGTCAATACCACTCAAAAAACTTTCCTTGTACTCATTATATCGCTTTCTCCTTTCTTCAACAGTAAGGGATTCATCCATTGAAAAATCTTTTTTGGGACTGATCATAAGGTTGATCAAAACTGAAGAGTAAGAATCCGGGTATTTCGATCCAAGGTTTTTTCTATACTCAATATTCTGATTACCCAAAGTCTTGGCCTCTTCATAAACGGAAACAGAGTCGGCTTTGGATGCTGCCGTTTTTAGCTTGTCATTCAAACTCCTGATTTTCAATTGATGCGCTTTCATTAATAGCTGAAATTCTCGGAACACTTCATTCTCCGGAGAATCAATAATCTTCATATTTTCATAGGAATCTGTTTTAGTAGTATTGAGGGTGAAGTTTTGTTCGTTGACCAAAAACTCAAGGTAATAGGTTTTAGCATATAGAAAATAGACACCTTTTTTTAGCCTTGAATCGTTAGAGAAGCTTACCTCCCCTTGCTTGCTCACCAATGATGTATCCTGATAGTAGCGTTTATTGCCAAGGTGATAGCCAAGATAAGCCACACTGTCCTCAAGCCCCTCTATTCGTAAGTTGATCTCATACGAACCCTCATCTTGTGCATGCAATTTTTCAACACATACAACAATAATGATCGAAAGAATAAGTCTATGTAATGTCATATGATGATAGTATCAATTCACAAAAAACGAATAAACATGCCTATCGGTTATGCTTATCCGGATTCCAACTAAATGAACGCTCAAATATAGAAATATTGCTACTCAATTTGGCTTTCATTCACATTGAAAAAACAAACACATTCTTCAAATTATACAATTAATAGGCCAAAACAATTTGCTGCAAATTCAAGATCGTGGGCAATAAAATAATTTATCAATAATGTTTTGTTAAACTTTCTTTAGCTCGGCAATTTTCATAACTTAACCACTTAAATTGTACAATCCGACTTCAACCATACATCAACCTACTGCGTGGTAAATTATCTAGAATCGAAAAAAATTAAGGAGTATTTAAAAAGGATATTGCTAGGCGTTATTGTCTATTTTGTTCTAATCTCACTTCTTATTCATTTTGAAAAAACAAGTGATCAATCCTCCATTACTGACTATAGCCACGCAATCTGGTATACAGTGGTCACCTTGACTACCGTAGGTTATGGAGATTCGTATCCCGTCACTGTTTATGGGCAATATATAGGCTACATTTTTGTATTTTTAAGCCTCTTCGTCTATGGATTGCTTGTCGGTCAATTTGCAAGTATTATTTCAACCATTAAAGAAAATAAAATGCTAGGTTACAATGGAACAACCCTGATGAATCATGTGGTAATTATTGGATGGAATGAGTTTAGCCAAATGGTGGCAGACCAGCTCATTGGTGCGGGGAAAGATGTAGCTATAGTTACGGACAAAAGGGAGCACATAGACCATATACGAGAAAAGTATAGCAGAAATGGTGTTTTCACGCTTTATACGGACTTTCAGAATTACGAAATTCTTCACAAAACCAACATTGAAGACTCAAGTGTAGTATTCGTGAATCTACCAGATGACACAGAAAAGCTGGTGTATATCCTCAACCTGAAAAAGACATATGAGAACCTCGAGTATGTGGTGACCATCGAAAATGCCAACCTGAAAAACACTTTTATTGGCGCTGGGGTGACCAACGCGATATCTCCAAACGAGATCTCTTCTAAGATCTTGGCTAGCTACATGTTTGAGCCAGACGTAGCAACCTATACTGAAGACATTATGTCATTTGCCAAGCATGAGAATGACTATGATATCAAGCAGTTTCTAGTGACACATGACAACCCTTACCTGAATAAGACCTATCAGGAGTCCTTCTTCGATTTAAAAAGAAGATATAACACTATTTTAATTGGAATAAGCAAGAAAGATAAATCAGGAAAGCGGAAGCTCATCAAAAACCCGTTGGGTGAAGTAAACATTGGCTTAGGAGATTATCTCATTGTAATCCTCAATGGTACTTCCTTCGATCTGGTACTTAAGGTGTTTAATGTGGAAGAAGGCTACTTTAAAGAAACAAAGAAGAAATCATGAGAAGAGCCTCTATAATATTGACAGCTTCTATTGCACTTCTTTATTCCGCGTGTGAAAATAGAGAAGTAAATCCTGAGACAGGGCCAGACTTTAGTGAGATTCATGAAAACATGGAATATCATTTTGATAGAGTGAAAATTGACGGGCAGGAATACTTCATTCTGGAGCGAGATAGAAACAACCCTCACGAAGGGTTTGGTTTTATGGCCCTAAATGGTACGAGAATGAATACTGAGCAAGATACTATCAAGGCCTACCTAAAAACATTACTTGAAGTACAAACCCAGATTTTGGCTAAAGTAAACAATGAATCCAGCGAAGAGGCAAGCGCCAAAGTGAATACTATCCTAAAAAAGAATCTGAGTGATATAGTACGCTTTGTTCCTGAAGATAGCACAAAGCAAAAGGCCGAAAATTAATCTCTAATTCCCGGCCTTTAATATTAGTCTAAAAATCTTTTTTACAACTTGGAGAAGTATATTTTCAAATCCTCCAAGACTCTCCTGGTTTCCGCATCAACGACTCCCATTCTAACAATATCTTTGGCCACCTTAATAGCATCTATCAACTCATCCTCATCCGGGAATACCTCTTCAAGAATTCGGCAATAAGCGATCATTGACATTAATACAACAACAGCCGGAGAAGGCTTCTGCCCTTTCAGTACTACTGCCTTTAAAACATCTCTGATTTCTTGCTCAAATGCGTAATTAGCATTGTCCATTCTCTCAGAAATAGGAATAAACAAGAGTTTGGTAGATTCTACACTAAGTATTCCTCTTTGTACGAGCAACTCTATTATTTCCTCCTGAATATGGTCAAAGCCTGGAGCTAGTTTATCGATGGTTAAAGAAACATCCTCACCACCTTGTCCAATACCCTTGAGCACTTCGTCCAAAATCTTATTTCCTGTTCCAGAACTGTCGTTCACTACAATCTTGCCACCCTGAAAGCTCAATTTATTTGATAGTGCCATTTCCAAAATCGCACTGGCTATTAAGCCTTTATCAATCGAATGTTCAGCAGCTGCTAACAACCTTCCCTCATCATCATCTAATGCTATAAGCATTAATCCTTCGGCTATACTTAGTTTCATATTGGTAATTAATTTTACTTACTTAATTAAACAGGTAAATGTTATTTCAAAATTTTCTCGATGGTCAATCCCTGCACCAGAATTGAGAATACCACAACCGCGTAGGTAGCAGCCACAATCAAATCTTTCACAGGCAAGGTATCGGATAAGGATAGAGCCAGAGCGACTGAAATACCCCCTCTAAGTCCACCCCAGGTTAATATTATGATCGATTTTGGCTCAAATTTAATTCCAAACCATTCCATGATTGTAACAGGTATCGATACTCCAAGGAAGCGTGCAGTCAATACCACGACTATCGCCAATGCACCGATAGTTAAATACTCCATCTCAAACGACTGAGCAATCACGATCATTTCCAGCCCAATCAAAATGAACAGAATGGCATTTAGTGCTTCATCTAGCAAATGCCAGAACTTGAATACATACTCTCCAGTAGCGTTAGCCAGGTGTTCGCTTCTGCCCTCATTCCCTATAAACAGCCCCATTATCACCATAGCCAATGGGCCAGATACGTGTAATAATTCGGCCACACGACCGCCGACCATCACCAGAGTTAGAGTTACTAACACCTCCAGTTCAACATGATCATTATCTATATAATCCAGTAGCTTAAATCCTAGAAACCCAAACAAGGCACCAAGAGCCAAGCCTCCAAATACTTCTTTTACGAAAAGACCTAAAACACCCATGAAATCAAACCCTGACTCCTCCGAACCCTCATGTTCATGTGTTCCCTCATGCTGAGCATAATCTGCGTACTGAACCAGATTAGCACTTTCATCGATTGAGTTCTCCTGATAAGCCAGCTCAACTGCAGCATGATTATCCAAATGGGCCTCCTCGCCGTGATGCTTGGTTGAAGGATCAGCAATGCCGAGGATTGTTAAGAAAATTACAACACCAACACCATCGTTAAACAATGACTCTCCCGCTATTTTTATTTCAAGGCTTTTAACCAACCCAAACTTCTTAACCAATGACAAAACTGCAATTGGATCTGTAGGCGAAATTAATGCTCCAAATAACAGACAGTAAATAAGATCTACATCCTTTCCAGCTATTTGAAAAGCATAAGACATCAAAAAGCCAACAATAAATGTAGACATCAATGTACCAATGGTTGCCAGTACAATCACGGGGATTTTTTGATCCAAAAGTGTTTTTAAGTTCACTGAAAGGGCCCCTGCGAAGAGCAGGAAGTTCAGCATTACGTTCAAGAGAACTTCTTTAAAGTCAAAAGCTTCAATGATGTGCTCTGCTCCTACAACAACCGGTGGCATAAAATATCCCAAGATTAATATCACTACGGATGATGCCAAAGCAATTGCCATCAAGCCGATAGTTGACGGTAGTTTTAAAAGCGTAATATTAATAAGAGTGAAAACTGCCGCTAAGAAAATTAAAAGCGTGATTAGGTCTAAAATACCCATATTCCTATTATTTAGATTTGGTGGTTAAACTTCTAAAATTAAGTATAAATACAATAGTAATGCAAAGTAGTGTCATTAATAGTACTTCATTTGAACCTTAATCAGAATCAATTGAGACCAATATCCATCTACCTTACCTTCTAGTTACAATAATAACAAAAATACTCTCTTTCGATAATAATATAAAGGGCTAAAATTCGATAAGTTCTGTGTTTTTTGATATGCCAATTTACCCGGATATTATATAGAGGTTGCAGATAGAATAAACTGGCTGTATTTTCTCCATATATTGATCACATATATCAGTGAATGAAAACCATCACAGAATTTGCAATGAAACGAGAAATATTTTCGAATTTGACATTTTTCCCTCTTATCAGAATTTATTCTCAGTTACATGCTCTTTTTACAGAAATCAAAAATACTTTTGCGCCCTTATTGGTCTAATGACATTCAAAACAATAGGACAAGATTAATTTCTAAATGGAAAAATCTGTAGTTAAAAATTTTGTTATCGACTTTGATAGCACATTCACCCAGGTAGAAGCACTGGACGTTCTAGGTGAAATTTCATTGGCAAATTCTCCTGATAAGGTGGAAGCATTGAAGAAAATATCTGAATTCACTGATTTGGCAATGGCCGGAGAAATTTCGTTCAGGCAATCGCTGGATGGCAGGCTTAAGTTGCTCAACGCATACGAAGAGCAACTGAATGTATTAATAAAGGTACTAAAGACTAAAGTCTCGAAATCATTCGTAAGAAACAAGGAGTTTTTGGAGCGCAATGCAGGTCATGTTTATATCATCTCCAATGGTTTCAAAGAATTTATTTGTCCTATAGTGAAGGAGTATGGCGTAAGGGAAGAAAACGTCTATGCCAATACTTTTATGTTTGACGAAAACGGCAAAATCATTGGATGCGACCTGGATAATATTCTTTCAGGGGACAAAGGCAAGCCAGCCGTAATTCGTAAAATGAATTTAGAAGGCGAAGTTCACGTTATTGGTGATGGCTATACAGACTATGAAATTCGTGAATACGGCATGGCAGAAAGATTTTATGCTTTTACCGAAAATGTATCTCGAGCCAAAGTACTCGAAAAGGCTGACCACATAGCACCAAGTTTAGACGAAATCCTATATCATAATAATATGGAAAGGTCATTATCATATCCAAAAAACAGAATCAAAGCACTTCTGCTCGAAAACATTCACCCTAAGGGCGTTGAAATCATGACGGAGGAAGGTTATCAAATAGAAGTATGCAAGAGTGGTTTGTCTGAAGATGAATTGGTTGAAAAAATAAAAGATGTTTCAATCCTCGGTATTCGATCCAAAACCAATGTAACCAAACGTGTCATTCAAAATGCCAAGAAGCTAAAGGCTGTCGGTGCGTTTTGTATTGGCACAAACCAAATCGATCTGGAGGAATGTTTGAAACACGGCATTGCGGTTTTCAACGCTCCTTATAGTAATACACGATCTGTGGTAGAGCTTGCAGTGGCTGAGATGATTATGTTGATCAGAAATTTGCCTGACAAAACAGCGGCCATGCATGAAGGCAGATGGGAGAAATCTGCTGCAGGTAGCTACGAAATCCGCGGCAAGAAGCTTGGCCTTGTTGGATACGGAAATATTGGCAAACAGCTCTCTGTAATCGGTGAAGCTCTTGGTATGAAAGTGTACTATTATGATACTGACGAGAGACTAGCACTTGGTAACGCTGAAAAATGTGGATCACTTAAAGAATTACTGAGTATAGCCGATGTAGTTTCACTTCATGTGGATGGGAGAAAAGAAAACAAGAACCTGATCGGGGCGCAAGAATTCAGTTGGATGAAGAACCGAGCAATCTTCCTTAACCTAAGTAGAGGTCATGTGGTTGATATTGCCGAATTGAAGAAAAGCATAGATAGCGGTCATATCGGTGGTGCTGCAGTGGATGTATTTCCATCCGAGCCATACAGCAATGCGGATGAGTTTGTATCCGAATTGAGAGGATTGCCGAATACCATATTGACTCCTCATGTCGGCGGAAGTACACAAGAAGCTCAGGTGAACATTTCGGAATTTGTACCAAGCAAAATCCTAGACTACATCAATTCTGGCTCTACAACCAACAGTGTCAACTTCCCTAACATGACACTGCCGGCTTTTGAAAACGCACATAGATTTATCCACATACACCACAACCGACCTGGTGTATTAGCAGAGATCACAAATACACTGGCATCACATGACATCAACGTTGTAGGTCAATACTTAAAAACTAATGAGACTATTGGTTATGTGATTACAGATATCGATAAGGACTATGACCCTGCAGTAACCAAGGAATTGAAAAAGATCGATGGCACGATCAAGTTTAGGGTACTTTATTAGCAGAAACTAAAAAGCCTTTAGCTTACGCTAAAGGCTTTAATGCGATAAGGAGATCGGTTAATAAACCCCTATATTTAAGGATTTGAGCTGCCCAATCGATTCAATCTTCCACTGTTATCTTCAATGAAGTTCCGTCTTTCGACGAAATGAGGCCCGATTTAGCCAACAGGCTTCACTCGTTTATTGTTAAAGTGTTAGGTTTATTAACAATATCGTCTACCTTATGCAGCGGAGCAAAGTTATCCAAGCCGTGATCATTTTCAAGAGTGGATCAAAATTTCTTTTTTTAATTTATCCCACAATGATTGACTTTGTTGTCTAGCCTACGTTAATCCATATTTAATTTTTATTTGAATTGGAATATGAAGAAAATCTATTTTACTCCAGGCCCTTCTGAGACTTACTTTACCGTCCAGGAGCATATCAAAAATGCTTTCAATAAAGGAATACCCAGCATAAGCCACAGGAGTGCCGAGTTTAAATCTATTTTCCAGGAAACTGAAGAAAATCTAAGAAACCTACTCAACTTACCAGAAGAGAGTAGCATAGCTTTTACCACTTCGGCCACTGAAGTGTGGGAGCGAATAACCGAGGGTCTCGTTGATACGTATTCTTTCCACATTGTAAATGGATACTTTTCCAATAAGTTCTTCAAAGCTGCTACAGCTTTAGGTAAAAACACCACCGTTCATACTTCTGCTCCGGGTACATGTGTTGATGTACAGAGCATACAGGTACCAGAAGAATCGGAGCTTATCGGCCTTGCCCAAAACGAAACAAGTACAGGGGCAGCTCTGCCCTTGGGAGATATCTATACTTTAAAGGAAAAATATCCAAAAAAGCTTTTGGCGATCGATGTAGTCAGCTCACTTCCAGTAGTTGATATGGATTTCAGTAAAGTTGATACCGCCTACTGTTCCGTGCAAAAGTGCTTCGGACTGCCAGCTGGTCTGGGAATCTGGATATACAATAAAAAGTGCCTTGACAAAGCTGAAGAATTAAGTAAAGCAGGCAAGCTGCACAATGCTTATCATTCATTACCAAACCTTGAGAAGTTCGGACAAAATCATCAAACAGTCTGTACACCCAACGTACTATACATTTACCTTCTGGGGAAAGTAGCTGGAGATATGCTGATGAAAGGCATGGATATGATCAGAAGGGAGTCACATTACAAATCAGCATTGATCTATAACCTTTTCGAATCTCACCCCTCCCTTTCACCTTTTGTAAAAGAAAAACGGTTTAGGTCAATTACATTGGGTGTTGCAGAGATAGAAAGCGACTCAGCTGTCCTTATAGCCCAGATGGCAAAAAAAGGACTGGTGATTGGCAGTGGTTATGGAGAGTTTAGGAAAAAACATATACGGATAGCTAATTTTCCCACCCATTCCAAAGAGCAAATGGAAATGCTTGTAGACACCATAACGTCCATGGAATTCTAGATTTACTTAGAATTTGACTCGATGGGTCGATGTGTTATTTGCAGAAATAGACCTACGCTATTTCTGCCTTTATTTCGAGCGATTATCTTTTTTCTATAATAAAGGATTGCATTCGCTGATAATGTTTGTGCGATAGTCAAATTGTCTTATTTTTGGATGACTGATTAAATACGTATGAGCCGGAAATTTGAGAAAGTACATTTTATAGCAATCGGTGGGTCTGTAATGAGCAGCTTGGCCATTGCATTGCACAAAAATGGAATGGAGGTAACAGGATCTGATGATGAAATTTATGATCCGGCTAAAAGTGCCTTAGAGGATGAAGGAATACTTCCCGCTTCCATGGGCTGGGATCCATCAAGAATTAGCAACGACCTTGACGCAGTAATACTTGGGATGCATGCCAAGGAGGACAACCCCGAATTGGATCAAGCCAAAAAGCTAGGGGTCGAAATTTACTCTTATCCCGATTTTATATACGAGCAATCAAAGGATAAACAAAGAGTGGTTATCTGCGGTAGTCATGGCAAAACAACCATTACTGCCATGATATCTCATGTATTGAATTATCACAACAGGAAGTTTGATTTTGTCATCGGAGCTTCTATTAACGGCTTTGAGGAAACCATAAAGCTATCAGATGCGCCTGTCATGATTATTGAAGGTGATGAGTACCTTACCTCTCCTATTGATCGTGTCCCTAAGTTTCTAAAGTACCACCATCATATTGCCTTGATCAGTGGTATTGCCTGGGATCATATCAATGTCTACCCAACTTTGGATAGTTATGTAGAGCAATTTGAGCTTCTGGCGGATGCTACGCCAAAGGCAGGTTCGCTAGTATATAATGAAGAGGACGACCTTACCTCTGTAATTTGTAAGAAAGAGCGAGTGGATGTAAAAACCTTGCCGTACAGCACGCCGAAATACAAAGTCAAAAATGGACGCTATGTTGTAAAAAGCGGTGATGAAAAAACATCGGTCAAAGTATTTGGTAAACACAATATGCAAAACCTAAATGGTGCCAGGGTGCTACTGAACAGAATTGGTATTTCAGACAGACAATTTTTTGAAGCTATCAAATCATTTGATGGAACCAAGAAAAGAAACAACCTGGTGGCAGCAAACAATTCAGTATCTGTTTATGAGGATTTCGCTCATGCTCCTTCGAAATTGAAAGCCACGGTATCAGCCTTGAAAGAGCTTCACCCTGACCGCAAACTCACTGCATGTTTTGAATTGCATACATTCAGCAGCTTGAATAAAGAATTTCTAGGGCATTATACCAATACTTACAATTTGCCCGAGAATGCAATCGTATATATTAATCGGGAAAATCTTTCAAACAAGAAATTGCCTGATTTGAGTGAAGCTGAAATAAAAAAGGGATTTGGCAGGGAAGATATTACAATCCTTGACAACTCTGATGAGCTCCTCTCCCACTTGGCAAGCAAGGCCTGGGAAAATGAGGACCTTGTTTTCATGAGTTCCGGTAATTTCAACGGACTCAACATAAAAAAACTGGCTGAAGAAATCATAGCCTAAAATTCAACTCCTGCGGGAGGTACAAACTCAACTGTTTAGATGCAGCTCAACTTAAGAAATCCACTGGTATTCTTCGATTTAGAAACTACCGGTATCAATACCACAAAAGACAGAATCGTAGAATTGTCATTTGTAAAAGTGTCTATCAATAATGAAGCGTCGATCAAAACACTAAAGATCAACCCGACGGTTCCGATACCGCTGGAGTCCAGTTTGATTCATGGTATATACGATAAAGATGTAGCTGACGAACCCACATTCAAAAGTATCGCTAAGAGCCTGGTTGCGTTTTTGGAAGGCTGTGATCTGGCGGGATTTAACATTCTCAAGTTTGATGTACCCATGCTGACAGAAGAGTTTTTGAGGGCTGATATAGAATTTGACGTAAGCCACCGTAAGCTGATAGATGCTCAAAAAATATTCCACATGATGGAAAAAAGGACATTGACAGCTGCCTATAAATTTTACTGCGACAAGGAGCTGGAAGGAGCCCACGGTGCAGAAGCAGATACTTTAGCTACCTATGAAGTACTAAAGGCCCAGGTAGAAAAGTACAATGGCCAGGAAGTGGCTGACAATCTGGGTAAGAAACTGGGAACGATCAAAAATGACATGTCAGTTTTGCACGAAATTACCTCTTCCAATCTGGTGGACCTTGCTGGAAGAATCGTAAAAAATGACAAGGGCATTGAAGTATTCAATTTTGGGAAACACAGACTTAAGCCCGTAGAAGAAGTGTTTGCCAAAGAGCCTGGTTACTACGATTGGATGATGAAAGGAGATTTTCCTTTGGATACGAAAAACAAACTCACTGCTATCAAACTGCGAGGTTTTAACGCTGGAAGGTGACATAATCCCAAGCTCAATTATTGGCACTTCGGTTCATTTTTCGTTAATTTGTAACAGACCGATGCGATAATCGTTGAACTAAATCATAATCTGGAACCATTTACGTTGTTCATAGGTTGACAAAAAAAGAATACTAAAGCAAATGAAACTTTTAAGCGCTCTCACATTTTGTCTATTCATTTCTCTGGCATCTTTCGCCCAGGATATCAATTCTAAGTTCCATGAAGCTCAGGATAAAGAATGGTTGGTAGATATTGATGAGGCCTATCAGATTTCTAAGCAAACTAACAAGCCCATATTAGCAAATTTTACAGGAAGTGACTGGTGTGGTTGGTGCAAAAAACTCAGAAGCGAAGTTTTTAGCAAACAAGCATTCAAAGAATGGGCAAAGGATAATGTGGTTCTTTTAGAATTGGATTTTCCACGCAGAAAAAGATTACCGGAACAACAAATGATGCAAAACAGAGGATTGCAGCAGGCCTTTCAGGTAAGAGGCTACCCTACTATTTGGGTGTTCGATCTGGAAAAACCTGATCCTAACGGTCAATTTCAAATACACGCTTTAGGCAAAACAGGTTACATCAGAGGTGGTAGTGATAACTTCACACGAGAAGTAGATAAGATGATTGCTCGCAAAACCGCAGCTGCCAACTAATCAATATCAGTCTTTAAGAGACTTTTCGATAGCCTTCACTCCCCCCATTTTTCTAAATTCCGTTCTTCTGGAAAAGTCTATAGCCAGTAGTAATAGTACCAGAAAGAATACTATTGCAAAAACATAAAATATCTTCTTCGATTTTTTCATATCCTTAGTATTTCAACAGCTAACTTTATTGACGCAATAATTGGCAAATATCACTATCGTATGAATGCTGAACAAGCTTCAGACATAAGAAAAATTATTCACATCGATATGGATGCGTTCTACGCTTCTGTAGAACAGCGAGATAATCCAGAGCTAAAAGGCAAACCGGTCGCCGTAGGAGGCAGCAGACAAAGAGGGGTTGTGGCAGCAGCATCTTATGAGGCGAGAAAGTATGGGGTTCATTCAGCTTTGCCATCTATTACAGCATATCGGAGGTGCCCAGACATCATTTTCATCAAGCCGCGTTTTCAGGTTTACAAGGAAGTTTCAAATCAGATTAGAGAAATATTCTTTGACTATACTGACTTGGTGGAGCCGCTTTCTTTAGATGAAGCATACCTGGATGTAACACGAAACAAAAAGGGTATGCCTTCGGCCACTTTGATAGCCAGGGAAATTAAGCAACGCGTAAAAGAAACTACTGATCTTACTGCTTCGGCTGGCATATCCATCAATAAATTCCTGGCCAAAACTGCCTCAGACATCAACAAACCTGATGGTCTGACATTGATAAAACCGGAAGAGGCCGTTGGATTTGTTGAGCATTTGAAGATTGAAAAGTTCTTCGGTATTGGAAAAGTTACCGCCAATAAAATGAAACGTATGGGTATTCATTTGGGCAAAGACCTAAAGAATAAACCACTTAAATTCTTACAAACTCATTTTGGCAAAGCGGGAAGCTACTATTTCAATATTGCCAGAGCTATAGACAATCGGTCAGTCAACCCAAACAGAATCAGAAAATCAGTAAGTGTAGAGAATACTTTCGAAAGAGACGTGACTACCAAGTCTGAAGTGCTGCAAGAATTAAGTGATCTATCAAAGACTCTTTACGACAGGATAGAAAAGTCAAAAGCATACGGCAGGACATTGACCATCAAATATAAATTCGAAGACTTTTCACAAAGAACAAAAAGCAAAACCATAAGCAAGTTTATTCAGTCCCAGAATGAAATCATTCAATTGTCCAATGATATGGTTAATGCAGAAACAGAAGACTTCCCACCGATCAGGCTACTTGGGCTGAGTTTATCAAATCTGGAGAATGATCAGGTGCAACACTACATACAGCTGACTCTAGACTTCTAACTAGGCCATAGGCTGAATATTAAAAATATCCGATTTATTGGTGATGATATACGCCTTAGATTCTGTAAGTACAATGGGAGTCTTTAGCAGCTCCGGGTGGTGATGCAATAATTTTAAATAGTCTTCTTCCTTGTAATCGTCCAGCTGATTTTCGAACCGATCCATAAAACTCGATTTGGCTATAATCAAATCCTTTGGCTTTAGTTTTAGCCGAACCAACAAATCCTTGATGAATGAAACACTGAGCTGGTTTTTAGAAGTGTCATATTTTTTTATTTGACTACTCAGTATATTGATGTAAGCAAGCGCTTCTTTGCTAAAATTATCTCCTCCGTTATATACTATTGTCAGTTTATTGCCTAAAGTCATCTTAAATCCCTTTTATCTAGATTCAAACATGTCAAAATTATTATCCTAAGAATAAGCCACCATTGACAGGCGTCAACCTCGGCACTTTTTTTACATGACATTTATCACTTTTAATTTTCAGTCATGTCTAAATCAGTTTAAGTAGATATTTTATTTGATATTGCTTTGTCAGGAATAGAATAAAAATTCATCTTTGCTCTCAACACCGAAAAGCGAAAACACCATGGAGATTAAAGGAAAACTTTTAGAGAAATTTGACACAGCGAACGTAACCGCCACATTTAAAAAAAGGGAATTTGTAGTAGAGTATGCAGAGAATCCTCAATACCCTGAAATCATCAAATTTGAGCTGATTCAAGACAAATGTGATCAATTGGACGCCTTTAATACTGGTCAGGAAATCAACATTGCATTCAACCTGAAAGGTCGGAAATGGACTGATCCTCAAGGGAATGTAAAGTATTTCAATTCGCTCCAAGCATGGAAACTATCTGCAGTAAACGACATTGCCAGCACGCCTGGTGCTCCAGCAGAAGACGCTGCGCCTTTGGAAGGCCAACAAGAGCCGGAATGGCTTCAGAGTAGTAGTGGTGCAGAAGGGGACGATCTTCCTTTCTAAGTAGCCAAGGGAAGCAAAGTCTGTCACTTTTCTTAACATTTTTATAACCATAATTTGATTTACCCTATTCGGTAAAATCAGCATTTAATTATTGTTTTGGATAAGGAAAACTAATTCAAAACAATAAAATGAATGTTGACAAACCAAAGGTGATCAAGGATTATGATAAACTAGATCAGTCTGTATTGAACAAATTGACTGAAGTTTATCCCTGGGGTTTTTCAGGATATCTCATGACTTACACCAATAATGAGGGAAAAGAGGTAAAGGCCTTACCTCTAGAAACAGAATCTTATTCATACTTGATAAGAGTTAATTCAAATAAGAATGACAGCACCATGTCGCTTGAAGACGAACAGGACGAGGACAACTCACACATAGAAATTAGTAATGAAGAAATGGGTGATGCGATCGAGTGACTAGATCGTAGTTTTTATCCTCTGTTCTTTTTTAAAGCGGTCAATAGCCAAGCCTATCAACTTGTCAATCAGGTCTGTGTATTTGATGCCACTTGCTTCCCATAATTTGGGATACATGCTGATTTTCGTAAACCCGGGAATGGTATTGATTTCGTTGACTAATATCCTGTTGTCTTTGGTCAAGAACACATCCACCCTTGCAAAACCTTCACATTCCAAGACCTTAAAAGTTTTGATAGCGACTTCCTGAATCTCAGCTTGTTGCCCCTCTGAAATACGGGCGGGAATGTCAATCCTATAACCATCCTCATCGATGTACTTTGCGTCGTAGGAGTAAAAAGAATCATTGAAACTGATTTCACCCACTACTGAGGCTTTTGGATCTTCATTACCCAGGATGGCACATTCAATTTCACGACCATCAATAAATTCTTCGATGATAATTTTATTATCGTATTCAAAAGCTTCCTTCACCGCTGCTTCATATTCCTCCTCAGTTTCTGCTCTATTTATGCCAACAGAGGAACCTAGATTGGCCGGCTTGATAAAACAAGGATTTCCAAGTTCTTTAGTTACCTCCTCAAAAGAAGGAACGTTCTCTCCCATTCGAGCCGTAACGAACTTTCCAATTGGTAGATCAGCATCCCGAAGAAGCTTCTTCATAATGTCCTTATCCATACCTACTGCCGAACCCAACACACCTGCCCCTACGAAGGGCACATTCGCCAACTTCAGGAGTCCTTGCATAGTACCATCCTCTCCGAAAGGACCATGAAGAATGGGAAAAACCACGTCAACCTGGTCACCCAGGTTTTCAGCTCCATATTTAGATAGGCTACCATTGCTTTGAGGCAACATTGCCACTTCATCAGCTGCGGATGAGTTAGCCAATTTGGTAACACTACTTTCCAGTATGGACTGTGCAAGTGACCACCTGCCTTGCTGGTCTATACCAATCAATATTGGGTTGTACTTATTCTTATCAATCGCATCTACTACATTTTTAGCAGAGCGTAATGAAATTTCGTGTTCGGCCGATTTTCCGCCAAAAAGTATGGCTACATTTATTTTATTATCCTCCATAATCAGCACCAAATATAATTGAGAAATACCATGTATTCATTTGATTAAGGCCAAGAAATGAATTGAAATAATTATTCGATTAATCAGTCAATTGATTAATTTTCCGATTTGAAAAATTATTGATTTCGAATGGCTGAAACATTCCGGAGTGTTCTGAAGATACTGAAGCATTTCTCCATTATTGCAATCCTCCTACTTGTCGTTATTTTGGGCTTTTTCTATGTCTATCTACCCATTCTTACCAACCATGGCGATTCCATTTCCGTCCCTGACCTTGAGGGAAGGAGTATTGAGGAATTGAGCGATTTTCTCGAAAGCAAAAATTTAAGATTTGAGGTTGAGGAAGATTCAGGATATTCTGCGAAGTACCCTCCACTTGCTGTTTTAAAGCAATTTCCTTTGCCAAACTCAAAAGTGAAAGAAGGGCGCAAAGTGTATGTAACGCTTAATCAAAAAGAACCACCGGTCATACGCGTACCAGACCTTTATGGATTATCTCTTAAGAATGTGATGCTACAATTGAAAAGTTTAGGGTTAGCGGTTGGCTCGACTGTTTATGTACCCAAAGAGCATATCAATACGGTGTTGGAATGGAGCTACAAGGGAAAGAAAATGGAACCGAATGATGAGATTCCAAAGGGTTCAAAAATTGACTTCAAGTTGGCGGATGGCGCTGGCAATCAAAAATTTCCCATTCCTAATCTAATAGGTCAGGATTTTGAAGACGCAAAAGTGGCACTGTTGGGAATGGGACTAAAGCCTGGAAATGTATTCTTTGAAAAAGAAGGATTTATCGAAGAAGAGATAGAAGATGATTTAGGAAACACCGAAATCAAAAAAATAAAAGTTGAGCCTGGCAAGATCTTTAAGCAAAAACCATCCGACACCAGGAAAACTATAAGAATAGGTGAAAGTATGGATCTTTGGGTGGTGGAAGCAGATACAGTAGATCTATTTAATATATCCGATATTGAATTGAATGAAAAAAAAGATGATTAACCATTTTGATAAAATCATTTTCAAATTCATTCGTTCAATGGTTGATAACAAAGCTAGGGTGAGTAAAAATATCTATTTGTTTCTGTTCGTTGTGACAAGTCATACACTTTTCGCACAGTTGAAAGAAGTGCCAGTTGCGCGCTATTACAAGAATCAGCATGCGCCTGCCAACGGCCGTACGAGTGCTTCGCTAGCCAAACTGGATACCATATCCCTCCCATTTTGGGATGACTTTTCATTTTCAGGCCCAGGAGTTGACACCACACTTTGGCAAAATGGAATTGGCGTATTTGTGAACCCCGCCATTGGCATTAATCAACCAACTATCAACGTAGCTACATTTGATGGCATCAACTTAACAGGCAGACCTTACAACGCCGGATCTGATTTTGTTGCTGCAACAGACAGCCTGATTTCTCAGGCCATTGACATGTCTGCGGTACCCGTACTCAAACAAAACACTGTTTACCTGAGCTTCTTTTGGCAAATGCAGGGTTTGGGTGAGCTACCAGATGAAAATGACTCACTTAGGGTTGAGTTCTTTAATAGAGATGGCGAATGGGTCAAACAGTGGTCAATAGTTGGCCTAGAAGAAAATCTAAATCCTGAGTTTCAAAAGGTATATATTCCTATTACCAGTGGAGAGTTTTACCATTCAGGCTTCAAATTCAAGTTTCAGAGCTATGGAAAAACTACCGGGGCTTTTGATAGCTGGCATATCGATTATGTCTACCTCAATCAAGATAGGAACACCTTGAATGAATCAATATTTGATCACGCTATTGCCACTGAACCCCTATCACTTTTCAACACCTATACCAATATCCCTTACTCCCAACTGTTTGCCTTTCCGGATACCATATTTTCTACCAACAAGGTTGTATTAAATAGCTTCGAAAATAATATCCAACCTGTTGAGTATGACTATGTCATAAAAGATCTGATCGCCAATGAAAATATTTTCGAAGAGAATAGTACAATTAATCCACTGGAGGCTTTCGGTCGTGGAATTATAGAGACGGCTAAAATCGACAAAAGTATTTTCAATCAAAATACTGACTCCCTATATCTGACTACAGAATTCGATTTCATCAGCGGAGACAAATACTTTGTCCAGTCCATCAACAACGGCGGTGCTGATACGACTTTCCTCATTGACGAGTATTTCAACTTCCGTCTGAATGATACAACTAGAAAGGAATTTATCGTCCATGAAATTTTATCTTATGATGACGGATCAGCTGAATTTGCGGCTGGCATCAATCAGAGCAATGGTGAAATAGCCATTGAATTTGTTTTAGCTGAAAAAGATAGTGTTACAGCCATTGACATCTACTTCCCACTGATCAAACCTGTTTTGTCTGAAGGTGAACAAATGAACTTATCCGTATTTAAGAACCTGAGTGGAGTAGAGGGCACCTTGCTTGCTAAACAAAATTTCACCATTGAACCGGGTGATTCTATCAACCAGTTCTCACGCTATACATTCGAGAACCCTGTGGTGGTAGCCGACACTTTCTACATTGGCTTTCAGCAATTCAAAGACGATTTTATTGGTATTGGGCTAGATAAGAATAACAACCAGGGGAGCAAAATATTTGCAAATACACAAGGAGACTGGGACAGGAATATAAAAGTTGAAGGCAGCCTTATGATGCGGCCGATTTTCGGCAAGACCGACTATGACCCAAATGCCATTCTTGGCATAAATGATAAGGTCAAAAGCCATCTTACTTTATATCCCAATCCCGCGAAAAACCGTGTAAATGTGAGGGGTGCTTTTGATCATTTGGAATTGTACACTCTTGGTGGACAACAAATGCAGCTGAATATCAAGGAATCTGAAATAGACGCTACTCCCATCCCAAATGGGATATACATCCTAAAGGCCCACTATAAGGACAACATCTTTAATCACAAGCTGATAATACAAAAATAAGGTCTTAAGACAATCTGTTTTTGTAGTCAGCATAATGGAATTTCCTCACAATTTCTACTTCACCAGATTTTTTTCTGATCGCTATGGCGGGATGCTGAATGCCATTGAATGTGGTTGTTTTCACCATGGTATAGTGCATCATATCTTCAAATACAATTTTGTCTCCAACCTTCAGCTCCTTATCAAAAGAATAAGAGTCAAGGTAGTCACCGGCGAGGCAACTCAAGCCACCAATTCTGTATTTATAGTTGGCATGATTTTCATCGACATACCCGCCTCGAATATTTGGTCGATAGGGCATCTCCAGACAGTCCGGCATGTGACAAGTAAAGGAAGCATCTATTATTGCTGTTTGAGTTTTGTTATTTTTCACTATGTCCAGAATAGTTGTATACAGTTCTCCTGTTTCCCAGGCTACAGCACTTCCTGGCTCCATAATAATTTGGAGATTGTAGGTTTGTTTAATCCTATTAAGTAGTCTGATCAAATGATCAATATCATAGTCTTTCCTTGTTATTGCATGCCCGCCACCCAGGTTTAACCATTTGATTTTTTTTAGATATTGCTGAAATTTTGATTCTACAGCATTTAGTACTTTCTCCAAGGCATACGAATCGGATTCACATAAAGTATGAAAATGAAGGCCTTCAATGCCATCAGGTAACACATAGGGCATCTGGTCTGAGGTTAAACCTAGCCTGGATCCAGGGTCAGATGGATTGTACAATTCAGCTTTTACATCAGATTTTTCTGGATTGATTCTAAGGCCGCAGGATACACTACGAGCTTTTGAAGAATACATATGAAACTGCTCTAAGGAGTTGAATGTAATGTGGCTACTATTAGCTAACATTTCATCTATTTCATTTTCACTATAGGCCACTGCATAGGTGTGCGCTTTAGCCTTCATCTCCTCCTTGCACAGTAACACCTCATTTAATGAACTAGCAGTAGCTCCTTTTAAGTATTTTGAAATTAGAGGAAACACCTTCCACAAGGCAAAACCTTTTAATGCCAAAATGATATCTACTCCAGCTGACTCCTGGACACCCTGTAGTAACTTGAGATTATTTATTAGTCTCTGCTCTTCGAGCAAAAAGCATGGACTAGGAATTTTTTGTATATCCTTTGGGATCATACCTCCAAATCAATGTCGTGTAATTCGTTCCAGGGAAGTCCCTGCATTGTCAATTCAGTCATAAATGGATCCGGGTCAAATTCTTCTACATTAAACACTCCCTTTCCAGACCATTTTCCACTCAGAACCATCATCGCACCTACAGTGGCTGGCACGCCCGTCGTATAAGACACTCCTTGCGTTCCAGTTTCATCAAAGGCATGCTTATGTTTACAATTGTTATATATGTAGTAGGTCTTTATCTCTCCATCATTGCTTCCCTTGATCCTGCAGCCGATTGAAGTTTCACCTGAATAATTTTCGCCAAGATCTCCAGGGTCTGGCAACACGGCTTTTAAAAATTGTAAGGGTACAATCTCTTGCCCTTTATATTCGACTGACTCGATAGATGCCATTCCTATATTTTGGATAACCCTTAAATGTGCAAGGTACTCATCTCCAAAAGTCATCCAAAACCTGGCTCGTTTAATAGAGGGGAAATTCTTCACTAGCGACTCAAGCTCTTCATGATAAATTACATAGGAATTCCGAGACCCTATTTCAGGGTATGTTAGCGACTTCTTGATTTCATGAGGTTCAGTCTCAATCCATTTTCCTTTTTCATAATATTTGCCCTTTTGCGTCACTTCACGAATATTGATCTCAGGATTGAAATTCGTTGCAAAGGCTTTTCCATGATCACCACCATTACAATCAACAATGTCAAGATTATAAATTTCATCAAAGTGATGCTTTGCTGCATGAGCTGTAAATATACTTGTTACCCCAGGGTCAAATCCACAGCCAAGAACAGCAATCAGTCCGGCTTGTTCAAATCTCTCTTTGTAGTCCCATTGCCACTTATATTCAAACTTCGCTTCATCTTTAGGTTCATAGTTTGCGGTATCCAGATAGTGAACCCCTACTTCCAAACAAGAGTCCATAATGGTGAGATCCTGATATGGAAGTGCAACGTTAATTACAAGGTCTGGTTGTACTATTTTAAGAAGTTCTACCAGTTGAGGTACCTCATCTGCATCTACCTGGTGCACGTCGATGTTCACTCCATATTTGTCTAAAATATCTCTGGCGATAACCTCACATTTGGAGACCGTTCGACTGGCCAAGGTAATGTTTCGGAAAGCTTTTGGGTTCTGAGCACACTTAAAACTGACTACTCTGCCAACGCCTCCAGCACCAATTATTAACACACTGTCCATTTATAAATTTTCTAAAAAAATTAATAAATCTTTAAGATTTTGGTCGTCATTGAATCAATAAGCCAAAAAAGGTCGACAAATAAAATCAAGTTCATGCCAATTGTTACAATTTTTACTATATTATAAACTCGATTAAATGCGCGACCAAAAATGAATCACCGAAAATAGTAAAACCAGAATAAAAATGACTAGAAAAACCCGAATCAATCCTTTAGCTAAACTCGTAGTTTTAACGCTTCTAATTTCAAGTTGTGTATCTCATAGAGATTATATAATTGACTCTGACTACAGCTATGATGGTAATTTTCGAAAATATAAAACTTTCGATTTTATAAGGAATGCGAGTCAGGACACATTGCACAACACCGACCTAGTAAAAACAACAATGCAGAACAGACTTGGTGCTCAGGGATATAAAAAAACAGAGCACAAACCTGATTTGCTGATTATGTATAAAATATTCTATGATGACTTTTATTTGAGAGGATACAACCAACCAAAGTTTGAGTCCTGGGTGGGCACAGATTCTTTTTTGAACACAGATCAATCTAAGACAAAAACAGCCAATGTTTCTAACCTGGATAGATACTATGATGACGATGAAGAGGCTCGATCAGGTGAGTATATGGAGCAGCGTTATTGCATGCATGAAGGAACACTACTCGTAATTTTCTATGATCGCAAGAGAAAAAAGACTGTATGGCAAGGCTATGCTTCCGGTGTTTTCTCCAGAGCAGATGGCAGGTCTGACAGACATATAAAAGCAGCCACTTCTAAAATATTTAATGAGTTTAGGTTGTTGGCAGATGGCTTCCTATTGAAGGGTTAGAATATGACAAACAATAATACTAAGCCGATGCACTGTGTGTGTCGGCTTTTTTAATGCATAAATACAACCACAAAAAAAGCCATTCGCAATGAATGGCTTAGATAAAACTAAACTTACCGTGCTGTTATCTTTTGCCTCTAAAATATTTACCAAAAAGTTTCATCAAAAAAACTCCCAGGCTTTCTTGCTTTAATTCATGAGTTTGGTCAACGCTTTTAATCATTACATTTTGCATAACATTACATTTATATTTAACATTTATTCTATATCCATCTTCACAACTTTTCGTTACTACTTTCAAACAGAGTAATAGCAGGAACCCCTTAAATTAATCTTGATTTCATCAATACTATACCGCATCATTTGTCTTGTATTTGTCATTTCATGCTCTACTCCATGTTTGATGGCTCAAGAAATTGATTCCACTTTTTATCAAAACAAACAACTACGGTCTGTAGGCCTGAAAGACTCAAAAGGAAAACAAGGTGAGTGGCGGTTTTATTATCCCAATGGATCAAAAAATTCAATTGAGCAATACAAAGACGGACAGATGCAAGGTAAGGTCACAAACTTTGACCCCAGCGGAAAAACAGTTTCGATAGAAAACTGGCTGCATGGGCTGCCTCATGATTCTGCCTTTTATTACTATGAAAATGGACAACTGAAAAGAAAGGGAGTTTATAAAGAGGGAACTTATGAAGGTCTATGGAAATACTACTTTGATAATGGTAGCCTGGAGAGAGTTGGCAACTACAAAAATGGATTGCCGCATGGAGAATGGATAAACTACAATGAGCAAGGATTTCTGATTGAAAAAGGAAATTATGACCAAGGCAAGCAACAAGGATTTTTTCAATTCTTTGATGATAAAGGACGACTGATGTACGAAGGAAACTATGACAAGGGCAAAGAAATTGGTGAATGGTACATGATTACCAAAAAAGGGAAAAAGAAACTTTATGAAGATTATAAATAGTACATAAAGACAAACGCTTTTCTTCCTGACTTTTATTTATTTCGCGACTGCAACATTCATCTATTTACAACGTCATAGTAGAACAAACCAATAGGACTCATGAATAAACAACTCCCAATCATTCTCATATTACTTTTTGCCTTATCATTCTCTTCTTTAGCACAAAAGAAAAAATGGGGTAAAGAGGATGTAGCAAAAGCACAAAAGGCTATCACAGACATAAAAGCTAAAAACAAAAAGATATCCTCATTCTTTAGCAATGCTTATGGCTATGCCGTATTTCCAGGAATTGGAAAAGGCGGCATTGGAGTTGGGGGTGCGTACGGGAAAGGTACTGTTTTCAAAAAAGGAGGAAATGCGGTCGGTGGTGTGCGTATGACACAAGTGACTGTGGGTTTTCAGTTTGGCGGACAATCGTATATCGAGGTAATCTTTTTTCAGTCAAAAAGTTCATATGATAATTTTATCGCTGGCAACTTCGAGTTTGCCCCGAATGCTACCGCTGTAGCTGTGACTGAGGGTGCTGCCATAAATGTCCCATACAAAAACGGCGTAGCTGTATTCACAATGGCCAAAGGCGGGCTAATGTATGAAGCTACTCTGGGCGGGCAAAAATTTGATTTCATCATACCCTAGCGAATCCTATCGTTATTTAATAGAATATTCTATTCTAGAATTACATTCCAAAGCTTGTCATTTGCGCTTTGGGGATTTATGGCCTATATTTAATTTACTGTATCGACGTTATTGATACTTCACAATTAAATTTTACTAGCTATGATAACCCTAATCGTCTGCGTGGCAGCCTTTTTCCTTGTACTTTTTGTTCTCGATGTTTTGAATAGAAA
Source organism: Cyclobacteriaceae bacterium (assembly GCA_049115735.1). Classification (GTDB taxonomy): domain Bacteria; phylum Bacteroidota; class Bacteroidia; order Cytophagales; family Cyclobacteriaceae; genus CAXBNB01. Next base: position 172,063 of record JAGDZP010000012.1, on the reverse strand, counting down.
AAAGAAATGGTTTTGAGAACCAGCAAATTGTAATTCGAATTATTTAATGTGCCTCAGGTAATTCTTTTAGTATCTTCGTAACAAACAACTACGAGCAATTTGGATATTGATAAGAACGAAATCAGAATTAAGATTGAGCAGGAAATTCAGAACACAGAGCAAAACATTGTAGACCTTGTTGAGCTCACCAAACCGATATCACCAGAAAATGCGATAGGCAGAATAAGTCGGATGGATGCTATCAATAACAAATCCATCAATGATGCCTCTCTCTTAAAGTCCAGAGAAAAACTCAAAAACCTCGAAATTGCTCTTGACAAATTAGACACATCTGATTTTGGTATATGCATCAAATGCAAACGCCCGATTCCACTGGGAAGAATAATGTTAATGCCGCATGCTAAAAAATGTGTGAATTGTGCATGATTGACTATTTTTACCAAACACAAAAAATCGAATAAATGAAACTAAAAGTTGGGGACAAGGCTCCAAAATTTGAAGGGCTGGATCAAAACGATAATGCTATATCACTGGCAGAATTTGCAGGAAAAAAGCTCGTATTATATTTCTACCCGAAAGACAATACGCCCGGCTGTACAGCCGAATCTTGCAACCTGAGAGACAACTACCAACAACTGCTGAAAAATGGATATGAAGTGGTAGGAATTAGCTCTGATAGCGCAAAAAAACATCAAAACTTCATTAACAAATACGACTTACCCTTTAGGTTGATTGCAGATGTTGACAAGTCTATTCATGAGCAATTTGATACCTGGCGTGAAAAACAAATGTATGGAAGAAAGTACATGGGTACCGTTCGAACTACATTCGTCATCGATGAAAATGGTGTCATTGAAGAAATAATTGAGAAAGTCAAAACAAACGACCATACCGCCCAAATCATGGCATAAAAAAAGTCCCTAAACGGGACTTTTTCATCAACATATTTTATATGCTATTATTTTGCAACTAGATTGACGGTCATTTCAACATCGTCATAAATCATTTTGTCTCCCAGATTTTCGAAGAAGCTAGCCGACCTGAATTTCACGTCAAACTTAGACCTATCAAAAGTCATCTTAGCTTTAGCGCTTACATTGCTTCCATCTTTTGAAACCATGGCTGGAAAAGAAATAGAACTGGTTTTCCCTTTGATAGTTAAGTCTCCCATTATTTGATAATTACCATCATCACTTTTTGCTTGTTTCACTGATGTAATTTTGAATGAAGCCTCTCCGTGATTGGCGGTATCGAAAAAATCTGGAGAATTAAGGTGTCCCGTCAATTTCTTATTCATATTAGATCCTGCTTCAAGATCTAACACTTTGATGGATGTCATATTTATTACGAAATTTCCACCCGATAATTTATTTCCATCAAATGTCAATCCTCCACTTTTGATGTCAATTTCACCATTGTGCTGACCAGTTACTTTTTTTGCAAGCCACTCTAGCTTACTTGATTTAGCGTCAACTTTGTATTCGTCCCCTGCTGTTGCATTGAATGAAAATACCACTACTAAAGCGGCAGCAATTATTCCTTTTAATGTTCTCATTGTTTCGTTAGATTTTTGATATAAATGTAATGTCTTTTTTGTTATCGTAGACATATTACGAAATATATGTAGCAACAGTTATTTTTTATTTGAAATAATTTCTACTTCTCTATCAATCACAACAATCGAAGTTCCAACGAAAATTACGCATGACCCATAAATTAATAGATTATAATATTTGGCTATAAAAATATGGTCTGTTCTAAAAATGATAGAACAGGTACCATACCTCTGCATCGGAAAAAATATAAACATCCCGACTAGGGATACTTGTATTAACACAAATAGTATAAGACAATATATATAGCTCAAACTGTCCTCATACTACATATAGAGAAGGGCACAAACAGCATTGAATACCCGGCCTAATAGTATGGATGTGTGAGTTGGTATGAACAAGAAACTTATAGTTGAATACAGTTAACCCATCAATAATGTAATACCTAAATAGTATTCCAATGGACATGGCCAATATCAAATAAAGACAACTGGAGTAAGCCCTAATTCGGGATAGTTTCATTTGATCTGTAAATCGTTTCTTGGTAATTAAATGTAACTAATCCACATAAATTTACCCTCGACCTAAGTAATTGCCTCAACTAAGGGAGAAGTCTGCCAACTCGGCTTTCATCTTAGTTAGGCCATTCTGATCCCGCTCAACCTGATCAATTAACTCCCCAAAAATCTCCTGATAGTAAGCTATACCATCGAAAACATTTTGTCTAAATGCTTCCAGTTGTTTTTCATGGCGTGCTGTGATTGGAACTACCAGCTTGTCGACCTGGCTCTTGAAATGATCAACGTACATGCCCAGTTCCTTCATGAAAAGGTTTGGCCTGTCAGTTCTGACCATCACATTGGATTTACCATAGATATGATCAACCATATCTTTTAAGGAAACCACCTTGGAGAAATAAGCCAAATTCGGTCCGGGGCAAATAGAAACACCCGACCCTTCAAACTTCGTATCAAGGTTGTTGGCTTTTAAAGTCGAAACACCAAGTCCTACACATATACATGCTTTTTCAACAATCTGCTTATGCTCCTTTTCGTACTGTTCAACATCCAGAGACTGATTCTTGAGTTCTTCAATCTTCTTTGACTGGTACTGCCTGGAAGCAATGCAGATTACATTTTCAGTAAATTCCTTATTTAATGAAGCATACTTTTTTACACACGGGCTTCCGGGCTTACCCTTTTCAACGCGCTTTCCTTTTAATACGTCTTGAGAGTTGTTTTTAAGGTTGTTAAAAGGTATACCCAATGGCGATACATTACTTAGGTACAAATCTTCTTCCTCCGCATCCTTCAGTAAACTCCTGGTTTCTACGTCTACATTCACTGCCTCCGGAACCAACAGAAAGGGAGTCCCCCATCCTATCGAATCTAACTCATACTCCTTCAGTAGGAAGTTATGCTCAGCTGCCGTACCTACACCCCCTTGAGCGCTAATTCTGATTTTCGGAATATCAGCTGGCAAAGGTAAATCCTTTGCCTCTAGTGCCTTTGACAAAATATTTATAAGTTCCTCCCGAAGAGTTAGTTTGTTTGTCTTGAAATCTTTCAATACCGGGCCGAGAAGATGTCCATCTGTCGCAAAAGCATGCCCTCCGCAATTGAGTCCCGATTCTATGCGATACTCGGACACCCAAATTCCTTTTTTGGCGAAAAACTTTCCCTGTATTAAGGCCGAACGATAATCACTGACCTTGATTATTATTTTCTTCTTTTGAATTCCATTTTGGTCAAAATAGAAATCATCAAACTTTTCCATATAGCTGTAAAGCCTTGGATTCATTCCCGCGGATAGCACTACCGAAGATGACAAGTTGCTATTGGCGAACCCACGTAAGGCCGAATGAGCATCGTTGTTTTCAGTAGAGGATTGCTCGCTTTTTTGGGAGGATTCCTTATCTAACTTGGTCATGATGTTGACATCAATGCTTCCAACAGGTAGGTTTTTCTTTACCCAATCTGCCACCTTTTCGGAGCTCACATTATCAGATATCAATTTACCGAACTCAATCTTCAAACATGATGTATCAGGTAATAAACTGATATACTTGCTCAACTCACTACTCTTTTCAATGAATTTGCTGCTCAGGTCTTTCACCCTTGCCTTTACTATTTCGCTCATAAGGTTGAGATAAGCGGTGATTCTCTTCGCCCGAGCATCAGGAGTTTTCCTCGAAATAGCTACATAAGGAAAGGAATATTTTTCCGCATAGAGCCTTCTCATTCGCTCGATCAGCATATCATCTACCAAAGACACAACGGAGGATATGCCAAGATGAGCTACTTTTATTGGAGTGTCCAAAGTGTAACCGATTCCCATAACCGGTATATGGAACGAATGTGCATTATTTGTCTTCATAAAAATGTGTTGTATAAGTTTGATTAAAATGAAAAGGGCAACTAGTATAAAGTTGCCTGAATGAGATTAGAAACTTTGCTCTAACTCCTTGGCTTTGGGAAACAGAATATTGTTTTCCAAATGAATGTGTTGATGAAGATCTTCCTGAAATTCCTTTAACTTTTTATACAAGACCTGATAAGTAGAACAACTGTCCTGCGGAAGCGTATAGTTACCAGAAATCTCAGCTATCTCCTTAAAAATATCTCCTGCATTCTCATGCTCCATCTCCATCATTCTAATAGGATTCCCCACAGTACCGAAAGAAATCTTTGATAATGGAGTATTTTGCGCTTGAGCCGCTAACAATGTTCTAACGTAAGGAAATAAAATTTGCTCCTCCTTTTTCATATGGACTTGAAGATCCTGAGCAACTGCCTGTACAAGTTGGTTGATTCTGATAGTTTCAGGATGGTTTTCACCATGTACTTCGGCTACCTTTTGAGCATATTCTAAAATGTAAGGCAAGTTTTCAATGACGTAAGTATGATGCTCATTCAATATGTAGTCAATCAGAAAATCAAGTTTCCACTGATTGAAATTTTGTCCTTCTCTTCCATCCTCTTCATACTTTTCTAAATCTGACAGCAAGTCATCCAACTTCGTTCCGTTTTCCTCACAAGCAGCAGACAAAGCCTTATTGCCTCCACAGCAAAAATCAATGCTATGCTTCTTAAAGACGTCAGCAGCTTTGAAATTATCTGCAACCACCTCTCCTACAGTTTTTTCCTCTGTCACTGTCATTCTATTCTTGTTTACTTGTTTGTTATACAAAAAAGGAGCACTAATGCTCCTTATCTATTCATAGTGTTCTAAAGTATTCCAGAATCCTCCGAGCCTCATCCTCCGAGACATTTTGATTGGCCATGGGAGCTCCGTTGTATTCTATAAAAAGTTGTTTTGCAATTGGATCCTTTTGAATCATCTCCTCAGGATTCATGATCATATTGAGAACCCATTCAGGGGTGCGTCTTTCTAGGATTCCGCTAGGAGGTGGCCCAACAAATTTTTTATCGATTTTGTGACATGCGGAACACAACTGCTCAAAAAGCAACTTACCTTCTACAACTAACGTCGTATCAATAGGTTTAAGAATTATTTCCCTAATGGGCCCAATACCTTTGTTTTTCAATGGATCAAGATTGGTTTCTTCTACTACGGTTTCTTTTTGAAAATCACTGGCGTTTGGTTTCTTATTTCCAGAACAGCCTATGGACACAACAAGCAGGCTTAGCACAGCCCACTTCAATATAGATTTTGACGTTGGATTCGGAGCTTTCATGATTGAAGGGGTTTAGTTATTCAAATCTATAACCTACGCTTCACCGTGCTCATGACCATAATCATATTCTGATATGACTGTGCTCTGAATTTCAAAGACTCGGCAGCAAAATACCATACAAGACTTGTAATCATTAGAGACTGGGCAATTGAATTCATAGAATAAAATATATTAGAGAAGACTTCAATAGAAGTTAAAAATGCATTAAAATTGAATCTACGAATTATCCCTAAATCAACACATAATGATGATCAACTTGAAACACCTTAAAACTTACTTATCTGTCGCCTTGGCTGCTTTTTTTATGTTTTCCTGTGGAGGATCAGGAAAAAAAGATGCTGAAACCAAAGGAGAAGATGCTTTCTCTGAAGCAGAATCTCAGGTAATAGAAGAAATTGACAAAGTTATCCATGAGTTGCCACCACCATCTGAGGTGCCTTATATGCTACAAGCTACCGGAGCAGACTACAACCCAGAACTGATCAACAATCTTGACAACCTTAACAAGTATATGAACTCCATGGACAAGGCTGCCTTGAACCTCGGAGGGTATGCTACAGATATCGGATACCTTACAAGTAACGACAAGACGCAAGACGCGATGAAATATATTGAGGCTTGCCAAAAGCTTGCTGACAAAGTAGGAATCTCATCTGCATTCGATTTAGATATGATGGAAAGATTCGAGAAAAACCTGAGCAACAAGGACTCTTTGTCAAATTTGATCAACATTGCGATTACAATGGCTGAAGAAAAACTTGAGGATAGCGACAAACTGAATATGGTTGCTATGATATTATCTGGTAGCTATATTGAAGGTCTATACCTATCTGTAATGGTGATTGACACTTACCCTGAAGATATGCTATCAGAACACAACAGAAATTTGATTCTTGAGCCATTGATGAAAGTGATCATCGATCAGGAGAAATCATTGATTGATATTATCGCTTTGTTAAAAGACATTGAGCAGGATGAAATCATAGCTAATGTAATAGCAGAATTCAGCATCCTTAGAATACTATATGACGATGATGTTGCAGTAATCAATGAGAAGATAGCTGGAAATGATCCGAATTTCGTTTTGAAAAAAGAAATGCTTGTAGATGTAATATCTGAAGTAAAAAGAATACGTGCGGACATGATAGAATAGTCGACCTAACCGCATACAAAAAAGGAGCATTGATTGATTTCAGTGCTCCTTTTTTTTGACATCACACATAGCAAAACTTGGCAAATCATGACTCACAGCACTCTATCAAAGAACCAACAATAATTCATGTTTGCTTTACTAGCCAGAATTGGATTATATTTAAGTACGCGTTGATAAATCGTAAAAAATGAGTGAACAATTACTAAGAGCTATCATCGAATTATTGGCAATAGTGGCCATTGAAGATGATATTACAGATGACGAAAGACTGTCAGTTGAAAATTTTCTACTACAAAACTTAAACAAGGAAGAGACAAAAAAATACTTGCATCAATTTGATGATTTCGCTGACTCAATTGAGAAGAAAATATTGGTTGAGAAGTTTGACAGCAAAGCAGAAATCACCAGTCTCACAAGCCGAATCAACCAAGAATTGACTGTTCAGCAGAAAGTAATAGTACTGCTCAACCTCGTAGAGTTGATTATTGCTGATGGACAGGTATCCGAAAGAGAAAAGGATCTATTGTATTTCATTGGTGAGTCGTTCAAATTCTCCAGCAAAGTAATTGACCACATCAAGGCATTTGTACTGAACGACGATCGAGTTAAGCTCAACTCCCAAAACATTCTGATTGTAGATGCCAAGGGTAACCATGAGGGCTTGGTTCTTAAGCATATTCAGAGAGAAAACCTAAATGGCTTTCTGGCCTTTTTCAGGCTGCCTAAATTGGAAATATACTTTTTGAAGTATTTGGGCAATAGCAGCTTGTTTCTAAATGGTATTCCAATGTCTCGGGGAAGGCTGATGGTATTCTCAGGAGGAAGTACCATTCGTGGAAATAATATCGATCCTATCTATTACAGTGATGTGGCAAGTGCCTACCGTGAAGAAAAAAGTGATAGTAGGATTTCATTTGTTGCTAAAGATATTTCCTTTGAATTCCCAAATGGCAAGCTTGGTCTGAGAAACATAAATATAGCTGAAGATAAAGGAAAACTCATTGGCCTAATGGGTGGTAGTGGTGCAGGAAAATCCACTCTATTGAACGTACTCAATGGCAATGAAGCACCGTCTCAAGGGTCGGTACGCATCAATGGTATTGACATTAATAATGACGGAGGAAAAATAGAAGGCGTCATAGGTTACGTCCCGCAAGACGACCTAATGATTGATGAGCTTACCGTTTTTGAAAACCTGTATTACGCAGCAAAACTTTGCTTTAACGACCTCTCAGAATCCGAACTGACCGAGCTGGTAAACAAGACACTGGCATCACTTGGTCTGACAGAAACCCGAAACCTGAAAGTAGGGTCACCACTGGAGAAGACCATTAGTGGTGGGCAAAGAAAAAGGTTGAACATTGGTTTGGAGCTTTTAAGAGAGCCATCAGTCCTATTCGTAGACGAACCAACTTCTGGACTTTCTTCCAGGGATTCTGAAAACATCATGGATTTGCTCAAAGAGCTTTCCTTGAAAGGAAAAATGGTGTTTGTGGTTATCCACCAGCCTTCTTCAGACATATTCAAAATGTTTGACAAGCTGGTGATTTTGGATGTGGGTGGATATCAGATTTACTATGGAAACCCTATCGAGGCAGTTACCTATTTCAAGAATATTGTTGACATGATCGATAAGGAACAGAGTTCCTGTATAGAATGCGGTAATGTCAACCCAGAACAAATCTTCAACATCATTGAAACCAAGGTGGTGGATGAGTATGGGCATCACACAGATACCAGGAAGGTCTCTCCGGAAGATTGGAATGAACATTTCAACAAAAGAATCAATGTAGAAGAAATTCAGGAAGAAAACACTCAGCCGCACAAGGCCCTGGATATTCCAAACCTATTTAAGCAGCTGACTATATTCATCAAGAGAGATGTAGCCGCCAAATTCAGCAACAAGCAATACCTTGTTATCAACTTCCTTGAGGCTCCTGTACTAGCGCTCTTGCTGGCATTTATCATAAGATACACAGCCTCGGGTAGCGATGATTACATATTTAGAGAGAATCCAAATATCCCTGCTTTCTTCTTTATGGCAATCATTGTTTCGCTCTTTATGGGATTAACGGTAAGTGCAGAAGAAATTATCAAGGATCGAAAGATACTAAAAAGGGAGTCTTTTTTGAATTTGAGTAGGTTGAGTTATCTGGCGTCAAAAACCACGATTCTATTCACACTATCTGCTATTCAGACATTACTTTTTGTCGTCATAGGCAACCTCATATTAGGCATACAAGGAATGACCCTATCTTTTTGGTTGGTCATGTTCTCAATATCGTGCTTTGCCAATATTATGGGACTGAATATTTCGTCAGCATTTAATTCTGCCGTAACCATTTACATTCTAATTCCGCTTCTCATTATCCCGCAACTGATATTGAGCGGAGTGGTTGTGAGTTTCGACAAACTTCATCCCTGGTTATCCAATGACTCTAAGGTTCCTGTTATAGGCGAGCTAATGGCTAGTCGATGGGGCTATGAAGCATTACTCGTAACCCAGTTTAAGGAGAATGATTATGAAAAACAGTTCTTTGATTATGATCAGGACCTCTCAAATTCTGAATATAAAGTTAACTATTACTTTGCGACTTTGGGTTCAGAATTAGATTTCATCAGCACCAACTACGACAAGACTGAACACAAAGAAAGGGTGGAAAACAAACTGGCCTTGATCAGAACCGAACTGGATAAGGAGATGCAAGTATTCAATGTACCAGCTTCTAAATTCCCAACAATGGATAGTCTGTATATCGACAAGCTGGAACAAAGTGTATTTGACAATACCCGTAGGTTTATGGCTATTTTTAGAAAAATCTATAATGATAAATCTAAAAAAGCTGGCAAAGAGAAAGATGCCCTCATTGCTTCTATGATCAAAACCCCTGAAGGACAGCAAGCTTATGACGAACTGAAAAATGATCATGAAAATGAAAGCGTGGTTTTCTACCTTAAAAACAAAACCACACAAAACCGGGTGCTCAATACAGGCAAGGAACTGATTCGTAAAATTGATCCTATTTACATGGACCCTCAGCCTTCCAGTGCTTTGGATTTTAGGGCTCATTTCTATGCACCGCAGAAGCATTTTGTAGGTTCATATTTTGACACACTGAGTTTCAATGTCATCATTATTTGGATCATGTCAATCATTCTCATGTTCACATTATATTTCGATGTGATGAGAAAGATAGTGAGTGGATTCGGAGGCTAAACACACAGTTTAATGTTTTTTGTGCTTTCCAAAATACTGACATTTCTAATAATGCCAGTGAGTATGATTGTGGGTTGTTTTATCCTGTCATTCATCATCAAGAAGAAAAAAGTCCTTTTTCGTTCACTGGGAATAGGATTACTCTTTTTTTTTACCAACCCTTTTTTTTCAGGCTTAGCCATGAAGTGGTGGGAAGTCCCTCCAACTGAGTTTAAGGACATCAAAAAGCCTTATGCATTTGCTGTGGTATTGTGTGGAATTACAGATCCTACCCAGGAGCCGAGGGATCGGGTTCACTTTAATGGTAATGTAGATAGGATTACCCACACGCTTCAACTATACAAACAAGGGCTGGTGAAGAAAATCCTTATCTCAGGTGGATCAGGCTTCCTGCTAGATCAGGATGTGAGTGAAAGCAAAAATCTTTATGATTTCTGCCTCATTGCCGGGGTGAAAAAGAGAGACATCATATTGGAAAATGAATCTAGAAACACAAGGGAGAATGCTGCTTTTTCTGCCAAAAAAATAAAAGAAATGAAGTTGAAAGGTAGATTCCTTTTGGTGACTTCTGGGTTTCACATGCGAAGGTCACAGGCTTGCTTCAAAAAAGAGAGCCTTAATTTCGATGTTTTCAGTACAGACGTCAGCTCCGGAAAACAGGAATACACACCTGATAGCATTATCTTGCCAAACCCCGGTTCACTAGATGTTTGGAGCACACTGATACGAGAATGGGTAGGAATGATAGCTTATAAATTAATGGGCTATATCTAGTCAGGTCACTTTTACCTTCCTAATGATCCTGGAGTAGACACCAGGTAAAAACCTCTTCAAGTAGATCGCAAAGACCTCTTTGAGTCCTCCAATATATACCTCCTCCTTTTTCCTTAAAATGGCTGAAATAGCTTTCCTTGAAAATTCTTCTACTGCCATACCTTTCTCATGGGTCGAATCCAAAGCATTTTGTTTACTGCCATCTCCCTTCACCGCATTATAAGACAGGTTGGTCAAAATATATCCCGGGCATATCAAGGTGACATGTATACCATTTTGATATTGTTCGATCCTCAGCGAATCATACCAACCATGAAGTGCATGTTTAGAAGCAGCATACGCTGATCTTCTTGCCACACTAATTAACCCCACTGCACTCGATACTACCACATGATGCCCTGATTTCCTCTCTATCATTTTAGGCAACACATAGCGTGATAAAGCTATACAGCCAAAGAAATTGATTTCCATAAGCCTGCGTTCTACTTCAGGTTTGGTATTGAGAATCGTGTCTCGCTGACTCATGCCCGCATTGTTGATTAGGATATCAATATGTCCATATATTGATTCGACTTTTCTTGCCACTTCTTCCAAACAACCAGTATCGGATAAGTCCAGAAGTAATATTTCGACCTCACTATCTTCAGAGCACAATGACTTCACTCGTTCCAGCTCCTCTTGCCTTCTGGCTGAAAGGATAATTCGGGCATTGAGCTTGGAAATATCAATCGCCATTGCCTCGCCAATTCCGCTGGAAGCACCGGTAATCCATACCACCTTGTCCTGAAAGTCTTTAGGCATAGCTAGACCTTTTCATAAACAACAAAATCGAAAGAGTAAATATGCCTATCATCTGCAGGGTGGGATGTTCTGCTCACTTCTTTCCATTCCTCTCCCATATGTGGAAAAAAAGTATCTCCGTCTATTTCAGCATCAATTTGAGTGAGATATATTCGGTCGCCGGCCTGAAGCGCCTGCTCGTATATCTGCCCTCCACCGATCACAAAAACCTCATTCTCAGTGATGACACTTGCCAGGGCATCCTCAAGACTCCCAAATACCTCACAACCTTCGGCTTGATAGCCTGCTTGCCTGGTCAAAATAATATTGTTTCTATTGGGCAAAGGTTTAAAACTAGGAGGTAACGAATCGTAATTTTTCCTACCCATAATGACAGTATGCCCCTTGGTAGTTCTTTGAAAATATTTCATATCATCAGGTAATTTCCATGGCAGGTCATTGTTTCTGCCAATCACCCTGTTCTTTGTCATTGCCGCTATTAAAGATACTATCATATTTTGCGTATTAAAACTGGTTGCCCCTGAGAAAGTCCTCAGCCGTCATTCTTCTTTTCCCCTCAGGCTGTAGTTCATCAATGCTTACCAAGCCATCTGCAACCTTCACCAAAATCTGTTTTTTGTCAATAACCTGATAATCACCAACTGCTGCCAATTCATAGGAATCATTCGCGTCAAATTTAGAAACCTTGTAAATCTTATACTTCTTTTCATTGAATACAGCCCATGCCGATGGGTATGGAGAAAGGCCCCTAACAAAGTCAACAACCTGATTTCCATTCAGGGCCCAGTCGATTTTACAAGTCTCTTTATGGATCTTGGGTGCTGATTTAAGGTCACCTGAATTCCCTTGCTCACTAAGTGTGTAATTATCTTCCTCAATAGCCTTTACAGTCTTCAACACCAGTTTCGCTCCCAATACCATCAACCGCTCATACAATGTTCTCACATTGTCCTCAGGCAGAATTTCCTCCTTTTCCTGAAAGATGATGTTTCCGGTATCTATTTCATGCTTTAGGAAAAATGTGGTCACTCCTGTCTCAACCTCTCCATTGATAATCGCCCAATTGATGGGGGCAGCTCCCCTGTATTGCGGCAGCAACGAACCATGTAGATTGAAAGTACCCTTTGGTGGCATACTCCATACAACCTCCGGTAGCATTCTGAACGCCACAATGATTTGTAAGTCTGCTTGCAATGCCCTTAATGTTTCTAAAAACTCTTCAGATTTGAGGTTGGTTGGCTGAAGAATTTTCAATCCTTTAGACACTGCATACTCCTTTACGGCTGAACCTCGCATTTTCTTGCCTCTGCCTTGAGGCTTATCAGGTGCCGTAACCACACCTACCACATTGAAACCATTCTCCACCAAAATTTGCAAACTGGGAACTGCAAACTCAGGAGTTCCCATAAAAACTATCCTCATACCGTCTTACTAATTTCTGGCTCCAAACTTAGCAATATTTAGAATTTGAAGTCTGCTTCTTAAGCTTTTAAACAAACAGGATAGCAAATAATAGTGGATGTCCTGCTTTCATCAATATGCAGTTTGAATTTTGCCTCAAATCGTCTAATTATGCCTCTTGATTTTTATGGTAAAACAAGGTCTATTTTGCTTGCTGGTTTTCATTCTGTTGGGCTCAACGAACTCCGTCTTGTATGCTCAGGATAAACCAGTTCTAAGTGATTCTTTATTCGAAACTTTTTCCAATCATTACTCCGCAGACTTTTTCAAAGAAAAATACCATAACTATACGCTGGAACATTTTATTGACAACTACTATCCAAACGGACACTATCAAATCGAAACTACCGGTAACTTTTCACAACCCGACCAGTACACCTTCTCATTGACAGGGTATTCATATAAGTGGAACAAGTTCTATTATGACGGCATCCGCATAAATGACCTTTCATTCCCGGGAGCATCCCTGCACAAACCAATGCTCTTCGATAAGGATCTGGATATAGACATAGTTGATTCGCGTATTGATTTCACTAACAATAACAAAAAGGAAAAATATATCTATGGTCAACTGAATCAAGGCTCATTGGGTGATATGGTCCCATGGACAGACGCCTATACACATCTGATGCACGGACACTCATCCGGACCGGAAAAAGCCTGGCAGCCAATTCCATACAGGCGTAAAACCCGCAACGCAGGGACAGTCTACTTTTCTTTGCCGACTGAAAAACACAACAGCTATGGCTACATAACCGCTGGTCGCAGAATGATCACAAACTTCAACCACATACGCATAGATGACTATTTCGGGGAAGACTATCTACAGATGCACTTTCATGGAGACATCAACCTAGACAATAGAAAACTGGATTATTTAATCACCTACAACAGCCGTGATAATTTGTACTCCGAATATTACTTCGACAAAGACGAAACGTCTTCACTGAATAGTTTTAACCTTTCGGCTTTCACAAGAAATTGGATTTGGGGCAGTGCTGAAAATGGACTCTTTTCTAATATTGGATTAAACTACTCCTTCAAAAACGTTGGGAAAAACAATACCAACTTAAGTAGAAATGTAATTGATCAGGACGGAGAAAGTTTGGAGCCCTTCTATCCTGGGGGGAAATATCATGACATCATTCTAAGTAGTAACGGAAGGAAGAAATTGAGTGATAGGCTAAGCTTTGTTTATGACAACTATAATGGCATTGTGAAATTCTCGCCGGAAAATGAGTCCTATCAAAACACTCTCTTTTTCAGAAACAACATCACTCCTTTTCATTCTTTAAATGTGACCGAATGGAACTCCTCAGCCTTCAGTACTGGAATGTTAGAAAATACATTTGGTATAGACTACAAAATTCAAAGCGCTGGTTTTTTATTGAATGCAAAGGGAAACCTTACTTATGACGGCATTTTATTTAATCCCAAATCAATTACCGCATTGAACTATGAACTGGGCTTCAAGGTTCAAAAGCAGTTGGGCAGGAAACTCACCTCATATTTTGAGTTTGGCAAGCGACGTGTTCCATTTGAGTTTGATCAGGTTCGCTTTTTGAGCAACAAGTATCAGTCAGGCCAAACTTATTTCTGGAATGATACTAATAACGATCAAAACTATTCCGCTTCAGAGAAAGGTGACCTTTTTACCACTACCGGCGGAGCATACCGCTCAGCATCCGATGAACTAAAGCAACCTGATATATACTATCTGGACTATGGCAATAAGTGGAAAATGGGTAAAAGGTGGGAACTCACCTTCCTCGCTCAATACCGAAAATTTGCCAATCAATGGACGGTGCAATATGACCGAAATGCAGAGACTATAGGCCAATTCATGCCTAATGGGGATGGAGAAAATATCTACTACCTGGACGATGGCCAAACAATTAATTATAATGTAGTACCATTTGACCAACAACTTTTTGAAAGGCTGGCTGAGAAAAAACTGGGATGGTTGTTCAATTCCCCTTTCTATGGTGGGTTAACGTTGAATCTGGAAAAGAAAACACCAAAAACATATTTCTATGTCTCCGCCACAGCTTATGAAGTTGTTGGTCTCTCCCCAATGGGCAATGGCGTACTGACCAACAACCTTGGTGTATTGTCAGAATCTCAAGCCAATCCCAACACCTATATTGAAAACCTTGGCAGACTGGACCCGGACAGGGCCTATATTGTTCGGATATATTACCATCAGGAAATTGGGAAACGCTGGAAGTTTGCATTCCAGGTGAAGTACAAAGATGGACAACCTGTTAATAGAAATGTATTTGATTTAAACACCAATGCTAGCGGTAATCAGTTCGCCTTTTGGAATGATGACATCAAAGGAATCAACCCTTTCACAGGACAGTTTGGAGTTCGGGAAGGTGGCTTTTGGAACTATGAACTGAAGTTTCAATACGACACCAGACTATTCGATCACCGTGCTGTTATTGACCTCAATATCTACAACATCATGGATGTGGCCACCCCGCTCAACAACTACAATTTCCCGGAACCCGACGCGCAATATGCCCTTGAATTTCAAATACCCAGGGGAGCTTTGCTTTCGGTGAGGTATAAAATTTAAATAAACTTGTTATTTCTTTGAACTTATTTCTAGTTAATCTTATTTTGAATAAATATACTAAAAACAAGGACAGGATACATATCCTTTTCATCTTACCTACAATTTACGCTGGATTTCAAAAAAACTTGCAGAATTGATATGAACAAGATACTACCTCTTTCATTCCTTTTGACAATATTCCTTTCAGGATGCAGCAAAGACGAAATAATTCCCCTGCCCGAACATGTTACGATACAAACCTTAGATTATGATATTGATAACTCGAGCGTGTTGATTTTAGGTACCGAGCCTCAAAGTGGACTCAATGGGACATGGAGTATAGAAAACAATGTTAACGATGGAACTTTTCTAGATACAATCAGTCCATTAACAACTTTTAAAGGAAGCTTAATTCAAGATTATGTTCTTAGGTGGACCATATCTAATGGCACCAATGAAATTTACGCAGAACAATCAATAAATATTGCCATGCATTTCACCTTAAAGCAACTTATAAATGCCGAAGTGGACATCAAAATATTATTAGAAAAATTTTCAATCCAGGAATTATTAATTAGTGGCTTAACTGTAAGAAATCTCCTCGATGCAGGTATAACTATACAGCAATTGATACTTGCTGGTGTCATAATTGAGCATATTCTAGATGGAGGCGCAACCATCCATGATTTACTAAGTGCTGAAGTATCAATCCAAGAATTAATAAATGGAGGGGTGACCGTAAAGGAACTACTTGAAGCTAACATAAAAATTGAACAATTGTTAAAAGCAGACGTCTCAATTCAACGAATATATAATGCAGGAGCAACTATCCAAGAGTTACTAGGTGCTGATGTATTAATTCAAGAGCTACTAGATAGTGGCATAACTGTCAATGAACTTCTAATCTCAGGCATTGCAATTCACCAACTATTAGATGCTGATGTTTCAGTGAAAGATATTCTGGATGCGGGTGCTACAATTCATAAATTATTCAGCGCTGGTGTTTCCATTCAAGAATTAATTGAAGGTGGTGCAACGGTAAATGAGCTTATAGACTCAAGTATAACCATCCAGAATTTGTTAACTGCAAATGTTCCCATTTTGGAAATCATAAATGCAGGCGTATCATCATTAGAATTAATTCAAAATAATGTTTCGAAAGAAAAATTAATAAACGCAAAAGTTATTGTACAAATTCCAAGTACCAGGCTGTATTTGTTAAACTATTTTTATGAAAAATTCGGACACGTTCAAGCAGTGGATTTTTGTAACAATCTAACTATCGGAGATTTGGCAAATTGGAGACTGCCGAATATAGAGGAATTGAGAATTATTTACAATGCTAGAAATACGGCGTTGTTAGAATATACTAACGAAAATTATTGGTCTGCAACTTTTGCGGGGTTTGCAAACGTTGATGGTGTTTCTACTTCCACTTATTTAGTTAAACATATGGGACATGGTAAAGAAGAAAATTATTATGGATTTCAAAAAAGGATAATTCCCATAATACAATTATAAAGATGGTAATGGTGCCAAAAATAGTTGGTGCATTACTGATCGTCTTTGTCCATTAATCCTATAGAGCATCAACTCAAAGAGCCATACTCTGTTTCAGGCGCCCCTTAGGTCAAATCAAGGAACCAAAACAACCTTACCCATCACCTCTTTATTAGTCATAGCAGACATTGCTTCTGCTACTTGCTCCAACGGATATCGTCCATGAACCTGAGGTTTTAATTTACCTTCAGCTAACCACTTCCCTATGGTCATAAAATTTTGAGCATTTTTCTCAGGTTGGTTTCTAAAAAACCCTCCCCAAAAGACACCAACTATCTGACAGCCTTTCAGTAGCGGTAGATTCAACGGAATTTTTGGAATGTTTCCTGCAGCAAAACCAACTACAAGATAGCGTCCGCCCCAGGCAATAGCCCTCAGCGCGGGATCGGTAAAGCGGTCACCAATAGGATCATATATCACATCCACTCCTTTGCCATTAGTCAGTTCCTTGCCCCTAGCCTTTAAATCCTCATGAGAATAGTTAATCACTTCATCAGCCCCGATGGATTTGCAGTAGTCCAGTTTTTCATCAGAAGAAGCAGCTGCGATTACATTGGATCCAAGCACTTTTGCTATCTGGATGGCAGCAGTTCCCACACCCCCAGCAGCACCAAGCACCATTAGCGTTTCTCCTGCTTTCAATTGTGCTCTATCCAACAAGGCATGATAGGACGTACCATAAGTCATCATAGAAGTAGCCGCCGTAACGAAATCCATGTTATCAGGAATGGGAAAAGCGTTGGAAGCCATACCCTTCACCTCCTCGGCAAAGCCACCCCAGCCAGTACCCGACATTACACGGTCACCAACCTTCAGGTGAGTCACACCTTCACCAATTTCCTTGATGATGCCAGCCACTTCCCCACCAGGAGAAAAAGGCATATCAGGCTGAAATTGATACTTTCCCTGAATGATCAGAGTGTCCGGAAAGTTCAGACCACAGGCTTTTACACAGATCACCACTTCTCCTTTTTCTGGCTTGGGTGAAGCCACCTCCTCAATGACCAAAGACTCAGGTGGTCCGTAAGATTTACAAAGTACAGCTTTCATAATTTGGGTTTTTGTTTATTCTACTTCTATCACTTTTGGTTGACCGATATAAAGCAAATAGGCCTTCACTTTCTTATATCCCATAGCACTCAAGTACTGTTTATATTCCAATACCTGCTTCGCGTTTTTGTCATTGACTTCACCTGTCTTAAAATCCAGTACTACCGCTTCACCATCCTTAATCATTACCCTATCCGGTCTCCTAATTTCCCCATTTTCAGTGATTATTGCAGATTCATTTTTTACATCCCATTTGTCAGAAAACCAATCGTTCACCATGGGTAGCTCAAAGAATGCCCTTAACTTCTTCTTGATAGAAGCCATTTTTTCTTCATCCAAACCATAATCCACTTCAGCACCCTTAATTGCTTTCTCAAAATCTGCTCGCATTCTGACTGAGGACAAGATATCATGCACTACAATGCCATCATTAATTTTTTCCAGCACGTCTTCGTTTCGAATGTTCCTCTGAGATTTCACACTTAGCTCTGTCCGTAATTGCCACGGTTGTGAGAATACCTGATCAAGACTGAACTCTTCATGGGATTCTTTTTCATAAATAGAATACTCAGTATGCTCGCCCACTCTGAAATGATTATCAGTAAGCGCATAACGTTCCGACTGTTCATCCATAAAAAAGCTATACAACAATTCATTGACCCTTGTCAGGCTCCTAAATTTCTTTTCATCGATTTCTGCCATGACATAAAGTGCCTCCTCTGCCCTGGTTAAGGCTACATATAGTAGGTTTAAGTTGTCCACAGCAGCTCGTACTTTCTCTTCCCAATACTCTTTGGCAAACAAAGAACTATTCATATCCTTCTTGTAGCGAAGAGGCAGGTAGGGCAAACGAGAAAATGGTTCCTGCCCCTCGGCATGGCACCAAACAATATTCTCATGCAAGGGACTGTGACCCAATCGCCAGTTGCAAAACGGAACCATCACCACCTTAAACTGCAGCCCTTTTGACTTATGAATTGTCATAAGTCTGATGGCATCCATATCATCAGATATCTGAATAGCCCGGTCGTTATTTTCCTCCCACCAGTCCAAATAACCCAGCACTCCGGTATTTTCTTTCTTTTGAAAGTCAAGGACTGCATCCTGAAAAGCCAGCAAATAGGCAACCTGACTTTTATAATCGGCCAAGCCAAATAATGAACAAATATGCTCAACCATGTCGACCAAAGCTAGCTGGTTGAGATTTTCACGTTGGTCTTCGAACTTGATCAGTATAGGATCTTTATCCTGTTCTTTAAATAAACCCTCACCCCTCAGGTACACATACCAGGCATACTGCAATTCGTATTTATACAAAGGCTCACCGGGATTTTGAAGCACCTTAAATGCGCATAACAGAAAATTCACCACGGGAGAATTCTTCAAAAACAGCGACTCGTTGGATATGATATCATATTTATAGCCGGAATTGGGATTGCTTTTTTCATGCTCCATCAGTGCCTCTGTAATCAGACGTCCCTCATGCTTGTTTCTGATCAAAATGGCTATGTCTCTCAAGTCGTAATTGGCATCCTGAAGAGCCTCCAGTTCGCTAATCAATCGAATTAGAATAGCCTCATTCACGTCATCATATTCTTCCTTTTCAAAGAACCTGAAATCAACCACCCCACCTGATATGCCATCACGCTCCACCAATTCCTGATGTACCCCTTCGTAAGCTTTCTTGATATTTCCCATTTCAGAAATATCCTCAGTAGCCTCTCTTAGGAAGCTTTGCTGAATGATATCGGGTGCATTCTTAAAAAAATCATTGTTAAAATCAATAACATTCTTCTTGCTTCGCCAATTGAAGTTGAGCGGTATATTGATACTCCGGTCATCTCCTATATCCTGTTTGATTTGTTCGAGCAATAGCTTCCAATTTCCACCCCTCCATCTGTAGATTGACTGCTTGATATCACCAACCACCATACTAAACTCACCCGCATCTATGGCATCTTTCACCAATGGTTTAAAATTCTGCCATTGCAATCCCGAAGTATCCTGAAACTCGTCTATTAAATAATGCTTGAATCGAGAACCTATTTTCTCATAGATATATGGAGTATCACTGTCGCGTATGATATGATTTAAGAATATTGGAAAATCTGAAATCAATAGCAGGTCATTTTCTTCCCTGTATTGATTGAGTTGACTAGATACTTCTGAGAGCAATCCGAAGGTATAAATGTTTTTCACTATTTGTTGTGCAGTAAAATACCTTGTCCCTTCTTTATCCCAAATAGTTACAATTTCTTCCAGCATTTCGTGCAGTCCACTATCAACGGCGGTATCGATCAACTCCTTTTTGTTAGAAGATTTTGAATACCAGGCTCCTTCATTCAATACATTCAAGGCGCGTTTGCTGGGTGCTGAATAGCTGTCCTGAGTGAGTCTCAATAAGTAGCCTCCTACACCCGTCATTCCATAGGCCAGGTCGGTCGGGAGTAAGTCTAGTTGCCTCAATAGTTCTATGGCTGAATCCGCAAGCTTTGAAAGGCTTTGCTCGAAAGAGGCTACCACAGTTGCCACTTCCTCCATAAAAGATGGAAGAAAAGACTCATCCTCCATTTTGCTGAAGATACTTTCCTTTTCCTGGACGAGCAGTTCATTGAATAACTCCTGCGCCAATCCATTGATATCACGTCTGGTATCCCAGGACTTTCCATCATTGATTTTGTAAAATGCAAATTCCGTTAGCCAATTCGTCAGAGCGGCATTTGAACCAATCTCCATCATCATACGATCGACAACCTCTGATATCACCTTCTTTTGGTTGAGCTCCACTTCAAAACTACCCTGCACGCCAACCTCCCGGGCAAAAGACCTTACAACTTTCTGAAAGAAAGCATCTATGGTGATGACTGCAAATGAGGAGTAGTTGTGCAAGATGTTTTTCAATACAACATCTGCCTTCTCTTGTATCTGTTCCTGGCTCTGGCCCAGCTCCTTCATCAGTTCATCGGTCAGAGTATTATGCTCACCTTTAGCCAAAGAATGAAGGGTGTCGACTATCCGCGTTTTCATCTCCTCGGTTGCCCTGTTGGTAAAGGTGACGGCTAAGACACTTCTGAAATAGTCTGGCTGTTTCAGCACCAGTTTTAGGTATTCACGCGTCAGCGTGTAGGTCTTACCCGAACCGGCAGAAGACTGGTATATGTGGAAGTTTTGAGAGTTCAATTATAGGAGCTTTTTGATCTCTCAAATTAGCTAGAATTGTTGGTTATTCAAATATGTGATTATTTGACCTAAGGGAATTTGGGGAATTTTGAAAAATCTCTTTCTCTCTTTTCCAGAAATGCACTTCTTCCTTCCACAGCCTCATCAGTTCCGTAAGCCAAGCGGGTAGCTTCTCCGGCATATACTTGTTGGCCTACCAAACCATCGTCTATTAAGTTGAAACCAAACTTCAACATTTTAATAGCCGTTGGGCTTTTGGTCATAATTTCCTGAGCCCAGTCATAAGCGACTTGCTCCAGTTCTTCGTGGGGAACCACTTTGTTAACCATTCCCATTTCATAAGCTTCCTGAGCAGAATAGTTAGCACCTAGGAAAAAGATCTCTCTTGCCCTTTTTTGGCCTACTTGTCGCGCAAGATAGGCTGAACCAAAACCACCATCGAAGCTGGCCACATCGGCATCTGTTTGTTTGAATATCGCATGTTCCTTGCTGGCTATGGTCATATCGCAAACGACATGGAGACTGTGCCCGCCACCAACTGCCCATCCGGGCACTA
This sequence comes from Cyclobacteriaceae bacterium, assembly GCA_049115735.1. GTDB lineage: Bacteria > Bacteroidota > Bacteroidia > Cytophagales > Cyclobacteriaceae > CAXBNB01. Next base: position 150,501 of record JAGDZP010000012.1, on the reverse strand, counting down.
CTGCAATTACCACTTTGTTCATGAAACGAATTTGACGCTGCACATCCAGAATATTAAACCGATTTACTCCATTGTCTCCTTTATATCCAGTATTCGACCGGACACGCTGATCACCTCCGGAACAAAAAGCCCAACCACCATCTTTCGGAGACGGTCCTTCTCCGGTAATCAATACCACGCCAATATCCTGGCTTTCATGGCATATGATCAAAGCTTCCCACAACTCATCAACAGTTTTTGGTGTAAATGCATTGCGGCACTCAGGTCTGTTAATAGCTATTCTTGCTACTCCATCCAGAGTCTTGAAGGTGATTTCTTCGTATTCCTTTTCTGTTTTCCAATCCAGGTTTGCCATTGCTTAATATTTTGTTCCAGATAACACAAAAGTAACCAGAGAAATTTTGGTGAAACAGGTTTTCTTGAAATTCAATTGCACCCTCAGGTTTGCATAACCAAAGTCAACAAATTTTCCAATTATCAAAAAAAATTATGCCGCAGTTTAAACCTTTTCAAGGTACCCCTGTCTTAGAACCATTCTTAACAAAATGTAAAATTAAAATTCAAAAATTATGAAAAGGACAGCATTATTTATTCTAGGAATGTTTTTAACATTTGGAATAGCAACAGCACAGGATACTGAAACTCCAACAAAACCGGAAAAACCAGACATCCTGACTGAAGATCAAAAAGCTATGTTGGAAGAAAACAAAGCGGCAAGGGAAGCAGGAAGAGAAGAGTTTAAAAGCTCTCTGACTCAGGAACAACTTGACATTCTGGAAAACAAAGAACTTAACAGGCAGGAAAGACGAGAAGCACTTCAGGCTACATTGAGCGATGAACAAAAGGCCATCATGCAAAGCAACAAGGAAGCAGCGCAAGCGGCAAAAACTGAATTCAGAGCAACACTTACAGATGAGCAAAAAGCTCAAATGAGAGAAGCTGGTCAAAGAAGGCAAGGAGCACGCGCCAGGGTTAGAACTCGCAGAGGACAACAACAAGGAGAAGGTTAATCCAAATTATGCTACAATGCATAATTTGTCCAAAGGACAGACGAAAGCTATGCTTTGTCTGGGCAATCCGGGCTTAATCCAACACCAGTCAGCCGGATACAATCAATCCGGCTGACATTTTAATTCACACATCATGAAATATCTCTTAACAATTATTGGCTTAGCCATTTCACTTGCTGCATCGGCACAGAATGTTGATTCACTCCTCGACGAAATACTATTTGAAGATGAATCTCTGATTGATCTTCTAAAGGCTGAAAGCAAAAAGAAATACCAGTTTTTATACTTTAATACCGGCTATGATGGACAAAGTACCTTCGCAGGTAGAGACCTGGGCTTAGATCAATTCAGCATCACCTCACAAGCCTTGTATTTTAACTCCAGTGGATTCAATGCCAGGGTCTATGGAGTTTGGTACAGCCAGTTTAACCCAAAATACAACCTAACCGGATTATCGCTAGGCTATTCAATTTATCCAGACAAGAAAAAGAAATGGAGATTAAGGGCAGCTTACGATCGCTATTTTTTCGCTGACAGTGAATCCAGCAATATCAGCAACAGTTTGAGCTTTAGCAGCACTTACAAACTAAACAAGCAAATACGAACTTCTGTAAACTCCTCATTTCTAATTGGAAATGAAGTAATTCCCCAGTTTTCATGGAGTACTTATGGAAGTTTTAAGCTCTACAAAAAAAGTTATTTGAAGTACATTTCTTTCGATCCAGGCATTTCAGTTTTCTTCAGTTCTGAAAGCCTCGTCACACAATATGAGCAATTTAATCGAAGGACCAGAAGCTTTACTACCTATGAGGAGGAAGAAAAATCCTTTGGGGCTATGAATACAAGAATCAGTCTTCCAATATCAGTAAATTTGAATAACTGGGACTTTGAGTTAGGCTATAACTATATGCTACCTTCCAGCCCATTGGGAGGTACTTCATCTGAGTCTCTCAGCAATACAGGTTTTATTAGCTTCTCAATAGGTTATTTGTTGGATTTATAGATTCTCACCGAGATTCGGAGGGCATGCTATACAGTTCACTTCTGTTTTAGGCAATTATTTCCCGATTCAAAATACATTTTCAATTGATTATCGGTCGTTTATCGTTATTGAATACAAAAAAGGCTAATAACAAGTTGAATCCGTGCATAGAAATACTACGATTTGATAGTTTTTATTTTTCATATAAATGCATAGTTTTGTAAACTTTGAATTATTCAAATCGTTATTGTTAGCGAAATGTCAATTGAGGAGAAAATATCTGTAATAAACTCAAAACGAAAAGAGTCCAAAGGCTTTAATGAAGAAGTCTTCAGAGCTTCAAATGTTAAGGTAATTGAAAAAATTAGAGCCAACAAAAGCATTGCTAGGTTGAATCCTTCAAATATTTACAGTGATTACCACTATTTATCTTCCTCTGTTAGGCCATACAACTTTAATTTCTCAGAAACTTCTGAATTTAAAGTGAACATTTGAGTAAAATCACATATGTGTTAGCTGGCCCGAATGGCGTAGGGAAATCAACAAAGGGTGAGCAATTTAGCAAAGAACTTTCTATAGATTTTATTAATCCTGATGAGATAAGTCGTATTCAGAAAATCAAAAATGGTAATACTCCTCTTACAAATGCTCAATTAAATTATGTATTAGATGTTTCAATAAATGCCGTATTGGAAACTGACGGTGTAGTATTTATTGAAAATAACCTTCACGATGACAGTTGCTTCAGGTTTTTACTTTCTTACATTCACAAACATAACACCAGGTCTATCTGTCGATTCTATTATTTGGATGATGTTCAAATATTGATTGAACGAGTTCGTGAAAGAACAAAATACTTAGGTCATGATGTACCGGAAGAAACTATTCGAGAAAGGCATCAATCTTCAATCATGAAAATAGTTGAGCATATTAATGCATTTGATGAAGTACATTTTTTTGATACCTCTGAATTAAATGAGATTAAAGTACTCGAAGTATTCGATGGACAATTAAACTATGTCAATGAAGAAGCTGATTTTGAGTGGAGTAATAATATTAGGGATCAACTGATTGACACATCGCTTACATAGATATAGTCACCCCCTAGTCGTAGGATTAGCGCAGCGGTTCCAGAACCTTAAATAAAAAGACGGTTCTCTTGATTTTGAATCGGTTTGAACAAATGCCGAAAGAGTGAATTGGTGATTTTTCCCGTTATAAGTTTGCATGACAGTGAAATTGAAAAAAAACTAGTACAAGCCTTTCAAACATAATTCAACATCATTCACTGCAAAAAAGAAGGCTACTTCCCGATACAAAACTTCGAGAAGATATTTGCAAGCAGGTCATCTGTAGTGATCTCTCCTGTAATCTCGCCAAGGTAGTGCAAGGAGTGTCGGATATCCTGTGCAAGGAAGTCATTGGTGATTTGATCGTCGATACCCTTAAGTACGGCATGCAGGGCTTGTTGAGTGTTTACCAGACTTTGATGATGGCGGGCGTTGGTCACCACCACATTACCAGGTTGGAAGTTGTCCATCTGGCTTTTGGACGTGTCAGTTTGTATTTATAATGATAGTTAATTTAGGTAAGGTGCATCAAACAAGAACTGAAACACTTTATGTTATATCGTCTATAAGTCCATACTTCAAATCACCAGTTCCCAATCCATCAAATCTTGCGATAAAACTCGAGTCTTCCAGTGCATCAGTATAGTCATTATTAACAATAATTAATTGGATATCTTGTACATGCTCAATGCCGAAATCCACCAAATATTTCAAGACCGATTTGAAAATTTTGCTATCCTTAAATTCATCATCGTCATCAGGATTACTTTCTCTTGTGCCTAAGTTTTTACTTATTGTATCAAGAATTAATATTTTAGGATGATATGAGTTTTTTAGTTTCAAACTAAATTTAAGTATGGATAAAAAATATGCAACATTAATTAGTGTTACAGCACCTAAGCTACCAATATCGTCGTATTTGGTATTTCTAACGTATGGTAAGTAACTCTTTAAATCAATATAGGCATCACTGAGTTTTGGGAATTTAAACTCATGTAAAATTGAATAGAAATCCTTGCTCAATTGAAGGATAACATTTTCAAAATCCTGAGCATCTTGTTCGCCTATCGATTCAACAATTTTGGTTAATTTGTTTTCTTCCTTTTGTATGTTGTTGGCGATAGTCGCTAATTCTAGTTGAACATTATCATATAAATTTAGATTTTCTATTTGTTTATCAAATTCTCCAATCCCTCGGTTTAGAATCTCAATCTTTTCAATATAGGGGCTAATAAAATCACGCTGAATTGAATCAATTTTTTGTTCAACTTTATAAGACTGTTGTATTCTATTGTTCTTCGACCTAATAACTTCACCTAATTGAGACTGTTGCGTTTCTATGAAATCAATTAGAGAGTTTAATCGAGTTTGCAATCTCTTTCTTTCTAATTTGATTGCCTTTTCTTCCTCATCATCAAATTCTATGAGCGATTGACCACATAATTTGCAGGTGTCTGTTTCTGCTAACTCAAGCTCCATGTTGCAAGATGGACATGTATCAAACTCAACCGCTTTAAGCTTTCCATTTGACAACAGTAAATAGTCAATTTTTATGATTTCATTCGAATATTGATTTTGAAGTATTTTTAGCTTTTCTAAGTATTTGTTTAACTCTTGTTCTTCATTGGAACCCTCTTGAATTTTCCTTCTTAGTTGAAATAAAGTTTGCTCAAGAGTTTCGGTATCTTTAGACTTCAATTTACCCTTAACTTTGAGTTCTTTAAGTTCATTAAACAAATCCTGTCTATCAATTATTAATTTGACCTTTCTTTCATCACTTTCTGGTTTAGAGGCAAGCAATTCTACTTCTCTAAGAAAGCTTACTATTGCCTCTTTTCTTTCAAGCAAAGTTTGTATAATATTCTCCTGTTCCCTCTTGCTGTTCTTAAGCTCGTTTAATAATTCATTAAGGCAGTTTAATATAATCTCAAAGGTGGGTTTGCGCTTGAATGCTATACTATAATTCTTCTCATTTAATATATTTTCACTATCAATATCAGTTTGTTTGATATAACAGTATTTAAAAAGGTCTCTAAAGCTGAAAGTTTGACCAGACAATCTAACATCTGGCATTTCTAAAGTCCTTGCTAGAAATGCTGCGAGTGAATTGTCCTCCTTGGGTGATTTTACTATAAAATATTCAAAGTCGCTCGAAAACCCATTTTCAGTTTCAACCCATTTGAATACTTTAACAGGAAGCTCAAATGAAAATAGAGGACGTTCAATAAGATATCTTTTCCCATTAAGATTCAAGTCCAGAGAAGCGAATTTGCATGTCAACCTTACTTCCTCATAGGTTTTATGCTTTTTCTTTCCTAGACAATAATCAATCATTTCAAGAATTGTAGATTTACCAGTAGATATAGGCCCACTAATGAAGTTTAATCCAGCATGAAATTTTACTTCATAACTGCGATTATCACCATGAAGTCGTAGGTTGTTTAGAAATAACTTCATATTAGTCTCATATTTTCAAGACTTCGACAGTTAATATCCTCTCTCAGTTTAGTTTCACTCATATAAGCAACCTTTTTCCTTATTTGCACAGCATAATTCTTTAAGCTAAGAGCAAAAGGATTAGTAATTTCAGAAACTATCTGGCTTCCTGTTTCGGTAATAGAATATTTAAATGATCCAGCTACAATTTCTTTTAAGATCAATTTTTTTGAAATAAGATAATTAAGAACCTTAGAATAATTTTCTCTATTCGGATGAGAATGATAATATGAATATAGTTCTTCAAAGTCGTAACTATCCACATCATTTTTTTCATCAAACATTGTTCTTGGAAATCTTAAATAAAAATCGAATAGAATGATTCTATCAAAGTTTAAAAAGTTTTTTCTCGTCTTAAATGAATCAAGAAGAGTCAAAATTCTCATGGAACTAATAACCAATTCGAAGCGATCACTCATTTGAATTTTCTTTTTCTTTTATGAAATTTTTTAGCCTCGATTGATAGTTTTTCACCCATCCTATTTTACATTCATCAGCCAGCTGATGCAATACACCCTTTTTCTCAATAGTACTAATTTCTAAAGATGTACTAAGCTGCCCACCAAGTTCTGAGGCTTCAATCTCAGAAAAAACATTGCCGAGAAGCATATTACCATTGTTATCATCGTCATATTTCAGGTATTGCGTTAGCCATATTTCATGGATATAAGTTTTCAAACTATTATATTCTTTCAATTCTCGCCCAATACCTTTGCTTTGAATTTCATTCAATAATAGTTCTGCATTAAAGAATTGTCTATCAAATACTTCCGAATTTTCGTCAATCGCGGCAGATTGGAGTTTTAAAGAAAATAACCTTTCTGAAAAATCAATATCATCTGGTATTTCAAGAATTTCCTTGAGGCATTTTTTTCTTTTATCTAGTTCTTCAATGATATGATCTAACTTTTTAAGTTCTTCTTCATCAAAAATATCCAGATGCAAATTGTGCTTTCGAATCAGCAACAGCAGCTCGGTACTATCCATAAGACCAATTTTTATCTTATGGGACTTTTCTTTATCCTTCTTCCATTTGCTCCACCATTTTAGGTCTTCAATTGTCATGATTTTTGGAATACATAAGTGCCACTCCTCCATTTCATATTCCTTTGATCCTATCGCCTTCTTAAAGGAATTTTTAATCTGACTCTTCTGAGTTTCTTCCAAAGGGTAGAAAAAACACTTGCACTGAAATACTTTTATTTTCTTGGCAAAATTTCCTACAAATACATCAATACCTTCATCGCCGGGATTACATTGTACCTGATGAGCATTTTCATATTCCATCTTGAAGACCTTAGCACATACATCTTCAAATATCTGCCTTGCTCCTTCTTTTCCGTGTTTTTTTAGTAGGTAGTCAAAATCTCTAGCCATGTTCAAGACTTCTAAATAATTCTTGTTCGATAACAATCATTACTATAGGATAATAATTCGTAAATAATTGAAAAGAAATGCCTTCAAATATGTTTGTAAAAAAAGTATTACAAGTACTTTCTCTGTGAGAATGTAGTAATTTAATATAACCTCCTCAAAATGAAAATGTTATTAATTACTTATTTTCAAAAGGTGCATAAAAGGTACAAAAACACTCCCAAACTGTGCTTTTATTCGCGTATAGAGGTATTCGCAGTATAAGAGGCATAAGGCAAGAATTGAGGAGAGCACTTTCAAAAATCGACTAGAGGATAACTTTTTATTTCATTTGCTCAATACCATAAAATGATAGTCTTTTTCCATCGTGCAAGTCGTATCCAAGAATGTCTAATTCTGCAACAAACCAAGCCTCTTTGTATATTTCGTCATTTAAGGGTATTACATGAGTTGATGCAAGAATTCCTTGATCTTTATATCCTGTTCCTGTCATTTTCATTTTTCTATATATCCAATTACCATTGGATTTATATTTGAACTCTAGTTCTAAATTATCATAGTCAAATTTATGATAGGTTGTAGCATTTATGGTCTCTTGAGTCACTCCATTATATTCAATATCAAAGTTTGTACTCTTAAACCTCAAAATCTCAAGCTTTGGTTTTGAGCTTTTGGGTAAAGGACTATCAATAGTTGGGTTGTCGTATTTTCGTTTAGTTTGGTATTCTTGACCACAGTGATTCAGTGATACACTGAATAAAATCAAGAGGACCATGATGCCAATTATTACTACACAACCTGTCTTGAACCTATTAACCCAGCGAACCTCTTGCTTCTTTATCTTTTCATAGGCTTCAATAATAGATTTCGGTTGTGGTTTCAGTGGCAACCCACATTTGTGACACCTATTTGCTCTTGGGCTAACCTTAGTGTTGCATGCAGGACAATAGAAATTTGTCGGTATTTCTGCATGCTCTTGTTTTTTAGGGCTTTTCGGTTCAGTCTTCTTTTTTATTTGGGGCTTAAGTATGATTCCACAGCTGGGGCAGTTCTTTGATGTTGGGCTTATTGGTTTTCTACAATTTGGACAGGTTAAAGCCATTTCAGTCGTTTTTGGTTGACCTAATTTAATCATAAAAATCTGACTCATTGGCTCTGTAAGTAGGTAAATCATGTACCTACTTTTGATCATGTGGATAAAGAGCCAATTCTCATAAAATTTGGTAAGGTGATTAAAAGAATTAGACTTGATCAAGGCCTTACTCAAGAGCAGTTGGCATGGAAGACAAAATTCCATCCTACCTATATTGGTAGAGTCGAGAGAGGTGAAAGGAACCTATCTCTAAAAAATGCAGAGACCTTCTCTAAAGCATTCGGCATCCACATCAAGGAACTATTTAATCTTATAGATTAAATATCCCATTCATATTCCCTATATTATCCATTTTAAGCGTCGCTCTAGTAATTATCTCATCAATAGATGATCATATATCCATCTGAGATAAAAATCATATACTAGACTGTAGAAGCTATCTGTAGGTCATACCACCTCTATTGTCTGGATTAGGCTCATAGCGCCCTATATGGCATAGGCATAATCATCTTCATAAGGCTTGTTGAGCATGATTCTCATTTTCAGGGTAAATTTTCGATCCATTTCTTCAACAAAATCATTTATATCGGTTAATCGCCCTTCCTTTATTGTTTTGTTATACTCAGCTAGAAAGTACTTCTTTTCGTTTTCCTTTATTAAACCTTTAGCTACTAAGTCTTCCAATTGATGTTTAGCTATATCCGTTCCAAGGTTCTTTTTTACATTTTGTATCGTGTTGATTAACAACCAATCTTTATATTTCTTTACACCCTCAAGGTTAGGTACTACTTTTTTCTTTACTAAGTTGTATTTAGCCTCTAATTGCAAAAGGAGGAGCTTATAATTTTCCTTAAAGCACAGGTCTCTTAAAGTGAGTCTTTGACCTTTTGGTACCTTCAACACTCTCCTGAGCTTATCGAAATTTCTGTATTCTACTCTTAATATTTTTACATTTGGATGTAAGTAAATTCGATTCGCATAATACAATCCTTTGTCGGTCAATTCTTGAATCTTATCGTAAAACAGTAGCTCATTGGTTTTCGATTTTGTTTTAAAGTAAACTGATGACTTGAAGGATTGCCTATAGTGATCCCTCATATAATCTAACTTCTTTGTGTAGTTGATAATTGGATAATCTAGGGCTATGTTTATTGCCATATCAGTTCTTTTGGGTGTAAACTCAAATACATCAATCCCTGAAAGCTTTTTGAGTTTCATCAATGAATTAAATAGAGTCACTCTCGTACTCCTCTTTACATTGCTTTTGTATAGAAATTTGGGAATACTACCCTCAAAGACTATTTTTACTGGTAAATCATCTCTAAGAAATACCGTAAAGTGAATACCTTCAACCTCATAAATTACCTTCCTTTGGCTTTCGAATATCTTGGGAAATTCCTCCAACCGCCCAATATGAATTGGGCTCTCATAATAAGCCTTTAATGTGTCCATTTCAAAACATTATTTAATTATAACCTCAACAGTATTGCCATACCCTATTAACACATTTTACTTGAATAAATCAACAAAATTCAAATAAGAATTAAACCAACCCACAACACACTAACAATAGTACTTTCTGGAACAAGTGAAGAAGAGAGTAAAGCGAAAGTTAAGCTGGGTTTTAAAGCTCAAATGTTGTAGTGTCTAGGGTATCTCAGGTAGTACCTCTTATTTTGGTTCTAGTATCTTTTCTTCCAATGTCTCACTTATTATAAGACATCTCATGAGATTCAAAAGAAAAAAAGATTCGGGAAATTCTAAATTTCAAATTTTGGAATTTTCTTAATTGCATCAATTTTATTTTGATCAATCACTTTTGCGTAAATCTGAGTGGTCTTAACCTCTTTATGACCTAAGATTTTAGATACTGTGTAGATATCAACTCCTTTTGATAAAAGAAGAACTGCATGGGTGTGTCTGGCAGAATGAAAGGTTATGTGTTTATTGATCCCCGAATCCCTTACCCACATCATCAGTATGTGATTATTATTTGCAGAATACTTCATACCCTTAAAAACTCTTTCCTCTGGTTGTGTTGGTTCTCCTAACAATTCCCTTGCTTGGTCGGTTATATGAAGTGTTTCTGACCCTTTGGTCTTTTGTTGTTGAAATCGAACAAACCAACCTTGTTCTTCTGAGAAATGAACTTGATGCCATTCCATATTTTCAATATCACTAAACCTTAATCCTGTAAGTATTCCAAACAAGAAAAACCTTTTGATTCGGTCATGACGACATTCTGTGACAAAGAGCTTTTGTATCTCCTCTTCAGTAAGGTATTCCCTATGGGTTTCTTGATATTTAATTCTTTGTACCTTCCTTGCAGGATTTTCCAAAATTATTCCCTCATTGAAAGCAGTCTTCATTGTAAAGAGGACATTATTGAAATATGACTGTGCCGCATTTTGAGATAAGGTCTTACCTCCTCTTGCTACTTTTTCCTTCAATAGATATTCTTTGAGATCATTTAAGAACTTAGGATCGACTTTGGAGAGTCTCAGATCATCTCTAGTGAATTTTCTCAGATGAGATAGAGTAGATTTCCATTGAGAATAATTCTTATTACTAGAGGAAGTCTTTTTCTTCTCCATCAAAGACTCAAAATAAGGAAGGAACAAAATCTCTTGAAGTTCTTTCGACCTAAACCCAAATCGACCTTCTTGAATTTCAATGATCTTCTTGGATAGAAGGCTCTCCGCAAGACTTCTGATTTCCTTATTGTGTTCCTTATCTAATTGCTTTCTTGGTTTTTGGATTAGGTATAACCCAAGATACTCTTTACGCCTTTTGCCTGTATCTGAGTTATAGTATTGAAGGTAAAGACTCTCTTTCCCGCTTTTGAGATTTTTGGTCTTAAGCTTGACTGTTGTACCTGTTGAACTCATGGCTAAAACTAAGAGCCAAAGAGTGAAAAGCGAAGGTTGCGATCAAAAAATTACAACATAATACTTTAATAACAACACCCTAATATGGTACTAGGATAAACTTTGTAACTTGTATGGTATAAATCCACCAAAACAAATTCAACAATGGGAAAACCAAAATTTGAAATTTTCAAAGGTTCTAATGATGACTTCTATTTTCACTTAAAAGCTGGAAATGGAGAAATTATATTGGCAAGTCAAGGTTATACTGCCAAAGCAAATTGTCAAAAAGGAATTCATTCAGTAGAGGCTAATAGTAAGGATGAAGCCAATTTTGATAAAAAGGTTTCTAAAGATAATAGACACTATTTTGTTCTGATGGCGACCAATGGTCAAGTCATTGGAAATAGCCAGATGTACACCACTGCCTCAGCTAGAGATCATGGGATTCATTCGGTCCATGATAATGCAAGCAATGCTGATACTATTGATCAAACACTCTCATAGCGCATCTAAGGCTTAAGTTCTATGATTGTCATGATTGTTAGAACTTCGAAAGGTTCATGGAAGGATCATAAATGCCAATTATTTGCGACCTAATGCTCTTTTAAGTCTGTCAGACCCACTTTAAAGCACTACTAGATTCTGTAGCAGTAGCTGGGTAAAATGTTGCTCAAAACAACGTCAGGAGCTGCTTTAGACATAAAACTTTGTATAATTATATTATTTATTAATATAATACTATTTCCCGATACAAAACTTCGAGAAGATATTTGCAAGCAGGTCATCTGTAGTGATCTCTCCTGTAATCTCGCCAAGGTAGTGCAAGGAGTGTCGGATATCCTGTGCAAGGAAGTCGTTGGTGATTTGATCGTCGATACCTTTGAGTACCGCATGCAAGGCTTGTTGCGTGTTCACCAAACTTTGGTGGTGGCGAGCATTGGTCACCACCACATTACCCCGTTTGAAATTGTCCATCTGGCTTTTGTTCCAAATCAGATCTGTCAGCCTACCTATACCCGCATGGTCTTTTGCAGAAATGGATACATAGTGTTCATTATCCAGCAATTCCGAAGGTTCTTCGCCAACCTTGTCCCTTTTATTGCCCACTAATATATAAGGCCTATCCTCTTCTTGCAGTTGCTGTTGCTGCTTCTGTATAACTTCCAAACTTTCTGTGGATAAATCAAACAAATACATAATGAGGGAGGCTTCTTTCATCTTTTGTTCAGCCCGCTCTACCCCCATCGCCTCAATCTGATCACTAGTCTCTCTCAATCCAGCTGTATCAATGAACCTGAACTTAACTCCCCTAATATTTAGCTCGTCTTCAATGATATCTCTCGTTGTTCCTGGAATATCAGAAACAATAGCCTTTTCATCTTCCAGTAGGGCATTGAGCAATGTTGACTTGCCGGCATTGGGCTTACCCACTATCACCACAGGCACACCATTTTTGATCACATTTCCCAATTGAAAGCTATCAATCAACTTTACCAACACCTTATCAATTTTCTGTATCAGTGATTTTAATTCTTCGCGACTAGCAAACTCCACATCCTCCTCTGAGAAGTCCAGCTCCAGCTCGATCATAGAGGCAAAGTGTACCAGTTTTTCACGCAGGTTTTTTATTTCCTGTGAAATACCACCACGCATCTGATTAAGGGCGGTTTGATGGGCTGCCTCATTTTCCGATGCAATGAGATCCGCTACAGCCTCTGCCTGGGCAAGATCAAAACGACCATTGATATAGGCACGCTGGGTAAATTCACCAGGATTGGCCAAACGAACCCCATGTTGCACCAACAATTGAATGATTTTGTTGATGATATACTGCGAACCGTGACACGATATTTCTACACTGTTTTCTTTAGTGAAAGAATTAGGTGCGACGAAAACTGTGACTAAAACTTCATCGACAATTTGATCTCCGTCAACTATGTTTCCGAAATGGACTGTGTGAGATTTTTTGTTTGTAAGATCAGGGCCACTAAAAACTTCATCAACTACTTCAATACAATTAAAACCCGATAAGCGAATGACAGCTATTGCACCAACTCCGGGAGCGGTTGCCAATGCTACAATTGTATCAGCGTTTCCAGTCAATAGTCAATGGTTAAAGTTAACAGTCACAAGTCAGATCGCTGCTTCTTTTCTAAAGAAATCAATAAAGTCAGGTTGACTCATACTACCCTGATCCCCTTCACCATGCTTTCTCACAGATACCAATCCATCTTCTGTCTCTTTCTCGCCTACTATCAGCATAAACGGAATCTTCTTAGTTTCTGCATCTCGGATCTTTCGGCCAATTTTTTCGTCACGATGGTCGATGAATCCTCGTATGTCATTTTCTTCCAAATACTTATATACCTGATCAGCATATGCTGCATATTTCTCTGATATGGGTAAAATGGCTATCTGATCTGGTGTCAGCCACAATGGAAAATTACCTGCGCAATGCTCTGTCAAAACAGCAACAAACCGCTCCAATGAACCAAAAGGTGCTCTATGAATCATCACAGGACGGTGCTTCTGATTGTCACTACCGATGTACTCCAACTCAAACCGTTCGGGTAGGTTATAGTCCACCTGGATAGTCCCTAGCTGCCAGCTTCGGTTCAAGGCATCCTTCACCATAAAGTCTAACTTAGGACCATAGAAAGCAGCTTCACCCAATTCAGTTATGGTGTTTAACCCCTTTTCTTCGGCTGCCTCTTTGATAGCAGTCTCAGCTTTATCCCAATTTTCATCAGAACCAATATATTTGGCTTTGTTTTCAGCATCCCTCAATGAAATCTGAGCCGTATAATCTTCAAAACCCAAAGCTTTGAAGGTGTACAATACCAAATCAATTACCTTAATAAACTCATTTTTCACCTGGTCCGGCGTACAGAATAGATGAGCATCATCCTGAGTAAAACCCCTTACTCGCGTAAGACCATGAAGTTCTCCACTTTGTTCATACCTATATACTGTTCCAAATTCCGCTAGTCGCAATGGTAGATCACGATAAGATCTAGGTTTACTCTTATATATCTCACAATGGTGAGGGCAATTCATCGGTTTAAGGAAAAACTCCTCACCCTCATTTGGCGTGGCAATCGGTTGGAAAGAATCCTCACCATATTTTTCATAGTGCCCTGAAGTAATATATAGTTTCTTATTTCCAATGTGTGGCGTAATTACTGGTTCATAACCAGCCTTCAGCTGCGCTTTTCGCATAAAGCTTTCGAGACGCTCCCGAAGCATTGTCCCTTTGGGCAACCATAATGGAAGTCCCATTCCAACTTTTTCAGAGAAGGTAAAAAGCTCTAGCTCCCGACCAAGTTTCCTATGGTCACGTTTCTTAGCTTCTTCAAGGATCTCAAGGTATTGTTTGAGTTCTTTTTGTTTTGGAAAAGTAATACCATACAAGCGAGTGAGTTGTTTGCTGTTTTCATCACCTCTCCAATAAGCTCCTGCTATATTTAAGATTTTTGCTGCTTTGATGCTACTCGTATTTGGGATATGTGGTCCGCGGCACAAGTCCGTAAAATTTCCCTGAGTATAAAATGTAATAGTACCATCTTCCAGATCCTTCAACAAATCAAGCTTGTATTCATCCCCTTTTTCGGTAAAATATTCAACAGCATCGGCCTTGCTGATTTCTTTGCGAACGTACTCATTTTTCTCACGTGCTAGCTCGAGCATTTTATTCTCCAGCTGACTCAAATCCTCTGAATTGAATTCCTGCTCACCAAAGTCGACATCATAATAGAAGCCATTGTCTATTGCCGGGCCTATTCCAAACTTTATCCCAGGATAAAGTGCCTCTAGTGCTTCAGCCATCAAGTGAGCAGATGAATGCCAGTAAGTAGCTTTTCCCTCATCATCATTCCAGGTTAGCAATTGCAATATGGAGTCAACATCAATAGGTCTATGACTTTCTACAATTTCCCCATTTACCTTGGCTGCTAGCACATTTCGTGCAAGCCCTTCACTAATACCCATCGCCACGTCATGCCCTGTTGATCCTTTGGGCATTTCTTTTACACTACCATCAGGGAGAGTAATCTTTATCATTCCGTCACTCATTTAATTCAATTGATTTTTCTTTCTTGGGGTAAAAAAATCGAAGGATGGTATTGCCTCCTTCTCCTCCTTTAATTTCTGCAAATATGCACGTTTTCTCTTTACTTTTTCCCATTCCTTAAACGCATCTTCGTATAATGAATCCACCGCCAATATTTGCTCATAATTGAAAATAGAAGCTGTTAGATATCCCTTTTTATCATAGGCTTTAGCCTTTAAATTCAGGGCCTGTAAATTAGCAGAGTCATAAGCCGAAATTCTATCCATAAATAGAATTGTAGAGTCCAGTTTTTCTTCTTCCATGTACCAGTTTCCCAGCATGAAGCCGGCATTCACAAAGGCACTGTCTTTTTCTATCGTTGCTTTCAGTACATCCTTGGCATCTTCTATTCTTCCTTGTCCCTTAAGAATTTCCGCCTTCTTAATGTACAAGTCCTCATTGTTCGGTGCAAATTCAATAGCATTATCTATCAGGCGTGTGGCTTCAGCATATTGCGTAGTCCTTTCATAAATATTGGATAATTCATACAGCACTGTGTAATTGTTTCTGTACTGTATCAACCCAATCTCCATAAACTTCAGAGCAGATGTCGTATCGCCAAAGGATAAATATATCTTTCCTTTTGAGTAGTAAGGTTCGTAATCGCTGCGGTTAATTAAAATTGCCATGTTGATATAGTCAATGGCACGATCATACTCTCCCAAACCATTATATATTTTAGACTTTAACTGGAAAAACCCGGCGGACTTTGCACCATGGTCTTCAGCCCTTTCTGCATATTTCAATGCTGCATCATAATCATTTTGATTCAGATAATAATCAGTACAAAGCTCCAACACTTTTGAATCGCTACTATCTACCTGCAACAACCTGTTCAACTCATTTTTGGAACCCACAGGCCATTCCTTCATTTTAAGCAAACGAAGTTTTTGAATACCCAATTCAAGGTTATTAGGGTTTGTTTCCAAATGTTGTTTTACAAAAGCTTCAATTCTGTTTATATCCGTGTTAGGATCTGCGCTTTCAGGAATAGCATGCTTTGAAAACTTACTCTCACAGGCAAAGAGCATTAACAAAAACAAAAGCTTTGGTGATATTGATTTCAAAGGCCTAAAGACTGAATAATGTTGCAAAAGTAGCAGCCTATACTTTGGCATGCAACACGTCTATGACTAATAGATTAAATTGATAATTAAGTTTGGCGCATTAAGAGAAAAATATGAATTCATTTTGTTATTCAGAATTCATATTTTGAAGTATTCTATTTTGTCGAGTTCATTGTATATTGTGTTCAAATAATCATTAACACAAATTATACTAATAATGGAAGCATTAAACCTAAATACTGAAGACCTGATGCCTTTGATAATGGAGTACGGTCAAAAATTAATTTTAATAGTTGTAACTCTAATCATCGGTTTTTGGGTGATAGGCATAGTCATGAAAGGCCTATCAAAAGCCATGGAGAAAAAAGAATTAGACAAATCTCTTTCACTATTCCTCAAAAGCCTATTGGGTACTTTGCTTAGAATTATGCTACTTATTTCTGTTGCGAGTATGGCAGGAATCGAAATGACTTCTTTTATTGCAATACTTGGTGCAGCTGGATTAGCAGTGGGTATGGCTCTATCGGGAACCCTTCAAAACTTTGCAGGAGGAGTCATGATTCTACTATTCAAGCCATTTAAGGTAGGGGATGTTATAGATGCACAAGGTTATGTTGGGTCGGTCAATCAAATTCAAATATTCAATACTATTCTAAAAACACCAGATAATAAGACCATCATTATTCCCAATGGCGGTCTCTCTACAGGATCAATGGTTAACTTCAGCACCGAAACAACCAGAAGGGTCGACTGGACTGTGGGCATAGGGTATGGAGATGATGCTGATAAGGCCAAGTCAGTTATAAGACGTTTCCTTGATGAAGATGAAAGAATCCTGCAGGATCCCGAACCATTCATTGCCTTATCAGAGTTAGCTGATAGCTCAGTAAACTTTACGGTTAGAGCCTGGGTAAACTCGGCAGACTACTGGGGAGTGTTCTTCGACTTCAATGAAAAAGTATATAAAAACTTCGACAAAGAAGGGCTTAATATTCCATATCCACAGATGGATGTGCATGTACACAACACGTAAGAATGAATTACGATTTTCATATTTTTCCAAAGGGAAAATAATGCGATTTGAAAATTATTATCGGTTTCTAAACTTTTAGCCGATCGATATTTGCATGTTAATTTATTTATCGGTATCATTCAAACTAATTGATTCAACATGCTCCAAACAGCTATGGAAAAGGGAGGATAGTCGAACGCAGCAGCCAGCGTATTGTCTAAATCCCTAAATGTTAGAATTTTAATTTATTGGAAATTAAATTCATAGTATAGTAGTACTATGTCGGCGTTATAATTAGAGTATATTTTTTCATAAAAGGAGAGGTATGTCCTGTTCAATCTGAAACGAAAACGACTTTTATCCGAGACCCATATGGATTTACTGAGAAGGTATAAAAACATTTACGACACTAACATCATCCTGATGTATAAGGGGGAGGTTACGTTTGACTTAATCACATCTATCATAGAAACACTAGAAGGAAGAATCGGAGAGCTTGAAAATGATAGAATTGTGAAGAAAAAATTCTATGGCACTGCCACAGAATGTATTCAAAACCTCTACCATCACATGGACGAAGTATCTGATGTTACACATCAAATCAGTACTTATGACTCGAAATCAGGTTTACTCCTAGTGACTGCCAGGAAACAATTTTATAACATCATGACGGGAAACTTTATCCCGAACAATAAGATTGAGGATATCAAAGCTAAGCTTGATAAAATCAACACATTAGAAAAAGAAGACTTAAAAAAATTATATAAAGAAATATTGTATAACGGTGAATTCTCAAATAAGGGAACTGCAGGTTTAGGGTTTGTCGAAATAGCACGAAAAACAGGCCAAAAGTTATCCTATGAATTTCACAAGGTAAATGAAGAGTATTCCTATTTCACTTTTCAGATAAGAGTGTCGAGGATTATGCAAAGAGACAAGGTAGCGTAAATTAAATGAAGGAGCTGTATCACGGGGAGCAGAAGGTATTAGAAAATTTTGCCAGGAAGGTTAAGGAGAAGAAGATTTATCTAAAAGATGCCAATGAGTTGGTTCACCACTATGGTGACTTACTCGAACAAAGCAAGGTACTGACCCGGATAAGTGATAGGCTACAGAAGAAGATTGATCAGGCCAACCAAAAAATTAAAATCCAAAACGAAGAAATCAAGAGCAAAAACAACGAACTGGAAAGCACAGTTGAACGGCTGATCCACATGACCGTAGGTAGAAAAGCTTTCCGCATCATGTTTATTGTGGCTATCGTACTCTTCATCTCTGAAGAGTATTATCTGGAGCCTATCATAGAAAGACATGTCGAAATTCCATTCTTAAGTCTAGGAATAAAAATAATAATTGCCATTTTCTTGAGAATATTTGAAGGATGGCTTGAAAAGCACTTCTTACATGAGCAAATGAGTCATATCATTGGCCATGAAGAATTCAAAGAGAAAGTAATTAAGCCGAAACTTGAAAAATTCAAGAAACTCGGAGTATTAGATACTAAAACCCATTGACTTAACTAAATAATATAGAAACATAATGTAAAACCACAAAACAAAAATCAACAGCTATGAAAAAAGATAATTTGATTCGCCTTTATTCGTTCACGCTTATCCTTGTTATTGTAGGATTAGTGATTGGGCAGCTCTTCAACCAAGATGCTCAGCGAACAAATAAAAATGATGCACATTTGGTTAACCTGGCCCAGTTGCAGGCGACCTTTAGCGAACAAATTGCTACGAATGCCTTGTCCATGTCAGCGCAGTTTGCCACTACAGAAAAGAAGTTTAATGACACACAAAAACGTCTTTCCACGTCACTAGACAATTTCGTCAAAGTACGGGAGACACTTACTAAAGGTGACCTAAGTACAAGTCTGAATAAACAAGGTTACTCATCTACCGCAGATGAGATTCTCCAAAAGTCTGAGTCTCAGTATAATGAAATTGTTTCTTCGGCTAAGGAGATTTTAAAACTCAATTTCTCCGATGATGAAAAGGACAAGCAAATAGCTATTGCGAGCTCGCTGAATAGCATGTTTTACAACCAAAGGAGATTCTCACCATTGGCTCGTGATTTAGCCAGGCAGTACGAAACGGAAGCTTCTGAAAACAAGTCTGGTTTTTCACAGGCAGGATACATTTTAGCCCTTATCATAGTGGGTATTCTTATTCTACAAGCGGCATTCGTATTCCGTCCAGCGGTAAACCTTGCCTACAGAAACTTTATGTCGGCGAATGATGCTTATATCAGGCTACAGAAATCAGAAGAAGAATTGAGGAAAAGTGCTGAAAAGCAACTTGAATTCAACGAAAAACTAATACTTTCTCAACGTGCACTCGAGCAACGAAATGAGAAACTCAAAAATTCAGAGCAAGAGATATTGTTGAGTTCGAGAAAGCAAATAGAAGTAAACGAAAAGCTTATCAATGTACAGGACGAATTGAGGAAGGCTTATGATAAGGTAAAGCATTCGGAGGAACGCATGAGATCGATTGCGGAAGAACAGTTGGAAGCGACTGAGAAACTGATGATCGCCGAGAACAAGCTGAAAGCCTCACTTGACCATGAGAAAGAGAATAAGGAAGAATTGGAGAACACGCTTTCCAACTTAAAAAATACACAATCTCAGTTGGTACAATCAGAGAAAATGGCATCACTGGGCCAATTGACAGCTGGTATTGCCCATGAGATCAATAACCCAATCAACTTCGTTTACAATGGTATTGATACTCTGAAAGTTTCGTTGGACGATCTACTTGAAATCATCAATAAGTATGATGAGCTCGAAGGTAATAAAGACTATAAGCAGGTGATGTCAGAAATTCACGAGCTGAAAGATGAAATCGGATATGAAGATTTACTTTCTGACTTGAGGGAACTCGTGGCGGACATTAAGAAAGGAGCTGTAAGAACAATTGAAATTGTAAAAGGACTCAGGGTATTCTCACGTCTGGATGAAGAGGAAATGAAGCCGGCGAATATGAACGATTCACTTGATGCTACTCTAATTCTTCTTAGAAACAAAACAAAGAACAGAATCATCGTCAAGAAATTCTACGATGAGTCAATCGATCATATTAACTGCTTCCCTGGTCAGCTCAACCAGGTATTTATGAACATCCTAAACAATGCGATCCAGGCTATTCCTGAAGATAAGAAAGGGGGAGAAATCCAATTGTATACTGAAAACCAACATCAACATGTCATGATTAAGATCAAGGATAATGGGTCAGGCATGTCAGAGCAAGTGAAGCGTAGAATATTCGAGCCATTCTTTACTACCAAAGCTGTGGGTATTGGTACCGGTCTTGGCATGTCCATTACATTTGGTATCATCGAGAAACATAGAGGCAATATCTATGTAACAAGCGAAGAGGGTAATGGAACGGAATTCTCTATCCTGATTCCTAAGCATCTGGAAGAATCAAGGGATGAACAAATTATTTCTCACTCTCAAAGCGCATAAAAACTCAGAACCATGGAACAATTGCTAACCGTCACTGAAAAACCAACGAAGGTGAACAAAAAACTATATACCATCCTATATGTGGATGATGAAGAAAGTAACCTTCGAATTTTCAGAATGGCGTTCAAGAGACACTACAATGTGCTCACTGCTCCCGGTGGATCGGAGGCGATACAGATGTTGAGAGAAAATGACATTCAGTGCATTATTACTGATCAGAAAATGCCAGAAATGACAGGAACAGAGCTACTTGAAAAAGTACTACCTGAATTTCCTGATGTCATCCGAATGATACTTACTGGTTTTGCCGATATAGAGGCCATTGTGAAAGCGGTGAACAAGTGCGGCATTTACAAGTACATCACTAAACCCTGGGACAAGGGAGAGATGAAGCTCACCATTGACAAAGCGCTTGAGACTTATGAGCTAAAAAGTGATAAGGTGAAATTGATCAAAGAATTGGAATCGATCAATAGCACGCTTGAGCAGAAAGTAGATCAAAGGACAAAAGAACTTGCAGACGTCAATACAAGTCTGGCTAACGTCAACAAGAACCTTATGGACAGTATTCGCTATGCGATGACCATACAAAATGCCATGTTGATGGATCCTGATGAAATCAAGGAGTATTTCTCAGATTTCTTCCTATTATTCAAACCTTTCGACATAGTCAGTGGCGATTTCTACTGGTTTGCAGAATGCAACGATGGTGAAGACGATATACTTTATCTAGCGTCCATTGATTGTACCGGGCACGGAGTTTCCGGCGCGCTGATGAGCATGATTGCAGAGTCCATTCTCAATCAAATCGTGTATGAGCATGATATTTTTGAGGCTAATGATATTCTCAATAATTTGAATGAGGGAATTCAGGAAATTCTAAATCAAACTGAAGAGAATATGCACCATGGCATGGATGCCAGTATACTGGCTATCAACAAGAATAAAGGTGAGCTATACTTTGCCGGAGCGAAACAAAACTTAATATACTCAGAGGACGGTGAACTAAAAGTCTTGAAGGGTGATAGGCTCTCAATAGGTGGTTTTGTAAGTGAAGAAAGAGATTACTCCCATACCAAGCTAAACTTCACGGAGGGTGCGACTAGTTTCTATCTTTATTCTGATGGTTTCCAGGATCAGTTTGGTGGTCCTGGAAATAAAAAATTCGGCTCAGCAAGGGTTTTAGAAACACTCAAAGGATTACAAAATCTGAACATGGAAGAGCAACATGAGCACCTTGAAAAAGTGTTTGAAGATTGGAAAGGAAATGAACATCAAACGGATGATGTTTTATTCATGGGAATAAAAATATAGTATAACAATATTTACAAAACAACTCAGACCAGCTATGAATATTAAGCTTATTATTTTAAAAAATTGGTGTAGTAAAAACATCACGCCACTAGCCTGGCAAAGAATTGTTCTAAGGGCTTTACCACAATTTAGGGAAATGGGATTCGAACTTTCAGATCTGGAAAATCCAGCTGACGATAGAGTCTTCAATGAAGAAGAATTTGGCCTTTTTGCCAGAACTCTTGAGTCTATGTACGACATTACTTTCCCTAAGGAAGTACTTGATAATATGTAATCCAAGACAGTTCTTATTATCGTCATATGATAACGATAGTAGGCTGGTAAATTGTGAGTCTAAAATAAAGACAGCTTCTGTTATGGAAGCTTTTTTTATTGGTAGGCAATAATTAACTTGAACGAATGTTTTTCTTATGGAATGAGAACTAAACTCTATCTTTTCCTGATATTTTTGTTTTGGGGTTATATGGTAACATCATGCGCAATGCTGAGCAAGGGCCATAACACTGTAAAAGTCACCAAGCCCAAGAAACACTTTGGGCCATATAGTTCCATCAAACACAAAAACAGCAAGCGCACAAAAACAATAAAGTTTAAATCACTTTAAGATTTTTTCATTGTCTGCCCCTCTCGTTTCTGTTCTTCTTCCTGTCTATAATGCCGAAAAAACCATCAAAAGGGCTGTTAAGAGCATTCTACAGCAGACTTATTCCAATTTCGAATTATTGATAGTTAACAATGGATCATCAGACAATACAGAGTCAGCTGTAGCCTCACTCATTGATGATCGAATAAAACACTACCACCTACCAGAAGCCAACCTTGTGAAGGCTTTAAATTTTGCTATCACAAAGTCATCAGGAAAATACCTCGCCCGCATGGATGCTGACGATTACTCATATAGTAATCGCTTTGAACTACAAGTCAATTATCTTGGGGACAATCCTAAGGTTGGTCTGGTATCGGGATTAGTTGAATATGTTGGCGATCAAGACAAAAACCAGGGCTACAACTTGTATGTCGACTGGGCAAACAGCAAAGTTTCGGAAAAAGAAATTTACTTGTCAAGGTTTCAGGAGAGTGCTCTACCCCACCCTTCAGTTATGTTTAGAAAGTCCATTATAACAGAAAATGGATTGTATAAAGAAGGCCCCTTTCCCGAGGATTTCGAATTGTGGAATCGCTTATTGTTTGCTGGAGTACGAATGGCAAAAGTGAATAAAACTATTCTTGATTGGTACGATGATGAAAATAGACTTTCCAGAAAACATCCATCTTATAGTATCGAAAGTTTTTCCAGGATTAAAGCGGAATATTTTAGCTATTGGTTTTTTAAGAAATTCAGTCAGAATCAACCACATATTTTCATTTGGGGAACTGGGAGTTCTGTAAGGAAAAAATCCTCGCTACTGAAAGAATATGGTATGAAGATCGATAAGTATATAGATGTAGCCCAAAGCTCTTCCCCTTCAATCATTCATTACAAAGAACTCAAGCTATCAGATGATATTTTCATCCTAAGCTATGTGAGCGACAGGATTGGTAAGGAAGAAATCTACCAATATCTGATTGACCTTGGATATACAGAAGGCGTCAATTTTTATATGATGGAGTAAAATCCAAATAAATCTTGTTTTATGCTTTTGAATGTTGTGGGTCATATTACTTCCACTGGTATATATAAAAATAATGTAGGAATCCCAATTTTATATAATTGGTAGATCGTAAACTTTTCGAATGTTCATCTAATTCAAATTTGTCGACAAGTTCTTCTCCACTTTTCGATTTGAAATAAATTAAGTTCACGTTTTCGTAAAACTCCTCACCTGGAGTTTGGAGTTCCTTTGGCATAAAGTATACTTGGCCACTCATTTCATCAAGTTCGAGGAAAAAGTCCGTTCTTATTTTTTCCACTTCCGGAATCGTCAGCCCTGTTCTTAACCCATCACGAGTTAAAAATTTGTTTGAAATTATCTTAATGAAACCTATTCTTCCATCACCTCTTTTAGACCACACCGAAATTAACCTTTCATTTTCAAAGAAAACATCGAATCCATCCTTATCATTGTTCTTTGTGGAGTATTGATTATTCACTTTCTTACGGATATCGGCAATAGATTCACCAAGCTGAATAATTCCAACACCATTCGCTGATATTTTCCAGTCATTTTGCGCAAAGCTTGTGTTGAAAACTACAACACCTAGCATTGAGAGAAGTATTTTAGTGAAGGTGTTTAGAAATCTAAAGTACATAAAATAGACAATCTGTTCACTCAACAACAATAGGTAAGCTCTTATTTCAACCCCGAAATCACAAAATCGTCGACTTATCCGCTTCCAGCGTCACACAGTCTGAGTTGTTTAGCCTGGATATTAGCCCTTCAGATTTAGGTATTTCGTATTCGAAGAAATACCTCATAGTATAAATCTTACTTTGGTAGAATTTATCCTCAGGGTTAGCTTCCAGTCCTTTTTGTGCAATACTGGCCTGCAGCAGCCATTGCCAACCGATAGCCACTATTCCAAACAATTCAAGGTATATGGAAGCATCCGCCAGGAATACTTCACGCTTTTCATTCATTGCTTTAGTCGACAACTTCATCGTAATGTTCTGAAGCCTGAAGAGGACATCATCTAATTGAGTTCCGTACTTTGCCAGAGCAGTAATTTCTAGTTTGGTTTTTTTAATGACTTTAGTAACCTCCTCAGTGAAAGCTCTAAATGCAATTCCACCACCCATGATAATCTTACGGCCAAGCAAATCCAGAGCATGGATACCTGTTGTTCCTTCATGGATGGTATGAATACGCATTTCTCTAAAATACTGTTCAACTGAGAAATCCTGGCAGTAACCTGCACCACCGAAAATTTGGATTGCTGTACTCGTGGAATGAATACCCATTTCACTTGGATAAGACTTGGCAACCGGCGTTAGTAAATCGAGTACCAAATTGAATATTTCTTTGGAAGCTTCCTTCTCCCCTTTTGCCATATCCGCATACTGAGCACACTGCATCAAGAGCGATTGTGAGCCTTCTACAATTGCCTTTTGGAAAAGTAGCATCCGCCTAACATCAGCATGCTCTATGATCAATGACTGAGACTTTTCTAAATCATTATTATCCGCCGTTCTGCCTTGAGGCCTTTCATTGGCATATTCTAAAGAAGCGTAGTAAGCGGCTGATGCTATAGATGTTGCACTGAGTCCAACTCCCATTCTGGCCTCATTCATCATTTGAAACATCTGTTTCAAACCATTGTTCTGCTTACCGATTAAGAAGCCAAAGCATCCTTTATTGCTGCCCAATTCCAGCTGAACGATCGGAGCTCCTTTGTAGCCCATTTTATGGAAAAGTGTAGAGGTAATCACATCATTGCTTTGTTCTTTTCCCTCTTCATCAAATCGTTTTTGTGGTACCAGGAATAAACTTAGTCCTTTAGTACCTGCTGGAGCACCTTTCACTCTGGCCAGCATTAGATGCACTACGTTGCTCACACCGTCATGATCACCAGCAGAAATGAATATCTTCTGACCCTCTATTTTAAATACCGTTTCTTCTTCATCAATAGGTTCTGCGGAAGTAGATATGTCTCCCAAGGAACTCCCAGCCTGAGCCTCTGTCATACACATGGTACCTTGCCACTCGCCGCTATAGAGTTTGGGTATATATTGTTCTTTTAATGTTTCAGATCCGAATTCATAAATCAGTCGAGCCGCACCAGCTGATAAGAAAGGGAATACACTTGCAGAATAGTTAGCCGCTCCAAAGACAAACTGGGTACATGAGGAAAGCGTCAATGGCAACTCCTGTCCTCCAAAATCCGTAGGGCCATCAGCTGCTATCCAACCTCCATCACCAAACTCCTTCATTAGTTTGCCAATCTGTGGATGTACCTTCACTGTTCCTCCAGCAAATTTTGGTTCTTGCCTGTCCATTTCGGTTAGAAATGGCCTCATCTCCTTATCTGCCAGCTGTATGGCACTGTCAAGAATCAGATCGTATGTATCTTTTTTGTGCTTCTTGAAATAATCAAACTTGGCCAATGACATGATGTCAAAAACCTCGTAAAGCATGAAGTCCAGGTTGCGTCGGCTAAAGTATTTAGACATTTTTCTATTAATTGAATTCTATTGATCCGATAATTTAAATTCTATACTCAAGTTTACAACATTATTTTCAACTGGTAAATTTTTGTCGACCAATGTCCAATTTGACCCGTCGATTACCAGTCTTTTGGCTTCCGCATTGCACTCTTCAGAGAGTCCCTCAACTATTTCCATTTTCTCCAGTGCTCCTGACAAAGTCACCCTAAACTGCAATTTCACTATTCCTTCCAGGCCATTTTCCCTAGCCCTCATTGGATATCGCAAACTATCTTTTAAATATACGCCATACCTTTCAAAACCTATAACTGGCAAGGCGTTTCCCTGGATATCTTTTGATACATCAGCTTTCGATGCTGTGGTTAAGCGCCTTTTAGAATTTTCAGACAATTTCCGTGCATAGGCAGCCCTGTTTTCGACCTGTATAGGAAGTGGATTTGTTTCTTTAAAACTTTCCTCTTTTTGGACGGGTTCTACTGAATCCTCATCTTCAAAAAATTCATCACCAAAGCCAGAATCTTCTTCAAAGCTTTCATCGCTAGCCCCGAAAGCATCAATTTCTTCATCTGCTAGCTCAAGCTCCTCTTCGACAACTGCCACAGGATTGCTTTTCGTTTCGGCAATTTTATTGGTGGTAATTTTGATTTTCTCCTCCTGAACTTCCTTTTTCTTCGGCTCGATCGGCTGAGTCACCTCTTCTTTCTTGATCGGCTGAGTATCAACTTCTTTAACTAGAGCATCATCCTTGATTGCTACAGAGTCCTTAGGAACCTGCTTTTCCTGTTTCTCTTCTTTCTTCTCAGCCATAGCCACTTCACCCGCCTGGTTGTCAAAGTGGTACATGGTAAAAACTACGCTTGCACCTAACAGCAAAATAACTGCTGCAGCCACGGCAAATCTGAAATAACTTTTACTTCCTGATCGCCCCTCAATATTTTCAGCTAGCTTCTTTATAGAGTCTGAAAAGTCAATGTCTTCTGAAAGCTGGTAACCTTCAAAAGCCTCATCACAAAAATCACAAGACAATAAGTGCCGCTCAAACAAATGTCTTTCATCATTAGACATTTTGTTGTCCAAATACTTGTTCATCTCATCCAGAGATACATGGCCGCTATGGTCATTAAATATTTTCACTCCTAGATTCCAGGCATATTTTTAAATTCCTTTTACCATTCTGAATAGCACTCTTTACTTTGTTCAAAGTGACATTCAATATTTCCGTTATTTCCTGATAGCAATGCTGTTTCAAATAAAACAATTCAACGCATGCTTTTTGGTGCTCAGGCAATTTATCCAGACATTCATGCAGTCCATCTTCATTCACATGCTCCTCAGTATCTTGATGCTCAGAAAGTGTATATTCCATATCATCAATTAAAGTATTTTTAACCTTACCACTTTTTCTCAGCTGCATTAAACAAAAATTTCTTGAAGTGCTGTACAACCAGCTGCTGAAATTCTCAACGGAATGTCGCCTAAGATCTGTTATCAATTTTTCAAATATCTGAATGACAGCATCTTCAGCATCTTGTTTGTTTTTCAAATACTTCAGGCAAATACCAAACACCAAGTGCATATAGTCTTTATAGACATCTCCCAGGATTGTCAGATTCCCAGTTCGTTTATACTCTATTAATTTTTCGTTTTCAGTCAATTTCTAACGAAATAAAATCGGTTAGGTAATTTTTACAGAAAAGGTAGTTATTTCTATTGGCTCTCACCAAAAATGAATTATTATTACTCCAATAATTAATTACATAAAACTACCATGAGCGACATAACGAAAGACTTCACACATACTGTATTTTTTTGGTTAAAAAACCCTGAAGATTCCGGCTTAAGGGCAAAATTCGAAACTGCCATAAAGCAATTTTTAAATGATTCCCTATATGCCAAATCCTCTCACGTGGGTACGCCTGCAGTGGCCGAACGAGATGTCATCGACTCCTCCTATACTTACTCGCTACTGGTTACTTTTCCTTCCAAAGCAGAACATGATAAATACCAGGTTGAAGAAGCGCACCAGGTATTCATTGAAACCTGTAAGGATCTGTGGGAGCGTGTCTTGGTATATGATTCAGAAGCGGTATAGCATCACTCCGTCCTCAGCGCTTTCACAGGATTAGCCAAAGCAGTTCGAACAGACTGAATGCTGGTGGTCATAAGGACAAGCAATAAGGTAATAGCTCCTGATGCAACAAAACTAAGCGGAGAAATGTCAATCCTGTAAGAAAATTCTTCTAGCCAGGAATTAGCGGCCCACAAAGTAGCCGGTACGGATATCACCATGGCAATTAACCCAAGCAAGAAGAACCTGGTGGACAGCAATAGTATGATACTGGATATTGAAGCACCCAATACTTTTCTAATACCCACCTCCTTCATCTTCTGAGAGGCAATGAACATGATTAATCCATACGAACCAAGACAGGAAATGAGTATGGCCAGTATCGCAAAATAGCCTACTACTTTTCCTAATTGTTCTTGAGTAGCATAGCCTTGCTCCAACGCATCGTCCAGGAAAGAATGTGTGAATGATTCGTTAGGGAAAAAATCGTTGTAGGTATTCTCAATTGAGGCCAGTGTCTGCGGTATATTTCGATTGTCAATCCTTATCGAAAAAACATTGAACTGTGAAGTGTTCACTTCCATGATCATTGGGCCCATGGGTTCGGTGAGAGGTAAAAAGTGAAAATTCTCTACAATGCCAACAACTTTTCCCTTCTTGCCTTCTACATTTATTTCTTTTCCCAACGCCTCCACATCGGATCCAAAATTGTAGGCTGCAATAGCATACTCATTGATTAGAAATGCATTTTGATGATCTGTTCCAAATTCTTCTGAAAAACCTCTACCCTGCATGACTCTTATCTGATATGTTTCAAGGAAGTCATAGTCCACTGCATAAACAGGCGCCAGCATATTGTCTTCGGCAGTAAAACCTTCGGGAATCACATTGCGATTGACCACTCCAAAACCAGGAGCATGGGCAGATGCAGTGCTTGCCAAAACACCAGGGATTCTTTCCAGCTCATCCTCAAAGGCATTCATTTTCTGCCTCTTTTCCGCATCTATTCCCCCAAACACATTGTTGAAATTCTGACTCTGGATGGGCACATTGATTAAATGATCTTTTTGAAAACCCAGGGGCTTGTTTCGTAACAGGTCTAATTGATCAAACACGATCAGTGTCCCTGAAATCAGAACCATTGAGATGCAAAACTGTACAATAACCAATCCCTTCCTGAATGAAAGACCGGCTCTGTTTTTTGGTGACACCAAACCCTTCAAACTATATGCAGGCAATATTTTAGTAGCGAAAAATGCAGGGTAAATCCCGGACAAAAAACCGGTAGACAGTATTAATGCGACAAAACCAACAATCAAATAAGGCGAATACAAAACGTCAATTTGCAACTCTTTTGAGGTCAACTCATTCAATACTGGCAAAAGAAAAACAGTGAAAGCGAATGCAAGGGCAGCTGCAATAAATGTCATAAGGAATGACTCCCCCAGAAACTGGACGATAAGATTGGATTTCCAGGCGCCTAACACTTTCCTCATACCTATTTCCTTGGTCCGCTGCAGCGATCTGGCGGTGGATAGGTTGATAAAGTTGATGCAGGCAATAAGTAATGTAAGTACACCTACAGCTATGAATATGTAAATGAAGGTCTTACTACCCGGAGGCTCAGCCTGAGCACCTATATCAGCATTAAGATGAATGTCTTCCAAGGGCTGAAGTTTAAAGCTTTGCTCCTTCTGCATGTTTTCAGGTATCTTCTCTGCAATAAAGTCAAGAAACTTTTCATCTACAGCCAAATGACTTGAACCTGGCTTTAATAAGACATAGGTAATAGAATGAGATACCATCCAATTCATTTTGAAATTCTGCCTGATGTTTTCCCTTAAGTTCTCAGGCTCTATGTCATACATATTGTCATAAGGTACCAGCATATCAAAATGAAAATGGGAATTGCTAGGAAAATCCTTCACCACAGCAACAACCTGCAGTGAGGTATTCCCTTCCATAATAATCTGTTTTCCGATTGGATTTTCATGACCAAAATATTTTTGAGCTATCTCATCGTTCAGGATTACGGTAAATGGTTTCCTGAGCCCGTCCTCAATTGACCCCTTCAGCACATCAAAAGTAAAAATGTCCATGATGGTAGAGTCAGCAAAAAACACTCCTTCCTCCTCAAAGCGCTGTGGTTTTCCATTGACTTCACCTGGTACCTTAATGCTAACACCTCGGCCGTACAGCCTTCCCGTCTTCTCCACCTCTGGAAAATATGTAGCAATATGCTCCGCCATTACTGGCGGAATTCTACCAATGTTAAAATCACCAATCAGATAATGAACCCTATAGATTCTATCCTTCTTAGCGTGGAATTTATCATAACTATATTCATCAGTAACGAAGATGAAAATCAGTAAACAACAGGTAAGTCCACCAGTCAGTCCAAGAATATTGATAGTACTGAAAGTTTTATTTCTCAGTAGATTTCTAAGTGCAGTTATCAGGTAGTTTCTTAACATGAGCTAGATCAATTTGGAAGTTTTAAGTTAGAACAGATCAACAAAAGCAGCACATAGATTTTGACGAGTGGGTCATTTTCAAGACCAAAGGAAATATTTGAGCAAATGACTTAACAATTTAATGACTGATTCCGTACAGAATTAAAAAATCTTAAAAATGTTATGCATGCATACCTTTTATTTTTATCTTTGAATTTGTTATGCATGCATAACAACTTTAACCCAAATAAAAGCTGATTAATTATGGAAACTGTATTGGAAAAACATTCGATTAAAGGAGGTGAATTTCTAATTAGGGAAACCGATTGTCAAGAAGTATTTATTCCCGAAGATTTCACCGAGGAGCAAAAGATGATGGCTGAGGCCACTTCTGATTTTATCAAGAAGGAAATTCATCCAAATATTGAGAAGATAGAGAAGCAGGAGGATGATATCATGCCAAGGCTGATGGAGAAGGCCGGTGAACTGGGACTACTTGGCATTTCTATTCCCGAACAGTATGGCGGGCTGGGAATGTCTTTCAATACTTCCATGTTAATCGCTGACAAAATTGGGTCCACTGGATCCTTTTCTACAGCTTACGGTGCTCATACAGGTATAGGAACTCTTCCTATCCTGTATTACGGCACTGAAGAACAAAAACAAAAGTACCTTCCAAAGATAGCATCCGGGGAGTGGAAATCGTGCTATTGCCTTACCGAACCTGATTCAGGATCTGATGCCAACGCTGGAAAAACAAAAGCGGTTTTGACTGAGGATGGCAAACATTATCTGATCACAGGACAAAAAATGTGGATCTCAAATGGTGGCTTTGCAGACCTTTTAATTGTTTTCGCGAAAATTGATGATGACAAAAAGCTGACTGCTTTTTTGGTAGAAAGAACTGACAATGGCATTACCATGAATGATGAGGAGGTAAAACTGGGAATAAAAGGTTCCTCGACTCGTCAAATCTTCTTCAATGAGACCAAAGTGCCAGTTGAAAATATGCTGTCTGCTCGTGAGAATGGATTTAAAATAGCTGTAAACATTCTGAATATTGGGCGTATCAAGTTAGGAGCCGGAGTAATTGGAGGTTGTGTGGAAATTACCAATACAGCGCTCAACTACGCTAATGACAGAAAACAATTTGGCGTTTCAATTTCAAGCTTTGGTGCCATACAGTATAAGCTTGCAGAAATGGCCATCAAGACCTGGGTAACAGAGTCAGCCGCTTATCGAGCAGGGCAAAACATAGATGACAAAATCGATGACCTAATCGCTAGTGGCGTTGAAGATGGTGAAGCCAAACTCAAAAGCTTTGAGCAGTTTTCCATCGAATGTGCGATCATAAAAGTGCATGGTTCGGAAATGCTGGATTATGTGGTAGATGAAGGTGTGCAAATATTTGGAGGCATGGGTTTTTCAGAAGAAGCACCTATGGCCAGGGCATACAGGGATGCCCGCATCACCAGAATATATGAAGGCACCAACGAAATAAACCGAATGCTCCTTGTTGGTATGATACTTAAGAGAGCACTGAAGGGTGAACTCAACATCATGGAGCCTGCTATGGCGGTTGCCAAAGAGTTGACTTCTGTTCCTTCATTCGAGACGCCCGATTTTTCTCAGCTTTTTGCTGAAGAGAAAGAAGTATTGAAAAAACTAAAGAAATCAGTATTGATGGTCGCCGGAAAAGCGGCACAAACTTTCGGGCCAAAACTGGACGAAGAACAAGAAATACTAATGAATATAGCCGATATGCTGATAGAGATCTATGCCAGTGAATCGGCAATTTTACGTGCAGAGAAATTGGTATCCACCAGAGGAGAAGAAGCCTGTAAGCTTCAGGTAAATGCAGCAAAAGTTTATTTGCATGATGCGGTAGAGCGGGTGAATAAAGCTGGCAAGGATGCTATAAACTCATTCACCACCGGAGATGAACAAAAAGTCATGCTTATGGGCATGAAGCGATATACAAAGATTAACCCCATTAACCCAAAACAACTCAGGAGAGAAATTGCCGATGCAATGATCTCCGAAAATCAATACATATTCTAAGGATATATATTGCGATTCTACTTATGAGCCATCACGATTTTTTCGTGGTGGTTTTTTGTACTACAAAGAAAAAGATTCTGTCGCATACATATGCGGCCGAGCGGGACCAGCCACCTCTTACGATGATTAGAATTTCAATACGCAAGTGTAGATAAAATCTACACTTAGAGCCTGCTTTTATTTTTCATTCAACACCCTGAGGGGCAAAATGCTCAAACTAGCCACTATTTTATTTCGATTCTGCTCGCACCAGAAGGGACTTGTATGGTTTTAATCATTACCACGGTAATATATGGTCAAATAGACATATGTATGCCGAAATTCCCAATATGGAAATTGTTACTAGACCTATTCTATCCAAAATTGTTGACTCAATCTTAAGAACAAAGAAAAGCATCGTCCAAAAAATTATTGTTGCTGTAAAATAAAATGAATACTCTATTACAATTACTCTGAGATCATAAATGTCAACTTGAAAATAGATTAATAAAACTGTTGCAATTGGAATAACTAAGAATATTAAACTCACCCCTTGGAAGAACCTTACCTTTTTCATTTCTTGTTTTTTACACCCCCACTAGGTGTAGTTTGTAACTACACAAAAATATTAACATTAACCGTATTCAATATCCAAGTGTAGATGCAATCTACACTTAGTGCCTGCTTTTCATTCTGCGGCCAGAGGGGTTTACACTGTATCTGGAATTGCTACCACAATTTAAAAATAAGAAGACAATTCCTGGATCGCATATCTATGCGATCTTAATTTTATGATTGCACCGTTGACATGAATTTAAAAGATTTCGGCCGAGCGAATCTGGGTCAATTAATCTAAATCATTCCAGCTGTTTAAAATAGTACAATTCATGCTCAGGCAACAATTCCGGATTGATCATTTTGATGTAGTCCGCCAGAACCAAATCTGGTCTGATCGTCCCTGATTCGAAGTAGTCATTGGCGCCTTGTTCATTTACTCTATTGACATAAGAATAAACCATTTTATTCTTGAAGGCTTTAAAATCTGCATAACGCTCATCCGCATCGGTTAATTCTTGCAGGCTTGCCAAGCTGCCCATTCCAATCCAAATATTCGCAGCATTGGCTCTTTCAAATACCAGTTCGAAAGATAAGTTGAGCCAACCAACATTCTCGTTATCTGCCCATAAGTAATTCCCTCCGGCATCTTGCATAAACAATGATCCATAGTTATTACCACCCGGCATATACCATGATCCACCGTATAGCGAACCTGACATAATATTTTGGTCATTCCTTTTCTTGACGATACGTTTTAGAGAATCATAATTACTTTCCACTTTCTGAAAATATGCCTCTGCCTCAACTTCCTCATCAAAAAACACAGCCATATACTTGATCCATTCTGCCCTTCCCAGGGCAGATGTCTCCATGTAGTCAGCATTAATTACCACTGGGATACCCAACTCTTTGAGCTTCTTGAGTTGCCTATCCTCTCTGCCGGTATTAAAGGCCATGACCATATCCGGATCAAGAGAAAGGATCGTTTCAACATTCAAATTTGACTCTACTCCTACCTCTGCTATGTCACCTGCTTTCACACGTTCTTTGATGTCCGGAGAATAGATGTAGTGTGTTTGAGGAAAACCAACAAGGCTCTCCAAAACACCCAATTCTTTCAAAAGAATTATTTGAGATGTTGAGTTACAGATGAGCCGCTCAATAGGCACAACGATCTCCTGACCCAAACTACTTATCGAATCATTTATTGGTGTGTGTCTATTTCTCAAAACATAGGTTATCGGTTCCGAATTTCCCTGCCATGGGGTTTTTAGGGTCACAATTTTATAGCCATCCAGGTACTTAATATCAAAAGCATTGGCATGCTTGATAGACAATTGGGGTGCATCATTCTTGAGCGATATAGCTTGATTCCGTTTTTCAGAGCAACTAAAAAGTACAACAAGGACTGGGAAGATGTATTTCAAAATCGGAGAATTCATTTTTGACAAAAGTGCAGAAAAAACTGAAGCCAAAAAAAGGCACCTGCTACAAAGCAGATGCCCAAACCATTATTTACTTGAGAATTATTCTTATGCTATAGTCTAACTAGGCTTTTGCCAGCATCCATAGCTACATATTCCTTTATCGCTTCATACTCACTCCCCTCCAATTGTTTTTCTGCACTGCCTGTTCCAGGTATTTTAAATCCGTTTTCAGACAGCCACCATTCATCAGCCAGTTTTTTAGTCAAGCCCCTATCTACGGTAAATTGCTCAATGCAGGATTCACAGGTCATCCATGTATGATCCTTTTCGGCTGTCTTCTCAAAAATGATCCTGCGCATATTGGTAGCGTTTACATCCTTGTTTTTGAAATGAGCGGTGGTGTACGACATGGTTTCCGGTTCGACCATTTTATGGTCCCAAAACTTTTTGGAGACAACCACCTGAGCCGTGGTTAGTGCAAAACCTTCTTGATATTCCAGTCTTGACTTACAAACACTACATTGAGTGGCTTTTTTCTTTGGTTTCTTTTTAAACAGGCTAGAGAGTATTGACATTTTTTTGATTATTTGACTTCCCGGAGTATTGAGTTACTTCTTTGACGCAATATTCCAGAAATAGTTACACTTGTATATAAGTTATCTACGATAACATCTTCATATATGAAGATGCTGATAGGCATCAAATAGTTGCACTATGCTGATGATTTTTAAAATTAAATCCTATAACCTTGCAGCGATTATTGGTTTTCGATTGCCTTGAGCGTCGAAATTAAAAGGGAATTCGGTGATCCTATTCGAATGGAAATTCCGAAGCTGTCCCCGCAACTGTAATCCCTATTTAAGGTTTTTGTAACTACCACAGCCACTGTTCCAACATATCGGGATGGGAAGGCCTGCAAAAATCAGGGAAAGCCAGGAGACCTGCCAATCATTCAAAAATCTGAGCTTTCGGGAGAAAAGTGATGAATACTTAGCCGCTAATCCATGGCAACAGCGGCTCCTTATTCAATTTCAACCTTAGCTCATAGTTGTTTAATTATTTTTTAAAATACTATGAGAAAATTAAGAAAAAATCAATTACAGAAAATTGCTTTCGCATTAGCATTTGGGGCAATAAGCTTCAATTCGCTCGCACAAGATGAGGAAGTAGAAGCCAAAGAACTACCTCTTGACAAAGTAGTAGTAACAGGCACCAAATTTTCTATACCAATAGAAAAATCAGGTAAAACCATTTACAAGTTAACTTCCGAGGACATAGAGAGAAATGCAGGAAAATCCGTGGCTGACATCCTGAACGAGGTACCCGGCATTCAGGTAGACGGCAGTTACAACAATCCCGGATCCAACCTCAGCTACTATCTGAGGGGAGGAAGAAATCAGCATACGCTTATTCTTGTTGATGGCGTGCCGTTGAATGACCCTTCGGCGATCAATGCTTTCTACGACCTTCGGCTATTACCAGTAAATCAAATTGAGTCTATAGAAGTGTTGAAAGGTGGACTAAGTACACTTTATGGTACAAGTGCTGCTGCTGGAATCATCAATATCAAACTAAAAGAAGGTACCGGTGAAAAAATACAGGGTCATGTAGGTGTGAATGGAGGATCGTATGGAACTATTGGCACCAATGCCGGAATCAATGGCAAATCTGGTGCGCTCAAGTACTCAATTTCTGGTAATTACCTAAAATCCAATGGTTTATCAGCTGCATCTGATGAGAACTCAACAACAGATTTCAACAAGGACGGCTTCTCTCAGAAAAATGCCCTAATCAAACTAAGTAACAGTTTCTCAGACAACTTTAGTCTGGATTTTGTAACAGGTTATGACGCTTTTGATTCCGATTTTGACGATGGTGCATTCAGCGATGGAGAAAACCAGCAAAGGAGCAATCAGGTTCGGATAGGCTTAACGCCCACTTTTAAATATTCTAAAGGGAAAATCAAACTGAGCTCTCTTATAAACTTAAATGACAAAGAATTTATAAGTTCATTCCCAAGCCATGCAAAAGGAATGAACCTACAACTTGATTTAGTACATGAGCATCAGCTCAACGATTTCTTAAAATTGCTTTCTGGAATCAACTATCAAGACTTGTCATACAAAAATGTCGATATTTCAGAGTTCAGAGACAACCAATTTAGCATTCTTGACCCCTATGCTTCTTTGTTTTTTGAAAACAATAGCGGGTTCAACTTACATGCAGGAGTTAGGCTAAATACACACAGTGATTATGCTTCCAAACTAATATATAACATCAATCCGTCTTTTTCATTTGACGCATCAAACGAGCTCAGGGTTAAGTTGCTTTCATCGGTTTCAACATCCTATATCACCCCTTCATTATATCAGCTTTACTCAGCTTACGGAAACCTTAATCTTAGCCCTGAAGAATCCCTGAACATTGAAGGAGGATTTAGTTTGTACTTAAGGGAAAAACTAGAACTGAATGCCGTTTACTTCAAAAGAGAAGAAAAAACGCCAATTGGCTGGGATTCCGGAATCGGGGACTTTGGTGGTTATAACAACCTGATTACAAATAGAATAGTAGATGGATATGAGGTTGATTTGAAATGGTCTTTAACTTCAAGTCTTCAGTTTGCTATCAATTATGCCCATGCAGAATCCGATGTGGAGTCCAGTTTCTACAGGATTCCTAAAGACAAATTTGGCCTAAATCTGAATTATGATGTTTCGGAAAGATCCAGTGCTTCTATAAAATACAACTACACAAGCTCAAGACAAGTTCAGGACTTTAGCACCTGGCCAGCCACTGTAGTAAACCTTGATTCCTTTGGTGTTCTTGACTTGTATGCCCAGCACCATCTAATTGACCAACTGAAAATATTTGGGGCGGTTAACAACCTATTGGATGAAGACTTTGTTGGAGTGCTTGGCTTTACGACAAGAGGAAGAAATTTCAACGTTGGCTTGAACTACAATTTCTAAAATAGTACCATGTCCTTGCCACTGCAACAAGCAAATAATAAGAGACTGCTATGCTCCTGGAGTGGTGGCAAGGATAGTTGCTTTGCTTTGATGGAAATTCTGAACGAAGAATTTTCCCTTTCGGGTCTTTTCAATGTAATCAATGAAAATGGGGATCGCTCAAGGTCTCATGGCCTCAAACCTGAAATTCTTAGGGCACAAGCAACTGCACTTGATGTGCCTGTGATTTTCGTATCATCCACATGGAAAGACTATGAAGCCAATTATATTGACGCACTAAAAGCAGTAAAAAAAGAATGGAAAGTGACCGATGTTGTTTTTGGAGACATTGATATTGAAAGGCATAAATTGTGGGAAGAAAAGGTGTCTTCTGCAGCGGATATGAACGCCCACCTACCCTTATGGCAGAAAGATCGACGCAATCTTGTCGAGCAAATGGTAGATTCAGGTATCAAGGCAATGATAGTGTCTTGCAATGACACCCTGGGCTTCAACTTTTTAGGAAGGACAATAGACAAGCAGATTATTCAAGAATTTGAATCGATGGGTATTGATCCATGTGGAGAAAATGGAGAATATCACACCCTGGTGCTTGACTGTCCACTATTTTCTGAAGAGATTGACATTTCTATAGGTCAGAAGCTGAAAGTCGGCGATTACAACTTTTTAGATTTAGGCCTCAGAGTAAAATGAGAAGTGAACACAACAAAAGGCCGGGTGACGTCAAGAACAGTGAAGGAGATTTCTATCTAGAAAATGGTTTTTATGTATTTAAGGCTCAATATCATTTAAAAAGGGGCTACTGCTGCGAAAATAATTGCAGGCACTGCCCTTATGGATTCAAAGAAAAAGGTGGAAAAGCAAAATAAAATAAGTGTAAGCTGGAGCGGCGGAAAGGACTCATCATTTATGCTTTGGAAGCTGCTGTCCAATCCTGAATATGAAGTAGTTGAATTGCATACAATCATTAACAAGGATACAGAACGAGTTGGATTGCACGGTATTCACAAAAGTCTCATACAGGCTCAGTCTCGGTCTCTGGGTATTCCTTTGAGGTTAATAGAAATAGAAGCCAGCAGTAGTAATGACAAATTTGAAGAGGCATCCCGTTCGTACTACAGGCAACTTAAGAGTAAGGGAATTACCCATGTTGCTTTTGGTGATATTTTTCTTGAGGATCTGAAGGCTTATCGGGATAGTCTACTAGCAGAATGTGATGTAGCCGGGGTATATCCTTTATGGAAAAATGACACTCAATTATCCGCCCTGGAATTTATTGATGCTGGATTCAAATCAATTGTTTGTTCTTGCGACAAGGCTAAATTTAACCAAACTATTACAGGAAGGCTATATGACAAGGAACTCATTCAATCCTTTCCAACCAATGTGGATCCTT
Organism: Cyclobacteriaceae bacterium; assembly: GCA_049115735.1. GTDB lineage: Bacteria > Bacteroidota > Bacteroidia > Cytophagales > Cyclobacteriaceae > CAXBNB01. The sequence continues at coordinate 111,623 of JAGDZP010000012.1, read as the reverse complement.
GTGGTGAAAATGGGGAGTTCCACTCGTTTGCTTTTGATGGTCCAATTTTCAAATCCCCTATTCAGATTGAAATTGGAACAATTATAGAAAAGTCCTACAACTATAAAACCAGTGACGGAGGAGCAATGGAATCTAGATATGCCTTTTGTGATTTTAGGCTGTTAGGTTAACGTGTACCCGGGAGTGATTTTTAGTTCAGAAAAAAATTGGGCACTATTTAACTCGTAGAGTTTTGAACAATTGTCGTGAGCTCTTGATCACAATTTTTGTTAGAATAGGATAATCATTTCATTGGAACACCCTTCAAAGGTATTCCGTTAGTTGTCAATATTTGAAAGTGATGAACTCTATAGCCAGAGTAAGTCCATACCATCTTTTTGTTCCTATTAACTTCGAAGAGTTTTATTCCTTCTTGAGCATGGTAGCTTGCTATAACGGTATTTCCATTGGAAAGTCGTTGCACACCACATGCATCATCAAATGGATTATCATCAAAGTCGTCGTTCGAAACCATCCACACAACTTTACCATTTTTGTCCAATTCCACAGTTTTATTGCCATGGGTAAGGTTTATTAGAGTATTCCCATTTTTTAACCTAACTGCTGTAAATGGCCAATTTTCTGCTTCTTTGCCTCCAAGTTCTGGCAAGTCTGTATTGTAGGTCTTAACCACATCTCCACTTGAAGAATACTCTTTTACAGCAAACGCCAATAAATGAGGGACCAAATAATTTCCATTCTCCAGCTTTCTTGCCATACGGGTCTGCATGTGTACATTTTCAGTTTCTGGTTTGAGTGGCACTTCCGCTACAATTTTACCCGAAGGGTCCACTTCTAATATTCTGGGCATGTCCAGGGATGATTCGGTTATCATAGTATTGCCGTTTTCAAGACGTAGGGCAGTGCCAAGTTCAACCTTTCCTTCTGATTTTCTTTTCTTATATGAGAATACAATCTCCTTGTTCTTATCATATTCAATCACCTCATTTGCCCAGCAAATCAAGAAATTTCCATTCTCCAGCTGATAACCATCCCTTGCTCCTTTCCGTCCAGAATCCCAAACAACCGCTCCATCCTCTCCAATAACACCAGTAAATTGTGGCCCGGCAATGAAGATAGAATGACTGATCTCATTTTGCTCAGTTTGACCGAATGATGCCATTAGCCATGAGATGCATAAAACTGAAACAATAAAAGCCTTCCTCCTAAAGTGGTAATCCATAATTATTCGATGAAATAGGTCCTTAGAGTCGTATTACGATCTCTGGTTGTAATATTAAAATTAATTCCTGAAAACTCATCTCTGAACCTGGATAATGTGAAGCTTCTATTCCACTCGAAACAAGGGCGATGCTCAACTCCATAAATAAGTTTCGAATCCTATGCAACCAAAGGGCAATGGGAAGCATCATATAATATGATAGAAACATTTTTAAAGTCTAAGCAAAAAATCATGACCAAATTCTACACCGTCCTAGCCCTGTATCTTTTGTATTCGTTCAGTACCCTTGCACAAAATAACAACTACTCTTTCGTAGAAGAATTCAAAGTTAACAGCCCGGCCATATTGAAAATTACTACCAATGATGGGAACATCCAGGTGGAACCAGGCAACAGCGATGAAATGATTGTTCATTATATTGTTAAGCAGCGAGGCGGAGTGCTCAGCATAAGCAAAAGTGAATTGGAGGAAGAAATTACTTTTGTTACAGTCAGAACAGGCAATAGTCTTTCTATTAAGGTCAGACATAAAGACAGAAACTTTTGGAGAAATTCGAAAGACGTATCCTTTAAAATTTATACACCAAGACAGACATCTTCTGAATTGAATACATCAGACGGGAATATTCATATTGAACGCTTAGCGGGTAATCAAATACTCAAGACAAGCGATGGCAATATCCATACACGTGAAATTGATGGAAATATTTCGGCAAGAACCTCTGATGGTAATATAGACATGGGCGATGTAGGAGGATCAAGTCATGTGGTGACAAGTGACGGCAATATAGACCTTAGGACTGTTGGTGGGCCGGTTACCGGCAGAACTTCCGATGGTAATGCAAGTATTAAGAATGTGAACGGCTCTGTCACAATGGTAACCAGCGATGGAAATATACAGTCATCCAATATTGATGGAGATCTTGAGTTGACCACTAGTGATGGTAGTATAGCCATCAACAATGTTGCTGGTAGATGCAAGCTCAAAACATCAGATGGGAATATCCGCTTTGAAAATACTTCTGGATCAATGAGCGCTGTTACATCAGATGGCGATATACGGGGTACCATGAATAACTTAAATGGCAAACTTTACATGCGCACAAATGATGGCACCATCGATGTGGTCGTTCCTTCAGGGCTGGGGTTAGACCTTGATTTGCGTGCTGACAGAATCGTAACCAAACTTGAAAAGTTTAATGGCACCTCTGAAAAAAAATCAATCCTAGGTTCAATCAATGGTGGTGGTATTCCAATTGATTTGAGGGCATCTGATGGTACTGTAGTACTGGCCTATAAATAAGTTTTAATCTTAGCTATCTCTTCATAGAAAAACCCTGAGTCTGGTACTTTTCTAGCAAAGCAGCCATAGCATCAGCCTTGTCCTGGTGTTTCTCGAATAGGTTTACTCGCTGCTCCATATCATTCTCCAGATCAAACAAAAGGCCTTCCGTCTCAAAATCGGTATAGCCTCTTAATTGCTTAAAGTCATCAGGCATTTTAGAGTGTTGTCCAGAGTTTTTATTCATATAAAGCCACTTACCTTGTCTCAAGCCCCACAAACCAGCGTAGGTATTGTGCACAGTAGCTTCCCGCAATGGACTTTGATATTTTTCCCCTTTCAAAACCGCTGAAATATTATAACTATCCACTGCAGTAGAATCAGGAAGAACTGAGCCTGTAAAGGCAGCAAGGGTTGACATGACGTCAACCTGGGAAATAGTTTCCGAGGATACGGAACCAGCTTCAATTTTTCCTGGCCACTTGAATATAAAAGGCACATGGTGGCCTCCCTCCCAAACATCTCTTTTCAAACCCCTTAAGTCCCCCATACTATAATGGTCAAAATCAATGGCTCTTTGAAAGGCATACCTTTCCGGTCCATTGTCTGCAGTGAATATCACAATCGTATTGTCCTCCAGTCCTTTTTCTTTTAGTGCACTCAACACTTGCCCCACCACCCAATCTGTTTGGAACATAAAATCTCCATAACCTCCGGCATCACTTTTTCCCAAGAACTCCTCATTCGGAATAATCGGTGCATGCGGTGAAGGCAGAGCGAAATACAAAAAGAATGGCTTATCTGCCTGCTGTGCTCCTATCCATTCGACAGTCTTTTTTGTCAGCGTCGGTAAGACATCATAAGGATTCCAGCCATCCACTTTCGGACCTGGGCGAAACTCCCAATTGCCTTCTTTTGTTTCATAGCCAATATTGTGCGGCTCCATTACTTCTGTAGGCAATTCAAGAAACTGATCATTTTCTACCCATGCATAAGGAGGGAAATTGATTGTTCCATCACCAAAATAATAGTCAAAACCTCTGGCCAATGGCCCTCCCATTACAGGACCTGTCCAGTCGACATCTTCTGGGGTATAAAATTTTCTTTTCTTGCCCCATTGTTCCACCTCGCCACTTGGTTCATTTTTAAAATTCCAGTCCCAACCCAAATGCCACTTACCAATAGCAGCTGTGGTGTATCCCGATGATTTTAACATTTGAGGTAGCGTAAAATCACCTTCTTTAAAAAATGGTTCTCCAAAGGAATTTACGATTCCATGTTGTCTTCTCCAGTGATAGGTGCCTGTCAACAGTGCAAACCTACTAGGAGAACAAATGCCCGATGAACTGTGCGCATCCGTAAAACGCATGCCCTCTGATGCCAATTGGTCGAGGTTCGGTGTAGGTATTTTCGAATTGGGATTTTGGCAATTGAGGTCGCCATAGCCCATATCGTCTGCATAGATAATGACTATGTTCGGCTTTGATCTTTCATCGAGTCTAGAGCAAGCCGATAAAAACAACAATAAAACTATAATGCAATGGAGAGCGTTTACCTGAAAATTCATCAAGCTAAAATAGCCAAATTTCACTATACAGTAATAAACAAAAAATGCACAAAGCTTTTAGAAATCTCACTTAATCCACATGCGCTTCGATGGCTCCACCGATATCATTTTCCTTATAGCCTTCAAGTGTGATTTTGAATGCACTGGCATATTCCGTAGGCAGTGATGATGGTGCCTTGATCACTAAGCCTCTTTCGTTTCTCTCCCAGGTCAAAGGTTCGGTACTACCCAGCAATTCAATGTTTTCAATTTTTGAATTCAATACACCCAATTGCGTACTCAGTGACTTGATGACAATTTCTTCACCTGGCTTATCCATCACCAAAGCATAAAACTCTTTGTCAGATTTTTTGGTAAATCGAATATCAGTATTCTTATAAGCTATTTTAATCTTTTCAATTTTATGTCCACCTTCCGGTAATCTTGTTGGCCCCTCTCCAAAAATTGTCCATGGGCGCGTACCATAAATAGCTTCACCGTTTATGTTTAGCCATCTTCCCATTTCTTTTAAAAGAAACTTCATCTCATCAGGAATAGAGCCATCGGGATTAGGCGGTACGTTCAATAGCATTGCCCCATTCTTAGCCACGATATCAATCAAAATATCAACCAGCTGATTGGGCGTTTTGAACTTCGCACCAGGTCGATAAAACCAGGCACCTGGAGAAGTGTCAGTTAACCATGCAGGATTTTTTGGTTGATTTGGTCGTCCTCGCTCATAATCTTTAACTGCAGTGGCTTCTGTGAATGTACTTTCTTTATAACATACAACGACATCCTTATCCCATTCCAGGGCTTTGTTGTAATAGTATGAAAGGAATTTGGTTCGACATTCATCCGTCATATTCTCCAACCACCAGTCGAACCAAATAAGATCAGGTTGATAAACGTCAATGTATTCTTTTAATTTCGCCCACCATTCGTTGTAGAATCTCTCGGATGGAGTGTCATTATCAAGACTATGAGGGTCAGTATACAGATCGTAATCTTCTTCTTTCACTCCTCCATAAGCATGTGCGGTCGAAAAGTATTTCCAGGTAAATGCATGATGAAATGAAGCCATAAACTTCATTCCTCTCTTCTCTATTTCTTCTTTCAATGCAGCAGAAGGATCTATTCCTCCATAGTTCATTGCGTTCCACCTCGTGGCTTTACTATCCCACATGGCGAAATTATCATGGTGCATAGCGACTGGCCCGGCAAATTTTGCCCCGGATGATGCAAACAGCTCTGCCCACTCCTTCGCATCAAATGCAGAAGGATCAAACTGCTCTATTATATGCTTGTAACCATACTTCTTAGGATCTCCGTATTTTTTCTTATGGTGTACAAAATTATTGGTTGGCTTGCCCTTTTTGTCATCATCCAATTTTCCATTATCATACATCTTCATGCCATGCCAACCCGCATAGTGCTTCTCAGGATCAGCACCAACAAATGCCGAAGACACTGGCCCCCAATGGGCATATATTCCAAACTTAGCATCCTGAAACCAATCAGGTGACGGATTGATTTTATCCAGAGATTCCCATGATGCTTCGTAACCTTGGGCCATCACTCTGGAACCAAAAAAGGAAATGATTATGGCAAGTACCAGTATTCTATAAGGAGATAATTTCATTGTGTTCTATGGTTTTATATTTGCTATTTTACTTTTCTTAAGTTGACCTCTTAATTTTTTCTATTGTAAAGCTAGATGGTCTTTCAGACAATGACGGGTGTGATATTGGCTCTAAAAGAAGGGTTATTTGCACTTTCCACTCTGATCATCATCTCTTGCACAAGCTTCGATTTCTTAATTATAAAATTGATTCGAACGTTAAATACAGAAACACTGAGATACATTTAAAAGATAATAGGGCAAAAAATTCAACGAAAACAGCGATAATTTACCCCTGATTTTAGGAGAATTTGACCTCACCACCTTAGGATACATCTTACTTTTAATCCAGTAGCTCCTTCTCCCACCATTTCAGATAATCTTCATCCGAAATATTAGGATCAAGGCCCCTTTTCTCCATGATTGACACATAGAAATTGTAGCTGCCTTCTTTGCCTTTTTTAAGGCCAGCCTCATTTTCTGGGACCATATTCTTTTCCCACTCTGGCATATTGCCGGATAAGTTGCCAAATAGCTTATTTTTGATCTCGGCGAACTCTATATCGTCTGCCAAATTATTGAATTCCTGTGGGTCTTGATCCAAATCGTACAATTCGATTTCTGGTCTGTTCTTCGCCATAAACTGGTTGAATGGTGCTTCCAATTCTCCTTTGGCATGAAGAACCTTATAAAGCGTAAACGCCGGGTATTGTGCTTTTTTGTAGCTAGTTAGCTGCATGTATGGTTTTTCAGGCATTCGATTCCAGAGAAGTTTGTATCGCCCATCTGTTATGCTTCGAATGTTGTCATCAGCATCACCTGCACGCTGGCGAAATGAATAAACATAATCATTTTTCTTAGAATTTTCCCCCAGAAAAATATTACCCTGCAAGTGGGCTGGTACATCTATACCTGCCAAAGCAAGTGATGTAGGTGCCAAATCTACCAGGCTAACAAGCTCATCGCTTTTTGAGTTGGGTTTTAAATTTTCAGGCCACCGAACAATCATTGGAATTTTAATTCCTCCTTCATACAAAAATTGCTTGTCACGCAGATGTGGGCGACCATGATCTCCAAAGAAAAAGACAATTGTATTATCTGCTATTTCCTCCTCTTCCAACCTTTTCATGATTTTACCGACATAATCATCACAATGCTGGATAGTCTCCAGGTAAAGTGCCCAGTCTGCCCGCAGCAATGGATGATCAGGATAACAAGCGGGCATTTTCACTTTATCAGGATCAATACGATTTATGTGTTTTTCAAATACCCTATGCGGTTGTTTGATATGAATTTGGGCAAAGAAGGGCTGACCCTCGGTGCGTTTGTTCCAGTCTGTCCCGTCGTACTTCACCTTGTCAAGGAAATTGTAGTCTCGTTTCCCTCCTTTGGACATGTCTTTGGAATTTCCAAGTGCTACATAATAGCCAGCCTTTCTGAAATATTCCGTTACAGGCTCAATACCATCAGGCAGGTTGGTCATGTTGCTCGTTCTATGATCCTGGCAATTCACGCTTACAGGATACATACCTGTAATCATCGACGAACGACTGGAAGAACAAACCGGCGAATTGGCATAGGCCTTGGTAAAGCGAACTCCCTCAGAGGCCAACTGATCAATATTCGGAGTAGTTACATCCGAGTTTCCATAACACCCCAACTCCGTACCCAGATCATCCGAATTGATCCAGATGATATTTGGTCTTTGCTGAGTCTTATCGTTTTCAACACAAGAAAAAAGAAAAGCAGCAACCAGGTACAGTAGCTGTGTACAAAAAGATACTCGCTTTAGATACATTCAATTATTTCATTATCAGGCTTTCATTTTCGGCCGCTATCCTTTCCCTTTGCTCACTTGTCAACCCCTGTCGGTAATATACATCTGGTTGATGATTTACCCTGTGCTCTTTCATTTTGTGGTCATTTAAGTCTCTACTCAAATCACAATCAAACCTTACCAACATAGAATGATACTGTCCCTTTCCACCCAGTCCTATAAAGTGCGCCAACCCCCACGTAATCCCTCGCCCATCTGCAGTATTAGTGAAAGCATCCGGCACGAAAGGTGCAGCTGCATATGGCATAAGTTCTGTAATAGAAGCTATTTCAAAATTCACCCAATCTTCAGCATACTGGATCGTATTGTGTTCCGGTCCGTCTTTATATACAAGAGCCGCCACCCCTTTTTTAAATGGAAAAAGGGAGGTCTCATGCCCAGAAGTAATCAACGGGTTTAGTGGATGTTTGGTAAATGGGCCAAGAGGATTGTCAGCTATAGCCAAGCCCTGCATCCGAACTTTATCAGGTTTTTCACCAAAATCTGATTTATAGTAAATGTAAATTTTGCCATCGTGTACTAATGGATAAGGGTCATGTATAGAGAACTGATCCCATTCTCCTTTGGCTCCATTGGGTATGACGATATCGTTGTATGGAGTCCATGGACCATCAGGTGAATCGGCGTAAGATACAGCTACTGGACAATCGTCACCGCGTTTGCCACTGGCTTCCATAAATCCCTGATAATAGAGATAATATTTACCTTCCCATTCCAAAATATCTGTTGTGGTTACAGAACGCCAACCGACTGTTGGCTTTTCTGGTCGTTTTATAGCCACACCTTGTTCTTCCCATTTAAAACCATCAGTAGAAGTAGCATACCATATTTCGGCCAGGTCCCAATCGGATGAAGCTATGGTATCATTGGCTTCATGAGCTCTGGACATGCCAATGGGTGGAATGGAAGTATTTCTATATGTATACCAAACATAATACTTGCCATTGTGTAAAAGAATCTTAGATGGATCCCGTCTGCTTACCGTACCATCATTACCATTGTAATCAAACCCTTCCAGTTCGGTGTACTTAAATTGACTAAACAATTCATTGTGCTGAGGTTGAGGGGCATTATAATCGTCATAGATTCGCTCCATCGCCCTGCTCATTTTTCTGTTTGGTTTTTCTTTAGGTAGTACGAATGGGAAACCACTCTGATTTTCTTCAGATACCTCAATTGGTTCGCTTTGTTCTCGGGAGCTGCAGGAAAAAAGAACAAGAGAGATTATTACAATCCAGAAATTCCATGTCATATTCGTAAATCTTATTTGCATGATGAGCTAGTTTGATTAATTAATACCTAAATATCTGGAAATGGGAGAAAACGATGGCCAATATTGGCTGTACAAAAACTGTACATCATAATTTACCCCCGTCTTGTATTATTAAATCCCTCTCATGAAAAATGAGCATACCAAGGTGAAAGTGCTTCCTTTAGCGCTGTATTTCCTCATTTGTTCTCGCAATTCGATCCCTTTGATCCTTGTTTAAGCCTTGTTGAAAGTAATATTCTGGTTTAAACCAAATGCCGGTAGTTTTCATTGCAGGGTCATCCACATCAAGGCTAAGATCACAATCGAAACGTGCCAAAATAGAATGTTGATTTACTCCATAAGTCCCAGCGTTGATAAAGTGACACATCCCCCAGGTAATGCCTCGACCATTGGTTGTGTTGGTAAATGCGTCGGGTACAAATGGACCTGTAGCTACAGGCACCAGCTCACAAATGGAAGCTATTTCGAAGTTCACCCAATCCATGGCATATTGCACCGTGAAGTGCTCATTTCCATCTTTGGCCACAATGGCTGCCAAGCCTTCCTTGAAAGGAAACATAGTCACTTCGTGACCTGAACTGGTGAGGGGATTGAGTGGGTGTTTTTCAAAAGGGCCAAGTGGATCATCACCGATGACCAGGCCTCCACCTACCCATACAGGGTTGGGTCGGTTAAATGCCGACTTATAATAAATGTATATTTTTCCATTATGCACCAAAGGATAAGGATCATGTATGGCATATTGATCCCAGGATCCTTCAGGGCCGTTTTCGATTACAATCTTACCAGCAGGTGTCCATGGACCATCAGGAGAGTCTGAATAAGAAGCAGTTACCGGGCAATAATCTCCTTTTAGGCCACTGGCTTCCATAAACCCTTGATAGTACAGGTAATATTTACCTTTCCACTTTAATATGTCAGTGGTGGTTACTGATCGCCAGCCAACTTCAGGTTTAGGTGGACGTGGTACTGCTACGCCTTGCTCTTTCCAGGTAAAGCCGTCTTCGCTTGTAGCATACCAGATTTCTGACAAATCCCAATCTGTCGAGGGAATCGTATCATTGCTTTGAGCTGCATTTTTTGCACCCACAGGAATAACGGGAGTATCCCTTTTGGTATACCATACATAGTATTTTCCATTTTCGAAGATGACTTTAGACGGGTCGCGGCGAGATATCGTGCCATCATGATTGTTATAATCCAAACCCTTCAATGCTGTGTATTTGAATTGAGAGTATAATTCGTTGTTTCTGGGATGTATGGCACTATAATGATTAAAGCTCCTATCCATTGCCGCGCTCAGATTGCGATTCTTAGTATCTTCTGTAATGGTATAGGGAAATGGCTCTTGATCCACTACACCTTGAGCCGGTATATTTTTTGGCTGATTTTGACAGGCAGCAAGTGCCAACAGGATAAGGAAATAGCAAAGTTGTTTCATAGATTAGACTTTATACACTCAGAGCAAATGAGACCGCTATTCATACAGTTTTACCACGGTATTCGCTTCATGCAAATGAATTGCTAAAGATCAAAAAATATAAGGAATGAGTACAAAAATCTGGCTGTACAAAATCTGTACAAGATGATTCCAGATGAGTTCAAAACATATTACAGTTTTAGTCTACTTTGTCTTTTCAACATACTCCTGTAACAAAAGAGAGATTTCCTTAACTACTGATTCTTGACCTTTCAAAAAGGCATAGGCCTGACGTGATACAAAGCTATTCTCATTTTTCAGTATTCCAGCTACAACCCTACACGTTTCCAAATCCCGAACATCAAATTTCGAATACAAGCTCAGGAATGTCTTTAGTTGCTGACCATTCAAAATACTTAGCATATCCCTGGATTTTTCTACTACTTCAAAACTCAATTCGGGTGCCTCCATCAATTTCTCAACAATCATTTTTTTGATGCTGTGACCTGCCTCCTTATAACAAGAAAATAAAGCAATTTGAAATGCTTCAGAATTCAAATGAGCCGGTTTAATGGCATTGATAGCCGTGTAGGACAGAAAAAAATCATCACCTGAAATGATGTTTATAAGCGATGAAGTCAATGCAGGGTTTAGCTCAATATTTTGATCGATCCTATTCAAAGCCCATGCTCTGTCAGTGATATCCGGGCTTTTTACAATTAATTCGATCGATTTAGGCGACAGCTGTTGTTCTGTGATACTTTCAACCAGATCCTGTGTTGGGCCATGTACAATATTCCATAAAGTATAGGTCGTGTAAGCCGCACCTTTCACTACCATTTTTGAAACTTCAACTGAAGTAGCTCCTGATACTCCATCCACAGATTCTTCTTCGGATTCTGGTAGCTCTATCAGCTTTTCGAAGGAAATATTGCCTAAGGGTAAATCAGGGTCAGCGAGTAAATCGTTCAATCTTTCATATTCTTCTGCCACAAAAGGTTCATGGTCATGCTTACTCAAAAACTCTCCCTTAGGTAATTCAAAGCCAAGATACCTGCCTGTTATATTCCAGTAGACTCTAACCTCTAGTAGACGACACTCACTATCAAAACAGACTTCCGTGACGATATCCTTGAAATAATGCAAAGGCAAGCCATCCTTGGTTTTGACGAAATAAAAAGGATCAGCACTTAGAGAATCTTTATATTCAACGACAAGCGTTTGCCTCTGCTTGTACTCAACATCTATGGTCGGGCTTTGCATGTATTTCAGCTCGTCCTTACTATGATGAAAGGAGCTTGAAAAGGCTATTATTAAAAATCCTCCAAATAGTATAAATCGATTGACATGAGACAAATTCATAGAGATAATAAATATTTAGAGTCTGTCCATAAAGCAGGATTTTCGAAGATAAATGAAAAAAGGAAATACCAATAATCCCCTCCTCGGAGGGGAAGGGGTGGGTTTAAACCAAAAACAATTTCCTTTTTTCATTTTTTTTGTGACAGAAAAACAAACTCCAATTATGCCTGTGAAGGTACAATAGCACCATGCGCTTTTAACATCTGCTTAATGTCGTCAATTGGAACTTCGGCTGGTGAAGTCCCCTGTTTGCTTGCCAAAACTGCAGCAACCGCAGCTGCCTGGCCCATGCCCATGCATGATGCTTGCACACGCAAGGCGGAATTGGCCAGCCTGTCACTGCTCACACAGCGTCCGGCAACCAAAAAGTTCTTACTCTTTTTAGGTATGAGTGTTCTTAGTGGAACACTTGCCACGATATCTGGCTTCAGGAATTCCTGATAGATGGATTTCCCTTCCCTGTGTAAGTCAATTGGATAGAAAGAATGGGAAATAGAATCTTCATATACTTTCCCGTCCACGTAATCCTCACGTGTCATTTTGTAGAGTCCGTCAATTCGATAGGTTTCCCTTACGGCTGTTTCTGTTTTTAGATCGGTTAATCGTAGATTTTCACAGCCTGGCAAGGCTTTTAATTCTCGAACCAATTTTAACAAAGTCGCCCTACCTTGATGATTAGCTTTGGTATGTAACTCAGATGTAGTAGAATCGGCTCCTGGCACATATACATATCCATAAGGCACAAAAGTATGTTCACGGCTCGTCCTGGTCTGGCTTTCAAGCATGCTCTGCCTCAAATACCTGTGGTACTGCCTTGGAATTTTGCTGAGGTCCAGAGCATCATAATCATAACCCCCAATCCTGTAGACCAGTGAGCCCGGTTGGGTATCTGCTTCTCTCAATACATCGAAACCTGCCATTGAAGCTATCAAGGCATTGCCGGTGCAGTCGATCACCTGGTTGCAGGTAATTTGATTTTTGGTACCCTTGCCAATGGTCTCCACTTCCCATTTCCCATTTTTAAATTCAATTTGAGTAGGTGTCTCGTAGTAACGAATATTAACACCCGCCTCCAGGCATTTCTCCTCAGCGAGCAGTGTGTACAAGGGTGCATTTACCGTAACCTGGTGTTTCCAATGCCGATCTGGCAAAAGTGAAAAGTTTGGCAATTTATCCCCATTGAGTTGGACACAATCCATGACAAGCTCCCAACCTATTCCACCAATGATTTGCTTGCCCCAGGCATGGAATATACCCGGAAATGCTACACCACCTGTCGTTGTGGTTCCGCCAAGCTGGCTTCCGCTTTCTATCAGAACCGTTCGTGTACCTGCCCTGCCCGCCTGAATAGCGGCAATAGTTCCAGCCGTTCCACCACCTACCACTAATATGTCAGTGGTAATATTTGACTGTTTGGTCTTATAAGGCTCTACTAACCTTTCTGCCTTTGATAACGACGGTGCTGCAATACCAAGGGACAATGCCCCAAGGGATTTGATGGCGGCTCTTCTTTTTAATTTTTCCATTTTGTTTTGTAACTGAATAGTAAATAATACTCTAAAAATACCTTTCGCAGAAAAGAAAAGTGTCCTGTACTGTTCTATCTGGTTCTTCGCTAGCGCGCATTTGCAATGCGTGCTTAATTAAGATGGTCCACCCCTACCCCCTCCAAGGAGGGGAATTTGATCCTGCCCCGAAGGGATGCCAATGGCGCAAACACCTGAATTTATCATATTTAATAGCCGTTGGATTAATAGTATGATCGATTTTACAAGCCTCAATTTTCTCATTTCTTAATAATTTTCATATTAATCAGACACCTGAGTCAGATTTACTATTGGCAAATGCTTTTTCAGCCTTTCAATAACCATGGCATGAGCCGGATCAATTTTGTCCGAAACCAGGTTATACCATTCATTGGAATCAACCTTATGGTCATAAAGCTCTTGACTTCCATCGGCATATAAAATATAACGCCAGCGTTCATCCCTTATCGAATGGTTATTTTGACCTAACGTAGAAATAGCTACATTGTCCCACGGGTCATTTGGATTTGCAAGCAGCGGACGCAGGGATACACCTTCAATATCATCATTCGGTGTTAATTTGCACAAGTCTATTAGAGTTGGGTATATGCTGAGTAACTCAACCGGCTTGTTTGAAGTGCCTTTCGATCCCCCTGGCATGCTGATGATGAAAGGCACTCTGGTTGTTCGCTCCCACAATGAAAATTTTGACCAGCGTTGCTTTTCTCCAAGGTGGTAGCCATGGTCGGCATAGAGTATGATAATCGTGTTATCGGCATATGGACTTTCATCCAGAGCATCAAGCACCCTTCCAATCTGTTCATCGACCCAGTTGATGCATGCTAAATAGGCACGTACAGCAAGATGCCACCTGTCTTCTTCTTTCATCCACTCATGCGTTGGAATCTTATGATTACTCAGGGTTAGTTTCTTTGCAGCCTCGGAAAGATCGCTCCAATCATCTTCCTTTACTTTTGGAAGGTGTATCTCATTCATGCTGTTGTACACACGTTCAGGAGGAAAAAACGGGACATGTGGACGCATAAAACCAAGCGCACAGAAGAAAGGCTTATCATGATTTTCTTTAAGCTGCCTGACTCCCCATCTGGCTATTTTGTAGTCAACAAATTCTTCTTCTTCATAATTTTGAGGACCAAAGTCCCAGATACTGTGGTATTGTTCAGGCTTTTTTTGAACAGGCCTATCGTAATCCTTCAACCATTGTCCTGGTCTCGGACCTACAACCTGAAAATCATTTTCAGGTAACCACGATCCATGGTATATCTTTCCAGCTGTCAAAGTTTTATAACCGTTAGCATTAAAGTGAGAAGCCAAACTTTCATTTTGCTTGAGAAATTCCGGAACTCTTGAAGCAGGGAAATGATTTTCATAGAAACCAGTTGATGAAGGTCTTTTGCCCCACATAATGCTGATACGTGAAGGATTACACATTGTGCCCTGACTGTGTGCATTGGTAAATAAAACGCCTCGACTGGCCAGTCTGTCGATATTGGGTGTCCTTGTATCCGGATGCCCTCCCATACAACCAATCCAATCGTTCAAGTCATCCACTGCAATCAACAATACATTCGGTCGTGTATCTTCCCTGGCAAACAACAGGAATTGTGCAAATAAGAGAATTGCTGTTATTAGTATTTTAGAAAGTAAAAAAAGATAGCCTTTCATGTTGTTGTTTTTTTCTTAGTCTTACTTTACTCAGCCTAAAGGCTAAAACATTGAAAGTTAAAAAAGAACCTATCATCTTCCGGTTAAGATGATAGGCTCATTCATTATACTGTTGTTTCTTAATATTTAGTCACTCAGTCCATAGCCGGGATTTTGGTCTTCCTGCCCCATCAGATCATTAAAGTCCAATTCTGCTGTTGGAATGGGCCATAAATAGTGTTTTTCCGCTATTGTAATCCCTTTAACATCGAGGATGGTTTGTGCTGCGGTACCAGTTCTTTTTAGATCAAACCAGCGCTTACCTTCAAATATAAATTCATATGCTCTTTCCTGAAGTACTAAATCCACAAAAGAGGTTGCGTCATAATCCGCAATATTGAAATCCACCGCTGAAGGAGTATCAGGATCATTTCCAAAACCCCTACGATGCACTTTGTTTAGCGCTTCCATTGCTTCTGTGGTAGGTCCACTAGCAGCTCTTGCAGCAGCCTCTGCATATATCAACAATGCTTCGGCGTACCGGTATATTGGGAGATCATTACCAGCACCCACCCTATCTGCAGCTGTATTATCAATATATTTTTTTGAGACTAGTGTGGTCGTTCCCAACCCAAAATCTATCTGGTCCCACAATGCCTTTCGTAAATCATTATCGTCCCATGAAGTAAAAAACGGGTTGACAGCATCACCATAATGTGCATACGCCCCGCCAAAATTAAAGAGCCCGGTGCTTGGATGATTCAATATGAACAACATCCAGTTGCCAAAGCCTGGCTGACGGGTGAATTTGAAAGAAAATATTTCCTCCGAAGAAGTTAGCAGTTCAGGGCCATACACGTTAAACTGAAAGTCTTCAATGGATGTGGTAGGTACTAAAGAAAATTTATTTGACTGGATTACCTCATCGGCCTTATCACGCGCCTCAGCATACATTCCCTGAGTTAAATAAACATCCGCCAGAAGCATTTTCGCAGCATATTTAGATGGCCTGCCAATATCTTTTGGATCTTCAGGAAGGTTCTTTTCTGCTTCAATTGCATCCGCCAGGATAAAATCATAAACTTCTGAAGGAGTGCTTTTACTGGCATCTTTTTCCTCCATATTGAGTTCCGTTCGCAATGGTACTCCATCCCAGTTCCTTACCAGGTCAAAATAAGCCATTGCTCGCAAATATTTTGCTTCAGCTACAAATTCATCTATTTCTGATTGGTCGACCGAAGAAGCCAATGGTGCATTTTTGATTATAAAATTGGCATTCCTTATGCTGGTATAAAACTGATTCCACATTCCTCCAGCGACATTTATCTTACCAGAATTAAACCCAGAAAAACTATTATAATTGGCCCTGCTTCCCCTTCCATATCCCCAATCGGTATGTGTATCGAGCACTACTATAAATTCTGCCCTGCCAGCACGCATTGGCTGGTATATAGCATTTACTCCCGCCTCTAATTCACCAGTAGTATTATAGAAAAGCTCGGCAGCTACATTCTTTGGTTCTTCTTCTAATAGGTCTTCGCATGACGTACACAAAGTCAGCATGGCAAGACCAAAAATGCCCATGGTTTTAAGTGTGTATAAACCATAAAAATAATTATATATCGTTCTAATATTTTTCATGTCATTTGTTTTTTGTTGATCAGAATTCACATATCATAAATCTATAATCCTACCCTTACACCCACGGTAACGGTTTTAGCAACGGGGTAAGTGTGATGATCAATACCAGGTTGACCAGCTCCCCTTGAATTGACTTCAGGATCCCACCAGGAGTAATTGGTAAGTGTCAAAAGGTTTTGTCCACTGAAATAGACCTGTGCACTCCTTAACCAGTTGTTTTCAATTGGAATATTATAGGCCAATTCTATATTTCTCAGGCGCATATAAGAACCATCTTCAATCCAGCGGTCCGATTCATAAGCATCCGTGCTCCTGCTAATCAGAGGATATTTCGCATCGGTATTTTGGGCTGTCCAATGATCGGAAAAAAGATCACGGGGTGCATTTATTCCCTGCCCAAAATCATTGGTTCCAAGAATGACACTTGCATTAAAAATATCATTGCCTTGAGAACCCTGTATAAATAGCGTAAGATTGAAATTTTTGTAGGACATACTTGAATTTAATCCATAAATAAAATCAGGATTGGCATCTCCTATAAATGTTTTATCTTCAGAATTAATGAATCCATCTTCATTTTGATCAACAATATTGATAAAACCTTCATCGTCATACCCATCCTCAACAAAACCCCAAAACTGGCCAATAGGACTTCCTTCCTTGAGTATCTGAAGATTGTCATTTATTGCAAGAATAGATACCCTGGAAGTAAAAATATCTTCCCCATTATGTAGTTTGGTTACTTTGTTACGATTGATCGTTAGATTAGAAGACAAGTCCCAATTGAAGTCACCAGTCAATATTTTAGCAGTTACACCCAATTCAAAACCTTTATTTTGAACAGACCCAACATTTTGAATGGTAGAAGTAAAGCCTAGTGAACTTGGTAAGACCACTGTATTGAGCAAATCACTGGTATTCTTTACATAGTAATCTGCTGTCACAAAAATTCTATTGTCAAGCAAGCCCAGATCAAAACCAATGTCGAATTGTTCTGTGGTTTCCCATTGCAAATCACCTGGCAATCTTGATCCGGGAGCAAATGTATTCACTAGCTGGTCATTGATTACTGTAAGTCCTGAAGACAGGAGGTTTAGTGTGGTATAAGGACTAATCGCCTGGCTACCCGTTCGACCCCAGCTCGTACGGATTTTAAAATCAGAAATAATATCAACCTCCTTTATAAAATCCTCATCGCCTATTCTCCATGCCAAAGCAGCTGATGGGAAATACCCCCATTTATTTCCCTCACTATATCTCGATGACCCATCAGTCCGAAAACTTACAGTCATCAAATACTTGTCATTATAAGAATAGTTTACCCGTCCCAAATAGGAACTCAATACGGCTTTTGAATATCCTGTTGAAGGAATTCCAGGGGTGGCAGATGCTCTCAAATTATGTGTTTCAAATACATCACTTAAAAAACCCTGTCCGCTAGCCGAAAGTGAAGTAGAAATAAAATCCTGATACGTAAATCCTGCTACTGCCGAAACCCGATGCTTTTCTTGAAATGTTTTGTTATAGTTAATCGTGTTCTCACTAAGCAGGCTTCTGAACTGACTTGTACTAACACTAGCCGACCCGTTGGAATTCTGAAAATTAAGGCTGGTATAAGTATCTGAACGACTATCACGATTCTCGATACCGCCAGCCAGTTTAATGGATAATTCCGGGGTGATTTCATAAATAAACGATAAGTTAGTCAACATAACGTTCGTCTTTACTTCACTGTCTTGTTCATTGATGAAAAATAACGGATTTCTCACATCAACAGGGACAAAAGGGTACGCATTCCCCAATACAGTATAAGAACCATCAGCGTTGTAAGGATTTGAAATTGGCGCTGCTGACAATGCTGCGCCAATCAACGATGTTCCCCTGCCTCCACCTCCACTATCTCTTCTTTTTCTGCTCAAATAGGATAAGGTATTAGATAAACGCAAGCTAAATTTTTTACTGATTTTATGATTGATATTGGTTCTCAATGAATACCTGTTGTAGTCACTACCTTTAATTATCCCTTCCTGACCAAACACACTTCCTCCGATGGAATACTGTGTCATTGCATTTCCACCACTTATATTTACAGAAGTGGATTTAATCGGTGCTTTTTGAAATACCAGATCTTGCCAATCGGTACCTTCTCCAAAAGCAGCAATTTCTTGTTGGGTAAAATATAATGGCACACCATCGTTTTCTGCCTGAATGTTTGCCACTGTGGCATATTCCTCTCCATTCATCAACTCTAATTTTTTTCTTAGAGTTTGTGAGCTATAGCTCGTCTCAATATCAACTTTTGTAGTTCCTGATTTGCCTTGTTTGGTTGAAATCAAAACAACACCATTGGCACCCCTGGAACCATAAATAGCTGTTGCTGAAGCATCCTTTAGGACTTCAATACTTTCGATATCGGAATTGTTGATATTCGTTGGATTACCAGAGTAAGGGAAGCCATCAATCACATAAAGTGGCTCATTACCACCTTGTACTGAATTCGTTCCTCTGATTCTTACACTGATTCCAGCACCTGGTGCTCCAGTGGATTGTATGACCTGCACACCTGCCACTCTGCCAGCTATACCTTGCATCAAATTTGATGCAGGAAAAGCATTGACTTCTTTAGACTTCACCTGACCAACAGAACCAGTCAGGTCACTTTTCTTCACTGAGCCGTAACCCACAACAACAATTTCTTCTAATTGCTCGGCATCTGGTTCCAATTGCACGTCAATGGTACTTTGTGTACTTACCGGTATTTCCTGGGTTTTATATCCTACAAACGAAATCGTTATGGAAGCCTCTTCAGGCAAGCTCAGTTTGTAGTTGCCATCCAGATCGGTTGTCGCTCCATTTGTTGTTCCAGTCTCTACCACCGAAGCTCCAGGAAGTCCTTGTCCATTTTCATCAGTGATTTTTCCGGAGATGTCTACATCGGCCAATTCTATTATCACAGGCATCTCACTATTGTCTTTCCTTTTTTGAACAATAATGTTTCTATTCACCTGACGGAATTTTAGCCCTGATTGCCTGGAAATATCCATCAATATTTCCTTCATGCTCTGGTTTTTCCCTTTCTTTAGGGAAATATTCATACTTTGGTTTACATCTTCTCTACTATATGAAAAATAGAAATCTGTTTCGCTTTCCAGATGACTAAATATCGTTTCCAGGGGAGCGTTTTTCAGATTCAGTACTACCTTCACATCCCCAACGCTTTGGACTTTTTGGGCATTAGTGTCCTCCGCCAGGATAGAACTGAACAAGATACATTGTATGATCAGACCGTAAATTGATAGCTTAGAAAGCATAATTAACTTGTCTAGTAATTTTAAGTTCATAATTTTGTAATTGAGATTAATAATTCATTTTAGTTTCAGATTTCATGTGATCGTTGGCGCGCTTTCATGAAATCATTGAACCGGCCTTCTGGGTCGGTTTTTTTTGTGATTGTGCATAGTCATCTATTCATAGGCATATTATTTTAGTAGTACTGTATTGTCTTTAAACTCATATTCGAAACCCATTGACAGTCCAATATTCTGAAGAATGATCTCGAGGCTTTCTTTATTAAAGGTTCCGTTAAAATGCTTGTTTCCCATAACCCTTGTTTGGTTCTTAATTTCAACCCCATACCAAAGCTCCAGAATGGGAATTATCTCATTTAACTTAAGATCTCGGAACTTGAGCACTCCATTCTTCCAGGCAAGTACATCATTAGCTTCAAATTCCTGCGGTGTAGTGAACCCTAGGTCTTTTTGCATAACAGAAAATTGTCCAGGCTGCAACATTATTTGCTGATCTGCCTTTTCTGAACTCAGCTTTACCTTACCTGTGAACAAACTGACTTGGATATTATCCGCCTGATAAGAATTAACATCAAAAGAAGTTCCCAAGGCTTCTATGGTAACATTTCCTGCATCTACTACAAATGGTTTGTCCTGGTTTTTATACACATCAAAAAATGCCTGACCTACAAGTTGTATTTCCCGGCCATTTTGCCCGAAGTTGGATGCGTAAAGAATCTTACTCCCAGCATTCAATGAGACAATACTACCATCAGGCAGGGTTATGGTTGATTTTTGTCCCGGGAGTGTTTTCTTTTCAATAATTGAAATTTCAGGGGTGGTTGTTTCGCTGGATTGACTTAAGTAACCATAAAAAAAACCGGAAAACACAAGTACGAGCACAGCTGCTACCTTTAGTAATACACCTAAGTTATTCCTGAGCCAGTTGGTATTCGTGCTGCTGTCTGCTTCAACTGCTTTCGTCCAGATGCTTTCACCTATCTCTTCCTGATTGATGAGGCTTGTGTCTTCGTGACCAAAAAACCTTTCGTTCCATACTTCAGCCAGGGCTTCATATTCCTGTTGAGCGTCTTTGGAAGAGTTCAGCCAGATTCGGATTTGATCTTTTTCCTTTTCAGAAGCAGAGCCGGAAAGTTCTTTGGCTATGATGTCGTATGGAGGGTTTACAATTTTCATTTTTTTATCTGTTCGACTTAAAAAGGCACACTAACCGGTTTTACCCTTAATTGCTTTTTTTATTTTTTAATGGAATCACTCTTGTTGCCAGGGAATCGTTGTTTTTATAATCTGAAATGGCTTTGCTCACGGTTTTTAGTGCCAATCCCATATGTGCTTCCACAGTTTTTATAGAAAGGTCCAGCAGCTCCGCTACGTCCTTATATTTTAACTGATCTTCTTTGATGAGTTTAAATACCATTTTTCTCTTTGCGGGTAGCGCATCGATCGTTTGTTTGATCAACCAGTAAAATTCGTTTCCAATATATACATCCTCCGGAGAACTCGCTCCTGAAATGATCAGGTCTTCTTCACTTTCCAATTTGTCCATATAAACTACCGGACGTTTCCTTCGCAAATATTTCAAAGCCTGGTTTTTGGTAATGATGAACAAATAACCTTCTATGCTATCCATTTTGCATATTTTTTCCCTGTTCCTAAGAATGGTAAGAAACACATCCGATACGACTTCTTCAGCGGCATTATGCTGCTTTACATAGAGAAGGGTAAACCAGATGAGTTTTGGGTAATACTTATTGAAGAAGTGATTGTAGAGGGAACGGTCGTTTGATTTGGCCAATCCCTGGAAAATATCCTTCAATGATAAGTGATCGTATGAGTTAGACTTTTCCAATGTATAAAGATAGTGAATTGAGTAGTTTCACTAAAAAGCCACCTACTCGCAAATACCCCTAATGCAGTGGAAAAATATTTTGAACGAGACGTCAATTGTTACCAAAATTAAAACAATAGAAAAATATTGAGCTAGCCTTCCTGTTGCGTCTGTAGAATCATTTCATAAAACAATCTTTGGAATGGTTATACAGCAGTGCAAGAGATTATGAAGGCAAGAAAGGCTTGATTGATATTTATTTCTTAGATTGATCTAAAGTTTGATCTCAGCGAGACGCTAAGACCAGTTGGGGCGATCAAAAGATAAGGTGCAATAGTCTAACTGACCAATCCATAATCGCATCGCTGCTCGCCTAATGTAGTATAGAAAGGGTTTGGTCTACAAGATAGGTACGCCTGTTAACTTCAGTTGAAGTTTGTTACAATTGAAGGTGTAGTTTACTATACAATAATATTGTTTGATAGTATAAAACAATATTGTATTTTTGTATCAAACACTTTTACAATGTTACTCAAATCAACAATAGTACAGATTGTAGAGACTCAGCGGATAAATTTATTCCAAAAAGATAGTGGGTTGAAGAGGGAAGCCTTGGAATTAATTCCCGATTTGTCCTCGCATGCCTTAATTGTGTCTGGTGTACGCAGATGTGGAAAGAGTACGCTTCTATTTCAATTGCTAAATGCGAAGTATAAAGATGCCATATACCTCAATTTTGAAGATCCGAGGTTATATGAATTTGAAGGGAATGATTTTACCCGGCTAGATGAAATTATTTCTGAGTCGAATTCTAGAGTCCTATTTTTTGATGAAATACAGATCATAAATGAATGGGAGAGATACATCCGCCAGAAGTTAGATGAGGGTTTTAGGATTGTTGTTACTGGTTCAAATGCTTCTTTGTTGAGCAAGGAATTGGGGACAAAACTGACAGGTCGGCATATCACTAAAGAGCTATTTCCCTTTTCCTACAACGAATTTTGTTTGTATAGTAAAATAAGCCCTTCCGAGGAAATGTTAGTGAAGTATTTAAAAGTGGGAGGATTTCCGGAGTATGTGAAAAGGGGGGAAGGAGATATATTGGGTTACCTGCTAGATGACATACTAGTTAGGGATATTGCAGTGCGTTATGGTGTCAGGGATATCAAAACCCTTCAGCGACTTACACTCTATCTGATTTCTAATGTTGGAAATCTGGTGACAGGTAATAAATTGAAAACGCTTTTTGGCGTTGGGGCAACCAGTACAATAATGGAATACCTTTCACATTTGGAATATTCATACCTAATCCATTTGGTACCAAAATTTAGTTATTCATTAAGAAAACAGATTGCAAACCCCAGAAAAGTATATGCCATTGATACTGGTATGGTAAATGTTAATTCTGCCTCTTTCACAGATGACAATGGACGCAAGTTTGAAAATCTGATCTTTTTACACCTGAGAAGAAAGTATAAGGAGATTTATTATTTTTCTGAGAAAGGGGAATGCGATTTTATCGTTTATGAAAAGGAAACAATTCGTGAAGTAATACAAGTTTGTTTTAGTTTAAATCAAGATAACCTGGATAGAGAATTGAATGGTTTGTTGGAAGCACTTGAATTTTTTAATCTACCAAGCGGAACGATTGTCACTCTAAATCAAAATGACCGTTTTGAAAGGAATGGAAAGATAGCCAACATTGTTACAGGATCTGATTATCTACAAGCCCCCTGATTGAAATGGTGTTTTTCTTTCGGGGGGTTTCCTCCCTATTCCAGTTTATCTCGTTTTTGATTCATTTGGGAGAGAAAGGTCTTTTGATCGATTCATCATCTGGTGTGACTTAGCGGTATTTGGGCTTGCGAAAGTATTGGTTGTCAATACTTGTACGATGGCTGGTAATAATTGTCGAAACTTAGGTAAGGACAAAGGTTGTATCGAGTGGCCTTTTCGATGTGTCTTAAGACATTTTTTTGAGTACAAAATCCATTTCTAATACATCAATTTGAATGTTAAAATTAAAAATCTAAAAATCACGTTTGATTTTAAAAAAGAGACGCGTCGTTTTCAAAATTAGACGTGTCGTTTTTCAAATTAGACGCGTCGTTTTTTAAAAGAGACGCGTCGTATTTCAAAAGGGACTTTTGGTTTAAATAATGATTTGGCTTCCGCTCCCAATCTCATATACCAACGGGACGCATCCTTCTACCGCATGTTTGGTGTAGCATAATTGCTGGTTGGCGGGCGATGGTTGGGACTTTCAGCTCGTACCAGTCAAAGGACTGCTTATTGTGGTATCATGATGAAATGTGCACTTTCTGAAAGTTGAGTCTGGAGTAGTGCCAGGGACTATAGTGGTACAAAAACCGGGAAAATTGAATTGGTGTTTACTGAAGAGAGAATGTAATACTAGGGTGTCAATGCCAATCACCAATAACTTTGATCAAATGAAACCGTGTCAGAGACACTGCGGTCCATATGAGGTTTCATGAAATAGTTTCAAGTGTCCTTTCAGAACACTTAAAACAACAGGGGAAAGTCTCCCCTTTTGGTTAGGTAAGTCCAACAGAAACATTTGTACGACGATGGACATAAAATCCAAAGACAGCACTAATAAGCACTGTAATAATTGCCCCTCCCATATAGGACACATCATGAGCCAAATGAAAGCCTTCCGGTGCTATTAAAATATAGGTACTGCATACCATAGTCATAAACACTGCTGGCAATAAAGTAATCCAATAATTCTTGTTTTCATAGATCAAGTAAGCCGTAATCGTCCACAACACTACCATGGCCAGGGTTTGGTTGCTCCATGCAAAATATCTCCATATAACAGCAAAGTCCATTTGTGTCAGTACATAGGCTACTACAAACAATGGCAAACTTATGTAAAGTCTCTTCATGATTGGTTTTTGATCAAACTTGAAAATATCCGCTACAATAATGCGGGCAGATCTGAAAGCGGTATCCCCTGATGTAATCGGCGCTGCAACAATTCCAAGTAGCGCCAATATGCCTCCTACTTTTCCAAGCATATTGATAGAAATTTCATTGGCGGCCCAGGCTGCATTGTTGTTGTTTGCAGCCATAGCTGTATTTAGTCCTTCGACATTATCGAAAAATACCATGGCTCCTGCTGCCCAAATCAAGGCGACAATACCTTCGGTGATCATGGCTCCATAAAACACTTTTCGTCCCAGCCTTTCATTGCCAATACAACGGGCCATAAGCGGCGATTGTGTAGCATGAAATCCAGAAATTGCTCCACAGGCTATGGTTACAAACAAAATAGGAAACAGCGGAGATTCGTCAGGATTTGGTTTCATATTGCCCCAATTTCCCGCAACCAACTCTGGTATTTGATAGTCGCCAATAAATAAAGCTACAAATAAGCCAAGTGCCATAATGAGCATGGCCACTCCAAAAACCGGATATAATTTACTAATCAGTTTGTCGATGGGCAAGAGGGTGGAGAGCACATAATACACTAAAATGAGCAGCACCCAAGCACCAATACTCCAGATGTCACCAGTCATGCCACTTATTATTTTGGCTGGCCCTACTAAGAAAACTGTCCCTACAAAAATCAATAGAACCACGGTGAAGACCCTCATCACCTGCTTGATCTGAGGCCCTAGATATATTCCAACTATTTCGCTGATACTCAATCCACCATGCCTTATCGAAAGCATTCCGGAAAAAAAATCGTGTACTGCGCCAGCGAATATGCTACCAAAAACGATCCATAAAAATGCAGCCGGACCAAACATCGCCCCGGCTATAGCTCCAAAAATTGGCCCCAGCCCAGCGATATTCAGGAATTGTATCAGGAAAATTTTCCAAGGGGGCAACACCACAAAATCAACACCATCTGCCTTGGAAATTGCTGGCGTAGGCCGATTCTGATCTATACCAAAAGTTCGTTCGACAATTTTTCCATAAATAAAATAACCTACAACAAGGGTGGCAATAGAAATACAAAATGTGATCATAATTGATAGAAATGGTCTAGAGGTTATTAATTCTTCTTGAAATATTTATACCATACTATACTAATGAACTAGAGGGTCAACGAACATACTGCTGCCTAAGAATGGAATTATAGATAATGCTGCCGTGCCTATGCTGGCATTTTTTACAAATGATCTTCGTTTCATAATTGTTTTATCGATGAAAACAGTATTTGACTTCTATAACCATTTCCAGGGTTTACAATAGAATCCATCAGATGGTAAACGGGGCGTAAAATCAAGTCAGTATTTTCAATTTCAAACTCACCTGGCCTTATTTTGTTGATTTTAAAACCCTTGGGCAAATTCACCTCTTCTGCATGTTTTTCAATGCCAAGAACCAAAGGCCCATAATGAATTTTATATTGGCCTTCAGGGGTATTGTTACCATGCGGCTTCACTTTCCCCAATCGTTGGTTGAACGAAAGGTGGTAGGTATCGCCAGTTTCGAATGTTTCTGTGAACAATAAATACCCTCCATCTTGTTTTGCTTCCCAGACTTTACCTCCTTTTGTCAAATGGATATTTTCGATCCATGATGGAAGAAAGATTTTAATGGTTGCATCCTTTTTTAATGTACTCCCTTTGATAGCCAGCTCCACAATCTCATCAAATGGATAATCCGTCTTTACCTTGATAGACAATGTTCCTGAGGATAATTCCGAACGGATCTCTGAGTTTTGGAAATCCGCAACAATAACTGCATCCCCCTGGTTGAAATACAGTGAGCGGGTGCGCTCGGCAATCCCTTCCGATCCACGCATGGTGCAACACCAATGCGCTTCATAGGCTTTTGTTTCCAGATGGCTTACAGGGCCAGTACAATTAGAAAGCCCAAAACCACCATTATCCCTTTGTGCATAGGAAATTGCATTGTACCAGATCAATTGGGCATCTTCCAAATACCTTGTCTGCCCTGTTTGTTTCCATAGGTCCAGCGATACCTGGTAGGAATCAACTATGGCACATGGCTCTGTCCACTCCGGGCGTTGAAACCAATTGAAATTTTCATAATTTTCAGTCATTCCTTCCATCCTGTACAAGTCGTAGCGCTCAACTGCCCCATCGATAAAACGTTGTTCACCGGTAAGTTCATAGAGGCGTATGAGTCCACGCAAGGCTGTCAAGGTAGCATGTGTCTGGGCTTTGATATTATATAGGTCTGCTTCCAAAAAGCGGTCGGCCATTTCGTAGCACACAGCCTTAAGCTCCGGGGTTTTTAAAATACTGTAAGTTTGAATGACCCCATCCATAAAAATAAAATCGCAACCCACATCCGAAGACAGCAGCCATCCATTCATCATTTTCTCCTGAGTACCCATAAAACCACCTGCTTCTTTGCGTAAAGCGGGATCAATTGGGTAGTCTTTGTGATAGCCGGCCGTAGGCAAAATAAGATTTGTTGCCATGGTTTTCAGATAGCCTAGAATTATTGGGTCGTTGGTCATTAAATAATATTCGCACAATCCACGAAGCAGCCAGCCATGGCCTGAAAGCTGCTGTTCGCTAATGACATCCTTATAAATCTTGCCCATATAGCCTTTTTCGTTAAAGTGATTGGGCAAATCTTCAATGAGCGTTTTTAAATATTTGGCTTGTCTTCCGGAAACACTTTGCAAAAGTGTCTGGCTTAGTATAAGTCTTCCCGGCAGGTCACCAGGCCATACTTCTTCATGATAATGTCTGTTTGGTATGTCGTAAAGCGTGTCTGGCAAGTACCTGCCTGTTTCCAATCGGCTGAAGTTTCTTTCCAGCCTTTGAGCCAGGTTGCCGGCTACTTTAGCAGCAATTTCTTTTGGTTTTTCATCGGGATCAACTGCTGGTTCCTGCTTGCAGTTTGTGGCTAAAATTATGGTTGACATAGCTATCAGCCAGCCTTTTATTATTTGTTGCATCATATTTCTTAATGGGTTTTTCATGAATTTTTATTTCGGACACCTGGTTCACCTGCCTTCAGACGCCCATTGTTTCATGACGGCTATGTTCCCTTTGATTATTTCGGCTTCCTCGATATTTCTTCTTCCAATAGCCTCAACATACGCACTCATGTCGCTATCATACATTTCAGGTGATTCTGGGTATTGCCCCTGATCACCGGTCGCTGCAATCCACTCGCTAAGGTCTTTGCGCAATCCCTGGAGTGTTGAGGCATACATGGGATCTTGGGCCAGGTTGTTGATTTCGAATGGGTCGACAGATAAATCATATAATTCATCTTCTTGCCTGGTCTGGGCTGTCACAAGTTTTTGGGTTTCATTTAACTTTCCAGATGCATCTAAACCCCGTAATACCGACATCCATGGTTTGCCGTCCTTGTAAGCACAAGGTTGCAGATAGGGCCTTTCAGGCAAATAGTTTTTGATGTACTTGAAATTCCCTTTCCTTACCATGCGCATATGGTCAACCGTTTCATCGCAGCGGTCACGAGCGGAAACAACATATTCTCTTGGTGCATGATTTTCACTGAGAAGGGGGCGGGCTTCCATGTATTCTGATATCCTAATCCCTGCCAAATCCAATGAAGTTGCGGCCATGTCTATATGACTGATCAAGTCACTTTTGACTTCCCGTTTCATCCTTTTAGGTGCCCAGATAATAAAAGGAATTTTGGCACCTTCATCATACAAAAACTGCTTTCCCCTTGCCTGGCTGATTCCATGATCAGTAATAAAGAATATGACGGTATTATCCGTTAGCCCATCCTTTTCCAGTTGTGCTAAAATATTGCCAACTTCCATGTCTGTGTATTGAACATTGTTCAAGTAATCTGCCCAGTCTTTTAGAAATACTGAGTCCTGCGGATAATATGGAGGTAGGGATACTTGATCAGGTGAAATAACGGTTGAAGGATCCAACCCTGCCATCACTTCATCGTGCCATTTAGGAACATTTCTCAGTTTTCCTCCTCTTAGTTGTATTTGCGCAAAAAACGGTTGGCCTGCCTCTCTACCATTCCAATCGGTACCGTCATAGAGTTTTTGGGAATCATAGCTGAAATTATAATCCTCTTTCCCTTTTCTATTGAGGTTTTCCTGACTGTTCGTCGTATAATACCCTGCCTCTTTGAACATTTCAGGAATAGTTCTTATTCCTTCTGGAAGCTGGATTTTTAACTCTCCTCTTGAAGAACGGTGGTGATGTGCACCTATAGATGTCTGGTACATGCCCGTGATCATGGCAGAACGGCTGGCAGAGCAAACCGGGGCACTCACATACGCATTATTGAAGACAACACCCTCAGCAGCCAATCGGTCTACATTTGGGGTGGACACCAGTTTTTCACCTTGATAGCCAAAATGGCTGGACATGTCCTCTACTACTATCCACAAAATATTTGGTCGATTGAGTGGTTCTTTTTTGGTTTTGCATCCAACACATATGAGGATGGTAAGGCAGAATAGTTTAATTATTTGATTCATTTTATTCAGTTTTCTCTCCTTTCTTTAATTCTTTTACAGTTCCAATGAGCCAGTCAAGATATTGCCAAACGATCTTGTGTTTTTCTCGTATTATTGGGCACTGATTTTATATTCACCACCTTTAAGCGTGTACAGCTTATAACTGCCATCAATTTGATTGGACACGACCCTTTCACCATTCACAGTCACCGTTTTTTCCTTTTTAGAAATATATACCACTGCCTCGCTTCCTTCGGGAACTGTCAGTGCGATACCCATTCCTCTTTTTGTTTTGGTCACTTTCACAGCTACTTTTCCAGCTATTGTTTCATTGCTTGTTTCGGCAAATGACAACCCAGCTAAATCGGGCTTAACGCTAAACTGTTTCCAGGCAGGAGCCGTAGGGTACAGCCCACAAACGTATTGTGCCAGGATGGTCAACCCTCCACCACTCCAGGCATGGTTGGTAGAACCTCCGCCATAACCGTGTCTGCCGATTCCCCATCCTTCGAACAAGGTGCTGTAGTAGGTATTATTCACCATGGGACCAAAGCGTTCTTTCATACGTTTTAGCCCATATTCGGCTTCTCCCATCTGGAATAGCGCCTCTGTCACGTACTTTTCCATATAGGGGCTGGCGTAAGATTGCGTTTGCAGCACTTTATATATCGTCTTGTATTTGTCCTTATCTGCCAGACCGGCCACTACAGCAAGAGCTTGTCCACGGTCGTCCATATCATCTGTATAATTGTACGAACGGTATTCATTTCCATTCCAGAAGGTTTGGTTAAATGCCTGCTTAAAATTGCTCATTTGATTTTCAGCCCAGTCCTTCTGATCGCTTTTTCCAAGCAACCCGGACATGTTCTTATAGCCTTTTAAGGCCAGGTAATACCATTCGTTGATCAAAAGATCCTTGTCCACATTGGTGCCCCAATCGCCCCAATACCATCCGCCTTCTCGTTTTTTTAGCACACCGTTTTCATCAAGCTCATAAACATCAAGGTAGCGCTTCACACCGTCATATACTTTAGCGATTGTCTCCCTGTCCCCGGTATTGATATAATAATTCCAGAAACCATAATAACCAATGCTGGCCAACATTTGCCCTGGCAATTCCTCTCCCCAGTTTCCAGCAGGAACGGGTGAAAAGATGGTATTGTCCTCTCTTTGCCAACCAATAAGCTCCAGAATGCCTTTTTGGGTTAAAAAACGACTTTTGGGACAAAGTGCATAAAAAGCTTCTCCACTTTCATTGACCATATCGCCCCACCACTGCGATCGCTCCCTGTCGGGACAATCCATGTAGGTGTCTCTCATGGTAACATAAAGGGTGCGTTCAGCCTTTTTCCATAGTTTTTCAAAAAACGGATCACTACAACTAAAATGCCCTGTGAATTCTGTGTTGTACCCTGTTTCCCGATATTGTAAATCCAGGACTTTTACCCCTTCGGGAATGATGTAATAAACATGATGCCCGTTCATCCAACCAGGACTTTCATATTCCTGTACTCCGTTGCGGGCAATATATTCGGCACGGACATTATATGGCCCTCCACCCTGATAGTGATCGGTTAGAATCGTTATTTCTTGGCCGGCTGATGCTTCAATTTTAAAATAGGGTGTCAGTTGTGCGTTGTAGGGCATTTTACACATAATAGTATCTCCGGTGCTTATAAAAGGGAATTCGGGAGATTTATCGTATGGTTTCAATCCATAATCTTTCCACAGTGGAATTGGACGTTTTACCAAATTGTTCCAGGGGAATGATTCAGGTTTTCCAACCAAAACCGCCCCCCTAAAACCAGTCAATTTAGCATCCGGTTTTATCCAACTAAAATTGTCGCCCCTGGCATCAAAGCGAATGCTTGATTCCGGCAAACGAAAGTTCGGTGCTGGCGGAGCAGCATTCTGAAATGCCAAATCCAAGCGGACATTCCAGCTCTTGTCACTGTAAAGATTGAGGGCCTCACAATCAAATGCGAGGGCAGCCAAACCGCTGCTGTGATGGGAAAAGCCACTTTTTCCAAAATGCCAAAGTAATATGGCTATTGAATTGGTTCCCTCTTTCAAGTATGTTGTAAGATCGACCTCATCGTAGTATGTATCATGCACATTTGGCCCTCTTTTGAGCTGTCCTTCGAAAATGACCATTTCACCATTTATCCAGAGCCAGTATTTAGAGTCGCAGGCTATTTTGGCCATAGCCAATTGTGGTACCTGCTCAACATTAAATTCCTTCTTAAAATCTATCCAGGTATTTGTAGCATTCTGGTTTTCCCTTGCGGTGATGCGTTGAGACTGCCATCCGCTACTTTGAGCAAAAGCGGTGATGATAGACATTGAGAAGGCAATAAATAAAGACGCTATTTTCATGTTCAAAAGATTAATTGTTAAGATTTAAACAGGAAT
The DNA here is from genome assembly GCA_049115735.1 of Cyclobacteriaceae bacterium. GTDB lineage: Bacteria > Bacteroidota > Bacteroidia > Cytophagales > Cyclobacteriaceae > CAXBNB01. The sequence continues at coordinate 80,267 of JAGDZP010000012.1, read as the reverse complement.
ATCTGTTTGGTTAAAGAAAACTATGACTATACAAAATGTGATCATAATTGATAGAAAAGGTCTAGAGGTTATTAATTCTTCTTGAAATATTCATACCATACAATACTAATGGACTAGAGGGTCAACGATCTTTATTGCCTGATGCTGAACTATAACTGTCATTGATAAGATCATCAAGTATTTTTCCCAGTTCGTTACGCTTTTTCTGATGAGTTCCAGCTTTTTCAGGATTATTTTCTGGTTCTCCAACCTCGTTAACTTTTATAAGCTCATCCTTATTATTATAGATCCAGTCCCTTGTTCTAATTTGTCTATTCTCCTTATATTCAACATGAACCCATTGCTTTGGATTCCCTTTTTTGCCAAGTAACTGGGGAAGAAAGCTTGTCCCTCTAATGGATTGCTGCGGTAGTGGTGCTGAAGCCATTTCACATAAAGTCGGAAGGAAATCAGCTAATTCAATTAAATCATCGTTCCTTGTACCAGGCTTAACTTTATTTGGCCATCTTACTATCAGTGGTACTCTGGAACCACGATCAGTCATAGTCATTTTTCCACCTGAAACTTCAATTTTCTCTTCACCGAAAATAGATTTTACGGGCCAGTGAGTACCATTATCCGCACAAAAAATAAATATGGTATTATCGCTAATACCTAAATCCTGCACCGTTTTCATCAAACGACCCACGTTTTTATCAAGATAGTTCAGCATTTCAGGGAAACATTCCGCCCCACTGAGCTGTTGCTTGTCAGGTGCATTTTCAGCTTCAGGGTGGCTAGGAATATGCACATAGGGCGTATGGACAAGCATTGAAGGATAATATGCCAAAAAAGGCTTTTCTTTGTTTCTTTTGATAAAATCCACAAGGAAATCACCCATAACATCCGGACCAAATCTATCTGCAATGTCTTCCTCTACAATACGATCGTTGATCCTAAAATATGGCTGATAATATCGTGATCGCTTAAATCCATTTCGATCATACATTTGCCAGAGGCAATATTCATCAAACCCAAAATCTTTTACAGTATTGTTCTTCTCGAAATAGGAGATATTCCATTTTCCTGCTATAGCTGTGGCATACCCTCCATCCCTCAATTGATTAGCAAAGCTTTTATACTCATTAGGATTGAGAAAAGTGTCATCCTTGAACTGAGCTAATACATGCCTGATGCCATTATCCGATGGATATGTCCCGGTCAATATTTCAGCCCTGGAGGGAGAGCATGCAGGGTTTGCGAAAAGATGTGTAAAAAGCATACCTTCTTCGGCCAACTTATCAATATTAGGTGTTACGGTTGAATATCCTCCGTATGGCTTAAGCGCTTCAATACCAAGGTCATCAGTGAAAATCAAAATTATATTAGGTTTTTCCTCTTGGGCAATAACTTTGCATGACATGGCAAGAAGTGTGCAAGTCATTAGTACCGCGGGAAATTTTAAAAGTGTATTCATTATATTTTTTTAGATTTTTTTGTTATCAAGTGATTGTTTTATTCTATCCTATAAAAGGAAAAATACTCTACGGAAAATCAAATTTCCGATCTACGCTCTTGTTCTGTGTTGTCACCAACCACATGGTGATGCCTGTGGCACAAGTAAAATACACTGTGGTTAGCTTGTTGGTCAAAAGACACAACAAGGGCACGATGATAGAAATCTGAAATTTGATTTTCCGACCAGTAGAGCATTACTCCTTGCTCAAATACTCAACCTATTGGACGCTCGGTGAGCGCAACAGGCGTCAGGTTAATTTCATTTCTTCTAAGCCAGTTTTTCCACTTGTCCTTGTCTTTTCCAAAGTCCTCATTGGTTACTTTGACGAGTGAAATATGTGCAAACCCTGCCAATACAGCTCTCATATCATCAAGGTATTCAATAAGCACCTTATAGCCCTCAGCACTCCCACTTCGTGCTAAAGCTCTTCCCAAAATAATTTCCATCATAGCCAGTCGCTCGAAGACATAAGTTTCCTCAACACCCTTCTTCAATGATTGATTATTTAAGAATTTATTGGAATGAATTCTTTTTAAAAACGGAATACATTTTTTGTTACCTAATAACCCTGCTGCATATGACACGGCATCCACATAAAAAAACAGTGCTTGATCCTTGCTGTGAAAATCATCCATAGAATCCGCTTTGAAGATTTCCGATACCATTTCAATAGCAAACAAATTTAGATCGCTACGGGTCATGCCAAGAGCATAGATCAGGTTTGCACAAATTGGTGCAGCACCTTGATCAGGTGGGGTTTTATCACTTCCTCCTGAATGTCTTACTACTTCTTTCAATTCCGGTAATATACCAGAACTTAATTGTCTCTCAATTTCATTGTATATCACCAATGCACTACTATCTGATCCATGCATTGCCAGGGCAAGGGCTATCCGTATGTTCATCTCACCTGTGCTGCTTTCTAATTCTTCTTGAAGAACAGGAATCGCGATTTCTGAAGATGATGTGCAAACCTCTACAAAAGGTATTCGATCATACCTCAATACACTCATTTCGGTATTGCTAAGAGATTTAAATGGAGTATCAATTTCAAATTTCCCTACCCAGCCTCTTACGTCTTCTGCTGAATAATTCCTGGCTTTTATCGACCTTTTCAAAACTTTTTCGGGTAGTATTTTTCTACTCACCAGTTCCTTCTGTAGTTCTTTTACATTGATATTCCGTATTTGGACCTTATCGTTTATCGACTGAACTGCAGCTAGCGCTGTGATCCCCCCAAGGTTCTCCAAATCGGGTTGCATACGCATTGCTGATGCTGCATCATGCTGTGTAGAAAATGCCTTACCTGAAATGATAAGATTCTCAACTCCCTTAGGAATAAGGGCTCTATAAGGTAGTTCCATGGGTAAGTTTGGAGGTATCAGCCCGATTCTGAACCAATCTGAACTATGATACCCTTTCATGTCCGTGTTTGCCCTGTGAATGTTAATCACATCTTCCCATTCTTTGTAAGTTAAATTGTCTGTAAGCGTTGTAACAACATCTCCCAGTATGTGTCTGGATTCCCGAGGGGCCAGATAAGGTTGATGATCATGCAAGTTATCCCCTCCGGTTCTTACGCCAACATGAACGGAACGCGTATAATCTTCAACATTGGTAACATCAACAGTACTTTCAAAAGCGCTAAGCGAAGGTCCTGGAGCTTTTTGTTTTCTTAGCGCATACCAAAGTGGCACTTGATCATGCTCTGAACCAAAGACATAAGGTGCGCCAGCGAACGCAGCAACATCCCCATCTCCTGATGCATCTATAATTACTTTTGATTTGACTGCAAAAACACCCTGTGGAGAAGAGATCACTGCACCGATCACTTTATTTTCATCCATAATTACTCCTATTACAAACGAATTCCATACGATCTGGGCTCCTGCTGTTCTTATCTGTTCAAGCCACATGGCTAATTTGGCCTGCACATTCCATAGCCCATTACCATTATCCTTGAAGACGTTGGAAAAACTTTTATTGATTTCTGTGGTTTTCTGAATGTGTTCGGCGGTAAGCCCGTAATAATCCCCAGGCCCCCAGTAACTTTGGACAGCTCCATAAGTTCCCGTTCCGCCAAAACCGGGATTCATTTCCACTACCATAGTCTTCTTACCTTCTTTCGCAGCTGTATAGGTAGCAGGTGCTCCACTCGTTCCTCCACCTATCACTAAGACTTCTACTTCCTCGATCACTGGAAGTTTTTCACTACCCACCCGAATTCTGCTGTAAGGTTTTCCTTGTTGGGGGCTGTATTTTTCTTTTAAGGATGCGCTATTAAGAGAAAAATCCTTTTCTGATTCCTCAGTAATTTCTACTTCCTTTTCACAGGCCAACAACGACCAATTCTTTAATAAACGCTCAGATACTGATGTACTGAACTCACAAGCACCAATTGGTTTTTTAAGATCATTAGTTTGTTTTTCACTTAAAATGGCTGCTTCGCTAATACAGAATAAGTTGGAAAAGCTGGTTGCAAATGATCCTAATGCTATTTTTTTATTACTGACAGCTACCTTCTCATTCAGGTATTGTTGTTTGTTTGAATAATTCATATCAACCATTTGTGGCGTGTATATTCCTTTTAGTTGATATGCGGAGTTTGTAAAATAGGAATCTTTAAACTCCGGAACATTTTGATAAAGATACTTTGCCACCTCCAGTGACTTTTCCCACGCCTCGGCCTCACGATTTGTAACTGACTTTGCATCAAATTTCGGGTTATTGAATTCGACCGGACAATCAATATAGTAGTGGTTATCTCCTCTATACCCTTGTTGAATAGTTACTTTGTCATTCTTAATTTTTAGTTCTGAAGGAACACCAATTGTTTTTGATGTGATAGGTTTAACATGTGTATACTCAAGGATTCTTGAATATGTGGCAGTTGCTGTATTGTCGAGAAATTTCTGATTGGTCAAGTGCACAACTGAAGCTGTTTCAGTACAGTCAACAACCATTTTTGACAGGATCGCTTGTCTTCCCGACTTATTACCAATTATTACTCCCTGCAATTGGTTTCCGTCTGCTATCACTTGAACAACATTGCTCACATAGACGATTTCTACCCCATTCTCAAAAAGCGTATTTTCGAGGCTTCTTTTTACAAAATCAAACCGCAAAAGCTTTTTTGATGAATCAGGTTGAGGCGTTTCCGGATCAATACACGCCTGCATAAATTCAGGTAATGGCTCTTTTTTCTTATCAATATCAAACCAAGGTCGGTACTCAGCATTGACCTCCCTACCTAAGTAGATCCTTCGGTCGACCACTACAACTTTTTTTCCTGCCTTTGCAAATTTTACAGCAGCTGACACCCCTGCAAAACCTCCTCCCACAATCACTACATCACACTTTTTCAATACAGGTATGCTGACATTTGCAAAATGTGCATATTCTTCATTTTTGGCATTGCCTGCAATTAGGTTACCGGAAATGACCGGGGTAGCTAAGAGTGCAATAGATGAAGCTCCCGTAATTTTAATGAACTCCCGGCGGCTAATATCTCCAGATTTTGTTCTTTGTTTTTTCATATTTTGTGATTTATAATATATTTCAACACTTAAAATTTTATTTCACGGTAATTTGCCCTTATAAATTAATAACCAGGGAGGTTGCATTTCAACCACTGCAGTTTTAAGCTTCTTTTAGTCCCTGCCACAGTTGGTGGATAATTTTCCATTTCCCGTCAATCTTCTTCAACAACCAAATCTGTTGTCCTTGACCTTTTCTCTCTCCATTTTCAAACCAGTGAAATCGCGCATTCATGGTTGCCAAATTTCCATTTTCGTTAATTACAATGTTGTGAAGGGTCTCACCAGGTTGTTCATATGTTTGTAACCATTTTATGAATTCTACAGCTTCAATAGTCTTCCCAGGATTGGTTATGGGTGTATCATCTGAATAATATAAAGACTTAAATTCTTCCGTATTTTTTTCTTCAACACACTTTGCATATAGCTTGCACATGGCAATTATTTCTTCCCGATCACTGTTTAACTGGTTTCCCATTTTTTTATTCATTCCTTCCCAGGCATGATGGATTATTTTCCACCCTTCTTTTGTCTTTTTCAAAAGCCAGATAACATCACCTTCTCCTTTCTTCTCCCCGTTTTCTGCCCAATGATATCTACCTTTTAATATGGCCAGCTTTTTATTTATGTTTACAAAAGTGGAATGAAAAGTCTCTTCCGGATTTTCATATTTTGCCAGACTTTCCATAAAAAGTTTGGCGCTTTTCGTTTTTTTGGGATTACTGACAGGGGCGTTATCTGAAATATAAAGATTTAAAAAGCTTTCACTGTCCTTTTCTTTTATACTCTTTTCAAATGTTTCCACCATATTTTGTATTTCTTTTCTGTCTTTATCGTAAACACTTTCATCCTCATCGACCATTTTATGCATGACAAACCAACCTCTGTTTCCTAGTCCCCAGGTATTAACAAAGTAACCATCAATAAATTCTCCCTCAGGCCCGATTGAATGGTTTCCTGTGAAAATGGCCATATGGCTTTTATCTTTCTGAAATCGTTTAAGAATAACGAGTTGGTTATCGTTCCCAGAGGCAGGCCCCAAAATTTCTCCTTCTATTGTAGCAGCCAAATGTGATGATTTGGAGAACAATGGTTTATTCATCAAAGGCATATCGCTAACTTCAGCTGATGCACTGGGCCCATTTAATTGAACCAGGTTGCCAACCAGTTTATCCCCTTTTTGCTCGAGTTCAATTACAATTCGGCCATTCCCGTTGTTATTGGTATTTATTCCCCTTCCTTCCCAAAACCACCGGCCACTGAGATCTATAAGTGTTGAATCGCCTGCCAACAGGTTAAAATTCGCGAGGATGCTTATGAATAGAACTATTAATATGTGTTTCATCTTATTCTAATATTTTGAGAATTCTGTTTATCAGATCTTTATTTCTGCGGTTAAATTCAGCATGTCTAAGGAGTATAACTACTGCTCCACTTAGACTTTCCTTTCTTTTTTTGGTAATTTCCGCCAATAGTTGATCACCGTTTTCTGGAATATCGGATTGATTTAAAATGATTTTCAGAATTTGAACAAACTGACTTTCTTTAGCCTCTTCAGTGTGCAATATCAAATCAAGTAACAGTTTGTCAGATAGCTGTTTACAATGCGTAAATTGATCTAAGATCTGTCTCTGAGAGAGGAAATGGACGCGATCGAATACATCCCATAATTGGAGATTGAAATCACTCTCCTCGACCAGTTTTTTTGGTAAATAGTGGATTATTTGACTGGCGGTTATCTGATCACTATTTTGAATGACTTCAATAATTTCAGCATGAAATCCAGGGTCTCCAAATGAAGTCAAATGTTGGAAAGCAAATTCTATTAATTTCAACTCACCTGATAAAATCATTTGATGTATTAAGTCATCATTCAAAAGATGATTTTCTGTATGATTCAATAATTGCTCACTGATTTTGCCCCGACATAAATTCCATAAGGTATGGCAAGTGTACAATGCCCCTTCTATTGTTTGATCCTTTATATATTGAGGTGTTGCACCTGAAACTGCATCAACATCATCAATGTTGTTGTTTTTTGAAGACGCATATAACTCAGCAATATTCTTCTTAGTATATGAACTTAAAATCGAATGATCATCCGCCAGTACCAAATGTAACTTTTCATACTCTTCATCAGAAAATGGCAAATGATCTATTTTAGTTAATGGCCATTTCGGATCAACGCGGTAGTCCCGATAATTACCCAGCAAATCCCACATCAATGTTATATACACTGGCTTGCAACTGTTGTCTTCGCAAACGGGTGTAAAAATGTCCTGATAGTAAAATTTTGGAAGTGATCGATCATCAATAAATAAATACACCGAATCAAAAGCGGATGGAAAATCCTCGGGGCTTAGGCCAATAAAGATCGACTCACCACTCTCAAACGGTGTTCGAAAGTATTGATGATTATTACCACGCTCAGGAATGGAAAACCCAATCAATATGGCTATTAGGAATGTATTAATACTTTGCAACATTAGGCAAGAAACACGGTTGAATGAATCAATGAAGAAAGATTAATACTCTTATTCACTAATGCTTGTAAAAAGAAAATATGGATTCAAAGAGGCCACTTAAATTCTGGCCTCTTTGAATCCATATTATTATGTCTTGTACTAAGCTACCATCCAGAGTTTTGATCAGTGTCTGTAAGTAGGTCGTTGTTATCTATTTCCTGTCTGGGTATTGGCCAAAGCATGTCCTCTTCTCCCCAGAATTCTAATTTTCGGGAATCTCCAGAAGATGTAATTTGCTGGGTTGTGTATTCAAAACCATTCCTGGTGAGATCGAACCAGCGTTTGCCTTCCAGTATGAATTCATGGGCCCGCTCCACCATAATCGCCTCAATAAAATCATCATTCGAAAGCCCCTCCAGGTCGATACCTGGGGCAGGAGTATTGATATCTACCCCATAAGCCCTCCTTCTAACTTGATTTGCAGCGGCGTAAGCCTCAACTCCCGCACTGCCTTTTGCTCGTGCATCTGCCTCCGCAAAAATCAGGAGGGCGTCAGCGTAACGATATAATGGCATATCATTACCATGCCCGCTCCCGCTCACATTGTCTTTATCAATAAATTTTTTAAACAACATTGGCACAGCCGCTGAAAGAGCCTTCCCTTCGACAGTTGTGGGATCCGTGTCATACAAATTGAGGGCCTTTCTTTCATCATTATCATCCCAATCGGCGATAATGGGGTGAGTTGGAATACCTAACACTGTAAACCATGTATTAGCAGCATAACCAGTTCCCCTGCCAGCCGTAAAATTTAGTGCCCAATTGGCACCAATTCCATCCACCCTGGCATATTTAATGGCCCAAATATCACCGGAATGGGTTACGTCTTCAGGGCTAAAAATCCTATACATATCAGGTTCCAACTGAAATTGGCCGGAATTGATCACCTGTTGTGCCAGATCAGCAGCATCTGCCCAATTACCGATGGTCAAATGAACATGTGCCAGCAGTGTGCGGGCGGCATGAACACTCGCCCGACCCAATTGGGAAGATGCATAATTCTCAGGCAGGAAATTTGAATTAATAGCCTCATTGAGGTCAGCAACTATTTGAGCATAAACTTCGGCTTCAGTACTAATAGCCAACCCTGTATTTGATAAGTCCTCCAGTGGCTCAATACGGAGGGGAACCCCTCCCCAGCATCTAACCAGGTTGAAATAATGTAAAGCTCTTAGGATCCTTGCTTCAGCAATCCATTGGCCTTTTAATTCTTCATCAAAAGCAAGGTCCGGAAAAGAACTAATGATCAGGTTTGCACGGTTTATGGATGAATAGATACTGCCCCAGACATCCTGTATCCGGCCGATATTTCTTGTATCCAGGTTATAAAATCCGTGAGGATTTCGAGATCCGCGTGTAAATGCGAAATCATGTTGATATGCCAGGCCGGCCCAAAATTGTCCATTATAATAGTTCGTACTCTGAAGCCCATCATACGCCGCAATCACTACGGCCTCTGCCCCCTCAACGCTATTAAGATTTTCTGGGGAAAGAAAATTTGTCGGTTTCTCTGTCAATATATCTTCACATCCTGTGGCCAGGATTAGAAATGTCAATACAATATATATATTTTTCGCTTTCATTTTTCTGTCTTTAAAATCCTAATTTAAATCCTATAGTATATGTTCTTGCCTGTGGGTAGGTTCCATTCTCTGTTCCGAGCCTTAAGTCACCACTGGAATAATTACTCACTTCAGGATCATACCATGAATACCCTGAGAAAGTCATTAAGTTTTCTGCTGCTATGTAAATAGATGCATTTGCTATCCAATCTATATCATTCACTGGCAAGGAATATGTCAAATTCACATACCTTAATTTCATGAAAGAAGCGTCTTCAAGATAAAGATCGGATGGCGATTGAGTAACAGTTGCCGACGGAGCTGGGTAGAGCGCATCGGGATTATCCGGGGTCCAATAATTATCAACAACTTTCTTTAGTTGATTTCGACCCTTAAAAAAGGAATCAGTACTCTCGAATAATGATGCATTTACAACTTCGTTACCGAATGTGCCGTCAAACTGAACGGTGAGTAGAAAGTTTTTATAGGAAAACGTATTCGTTATACCTGTGCTAAAACTAGGGTGCGGGCTACCTATTATAGTCCTGTCTTCGTCATTGACCATTCCGTCATCATTGAGGTCTTTATACACATGTCTTCCATTCTCATCAATTCTGTCCCATAAAAATCCATAAAATTGTGAAATCGGTTCTCCTTCCCTCAAAATGTGCATGGTGGACAATAAACCTAAGGCTGGTGCAAATACATCTGCTTCCTTAGACAGCTCAATTATCTTATTATTGTTTTTGTAAAAATTTGCATTAATGTCCCACTTAAAGTCACCATTTACAGGTGTTGCACCCAATTGAATTTCAATGCCCTGATTACTTACCGATCCAATATTTTGGATCGAACTGGTAAATCCTGCTGATAGGGGAAGATCTACCCTTGCCAAAAGATCATTGGTTCTTTTATAGTAATAATCCAGGGACAAGTTTATTTTACCATCCAACAAACCGATATCAATTCCTGCATCATATTGTGTTGTGGTTTCCCATTTGAGTTTCTTGTTTGCTATACCATCAGGAGCAAATCCCACATTAAAAGCATCTCCAATGGACGCCTGTACATCACTCATTGCTGTAAGTGTCTGGAAAGGTGAAACCGCCTGATTCCCTGTCTGACCTACACTCGCCCTTAATTTTATGTCTGATATAGACTTTACGTCGAACCAATCTTCTTCGGCAAGCCTCCATGCGAATGCCGCAGATGGAAAAAAGGCCCACTTATTTCCGTCAGCGAAACGACTAGAACCATCAGCGCGTCCAGACACGGTCAATAAGTATTTTTCATATAGATTTAAATTCACCCGTCCCAGCCAGGAAGCGATTCCCCATTCAGTACCACCTGACGATGGTATGCTAATCTCCGAACCGGCACTTAGTGAATTGAAGAGTAAATCATCAGATACAAAATTTGAAGATCCAGCAGAAAAGTTTGACGATTTGAATTTTTGCCAGGTATAACCTGCAACGGCATCCAGCTTGACATCACCAATTTTTTTATTGTAATTAAGGATATTTTCATTGAGCAGTGAATGAGATTCCCAACTAGACTTTGATGCTTTACCACCTGGTTGTCCAGCTAATAGAAATCGAGCATCATAGTTATTGCGAAGTGATGTAGAGTAATCTACTCCTATCGATGAGCTAAAGGTTAAACCATCGATAATTGTAAACGTGGCTTTCAAATTGTTAAATATCCTTGTTTCCAAATTTTCACGAGTGCTTCCTTCTATTGCCCCCACTGGGTTTTCATGTATCCCGTGAAAACTACGAATCGTCATACTTTGATAATTCCCCGATTGATCAAAAACCGGTAATGTAGGATCAGCCCGAAAAGCAGCAGTTAATGGACTGGATCCATTAGCATTTCGCGCTGACCGAGCAAGAAGCATGCTGTTCGATACCTTTACTCTTTCATTGGCCTCAACGTCAATATTGGAGCGAAGGCTGAATCTTTTATAATCAGAACCTTTTATTACTCCCTTTTGATCAGAGTAGTTTCCTGAGATTGAATAGCGTAATTCTTCCTTGCCCCCTGATAACGTGATACCATGGTTTTGAATTGGAGCTGATCGAAATATCTCTTCTTGCCAGTTAGTATCTTCAGTTATTGATGAGGGGTTTGGAAAATACAATTCGGCTTCCCCATCATTCACTGCACGGGCATTAGCAATCTTTATATATTCCTGCGCGTTTGCAAAATCAATAAGTTTAGTAACATCTTGTACACCATAATATGAATCAATATCAATTTTCATCTGGCCAGACTTGCCTTTTTTTGTAGTTACCATAATCACGCCATTGGTAGCTCGCGCTCCATAGATGGCTGTTGCAGATGCATCCTTGAGAATTTCAATACTCTCTATATCCTGGGGGTTGATAAAATCTAACCCTCCAGTGATCGGGAATCCATCAACGATAATCAACGGATCATTTCCTCCCTGGATTGAATTGATTCCACGAATTCGGATAATAGAGCCTCCGCCGGGTGCCCCAGACCTCTGTGTAACCTGCACTCCGGCTACCTTACCTCGAATAGCCTGATCCATTGACTGGACAGGAATACCTTCTATATCTTCAGATCCGACAGAGGTAACAGCTCCGGTTAGGTCGCTTTTCTTCTGAGTACCGTAACCCACTACAACAATATCCTCTAGCTGTGTAGCATCAACCTCCATTTGTACATCAATGGTACTCTGTGCACCCACCAAAATTTCCTGTCGAGAGTAGCCGACAAATGAAACAACAATAGTAGAGGCTTCTGGTACGGAGAGCTTATAATTACCTTCAAGATCGGATGTAGTTCCACTACTTGTTCCTTTTACTACGACACTTGCTCCTGGAAGTCCCTGGCCGTTTTCGTCGGTGATTTTTCCCGAGATATCTATGTCGGCAAGTACTGATTCTATCAATTCACTTTGCTGTTCAGATCTTACATTTACATGAATTGTCTTTCCAATTCTTTTAAAGCCCAGCTCTGAGTTCTTAGAAACATATCTGAGCAAATTTGCCAAAGATTCGTGTTCGAAATCCAATGAGATTTTGCTATTGACTTCTATCACATTGTTAGGATAGGCAAACGAAAATGGGGTTTTCTTTTCTATTTGAGAAAAGACCTGCTTAACCTTCACATCGTTTAACTGGATGGTGAGGTAAACTTCTTCTATGCTTTTTTGTGCCTTGCCTGACTCTGCCAGCAGAAACGTAAAGCAAATACATTGAATCAAAAAGCCCTTAAACGCATAACTTGACATAATGTACAGTTGTCGTAATAGTTTAATTTTCATATTTTTACATGTTTGGTGAAATAATTGATTTTCATCAAAGACTGATTCTTCTGATCGCTAAGGCTAGTTTTAGCGGACACACTTTAGCAATCAGAGATTTCGATATAATGGCCAGTTGTCTTTGGGTGACTGGCTTTTTTTATGTGGAATCCTGCATCATAGTTGTATAGTTTTTTTATTCAATAATGATCACTTTGTCCGAAATCCTGAAATTGAATTCATAAGAAAAACTTAGTCCCTTCATTACAGTTTCCAGTGATTTGTTTTTGTATTTTCCGGTAAACCCTTTGGTAAATTTCTTTTTGCTCTTAATGACAAAGGACACTCCATACCAATTCTCAAGAGACTCAATAACTTCGGAAAAATCGGTATTGGAAAAAGTTAAAAGTTGCTCTTTCCAACCCAATACTCTTTCCCTATCATATAAGGATTTAATAATCGGTTGGCTCGATCCATTGTATGTCCCCATTTCGTCAGGTTTAAGTAGTAAGCTTTCAGAGGATTTTAAGTTGGACAAAGAGATAGAACCAGTAACAAGAGCTACTTCAATATTCTCACTACTTGTTAGTGCTTTGATGTTAAAAGTTGTACCTAATACTTTGGTCTGGATATCTCCGGTAGTTACAATGAATGGTTTTTCAACATTTTCTGCTACATCAAAAAATGCCTCTCCTTCCAGGTAAACCTCTCTATTGTCCTCATCAAAACTCTCCGGGTAGATAAGTTTGCTGTTGGCATTAAGGTTAACAGTTGACCCATCGCTTAACTTGAAAGTGACCCGGGCTCCTTTAGGAGTGGTTTTATCCAAGTATTTGATTGCAATGGGTGAAAGAACTGTTGTAGACTCAGACTCCCTTTTAGTATATAGAACTACTGCACTGGCCAATAAGACAGCAACTACTGCTGCAACTTTTGTCCATTTTTTCCACCTGGATTGTATTGGAATTACCTTACCTCCCTCACTTTCAATGTTAACTTCTATTCTTTGCTTGATCTGTTCTACTTTGTCATCGGTAAGCGCATAACCTTTAAACTTCATCGAAGCGATCATTTCCTGAGCCTTATCTGCCAATTCTCCATTTCCAGGGTTTGCATTAACCCATTCATCCCATTGTGTTCCACCCTCTCCGTAGGCCCATAGTACGAATGATTCATCGGCTATGAGTTCTTCGAGGGTATAATTGTTGTTGTTCATTCCTATGTCTTATTTGTGCAGTTCGCTTGGTTTACGGAAGCTTAGATTATACTCCATTCAAATAGGAAATACATAGGGTCAGGATTTTGCCCCATGGGAAATGAATTTTTTTTTAGTTTTTTTTAAGACATTGGGTTAAGTGCGTTATTTCGATGCGAGGAATGAGTGAGAAATCCCCAAGGTTTTTGTGGAATATTTTCTATTGCATTGGATGTATTTCAAGGGGACTTCTCCTTTCAGTTCGAAGTGACGTTAGGTTACGAGCGTCATTTCGATACGAGGTACGAGTGAGAAATCTCCAAGGGTTTTATAGAAGGTTATCTCCAGGTTCAGTTGTGATGCAAGGGGACTTCTCCCTCCGGTCGAAGTGACGTGGATTTATTAGGCTTTTTTAGCTTAAGAATCACAAAGAGTTTAGCGGACCTCCTATCTCAATCAAACAACGTCATTTCGATACGAGGTACGAGTGAGAAATCTCCAAGGGTTTTGTGGAATGTTTTCTATTGCATTGGACGTATTTCAAGGGGACTTCTACCCGACTTGTCGGGATCGAAGTGATGAAGTGTTTTTAGGCATTGGTTCATGAATTTATTTTCTTTAAAACATGATTCGCGGAGGAGCAGTTTACATCATGACGAATAAGCACCACACGACTTTTTATACTGGTGTGACATCAATGCTGTTTGCCAGAATTACTGAACACAAAGAAAAACTGTACCCAAAAAGTTTTACTGCTAGATACAACATTGAAAAACTTGTTTACTTTGAAAGTTTTCATTCAATCGAAGAAGCGATTGCCCGAGAAAAACAGGTTAAGAAATATAGAAGAGAGAAGAAAATTGCGTTGATCCTAAGCATTAATCCTGATTGGAAAGATTTGTATTTTGAGATTGACAATTCTTACTAAAAGTTAATTTCAACTTTTGACACTCTGTGGTTCTGAGGAGACTTCTCCCCGACAAGTCGGGATCGAAGAGACGATGGGTTAACAACGTAATTTCGATATGAGGGACGATTGAGAAGCCCCAAGAATTCTGTACAATGTCATCTCTTGGTTCAGCGGTGATGCTAGGGGACTTCTCCCTCCGGTCGAAGTGACGTGGATTTATTAGGCTTTTTTAGCTTAAGAATCACAAAGAGTTTATCGGACCTCCTATCTCAATCAAACAACGTCATTTCGATGCGAGGAATGAGTGAGATTTCTCCAAGGTTTTTGCAGAATGTTTTCAATTGCATTGGATGTAACACATGGAGGCTTTTCCCTATGGCACTAATGACGTATGTTTTGAATAGATGCTGAAACAAGTTCAGCATGACTTTTAAAAACGATTTGCGTTGCTAACACCGAAAGTCACCCTGAACTTGTTTCAGGGTCTATTAATGTGTTACCAGGCTTTTTTTCAGACTCATTATAAGAAACTCCGATTTGCCAACATTCGTCATTCCAATTTGTGTGGTTTGGAAACCAAAATGTTAGGTCTCGGTTGACGAGGTGTTTTTGGATTCGTCGAATTTACTGAATGTTTGTTTTTAGTTGGATTTAACCAACCTCAAAACTCATACAAACCAACAAAAGGAAAACTTGAAATTCAGACTTGAGCCCTTCGATGGCTCTGGCCATCAGTTTGTAAACAGCCTTGGTTTCCACGTTCATAATCTCAGCAATATCAGTGTATGACAATCCTTCAAAAAATTTAAGGTAAATCGCTTCTTTTTGCCTTGGAGTAAGTTTGTCCATGGTAGAATTAAGCTTGTCAATTCGTTCTGCATTCACCTTTTGATTGATAAGTTCATCTTCGCGTGAAAACTCTATTAGAAAGTCCTGATACCCATCAATTCCTTCTTTTTTGGAGTCTTTTGCGATTTGTCTCAGAAGTCTCCTTTTCAAGGACAGCAATAAATAAGGTTTGATTTGATTGGTAGCTGATAGCCTATCTCTTTTCACCCATAAATCGGTGAAGAAATCCTGTATACAATCTTCAATCAGTTCTTGATCCGATGTAAACCTCCTGCCATAATTGAACAGGACATTGATATAGTCATTGTAAATTAAGTCAAACGAAGACTTGTGTCCATTTCTGAGTTTATCCCATAAAGTAGCGTCTGAACTATTCAAGTTGAAAACAAAAAAGTTATACTTCAGACAAATGTATGAAACTCTGAATTGATGGATTGGCGTATTTTATGAATTTAGCCCTGTGAAAGGAAACGTACCTGATGCTTATGGTGCAAATATTAATCTCAGAATACAATTCTTTTTACCTGTTAAAGGAAAGGGATGAAGTCTAGTAGTATTCTAAAAATTGAATATAATTTTCATACAAGTAACTACTGGGGCCTGAAGCGCTTGTTTTTTTACATAATAGATTCCGTTTGGCATACCTATCAATTAATAAATACCTGCCAGTCCTTTCCATCCAGCAACCAGGCCATATTGAAGCGGGCTACTTTTGCACCTCCGTCACTTTCATAGCATAGGTTAATCATTCCTTCGGAGGCTGTGCCCTCTCGCCCTACTGTCAATGAAGAGTAGGCGAAACTACCTTCATCCACCAATCGCTTAACCGGCCATGTCTTTCCACCATCAAAGCTTGCCCATACCGTTCCGTGGTGTCTACCCTCCATAGATTCAATATTGCTAAACAAAAGAATATCCCGACCGTCTATTGGGAGCCTCACCAGTCCGGCCATCAGGCCATAATCCCTATTCTGATCGCCATCAGGAAGCTCATCACTCACAGTTAAATCTCCCCAGGTCTCACCTCCGTCCTTGCTCCAGGCGATATGCCTCATTTTTGGATTTAAACCGTCTGTTGACAAATGTCGACGAGAGTTGTAGTAAATAGTACCATCGGATAGTTCAACGAGTGTTGCTTCGCCGGTACCATTGGCAGGGAATGGATTACTGGTTTTCCATGTATCCCCCCCATCATCACTATAAATTGCATTGGTATAATGTTCCGGCCATTCGCTTCGGTCGTTAGTCTTGCCATAGTATCTCGAAGGTCGTATAATCCTGCCTGCATACTCTCCTCTCATTAGCGTTGTGCCATGCTCATTCAAGTGCATTGCGGGAGTATTTCCGTTTGCATCTGGTAGTAGCTCGTAGTTGTGTTCCGACCATGTCTTCCCATGATCCTTACTTATATAAATATGTAAAGGGGCAACCGGATGACTTTCTTCTACAAAGGCGAAAATATTCCCTGTGTTCTCATCTACCGTCGTACCACCACCATGGAATCCCGGGTCGGCAATCACTATTTCTTCACTCCAGGTTTCTCCTCCATCTTCACTTCTTTTGGCAACTACTTTTGTCCTTCCCCAGGTGGCTAGCAGGCTACCATCTGTAGCTGTAACAATATTTGGAAACCTTTCACTATTGAATATTTCCTGTACATCAAAATCTTGTTCTGCATTGAACCAAATATCTATTTGCTTGTTGCTCGTGCATGAATTTAACAATACACTGATAGTAAGTAGGACAGAATAGATGGGTGCTCTTTGATAGTATAAGTGCATAAAGTACCAACATTTAAATATGTGACTGCAAATGGAATAATTTACATACTCCTGGTTTAAATGAAAATTTCCCAGATACAACTTTAAATTATTGGTCCCGAATTTCAATCCAGCGTTATCAAATACCCAGCTTCTTCTGTATATCTTCCAGGGATACCCCTTTTGTTTCTGGCATCATAAATAGAGCAAAAAGCAACTGGAATACCATTGTTCCGGCGAAAATCACAAAGATTGGCCATGGATTTTCTTTGAATATGTCTATGACCACAGGCCCTAAAAGTGTGATCAGTGCGGCAAATATCCAATGCGTACCCGTTCCCCACGATGTACCAAAAGCTCTAGCGTGATTTGGGAAAATCTCGGCTATGAACGCCCAAATAATAGCCCCCTGACCAACGGCATGGGAAGAAATAAAAGCCATAATGGACATCAAAAGAACTCCCGCCCCTAAATCAGCATAAAAAGATAAAGCAATCATGAGCAAGCTGGCTATGTATCCGATTGAACCAATGATCAAAAGTTGACGCCTGCCGGCACGGTCGATGAGATACATCCCCACAAATGTAAAGAGCAGATTTATACCGCCAATAGCAATAGAATTAAAGAGCGACTCTTTCGCTGCTAGTCCGGCTATCTCCAGTATTTCCGGGGCATAGTATAATACGAAGTTGATTCCGGACAGCTGGTTGAAAAATGCTATGAGGAAGGCCAATATCAAAGGCTTTTTGTATTTAGTAAAAAATGATTCATCCGATTTTTCTTCGATTTTCTCAGCATCCTCAATCTGCTGTATTTCTCCTTCAACATCTTCGACACCCATTCTCTCAAGGACCTCTCGTGCACCATCCTCATCCTTTCTTTCAGTGATCAACCATCTCGGACTCTTTGGAATAAAGAACACAGACACAAAGTAGATTGCCGCCGGCAATCCTTCTATGCCCAACATCCATCGCCAGTCATTGGCGCCATCAAAACCTTTGAGTAAGTAGTTTGAAAAGAACGCAATGAGGATACCCAATACTATATTGAATTGGTAGAGAGCAACCAACCTTCCTCTGTTTTTAGGGGTGGAAATCTCCGAAATATACATAGGGCCGGCCACTGTAGAAGCCCCTACTCCTAACCCACCAATAAACCTAAAAAAGGAAAATGAATATGGATCAGGTGCCAATCCAGAACCAACAGCCGATATAAAGTACAAAGCACCAATCCAGATTAAGGTATTTTTCCTACCCAAACGTTGGCTGGGTATGCCTCCCAAGAGTGATCCTACCACTGTCCCCCAGAGTGCCATAGACATGATGAAAGTACCATGGAACAATGGACTTGTATCCCAAAGTTCTTTGATTGGGAGGTTTGCACCGGAGATAACTACGGTATCGAACCCAAATAAGAATCCCGCCAAAGAGGCAGTGAATGACCATAAGTTTTGATTGTTGCTTTTCACAATAGTTGATAGTTTAAGTTGTGCTGATTATTTCTTAGGAAACAAAAAGTGTCTAAATATCTTACATTTATTTGATTTTGGCATCTTTAATTGATTACAACCTTATCATACAATTTAGCAATTCTAAATTCTATCAGGTCTTTATCAAATCGGCTGACCTTCCCCGCTCTTTTGCCTACTTCCTTTCCTTGCTCATAGAGCGTCATCATTTTTGGTGAATAATTATCGCTGCGCTTGACTCTCAACATAATGGGCTGATCATTTTCAATCACCATTGCATTTCCATCTCGTTCGATCGTTACGGAAGTGGCTGCACCCTCAGAAATTATATCCCATCCCTTATACCGGAATACATTCATGCCGGAAACCATAATGAACTCCACCTGACCATTCTCTGCAAGTCGCACTACAGAAAACAAGCCCTTTTGCTCTAAACCTTCTTGTACAATGATACTACTCTCCGACTGACCTGCAGTTATAATGTCTTTGCTACCATCGCCCATTGCTACCTCAATTATTTGCGCTCCATATCCGTCTTCATTGAAGGTTACATCAGCAATTGCATTCTCCTGATCACTCCAGGTAGGGTTGAAAACAGAAACAAAAGGTCGTTTCCAGGCTGCTTGCTTTCTTCTCAACATAATGGCAGGTACCTGAGCGTCAACCATTTCTTCAGGAGCAGTTCCTTTTGACAAGGCTTTACTCCTTGGTCCTTTCACTGTGAAAATCTGTTGACCTTGAGCCCCTTTGATCCACATTTTCATCAAATTATCAGGCTTACCTTGTTCTTTTAATGTGAACATGGCCGTGAGATCATCATCCAGCGTTACAGTTTTATTATCGGTAAAATAATCGTAAGCCTTTAGTAGTCCATTGGCCGATGACAACTCCTGAGTATCTGACAAAGACACTTCTTTTCCTCCCTCAAAGACTTGAAGGGATTGGCCAAGATTGTGATAAAAATAATCATGCATCTGGGTAGTATCTTTAGCCTTTTTTGAGCGGAAGATATCAACTATATATCCTGGTCCGGCTTTGCTCTGAACCTGTGCGGTCAGTCGTTGCTGATTGGACATGGTTTTAGGTTCCAAAAATGACACTTTGGAATAAGTAACCTTATCAAAAAGTGTAATTTCCTCAGACTTGGGAAAACAGTTGTCCAAAGCATAGGGATGATAGCTTCTCATCGCCCTATAGGTCGAAATACCATCTACTACCACTGTGTTGTGAGCGGGGAATTGGGAGTAATACTCTCTATGATCAGGGTTCCAATAGCTTGCCCCCCTGCCCATATCCGGACCGAGCACATAGCCATTGGCGAATAGCTCCATGGAAATTCCATTAGCATGCGCATGATTGCCATAAGAGCCAACTGTAGAGAACATCGTAGCATCTTTTCCTGCTCCCAGCCTTTGCACAAACATGCTCACATTGGGCGCATAGAAAGTTGGCGTGATAAGCTCATTGCCCTGGCTTTCCGACTTTTCAATTGAAAGTTGATCAACATAAAAAAACATCTCAAACAAACCGCGCCCATCGCGCTCATACAGATCGTTCTGAATGAGGTCATTCAAAAGCCCGGTAATCAAGTGCTCTTTTTCCTTTAGGCCATATTTTCGATAGTTGGCAATTAGGAGTTCAAAGTTTTTTGGCGGTACAATTTTGTGCCCCGAGTCTCCAAACCCGACAGTATACCCACTTGGAAATAGATACTGAAATGCCGCAAGGGCAGCTTTTTCTACAATGGGAAAATTGGCCACTTCATTCTTGTTTGTCAAATGATCCAACAAAGTCAATATCTCCAGGAGTGTAGTGGTCACATGCATCGAGTAAGACGCAGACTCAGGCCAAATACCATTTTCCTGATCATACACCAGCAAAGACTCTTTTATTGCAATCTGCCTTTCGGAAGAAATATCGAATGTATTTCTAAGGTAATATTGTTGTCCTTTGCCATTCTCATAAGCAGCGTCATTTTCTAACACCATAGCTATGTATGTAAGAAACCTTGCCTGAAATAGGTTCCAATTGTTGTTGGGCACTCCATTCTTAATGATTTGATCTCCCCATTTCTGAAACACGGCTTGAGAATGCCCCAGATCCTTTCCTTGTTTTTTGAAATAGTCGAATAAGAAATCGTAAGTGAGTGCCAATGAAATTACAATCGATTCATGTATCACTTCGAATGTAGCCAGGCCTGATAAGCCCTTTTGACTGGAATCATTCAACACTTCCGGAGCATTCCGGTAATACATGCCCTCCATATATTGAAAGAAAATGGGTGTTGCGAATTCAGCATATTTCTTATCTCTGGTCATCCAGAACATAAACGCAGCATCTTCGACCAGGCGCATCACCTTTCTATTGATGCCTTCAATAATGTGACCTGTCGCAGGTGGTTTTACCCACTCCCATTGCTTATTGTCCTTACGCTGTAAATAAAGCCCTCTGGGGTCATCCAGGTACGGCTTCACGTCCTCCAGGTCAGGAGATGAATAATCGGTTGCCCAATCCCTGGTTCCGGAATAGCGTACCGTCGGAACAGGAGCATCACCGTCAGAATGCGAAAACTTTCCTCCCATGAGGTAAACATTGGTATGCTTGGTTTTCCAGTTCATCTGCAAGCGCGACAGCAACCAATCGGGATCCTTTTTGCACAAGGCCATATATTTCTTCAGATCTTCCTGCTTCTCCTCAATCATCTGCTTTTTCCAGGCTACTTCCTGCACCCTTTTCAGAAAATCCTTTTTCGGCTCATTGCTCACAAAAATCCGAGGATGGTCCTTAACAGGAAAGTTTTCTCTAGTCCCAGTATCCTGCGAACCTTCAATTTTTACTATCTCAAAACTGCTGGAAACAAGCAAAAACAAAATCAGTATACCCTGTAGTATTTTATTTGAAGCATTCATAATCCTTAATTTTTGTTTGAATAATCTTCAATCCTATCAGCCAGATAGCTTGGATAATTTACTGTTGCACCAGAACCCTTCGTAATAGAATCTCCAAAACAAACAATCTTAATATCTGGTTTTAGCAGTTTGTTCTCTTTCAGAAAGAAGAAAATATTTTCAGCGATAAACCTATAGCCCAAAGCGGTTGGGTGCACACCATCAGTTTTCCCACTATTTTGAGGGTTTTTGATAAACAAATCCTCATTGTGTTTTGGAAGGTTTAGTTCTTTGAATTTAGCATTCAAATCAAAAAAGAATATACCCAGTTGCTTTGCTACGGCACTGACTATATTACCAACCGCATTTATCTTTTCATTGGGAGTTTCATTAAAAAGCTTCCTATCGTGTCGTGTAAACAAATAAGCACTATCGACAGGTGGCGAACTCATTAACAAAACCTCGCTACCTCTTTGCTTAATGCTTTGAATAATCTCTTCCAGGTTTTTTTGATACTCCTGATAGGTGATCATCTTCTTAGAGTTGAGCATGTCATTCGTACCTACCATCAGAATTACCAAATCAGCTTCCTGATTCAGCACATCTCTATCAATTCTATTTAAAAGATCCTTGGTCGTGTTGCCACCTACTCCTGCATTGACAACCTGAGCATTGGCACCAATGCACCACATACAAAAGACAAATACGAATCCAAAAGCGCGGCAGATCATTCTGGTTTAGCTATCAAGCCCTACATATCAGGCAGCTCCAAAACTTGGCCGTCCTCCAATAATTTGGCTCTGATTTTTTCAAAAGGCAGATCATGAATACCAACATTTTCATCCAATGCCATTGCGGCAGCTGTTCCTGCACTCTGCCCAAGAATCATAAACACAGGCTCCATTCGAATAGAACCGTAGGCAATGTGACTGGACGACACACAGACCGGGACGAGTAGGTTTCTGCAATCCTCTTTCCTGGGAATTATTGAACCATAAGAAATTTTATAAGGCTTTTTAACCTTCGTACCAATATCACCCTCATTCTGCACAAAGCCATCCGGCTTGATGTATCGCTGGGTATTGTGAGAATCCATCGCATACGATCCCATTCCCACAGATTGCGGCGTGTCATATTCACTGGTGATGTCCTTTTCTGAGGTTACATACTCACCGATCATACGCCTTGCTTCGCGAACGTATAATTGGTGAGGCCAATTGTCATTATCCACAAACTCATCCTTCGCCAAGCCCCATTTCTTATATTCAGACTGGATGTCTTCGGGAATAGACGGGTCATTGCAAATGAAATACAATAGACCCTGCTGGTAATTTTGATGATCCGCTATTATCTCTTTTCTACGCTCATAACTCGCCTCAGGGTAGTCATAGTTCATTCCTATGTAGTCACTACTAACAGGCCCATGATTGTTAGTATCTGTCTTTTTGTTCGGGATGGGATCAAATTTTTCGAAGTGATCGCGCCTACCGGTAGCATATACCCTTGTCAACAATTCATATCTGGCACGGTCATAGTTTGTTGGCTTTGGAAATGGCTTCCTATTTTCAGGGTGATTGGTCATACAAACCCGAAAGCAATAGGCTTGTATTCTGTGATCTCCCTCTCCTTTTACACCAGGATCTTCTGTAGATATCAGGGGAAGTACTCCGCTGGTCGAGTCTCCAGGGATTTTATAAGGAGAAATATCACTCATAAACCAGTGCTTGTGATGCAGTGTACCGATTTGCACGCCATTCCAGGTTTCGTCATAGACACTATTAGCCTCCCGACCTACATGATAAGACACACCCGATGATGCCATCAGGTCACCTTCGTATGTAGCGTCCACAAACATTTTTCCTTCATATTTCTTTCCGCTAAGGGTGGTAATAGATTTTATTTGCCCTTCACTCACTTCTACTCCTGACTCCCTGTTGAGCCATTCATCCCGATAAACTTTTATTTTATGTTCTTTAATAAAATCTTCGAATACCTGCTCTGCAATGTGAGGTTCGAATATCCACATGGTGCGGTTGTTACCATCTATGGCCGGAGAGCCTTGCCCCTTATTTCCATAGTCGGATTTCTTTTGCCATTTCCAATTTTCGTCTGCATCGTAGTATTCAAATATTTTTTGATAGAACTCTCTGGAAATACCTCCAACAGCCTGTTTTTTTCCAGAGTCAGTCCAACCCAGCCCACCTGCTGAGAGGCCACCCAGATGCTTGTCAGGAGAAACAACAATCACAGATTTTCCCATTCTGGATGCCTGAACAGCGGTGGTTACAGCCGCAGAAGTGCCACCGTAAACAATCACATCAGCTTGAAGGGTATTCGGATCGGATGGCTGTTTGTTTTCGCAGCTGATCGAAAATAGAATAATAGTACATAAGGCCAACAATGTCCTTTGGCAATGGGTAATAAATAGTTTCATAGTTCGAGTGTGTTTGATATAGTTTTTAGTTTCTTATAAATTTATTTTAATGCTTTGGCTATAGCTTTTTTTGCAAGAGGTCCCATTACCTTATACCCTGCTACATTCGGATGCACTGAATCCCTGCCATATTCTTTCCTCAGTCCATTTTCACTATTGACCATAGCTGAAAAATAGTCAAGGTAAACAATATTGTTTTCGTCAGCATAGTTTTTAATCAATTCGTTTAGTGCAATGATCTTATCGGCCGGATCAATAGCCGGTCTCCACAAATAACTGGTCGCAGGGAGCACAGAAGCCAACACTACCTTAATTCCGTTAGCCTTTGCCAATTCTGACATAGACGCTATGTTCCCAATAATCTGCTCCAATGTGACCGGACCTCTGTTAGCTGCAATATCGTTTGTGCCAGCATGAATCACAACAACTTTAGGCTTTAGGTCGATCACATCTGATCTAAATCTGAGCAGCATTTGCGCGGTGGTCTGACCACTTATTCCCCTACCAATGTATGGGTTATCCTCAAAGAATTCAGGATTCCTTTTCACCCATCCCTGGGTAATTGAGTTGCCCATGAAAACCACTCTATTCTCTTTGTTTGAAGGTTGTTTCACATCAGCATTGGCCTTTCGATACCGACTAAAATTTGCCCAATCTTCTGATGGTATTACCTGCAGCTTCACAACTGCTGAATTCTCATCTGGAGAAGTTTTGGGTAGCACTATTGAGTCTCCTTCTCCAGAAGATTCAATCGTTAGCAAACTACCATTTCCTGCCAGCATCCATGCCTTCACAACTTTCACACTCTTGTCAACCTTTATTTTGCCACTACTCGGCCAATCAAATATTTGAGCATATAATGTTCCTGATTTGCTGGTATATCTACCCCAGGATGGGCTGGCAAAGGGACTGGCCTTTGCTCCATAAATAGACTCTCCATTTGCTTTTGTCCATTCTCCCATTGCCGCAAGCCGTTCGACACTTTCGGAAGGAAATAGACCCTGACCATCAGGGCCAATATTGAGTAAGAAATTGCCTCCTTTAGATACAATGTCCACTAAGTTTTGAATGAGCACCTTGCTACTTTTCCACTTTGTATCCGATGGTTTATATCCCCATGAACCATTCATCGTCATGCAGGATTCCCAGTCCGAATCTATACCTGTAGCCGGTATTTCTTGTTCCGGCGTACCAAAGTCTCCGGCAAATTCTCCTTCCCGATCCATACCTTCCATACCCATGCGCCCCTTATCTACTCGGTTGTTGATAATTGTATTCGGCTGTATACCCCTGATGTAGTCGTATAATTCCTTACCCATTTCAGTGGTGTAATCAGCTATCCAATCTCCGTCAAACCACACAACACCTATATCACCATAGTTAGTAAGCAACTCAGTAACCTGAGGCTTCAGGTAGTTCTCAAAGTATTTAGGAAACTCCGGATTGACAACAGATTGATCTTTCTGTCCTGCATTGTAATTGGGATAGAGCGTGCCCTGAGCCTGAGGGTGATGCCAATCGACTATGGAATGATAAAAACAAAATTTGATCCCACCTCTTTTGCAAGCTTCAGCCAGTTCCTTAACGATATCACGCTTAAACGGTGCAGCATCCATCACGTCATAATCCGTGACTTCCGAGTCCCAAAGACAAAAACCGTCATGATGTTTGGAGGTAAGGACAATGTATTTCATGCCAGCGTTTTTGGCCATGGCCACCCATTCATCAGCATCAAATTTCACAGGATTGAATTTGGCTACCACCTGCTTTTCATAGTCTTCAATGGTATAATCCAGTTTGTCCATGATCCATTCGGCTCCTCCTCTGCACACCTCACCATTCCTTTCTCCTCCAGGAATAGAATAAGCACCCCAGTGGATAAACATGCCAAATCCAGCATCTCGCCACCAGGCCATACGCTCGTCATGATTGAGTGGTTTTACATTCGGAGTTTGGGCTTTGGCAACCTGACATAGCACCAAAAGACATATAATTGTTCTAATAATAGTTTTCATAAGTTGGTATTTGAAATTGGGAAGGTTTATTCCCGTTCATCTATTTAATATAATCTTCACTTGTTGTTTTGATCTCGGACTCAGTTGGGAAGTTGGTAGGCAACTCGTAAGTCGTCTTACCACTAGCCAGCCATTCAGTTGCTCTTATTAATGTCGTTTGAAAACCGATGCATCTGTAGCTGATTGGGTATGTTTGGCCCTTCCACAAATGACCCATGCTGGAATTATAGATTTTGCCATTACCATATTTCACTATCCATTCAACAGGCCAATTGATGTCGGTTTCTTCATCTTTAGCATAAGACAGCACTGTAAGATTTTCGGCAGGTCCTCTGGCAAATTTATATAGCTCCATATCAGGTGTTTTCCAGGCCTTTGGAAAGCCCTTGTTGATCGGATGATCTTTTATGATTTGAATTACTTCATCATTTCTAGGTCCGTGGTAAGTTCCCCTGCCTTCCCCTATTGGAATTCTCTTGATCTGGCCAGTTTCTTCTACCTGTAGCGCTATGCCCTGGTCTGGTTTCCTCCATCCCAAACCTATCATTCGATTGTATTCCTGCCAATTGGCAAAAGCATTATTGGCTGAATGATGAATATATAGACCTCCACCTGCATTCACATATTTCTCCAGTTGCTTTTGAACTATTTCAGGCCATTCAATTTTCTTATTGAAAATATTGTTTGAGTTTTGGATGACAACATCATAATCTTTGAACTTAGGATTCCAATTATTCCATGCGTCATCCTCTGGCTCTGAGGGTGAAGTTGACACACTCACTTCAAACAAACCTGATCTTTCCAGGATTGTTTTGACTACATAAGTGGTTTGCTTCCAGTCGTGATTGCTAAACCCATCCACGATCAAGACACTTATTTTATCCTTGCTTGTGTTCGGTTGAGCATATCCAAACCAGCAACACAGAATTAGAACTATCGAAACTGCCAGGCCTTTTTTCATTTGTCGTAAACTTTAAAATCCTTATAAGCTGCTGATCGGGTGAACATATGCCTCAGTCCAATTCGCCCTTCGGTGATGGGGTCAAATTTTGATAAATCCCATGAATAACGCTTTAGTTGGTCATCTCCGTTCATTTCCAGATACAGTTTGGAGTTTGATTTGATCCAGGTCATTTTGTAAGTGACACCTGTCTTGAACAAACCAGTCTTAAATGAAGTTGGAGGAACTTCCATTTTATTAAAGTCTTCCCGGTCCTTTGATGCAGCGGGATATCTCCTTACCCTGATATAGTCATTTTCAGGATCTTCATTGACCATTGGAAAAGCAGCTACACTTACGTGAATGGTATTCATGTTGAGCCAATACTTACTCATCGTCGGCACCTTGCGATAATCATTCCATTTCGAAATATCCTTATCAAACCCTTCCTTGCCTGTTCCTGTAGCCTGAATGAAAAGGATATTTACGTTTACAATCTGACTATCAGTTCTGGTGTAGTTATATTCAATTTTAAGATCACCTTCGAAAGACTGCTTCGTCCAAAGCACCGAATGGTGAGCATCATTCCTATTGATGGGTCCGGCTATTAATTCCATGCCGTACTCATTGTGTTCTACTTTTGCTATATCTCCGTCGAGAAACCAATTATTTTGCCAATTAGAAGTACATGGATCCGAAAACTTCAGCTCCCAATCAGGCAACTCATTTAGCTTATCAAATTCATCTTGTGCCCTGGCAACACAGCTCACACACAAAAGCAAAATCAGCAACAGCTTATATCCTTGATCCATGTTTTTGACCTTTCTGTATCGACCCGATTATTTACCTCTTACCCTTACATACTTCTGTAACTTTCTTGGGCCGGGCTGACCACCGTAGATATTTCCGAATTTATCCACTGCAACAAACTCTGCTCCGTTCGTCCAGGTGTCTCGTGGATCAGCTGTTGGTAGCCTGATGAAATAATGCACCCAGCCCAGATGCGCATCACCGATCCTAATACCCATTTCCCAACCGGGATTCTGTACATTATCAGACTCTGAGTCCGCTACATAAATGTTGTCGTTTTGATCAAAAAACACCCCGCTTGGTTTGCCAAACTGTGTCCATTGTGCGATGAAATTACCATCCTGGTCAAATATCTGAAGGCGGTTATTCCCTCGATCCGCCACGAACAATCTACCTCTTGCATCCAGTGCCAGGCCATGAAGGCTCTTGAACTCTCCGGGACCGTACCCCTCCTTGCCCCAGGATTTTAAAAACTTTCCATCACTGGAATACTTCATCACGCGATTGTTACCATCAACGGTGTGACCATCGGCAATGAAGATGTCACCATTATCAGCGATGACCACATCTGCTGGAGAAATAAATTCATAATTGCCTGTCCCGGGCGTAGCAGTTTTACCCAGCTGCATCAGCACTTCCCCTTTTGGACTAAACTTAATCACCCTGTGCCCCCGTTGATCACCCTCGGGAATGCGTCTATCTAATACAGCATCTGTTACCCAAACATTACCATCTTTATCTAGCTCAATACCATGTGGCCAGATGAACATACCTGCACCAAAGCTCTCCACCACATTTCCCTCTTGATCAAATTTAATTATTGGATCTAAATCCGAATCGAGACATTCATTGCCAAACCGATCTGGTTCGGTAGCATCACAGCGGATTACTGCCCAAATATGCTCTCCATCGATATCAACCTCCACCTTACCTACGGCACCCATGGTTCTGCCATCGGGCAGTTTCGCCCAATCATCTACCTGCATGTAGGGATTTGGATATGGTTGGGCTACTATTTTAGCGCCAACTAGCAAAAATAGAATTAGAGTCAATATTCTGAGCTCAGAATAACTTGAAAAGTAAAAAGTCGTGTTTTTCATTTTATTTCATTCAGATTGATGGTGTATTTCGATTTAGCAGTATTTGAATTATTGTATTGAAACATCTTTTACAAAGGCTATATCCTTATCAATATCCTCCAGGTGCTTGCGCCATGAGAACTCCTTGTCAAATTGATGTGGCATGACCGCTACATTGTACTTTTCGACCAGCTCTACCATTTTGCTCCAGTGTGCTTTTCCTTCTTTCAATATTTCTATCGCATCAGTCTGCCCATTGGGTTCTTTACCATTCCTGAATTTCTCCAGTGCAACTCCAGCCCTGATTTTTGAAGCAAAGTAGCGTCCGTAATTGGCCCAAAATTCCAGATCTGTTAATTCAATTTCCAGTTCTGAAGAGCTAGGGGACTTTCTTTGTCCATCTACTATTTCAAATATCCTAATAGACTGATTTTCAGATTCTTCAGCCAATTGTAGTGGAGTGACCTGATCCTCCTTATCAAATTCACCTGCTACGAAATCTTTGATGTTCACATAAGATGAATCCAATACATTTCGGGAGATAAACTTATCTATATCAATGAATTTTCCACCGTTAGTTTTAAAGCCTTCTGAATAGACAGTTCCATCCCAGGTACTCCCGAAGAAGGAAGCCATTCGATTCGGGTTTTTGGAAGCCAATTTCCAAGCTTCCAACAAGTCGTCACCATTGTCTAAGCCGAATTTATCAGCCAGAGATTTCGAAAAGTAGCTATCCGAAGTTTGCTTGTTAAACAATAGGTTTCCCCACACTTTGTAGAATAGCCATTGCCTCTGAAAAGCATAATCCCATGTACGGTGCTCTTCTTTTGTAATGAAATCCTTTGCCGGAATGTAGGTCTCTGAGCCGATAAAACATCCACCTACGTATTTTTGACTATTCAAATCCAAAAATTCCCTAATGAAATCAGGATCGCCCCAGCGTAGTACAAAAAAGTCTTCGTTTCTCATGGTCCAGACACCTTTGTATTTGTCCGAATAAGGCTGCCAATAGGTATCCGTTAACATGCCTCCATGTACAATTGATAATTTTGGTGAAGAGTGAGCATGCGACCAATTGAACTTAAATTCAATCCATACATCATCCTCCAGATCGAGGTTTTCTATGGCATCCCTGGTCAGCTTTTCTGTTGTTACACTTACCGAACCATGGTTTGCTTTGCCAGCCGACAAGGGCGCACGATATATTAGTCTGGCCTTTCTATCGGCAGCCTTTAGCCCGGCAATCATAGTGCGGTTGACCCAGTCTTTTCTTTCTTCTGATGTCATGCCTCCCATGCGCTCACCAAGAGTCAGCCCAATACCAGTGAGGTTTTCATACTTATTAAGTGTAAGCGTAACCATCTCTCTCATGTATGCTTCAATATTTTCATTGGTCTCTCCCTCGCCGATGAAACCAGCCCCTGTTTCAGATGAGTAGTCAGCCACACCATACTCTTTGGAAAAAGCCTCTGGTAAAAAGATGTTCCAGTTAACCACGTAAGTATCCACACCTCGTTCTTTGGCCATTTGAAAAAGTGCTTTCCAAAAAACCTCCCATTCTGCCATTTCGGCATCACTGAAAGGAGATGCTTTAGGAAAAGATTCGGATTTTACCATATACATATATGGATGCATATTCCAAAGCGATAGCGTATTGAATTTATTCTCAACCATCATATCCAGGAAAGACTCCCAGTATTTTAAGTCTTTGCAGGTTTCAGTGTGAAGTGCCAGGTGCTCGCCACTGCGGTAAGAATACCAGGGGAGATTGAATTTAATTGCCCGGAAGTCGTGATGTGCTGTAATAGATTTGGCCTCCAGATTATCCCAGTTTTTCCCTGTAGATAGTTGCTCAGCAATATCCAGCAAACCATATAATAGTCCACGGTTGCATTCGGATGAAAGTTGAAGAGTGCCATTTGTCTTCGTCAAACTAAAGCCATCATTTTTTTCTGCATCTACGTCGCTCTGCTCCTCCATTTCCAGAACCAGGTTAGCAGAAGCCTTCTCATCACTAATCTGTATTTTTCTTCCGCTTAGAGCCACTTGGTCTTTCAATTTGCCCATGGCATAACCTAGCTCGTTCAGTACTTCCTGATCGGCATAAACATTGATAACAGGAGGCTGTTCCTTGCAAGACAGTATAGCAATCAAAACAAACAGAGCGATAAGGTTTTTCATAGTCTTCATAAGCTGATTTGTATTTTTCCTATTGTTATTTTTAATTCGGTATTAATCCATTTAAAAGTCTAAGTTTAGCAATGTAGGATGCTTGAATGAAGCTTGCCTGCACCGGTTTTGTCCTGGGAAAGAGCAACTAAGCTTACAAAAGAAAATAGACAGAAGATTAAATTTATGCATGATCGCAGCGGTTAGACTTTCTCAGGATCAGGGTGAACCCAAGGTGCACGATAGGCCCGTTGGAGTAAGGCTGTAGCTTCTTTGTCACCCACCACTTCACGTTTTTCAGGATCATATTGCAGCGGTCTTCCCAGCTCCATCGATAAGTTGGCCAAAATACAACTGGCTGTGGATATATGTCCTTCCTCTATATCAGCGACTGGTTTGCTATTGTTATCTATGGCTTTCAGAAAATCAAGCATGTGCAGGCGTGTTGCCGGTGCAGCATTTAATTCGATGCGCTCTTCGGTGACATCTTCTGGGTATTTTTCTTTTTCATACAATACATCCTGATGGATTGGGTCTCCTTCTTTGTGCGGAACAAAATCATATTGCATCGTACTTCCAGACAAGGTGCCCTTTTCTCCATATAACTTAAATGACCAAGGGTATTCTGGATCAGCAGGCGTACCCCAGCTGCGGTGTTGCCATACGCAGTTTAGTTCTTCATATTCAAAAATAGCCGACTGAGTATCTGGTATGTTGGATTTGCCTTCTTTCTGCACATAGATGCCGCCTGTAGAGGAGATTTTATTAGGCCATCCAAGATCAAGCATCCAGCGAACAGTATCCAGCATGTGTACACACATATCACCCATAATACCGTTCCCATATTCTTTAAATGTTCGCCACCACCTTATGTGAGGTAATCCATCATAAGATCTCATTGGAGCAGGTCCTGTCCACATCTCATAATCAAGAAAATCAGGAACAGGTTCTACAGGTGGATTTCCATTGGCCTTCATATGATAATAGCAACACATCTCCACGTGTGAAATTTTTCCCAAGAGCCCTGCATCTACAATTTTCTTCTTGGCATCAATAAGGTGAGGAGTACTCTTACGCTGTGTGCCTACCTGCACCACTTTATTGTACTTTCGGGCCGTGGCGACCATGGCCTCCCCTTCTATCACGTCTACACTAATGGGTTTTTGAACGTAAACATGTGCTCCTGCCTTTACAGCATCAATCATTTGTAAAGCGTGCCAATGATCAGGAGAACCAATAATGACGATATCCAGGTCCTTTTTGGCTAGCATTTGTCTGTAGTCGGTATAGGTCTTTGGAACCTTACCCGACTTTTGCCGCTGACTTATCAATTCTGCGGCCTTAGAAAGTATGTTTTTATCTACATCGCATACTGAAATTACTTCTACTGGAGCTACCTGTATGAGCCTAAACACGTCGTTCTTACCATACCAACCTGCTCCAATAAGTCCTACTCTGAGTGTTTTTTGAGGAAATGAAAACCCCAATGCGCTAGCTCCAACTGCAGTCATTGCCAGCGAAGCTGAAGCTGTTTGCAAAAACTTCCTCCGGTTGATTTGATAATCTTTCATAGTGTATTTTGTTTAGTTGTTAGTTCAATTTTTCCACCAGTCAATCTACATAGCCACTGGCTTTACTCCTGCACGAACCTCTTTCTCCCAGGCATTCAACTTCTTTTGCAATTCGCTCACAATTTTTGTCTCAGTCTCGGCCAAATTTTCGCGCTCTGACAAATCTCTTTCTAAATTAAATAATTCTACAGATTCGCTTCCATTATTTGAAATCAATACCATTTTCCATTTTCCACTACGTACAGCTTTCTTGTTCTTAAATACCCAAAAAAGATCTCTGTCTGGTAGTGAAGTTCCATCCAAAAGCAGATTCTTAATGCTCAAACCATCAATATTCTTACCAGAAGGGGCACCATCTGAAAAATCAAGTAAGGTTGGTAATAAATCCATGGACATCACTTGACTGGTGTCGATAACACCCGCCTTGATCTTACCAGGATATCTGACTATTGCCGGCACCCTATGCCCACCTTCATATACTGAAGCCTTATAGGATCTGAGCACGCCATTGTCGCCCCTTTTAGCAGCTGCTCCATTATCGGAGCAAAAAATCACAATTGTATTTTGATCAAGTCCCTCTTCAGTTATCGACTCCATCACAGCACCAATTCCCTCGTCCATGATTTCAATCATTTCCTTGTAAATTGATTGAACACTGTCTTTAGCTACTTTCCTTATATATTTTCCACTTCCTTTAGCTCTGACCGGCTTGTCTTGGCGCCCTTGTATTGGGTAGTGAGGTGCCTCATGTGGAAGGTATAAGAAAAATGGTTTGCCTGTCTTCTGAGGGTTGTTTTTCCTTATAAAGTCAACTCCAAAGTTGGTAATTAAATCTGTGGTATATCCAGGAGTATCCGCCAAAGTAGAATCACGCCACCAATCGAAGAAGCCTTCCTGATCCACATGCGAATGATAATCCACATTTCCACTTACAAATCCGGCAAACTGGTCAAAACCCTGGAATGTAGGGTTAAATTCCTTGGCATAACCTAAATGCCACTTACCAAATATACCACAGGTATATCCTAGTTTCTTGAGTTCTTCAGCTAACGTCACCTCCTCTAACGCCAATCCAACCTCACGATGATTCGCGGCAGTGATTACTCCTTCTACTCCAGTTCTTTGCTGGTATTTTCCCGTCATCATAGCGGCCCGGGTTGGACTGCACACCGTGCCATTCGAGTGGTAGTCCGTAAACTTAACACCCTGAGCAGCTAACTTGTCTATATTCGGCGTATTGATCATCTCGCTTCCGTAGCATGACAGCTCTCCATATCCAAGATCATCAGCCATGATCAAAATGATGTTTGGTTTGGTTTCATGCTTTTGGGTTTCTTTTTGCTGTTTGCATGAAGGAATGATGGTAAGAAGAATAAGTGGTAAGTAAGCAAGAGCTTGTCTGTTCATGGTTATTTAATGTATTTTGTTTTCCTGATTATGGTAGAGCGAATATCGGTGTATATTTCACAGTGAGTGAACCTTTGGCTATTGGCTCAGTAAAATCCACTCCTATCCTATAAGCCGGCCCCTTTTCTCTCAGGTGTTTCACAGGCACCAACTCATCAGTAATTTTCAGTTCACCTCCATTTGCTGAAATTTCAGCTTTAAGTTTTTGACCATTTTCCATGAGAATCACAGTTTTGTCATTTGTGATCTCATATTCGGATAAGGTCATGATTGCTACTCCAAATTGTACTGGTTCGGTAGTTGAAAACTGATCTTCAATAGTGATGGTACCTTCACCTGTTTTATCATTTTCGAAAGTCCTTATAAGGGTTTTCAATGTGGGTATTTCGTAAGCACTCTTTATGTCCATCACCACCTTATCTCCATTTTCTGAGAATTCAGTTGACATTATTTCTCCCCTAAATTCCTCACCTTTGGATTGAAGGGTGTTGTCGATTCGAGGTACTGGGTGCCCCCATGAACTCCGAGCAGGGTTGTCATCCGAAAATGCCCCTGCCCTATATGAAGGAGCGCCTATATCTCCAGTCATAATATCTTTTCCCAATACGATATTGTAAGTTCCAACATCCATATGGTTGTGATTCTCTCGATTATGACCAGCCTTCATTGCAATAGACAATGGAACTTCTTGATTACCGCGAGAGATCACCATACCGAATTTATCAAAGTAGGTAAAGCCTGGTAATTCTGAGGCGGGGATTGCTCTTTTTCCATTGTCCATTTCGGCTTTCATATACTCCCATTCAATAAGCTGATAGACTGCTGAATATGAATCATGGCGGACATTTTTCCTTTCTCTGGGTGGAGGCATAGTAGCACCATAGGTTCTTACGACCATTCTGCTGGCGAACCCCCCATCATCATAAACCTTGGAGACTCCATCTGAAAACGGTGCACAAACACTTTCTGAAATCTGATACCTAAACGGAAAGTTTGCTACGTTCTCCAGTTTTTTGGGATTGTCAAACCCAATAGAATTTATCCTTCTTCTATTAGTGTGTTTAATTCTAGGGACACAACTTTACTCTAACTACCCTTACAAGTTAACCAAGATTTTTGAAAATATTTTGTACAGTACCTGTCTATCAATATTTTCATCTAGCAAATAAAAAAAGAAGCATGCTAATGAATTTACTTTTCTTATTTTTCCCAGCATGATTGGGACATTCTCTAAAATCGATTTCTCAGAATGATTGAGTTTGTCAATATTTGCAGCCTTAATCGAAAAAGAAAAAAATGCCAAAAGTATTTAGACTAAAAGGAACCATACAGAATTATGCCTGGGGCGGGAAAGACTTTATAGCTGATCTGATTGGCGTGGAAAAATCGAGTAAACCCGTAGCAGAGTATTGGCTGGGAGCACATGCAAATTCTCCCTCGGTGGTGAGTACTTCTGAAGGAGAAATTACTTTGGATAAGTATCTAGATCAGGACTTGACGGGTCGACTTGGCGAAAATGTCCGAAAAGCTTTTGGCCGACTTCCATTTCTATTTAAAGTACTGGATGTCAAAGACATGCTATCCATCCAGGTGCATCCTACCAAGAAGCAAGCAGAAATTGGTTATGAAAAAGATAATGCTGCTGGTGTTCAGCTAAATGCTTCAAACAGAAATTTTAAAGATGACAACCACAAGCCTGAGATCATGGTGGCACTCAGTGAATTTTGGTTGTTGCATGGTTTTTTGCCAGAAGAAAAACTACACCAAACCCTTAATAATGTACCTGAGTTCAATCACTTGATTCCAACCTTTGACTCAGCAGGTTATAAGGGACTCTACCAGCAAGTAATGGAGCAGTCTCAGGAGCAATGTAATGAAAACCTGAAACCCCTTATTGAGCGAATTTTACCCAAATACGAAAATGGTGAATTAGATAAATCAA
The DNA here is from genome assembly GCA_049115735.1 of Cyclobacteriaceae bacterium. Taxonomy (GTDB): domain Bacteria; phylum Bacteroidota; class Bacteroidia; order Cytophagales; family Cyclobacteriaceae; genus CAXBNB01. The sequence goes on along the minus strand of JAGDZP010000012.1, from coordinate 44,438 downwards.
GTCCTGATTTTTGGGCAGCCCGAGCTGTGAAATTGGACAGCACAAATCAGGATTTGGATAAAGGAATTTATTCGATATACTTTTTCAATATCGTAAAAGCCAATCAAGGAGAAGCAGTCTTTCAGGATGCAGGACTTCCACATGCCTACCTTGAAGGTCAGAATATAGAACTAATGGCCAACTCCGACAATGTTTTGAGGGGTGGACTTACGCCTAAGCATGTTGATATTCAAGAGTTGATGGCTCATGTGAAATTCGAGGAAACTATCCCGAATATTATCAAAGGAGACCTTAGTGATGATACGCTGGAAAGGACATTTCCATCACCTGTGAAGGACTTTGAGCTGAGCAAGGTAGAAGTAACTTCCAAAGCTATCTACGAAAGAAAATGTGAAACTGTTGAAATTATCCTTCTTTTTGATGGGGAAACAACAGTTTCTGAAAATGGAAATCAGATTGCATTGAAACAAGGAGAAGTAGTTCTCGCAACTTATGGTGCTGATTACAAAATCAGTTCCGAATCTGGCGCAGTATTATTTAAGGCTTCTGTACCAGTTTAGAATCGAAGTTGATATTGCCGTTCTACATGCGTTTTTAGTGGGTATATCCTTCGTGCTAAAGTAAAGCCACAACTTCCTTAATAGCCTGGGCGATATTATTCCTTACTTCCAGAGGTGAAGCCTCCATCATGTAGCACGGAGCAGTCACTATTTTGTTTACCTTATCTATGGCAACTTCTTTGATGGACTTAGAGGCAACTGAAGCACCGAGAGAAGACATCCCAGCATTGATGCCTTCAATATCATAAGGGCTGTCTTCTGCTGATGTGCCGACCGTGACGGTAGGTGCAATAGCTGAATCTGCCAGAGCCTGCGTAATAACAGTCGGTCCCATACAAAGTCCACAGATCGGTTTTTTGTTTTTGGCAAAATCATTAATGACACGCTTGACCTCATCATCCAATTCACCATCAGGTCCGGAAATGGCCCACTGGTTGAGATTCTTAGCTGCACCAAAACCACCGGGTATGACCAACAAACCGGCCTCACTAGCAGATAGCTCAATTAGTGATTTTATATCTCCCCGAGCGATGCGAGCAGACTCCACCATAACATTTCGGGATTCCGGCATTTCATCTCCGGTAATGTGATTCACCACATGGTATTGTTCTTTATCGGGAGCATAGCATTGGTACTCTACTCCATTTTCCTCAAGTGCCAAAAACGTAAAGACTGTTTCATGGATTTCCGAACCATCATACACGCCACTTCCTGATAATATTATTGCTGCTTTCATTGGATTTTATTTGGATATAAAAATAGTGAAATAGTTGGTTTTTGAGACAATAAAAGAATTTACGGTACTTATGACAAGTACCAACTACAGAAAAACGAACCCGGGATAATACTTTTTTATGAAATTTCGCTACCGTATCTAAACATCAACTTAGTCATTTTTGTCATCAAGACAACCAACCCAAATAATTTATTCGTTAGCTAAATTATTCATGGAAACAGCGACCATTCATTTCCGGCGGAAACCTATATTTGCAGCCTTCAATTCAGACTAAACACCTCAAATGATATACGGAATTTTTATTGTCTTTGTAGTAGCCATATCCACCCAGAGTATTTTCTGGTTGCTCTTTGTTTTTACTCTTTCAAGACATAAAAACAAAAAATCAATAGCCATGGAGGGTCGTGGCATATCCGTTATGATATGCGCATACAACGAACTGGAGAATCTAAAAATACTATTACCCAAGCTTTACAATCAGGATTACGATGAATTCGAAGTTATCATTGTCAATGATCGCTCCTCTGATGGATCATATGACTTTTTATTAGAAGAAAAGAAAACTCATGCTCACCTAAAAACTGTCGATATTGACCGTGCACCTGACCATATTGATGCAAAAAAGTATGCCATCACCTTGGGCATAAAAGCGGCTAAGTTCGACCACTTGTTATTTACTGACGCAGACTGCTACCCGGAATCTAAAAAATGGATCAGCTCAATGGCCAAAAGCTTTGGTGAAAAGACCAAATTTGTATTAGGGTATTCTCAATTCAAACAGGAAAAGGGTTTTGTAAATAGCTTTAGTCGTTTTGAAACCCAGCATACAGGAATGCTTTATTGTACCCTGGCAAAACTCGGCAGGCCTTATATGGGTGTTGGGCGAAATATGGCCTACACCAAAGAGATGTTCCTCGAAAACAAAGGCTTTAATCAATATCAGAAAGTGACCGGTGGTGATGATGACCTTTTGGTTAATGAGCATGCTAAAGGTATCAATACCGAGGTTTGCATAGGTCAGTCAACTTTGGTTTGGTCATATAGCAAAAAAACTTTTTTAGAATATTTCAATCAAAAAAGGCGTCATATTTCAGTGAGCAAGTACTATAAGTTTCTTGACAAATTTATATTAGGAATGTATTCCTTAAGCCACCTTTTGTTTTGGATAGCATTTGTTATTTTAGCGGCAACAAAATATTTTCCTGAATTGATATTCGGATTATTTGCCTGTCGATTGTTGCTCAACACATTGATCGTTCATACAACATCCAAAAAATTCGGAGAACGTATTGTCGTTTGGCACGTACCTATTATGGACTTTATTTATAATATTTATTTAATGATTATGGGTCTTGCGTCGTTAAGTACAAAAAAGGTTACATGGAAGTAAAGAAGCAGTTTTCAGATAAGGCAATACACGATTTCAAATTGATTGATCATGCTGTAAAGGATGGTGACGAACAGTCATTTGCGGAATTGATGGAGCGATACAAACGTCCGGTCTATCACATGATCCTGAAAATGGTTAGAAATATTGACGATGCTGAAGACTTGACCATAGAGGCTTTCGCCAAGGCTTTCAAAAACCTACACAAGTTTAAAAAAGACTATACTTTCAGTACCTGGTTGTTTAGAATTGCTACCAACAATGCAATTGATTTTATCAGGAAAAAGAAATTGGACACGTTCAGCCTGAACACATCCTTCAAGGATGATGGAGGCGAACCAGTGACTATAGATGTTGAAGATAAAAACCTAAATCCTCAGGAAGAAACAATTAAGGATCAGAAAATCGAGTTGGTGCGCATGTTTGTTACCAAGCTGCCACCAAAATATCAAAGATTGGTGAAATTGAGATATTTCGACGAATTGTCTTACGATGAAATCGCCAAGACTTTGGAAGCTCCTTTGGGTACTGTAAAGGCTCAATTGCATAGGGCTCGGGAGTTGATGTATGACTTGGTCAAAGACAAAAAACAACACATATAACCACATTTTGAAGATACCTTCAAAACCTACAAATGGACTTATTACAAAAGTATTTCCCTGACTTAACAAGTGAGCAGGTTTCCCAATTTTCGAGGCTGGCTCCTCTGTATGAAGACTGGAATAGCAAAATCAATGTCATCAGCAGACAAGATATTGACGAACTCTATTTAAGGCATGTACTCCATTCTCTTGGAATCGCAAAAGTCATAGATTTCAAAGATGGTACATCTATATTAGATGTGGGAACTGGTGGTGGCTTCCCAGGTATTCCATTGGCCATTCTTTTCCCCGAAGTGAGTTTTCACCTGGTTGATTCTATTGGCAAGAAGATAAAAGTTGTTCAAAACGTAGTAGAATCTCTAGGACTAAAAAATGTAAAAGCCACACATTCCAGGGCGGAAAGTCTACATGGAAAATATGATTTTGTGGTCAGTCGAGCAGTAACAAAACTGAAGCCATTCTATGCTTGGATGAAAGGAAAATTCAACAAAGAATCCAATAACGAGCTGAAGAATGGTATACTCTATTTGAAGGGTGGTGAATTGGAAGAAGAATTGGTTGAGTCAAAGCTGAGGTACACATCCTATGACCTGAGCAAGTTTTTTAAAGAAGAATTTTTCGAAACCAAGAAAGTGATCTACGTCCAAAACCAATAAGTGAAAGGTCCATATTAATCAATAAAATTGTACAATAGGCTTTAATTTCTACTTTTGCAGCTGCTCAAAATCCAATTGGGGAAATCATAAATGTGAACAAAAAATGCTTAGAGATAAGATACTAAATAGAGAATCAGGATATTTGTTTTACGGCATCACACCTCCAAAGGCAGGTCATGATGAGGAGAAGCTCAAGGAAATAGCCGGCAGGCAAATCAGCCGACTGGAAGGCCTGGGAATTGATGCGCTTATCTTGTATGACATTCAAGACGAAACAGCCAGAACTGATGAAGAGAGACCTTTCCCTTTTCGGAGAACAGAATCACCACACATCTATTGTTCGCAATATCTAGAGCCTCTAGATGTACCAAAAATTATCTATCAAAGTGTAGGCAAACACGATGAAGAAGGCTTTAAAAGCTGGCTACAAAACAAAGAATACAATGTTCAATATTCTGTATTTGTAGGTGCTCCGGCTGATGACCTAAAAATGAGTCTGATGCTCAATGATGCCTACCGCATCAAAAAGGAAATAAACCCTGATATCGTATTGGGTGGAGTGGCAATACCAGAAAGACATGTAGAGCAGAAAAATGAACACCTGAGGCTATCCGCCAAAATTGAAAACGGATGTAATTTTTTCGTTACTCAATGCGTATACAGTACCAATAACGCGAAGAATTTCCTATCAGATTTTTATTACCACGCCCAGGAGAACAATATCGACTTGCCACCAATTATCTTCACGCTCACTCCCTGCGGTTCGTTGAAGACACTGGAGTTTATGAAATGGCTGGGGATTGATATTCCAAATTGGTTGAATAACGAATTGGTGCATTCTCACGATATCCTTCAGGAGTCCTTGGATGTTTGTCGATCAGTAGCCTCAGAGCTTATTGATTTTTGTGCTGCCAAACAAATCCCTATTGGCTTCAACATAGAAAGTGTAGCCATTCGTAAAGTGGAAATAGAAGCGTCAATCGAGCTACTGAAAGACGTTAAACAAATGATGGCGGAAAAGCTCTAGGCACATTATTGACCTATTGGGCTTATAAGAAATTCATACTCATAGTTACCTGACTTTATTTGATACTGCTCGTGCGGTGTTGCGCCCCAACTGTTATCGCCCCCTACTCCCATTTGTTTGTAGTCGATATTCACATTGACAAGTTTTCGCTGCGGTACGTCGTAGGCATGTCGCTGAATTTTAGCATCCCCCTCGTCAAAATCACTATTTAGCTGATGATGAGCACTAAAGCCTAACATGTGCTTGGTAGATGAAAGCTTTATGCCCTGTCCCGCATCGTTGACAAAAGACACATCTCGAATATCAGTCCTATAGCCATTTTCCTGAGGTCTGATATATGGATAATACAAGTCAGAAACCTTGACTTGATAAGTACCTGACAAAGATCCCGTTTTTCGATCCTGATAATTTTCATACGGCCCTCGACCATACCAACTCACGTTTTGGAATGAGTTTTTAAGGATTAGATTATTGCCTATTCTTGGGATATTTGGCAATGATTCACCTTTTACCTGCAAATCGTTAGAAACCAGTATTTCACCCTTGGAATTTACTGTATAATCGATTGTCAATTCACCTTCTACATTGGGTAACTCATATACTGCTGTAATTATCACCATGTCCGGAATTTCTTCGAATGAAAATTCTTTCAACACCTGATTTTGTGTGGCCTGCCTCCAGGCACCCATTTTCTTAGGCATCTTGTACCCATAGTCATTGTCTATTGGAGCCCTCCAAAAGTTCGCTGTTAAGCCCACCTGCAAAACATTCCCAAAACCATAGTCAAGGCTAATTACTCTTCCATTTTTCTGATCAAAAAGAAGATTCAGATCATCCGCGCTCACCTTCAATTCCGGCCCTTGCTCCATAACAGCAATTTCACCATCATTGGATGCCTTAAAGTCGTAATAGTTATAATCCGAAAGCTTAAACTCTCCAGTGGCCACTTCATGACCTGCCTTTAATAACCCATCCGCTCGATTTAGTTTGGCACGCAGCTGTAGATAATATTCCTTGCCCTCAATCAAATTTTGCAAATCAATACTTAGCTCCTTACTCGTACGCGCTTCAAGGTCTATGGCTCCCAAACTTCCCTTCTGAACCTCAGTGCCATTCTCCAACAATTTCCAACTGATGTCATATCGATCCAAATTAATGAAATCGTAACCGTTATAGATTTTCAATTTTCCTGTGCCAGCATCAAACGACTGAAACTTAATGTATTGATATACTTTTTTTACTTCATAAATTGACGGGTGTGGAGACCTGTCCGGATTGACCAATCCATTCAAACAGAAATTTCCATCATTCTGTAGATACTGTCCACCCAAATCACCACCATAAGCATAAAATTCCTCTCCCTTCGAATTTGTAGTGATTATCCCCTGGTCAACCCAGTCCCAGATGAAGCCACCTTGCAAGACATCATATTTTTCAATTACATCCCAATAGTCCTGTAGGTTGCCAACACTATTTCCCATAGCATGTGCATACTCACACTGGACATATGGCCTTTTAGGATCATTTTCAGCATATTTAATCATCTGAGGAATGCGCTCGTACATGGGTGCATAGATATCAGTATTTTTATAATTCTTAGCTCCCTCGTATTGCGTTGGCCTGGTTGAGTCATTATCCTTCAACCACTGATAGGTAGCAAAAAAGTTATCCCCATTACCAGCCTCATTACCTAAAGACCATGTAACGATACTTGGGTGGTTTTTATCCCTTTCGTACATTCTGATTGTTCTGTCAAGATGCATGGCTTTCCACTGTGGCTGGTAGGCAGGGTGAATGGCCTGTCTTTTTTTATCATCGTCCAGTCCCTGGTTTGTAGCACCCATGCCGTGGTTTTCAATGTTGGCTTCATCAATCACATAAAAACCATATTGATCACATAGGCGGTAAAAGTGTTCATCCTTAGGGTAATGACTACACCTGATTGCATTTAGATTGAATTGTTTCATTACAGTGAGATCCTTTATAGTAAGTTCCTCACCTATTACATGACCTGTTCGTTCATCATGATCATGGTGATTGGTACCCTTGAGATAAACCGGCACACCATTCACCAAAAACTGACTGCTCTTGATTTCAATTTTTCTAAATCCAATCTTTCGGCTTGTGGCTTCTATCAGGTTCCCTTTCCTGTCTTTTAGGCTAATCAGCAGAGTATATAGGTTTGGTTCCTCGGCAGACCATTGTCTCACACCAGGAACTACCCCACTTAAAGATAGCTTGGTTTTGTCACCGGGCTGAACGGTCACCCAGCTTGCTAAGTCCAGAATGTTCTGCGCCCCGTCTATGATCTTCACTTCGGCTTTCAATTTCTTACTTGACCGACCAGTAGTATTTCTCAATGCCAGGTCAATTTCAAATTGACCATTCTTATAGCCGTCATCCAGGTCAGCAGTAACTTTAAAATCTCTTATCGTTGTTTTGGCAGTGGCATATAAGTAAACATCACGCTCTATACCACTCAACCTCCAAAAATCCTGGTCTTCCATATAGCTCGCATCCGACCAGCGATATACTTCTACCGCCAGGGTGTTTTTTCCTTCTTTCAGATACTTAGTTATCTTATATTCTGCAGGAGTCTTACTTCCCTCATTATACCCTATCAGGTTTCCATTCACGTAGACGTACATGGCGCTGCGTACGCCTCCAAAATGCAGGTATATCTCCTTATCCTCCCAATTATCTGATACTTCGAATTCCCGTTTATAGCTCCCCACGGGATTATAGTCACGATTGACAAATGGAGGGTTAACAGGAAAGGGATATTTAACATTTGTATAAATAGGAATCCCAAATCCTTCTATTTCCCAGTTCGAGGGAACTTTTATATCTTCCCAACCCGACACATCAAAATCATCTCGATAAAAATACTCTGGACGTTCAGCGGGCTTTTTTACCCAGTTAAATTTCCAAATGCCATTTAAAGACTGATAAAAAGGTGAGTTCTCAAATTTGGTCGTCTTCAAAGCCGATTGTTCACTATCATGTCTGAAAAATGTAGCGTGTGGGTATTCTCGATTGATTTGAAAAATCTCAGGGTTCTCCCATTCCTTCACATCCTGACTTTGTGTGTTGAAACACAAAAAAGTTAGAACTAGGAATATCAGACCTATTTTCTGGAATTCAAATTTAAAAGTGTTCATGTGATTTGGAGTGATTGGTATCTTCAATACAAAGTTAATTTATTTAATCGTATTTTATACGCTTATTAAACGTCTAAATAGCGCAATTAATCAATTCATCGGAGTAAAGAAGCTTTCATTAAGATAGCCGTCGCTGATTCCTCATTCGATAAGAAAAGCAAGCCATTAATCTTTTATATTTATTTAAGAGTAATCTGTACTGATACCTGAAGGTTGTCCCAGATCATTTGGAGGTCTAATGATTCCTTGATTGGTTCCAGGGAGATTTTGAATTGTTCAGTGGATTGTGGTAAAGAAACAGCTGTAACTTTTAAGGACAACACATCCAATGTTGGGTTGGGGCCAGGAAGCCCCCACGCACCAAGTTCAGTGTTAAGCACCACCGTCCACTCCTCTTCTCCAGGAATGGTGTACAACCAATATTTTCCAGCCTTTACTAGCTGGCCTGCGAAGTAAACATCTTTTGAAAATGAGATTTCTGTCGCATCGTTCGCTCCTGTGCGCCAGTATTTACCATAAGGCACTAACCCACCAAATATCTTCCTACCTTTTTTATAAGGCCTGCTATAATCAACGGTGACTTCCACACCTTCCATTGTTGCATTAACGGATTCAGCAGGGCTCTGAATACGACTATTGGCCATAATCGCAGAGAAATAAGCCACGAACAGGATGATGATAATACTGACCCCCAGGAAAATCTTCTTAATCATTGATTGGTAGTTTAGACCATTAATCGAAATATAAGCCATCCGGGTTGCCTTCAGTTGGATTTAAATTGACACCTGGTGAAATTAATTTACCATTACTCACTAGTTTTTAATTATTACCTTAATTTTGGATCGTATATACAATTAAATTATGAACGACTACAACACGGTAAAGGAGCGATTGATTCTGAAGGAGTATGGTAGAAATATCCAGATGCTTGTGCAGCACTTGGAAACTATTGAAGACAAAGAAGAAAGAAATAAAAAAGCGGAAACCCTGACTCAGTTGATGAGACAGCTTAACCCTGATATAAAAGACACCCCAGAAATAGAACAAAAGCTTTGGGATGACATTCACATCATTTCTGATTTCGAGCTGGAAGTAGATGGCCCTTTCCCTACACCGGAAAGAGATGTTCTTTACAAAAAACCTGATATTGTAAAATACAATACCAACAAAATCATTTTCAAACACTTCGGAAAAAACATCGAGTTACTGGTGGATAAGGCGGTGACACTGGAAGATCCTGAGGAGAAAGAAGCGGCGATCATCCACATTGGTAAACTGATGAAAACCTTTTTCTATTCCTACAACAAAGATGTAATAGACAATGCAGTCGTCTATAAAAATATCCGAAGGTTATCAGACAATCAGCTGGATATTGACATGGAAAAAGTGAATGAACTGAACTTGTTTGAGCCACAGAAACGAGACAACCGAAGAGACAATGAAGGACGTACCAGAGACAATGACAACCGTCACAGAAACAAAAACAAGAGATCTTTTAAACGCAGGAAGAATTAATGACATCATTCCGAGTGACCGGTGGCAACCGGCTTAAAGGAGAAATTATACCTCAAGGTGCGAAAAACGAAGCACTCCAGATTTTATCAGCAGTACTCCTTACCTCCGAACCACTACACATTTCTAAAGTTCCGAATATTCGGGATGTAAACAAATTGATCGAACTCCTTGCCCACATGGGTGTTAGGGTTGATAAAACAGGTGATGAATCCTATACTTTTCAGGCTGACAATGTAGATATTGGAATTCTGGAAACGGAGGAATTTAAAAAAATGGCGTCATCACTCAGGGGCTCCATTATGATCCTGGGGCCTATGCTGGCCAGGTTTAAAAAAGGCAAAATACCTCAACCCGGTGGTGACAAAATAGGACGAAGAAGGTTAGACACGCACTTTACTGGATTTCAAAAGCTGGGAGCGGAATTCAGCTACGATAACAAGACAGGCTATTACAACATAGATGCATCCCATTTGAAAGGATGCTACATGCTCTTGGATGAAGCTTCTGTTACAGGTACTGCAAATATCGTGATGGCTGCTTCGATGGCCAGCGGTACCACCACTATCTACAACGCAGCTTGTGAGCCGTACTTGCAGCAACTATGCTCTATGCTCAACCGCATGGGAGCCAAAATATCCGGTATTGGTTCAAACCTTCTTACCATTGAAGGAGTGGAAGAACTAGGTGGTACAGAACATCAAATGCTTCCTGACATGATTGAAATCGGTAGCTTTATTGGGTTGGCTGCCATGACGGGATCGGAAATTACCATTAAAAATGCGGGAATAAGGCATTTGGGTATCATCCCTGAAATTTTTCAGCGTCTGGGCATTAAAATGGAATTCAAAGAGGATGATATTTACATCCCTTCGCAAGACAACTATGAAATAGAAACTTTCATAGATGGATCAATCATGACTATAGCTGATGCCATCTGGCCAGGCTTCACTCCTGACCTGCTTAGCGTGGCACTTGTAGTGGCAACCCAGGCAAAAGGGACTGTACTGATCCATCAGAAAATGTTTGAAAGCAGATTGTTCTTCGTTGATAAACTGATTGATATGGGAGCACAAATAATATTGTGCGACCCTCATAGGGCTACTGTAATTGGTCTAAACAAAACTGTACCGTTGCGTGGAATTCAAATGACTTCTCCAGATATTCGTGCCGGCGTGTCTCTTCTAATTGCCGCATTGTCAGCAGAGGGAACGAGCCTCATCCACAATGTAGAGCAAATAGATAGAGGATATCAAAATATCGATCAGCGCCTTACAGCTATTGGAGCCAAGATTGAACGAGTATAATATTTAGCTCTGAAACAATTGATATGAAAAATTTGGCGTTCGCCATTTTAGGCTTATTGCTGTGCCATACATTACATTCTCAGTCGAATTATGCCGAATTGGAACTTGTGGGTATAACACAACTGAGCTCTTCAGAACGCACCAGATTTGACCTTAGCGGCATTGTAAACTTGGATGAAAAAACCCTGGTCATTGCAGACAAGGATTGGAATAATTCAATCTATGAGATTAAATTCAATGCTGACAAATGGAGTATTAAAAATGAAATTCCATTGAATATCTCAGAACCATTAGACTTAGAAGGAATTGATGTGTGCATGAATGCTTATTATTTGGTAAATGAAGTTACAGGTAATGTTCATATCAAAAAGCAAGGTCAAGAAACAAAAGTTTTAGATATCGATTTTGGGAGTATGTTTCCAGGTGAATGGGGTAATGCTGGTTGGGAAGGCCTAGCAATTGATTGTGAAAAACAAATTGGCTACTTGACCAAGGAGCGCCAACCGAGAGCAGTATTTGTTGTGGATCTGAAAAAACTAATGATCGATAAAACCTTTGACATTCCACTTGAGGATAGCAATGATTTTGCAGATACAAAGTTTGAAAATGGATTTCTATATTTATTAGAGCGAAACGGAAACTATATAACAAAAGTGGATCCTGCGACTGAAGAGGTTCTCGCCAAGGTGAGCTACCGGAAAACCTGCAGTGCTGAATCGGGTAAACTATTTGAACCCACGAACTTTGGAATGGCAGAAGCATTGACGCTGACTGAGGATGAAATTTGGCTTGGGCTGGACAACAACGGACTGGAAGCCTCTCAGTATGCCAAAGGAAAATACGGTATTGAAGGCAGGTCACCGGTCATCCTCAAATTCAAACGTCCGGAGAATTTCTAACTTACTTTTCCTTTTCTTTCTTTTCGAAAATAAGCGAGGCAGAGTTGATGCAATACCTTAATCCGGTGGGCTGTGGACCATCGTTGAATACATGCCCAAGATGACCATCACACCTACTGCAAACTACCTCTACCCTACGCATACCAAAGGAATCATCAGGCACATCAGATACGTTTGTTTTGTTAATCGGCTCATAAAAACTAGGCCAACCTGACCTACTGTTAAACTTGGTGTCCGAACCAAACAATGGCAACTTACAGGCCACACACTTATACACGCCATCTTTATAAAACTTATCATATTCTCCGGTAAAAGCTCTTTCTGTACCTTTTTGCCTTACCACATAATACTGCTCTTCTGTAAGAATTTCGCGCCATTCGCTATCTGACTTAACTATCTTTTCTGAATCTGGAAAATTTGATGATTTCTTCTTGTCCTTTTTCTGAGCGTGACAAGAGACTGAAACTAACAAGGCTGCCACCAGCAGTGTATTCAAGTACTTCATTTGCAGGTTCTTTTGTTTAACACCTAATTCAACCCAAAAATTAAACAAATGGTTTCATCGCAACCTATCAAACAATAACAATCTTCATGAATCAACAATTTTGATTGAATTCCTACATAGCTGATATAGTTCTGATTAATTTTATTTTATGAAGGAATATTTGAATGAGATAGAAAGGGCATTAAAGGAAAAGCATTTTATCAAAGTGACGCTTAGTAAGCCATTTGACAAGAAAAGTGAACTGAAAAATGTATACGTACGCCAGGTACAAATACAAAACAAAACCCAACTCTACTTTACCTTCCGATATGTCAACAGAGATGAAACCAAGAATTTTCTAATAAGTAATGGTTTGCACGAGATTGAAATCCTGATTGAAAAATCTTTCAAAAATGCTACTTTGTTTTCCGCAGAAAATGACTTTGCATTGCTCACAACTAAAAAGGGAAAAAAGGCTATTTTGAAGTCATCTCCTTCATCGACTTTGGATGGACCAAACACTCATGATCGCCCGAAACTAAAGAGGGCTGATGGTAAAAGTCCTTACTTAAGGCTGTTGGGTATAGCGGACAAAAACGGAAATATCATTCCAAAAATGGCAGACAAGTATCGACAAATCAATAAGTATTTAGAGATCATTGACAGCCTTATTGGTCAAGTTAGACTTCCAAATGACTTACAGGTTGTAGACATGGGATCAGGAAAGGGTTACCTCACTTTTGCACTGTACGATCATCTGATGAACGAAGGTTACCAGCCAAAGTTAGTGGGTGTTGAAATGAGGAAAGAGCTTGTAGAGTATTGCAATGATGTAGCAGGAAAATGTGGATTTGATGGGTTGAGTTTCATTCAAAAGAGCATTGCCGAATTTGAGGAGGAAAAGATCGATATTTTGATTGCCCTGCATGCCTGCGATACTGCCACCGATGACGCTATTTCCAAAGGCATTGGGTCGCAGGCACAAATGATTGTATGTGCCCCGTGCTGTCATAAACAGATACGGCAACAGCTTAAAGGCAAGGAGCAGTCTAGTCCACTCCTAAAGTATGGCATTTTCAAGGAGCGACAATTTGAAATGGTAACGGATACCATTCGTGCCCTTATCCTGGAAAAAAATCAATATCAATCCAAGGTATTTGAATTTGTATCCAATGAGCATACACGAAAAAACGTCATGCTAGTTGGAGTAAAGAAAGACGGGAAATCGAGCGTAGACGTTGAGGAAAAAATTGAGGCACTCAAACAAGAGTACCAGATCGAACAGCACTATCTGGAGACACTGATTTAGCCAATTCTATTGCCTTTTTTGCCTGAATAATGTGCCTATCAGCATGACCAATGATAAAGCGCAGCGCATCTCCCAGTCTGAAGCGGAGAATAGAGCCTATCGCTGAAGTTATCTTGATGCGATTGAGGTCCAGTTTTTCGCATTCCTTCAAAACTTGCAATAGCTGTTTTTGGTCTGCTATGAATACATCAAGAACCGATATGTCTGTTTCCATTGAAGGAAGGAATTTTTTAAATGTCTTCATCGGTGATGGAATACTGCGATCCTTCCTTGGAACCATCATTTTCACAAAGTAGTTGCCTAAAAATCCGGACTGAAAATCATCGACATCCGGACTGGTAGCCACGTCCGCCATCATCGACTCAAATTGTTTCAGATAATGTCCGTTGGCAATGTTTATGTGCTCCAGACATTCCAGTGCACTCCAACTATCCTTTCCGGGCTTACTGTACAGAACTTCAACAGGTAAAATTGAGAATTCCTTTTCCACTACATCCAGCAACCTTTGTACATCTTGCTCCAAAGAGTTCAATAGCTCTATTCTTTTCATAACTACTTTGTATTTGTTTTAGCAAAAATAGAGGAAGAATCCTCCAACAAAATTGATTTAGATCAAGATCGATCCTTCTCCATCTTTTGTCGCCTTAAGCGGCTAAAGGTTTCGGGTGTCATGCCGAGATAAGAGGCCAGGTGCTTTTGTGGCACCAATTGGAATATATGAGGGCTCTGGTCGTACAAACGATCAAAACGCTCCTCAACACTGTAATTTCTCGATTCTACCTGCCGCTTGCCCATTCCAATCAGCATTTTTGCGTTGAACATCCTTCCCCATCGCTCAATAGACTTGTACTTATCATACATTTCCATCATATCCGAAAAGCTGATTCTCAGAAAATCAGTATCTACTATGGCTTGAATGTTCCAATCAGAAGGGGATTGCTCAAGAAAAGAATCATAAGCTCCAGAATAATCTCCATCGTAAGAAAATCCTATGCTGACATCATTCCCATTATTGATCACATACGCTCTTAGTACTCCCGAATGCACGAAATAAAAGTACTTCTCCTTCTTCCCTACCTCAGTGATAAATTCATTCCTCATGACTTTTGACTCCTGCCATTTGGAGGAAAAATCCAACCAATCAACCTCAGGTATTGGCGAGAGTTTGAATATCACATTTTTTAAATGATCATATGCGGGCGAATCGCTCATGGAATATCTGCTAAATTTTATTACATCACTTATCGCTTAAAAATACTAAGCCTTGTTTCATTTTTCTACCTACTAGATTTAAAATTCAACATTCTAGGTTCCTCATTACTCTCTGTTGAGCAAAAAAGCTGACGGCTCCTTATCCGTGCTTCCACGGATACCAATTCCCCGTTAGGCTTGTATGGTATTGAATTAGTATTTGAGCGAATATTGTTAGTAAATTAATTAAGCCTTAAAGCCATGAAAAATCTAAAAGTTTTACTTACAGTATTAGTATTTCTTTGCGCTACAGCTTTGTACGCTCAAAGTGATTTCACAGATGCCACGAAGGATGCATCAAAAATTAAAGCAAAAGCCGACTGGCCTGCGGAAGGACGAAAATCTAAAAACGGGGGCGGATGGAGTGTCAACCCAAATGTTTTGGGTAAAGTACCCAAAAGAGTTGCACTCGTTACCTACTATCTGGAAGACCCGGGAACCAGCAAGGAAAAGCAATCAGCAACTAGTTATTCTGGTTTCCTATGGTCCACTCCAGTTGAAAAAGCAAATGAACATGTAAAGGGATTCTATGATCAAAGCATCGATGCGCTTGTTCAAGCCTATGACAAGTATGGCATGGAACTACTAACACCTGACCAATATTTGGACACAGATGAAAAAAAGGAGTTTTACAAAAACTTTTATGTGGTTCATGGTAAACTCAAACAGGAGAAAAAGAAAAGTAAAGCATTGACCAAAGCAGGATTGCTAGACATTGCACGATACAGAGCTGCTCCCGATGGTTATCGGGCTATGACTATTGCCAACGAAAAAGCCAACTACTATGGTAGTATCTACAACTTTCTAATGGATTCGAACGAATCTGCATTTTTTCAGAACATGGGCTATGACCTTTGCACAGGTCTTGGAGTAGATGCTGTTGTCGCTGTGACCATCGTAACCAGAAAAATGAATATGACCAAAGAAGATTATGCTGTCAATCATGCCTCAATGTACATGTTTGGCCCCAACCCTATTCAGAAATCAGCTGAAGAAGACAAGGGTCTTAAAGGTGTTTTTTACATTAGGGGTCAATTCTACTGTGGTTCGAGGGTAAATTATACCAAACCCGTTTATTTTCAAAAATCAGGAAAAAAAGGAACTCCAAATGGTGGTCCTGTATACGCGGGAATGGAAAACGTTATGACCGCTTTAACAGACAAAATAGGCACCTACTTCAAGGATAGGTTAGCCAAGTAATCAAACGCTTTAGTGGAACTGTCAGCGGCCAAGGGCAGAGCTGGCAGTTTTTTTTATAAATCAAACCCCCAATGAGATGAAAAAGCTACTGATTATCCTTTGCACGCTCGTCCTAATCAGCGAGGTACATGCGCAGAAGCCCGAGTTAAAAGTACAGGCCGGCCACATGACGTTCATCACTGGTCTTCAATTTTCACCAAGTAGCGAACACATTTTCACAGCGGCACTAGATGGTAATATCAAAAAGTGGGAGACTGCCACTGGACGGGAAATTAAAAACATCTCAACAGGATCGGTGATGTATGATTTTGAGCTTAGTGAAGATGGAAATATTGCATGGGTTTCGGATTTGATGGGAAATGTCTCTGGCTGGGATTTAAATTCGGGTTTGTCCATTTCTAATACCCCAATTAAAAGCATGATGGCAGCACACGCTGGATTGGCAACCACCACTCAGGTTTATCGTCCAATTGCCTTAAAAGGAAACCATTTGGCTGTTGCCAATCAGGGAGATGCTATGGCCAATATCCTCAAGCTGGATAAACTGAAGGGCAAAATATCAATTTATGATGCCTCTTCAGGCAAACAGAAAACAGAGATGAAGCAAAATGATGCTGCAATTTCAGCCATCACTTTTGCCAGCGAACAAACACTCGTAACTGCCGACAAAAACAACAACATCAAAGTCTGGGACACAAGCAAAGGGAAAGAAATAAAAAAAATCAACAGCGGACAAAGTAATATTTTTACAATTGCCGCAAATGATAGCCACATAGTGAGTGGTGGGAGCTCAGGCTCAATCAAAATCTGGGATTTATCTTCGGGAAAGAAGGTATTTTCATTGAATAGCCATACAGGCGATGTAACAAATGTGGAGATCAGCAAGGATGGAAGTACAGTAATTAGCAATGACAAATTCTCTACAAAAAGCTGGGATTTATCAAGTGGAAAGGAAATTTTTGACAACAAAGTACAAAACGTTTCTGGTGGTTTTGCCAATGCCAACAATGTAGTGACCATAAGTAATGATAATTCCCTTTATGCCTCTTCTTGGTTTGGAGTGGTAAACATTTATGATCAAAAGTCAAACCGATTTCTGAAAAGACTGGAAGGAAATGATAGCGGATTGATAGGTAACTTATTTTTTCCAGGTACCAATAATCCCGGAATGGTTTACCAGGGTGCCGATAGAATTATTGCAAAGGGGTGGGAATACCCCAATGCCATCTCAAAAACCATTAGAGTCAATGTTAGTGGAAAAGCGGTGAAAGTACACCCAAAACTGGAGTCGGTCATTGTATACTCTCCTTCAACCGAGAATACGATTTCCGTAATCAGTTTTGATACTGGTGAGGAAATGTGCAAAATTAGCGGTCATACAGATGTGATCCACCGGGCTATCTACAACCATGATGGCAGTCAAATTATTACAGCCAGCAAGGACAACTCTATCCGTTCCTGGGATTCACAAACAGGGCAAGAGCTGAAAAAAATATCACGTAGAGGGTTTGCATCTACAGGTTTTAATGGCGGTCTTTTTATCAGCAGGGACGGAAAAACAGTACTTGCACAAGGCCTCCAGGCAGCTTACGGCAGTACCCCAACGCCTACTCAGGTCTGGAACTTAGAAACCGGCAAATCAATTAATCTTACTGGTGTGTACTTTGCTGGTACTCCCGTGGTTAGTCCTGATGGGAAGATGATAGCCGGGATGGTATCAGTGATGAAGAAAAAAGAACCCATACCACAATTGATAATATATGATACTTCAAATGGAAATAGAATTGGAGAATTCAAAGACCAAACTGGCTCCATGTATATGAGTTTTTCAGCCGATTCAAAATCACTTGCTTTGACTATGCCAGATGGTGTAGATGTGCTAGACATAGCAACAGAAGAAATAAAATACAAGCTCGACCATGTATCCGTCAATCATTATGCTTTTTCGGATGACAATAGCCTGATTATGACCTACGGCGCAGATGGCTTGAGTAGGCTGTGGGAAAGCTCAACCGGCAAAGAAATTGCGGCACTGGTTTCTTTTAGGGACAATGAAAATACTATTGTTCTGCCAAACCGATACTATTACTCCACCAAAGGGGCTATTCGTGGTATCCACTACATCCTGGAAGACAGAGCCGTACCATTTGACCAATTTGACTTGCAGTACAATCGACCCGATCTGGTATTCAAAGCACTCGGTATTAGTGATCAAAAGTTATTGGATGGATACAAAAAAGCTTATGAAAAGCGTCTATCGAAAAATGGAGTAACTGAAAGCATGCTCGCGGATGAATTTCACTTACCTCAGGTCTCCATTGAAACGGCTGATATACCTATCACCACAACAGATAAAAAACTATCACTTACGTTTTCAGCTCAGGATTCAAGATATAACCTAAGCCGCATAATTGTTGCCGTGAACAACATCCCTATATATGGCAAGCAGGGTCTGCCAACAGGCACTTCTAACAGTTTTGACAAAGAAGTAGAAATTGAGCTTTCAGAAGGAAGGAATAAGATCGGGGTGATGTCTGTTAATGAAAAAGGCATTAAGTCAATAGAGGAAGTGATTGAAATACAATATACGGCAGCAGCTACCAAGCCAGATTTATACCTGGTGGTGATCGGAGTTTCAGAATATATCTCCTCAGAAATGAACCTTACCTACGCAGCTAAAGATGCCAATGACATTGTTAGTGCTTTCCAGTCTAAAAGTGGTAATTACGGAAATATAATCGTGTTGAAATATATCAATGAAAATGCTACCACCAGCAACATACTGAGTGCTAAAGAATCACTATCAAAATCCAAAGTGGATGATGAGGTGGTTGTATTTCTAGCTGGCCATGGTGTGTTGGATGCCAACCTGGATTACTATTTGGCGACACACGACATGGACTTTTTGAACCCAGCTGAAAAAGGACTTAAATATGAAGACCTGGAAGGATTGCTGGATGCCATTCCGGCTAGAAAAAAAGTAATGCTTCTGGATGCCTGCCATTCTGGTGAGGTGGATAAAGAAGCTGAAGGAGAACAAACTGCCTCATCGGTTTCCACAACAGGCAATATCAAATTCCGTGGGTTTAATTCTGCTTCCGGTAACGCGCTCGGTCTACAAAACTCTTTTAAAATGATGCAGGAGCTTTTTGCCGATCTGAGACGTGGTACAGGAGCTATAGTCATCTCATCTGCTAGCGGAGCAGAATATGCATATGAAAGTCCAGAATGGAATAACGGGGTGTTTACTTATTCTCTTTTGGAAGGGATCAAAACAGCCAATTGTGACGAAAACAAAGATGGTGAAATCCGTATGTCTGAGCTTCGGAACTACGTGATGAAAAGAGTAGTAGAGCTCACAAACGGTAATCAACACCCAACATCAAGAAGCGAAAACCTGGAGTTTGATTTTAAGGTTTGGTAAGGCTCTCTCGGTATCAAGCAGCGCTGACATACAAAAATGCCTTATACAAAGTATAAAGAGCTAACCCAATAAAAACCAATCCTCCAATACTAACAAAACCATAAGCTCCGGATACTGTCCACCAGGAATATAGTTTGGCGTCAGCATGGTTGTCCACATTGTAGCGAAGGTCAATTTCATCATTCACATCATAGCCCCAGGAATTGCTACCATTGTAGTGCCTTAATGTATACTCTTCATTATTGACCGAGTATTTGATATGCAGATAATAATCATGTTCTTTATCATGTACATCGGCACCCTCTACTGTACTTGCAGATTCTATATCTTCAATGCGCTGCAATACACCTTTAACGGGTTCAGCATTGAGCATCCAGGCTTGGTTTTTCCTTTTCAAGTATCTACTCAAAAAGAGAAGTAGTGCACCAATAGCAAAAATGAAAATTGAAAGTCCGTGTAGTGGGTTCATGGTTCTTGGGTTTAGGATTTAAGCCCAATGTTACCCTTAACTATTGAAGCGTTAAATACCCACTAAGTGGTATTTAGCAGAAAACCACTACTTAGTCTTCAGAGAGTTGTAATATTCAAGAATTTTTATCAAATCCTTTTGATCATCGAAATCCAGCTTGTGGTCTGAAGCATATTGCTTCACTGCACGGAAATATACCCTTGTCATTTTAGCTATCAGACCATTATCTAATATTTTGCTCTGATCTCCCTGCACCTGCAGATATGCGTGTACCTTGGCATCACTACCGTAGAGATAGAGATATTCTACACTGCTTTCATCTCCCTTTTTATTTTGGCCACCTGCGGCCAGGGCTTCTTTTCTTCCAAGTATTTTTAGGCCTTCAGAAACCCACAGCAAACGAAAAAAGGTAGGCACCAGCAGGTTATTGGCATTAGGAAATTCATAGGTAACGTATTCCTGATTTTTGAAATGAAAACCTTTTACCTGAGTAGCGTCATAACCCGTCAACGAATCGTCTTCTACCTGCAACAACAGCTGACTTTTGATATAATCGTAGGTAAGGTTGCCTTTCACTACCTGATCATCTTGCATGGTAATTTCCCCAGCGTATACCTTGGTTTTATCTTTTGGATTGCCTGCGTTACAGATTTGAACCAGGGCAAATAATGCAATTAGAAATGTTAAATTTTTCATAGCTGTGTAATTGTGGTTTGAAGTATATTTTTAATCTCTTGTGTGAGATTTACTGTCGATCCAAACAGGAACCAACAGTTATAAGCAGATACAAAATAAGGACTTTATTCGTCTGTCAACAACGAATGTGACAAGAGGTTATCCACAATTTTGAAACAATAGAAAAATTTCAAGAAAGCTTAACAAACCGAGCCAACTGATAATCTATATTTAATGGAGGGTTAACAAATCAGAGCTTCACTACCACACCTTCACTGGCACTCTTCACCACTGCATCGATCACCTTCATATTACCCAACATGTCATTCAGGTGGTAAGTCATATCTTCATCATTGCGAATGCAGTTGGCAAAGGCATCCGCCTGGCAGGTGTACTGATCTGCTATTTCCGTTTCAAAAAGCTCCTCGTGTTCTTTCGTTCTCAGCCAAACTTTGCAGGGCACATCGATAGGTGCATTGCACGGTATCTCAATTTCTATATGACCATCCCGACCATGGATGAAACACCTCTGATAAGGTTTCAGTTGAGTGGAACAGGTGAATGTGGCAGTCTTATCATCGCTAAAGCCTAATATGGCAGAAGTCATTCGATCGGTTTTCATTTCAGGATCTCTCTCAATAGTAGCCTGTACAGTAATTGGCTCCTCTTCTAGTGCAAATCTGGGAAAGGAAATACAGTAGCAACCAATATCCATCAATGCCCCGCCCCCTACTTCAGGTCTGTTTCGAATATTATTGGGATCGGTGTTAAAGTATGAAAAATGAGTATGCACACTTCGCACTTCACCGATGCTATCAACTGCCAATAGCTCTTTTACTTTCAACCACTGCGGATGAAAACGGTACATAAACGCCTCCATCAACTTTTGGTTAGGATAATTCTTCGAAGCATCTACCAGTTGCTTTCCTTCATCATAGTCCATACTTAGGGGTTTTTCACATAGCACATGTTTGCCCGCTTCCAATGCTTTCATGCCCCATTGCACATGTATGTGATTGGGCAAAGGAATATAGACAGCCTCTACTTCCTCATCTGCCAACACAGCTTCGTAGCTATCGTAAGCCCTGGCAATGTTTAGGTCCTTTGATATCTTTTGAGCAAACTCATGATTTGGCGAACCAATGGCCACTACTTCGTTATTTTCAGATTTTTGGATACCGGGTATTACTTTTTCCCAACCTATTTTGGCGGTGCTGATTACGCCCCATTTGATTTTTTTCTCAGACATATCTTCTGTTAAATTAAAATTTTCATATCACCATATGGTTCTATCGGGTCAGGTAGATCGGTTTCGTCCAGCATTTGCCTAATATCTATTTCGATTCCTGTTGCCAACTGTGTAATCGGGACGTCATTATATAACCCTTCGAAGGGATTTTCACTAAAGTCCCCTATTACCTCCATCATCCAAAATACCCATGATCCCAATACAGAAAATGGTATAGCGAACCATATCCAATCATTGTGCCCAAGCTGTGTAAAAACGTCGAGCATACCAAAAGGCAGAAGTATGATAAATGTGACCACAAAGAAATAGTTAACAGTGGCATACTGCCTTGGGAAAGGAAAATTCTTTATCCTTTCCGATTTTCCCTGTAGCGAATAAAACTCGGTGATAAGTGCCTGCAACTCCAAATGACGAAAGTGCTCAATAATACCAGCTTGTCTTAGTTCCATCAGATGTTTTGATTGGCGGCTCATGATGTGAGATGATCTATTTCCTTTGGTCATGATGTACTCATAATCCTCAGCAGACAAATATTCCTTCAGAATATCGAATCTATCTTCCCGATAATCCAAGTCCAGCATCTTGCGCAGCTTTTGGTCAATTTTACCATCATGCTCCCAGGGTTTAAGCTTTCTGAGCTCCAAAGTGAGTGCCCTTAGCCATGCTACATGCCGATGCGCAATGGTCTTTTTCAAAGCACTCAAAGATGACTCGCTCTGTTGTTCTTTAGCCTCGTCGTTGTTGACGAATTCCCTGATCATCACCGTGAAGCTCCTGGAAGCATTCACTATGCCACCCCAAATTTTTCGTGCTTCCCACAGTCGTTCGTAGGACGAGTTGTTTTTGAATCCCAAATAAAAAGCCACTGCAATACCTAGCAGTGAAATAGGTTGCCATGGAATGTGTAGCCACTCAATTTTGAAGTTATGATACAGTACAACTGGAATGGAATCTAATATTAGAAATATGAAAATGTATTTCTTTGTCCAGAATACCGTCTGAAAAAGAGTATATCGTTTCCCTGCTTGCATTGACTTGTAGTTTGAGGTCTCTTTACAAGTTTAATGAAAAAGCACTGGTATCAAAAGAAGATGGATTGACTGTTTGGTTACATTATCCATCCTACCAATAAACAAACTGGTAGGAATCCGATTTGTACATCAACCGCCTACTTCATTTGTGCGTACATTCCCGGGCCAGTCTAAGGATCTTTTGGGAGGTGCAATACTCAAGAAGATTCCAGAACAAGTCTGGTAATAGTTACATAAAAATGAGACCGCACTTTCACAAGCGTACGGGATTTAAATAAATATTGTAATTCTTAATCCAGCCAACCCTATTTTTCAATTCCATATATTCGACTAGGTTTGTCAAACACGAAGCTCTACTATGAAAATCACACACTTCATCCTCCACTTTTCTGTCCTATCGATCATGATTCATCAATCAGCCGTAGGTCAGGTTTCGCCAGATCAGATAAACTTTGTACGTCAAGGAGTCCAGCGCTTGATATTTGATGAAGGGCAGTCCATACCGCTGGCAAAGCTCGACCCAAAAAAGATCGTTGGCATGGCATCCATGCACCCTGTCAAGCATTATTCTCAGAATCAAGCAGCTGTCATTATCGAAGAAGACAAGATGGTTATTAAATCTGAGAGCGAGACTCGAACAGCTATATGGTTCGCGGGTTTCAATCCTTTTGCCACTTACTCTATAAACTTAGAGTCATGTAGGGGTAAAGGAGAAGTTGGGTTTAAGTTTTCCGACGCTAGTGATGAAGAGCAGTTCTTTGTCAAAATTGGATTTAGCGATTCTATGCTGACGGGGGTAAAACTTAAAGTGGTGAAAAACACACAAACAATTGTAGATGAATCTATCAAGGTAAATCCTAACGAAGTAAAACTATTAAAAGGTAAGATCATCCTTCAAATGTTAGGAAGTGGCTTCACACTATACCTGGAAAACCAGGGATTACCAAAAGTCATAGGCCAGAGTGATTTCAACAAGTATATTGATCTACGAGATAAACTATATTTAGGCACCTTCCAATCCCATATCTATGTCCAACTTAACGATAATAGTCAATTAAGGATGAGCCAAGCTGAAATGGCACTCACCACTGGGGTAGGTTTGGCCGACATTCGGGCTATCACCTATGAAAATGGAGATCCATTGCTCGACCAGGGACGACTATGGTACACCATGTCTATTCGGGGGCGTGCCCTGCCCCATCACATTCAAGGTGTATTCAGCATGAATCCAACGGTGTTTGACATCAAGCTTGAAGGAATTATTGTCTTTGATCGTGAGAATGGGATTCTGCGAAATGAAATTGCTTCTCACCTCTTTTTTGATAGAGCAGATAGTGTCTGGCGCGGATTGACTACAGGATTCAGTGCTTACGCCAACCCGAAAAAGGAGAAAAAACAACTATTGGCTATCGAAAGTGAAAGGGATCCACGTTTTGGGTTTTCAATCATGAAATCCATTCCTTTTGGTATGATCGGAGATATTGAAGACCCACATATATTATTTGATCCTTCTGCCAACAAATGGCGGATGCTCACCTGTGAAAATAATGACGGCTACAAGGCCATCGTTCTAGAATCCAAACAATGGAACCAGGGTTACAAGAGGATTGCAGGGCCTGTCTCCCACAATTCTACCGGTACATCCATACAAAAAATAGGAGACAAGCTTTATTGCCTTTCAGGCAGCTCAGAAAGGAAAATATTCATCTATTCTTATCCTGACCTCAAAGAATCGGGCACATTGAAAATGGATCTACCACCATGGGATGAAACATCCAGAACAAGGGTATGGCCCAATGTTGTTCAGCTGCCAGATGGTTACCCATTCAAGTATGTCGCCCTGATGATGGACAGGTATAATTATCCTGGTCTTAATGGACCCAATTGGTCTTATGGTGCCTTATATCTCTATCACGGTTATATCAAAAACTAGTATCTGAATTTATCACTTCATTAGTCCAATTGGATAGTGAGTCTTCTGAAGTAAGAACTCTTATAAGCACTACAAATCGATCTGACATTCTAATGACAATTTAGGGATAGATGCTTATATTTAAAGGATAAGTAAATCCAAATCCCACCCAAGGAAAATGAAACGAAGAACCTTTATCCGAAACATAGCCATGGCCGCTCCTGCCATGGCTTTTGCCCCCTATTTAGAATTGTTAGCCAATCCGCTGGCAGGAAAAGTACAAATTACAAACGTACAGTGCATACTGGCCAAGATCGGTTTCCGTGTCAGTCCGCTGGTGAAGATCAGCACCAATGTGGGCCTGGTGGGAATCGGCGAGTGTCATCATGACGAAAATGGCTATGGTGCCAAAGACATAATTCATAATGTCTGCAAACCCATATTGATGGGGAAAGACCCACTGGATCTGGAGTATTTGATTTTTAAAATGAGCACCCGCACCTCCTACTATGGAGGCAATCACGGGGTAGCCACACATGCCATTACCGGAGTGGAATTCGCATTGTGGGATCTTATTGGCAAAATTACTGAACAACCTGTTCGAAAGATACTGGGAGGTGGCAGCCATGTGAGCGAAGTACGTGCCTATGCTTCTTCCGGCCCTAAAAACATGCTCGACAAAGACAGCTGCATTGAATACGCGGAACGGATGAAAGGCCAGGGCTGGACAGCCTGTAAGACCAATATCTTAAGAGATCAGGCATGGAACAAACTTGACAACCGTAGAATCTCAAACCTGGAAGTTGATAGAAATGCACAGGGCTTTTCGAATTTGAGAGAAGCTTTGGGCTTGGAATTCGACATAGCCGTACACTGTCATTGGGAGTTTGATTTTGACAGTGCACTGCGTCTGGCTAATGCAGTCGCTCCGATACGTCCGATCTGGATGGAAGACCCTATGCCGATAGCCTATAATGAACAATGGGTAAAATTGACCGAGAAATCACCTGTACCAATCCTGACCGGAGAGAATCTCTACACCAGGGATGATTTCCGTCCATTCATTGTGAACCAGGGATTGAACCTCATAGAGATAGATGTGTCTATGGCCGGCGGACTGCTGGAAGCCAAGAAAATAGCTGACCTGGCTGAGCTCTATTACATACCTGTATGTACCCATAATGTCGCTGGCCCAATTGCTACTATCGCTTCTGCCAATTTTGCTGCCTCTGTTCGTGAGTTTGTAGCCCATGAGGCCTTTATCTCCAACCCTATTAATCGTGCCGGCAAAGGCATCAATGGAGATCCGGATGTTCTGGGCTATGACAAGGAAATGGTGAAAAATGGTCACATACAATTGAGTGATCGTCCTGGGTTTGGCATTGAGCTGAATGAAAAATTGATTAAAGAAAAGTATTTGGTGGATGGTGAAAAGATGTGGGATTAGTAATTACCTTTTAAAAGTCAATTATTCCAATATGAGAAATTTCTTACTCTCCCTTTTCATCTTTTCCACGCTCATGTCTGGTTGTAGTGGCAATAAACAAGAAGCAGAAAAGAGCAAACCCAATATTCTATTGATGGTGGCAGATGACATGGGTTATGCTGACCTAGGTTGCTACGGTGGACTTTCCAGAACACCTAACCTTGACATGCTGGCTGGTAATGGAGCATTGTTTACGAATTTCTATTCCGCTGCTCCCAATTGCTCGCCATCCAGGGTGGGTTTGATGACAGGAAAAAGTCCATCCTTAGTCGGTATGTACAGCTACCGTCCGCCAGAACATCAGATGCACCTCAGGGACGAGGAAGTGACCATTGCTGAGGTATTGGAGCAGCAGGGTTATAATCGCGCGCATTTTGGCAAATGGCATTTGGGTTGCCTGCCACAAGATTCATTACTTAATCATCCTCAACCACACGATCAGGGTTTTGAGTATTCGCTGGGAACAGAAAATAATTCACAACCCTCACACCTAAATCCAGTCAATTTTGTAAGAAATGGGGAGAAACTTCCCGAGCAAAAAGGTTATTCGTGCCAGATAGTGGCCAGTGAAGCAATCTCCTGGATGGATCAGCGTCCAGATAAGAGCAAACCTTTCTTCGGATATGTAGCATTCCATGAACCGCACAGAAAAGTGGCTTCACCTCCAGAACTGGTAAGCAAATATTCGGACTTTCCTACAATGGATGCAGAATACCTGGCCAATGTTGAAAATCTGGATTTGGCGGTTGGAAATATCGTTAAGTATTTAAAGGAAAACAAACTCTTTGAGAATACGCTCATCCTTTTCGCTTCCGATAATGGCTCCTATCGCCAGGCATCAAACGGAGAACTAAGGGCAGTTAAAAGCTACACTTATGATGGGGGTATTAGGGTGCCGGGAATTATCCATTGGCCAGCCTTGGAAAAGAAAAATATGGTTATTGATAAAGCGGCAGGATTTGTAGACATCATGCCTACTATTTGCGACATATTGCAAATTGAAC
Source organism: Cyclobacteriaceae bacterium (assembly GCA_049115735.1). Lineage (GTDB taxonomy): Bacteria > Bacteroidota > Bacteroidia > Cytophagales > Cyclobacteriaceae > CAXBNB01. Next base: position 17,097 of record JAGDZP010000012.1, on the reverse strand, counting down.
CACCCAACAAGCATGAGCTAGACGGAACGAGCATTTTGACTTTACTCAATGGTCAAAAGATCAATCGCAAAAAGCCTTTGTTTTGGTACTTCTACAGAACATCACCAGAGATAGCGGTCAGGGTTGGTGATGTGATGATTCTAGGCAAAGACAGTGACACAATTCCAAGAACACATAGATTCTCCAGTCCTGATATGAGTTACATTAAAAACATGGATTTGGCTGAATATGAATTATATGATTTAGCTAGCGACAAAGGACAGTATAAAAACATCATTGACAGTCACCCAAAGTCAGCATATTACAAGGAGGTTGTTGATGAAAAACTTAGAGAAATTCAGTTGAACGGATACCTATGGAATGATCTGCCTGATGCGGACGGCCAAAAAAGGGTAAAAACCAATTGGGTGAAATACCAACGAGAGTAATATAAAAGTCACTCATAAGATTGAGCCTAAATCTTCCGAATGACAGGATTGAATGCTTTAGAAGCTACAATTACTTTATCTCCCACCGCCAGGACTGAAGCCTCACTTTCATCAGCCACAATTTTTACAAGGTCTTTACCGATCAATACAGTGATTATGAAAATGATTTCTTCCTTTTCAATGGCCAAAATTTCCCCTGTGAATTGAAATTTTCCGCTCAAGGTATTGTGTCCAAATATTTCCGTAGGCCTGCCCTTACGCTCAATCTTTCCATTGTCAATGACAACCACTTCATCTGACATTTTGAGTATCTCGGATATGTCGTGACTGACCAAAATTGTAGTCAGTTCAAACTCATTGTGCAAATGAATGACATGTTGTTGCAGATGCATGCGTATCTCTCGATCCAGTGCAGACATTGGCTCATCCAGAAGCAATATGCTGGGCTTCTGTGCAAGGGCTCTGGCCAGGGCAACACGTTGCTGCTGCCCTCCAGACAAGGTTGAAGGTTTTCGGGATTGTAGTGCCCCGAGATCAGTAATTTCGATAAGTTCGTTGATGAACTTATCCGTATCTCTTTTGTTTTTGGCAAAGAGTAAGTTCTCCCTAACCGTCAAATGCGGGAACAAAGCATAATCCTGGAAAACCATGCCTACATTTCTCTTTTGAGGAGGTAGGTTTATATTCTTTGCTGAATCAAACCATTGTTCGTTATTCACAGATATACTTCCGCTATCCACTGACATCAGACCAGACAGAATCCTCAAAATGGAAGTTTTACCTGCTCCTGATTTTCCATACAATGTCACAAACTTTCCTTGTTCGATTTGGAGGTTCAAGTCCAGATTCATGGGTCCATCTGCAGAAAGTAGCTTCTTATCTATCGAGATATCAATCATTTCCAGAATCGTTTGAGGTAGCCGCCATTGATCAAATACACCAATAGCAATATGGCAAAGGTGACTGCAAATAGAATTATGGAATAGGTATTGGCCATGCCATAATCCATAGATTCAACCTCATCATAAATGGCAATGGATGCGACTCGCGTTTCACCACTGATATTCCCTCCTATCATTAGTACTACCCCAAACTCTCCGATAGTGTGCGCGAATGCCAAAACTATCCCGGTCAAAACCGAAGGTTTGATGTTTGGCAATAGCACTTTTATTAGCGTCGTGAACTTCGACTTGCCCAATACATAAGAAGCTTCCGAAAGAGATGATGGCAGGTGCGAAAATCCGGACTGGATCGGATGCACCATAAAAGGCAGACTATAAATCATAGAGGCGAATACAAGACCTTCGAAGGAAAATATCAACCTGAGTCCAAGTGTCTCGTCAAGCCAGGTACCAAAGGCATTGGAAGGACTAAAGGCCAACAACAAATAGAATCCTAATACGGTGGGTGGCAATACCAGCGGCATGCTTACTACCGTCTCTATGACAGGCTTAAGTCGGGATTTAGCATAAGCCAACCAATGAGCCAATGGAATGGATACTGTCAGGAGTAGTATGGTGGTAACCAGTGATAATTTGAAGGTCAATATGATTGGTGTCCAATCTATCACGGCGACAACATTATTTCATTGGTTTTGATCATGGCTGTCACTTCACTCCCTACTTCCAACTGCAGTTGTTTGACAGCATTGCTCGTTACTATAGATTGAATGTCCCCTATAGCGCTATCAATCGTAATCTTGCTTAAGAGCTCACCTGACTCGAGTGTATTGATAGTACCCGGAATACGGTTTTGCAAGCTAATATTATGATCAGACCCTTTTCCAATGACTACTTCTGTCTCTTTAAATATCACCTTAATATCAGCTCCAACAGACAAGTAGTCAGCTGATTCGGGAGTTTCAATAACTATGGCTGAAAAGTCAAGATCCCCCACATTGATCCGTACCAAGGATAAGCTGCCATTAGCAGATACCTCTTCAACTATTCCTTTTAGTGTATTCATTCTTCTACAACAGAGTAGCCGAATTTAGTTAAAATTTTCTTTGCCCCTTCCGAAAATAAAAAATCTACGAACTGCTCAGATTGCTTGTTCTTGTCTGTACCTCTTTTGATAACAACGGCACTCTGTATGATCGGCTTGTGCAACCCACTGTTAACTTCAACCCACTTCCCTTTTCCATTCATAGATAGAGATAAAACTACTGACTTGGCGGTAAAACCAATATCCGCTGCTCCCGATACGACAAATTGATTGACCTGCGAAATACTTTCACCTATGACTAACTTATCTTCAATAGCCGCATAGTCGTTTGATGCCTTTAGCTCTTCCATTGCTGCCGACCCATAGGGAGCAAGGTCAGGGTTAGCTATGGCAATGCGATTTATATTTTTGTTAGAAAGAGATTCCATAGATGGACTTACATTTTCCTTTAAGCTCCATAATACAAGCTTACCTTCAGCATAATTTTTCAGATTGCCCTTGGTTAGGCCCTTCGAGTGCAACATTTCAGGATACTTAATATCTGCAGATAAAAAGACATCATAGGGAGCACCAGCTATAATTTGTGCAGTGAGTTTTCCAGACGATCCAACAACCATTTTTGCCGCTAAGCCAGTTTCTTGGGCAAAAGCCTCGGTCAGCTCCTCCATGGCAAACTGCATGTTGGCAGCTGTGGCGATGACAAGTTCCTTTTGGGGTTTTGATGTGCAACCACCCAATAGCGCCAGCCAGATGCACAATCCAGAAAATATATTGAATGACTTTTTCACTTGATCGCTAAGATAAGCTGTGTTCAATCCAAGATATTCTTCACCCTTCCCACTTCACCAGTCTCTAGTCTTACCTTGATACCATGAGGGTGATGGGAAGATTTGGTGAGAATGCGTTGCACTTCTCCTTCGGTCAATTCCCCTGAGCGTTGGTGATGTTTTTGTACAATCTCAACACTCTGACCTACACGAATATCTTTTCTATTTTGGCCGTTCATATCTTTTTCAAACCCTGTTAGGATTCAAACCCTAACAGGGTTTCATATTTAGTAGTTCGTTTTAATCATCCACAGCAGTCTGAACCATCTGTCTAAACTTCCAGCCAGTTTGGTCAGAGACTTTGCCCCGTGTTTGCTTCATGAGAATACCTATTATCTTTTCCTGAGGGTCAGCCCAGTACTGGGTATTAAAATAACCACCCCAGTCAAAAGTTCCTAAACTACCTCTGCCTCCTTTTCCAACACCAATTTCATCAACCACACCAAAGGCCAGACCATAATATTCTCCATTATCTCCCCATAGGTCTCCGATTTGGTTTGCCATAATAGTCTCGATCGTTGTTCTGCTAAGGATACGTACTCCGTTCAATTCACCATTGTTCAAATACATCTGAAGAAAAGTAGCATAGTCCTTCGCCGTGCTCGACAACCCAGCACCCCCAGAGAAAAATCGTTTTGCTCCTTTTATCGGGTAGTCTGTATCATAAAAAGTATAGGGTAACTTCTGCCATTTGCCATCCTTCTTTTCTTGCACCGTCACTAATCTGGAATGATTCGCTTTGGGCTGATAAAACCAGGTGTCATCCATACCCAAAGGGTCAAATATTCTCTTCCTTAAAAACTTATCAAATGGCATTTCTGAAACGACTTCAATAAAATATCCCAACACATCCAGGCCTTCGCTATAAGTGAACTTCTCACCAGGATTATGGTGAAGCGGAAGTTTGGCCAGGATTTTCACACTCTGTTCTATGCTGATATTCTCAGTGGTAAAGAGATCTGTTACACCCGCCTTGTGGTATATTTTTTTAAATCTATCATCACCATCGATTACACCATAGCCAATACCGGAAGTATGCGTGATCAAATGACGAATGGTAATTTCCTTATCCGCCGACTTGGTAGTATAGGTGGAATCACTTTCATTAAAGGTGTCAATGACCCGGGCATTTTTAAACTCCGGAATGTATTTGGAAACCGGATCATCCAACCTAAACCTACCCTCCTCCCACAACACCATAACAGCCGTTGAGGTGATGGCCTTGGTCTGGGAGGCTATTCTGAATACATCATCTTTCTTCATTTTGCGACCTGAAGCATTGTCCGCCATTCCATAGGCATTGTGAAATACGATTTTACCATTCCTGGCAATGAGCGCCACCGCTCCAGGAAAATCCCCATCTGACACTGATCTTTTAATCATGTCATCTATCAACGCAAGGCGTTCCGGAGACATACCCTGACTCGTTGGTGTTGCCTCCGTCAGGGGTGGAGATTTTTTAACTGATTTGGTTTGGGCAAAACTGTTTAGCGACAACAGCAACAATAGAACCGCAGATAAATTTTTCATTCGTAAGGACTTGTTATATTTGAATAGTTGAGAATACTACTTTTCCTGACTGACCCAGCTTCAGGCAACATCAGGAAGGACAATACCCGAAGTTGCATAATTTTGAAGAGAATTGTTTAAACAGTTAAGTAAATCTTTGATCCCTAATTTACCAATGAGGAGAATAACCACTTGTATACTTTATTTAGGGATAATATATCTATGCGCCAACTGCAGTATTGATATTCCCAAAGATGTCAATCTAGCATACGAGGAGCTACCACAGGTTCTGGATTACAACATAGATGTAAAACCAATCCTCTCGGACAGGTGCTACCATTGCCACGGTCCCGATGTAGAAACCAGGTCTGCTGACATGCGACTTGATACTAAAGATGATCTTTTTGCTAAGACCAAAAGTGGCAACAGACCTTTCGTTTCCGGCAATCTGAAGAAAAGTGCTGTCATAGAAAGAATCCTGAGTGATGACCCGGAGTTTATGATGCCTCCCCCAGAATCCAATCGTAGCTTGTCTGCTGAGGAAAAAGCGATGTTGGTGAAGTGGGTAGAGGATGGTGCTGAATGGAAAGAGCACTGGGCTTACATTACACCGGAGAAAAAAACCCCTCCAAAAACCGACAAAGACTGGCCAGTCGCCAACGAAATAGATGCCTTCATTTATGCGAAATTGGTACAAAACAAACTGACACCCTCAACTCAAGCAAACAAAGAACAACTGCTCCGAAGGGTCACAATGGATCTGACAGGTTTGCCACCAAGTCTGGACGAGCAGGAGGCATTCTTAGAGGACAATTCCAACAGTGCTTATGAAAAAGTGGTAGATCGTCTTTTGACAACAAAGGCCTACGCCGAGCGCATGACCTTAGAGTGGTTGGATTTGTCGAGATACGCCGATTCTCATGGCTTACATGGTGATGGTATCCGCACGGCTTGGCCCTGGAGGGACTGGGTGATTGAAGCTTTCTACAAAAACATGCCCTATGACCAGTTCGTGATAGAGCAACTGGCGGGAGATATGATACCGAATGCCAAAAAAGACCAAATCATTGCTACGGCCTTTAACCGCAACCACCCAATGACCGGTGAAGGAGGAGTAGTAGATGAAGAATTTCGCCTGGAATATGTCTCCAACCGCACCAATACTTTTGGTACAGCCTTCCTTGGACTTACATTGGAGTGCGCCAAATGCCATGATCACAAATTCGATCCTATATCGCAAAAGGAATATTACCAGGTTAGCTCGTTCTTCAACAACATCAAAGAACTTGGAATGACTGGTGATGACGGAGATTACGGCCCGGTAGAGATTATTACTGATGATAAAATCGATGAGTTGTTGACATTTCTTAGCACTGACATTGAACAAAGTGAAGCAAAGCTGCAATCTGAGAAAGAAAGGATTTCTAAAATTACAGGCAGGCAGACTAAAAAATTAAGCCCGGTAGTTTATCACAGTTTCGAAACATCCACCAAGACAAAAGACCTGACCTATGCCGACAATTCGAAAAGGACGGAGCAAAAAGGGGATGTTGAATTCAAAGATGGTGTAAGCGGACGTGCACCGGTATTTGATCAACATGAAGACCACTTTCAAATACAAGATATAGGTTTAGTGGAAGCCCATCAGCCGTTTTCAGTTGCCCTGTGGGTAAATCCGAATGAAATTGGAGAGAAGACCCAGGTACTGGCAGGAAACGCAGGAAACAAAAACGAGTACTGGAGGGGTTGGGATTTTTACTTAGACTCTACCAATCATGTAGCTTTTAGATTGATTAGCAACCTACCACACAATTACCTCCATTTCCGGTCTCAAAAAGTAATTCCAAAAGGAAAATGGAGCCATGTAATGGCAACCTACGACGGATCCATGTCGACCTCAGGTACGAAAATTTTCATTGATGGAAAAAAGGATAATGGTCAGGTACTATTCAATAGATTAGGTAAGAGTATTCTACCGATAACACATCAGAGAGACATGGCAGAAAAGCCACTGCGCATTGGCAAAAGCTATCGTTCATTTACTGGTGACAATGGCATCTTCAAAGGTCAAATCGATGAACTAGCATTTTTCGACTTTGAAGTACCGGAGGATCAGATAGCCCAGGTAAAGGAATCTTCAAAACTTGGAAATAAGCCATCTGTTGATGTCAATACCTCAAACACCTTGGAAGAAATCAGCAAGCTACTTGCTGAACAGCGGCTAAAGCGAATCAAAATGCTCGACACCATCCCAGAGCTGATGGTGATGGAAGAGATGGCCACCACACGCGATACCTACGTACTGGACAGGGGAGAATACGACAAGCCAAAAGAAAAAGTGGACGCAGGAACCATTGACAAAGTATTACCATTTGATTCTAAATACCCCACGAATAGACTAGGGTTGAGCCAATGGCTTTTTGATGAAGGTAATCCTTTGACCGCTAGGGTAGCCGTTAACAGGTACTGGCAAATGATTTTCGGTAAGGGTATTGTTGCTACGGTGAATGATTTTGGGAGTCAAGGAGCTTTACCATCCCACCTCGGGCTATTGGATTGGCTGGCCGTAGATTTTAGAGAATCGGGCTGGGATGTAAAAAAGCTCATTAAGACCATGGTCATGAGCAATACATACAAGCAATCGAGTGAGATAAATGAAGAATTGTATGAAAAAGATCCGTCCAATACCTGGTTGGCTCGAGGACCAAGTTATAGATGGCAAGCCGAATTTATACGCGACAATGCGCTGGCAGCTTCAGGCCTACTAAATGAAAAAATAGGTGGTGAAAGCGTTAGACCCTATCAACCCAAAGGCCTGTGGATAGAGTTGGCAAGCTTTTCTCATGCCTTGTACAACTACATACCCGATAGGGACGACAGACAGTACCGCCGAAGCATGTACACATTTATTCGTCGTACTTCTCCCCCACCCTTTATGACATTGTTTGATGCACCAAACCGCTCGATGTGTACGGTTTCAAGGGAAAGAACGAATACACCCCTACAAGCGCTGGTGTTGCTAAACGATCCGCAGTTTGTAGAAGCATCAAGAGCATTGGCTTGTAGGCTCAAAAAAGAATCAAAAGGAAGCCTGGACAAAATGGTTGAAAACGGTTTCAGGTTAGTGTTGGGTAGAAAGCCTTCTGCTGATGAATTCCGCATCATGAAAGACCTTTACGCCAAAGAAGTGGAAAACTTCAAATCAGACATCAAGGGGGCAAAAGAGTATTTGAGCGTCGGTGACTTTAAGGCGCCAGAGAATGAAGATCCTGTGGAGCTGGCTGCTTTGGCGGTGGTATCCAATACCCTATTAAATATGGACGAAGCATACACTAAACGATAAGAGCATGTGCAATCACTTCAATTCTAATTATTCGAGAAGGGATTTTCTGACCAAAACTTCCCTCGGTTTGGGTGCACTGGCTGTCGGCTCTATGCTCGACCCGCTGGGTGTAAATGCCGCACCAGCCATGAACCTGGATGGCATTGGCAAACCTCACTTTTCTGCCAAAGCCAAGCGGGTAATCTACCTATTTCAAAGCGGGGCACCTTCCCAGCTGGATCTTTTTGACTACAAGCCTTTGCTAAACAAAATGAATGGCGAAGAGCTGCCGGAAAGTGTGAGGAAAGGCCAAAGGCTGACAGGTATGACTTCCGGACAAAGTCAATTACCATTGGCAGGTTCCATCTTCGATTTTAAACAACATGGAAACAGCGGCGCATGGGTAAGCGATCTTATGCCACACACGGCCAAAATCGCTGATGAATTGACCTTCATTAAGTCGATGTATACAGAGGCAATAAACCATGATCCGGCGATTACCTTTATCCAAACAGGATCACAGTTTCCTGGCAGGCCCTCTATTGGCTCCTGGGTGAGCTATGGTCTGGGAAGTGATAATGAAAACCTCCCTGGGTTCGTAGTACTGGTGACCAAAGACAAGCTGGGACAACCCTTGTATTCCAGACTTTGGGGTAATGGCTTTCTGGCTTCTGAGCACCAAGGTGTACAATTCAGGGCTGGAAAAAATCCTGTGTTGTATCTGTCAAACCCTCCGGGCGTCAGTGAAAACAACAGGCGTACCCAGCTGGATGTATTGAATGAATTGCAGCAGCTGCAACACGACAAAATGGGCGATCCTGAAATCCAGGCCAGGATTTCTCAATATGAAATGGCCTATCGCATGCAAACCTCTGTGCCGGAGATTATGGATGTATCTGGCGAACCGGATTACATCTACGACATGTACGGCCCTGATAGCAGAAAGCCCGGCACCTTTGCTGCGAACTGTCTGTTGGCCAGAAGACTTGTAGAAAAAGATGTGAAATTCATCCAACTCTATCACCAGGGATGGGATCAGCATGGTCAGCTGCCCAAGAACATCAAAATCCAATGTAAGGAAACAGATCAGCCGAGTGCTGCGCTGATTATGGACCTAAAACAACGTGGACTGCTGGAAGATACCCTCGTGATTTGGGGTGGAGAATTTGGCCGTACCAATTATTCTCAGGGCTCGCTATCTCCAACGAATTATGGCAGAGACCATCATCCTAAATGCTATACCTTGTTTATGGCTGGAGCAGGATTGAAGCCGGGAATCAGCTATGGCTCCACTGACGAGTTTGGTTACAACATCGCAGAAAATGGTGTACACATCCATGACTTTCAAGCCACCCTTATGCACTTAATGGGTATAGACCATGAGCGTCTTAATTTCAAATTCCAGGGCAGACGCTTCAGGTTAACTGATGTACATGGACACGTGGTGAAGGATATTTTGGCTTAGGCCGATATTAGGTAACTTAAAACCTTCAAGCTCAGACTCCTCCAGAAGCGACTCTGAGGACAACCAGTCTAATAAAATACCCATAAAGGAAATAAACGCCATTGAGTATATTGGGGTGTTAGCACTAATTATGAAAAACCTAGCCATATTCCTCATCTTAACTTTTTGTGTTGGTTGCCTACAACGGAACAACCAGATGGAATAAACTAAAAATTCAACCTCCCAAAAGTACTACTGGTCCGTTACTGAGAACGATGGCGATACGCTTGAAAATGGATCTTTCATAAGAACCAAAGTTTATATGGAGAGCAATGAACTCTACTCACTAGCCAAATGAAATCGAACAATACATAAACATAACCTTTGATGATTAAGTTGACTAAGTTGGTTTCTCATCAAATAAAGCCAATTCCCAATTAATTTTTACATTTGAATTTAGCTCTTGATAAGGTCTAAGCTGCCATGCATCGAAAACTACCCTACATAATCAGCCTACTTTTGATCCCTGCCAGACTATGGTCGCAGGATCCAGATGTCACTGTCAGTCAACCGTCGCTAAACTTTGATATTACCTATCTTAAATCTTATTCTGATCTGCTTTCGCTGAAGTTTTACGGAGTAACAAAATCGAATCAGATTATTCTCTCAGACGACTTCATTGAAGAGCTACTCATTCACCAACCGAACGAGCAGTTCAACATCGGGTTCGGTTTCAACTATAAGTGGTTGGGTCTGGATCTTGCCTTCAACTTTCCTTTTATCAATGATGACGATGAGCTCTATGGAAAAACCAGCCGCCTCGATGTACAATCAAACGTCTACACCAGGAGGTTTGCGGTAGATTTCAACTTCCAACGCTATAAGGGCTACCACCTGAGGAATCCCGAAGTGTATGTTCCCACCTGGGATCCTAAAAATCCTGTCTATCCACTAAGGCCAGACATCAGATCCAGCAACATCAGTGGCAACTTCTTCTACATTTTCAATCATAAAAAGTTCTCCTACCGTTCCACATTTGTTTTCAACGAACGGCAACTAAAAAGCAAGGGCTCGTGGCTAGCCGGTGCTTATATAGGTTACTTCACGATGATGGCAGAAGACTCTCTCGTACCCGAGGAGCTTAGGGCCGATGTAAATCCCGACAACAACTATAAAGAAACGACCTTCTTCTCTGCCGGATTAAGCTTCGGTTATGCCCATATCTTTGTGATCAAGAAAAAATTCTTCTGGACACCCACCCTGGCCATAGGCATTGGCCCGGAAGTGAGGACCGTGGGAAACAAAGGCGATGCGGACTACAGAAACACTACCGAAGCAGGCTCGAAAATATTCTTCAGAACGGCTCTCGGATACAATTCAGACAGGTCTTTTTTCGGTATAACTGCTGTGGCGGAAACCGTAGGTGCCGGAGATGAAAATGAATCCTTCCTTCAGCACAGCGTTAACAACCTAAGATTGTTTTATGGGAGGCGATTCAATGTGGGGAAGAAGTAACATCAGAAGCCGAACAGGTTTACATTTCTGTTCATCGCCTTTTAGGAAATAATATTTATAACTAATAACCGCCAAAGCGGTTCTCGTTTATTTTCTATATTTGAAATAAACGTGTACAAAGTGTGTGTTATTCATAAGTTACACGCAATTTCTGCAACTCATATGATAAACTCCTAACTCTTGTTTTATCTTTTTGATATGAAAGACCAACTAGAACCAGATACCCTTCAGACAATAATTCCTGCTGATACAGTCAAAGCTATTCAACCAGTTGTACAAGATATAACGACTTTTTTAGATACTACCACAAAGACAACTACACAACCGTACGAAGCTCTACCAAAGGAACCCAAAGCTGAACAACAATCTACAGACTGGTTGACTATAATTGTGACATTGGCTATTGGTGCTTTTCTCAGTCAACTTTTTACATATTTTACAAATCAATTTTCAGAAAAGAAAAAAAAGGAAAAGAGATTGAACGGGGTGTTATTTATGATGTTGTTACATGTAAAGCAAATGATTGAACAAGCTAAATACTTAATTGAAATTTTATCTGCCTATGAAGGTAATTTAAAAAAGAAAAAGCAACTTATAGAAAAAACAATAGCTTCCCCTCCTTTAAACTCCAACCTCTTTAGGGGTCTTGACAAATCAGAGCTTTTTGACGCATTCGGTGACACGCTACTTGATCTGGAACAATTCTATATTCATGTCGACGAACTTAAAAATAATAATCCGACTACATTACAACGTTCATATATGGGCACGATAGAAAAATACCAAAGCGATGATGAAAATCATAATAACAACATTGCTGCTATCTCCTTAAAAAAGACATTGATGGCAAGTGAATTATATAGAGATAGTGCGGCTAAATTAATTGAGAAAGGGGAGGAAATTATTAAAAAACACTCACCTCCTGAAAAACAAAAAGCGATTGAAAAAGAGGTGGATAAATCCTAATAAATTTTGCCTTCAGGGTGTATAAAAGCATGTAACATTGTCTGATATCCCATGGCGGTTCAAAGGTTGGAATAGCTTTTCTGCTTTCTGGCAGTACCGGAAAAATCTCCGATTTTTCACATTAGAGAAAAAGGTATGACGAAAAATCGGAGATTTTTCCTACTTTGAATCCGACACTTTATCTTACACCAACGCCACGATGATATAGACAGGCGTTATATTTAATCATTCCCCTTCATGAAGATTCCACTTCTATTATCATTGTTTCTTTGGGCAGGCCACTTAACCGCACAGAACCTATTCTTTTACGAAAACAAGGTGATTGATAAAGCCATCCCACTTTCCAGTGATAGTTATATGCCAAGATTCGTTCACCTTTCTAACACGGGGATCAAATACTATGAAGATAAATTTCATTTCTCAATGAGATGGCAACCAATTTCTTTAAATGAGATAGTCGGAGGGAATGTTTGGTTAGTTGGCCGGTTAAATCTACTAACCAATAAGCTAGACACGATACATTATGACAAGCAGTCTAACATTATTGATATCACGGCTAACCCTGAGTTTGTTATTTATTTGGAGACAATCGACGAGATGCAAAGGTTTGATGATTTTGAACTTGTAAAATGGAATCTAATAAACAAAACCAAGTCTAAAATACCTATTGATCGGGATTACAACATAGTCAACTTGCAAATCTCGCCTGATAGTAAAAACCTAGCTTTTATTGATGCTCAGGATAATATTTTTAACATATACATGTGTATTTTGGATCTAACTTCATTGAGGGTTAGAAGAATTGAAAAAGGGAACCTGGGAGGATGGGGAGAGACTATTGGAATGAACTGGAACGGAGACAATCTTCAATACTGTATTCGAACTGAAAAGGGACTAGAACAACATAGATATAACTTGGTTTCAGGAAAAATAGTGGTCGAGGAAGTTGATATCTCAACGTTTAACAGATATTGGTTTGCTGCCAGATATGGAACCTCAACTTATGTTATGCACGACACCAAAATCGAAAGATTTCAAAATGGAGCATGGTCAACCGTTTATGAAACCGAATACAAGTATGATAACCTTGGAAATTGGTTATATCTAATAGGCAAATGACTAAAATCTAACAGGCGAAACAGCGAATGGCCAACTGAGCTACTTGATACTTCTGTGTAATTCGCCCGTGAACCTGCCCATTCTGCTATCATTTGAGCTATAGGAGACTTCATCCTTTCTGTCCTTTATCTTGCACAACGCATTTCATCTAGTCGACTCTTGCGGTGGTTGGGCAGTTTCGCTACCTTTCTGCTTTTTAGAGAGGGTATGGCCACTCGCCATATCTGATCGTTATGCACAATAGTCTTCTGAACGTAGATGAAGCCAACTGAGGAACACATCAAAGAAATAGCTGAACTCCTGGATTGTGGTCAACTCTGCTTTTTCCACGAACCTACTGGAACCATCGAACACTATCCGGATCCAGACAATCCATATGTTGAACTAGAAGAGTGGCAAGAAACTTTGAACAACATCGAAGCCGATAGGGATAACTACTTAAAATTTAACAAAATGGATTCCAGGCAAGGATTTCAACTTATGGAGGATTTTGCGAACTCTATTAACGACGACAACTTTCGAACTCGGTTATTCGAACAACTTTCTCAACGCAAACCTTTCAGCAAATTCAAGTGGGCAGTTGATAATTCAAAATATCGACAGGATTGGTTCGATTTCAAGAAACAGGCTAACATTGATTGGGTGCGTGAACAAATAGGCTAATAACGACTAAATACTCACTTAAAAATGGATGAATTTGGAAGAACTAAACTGCAAAATGCAGTAATTGATCAAAAAATTGATTTGGTCGCCAATCTTCTTAACTCAGGAACTGATATTAACATTCAAGATAAGAAAGGATGGACAGCATTACATTTCGCTTGTCAAAGCTATAATTTTCAAATCAGTGAACTTTTAATTAACAAAGGTGCGGACGTGAACATTCAAGATTCGGATGGAAATAGTCCGCTCTTTCGGGCAACTTTTGAGTGTAAGAATAACTCAGGTGAACTAATTAGATTCTTAATTCAAAACGGGGCTAATCCAAATTTACAGAACAACCATGGTGTAAGCCCACTGAAACTAGCTGAACGAATAGCTAATTATGATGTTTTGCAATACTTTGAATGATGAAATGTGCATAACATTGGATAGAGCCGAATGGCCTAAAGCATTTCATAGCCACTTACAATCGAACCTCACCACCAAATCTACTCTGGGAGCTGATATTTTCTTTTTGCCTTTGTAGCAGTCAGGAGCCTTCATCTGTGGAACTCAGTAGGATTTTACCCGTTGCATCTCACCGTAGATTTAGCTAGTTTAGTTTTTTATAGTTTCGGGAGGGCCACTCGCTCTATCCGGACGTTAGGCTCAATTAATTGCTAGCATAAAACACAATTCTGATTAAAGGTGAATGGTATGTTTCGAAAGTTGAATGTCAATGAAGATATTTTATCTGAATTTAATGATAAGAATCTATATCAATCCGAAAAACAAGGACGAACAAGAATTTAGGTTTCTAATTTGGGCCTACTCATCCCTTGTTGATCGTCAAAAGAATCGTCAGGCAAGACAAGTGCTCTCAAAAGAATTCCTTGAAAAGGAAGAAAAAGAATTAAAGGATTATCGGGACCGGCTAGTAGATAATAATTATTTCAATGACCTTCAACCTAAACTACAGAGCAAAATTCTAGAGAAGGGTGATGCGAGGCTTTCAAAATCTTGGAGAACAATCATTGACGAAACTAATTTGGCGGAACGACTTAGATGGAAGGAATTATATGGCTATCTATCTGGATTCTCACATTCAGAAGGTTTAAGTGCAGCGAAAATTCGTCATACCTTTAATGATAACCCAACTTCTAGGAACGAAGAAGCTGTACTTTTCTGCTTTTGGACTAAAATAATGATATGTCGAATGAGTGTTGAACTGATTAAAAGATATAAAATCATAGAAATAAAATTCAACACCTTTCCAGATGAACTACAACAACAGATTAAATTCTATGCTAATATGGTTTCAGAGAAAAGAGCCTAACATTGGATAGAGCCGAATGGCCAACGCATTTCATAGCCACTTCTCCGCAAACCTCGCCGCTAAATCTCCTCTGGGAGCTGATAGTTTTCTTCTGCCATTGCACCAGTCAGGAGCATTTATCTTCTGAATGTAGTAGGATTGTACCCGTTGCATCTCACAGCAGATTTAGCTAGTTTAGTTTTTTATAGCTTCGGGAGGGCCACTCGCTCTATCCAGACGTTAGATTCAATAACCTTCAAATGGCGAGACTGCTTCCCTTATTGTGGTTAATTCTACTTTCATGTAAAACTGTTCGTATAACTCATCCTCCAAAAGTCCAAGAAATAGATATTGATTTTCCATTTGAATCCCTCTATGCTGAGTCTTGTAATAAATCAAATGGAGTTTCTGTTGATGGGTGGGAAATTTTTGATTGGGAAGATACTGTAGTATTGGATAGTGGATATATCCTTCTTGCTCATTATTCTGGAAAACTAATTGAAATTGAAGGTGATACTACTGTTTCAATTAAATATCTAAATGGACTTATACAGCTAGATAGACCTGTTCAAAAAGTAAGCTTAAAATACTTATTAGAAACGTCAGGTAAAGCGCCGTGGAGGGAGGGACACTACATTCAACATCCAGGATTTATTGAGTTCATATTTCCTCTTGAACAAATAGCTGAAATGAACATTAAAGAACCGATCTGTTTAATATGGACTAGTGATAATCCAAAATTCCAAGAGATTGAATATGACATCAAAATTAAAAATATGTTTGACGAAATTTTACTTGAGGATAGAGTCTATGGAAATATTTTTCAGCTTGAATTAAAACGTCTTGGACGGCACTTAGAGGAGAGTTTATTCATAATTGAATTAGAGGAAACAAGTAATCCAGACCATAATGGAACAATTGGAATTGAGCTTACCAAAACTAAAGACTCTCTAAATCCATGTTTGATGAATAGCCCGATTGATCAAGTTCAATTAGCAATTGAGCTTGAAAGAAAACAATGGATTTCAGAAGCATACGAGTTTTATAAATTAGCTACCGACATTAGTGATAAGCCAATTTATGATGACTTAATGAAGAACTTTATCAAGCGAAACGGAATGAGCAATTAAAGAATCTAACATGCGGTATGATGAATGGCCTAAAGCATTTCATAGCCACTTCTCTAAAAACCTCACCACTAAATCTCCTCTGGGACCTGATGCTTTCCTTCTGCCTTTGCACCAGTCAGGCTCCTTCATTTGCTAAACTCAGCAGGAATTTACCCGTTGCATCTCACCGATGTTTTAGCTAGTTTAGATTTTTATAGTACAGGGGTGGCCACTCATCATACCTGTGCGTTGTAGGGCATACCTGCACTTCGAAAATATGAAACAAGCAATTTTGATTTTCTCCATCCTGCTGATTTCCAGTTGTGGTAACAACTCTGGATATAACGAGCTCATTGAACTAGGTGAACAGGCCGAACTGAATGGGAATTTTCAAGAAGCAGCTGACCATTACAAGCAGGCAATTAAGATCGACCCAAGCAAACCCAAACCATATAGTCTTCTAGCGGGATCAATAGCGCAAAACTGTGCTGATTGTGGCTCAGATACGGTATTAACTCTGTTAAACAAAGCTTACGAACTTGATAGCCTGGATGAATTGACAATCTTCAATCTTGCATATGTGAACGGTCGAATCCTAAACAACTATGGGAAATCCATTGATTACTATTCCAAACTCATTGAACTCACCACCAACTTGGACACAATTGCAATGATTAAGGCTAACAGAGCAAACATGTTTATGAGATCGGGTGATACCTCAAGTTACTGTTCAGATCTTAAAGCGGCACTCGAACAAATAGAACACGAACAACTGCGAAACAACTATCTGATCGACTGTCATGAGTACATTGAAACTGATGTGAGTTTGAAAGTGTTGCTAGATAGTAACAACAGAGTGGATACCATAATCCAAGAATGACGCCCTACAACAAATGCTATGAATGAATGGGGTTATATCGGTCAGGATATTTTCTTGGGGATTGGAAAGTCCGCCAC
>JAGDZP010000011.1:0-59111 GCA_049115735.1 Cyclobacteriaceae bacterium | reverse complement strand
ACAGAGTTTAGCTTACACTACCTGGCACTTCTGGAAGTAAGTATTGCTCTCGTTTTCCTCTAGCTCTTTTGAGCCATTCCTTTGAAATCTATAGGTATTGGTGTTTAAATAGTTTCGAATAAAAATATTATATGGATATTCCTTATATATGTACCCGTAAACCCAAATTGAATAGGGCAAAGGAAGTATTACAGGAACTGCTGATTCTTTGACCTGATAAGTACCTACGTCCAATCTTACTATTCCATCTTCCAACTTTCTTAACCCAATAGCAATATCATAATTGGCTCCTTTTCTTAAAATTTTTGATGCAGAGGTAAATACATCTCTTTTTCCACTGAATAAGGTAGCACCTATTTCTTCCTTGAAAATGGCATGTTTAAAGTCTTCGCTGCTTTCGTTCTTATTGAGGCTAAATTGGGCATTAACTTTTCCAGTGCTGTAGTCAATAATAGTGATTATCAATTCCTTTCGACAGGTACTGACCTGATATAGCAGATTATCTAATACAAGTGAATTCATGCTCAGAAGTCCGTTTGACGTACAGTTTTCTGGGATGTTATGATCAAATTCTTTTACATCGGCTTTGTTGCTGATTTTAGCTAACCTTATTAGAAGCGTTTTTCCAAGATTGTTATCAACCGTTAAGATTATTTGATTCTTGCGAAAGTAGATTTTGTTGCGACTTTGGGTGATCGAAAAATCAAACAGGGATGATTTGTCTATGCGGGCGATTGATATTTGATCTCTAAAAGATTCTCCTAACTGTATTAACTTAAAATACAATTGGTCAAAAATATTTTCCCCAAAATATCCTTTTAGATCAAAATAGGTTGTTTTTATTATTCCATTGGCTAGTATTTGACGCAAAACGATATCAGATGATTTCTTTTTTATTGACACAGCAATGAGACTTTGATCAGAGTAATAGGATTCTAGAAAAATCTCATTTGACTTAACAAAATCAACTATCGTTTTTCCTTTGAAATTGTTGGTTGACCTATCAAATGTAAAAAATGATAAATATCTTTTTTGATTGTCTAAAAAGTAAAATTCAGATTTATTTTCTTCAAAGAAGTGGCCTAATACCCGATTGCATTTATTAGAATTTTTAATTGAGATTGAATTGCTATATACTACGGAAGAATCTTGAAGATTATACTCTATATATTCGACCTGCCTCTTGTAAAATTGGAATATTGCAAAAACACTCTCGTTTATGGGATTGATCCTAAAATCCTGGAGATCATATTTTGTTTCTATGTCGTATGATGCAATGAAATCATCTGGCGTATAGGACTGGCCACTTACTTCGAAATTCAAGATTAGAATTAATAATATGATAAAAGTCCGAGATGTACTGATTTTACAGAAATCCATTAGGCAAGTGATTCTTTAGTAACCCCCAACATACTTCCTTGTAAACCACTCGACTGAAAGAAGGATAAGTATGAGGGCAAAGAGCCACTTCAAGTTGATTAGAGGGAAAAAGTCTTCATCAGAATGCATGATGCCTTTTGAGTTCAGTTCTTTGATGACTGATGAAAGCGCTTCCAAGCTTTCTGGAGTAAAGAATTGACCATCCGATTTGGCTGAAATTTGTCTCAACAGGTTGAAGTTAGCTTGCTGATCAAGTAGCTCAAGTTGTAGAACTTTGACCGTGAATTGACCGCTCACCTTTTCCTGAGATTCGTTACGGTCTAACGTGGCTTCATAAGAATAAATTCCCTGTTGAAGTCCGGATATTTCCAGAGTAGAATTTGACACTGAGGGTATGAAGGAATACTCCGAAACAGCTCCTTTATCATCATAAATTTTCATTTGTACATTGTCACCATATACTCGTTCGTAGGAGTCATTGTAGATTTCCACATCAAATGAAACGGCTTCATTATCATAGTATTCATCGCGGGTTGTCAGTACTCTAAATTTGCGTTTATCTTCCTTGGTGCTCAGGTACTGAATCAGTTTAAGGAATACATTATCAAAAGCTTTAGTATTTTCATTCATCGCATACTCCTGCAAGCGCCATTGCCAAATCCCATCACTCAACAAGTAGGCTGATTTTCGGCTATCATCATTATCTACAAAGAGCAGTGGCTTGTTTGTAGATACACTTCCCACGCGCTGATAAAGTAGCACTGATGTCTGAGGACCGGGTTGCAGCTCGCCATAAGGTACGTTGACTGTTGGAAACTGGACAAAGATTTGATTGAAGTCTGGATCTAACTTGAACTTGGAAAACTCGCTGTTGATCGAGGGAGATACCTGGTCTCGCTGATTTCGGATTGCCTTGAAATTGAATAGCTCATCCTCACCCGACAGACGAGCGACATTGCTGTTGATTCCAACAATATTCAGTACAGGAATAGCGTCCTTTTTGAATTTTTGGGTCAGTTGTTTCAGTCGATTGCTCCTGTCAGAAACTTGATGCACAATCACTAAATCATATTCCTTGTCCTCGAGCTTGCTGGTACCTGGTATGTGGGTATCGAATTCATAATTTTCATTCGACTCTACCACCGATCTCATAGCCTTTATGTCGGGGTGTGGTGCTGGCGCAATCATCAGGATTTTTTGCTTTCCATCGATCACATCTATGTAAATATCCCTCCTGTTATTTTCAGTAACCAATTCATCCAATCCCGCTACATTCACAACATAGTGTTGCATGCCAGCATTTTCAGCATCGATATTGAACTCGACATTGGATAGTCCTATATCGTTTTTAAACTCGATAATTTCCGAAGCGATAACCTTTCCATTTTTGCTCACCTCTACTTCTGCCGACTCTCCTTCAAATCCTGTATTGGCAACTTCTGCAACCACCGGGAATTTATTTCCCTGGTAAGCAATTTTGTTGAACAATACATTTTTCAAAACAACATCCTCTTTCCTGGTGGTATCACCAATGCCGACCGTGTAAATTTTGTAGTTGTATGGGAAGTAGGCTGGTGAAATTCCACGATTGTAATTTCCATCAGAGATGAGTACAGTGGATGCCAGGTTTTTTCCATCATAGTAAGCCTGAATTTCCCGAAACATTGAATTAAGATCAGTGGTTTTCTGATCAAAACTCATACCCTCAAGAGAATTCTTTTCCCCATCAAGCGTACGGATATGTACTTCGTATTCATCATCAGTCAGGTTGTCAACAAAGGATTGTATGTCAGATACCAAACTTGATCTTGATGTGCTATCGACCGAGTTGGTGATGGATAAGGAATTGTCAACAGCTACAGCAACAATAGGCCTTTCTATTTGAGTGATAAACTGCTTCAATAAAGGATTTAAAAGCAGTATCAGGATAAAACTGACACTCAAAAAGCGTAGAAAAAAGAGTATGCGGTTGGTGGATATATTCCAGGATGATTTTTTACTATAAAGAAAATAGGCATATCCCAGCCCTACCAAAAGGCATCCTAATACTAGCCACGAAGAATACTCAAATTGTAATTCAGGCATTAAATAAAATGAAGTAATAAGGTATTACGGCAATGATCAACCCGGGTTAGCTAATTATCTTCAATTAACCCGAGGCTGATCATCATCAATTGTATTTTATGTGAGCATAGCGCCATCCACTTGTAGAACCTGCCCAGATACATAAGTTGACATATCCGATCCCAGGTATACGCAACAGTCGGCCACTTCTTCCGGTTGTCCTCCTCGCTTCATTGGTATGGCATCTCTCCAGGACTGAACCACTTTCTCATCCAGCACTTCTGTCATTTCTGTTTCTATAAACCCAGGAGCTACAGCGTTGCATCTCACATTCCTTGACCCAAGCTCCAGGGCAATGGATTTGGTGAATCCGATAATTCCGGCTTTAGAAGCGGCATAGTTTGCCTGCCCAGCGTTTCCTTTCACTCCCACCACAGAAGTGATGTTGATAATAGAACCACCTCGTTGTTTCATGAATGTTCTTGCAGAGGCTTTTACTGTATTGAAGCAAGACTTCAGGTTGATGTTGATTACATCGTCCCAGGCTTCTTCAGTCATTCTCATCAACAGGTTGTCCTTAGTTATCCCGGCATTGTTTACCAAAATATCCAGGCTGCCAAATTCAGATACCACACCTGCAATCAGCTCCTCGGCTGCAGCAAAATCAGAAGCGTCAGAACGAAAGCCTTTTGCGCCAACACCCAATGCCTTCAATTCTTCTTCCAGGGCTTGTCCCTTTTCCACACTTGACAAATATGTGAATGCCACATTTGCCCCTTGAGCTGCAAATTTAAGAGCGATCGCCCTGCCAATTCCTTTGGATGCGCCGGTCACCAACGCGGTTTTTCCTTCTAGTATCTTCATTTGTATTTTTATTGTTGATAAAGCGCCAAAAATAAAACAAGTTATCCGTTTATCTCTGATGATTTTGAATATTAGATTGGCTAAGTTAAGCTCGTTGATATTCTGGTTTTTCTAAGCTCATAAATGTCTTTGCATTAATTCTTATTCGGCGGAAATGGGTAAATTGACGTACAACTTACTTGAGTAAATAATCAGCATGATGAAATCTTATGTAACCACAATATTCTTACTTCTAATGGCCTTGGGGTTACTTGCTCAACAGGATCAAAGGCAGTTTGCCAGTAAGAGTGAAAAAAAAGAAGCTGCTGATGTGTATGCAAAAGTAGCCGATGATCGCTATAATCAAGGCAAGTTTGACGAGTCTATAATATACTACGACAGTGCGATTAGTCTGGATCTGAAGAATACCGAGTTGTATCTGGGTAGGGCTGCTGCGAAAGAATCAGCTGGAAATTACATTGCTGCACTCGTGGATTTTGAAACTATCATTAGAATGGATCCATACAATCCTAACTATTACTTCAAAAGAGGACTTTTGTATCATAGGCAAAAGAACTTTCAACTGGCCATTGATGATTTCACTTATGTATTGCTCAATTCGGATTTTAAGGAAACAACTGCCATAATCTTCAAGGGAGAACAAGCCAATGAAGGGGGGGAAGTAAGATTTTCAGGTATCACGACGATTGATAAACTGAAGGGAGAAATTTATAATGCCAGGGCACAATCATTTGCGAAGCTTGAAGAGCGCCAGAAGGCCATGGAAGATTTTGACAAGGCTATGGTCGAAAACCCGAATGAATCTGTTTACAATATCAATCGGGGTTTGTACTATTTGGAACTTACTGATACGCTGGCAGCAAAAAATGATTTCATCAGGGCATTGAAAAAAAGGCCCGGAAACAAGACTGCCCTGTACAATCTGGCTAAGATATCGACGGTCGAGGAAAGGGAAACCCTTAATAAGGAGTTGTATGAGGATAATGAGGTGTCTGTGATTTTTTCACAGCGAGCCTATGAAAAATTCCTTCGCGGGGAATATCGCTCAGCACTGAGAGATTACGATTCGGCTTTATACTGGATGCCCAAAAATGCTGAGGATCTAATGAATCGTGGCATAATAAAATCAAGGTTGAAGCGGCCTGTTTCGGCAATCAAAGATTTTGATAAATCGCTGAAACTAAACAAGTCTTTGGTTAGAAATTACTACCTGATTGGAAATGCTTTCCAAACACTCAGAAAGTATGAAGATGCCATCACCTACTATGATTTTTATCTGAATTATGCAGCCGCAGATGCCCAGGTTTTGTACAATAAGGGGATCGCGCAATTGAAATCAGGCAAGAAAATTGAAGCCTGTCAAACACTGTCTAAAGCATTGGTGATGGGTGAGAGCAGAGCCGCCAAAGCCAAACTGTCAGCTTGCAAAAAGTGACACATGCGTTATTTATATTTGTTTGAATTTCGATTTAATTTTTATTTATCGTAATTTTACAATTAAATAAAATGATATGGAGGAGAATAATTCAAAATACCCACGGATGCATGTTTCGCTTTATGTGAAAAACCTTGCTGCAACGGTCAACTTTTACAATACTTTTTTCGGCGTTCCCGCCAATAAGATCAAGGACAAGTACGCGAAGTATGTGTTGAATAAACCCTCTCTGATTATTTCATTCATAGAAAACCCTTCCAGGGTTCAATCCAACTTCGGTCACCTTGGCTTCCAGGTTGAGACGAAAGAAGAAATGGAGCAGAAGCTGGAAATCGCTAGGGCTAAGGACATTGTATCCAAAGAAGAAATCGGTACGGCTTGTTGCTACGCGATACAGGATAAATTTTGGGTAGATGATCCAGATGGAGTACAATGGGAAGTTTACTATTTTCATGAAGATGTAGAGTTCAACGATCCTCATTATGAAATGAAGGATGCTTCGGCGTGTTGCATGCCTCCAGAAAAGGAAGAAAAGAAAGAGGAAAAGTCCTTGATCGTTACCGATGAGATGTGCGTTCCCGGCACCAACTGCTGTTAACAATGAATCCCCCTTGAGGGGGTTAGGGGGTGAATGCTATCGCCGTTGTTTGTGTCCTCACAAACAATCTCAAATTCTGTTTGTGGAGACACAAACGGAGGCTTATCACGCTCATAAATCATACAAATAAAATTCTACCAAGCAATAAACGGAAATTCTTAATGCCAACGTCAACAAAACTCCTCCCCAAAATACAATCCTTTGTGGATACCCTTGACACTTCTTCAATTCCAGATGAAAGAAAAGAAGTGTTGCAACTGCTCATAAATTTTGTTCAGGAGAAAAAAGATGCTGGAGACGAAATCAATCTCAATTTTATATGCACGCACAATTCCAGGAGGAGCCAATTTTCTCAGGTTTGGGGCAAAACTGCTGCCTACTATCACGGCATTGACATCAACTCTTTTTCGGGAGGAGTTGAAGTGACAGCATTCAACGAGCGAGCTGTCGAGTCTATCAAAAGGACTGGTTTTGGGGTTACTTCCCAAGGAGCAGGCAATCCCATTTATTCTGTGACTTATGCACAAGGCGAAGAACCTCTGAAGGCATTCTCTAAAGTCTTTGACGACCCAGCTAACGCCGAAAACTTCGCGGCTGTTATGACCTGTTCCCATGCTGATGAAAATTGTCCCTTCATACCTGGTGCACAAGCTCGTCTCCCGGTTCGCTATGAAGACCCAAAAGCTTTCGATGATACACCTCAGGAATCTGAAAAATACGAAGAACGATCTCGGCAGATTGCAACGGAGTTGTTTTATGTTTTTTCTCAGATAAAATAATTAGTTTATTCCTGGCATGACTCCTAATCATGCCATGAATCATAACCCGGCTGAATGCTCAGAATTTGGTATCTTCGGGATGCAATGAAAAAAGCATGCATTATAGGAGCGGGTCCATCGGGAATTACTGCAGCTAAAAACCTCATTCAGGTTGGAATAACCGATTTTGTGGTTTATGAAAAGAGTGATAAAATAGGTGGAAACTGGGTGTACTCTGAGGACGGTGATCATTCCAGTGTTTTTGAAACGACTCATATCATTAGCTCCAAAAAGCTGTCGCAATATGAAGATTACCCTATGCCGGATGACTTCCCAGATTATCCTTCGCATCAGCAGCTTTATAACTACTTCAATGGTTATGCAGAGCATTTTGAGTTGCACAAATACATACAGTTTAATACTGCTATAGAAAAGGCAGAACTAAACGCTGAAGGGAATTGGGAGATCAGGCTATCAGATGGTTCGGTAGAGCAATTTGACAATTTGTTGGTTTGCAATGGTCACCATTCTGTGCCCAGAATGCCGCAATACCCTGGGGAGTTTTCCGGGGAATATATCCATTCACACGATTATAAAAACAATAGGAAGTTCATAGGAAAGAAAGTGCTGGTAATCGGGGGAGGAAACTCGGCCTGTGACATAGCGGTAGAGACCTGCCGCGTATCGGATATCACCTATATCAGCATGAGGCGTGGATACTATTTTGTGCCAAAATTTCTCTTGGGCAAACCGGTGGATCAGATGAATGATGGAGTAGGTTTTGTACCTAAACCAATTAGGAATTTGATCTTCAAACTGCTGCTAAAAATCAGCGTTGGAGACTATTCGAATTATGGCTTGCAGAAACCGGATCACGACCTATTGAATTCACACCCGGTGGTTAATTCAGAATTGTTGTATTTCATCAATCATGGGAAAATCAAAGCCAAGGTTGAAATAGATAAGTTTTCAGGCGATACGGTGCACTTCAAGGATGGTTCTGCTGTGGATGTAGATGTAATCATTGCGGCAACAGGCTATAAAATCACTTTCCCATTTTTCGATACCTCCTTCATTGATTTTGCGGATGGCTATGTGCCATTGTACAAAAAGGTCTTTCACTCTAAGATTAAGAATTTGTTTTTCATTGGGCTTGTTCAACCTACAGGTTGTATATGGCCGCTATCAGATGCGCATGCTCAATTAGCCGCCAACCACATCATTGGCAACTACCAACTGCCTTCTGATATTGATTCCAGAATAGAAAAAGAAATAGAGGTCATCAAAAATAATTATATGGATACACCAAGGCATTCTGTCGAAGTTGACTTCCACGACCATTTGGCAGAATTGAAAAAAGAAATACCAATGAATGCACCCAAATGGGAGACAGTAACAGCCTAAATGAGATCACCAAAATACAAATTCCAACCACAATGAACATTTCCAGGATAAAGAGTATTCTTTCAATCATTACCGTGATTGTCATAATCATATCCTGCTCCAGTAGAGAACAGACGAAACCTATAACCGATTTGAAGGAAAAGGTTCCTGCTATGGAAGCCCTTCATAGGATTTCCTATACGAGCGTTCAGGACAACCAGGAAAGGGATTACTACCTCTATACTCCCAAGGGTTATGGGGATAATCCGGATAAAAAATGGCCCATTCTGATGTTTCTTCATGGAGATGGTGAAAGAGGAAATGGCAAGGAAGATTTGGGTTTTGTGTTGGCTCACGGTCCATTGTATGAGGCCTGGGTTTTGAAAAGAGATTTGCCATTTATCATTATTTCTCCTCAGCTACAAATGTTTGGGCGAGATGCTCACCGACCTTATTTGCAGAATAGGGACATCAACAATTATCCCGTGAGGTTGACAGACAGTATTCCGCCCAGAAAGATTACAGGTCGTCAAAAGGCTCCAATGGCTGGAGCAGAAAAGGTTGAGCAGGTGGAGTTTGGAGTAGTAAGCCTGACGGATGGCTGGGAGCAGGTAGAAAATGATCTGGTAGATATCATAGATAACACCTTAAAGAACTATGCTGCCGATGAGTCTCGGGTTTATCTGACAGGGTTGAGTTATGGTGGTTTTGGAACCTGGTATATGGGGAGTAAACACCCTGAACTTTTTGCAGCGATCAGTCCCGTGGTAGGCTGGGGCCATCCTGAAATGATGCAACCTATAGCCGATGCTAACTTGCCAGTTTGGGTGTTTGCTGGAGGGCGAGATGGGGTTGTGGAGGTCAAGAACTTCTATCTCGGAGTGAATAAACTGGAAGCATTAGGGCACACACCCCTTCGGTTTACAACCCACGAAGACTTAGGCCATGATACATGGATACGTGTCTATGGTGGTCAGGACATATACGACTGGTTTTTAGAGCAAAGAAAGAAATGACCTGCTTTACTTAACTTTCAAAGTTTTGTAAAGCTAGAAAGCCAGAGCCAATCAATCCTGGCTCCCAAACACCTTCTTCAACAATTCTGTACCTCTTGCCAATGGGTCTTTTCTGATATTGGCTTCTTCCTTGGCAACAAGCGTAAACAATCCATCAATTGCCAGTTGGGTGGCATAATCATCCAGATCAGGATTCACCTTTTGCACGAATGGAATCTTATTGTATTTGCCTACCAGATCACCGTAGTATTTGGTGGCATTCACTTCATTCAGAGAGTTCTGCATCACAGGTTTAAACTTGGTTGTGAGCTGAGTACTTGTTGTTCTTTTCAAATAGTCGGTAGCTGCATTCGGTTCACCCTTCAATATGCCCCAGGCGTCTTCTATCGTCATTGACGTAATGGCACTAACAAATATTGGCTTGGCTTCTTTAGCGGCTGCCTCCGCGCCCCTGTTCAGCGTCATTACAAATTTATCAACTTCACCGCCGAGTCCGATGGCTCTCAGTTTATCTGCTACATTTTGAGCATCTGGAGGAAATGGAATTTTGATTTGAGGGTTTTTGAAGTATCCGTCAAGTTTGCTCGCATTGTTAGATCCTTTGGATATGCCTTGTACCAATGCTTCCTTCAGCCCTGAAGCGACATCACCTGTCGACAGTTCGTCACCGCCCGCATATGCACCATAAGCGTCAACCGCCTGTTGTAGTTGCTGGGCTGTGCACGATGAGAGCATCAATATTCCTAGAATGTAAGCAAGTATATTTTTCATGGGATTGTGTATTTAATTTTCCTTTTCGAAGATACAATTCTAAACAATCGAGTAATCGGATAATTGTATAAATGTTTCAAAAAAAGTATTCAAAAACATTTATTCGAAATATATTCGTCCGATTGACTATTTGGCTCGTTGAATTTGTTTTTGAAAGATTGACAAAATAGGATGAAAGAGATATTTGCAGAGGTAATTACGATTGGAGATGAAATTTTATTTGGGCAGATCACGGATACTAATAGCCAATGGATAAGTGCCGAACTGGACAAAATTGGCATAAAGACCAGGCGCAAAACTTCGGTAAGTGACAAAGAGCCAGAGATTGTAGCTTCGCTGAAAGAGGCTGAAACCCGGGCGGACATCATCCTGATGACTGGAGGACTGGGTCCGACCAAAGATGATTTAACAAAAGGAGTAC
This sequence comes from Cyclobacteriaceae bacterium, assembly GCA_049115735.1. Taxonomy (GTDB): domain Bacteria; phylum Bacteroidota; class Bacteroidia; order Cytophagales; family Cyclobacteriaceae; genus CAXBNB01. The sequence continues at coordinate 48,421 of JAGDZP010000011.1, read as the reverse complement.
TGGCCAGGTATTTTGGAGTTGGATTGGAAAGGGATGACGTGTCTTATGGAGAGGTAAAGGCATACTTCGAAAAGCGGGGACGAGTTTTTGACGAGTTGAACTGTGGACAGGCCGAATTGCCAACCAATTGCACAAGGGTCCAGAATAAATATGGTACAGCACCAGGTATGTGGTTTGAAGAAAATGACACCATTTATGTTTCCATGCCGGGTGTGCCTTTTGAGATGAAAGCTATGATCACCAATACCGTATTAGGTCGATTGAAAGAGAAATTTGCCCTGCCCGCTATTCATCACAAAATGATCAGGACGGTAGGAATTGGGGAGTCATGGTTGGCTGATAAAATTTCTGACTGGGAAGACAATTTACCCGAAAACATAAAGCTTGCTTATCTGCCTGGCATGTGGCAAGTGCGCTTGCGATTGACGGGTGTTGGATCTGATAAGGAACAATTGGAACAACAGATCGAAGATGAATTCGCAAAGGTTTATCCATTGATTGAACAATATGTTTTTGGCTATGAAACTACTGAGCTGGAAGAGGCCGTCGGGACTTTGTTAAAAGAAAAAGGGCTTTCAATTGGCTTTGCGGAAAGCTGTACCGGTGGCTATATTTCCCACCTGATTACCTCTGTGCCAGGCAGCTCGGAATACCTGAAGGGCTCAGTAGTTGCCTATAGCAATGATGTGAAAATCGCCCAGCTGGGCCTGAAAAAAGAAACCCTGGATGGCCATGGAGCGGTGAGTGAGGAGACGGCCCTGGAAATGGCTGAAGGAGTGCGAAATACGCTTGGAACTGATATAGGATTTTCATCGACAGGTATAGCAGGACCGGATGGAGGAACAGAAGAAAAACCTGTGGGAACGATATGGATTGCATTTTCCAGTAAGGAAAAGACCAAAGCTATAAAATTAAATTTGGGAGGAACGCGTGATCTTAATATAAAATATACGGCTGTAAATGCCTTGAATTTGATCCGGCTAAGTTTGACAAATAAGTGAAAATTAGGCTCTAAATCCTTAACTTTGGGGCACAAAACCCAAGAAATAAAATTACAAATCTATGGCCCTGGTAGAAATGGTGATGCCCAAAATGGGAGAAAGCATAATGGAAGGCACTGTTCTTTCGTGGTTGAAAAACGTAGGCGATACGATTGAAGAAGATGAGTCTGTGCTGGAGGTAGCCACTGACAAAGTGGATACGGAGGTTCCATCGTTGCATGCGGGGGTATTGAAGGAAGTCTTGGCCAAGGAGGGTGATGTTGTTTCTGTCGGAAATCCAATATGCATTATCGATACGGATCAGGAAGCTGTTCCCAGTGAGCATCTCGTAGATACCGATCCTGAGGAGCATGCTGAAGCAATTCTGGAGGAGGTAGCAGCTATTGAGGAAAATATTCAAGCACCTGTAGCCGAAGCTCAGGAAGTGTACACTTCGTCTGATAGTCCGAGGTTTTATTCACCATTAGTCCTCAATATTGCCAAGCAGGAAAATATTCCAATCGCAGAACTAGAAATTGTACCAGGAACAGGTAACGAGGGTCGCGTGACTAAAAATGATATCCTTGCTTATGTAAAAAATAGAGATACAGCGGAAACTCTTCCAACTAACGGACATTCCGCACCACAATATGTACCAAGCGGTGAAGATGAGATCATCGAGATGAACCGTATGCGCAAGATGATTTCAGAGCGCATGTTGGAGTCTCAACGTATTTCAGCACATGTCACTTCCTTCGTAGAGGCAGACATGTCTAAGGTGGTAGCATGGAGAAACAAAAGCAAAAGAATCTTCCACGAAAGGGAAGGACAGCCGCTTACCTACACACCAATCTTCATTGACGCGGTTGTACAGGCCTTGAAAGATTATCCTATGATGAATATCTCTGTGGATGGTGACAGGATTGTCAAGAAAAAGGCCATCAATATTGGAATGGCTGTAGCCCTTCCTTCCGGTGATTTGATTGTGCCAGTGATCCACAATGCAGACATGATGAGTATTGGAGCGATATCACTAGCAGTGAATGACCTGGCCCGTCGGGCAAGAAATAACAAACTCCAACCTGAAGACCTGGAAGGAGGAACTTATACAATTTCTAATGTAGGTGGATTTGGAAATGTAATGGGTACACCAATTTTGGTACAACCTCAGGTAGGCATCCTTGCCCTTGGTACCATACAAAAGAAACCAGCGGTTATCGAAACCTCTGAAGGTGACTTCATAGGCATTCGCCACAAAATGTACCTTTCACATTCTTATGACCACCGCGTGATAGATGGAGCGCTGGGAGGTATGTTCGTTAGAAGAGTGGCGGATTATCTGGAGCGTTTTGATGAGTCGAAAAGCATATAGATTATCCTGACACGGTTCATCATAATCAAAGCTGAATTTATTTACCAAGTCGTCTTGCAGAGACTCAAACCCTGCTAGGCTTATTTGTCTATTGTATTTGAACCAGAGACTCACTTTTATTTGAAACCGATCAAAAAATCATCCTGATTGTTGTATTATTGTAGATGTTTCAAAGATGACATTCCCAAAAAACGACATAATTTCAACCATTACAAAACATTAACTTTTTATAATCCAAAACTAAATTTAACCTTACTTGTCACTATGAAACGTAAATTTTTTACCGTCCTAATGATGGCTATGACCCTGCCATTTTTTGGGTCTGCACAGGATGCTTCTCTTGATACTGGAGATACAGCCTGGATGTTAGTTGCTACCGCTCTTGTAATGCTGATGACCCCCGCCGGTCTAACACTCTTCTACGGAGGTCTTACTCAACGAAAAAGTGTATTGAATACCATTGGTATGAGCTATGTGGCTTTTTGTACAGCTACCATTGTTTGGTTTGTCATAGGCTACAGTCTGGCCTTCAGTGAAGGAAACGGCTTTATCGGCGGCTTTGATTATTTTATGCTTCGCAATATCAAAATCGACGATTTGTCGGGTACTATTCCACACTTATTGTTTGTAATGTTCCAAGGCACATTTGCTGCTATTGCCATTGCACTCGTGAGCGGATCGATTATCGAGCGTGTGAAATTTTCTACCTGGTTTATCTTTTCGATTCTTTGGGTAGCACTTATTTATTCGCCTATCGCCCACATGGTTTGGGGTGGAGGTGTCCTTAGCAATCACGGTGAATTAGATTTTGCCGGTGGAACAGTAATCCACATCAATGCAGGAATTTCCGGTCTTGTGCTGGCTTATATGCTCGGCAATAGAAGGGATCATGATAATACAGATCACAAACCATCGTCTACCAAGCTTATGCTGCTGGGTAGCGCTTTGCTATGGTTTGGTTGGTTCGGATTCAATGGAGGTAGCCAGTTGGCAGCCGACTTTGTAGCTGCCAATGCTATGCTGGTAACCAACGTAGCTGCTGCAGCTGGCGGTTTGGCTTGGTTGGTAATCGAATGGTCAACAACAGGTAAAAAACCTACGCTACTTGGTTCAGCTTCCGGCGTTGTATCCGGGCTAGTTGGTATTACTCCAGCTTCAGGTTTCGTGGATGTAACTGGAGCCTTGGCAATTGGAGCATTCTCAGGAGCAATTGGTTATTTCGGAGTTGTAAGACTAAAAAGTATGCTTGGTCTTGATGACACCCTTGATGTCTTTGGAATCCACGGATTAGTGGGTATCTTTGGTGCTATAGCCACAGGATTTTTGGCTAATCCGGACATCAATGGAGCTACCGGTTTGTTTTACGGAAATCCGGGACAGGTTCTCCCTCAGTTGATTGCTGTGCTAGCTACAATCGCATACTCAGGCATTGGTTCGGCAGTGTTGTTTAGATTGACTACACTTATTACGGGAGGGGGCCGTGTGGAAGACGCCTTGGAAAATCAGGGGATGGATGCAGGATATCATGGCGAAACCAGCTTTGCATCCGACGAACATTAAGAAACTATTCAACTTTACTATACAGAGACCCACTGCGAATAGCGGTGGGTTTTCCTTTTTTCCGGTCAATGGAATAGTACTTGAGCCCTTCTCACTCTGAATCGTAGTTAATCCAACTCAGAAAGACTCTGAAACAAGTTCAGCGTGACTGTGTTTCAGGTCAGAGTCAAACTCTTATATCGGTAAGCATCACAGTTGAAATATAGCCCTGACCGAGGCATTTGTTTGAACCCGATGCTGGAAGTGGGTTGGCCGGTGAGTGAAGAGGGCGGGACAGAAGTTGTTATATGCAGTGGAGAAATTGCTCCGAATTTTTCAGTATGATAAAGATTGTTACTCGATTGACTCCTTAACCCACATTATTCATTTGAGAATGAATAATTTGACTAAAACACTGGTTTTCAGTGTTTTATCAGGGTTAGCCCAGGTATTTGAAAACCACCAAAATGGTATTTTAATGCCCAACGTAATTGCCTGGTTTTCAAATCGTCTGATTATGCAGTAGGGTGCTATTGCTTAATTACAGTTAATTCAGAACATTTAGATTTCTTATTTGGAAACATTTGCTAAATTCGCGCTTGAATTTAGAGATGATTTCTGGGTGCCTATAACCCATAATTTTAGACTCTTTCTACAACTATAATACAATTTTACGAACTAAAATTTTCGGCAGAAAACCATGACACAAGCATCTAAAATCATTTATACCAAAACCGACGAAGCTCCTGCTTTAGCCACCCAATCTTTGTTGCCTATTGTTAAAGCATTTACCTCAACATTGGGAGTGGAAATCGAAACGAAAGACATCTCATTGGCGGGAAGGATAATTGCTAATTTTCCTGATAACCTGAACGAAGATCAGAAAATATCAGACGCTTTAGCTGAGCTTGGAGAATTGGCCAAAACACCGGAAGCCAACATTATCAAGTTGCCAAATATCAGTGCTTCTATTCCACAGTTGCAGGCTGCTATAAAGGAGTTGCAGAGTCATGGGTATGATATTCCAAATTACCCTGAGGAGCCTCAAAATGATACTGAAAAAGAAATCAAATCTCGTTATGCCAAAGTATTGGGTAGTGCCGTAAATCCTGTTTTGAGAGAAGGGAATTCGGATCGTAGAGCTCCTAGAGCTGTAAAGAATTATGCAAAAAATCACCCACACTCCATGGGAGCATGGTCGTCGGAATCTAAGACCCATGTGGCAAGCATGAGTGGTGGTGACTTTTATGGCAGTGAAAAATCTGTGACCGTAGAAAACGCCACGGATGTAAAAATTGAGTTTGTTGGTGCAGATGGTAGTTCGACAGTCCTTAAAGAAAAGACTTCACTTTTGGCTGGAGAAATCATTGATGCTTCTGTAATGAATATGAAAGCACTTAAGAGTTTCTTAGCGAATGAAATTGCTGATGCTAAGGCTCAAGGTGTGTTGTTTTCTCTTCACATGAAGGCCACTATGATGAAGGTGTCTGACCCGATTATTTTTGGAGCTGCGGTATCTGTTTTTTATAAAGACGTTTTAGATAAGTATGCTGATTTGTTTTCAGAACTTGGTGTAGATGTGAACAATGGTATTGGGGATGTATACGCCAAAATCCAGGGGCATGCTAAGCAGGCGGAGATTGAAGCTGATCTGGCGGCTGTATATAATGACAGCCCTGACTTGGCAATGGTAAATTCTGACAAAGGAATTACCAACCTCCACGTTCCAAGTGATGTGATTATTGACGCTTCAATGCCGGCAATGATCCGTACTTCTGGTCAGATGTGGAATGCTGAAGGCAATCAGCAAGACACCAAAGCTGTGATACCAGACAGGTGTTATTCTGGTGTATATCAGGAAACGATTGATTTCTGCAAAAAGCATGGAGCATTTGATCCTACTAAAATGGGAAGTGTGTCAAATGTTGGCCTGATGGCGCAGAAGGCTGAAGAATATGGTTCGCATGACAAGACATTCCAAATGTCAGCGGCTGGTACTGTTAAGGTAATTGATGCTTCTGGTAATGTATTGATAGAACAATCAGTTGAAGACGGTGATATTTTCAGAATGTGCCAGGTTAAGGATGCACCAATTCAGGATTGGGTGAAACTGGCCGTGAATAGAGCTAGTGCCACCGGTAATCCTGCAGTTTTCTGGTTGGATGAAAATAGGGCACACGATGCTCAGTTGATCAAGAAGGTGAAGGCATACATGCCAAATCATGATACCTCTGGTCTCGAAATCCTGATCAAGCCACCAGTGGAGGCTACCAGGTTTTCTTGTGAGAGAATCCAGCAAGGCTTAGATACTATTTCAGTTACAGGAAATGTTCTGAGGGATTACCTAACAGACTTGTTCCCAATTTTGGAAGTTGGTACCAGTGCCAAAATGCTTTCAATTGTGCCGTTGATGAATGGTGGAGGATTGTTTGAAACAGGTGCAGGCGGCTCAGCACCTAAGCACGTACAACAGTTCAACCAGGAAGGCCACTTGAGATGGGATTCGCTTGGAGAATTTTTGGCGCTTGCCGTTTCTTTAGAGCATTTGGCTTCTACGACTGGCAATGAAAAAGCGAAGATATTCGGCGTTACTCTTGACGAGGCGACAGACAAGTTTCTTGAAAATGGAAAATCCCCTTCAAGGAAAGTGAATGAGTTGGACAACAGAGGCAGTCATTTTTACCTGGTAATGTATTGGGCACAAGCCCTTGCAGCCCAAACAGATGACGCTGAGCTGGCAGCAAGCTTCGAAGGAATAGCAAAAGAGTTGGCGGAGAATGAGGAAAAAATTGTTGCAGAGTTGAATGGTGCACAAGGTAGTCCGGTGGATATTAATGGGTATTACCAACCAGATGACGCTTTGGCCGCTGCAGCTATGAGGCCAAGTGAAAGCTTAAATGCTATTTTGGCAAAGATGGCTTAATCAATAAAATAGAGATAACTAGATTCAAAGTCCCATCGCTCGATGGGACTTTTTTTGTTTTGCAAGGTATATTTTCCCCGGATCACCGTTTGGTTTAGCTAAGTCAGCGTAATTTTATGTCTATAAAACCTACATGCCAGAATTAAGTCCATATCAAATCATTTTGCTCTTCGTAGTTGGAGGGCTGATCGGTGTAGCTGCTCCACTGGTTATTGGTAAGCTTATTCGCCCCAACCGCCCCAATGAAGAAAAAAATACTACCTACGAATGTGGAGAAGACCCCACAGGCAGTGCCTGGGGAAAATTTAACATCAGGTTTTATGTCATTGCTTTGGTTTTCATTCTATTCGAAACCGAGCTTGTATTCTTGTTTCCATGGGCCATTGTTTTTGGTGACAAGACCTTAATTGAAGCGACTGATGGTGTTTGGGGAAAGTTTGCCTTTGTAGAAATGTCCATTTTCATTCTCATTTTGGTATTGGGTCTGGCTTATGTTTGGGCAAAGGGATTTCTCGAATGGGATAGGCCTGAATTGAATGTGAAGAAGTTTGATTCTAAAGTTCCAAACGATCTATATACGCAGGTAAATGAAAAGTATTCTTAATGCACCCTGATAGCCAACTAAATAACGGAGGAGTAATTGTCAGCAAGTTGGAAGATTTGACCAATTGGGCCAGGCTATCAAGTATTTGGCCTATGGGCTTTGGTTTGGCTTGTTGTGCCATTGAAATGATGGGGAGTATGGCCACAGGATATGATTTGGACAGGTTTGGTGTAGTACCCAGAGCATCACCCAGGATGTCTGATGTGATGATTGTAGCCGGTACTGTAACTTATAAAATGGCCGATCGTGTCAGAAGATTGTACGAACAAATGGCTGAACCTAGATATGTGATTTCGATGGGATCTTGTGCAAACTGTGGTGGACCCTATTGGGAGCATGGTTATCATGTAGTCAAAGGTGTTGACAAAATCATTCCTGTGGATGTTTACGTAGCAGGGTGTCCGCCAAGGCCTGAAGCCTTAATTGGTGGAATCATCAAATTGAGAGAAAAAATAGATCAAGAGTCATTGATTGCTCCAAGTGGATTGATCAATGCTATGAAAGAAAAAGCCTGATTGTTGAAATCTTTTGAAGAAATAAAGGAATTATTACTCAGCACCTTCGGTGAAGAGATAATATTAGGTGATGATCTGAATTGCACGCCAAATGCAATCCTGGTTGATCCAAAGAAAATTGATATAGTGGGCCAGGAACTTCAGAACAATGAGGCAACATACTTCGATTCTCTTTCTTGCCTTACAGGTCTGGACAATGGCCCTGAAAAAGATACGATGGAGGTTATATACAATCTCTTTTCCATTCCCTATGAAGTATCTCTTACACTAAAAGTGGAGTTGGCTAGAGATAATCCAAGACTGCCAACGGTGAGTACTCTTTGGAGAACCGCCGACTGGCACGAACGTGAGGCTTTCGATTTATTGGGAATTGAATTTGAAGGGCATCTGGATTTAAGAAGGATATTGATGCCTGCGGATTGGGAAGGTCATCCATTGCGAAAGGACTATGCAGAGCCTGAGCGTTACAGGGGCATGGAAACAGTAAGAAACGAGGATGAGTAATGCCTGAGGTTCAATACAAATACCATAAAGACAATCTGGTCAACTCAGAGCCAAATATCTACAACAAGGATAATTTGCGTTCAGAGGAAATGGTGATCAACATTGGGCCACAACACCCTTCTACCCACGGAGTGTTGAGATTAGAAGTAGTAACTGACGGGGAAATTGTGGTGGATGTTGTGCCTCACCTTGGCTACTTGCATCGCTGCTTTGAAAAACACGGCGAATCTGTTCCCTTCAATCAGGTTATACCTTTTGTGGATCGCATGGACTATATGGCTGCTATGAACAATGAGCATGCCTATGCGATGGGTGTAGAAAGAATGCTTGGCATTCAGGATCAGATTCCAAAACGTGTGGAGTACATCAGAGTTTTGGTTGCTGAATTGAATAGAATTGCCTCTCACTTTGTGGCCATCGGTACTTATGGCTTAGATATAGGGGCTGTCACGCCATTTCTATGGCTGATGAGAGATAGGGAGCATATCTTGAGAATGTTGGAGTGGGTGAGTGGTGCCAGGATGTTGTATAACTACATCTGGATTGGCGGCTTGTATTATGACCTCCCTGTAGGTTTTGAAGAAAGGTGTAGGCAATTCATCGATTATCTCAAGCCAAAACTTACGGAATTAGATAACATTCTTGTTAACAATAAAATTTTTGTCGATCGGACTGCCAACATTGGAGTGCTAGATCGAGATTTGGCCATCAACTATGGCATTACTGGACCAATGCTTCGCGCTTCAGGACTGAAGCTGGACTTGCGGAGAGTGGATGGATATTCGGTCTATCCCGAGCTTGATTTCAGTATTCCTATTGGAAAGGGAGAGAAAGGGCAATTGGGGGATTGCTGGGATAGAACCTGGGTGAGGGCAGAGGAATGCAAAGAGTCTGTAAAAATTATTGAGCAGTGTCTCGACAAGCTGGCCAAAGAGCATAAACGCGACAAGTCTTTTGACCCTCGCGAAGCTGTTCCTAAAAAAATACGACCAAAGGCTCAGGATCTCTATGTTCGGTCTGAAAACCCTAAGGGCGAAGTGGGCTTTTTCTTCCGCGCTGATGGTCGTTCTGATATTGCTGTCCGGTGCAAGGCACGCTCTTGTTGCTTTTCTAATCTGTCCATCTTGGCTGAACTTTCTAAAGGCCACATGATTGCCGATCTGATCGCCATTGTGGGATCGCTAGACATGGTACTCGGAGAGGTGGATCGCTAGAGCTTCTAACGCAGCTCATTTCTAATTGTCAATTGATCATGGTTGGAGTAACTTTATGTTATGGATACTTCCAAGCTGACCAAAATCCTTTCGGCAGAGCAAATAAGAAGGGCTGATCAATTTACCATTGAAAACCAGCCGATTGCTTCCATAGATTTGATGGAGAAAGCTTCCAAGGCTTTTGTTTCCTGGTTTCTGAAAAAGTTTGGAATTGCTAAGCACGCAAAAGTATTTGCCGGCACTGGTAACAATGGGGGTGATGGTTTAGCGATCTCTCGATTATTGATAGAGCATGGATGTTCGGTTCACACCTATTTTATAGGAAATGTTGATAAGAGCTCTCCAGATTTTAAAATCAACTATTACAGGCTAATTGAGATAGAAAGGCCAGTCGCATTGATCAAGCAGATTGATTTACCAGAGCTACATTCCGAAGATATTATCATAGACGGACTATTTGGTTCAGGATTGTCACGGGAGGTTGGGGGACTTTATGCAGAGTTGATTAACCATGTTAATGATTCGACGGTCCGAGAGGTCATAGCCATTGACATAGCTTCCGGTCTTTTTTGTGATCAAAATACACCAGGTGGAGCAGTATTGAAATGCTCCCGTACCGTCAGTTTTCAGGTTCCGAAACTCGGTTTTTACCTGCCTCAAAACTATGACTATGTGGGTGAGCTATCAGTGGTTGATATTGGACTAGAACAGGAATTTTTGAGTAAGGTGACCTCAAATTCATTTTTAGTAACTGAAGAATTTGTCAAGACGATTTATAAAAAGAGGTTGAAGTATGCGCATAAAGGTTCAATGGGTAGAAACCTGATCGTCTCTGGCAGCAAAGGAAAAATGGGAGCAGCAGTGTTAGCTACTAAGGCCTGTCTTCGTTCCGGTGCGGGTCTGGTAACTACATTTATTCCTAATTGCGGATACAACATCCTACAAACTGCAGTGCCAGAGGCTATGACAATCACGGATGAGTCAGAAGACCTTATTACAAATGTTCCAAGTACGGAAGGGTATGATATTTTAGGAATTGGGCCTGGTCTTGGGCAAGCAGACGAAACTGCATTTGTGTTGAAATCCCTCCTGGAAGAAAGCAAGTCTCCGATGATTTTGGATGCGGATGCCCTAAATATAATTAGCACATATGGCTTGATAGATATAATTCCACAGGGAAGTATTTTGACTCCTCATCCAGGGGAGTTCAGAAGGCTGGTTGGCGATTGGGGTAATGATTTTGAAAGATTGGAACTTCAAAGGGCTTTTTCTCAAGAACATCAAGTGATCATCATCCTCAAAGGAGCGCATAGCAGTATTACAGATCAACAGGGGAATGTATACTTTAACACTACAGGAAACCCAGGCATGGCCACTGGCGGAAGTGGCGATGTACTCACAGGAATAGCCACTTCTCTTGTTGGTCAGGGATATATTTCTATCGAAGCTGCAATTTTAGGAGCTCATATTCATGGGTTGGCAGGGAATTTGTTTGCAAACCGCTATTCTGAAGAAGGACTTATAGCGGGAGATTTGATTGAGTATTTGCCTGAAGCCTTTAAAACTTTGAGCTAATATTCATCTACAAGTAAGTGGTTATAAGGGGTTAGTTTTCAGTAATTTATTTTTGAGAGTAGGGTTTTTATTAGAACAATTGTTCTTATTTAAAGTCTACTCCGGATGCAAAAATGTCAAGCAGAACGATAGATTATAATGAAAATTTTATTATCTTCAAGGAACTTTAGGTGAATTATAACGTATTCTGAATATTAATAAGAAAAATAAAAAAGTCACTTGTCATTAAGACTCACCATATTGACACTCATCTTTTCAGCTTGCTTTTTGACAGCAAGTGCGCAGGATTCTTCTAATGTTGCGGTTGAATCTCCTTCTTTTCCAAGCACCAGTTTGGAAATAGAAAATAGTGTTGAGATTTATCCTAACCCTTCGGTGAACTTTTTGATTGTCGAAATCAAAAACTCGAAACTGGAAAGAGTAGAGTTTGAGATGCGAAGTATAATTGGCAATCGTGTGAACGTTGTACCTGAAGAAATCGGTAGAGACAAGTATCGCATCAATGTCAAGGACTTTTCTACTGGATACTATTTTCTGGTAATCAAAGACGAGTTCACCAGGTTTAAGGAAGCACACAAATTCCTTAAGAAATAAACTGTACCCCCCTTTTTCACTTTCATCCTAAGAAGATGTCATGTCCTTCCTATTCTAGTTGGAATGTGATATTTTAGCTTATTGACATTCATGACCATGATATGCTATGACTGTCTGCATTTCTGAGTTTCTTGCTTACCCTCGCAAATCAATTTAACTATGAACCCACTATGCGCTATCATTTTTGCTGCTTCACTACTTTTCTCATGTGGCCAGGATTCAGTGAGAAGGACCACTGTATCAATAAACGGCGATCAATTCTATATTAATGGGAAACCTACTTATACCAATAGTGAATGGAAAGGGAATAAAATAGAAGGGCTTCTTTTCAATTCAAGAATGGTGCAGGGAATCTTCGATGATGAAAACTCTGATACCCGTGATAGATTCAAATATCCTGATACTGGAGAATGGGATGCCAATAGAAATACGGATGAGTTTGTACAGGCCATGCAGTCCTGGAGAGATCATGGTATGCTTGCATTCACAATAAACATGCAAGGGGGTAGCCCTATGGGTTATGGAAACAAAGGTTGGCGCAATTCCTCTTTTGATTCTAAGGGAAATTTGAAAGAGGTCTACATTAAACGGTTAGAAAAAATTATAAATAAAGCAGACGAACTTGGTATGGTGGTAATTTTGGGATATTTCTATTTTGGCCAGGATGAGTATTTCGAAAATGAACAAGCAGTAATAGCTGCTGTTGACAATGCCACCAATTGGCTGCTTGATAAGGGTTACACTAATGTGGTCATAGAAGTCGCCAATGAATGCAATAATACGAAGTATGATTTCGATATTATCAAGACTACCAGAATCGACGAGTTGATGAGGCAAATAAAAGCTATTTCGAATGGTAATCTTCTTGTGGCCACCAGTTACAATGGAAATACGCTACCTACTCCCAATGTTGTCAAAGAATCTGATTTTATCCTCATTCATGGCAATGGCGTAAAAGAACCTACTAGAATCATGGAAATGGTTTCCCAAACCAAGGAAATTGAAGGTTACAAGAAAATGCCTATAGTCTTCAATGAAGATGACCATTTTGAGTTTGAAAAAGATACTTGCAATATGACAGCCGCAGTAATGTCCTACGCTTCATGGGGATATTTCGATTTCAGAATGGATGGAGAATCATATGATGAAGGATATCAGAGTGTACCAGTTAACTGGGCTATCAGCTCTGAAAGGAAAAAGGGCTTTTTTAATAAGGTTAAAGAAATTACAGGGTACTAATGAACACAGAAATAGAAGACAAGAACAGTGTGGCCGTTTCTCATCCGGATATTTCTGAACCTCAATTGGTTCGTTATGCGTGGATACACAATCCGGTTTGTAATTTGTATATCAAAGAAGGCTTGTCAGCTTCCTCTTTCAGGACGGATGATTTGAGAGGTGTAACTTATTGAAACAAATAAATCATGAAAATAAGGCTTTACAGATTTTTCATTCCCTTCGTTATACTATGTACAACTGAGGGTACTCTTTTCGGACAATCTGATCCGAAATGGGATAACACAACAGATCATCATTGGCCTAAGGCATGTCAAAAAATCGCCATAGAGTCGACAATTGACGGGAAAAAGGAACCTGCATATTTTTATAAATCAAAAGCCAAAAACCGTTCACTTATTGTGAGTCTGCATACCTGGAGCGGCGGGTATGACCAAAAGGACACATTGTCCTGGCAGTGTATTTCCAGAGATTACAACTACATCCATCCCAATTTTAGAGGAGTGAATAATCACCCTGACGCTTGCGGTAGCCAACTGGCTATTCAGGATATAGAGGACGCTATCAGTTATGCAATTGCTAATGGTAATGTTGATATGGATGAAATTCATGTTATAGGTGCAAGTGGAGGAGGGTATGCGACGCTTTATACATACATGAACACCAAACATAAAGTCAAGACATTTTCAGCCTGGGTACCAATTTCCGATATCGAAAAATGGTATTATGAGTCTTTGGGAAGGAGTAATAAATATGCAAGACATATGGCGTTAGCGACTACAGGCAAGACATTTACAGAGAAGGATGATCTCTTTATCTCTGAACCTGAGGCGAGGAAAAGATCGCCGTATTTTATGACAACACCGGTAGCGCAACGAAGGAACAGCAAACTGACTATTTATGCTGGTGTACATGATGGCTATACAGGTTCAGTACCAATTACCCAGTCCCTAGACTTCTACAACAAGCTAATTGGTGATTTTGAGAAGGGCAATGATGATTATGCAATTCCTGAAAAGGATATCAGAGAACTCGTAACATCGAGATATTTTAGAAACTCAGAAATGAAAAAGATTGGAGACAGAATTATTTACTATTCAAAAAACTATAAAGATTTGGTTGAGATCGTGATTTTCGAGGGAGGACATGAAATGCTGTCTGAAGTGGCATTGGATCATGTAAAATAAATATATCAACTAAGCAGATTAAAAATTATTACTAACATGAAATTAATGAGAGCACTGCTCATCCTATCCATTTTTATTTTTCACGGCCAGGCACATGCTAAAAAGGAGAAACCCAACTTCATCATATTTATTGCCGATGATGTGAGTTGGGATGATTTGGGTTGCTATGGCAATAAATTCGTTCAGACCCCAAACATTGACAATTTGGCCTCTCAGGGGCTGAAGTTCACCAATACCTACTTGACGGCTAGTTCTTGCAGCCCAAGCAGAAACAGTATTTTGCTTTCGAGATACCCCCACAATACTGGTGGAGCGGAACTTCACACCAAGCCACCGGCTGAGATGGTGTCGTTTCCTGAGCTACTCAAAAATAAGGGTTACTACACATTACATGCAGGCAAGTACCACCAGGGAGATTATTCTGAAAGAGCCTACGATGTTATTTACAGAGACAAGCGAAATCTGAATGGGGGTGAAGGCATGTGGATTGAGAGCGTTCAGAGCCGCCCTAAGGACAAACCATTTTTTATGTGGTTTGCAGCCTTTGATGCCCATCGCAACTGGGGAGAGAATGAGTTTAGCGGCACCCATAATCCCGATGAAATTAAACCGCCATTTTATCTTTCTGATGGAGACGATACAAAAAAAGACCTTGGCCAGTATTATGATGAGATTAAACGTTTTGACTATTACATCGGTGAGATTGTCAAGATATTGAAAGAGCAGAAAGCTTATGCAAATACCGTGATCATGGTAATGGCTGATAATGGAAGGCCGTTTCCACATAGCAAAACCCGAGTAAACGATCGAGGCATGAAGACACCATTTGTGGTTAGCTGGCCTGAAAAAGTCAAAGAAGCACAGACCTGTGATGCCCTTGTAAGTGCCATAGACATTGGCCCTACTTTACTCGACCTGGCAGAAATGGACCCTGTGAAATCTATTCAGGGAAAGAGTTTTAGCACTCTAATTGACAATCCTGGTGCCGACTTTAGAAATTACGTTTTTGCGGAACACAACTGGCACGACTATGAAGCCCATGAGCGCATGGTTCGGAATAAAGACTATATGTTGATAGTGAATGCCCGACCAAACAAACCTCAAATGGGTCCGGCTGATGCTGTTGGATCGCCATCGTTTACCGATCTGAAAAAGATGGAAGCGAAAGGAGAGCTATCTGCTATTCAAGCAGATGTTTTTGTGACGCCAAGGCCTAAAGAAGAGCTTTACGACTTGAACAAGGACAAGCTACAATTGATGAATGTGGCCTCTGTGCCGGAGTATGGCAGTTCTCTTAATGACCTGAGAAAAGTACTTCAACAGTGGGTTGATGAAACAGGAGATAACACCCCAGCCAACCTCACACAGGATTGGTATTTGGGTGTGCCGGGTTATATAAAAACGGCAGCCCACTCTAATAGGGGAGAAATGCCTGGACAGAAAACCAATGCCGTGAAAAACAACAACCCTGGCCCATTTTAAGTGATAAGACTAACATTGCATTTTATCTAACTACGTTTTTTGAAGCTCAGATCGATCTATTGAGTGATATATTTTTTGTATATTTAAAATGATCTTGATTCTGTTGAAGTTCAGGTATTCACTATACATCACTATTCGATTTTTTACATGCAAAATAGACGTGAGTTCGTTCGGAATTTGGCTGCCTTGGGGGCCTCAGCCTATCTTCTTCCAAGTTTAGACGCATATGCATCGAACGATGACAAGACAGTCATAGCGGGGCAACAATACCCATGGCATACTTTTTATCAAAGAGATGGGCTGGAATGGAATGACGACCTACCAAAGTCCTTGAAGCACTATGCATCGTCGGGACTCAAAGGATTTGAGCCTATTGTTACTTCCGTAGAGTATCTTAGAAATCTGAAGCAACTCTTCAAAAAAAATGACTTGCAGGTAACTTCTTTGTATCTCAATTCAGTCTTGCACGATGAGGCCAAGCTGGCAGAAAGTATGTCTCAATTTTTGAATATTGCCTATTATGCGAGCTCACTTGGCGTTAAGATTATCGTCACAAATCCATCACCTATTAAATGGGGAGGTGACGAAGATAAATCCGATGATCAACTGAAACGGCAAGCAAAGGCGTTGGATGCTTTGGGCGAAAAACTGCAAAAATATGGCATGACCCTGGCTTATCATAATCACGATGCAGAGCTACGAAACAATGGTAAGGAATTTCATTATATGCTCCAAAACACCAGCGCCAGCAATGTGAAATTTTGCCTCGACGCACACTGGGTATACCGTGGAACAGGGAATTCTGAGGCTACACTTTTTGAAGTTGTAGAAATGTATTACGACAGGATAGTAGAACTTCATTTGCGCCAATCTCAGAATGAAGTTTGGACTGAAGCATTTGGTGAAGGTGATATTGATTATGCCCGCCTGGCAGATTTTCTTTTGAAGAAAAATAAGAATCCTCTTCTGGTATTAGAACAAGCCGTTGAAAAGGGAACGCCTAAGACTTTGGATGCGGTAGCAGCCCATCGCAAAGGCCTGGAGTATACTACTAGGATCTTTAAAGATTTTATCTAGTCACTTTCACTTCGTTAATTATGTACACTTGATAGTGTTAAGCCATTCACAAATATTAGATTTGTGAGAACTAAATCAACTATACTATGAACTACAAATCACTAATAATGCCGTTGGTATTGGCTATTGCTATAGTCGCCTGCAGCGAGTCCAGCCAGACTGAAAAGAAAAAGCCCAATGTGGTAATCATCTTTCTCGATGATTCCGGATGGGAAGACTTTGAACCCTTCGGAAAAAAGACGCTTGAAACTCCTGAAGTATCAAAACTGGCTGCAGAAGGTTGCAGCTATACCAATTTTTACGTACCGCAAGCTATTTGTTCGGCATCCCGATCGGCTTTGTTATCAGGATGCTACCCGGGAAGAACTAAAGTATTTGGGGCACACGGGCCAAGAGGATTAGGCCTTGATACCACATTCGCTACTATGGGAGAGGTCTTCAAAGCGGGTGGATATGCGACTGGTTTTTTTGGCAAGTGGCATATCGGTGATCAGGATCATACCCGGCCGCATGTGAGGGGCTTTGATGAGGCAGCTGGTCTCATGTATTCTAATGACATGTGGAAATACCATCCAGAAAGTCCCGAATACTGGGGTAAGTTCCCAATTTATTTCTGGGAAAATGGAGAAGTGATTAATGATGATGTGGAAAAAGAAGATCAGAAATACCTAACAAAGAATTATACAGATTACGCTGTAGATTTCATTAAGCGACATAAGGATGAGCCTTTTCTGCTTTATGTGCCGCATTCCATGCCACATGTGCCGCTTTTCACGAGTCCAGAGTTTGAAGGAAAATCTGGCCAGGGAGTTTATGGAGACGTGATGCTGGAGATAGACTGGTCGGTAGGTCAGATCAACAAGGCGTTGAAAGACAATGGAGTAGATGACAATACCATCGTTATCTTCACTTCAGATAATGGCCCATGGGTATCTTATGGTAATCATGCAGGCAGTACGCCATACAGGCAGGCTAAGGGAACATCATTTGATGGAGGTATCAGATCTGCTTGTATTATGAAATACCCTCCGGCGATAGCCAAAGGTTCCAGGTCTGACAATACGCTCTTCACTATCGACCTACTTCCTACTCTATGTGGTTTGGCAGGAGTTGATTTACCGAAGAATGAAATTGATGGGATGGACGTCTGGGATTTAATAACTAATAAACCTGATGCGAAGAATCCACATGAATATTATGCTTTTTCGAATGGTCGAAATTTTGAAGGTATTGTGACTGGAGATGGTAACTGGAAACTTCATTTGCCACATAGCTACCGGGTACTGGATTCGGCTGCTCACGATGGAATGGCTGGTAAATACAGACAGGAACGGATCGATACCGCATTGTTCAATATGAAAAAAGATCCATTCGAAACAGAGAATCGTCTTAAGGTAGATAGAGAAGTTGCTGATGAACTCATTGAGATAGCCTTGGCACATCAAGATAAGTTCTACGCTAAGAAATAGTTTTACAACAAAACCTAAGTTATCCCCCGATAATATGAAAATTCAATCTTTATGCGTACTGATGATGATAGTGTGCTTCTCTTGTGTTCAGCAGGAAGAGCAAAAGAGGCCTAATATCTTGTACATAATGTCAGACGATCACACCAGTCAGGCATGGGGCATTTATGGAGGGCCATTGAAGGATTATGTACAAGCGCCAAACATCAAAAGGCTGGCGGAGGAGGGATGCACTTTGCAGAATGTTTTTTGCACCAATTCGATTTGTACACCAAGTCGTGCCTCAATTATGACAGGCAGATATAGTCATCAGAATGGGGTTTATACGCTTACAGAAGGCTTGCACCCGGATAGTATGAATGTCGCAAAGGCCATGAAGTCTGGGGGTTATGAAACGGCTATCGTTGGCAAGTGGCATTTGAAGAAGAAGCCAGCTGGTTTCGACTATTTCAACGTATTGCCTGGGCAGGGCAGGTATAACAATCCCATTTTGAAAAATGAGCAAAACTGGAGCGAAGGTGGGCAAGAATATGAGGGTTTTTCCTCTGATGTCATCGGTGACCAAAGTTTAAGTTGGTTGAAAAATAGGCAACAAGACAAACCATTCTTTTTGATGTGTCATTTTAAGGCGACTCACGAACCCTTCTATTATCCGGATAGGAAAAAATCGATGTATGAGGGCATTGATGTGCCAGAACCAGAAAACTTATTGGACTTTCAGGGTTATCAATCTGGTCGAACTTTTGATGGCCAAATACTGGAAATACTGGGAAATAGGTATGTAAATGATGCAGGCAAAAAGAAGAAAAGATATCCCGGACCGGACTTTGATCTGGAGGGGCTTGATAATGTTGAGGTAAGGAAGAAAACGTATCAAAAATTTGTGAAGGATTTCATGAGGAGTGGTTCGGCGATAGATGACAATATTGGAAAACTATTGAACTATCTGGATGAAAGCGGTTTGGCTGAAAATACGGTGGTCATTTATACCGCAGATCAGGGTTATTTTTTGGGTGAGCATGGTTTTTTTGACAAGCGAATGTTCTATGAGGAATCCCTCCGAATGCCATTTGTGATACGATATCCGGATGAAATAACCAATGGCTCTAGCAATAGTGATATCATTTTGAATCATGATTTTCCATCTCTGTTTCTTGATTATGCAGGAATAGATCATGATTATTTCAACAAGGGAAGAAGCTTTCGTCAAAACCTGGTAGGAAATACTCCTGCAGACTGGCGTGATAATATGTACTACAGATATTGGTTGCACCAGACGAACCGGCCGGCTCATTTCGGCTTAAGAAATGAACGCTATAAACTCATTTTCTTTTATGGTCAACATTTGGATATGTTGGGTACTCACAAGGAAAATACAGAGCCATCCTGGGAGTTTTATGATCTTAAGGAGGACCCTAGGGAGAACCATAATGCTTATGGGGAAGTGCAATACGCTACTATCATTAAGCAAATGAAAAAGGAGCTACAAACCGAAAAAGCACGAGTAGGGGATAGTGATGAGAATTATACCCCTATGAAGACTATCCTTAACACTCAATTCGGTTTGAAAGATTGAACGAAATCCCTGCTTATGTTCTGGGTCTCATATCTTTTATGAGATTACTTTTTAAATTCGCATTACAATTAGAAGGAGAGAAATATGACGTCAGATCAGTTGAAGGACTTGAAGAATAGGGTGGAGGCACTTAGGGGTTATCTGGATTACGATATCAAGGTAAAAGAAGTAGAAGAGGAAGAGTCTATCACCACTCAGCCTGACTTTTGGAATGAGCCAAAGGAGGCTGAAAAAATCCTTTTGGCCATCAAAGGGAAGAAAATGTGGACTGATCATTTTGAAAAGGTTTTGGGAGCTACAGAGGAGGTGGAAACCTTGAGTGAGTTTTTGAGTGAGGGAGAAGGTAGTGCGGAAGAGGTGGATGCCGCTTATGAAGTTGCTTTGAAGGAAATGGAGGAACTGGAGTTCAAGAAAATGTTATCTGGTGAAGAAGACCAACTTT
This sequence comes from Cyclobacteriaceae bacterium, assembly GCA_049115735.1. GTDB lineage: Bacteria > Bacteroidota > Bacteroidia > Cytophagales > Cyclobacteriaceae > CAXBNB01. The sequence goes on along the minus strand of JAGDZP010000011.1, from coordinate 28,135 downwards.
CAGCCATATTGGAAATCAACCCGGGGGCTGGCGGTACAGAAAGCAACGACTGGGCAGGAATGCTTATGCGGATGTATATCATGTGGGGGGAATCCAAGGGCTACAAGGTAAAGCAAATGGACTATCAAGCTGGTGATGTGGCTGGTGTAAAATCCGTTACACTTCAATTTGAGGGCTCTCTGGCTTATGGTTTTTTGAAGTCGGAAAATGGTGTACACAGACTCGTTCGGATATCTCCATTTGACAGTGGTGGAAGGAGGCACACCTCGTTTGCCTCGGTTTATGTCCATCCTGTGATAGACGATACTATTGAGATCGAGGTTAGTCCTGGGGATATCGAATGGCAGACGTCACGTTCTGGCGGTGCTGGTGGCCAGAATGTAAACAAGGTAGAAACTAAAGTGCAGTTGACGCATAAGCCATCCGGTATTGTAATCGTCTGCTCAATGGAGCGTTCGCAGCTCGCCAATAAAGAACACGCTATGCGCATGCTGAAGTCTCGCCTTTACCAAATCGAGATGGATAAACGTAATGCCGAGCGTGACCAGGTAGAAGCCGGAAAAATGCGTGTAGACTTTGGCAGTCAAATCAGGAACTATGTATTACATCCCTACAAACTGATCAAAGATGCTAGAACCGGCGTAGAACGGACGGATGTCCAAAAAGTCCTTGATGGTGACCTGGACGACTACATCAAAGCATTTTTGATGGGTAGTGAAGTGGAGAACTAGAAGGATTAGAAAACGTTCAACAATAGTGCATATCTTATGACTATTATTATGAGCTTCCTCAATGCCGAATGGCGCAAATTGGCCATTGCCAACTACGAAATAGACCCTGAAATTCTAAAGCCTTTTGTTCCGAATAAAACCGAGCTAGACTTTTGGGAGGACACCTGTTACGTGAGCCTTGTTGGTTTCATGTTTCTCAATACAAAATTGATGGGCATGTCGATTCCTTTTCATCGCAATTTTGAAGAATTGAACCTACGATTTTATGTTCGATTCAAGGACTGTGGCGATTGGAAACGAGGTGTTGTTTTTATCAAGGAAATTGTACCCAAGCCTGCTTTGACTTTTGTTGCCAACAATGTCTACAAGGAACATTACCAAACCATGAAGATGGATCACAAATGGGCTGTGGAAAATGGACAGCTTAAAGTCAAATATGGCTGGGGCAGACGAGAGTCTCAGAATGAGTTCTCCATCGTCGCTAATTCTCAACCACAATCAATCGAAGAAGGATCTGAAGCTGAATTTATCACCGAGCACTATTGGGGCTATACCAAAGCCAGCGATAAAAAGTCTTTCGAATATGAAGTTACACATCCTAAATGGCAATGTTATGATGTTCTTAAGCATCAAATTGATGTTGACTTTGGCGGATTGTATGGAAAACAATTTGAACACCTGAATAGTCATGATCCAAAATCTGTGATGTTGGCCGAGGGTTCGGAAATTACAGTGGAGAATAAGAGGAGATTGTAAAAGACTAGTTATTTATTCTTTAAATGATTCACAAAAAATCCCTCACAATCAGTAACAGTAATTTCGGAAAAGTAAAAATCCTTTTGATTCTCGGTGATGATCATTTCACAGCCACTTGCTACTGTTGAATAATATTGAAGACCATCCTCAAAATCAGAAACCTTTGGATTGTTTACGCTAGCCGTGACGCAATCTGGATTGACCGTTGTGATGTTAAGTCTTTCGGATAGAATCCTAAGTTTTTTATTGGCCAACTTACTACCTGATTTTTTTTCGGAGAAATAATAGGTAATCGCCAAACATAAAGGTGAAGTGTAAACTTCAAACCTGCTGTCGTCAACCAAGCTTAGAATTCGTGAAGAAAATGTAAATAGAGGTAATTCCTGATTAACAACAGAGATTAGCACATTGGCATCCAAAAAGATCCTTGTCATCCTTCTTTCCTGGAATGGTACTCACTTTTTAAGGATTTACTGTCCTTTGGCTTGCGGACGTATTCAGCCTCACCTTCTGCTACCATATTCACCCAATCAGATACAGGCAGATCGTCCAGGTTTTGATAACTGGATGTAGTGGCCTTGCGAAGTAAAAATTCCGTCAACCTGGACAGACTGATATTGTTTTCACTTGCAAATTCCTTTGCCTGGTCAATGATCTCCTGATCAAAGCTGAGTGTAACTTTTGCATCCATTACGTATAGATTTATTTTTCTATACGTAAAAATAAAACAATCGTTGAATTATTACAAATCAAGCTGTTAGAACGATTATGGCTCATAAGCCAAATTAGGCGCAAGCCACTTCTCAGCTTTCTCAAGACTCATACCTTTTCTCTCAGCATAATTTTCTACCTGGTCTTTACCTATTTTCCCCAGACCAAAATATTTGGATTCTTCACTGGCGAAATAGAATCCACTCACCGAAGCAGCCGGATACATCGCATTTGATTCTGTGAGTGTGATGCCAGTTTCTTCCTCGACGTTCATTAGATCAAACAGAATTGGTTTCTCTGTATGATCAGGACATGCTGGATAACCGGGTGCAGGACGAATGCCCTGATACTTTTCTGCAATCAAAGCCTCATTATCCAGGCCTTCTTCAGCCCCAAATCCCCACAGTTCTTTCCTCACTTTCTCGTGCATCAGCTCAGCAAATGCCTCCGCAAGTCTGTCTGCGATAGCCTTGACCATAATGGACTGGTAGTCGTCATGATCCTTGGCGTATTTCGCCAAGATCGCTTCAATACCAACCCCGGTAGTCACTGCAAATCCACCCATGTAATCTTGCCTTCCTGAAGAATCAGGAGCAACAAAATCGGCCAAAGATAGGTTTGGTAGTCCACTCCCCTTTTTACCTTGTTGTCTCAAAAAATGGAAGTGAGTCAATTCATTGCCCTCCTCATCGGTCAATCGAATGTCATCACCGTTGGTATTGTTGGCTGGATAGATGCCGATGATCGCGTTGGCTTGCAAGCTTTCATTTGCAATGACCTCATCGAGCATTTTGTTGGCATCATTATACAAATTCTGCGCCTCCTGACCAATCACTTTGTCCTCAAGGATTTTCGGAAACTTACCCTTCAGCATCCAGGTCTGGAAAAATGGAGTCCAGTCGATATACTTTCGAATTTCTTCTAGAGGATAGTTCTTGAAAGTTCTTGTGCCGATGAAATTGGGCTTTTGGATCTTTGCTTTCTCCCAATCAATTTTGAAGCTGTTGTCTCTGGCTTGCGCAAAAGGAATGTAGTTCTTCTCTTTTGTACGTCCGGCATGCTTTTCTCTGGCGTCCAAATACTCGGACTTAACTTTCCATACAAACCCTTCTTTGTTTTCGTTCAAAAGATCCCCCGCAACAGGTACGCTCCTCGAAGCGTCCAGCACATGCACAACTGGTCCTGAATAACACGGATCTATTTTCACGGCAGTGTGAATCCTGGAAGTTGTTGCTCCTCCGATCAATAGCGGATATTGCTCTCCCTCCTTTTCTAACAGTTTGGCAAAATCAACCATTTCATCCAAAGAAGGAGTAATCAAACCACTAAGCCCGATCACATCAGCCTTGACTTCTCTGGCCTTCTCAAGTATTTTTTCATTGGGCACCATTACACCCATGTCAATAATCTCATAGTTGTTGCAAGCCATCACAACGCCCACGATATTCTTTCCAATATCATGTACATCACCTTTTACAGTTGCGAGTAAAATCGTACCTGCAGAACTGCTTTCCCCTTCTTGTTTTTCAGCTTTCAGGTATGGCTCAAGATACGCTACAGCCTTTTTCATCACCCTCGCACTTTTCACCACCTGTGGCAAAAACATCTTTCCAGCTCCGAACAAGTCTCCCACTACATTCATTCCATCCATCAATGGTCCTTCGATCACATGGAGTGGTCGATCAAGCTTTTGCCGAGCCTCTTCCGTATCCTCATCTATATATTCGACGATACCTTTGACCAGCGCATGTTCTATTCTTTTTTCAATAGGTAGAGCACGCCATTCATCGTTTTTCTTTTCTTGTTTGCCTGATCCTTTTACGGTTTCAGCAAATTCTAGTAACCGTTCGGTGGCATCTTCACGTCTATCGAGTAGCACATCTTCGACATGTTCCAAAAGGTCTTTTGGAATGTCATCGTATACTTCCAGCATCGCCGGATTTACGATACCCATATCCATTCCTTGCCCAATGGCATGATAAAGAAAGGCTGAATGCATCGCTTCCCTCACCGCATTATTTCCACGAAAAGAAAATGACACATTACTCACTCCTCCACTCACATGGGCTGCTGGAAGATTTTCCCGAACCCAACGTGTACCTTGAAAGAAATCCAATGCATTTTTTCGGTGTTCTTCCATTCCCGTGGCAACAGGGAAAATATTTAGATCAAAGATGATGTCCTGAGGCGGGAAGTTGATTTTTGGTCCAACCATCAGATCATACGATCTTTTGGCTATTTCGATTCTTCTTTCATAATTATCCGCCTGCCCATCTTCATCAAAAGCCATTACAATCACAGCAGCTCCATACTGCTTGATCAATTTTGCCTGACGAATAAACTCCTCTTCACCCACTTTCAGGCTTATCGAATTGACGACTGATTTTCCCTGAACACACTTCAGCCCAGCTTCAATAATTTCCCATTTCGAGCTGTCTATCATCATTGGAATACGAGCAATATCAGGTTCTGAAGCCATCAGATTGAGGAAAGTAGTCATAGTAGACGCTCCATCCAGCATGCCTTCGTCCATGTTTACATCGATGATTTGAGCACCTCCGTCCACTTGATTCCGAGCTACTTCGAGCGCCTTCTCATAACTTTCCTCCTTGATTAGTCGCAGGAATTTTCGAGAACCTGTTACATTCGTTCTCTCACCAACGTTGATGAAGTTTAAATCAGGTGTAACAATCAAAGGCTCTAGCCCACTCAATTTCATTGGCGCATAGTCGTGCCACTTGTACTCGTATTTGCCTGGAAAATCTGGATGTATGTTCATTATTCTAGTCGATAGCCTATGGTCAATAGTCCATAGCAATGTTATTTCAATGAATTTCTTAGGGCTTGGATCATTTTTATAGTCGACGGTCGACAGTAATTTGTCAACAGTTTAATTTATTGATTTAATTAGTGCTTGAATTTTGATTACTAGGCTCTCAGTATTTTTGTAGAACTCATCAAAAACATCTTGATTGATAAGATTTCTGTCTTTTGCCAGATAAAGGCAATTAATTACCTCAAGCCCTGATCGGTTCGAATACCGCAAAAACCTTTTAAATTCGTTATTCGATTGTCCGGTACTTCCCTCTGAAATATTTAGTGACACAGAATCTGCCGCACGTTTGATTTGTGCAGTCAAAATATAACGTTCTTCTTTTGGCCAACTCAATGTCAAAAAATGAACATCCTTAGCCAAAGCCAATGCATCCCTCCAAACTCGCAGTTTTTCAAACTTGAAAGCCATAATCTATTCCTAGCCGTTGACTGTTGACAAATGACCGTTGACTAAACCTTCTTTCTCAACTACTCTCGGCTCATACCCAGACGCCAATTCAGCAATTGCTGAAATATGATCTGGTGTTGTACCACAGCAGCCACCTATGATATTGATAAGACCGTCATCGAGAAACTCCTTAATCTGGCCTACCATATCCTCCGGAGTTTCGTCGTATGCCCCAAACTCGTTCGGCAATCCTGCATTAGGGTGAGCGCTTACGTTGAAGTCTGATTTTGACGAAAGTACATGGAGATAGGGTTTGAGTTCCCGAGCACCCAGCGCACAATTCAGGCCAATACTCAACAAATCAAGATGTGAAACGGATATCAAAAAGGCCTCAGTATTTTGCCCAGACAAGATCCTACCAGAAGCATCGGTGATCGTACCGGAAACCATAATCGGAATTCGAATACCACGCTCCTCAGCAATCTCATCGATAGCCATCAAAGCGGCCTTTGCATTTAAAGTGTCGGTGATTGTTTCCACTAGCAATATATCAGCACCACCATCCAGCAAAGCCTTGGCTTGCTCACCGAATGCCTCCTTCAGCTGGTCGAAATTGATCGCTCTATATCCTGGATCATTCACGTTTGGCGACATTGAAGCCAGCCTGTTCGTAGGTCCCATCGAGCCTGCCACAAAGCGAGGCTTCTCAGGTTCTTTAGCTGTAAATTCATCAGCAACTTCTCTGGCGATTTTGGCAGACTCAAAGTTGATACGACGCACCCAATCTTCGAGCTCATAGTCGGCCTGAGCCACCCATGTACTCCCGAAAGTATTGGTTTCCACAATATCGGCACCTGCCTCATAGTATGCCGCATGAATCTCCTTGATCACCTCAGGTCGGGTGATAGAAAGCAAGTCATTGTTGCCTTTGAGCTGCACGGGGTGATTTTCCAACTCCTCATTCCTAAAATCCTTCTCCTCCAGCTTGTATCGCTGGATCATCGTCCCCATCGCACCATCCAGTACCAATATCCTTTCCTTCAGAATATCTCTAATATCCATATCAAAACGTTTTGTTCTTCACAAAGACTTATCCAAGAAATAGTATCACTAATACCTATCTTCCCCCGATACTATCGGGATGGGAGTTGGCACAACATCCGTATTGCGGCTTTGGATATGTTGCCAAGACGTCACCGGGCCCATTCCCTCGGTCTTTCTTGATAAGTTCTGGCAAAGATATACGAAAATTGACGATCTAAGGGCAATAAGGATCGAGTTTTATTTTTGAGTTTGTACAGCATTAAATTGATTATTTGGAGTAATCAGTTTAATCTAAAAACATTTTTTGGAGCAAATGCGACCGATATTTTAGGAGCATCCTTCGGGCTGTCCGTTATATCCCCGACTAAAACGTCGGGGGATGCCACTTCCATCCCGGCTAAGGAGCAACTTCCTCTCTTACCTAAGAGATTTTGTAGGAATAGGAAATAAAACAACAAGCCTATATATATTAGTTGAAGCAATTGCACTTTATACATAATAATTTACACTTTATCACAAATTATGAAAAACCTTACCTCTTACCTACTCCTGGTCTTTTGTACTTCTTGCCAACAACAGACCAAGAACGTAGAAGAAACTGAAACTTCAACTCGTTCAAAATATTACTGGTCCATAACTGAAAACTACGGTGATACAGTTGAAAATGGATCTTTCATAAGAACCAAAGTTTATATGGAAAGTAATGAACTTTATACAATAGCGAAGAAGAACGGAATTGAACAATATCTTAACATTACGTTCGATGATCAAGTTGACGAGGAAGGTTCTCCTTGGGAAAAAGCGATACTTGAAGGAGATACAGGAATTGTGGAGTTTCAACTGCCCAACTTCGACATCCCTGAAGGTGAAGCAAAAGAATTCGTTTGGACGAACATGGTAGCAATTACCTATAAATCAACCACAGCCAAATTCGATACAGCCTTCATAGACTCACTGCGACTTTTCATTGTGAACAAAAACTAGTGCTAACAATTAGGTAACAAACACAGCGGAGACACTGGCATTGGAGCTAGCTGATATTAGGCCCATCTACCGCAAGTTTAGCGAAGCGTAACTTGTGGTTTATCAATTTTCTAGTTTTCAACTTGATGATCATATCATTGAGGTGTGAGCTTTACGGTCAAGCCAGACAATAACCAAATTACATTCAGCAACCTCTCGCCATTCCTGTCCCGACGGTCGGGACGAACCTCAGCATGAAAGCACCTGCAAGGAGCTTTAGCAGTCGCAAAGAGGATTTCTCGTTACAATCGAAATGACAAAATGGTAGAATGCGGTCTCAATTGTCATCCTGAGTGCAACGAAGGATCTCCGCTGGCTGAGCGTCTTGCTCGTGCCTTTTTAAACTGTCAAGGATTCTACTTGCGCCCATTCTAGCTTTACTAAACCTTCAAGGTTTGGTAAAGCTCCATAGTTCTGATAGAGCCTCTGTCTATGTTCAAGAATACAATTTGCCTCTTTTCCGGTAATGATATTTTCAATAATAAGCCCTTGACCCTGAACATTTGTAAATTGAAAGACAGCAATTGAGGGTCTAAGGGACTTTCATTGTAATAAAATTAGAATTGGACTAATATTAAACATGGATTCAATTACAGACGCAGCAACATCTGTTTTCCGACCTTCGGTTTCTCAACAGGTCATTGATCGATACCGAAAGGTAACCCCTCCGGATCTGAGTAAATCGGAAAATTCTACTGATTCGGTAGTCAAGCGAGCAAGAGCTGTTAATTCGGGCATTGCGCCATTCTCGGGTGAATGGAATAAATCCACAGCAATTCACTTGTTGCGTAGAACTCTGTTTGGAGTAAAAAAGTCTGAATTGGACTATTTTACAGGATTGTCCATTGAAGATGCGGTATCAGAGCTATTGACAAAAGCTCCTGATCCAGCAGTGCCTGTGAATGATTATAATAATTCATCGGAAGGAGTGGAGGATCCCCATGTGGCATTTGGTGAGACTTTTATTGAAGCGCCTTATGGAGAAGACTATGAAGGACAGAGACTTGGTTCATTAAAGTCGTGGTTACTGGGCAACATGATCAATCAAAATACCAGTATTACCGAAAAGATGGTGCTTTTCTGGCACAACCTGCTGGTGACGGAATCCTGGGGCGTATTCAATAGTCGTGCGAGTTATCAATATTTTAAGATACTCAGGGACAATGCATTTGGTAATTTCAAGACGATGGTCAAAGAATTTACTATTGATCCAGCGGTGCTCTTTTATTTAAACGGAAATGCAAATTCTAAAGAATCTCCCGACGAGAACTATGCTCGTGAGCTACAGGAACTTTTTTGTGTAGGAAAAGGTGAGGGTTCAAAGTACACCGAAGGAGATGTGCAGGCTGCAGCCCGTGTGCTCACCGGCTGGGGTGTGAATTGGGAGGATGTACTTCAACCAGGAATTGTGAAGCCAATTTTTCGCGCTTGGGCACACGATCTTTCAGATAAGCAATTCTCAGAATTTTATGGTAATAAAGTAATAGAAGGGAAAATAGGTGAAGATGGAAAAAATGAGACCGATGAGCTCATTGACATGATCTTCGAGACCAATGAAGTGGCTCTATATATCTGTAGAAGGTTGTATAATTTCTTTATTTACAGCGAAATTGATTCGAATACCGAGCAGAATGTCATTGTACCGTTAGCAGATATTTTTAGGCAAAACAATTATGAAATCCAGCCAGTGCTGGATGCCCTGTTTAGGAGTGAACATTTTTTCGATGAAGCTAATCGAGGAATTATATTGAAAAACCCACTAGACCATCTTATCGGGGCATGGAGATCGCTGGAAATGCAATACGATGATCCGGATGATATCTACATGGTAGCCAGAACCCATCTCAGTCTTCATTGGAGCACCTCAGGTATGGGAATGGAGATAGCAGATCCGCCAAGTGTGGCAGGCTGGCCTGCATACTACCAGACTCCTCAATTCGATAAGTCTTGGATTACAACAGACACCATCACCTCTCGAGCACTAAGAATTGATTCGATGTTGTTTTGGGGATTTTGGGTTACCGAAGATCTTCAGATAAAAGCTGACTTGATTGCTTTTGTACAGCAGTTTGAGCACCCGGAATTAGCAGAGTCCTTAATAGCCGATTCAGTAGAACTATTGTTGGGGTTACAACTTTCCGAGGAGGCTCTTGGCAGATTGAAGGCTACTTTAATATCCGGTTTTCAGAATGACAGCTATTGGACAGAGGCCTGGTACGAGCACATAAATGACCCCTCTGATGCCAATAAAAAATTAGTCGTAGAATATAGGTTGCAGATTACTTTTCAATCCATGTTGCAGTTGGGTGAGTTTCAATTAATGTAAAGGTTATGAACAGGAGAAAATTTCTAAGACATGCAACGCACTCACTAGCTATTCCCAGTTTGGTAGGGTCCTTCAGTTTTTCCATGGCAGGCAGCAGGTCAATGGAATCATTTCTAAGAATGGCTTCTGAATCGAATAAGGTACTGGTGATGATATACCTGCAGGGTGGCAATGATGGCTTGAATACTGTCGTTCCTCTGGATCAACTTTCTGCTTTGGACGCAGTTAGACCACATGTCAAATTACCGGAAAACAGACTCTTGCCTCTTACCGGAACCAGTTCTGCTTTTCATCCTGCTCTTGAAGATTTGAAGTCACTTTTTGATGAACGACGCTTGGGGATAGTGCAGAATGTAGGATATCCGGAACAAAATTATTCTCATTTCAGGTCCACCGATATCTGGATGAGCGGCTCTGATACCCACACTCTGGTCAACTCAGGCTGGCCCGGACGGGTGCTGGCACAGGAGTATCCGACCTACCCTGATGAATATCCAACTGCTGATATGCCCGATCCGCTTTCGGTAGAAATTGGTTATGGTAGCTCTCTTTTATTCCAAGGGCCTTCAGCTTCAATGAGTATGGTATTGAACAATGTAGACTCATTTTACAACCTGGTGGATAATGTAGAAGAACCGGCACCAGAATCTGTTGCGGGGGACAAACTAAAGTTTGTTCGTTTGATAGCGCGGCAATCTCAACAATATGGGCAAGTAGTCACAGCCGCAGGGGAGAAAGTGAATAGCCATGCAAGTGATTTTCCAACAGACAATGAGCTGGCGGATCAGCTAAGGATAATTTCTAAGTTGATAGCCGGAGGATTGAAAACTCCGATTTATATGGTACGTCTGAATGGCTTTGATACGCATGACGCTCAAGTGGAAGGTGGAGATAATTTGACAGGGGAACACGCCACTCTGTTGAAAAAATTGAATGACGCGGTGATGTGGTTTATGAAGGACCTTGAATTTCAAAAGACTGATGATAGGGTTTTGGGGATGACTTTTTCCGAATTTGGCAGACGAATTGTGTCTAATGCCAGTCTCGGTACAGATCATGGAGCTGCAGCACCAATGTTTGTGTTTGGCAATGAGGTAACAGGTGGTATGCTTGGAGAGAATCCTGAAATTGATAGTAGCATGAACCATGAGGATAACCTGCCTATGGAGTATGATTATCGTCAAGTGAATGCCTCGATTTTGGAGCAGTGGTTTGGAGTTAGCCCGACTGAATCATCGAGTGCGCTATTAGGACAATTTGATACCTTGCCGATTATAGGTAAACCTATTCCTACAGCCATAAACCCTTTCAAGCAAAACGATGGAGTTAAAGTTTATCCCAATCCACTTAATGGCGTGGCATATATAGATTTCCATTCTGATGGCAATCCTATCGATATCAGTTTGGTTGACATGCAGGGAAGAATGATTGATTCTGTATTTAGAGGCACCAAACCAACTGGCAAGCAGCAACTTCAGTACAACTCATCAGTGCTCAAGCCGGGACGCTACATCATATTATTTAAGACTGAGAGTGGACAATTTTCAAGATCTGTTGTCAAATATTAGAGCTGGTATCAAACCTTGATAAAAATATTTTTTCTATACAATACCCAGGCCAGCAGCCAGCAGATTGCCACAATAAATAATGCGTAGCACAGGGATGCTAGTTTTGGAAAGTCTGGTAAAATACCAAGAAAGACATCATTGAACATGAAACTGTGAACATTGGTGCTTTCACCTGTAGCATTTTCCCATTTGATAATTTTTCGAAATGTTGTGGATATGATTCCTGAGAAAGCATACACTATCAATGGATTCATACCGAATATGACAAAGGCTTTGGTTCGGCCTTTATATTGTCGAATATCAATAAGTTCGATAAGGATAGCAATAACCAGACAAGCAATACCCCCAGTATATAGCACATAAGAACTACTCCAGATAGGCTTATTGATTGCAAAATACTGATCCCAGATGAGCGCCACAAAAATGCTTAACACTCCTACTAGCAATAGGTTTTTTACCAACTGACCTTTGTTGTTTGACTCTCCTTTTATGAGTGATCCAATGAGATAGCCAAAAATCACAGTTCCTATAGATGGGAGGGTGCTCAATAAACCCTCCGGATCAAATGGGATCCCATATCCACCATATATGTGGGCTTCACCAAATATGGCCAGATCGACCGTTCGCACAATATTGTTTTCTAATGAAAAGGGATCATCGCCACCCAGAAAATATAGAAGGCCCCAATATGCCAGAAGGATAAGGATACCAACTTTTGGCAGGTGCTTGTCTGACACACCCAAACATAGAAAAGCTGCTATGCCATATGCCAGGGCTATTCTCTGAAGAACCCCCATTATTCGCAGTTCAGATAAGGACTGGTTATAAAATGGAAAATAGTTGAGAGCCAGGCCTATAAGAAATATCATGGCTGTTCTCTTTGCAATTTTTATTGACGTCTGTGCATTGAGTGTTTGTCCATATTTGGAAAAAGCGAAAAACACTGATACGCCTACAATGAAAAGAAAAAAAGGAAAAACCAAATCGGTTGGAGTGGCTCCATTCCAGGGTGAGTGTCGTAAGGGAGAAAAGGTGTTTGACCATGATCCTGGGTTATTCACCAAAATCATAAAGGCGATTGTCATGCCTCTGAATACATCGAGGGTAAGGAGTCTTTCGTTTTTCACTAGAGCTTCAGACATTTTCAGTGAGTTTAGATAGTAGTTAGTTGAATTTCGGTTTGATAGTCAAATTAAACAATCTCAAAGATACCATTCTTAGACTTAGTGCTAATAAAAAACGCCATACTAGCTTTTGAAAACTTGCATGGCGCAATTATTATAAATTTTCTTATCTGAAAAGTTATACCGTGGATTTTATTCTGGCTCCCATTTTCTTATGAACGTATTCTTCTGTGTCAATTATCTCGCGTACGTTGTTTCGTATTTTCACAGATAGTTCATCTAGCGGTAAGTCATTGATATCTGTTCCGAAAGGATCTTCTATTTCCTCAGCAATCAATTCAATACTGAACAAGAAATAGAAGATAGACACGACAATAGGTACAGCCCAAAATCCAAATTGCCACACAAGGGCGAATGGTAGCGAATTGATATAAAAGAACACGAATTTTTTGATAAACATACTATAGGAGTATGGAATCGGAGTACTCTTAATTCGCTCACAAGCACCATAGATATCAGAAAACATTTTCATTTCCTTATCCAGTACAAAAAATTGCTCTTGTGTTAAGTCCCCTTTGGCGCGCAGGTATTGCAATCTTTGATACATCATCCTGTTTATCATGTTAGGACGATGCTTGCTTCGGATAACGGCATTTTTCATATCCATATCTCGAAACTCCATTTCTCCTACCTTTATACTGTCACGCAGGTGTTCCTTTATAGAAAAAACCAGGTTCGGAATAGCAATTCGGAAGAAGTGACGATCATCCGGATCTTTTACAAAAGCGGAGACTTTGATGGCCAGGTTTCGAGTGTTGTTTACCAGTTGGCCCCATAGTTTTCTACCTTCCCACCACCGGTCATAAGCTGTATTGGTTCTGATCACAAGAAACAAACCCAGTATAATACCTAAAATGGAGTGAAAGGCCAAGGTACCTTCATACTCCAGTTTAATGATATTTTTCATCACATACTCTACAGAAGCCGTGAATGCGCCAACTATTACCATCATCGGTAATAGTGCGCGCATTACATGCCTGCTATACACACTGAAAATGTGCGCTACATAAGTTTTTGGATTGTACTTTATCATTGGTTAATTGGTAAGGTATGTCTAAAATAACAATAAAATCTCAATAATCTGCTGTTTCCAGATCTTCGCGTGTTTTCAAAACGACCGAAATATCTCTTTCTTCAGCATGGTTCTTGAAATTCTCCAGCACCTCTACTATATCATAGTCAATGGCATAAGATTCGGTGGCATCAATGGTCAAATGTGTGCCCTCCGGTACACTATTTAGCTCCTTTAGAATGGCACCTTTATTCAAGAAAGTAACTTCTTCGGCAAGGGTCATATTCATGGTATTTCTACCGTCCTCCACTTTTTTGATATGCATGAAATGCGAATTGCTATAGCTATTTTTCAAAATGAGAATAACAGCTACCACAAGACCAAGACCAATGCCAGTAAGTAAGTCGGTCAGCACCACACCAAGCACAGTGACTACAAATGCAATAAACCTTCCTTTGTCCAATTTGTATATCTGAATAAACAGGGAAGGTTTAGCTAACTTATACCCTACTATCAGAAGGATAGCCGCAAGCGAAGCAAATGGGATCAAGTTGAGAATATTTGGAATGGTCAGTACAGATATCAAGAGCAAAAATCCATGAATTACTGTAGACATCTTACTTCTTACACCAGACTGGATATTGGCTGAACTCCTGATAATTACCTGAGTAATTGGCAATCCACCTATTAATCCGGAAATAGTGTTTCCAACACCCTGAGCGAAAAGCTCTCTATTGGTAGGAGTAATTCTTTTGTGTGGGTCAATCTTATCTGTTGCTTCAACACACAACAAAGTTTCTAAACTGGCAACCACTGCTATGGTTATGGCTGTTAGCCATACCTCCGAGTTTATCAATCCTGAGAAATTCGGAAATTGCAGACTTCCCACAAAGGAATCGACACTCTCCGCTACTGGCACTTGTACTAGGTGCTCTGGGCTTAAGGTCAGACTAGGAAAGTACTTTGCGGTAAATATCTGATAAAAGTATCCAAGAAATACTACCACGATTGGCCCCTGGATGAGAGTAAAAATTTTGTGAGTCTTAGCCAAAACCTGTTCCCACAAGACGAGCAGGGCCAGAGAAGTAACTGAAAGCAAGATGGCTCCAGGAGTAAAATAATCTAGCATATAAACTAGTTCCGAGAAAGTATTGTGACCATCAGGTTGAATAAATGACAGGTCACCTTCAAGGTCTGCATCATATCCTAATGCATGCGGAATCTGTTTGAGAATGATGATTACACCAATACCGGTCAGCATGCCTTTTATTACAGAAGAAGGGAAGTAATAAGCAATTACACCCGCTTTGAGCATACTAAAAATGATTTGAAATATCCCTGCAATCACTACAGCGGATAGAAACAGCTCGAAGGTGCCGAGCGACTCGATTGATGTGAGTACCACGGCTGTTAATCCGGCTGCAGGGCCACTTACACCTACTTTCGAACCACTAAGGCTTCCTACTACGATTCCCCCGATTATACCAGCTATCAGGCCCGAGAATATGGGAGCTCCACTTGCAAGCGCGATACCCAAACAGAGTGGAAGTGCTACAAAAAACACTACCATTCCAGCAGGAAGGTCATATTTTAAGTCCTTTAAAAAATCTTTATTCATGTTACTACGATTAAATGTTAGTTGGTGATAGAAAACACCAGTTATGTTGAATTCTTAATCTCACAAGAGTCCATAATTGACTTTGTGCGTGATTTCAAATTGACTCAATCCAATTGAGAGGAATCGAGTTTTACTTACTGAAACGATTCAGTGAGCTTGTAAAATGAAAGATTAAGAATGCTTTGGTGGTGGGGTAGGTACTGTAGTTACAATATCCTGATAACATTGTTCAGTCTCGAACCAAAGTGCTCTTAGGCTGTTGTTAAGGTATAACTGAGAGTGTTTGGCGTGATGATTTCTCAGTTTTTCATCTTCAAATTTTTCTTTTTCTTGAGAATCTTTTGTTTCACCCTCGCCTTTTTCGTTGCTTTCCTCTGTTTCAGTATCCATAAGGTTGAGCACATACTCCTTGTTAGAAATGTCAAGCAATGAGCATAGAATGGATGCCGTAGGCGCCATAAAGTTGATAGAGAATATCAACGCACATAGGTATGTGGTAAAAGTTTTGCTCATAAGTTAATCGCAGTACTACTAAAATTTGCGAACGTAAACGTATTAAAAAAAGTTTATGTTTTGTATAAATAAATACGATTTTGTTCAAGCCCCGATTAAGCCAAAATTATGCCGAATTTATGATTAAAGTCAAATTATTGTTTCATGAATCGGGTAACGATAGCACCGGTGTTCGTTTCTACCTTAACAAGATAGATTCCGCCTTTTAGGTTGGTAATGGGAATGACCATCCTACTATCAAATGGAAGTGAAAGCAAGACATTGCCGCTCATATCAACGATAGAAACTTGTCTGCCATTTAGGTTTCGGTCGAGATTGAGACTGATTCTATCGGATGCCGGATTGGGATAGACGACAACATCGCCTGCCGGTGATTGATTGGAAAGGCCGGTACCTCGAATAGCCACGAAGCTCTGGGTGTCAACTTCTTCCTGAATATTGATCGTGTAGTCTTCAGTTTCACCAAAATCATAAAACTCACACGAGCCAGAAACCTCATTGTATTTTAAGGACACTCTTAGCAAGGTTCTACCTAATGGTACGCTGTTGGGAATTTGAAATGAAACAGAACTTGGGTCGTCTGAGTCAGCAGGTAGGGATACAATTCTTTCACCCAAATCATTGAAATCGCCATTGCGATTATAGTCTATCCAGATGGTCCAGAATTTTGGGAAATCATCTTTATGACCGGCTTGCAATCCCATTTCAATGGTTGAACCGGCTTCAAGATCAGTGCCCAGCTGACTGAAATCACCATAGCCATTGTCATTGCCGCTGATGTTGTCAATACTTCCTATTTGAACTTGTTCTATCCATTCGTTCTGAGCATTGTCCCCTGACGCCAGGCAGTAGGGTTGAAAGGCAAGAGATGAAGAGAAATCAGGTGTATCTTCGACATTACAAAGTGCACTAACCTGAAATTCATAATTATCCCCTGGAACAAGTCCATCAATGAATACTTCCGAAACCTGAGTTTGTGCTGTCTCCCAAAGGTTGCCTGATGAGCGATACCTAATCTCAAACGCCTCCACAGCGCGCACAGTGTCCCAGGCTATATGGATGCTGGATGTTGTGATATCGTCATAAAATACATTTTGAGGAACGTCTGGGCGACAATCGGTTTGGAATACCATTGGTTCTGAAAATGCTGAAATATCTACCTGAGAACATAGGGACTGCATTTCAACTTCATACACAGTTCCCGATAGTAGGTTGTCGAGTGCAAAAGAGTTGATTTCAGTATTGAAACTTTGCCACTCGCTCACCCCCTTTTCCCTGTAGCGTCCTTCATAGTTGTTCACACCAAGAAGGGGATTCCAACCAATGATGGATGATTGATCGGTAATGTTTGAAGCCGTAAGATTGCCGGGAATTTCAGAAACACAAGAGCTGGCAACCACCCCCGAAATGATCAGGGAAAAATACTGAGATTCGTTTCTCAAATTACCATTGTGCTCAACGTTGACCACATACTCACCAAAGCTGGGATTAGCGATTTCAATTTTTTCAACATTATCCAGGTTGTTTGTGCCGACGGTAGCTGGAGCTGCCATGTTTTCGGGATCCAGCGTCCAGGGCAGGTAAGTGGTATTACCAGATTGAATAGAACAGTCCAGGTCATTCACTAACATTCTTTGAGTGGAATTTTCAGAACTGGATTGATCCGGTAATGGATTGCCGCTCGGATCGGTCCAGCAAATAGTTACCACCAGTGGGGATAGTCCATCAGCCTTAATTACTTTTTGGAAGGATTGTCCTTCCTGAAGTTCGTGTTCTTCAATTGAGGTTGACTCCCCGTTAGTGGTGATTACTTCCGCGGCTGCCTCTACATCAATCAATCCCCAGCCATATCGATAGTCAGGGCCAGGGTCTGTGCCTGTTTCTTTAGCTGTATGGATCACCAGTCCTCTAAGGGTAGCCGATTTCATAAATGCATCGTTGAGATTGTTGTAGTGCTGCTGAAGGAGTAGCATTGATCCGCTGACATTAGGGGATGACATAGAAGTCCCGTCAAGGGTTTCATAATCATTATTGGAAAAACTAGAAGATGAACGTACGCTCACACCATTTCCAACGATATCAGGTTTTATCCTCCCGTCATCTGTAGGGCCTGTGGAACTAAAGCCAGCAAGGACCACACTGCTTTCATCAATGTAGTTGTCAACATCCCGTACCGCACCGACTACCAGTACATTTTTAGATGTTCCCGCACCTTCGAGTAGATCATATCCATTGCGGGATATATTTTTATTGTCATTGAGGTCATTACCTGATGCTTTGACGATCAGGTAGTAGGGTGCCTCATAGGCGATAATATCCCAGTTTTCGGCCACTTCGTCATAATGCCCAAACCTCCAATCTTCCCAACCATCCCTTCTTTCTGTACTGTATCCATACGAATGGTTGGATATTAAGAAACCGGAAGCAGCGAAACTGGCCATTTCTGATTCATCAAAATTCCAGTCATAGGAGATTAGACTTGCCTCAGGAGCCATTCCTTTTGCCGAACTGGATACACCTGCTGCGATCAGGGTTCCGGCCACATGAGTAGCATGTTCTGTGCCCTGATTGGATGAGAAAAACCTGGACCCATCGCCAAACGACACCCTGTCGCCGAATTCCTGGTGTGCATTACGAACAGCATCCCCATCCCAGGCACCAATCACCATGGATTCCCCGTTCAAATTTAAGCCTGTACTACCACCGGTCCACAAGCTGGAAGCACGGGAGGAATTGGCAGCATCGGTATTATATGTTGAGTAGTAGAGGGGCGTTCCATAAGCTGTGATTTTTTGAAGCTCTTTGTATCTTCCATCGGTGCTTATTTTCTTTATTTCCCAGCCCTCTTTCTCAGCCCATTGGATAGCCTGCTCTTTTTGTAATCTTCGCTTGCTCTGCATTTTTTCAGCAGTCTTGAGCAGTATTGTGTTGCCTTGAAGCCTTACGAGCTCATTTTGCTGCACTTTGTTTTGTGCCCGGCCTTGCCATGCCAGCAGTAGAAAAAATACCAGAAAATTGGTGAGCTTCGAACCCATGTTAGAATTTCAATTTGTCTTAGATAAGTACACTCTTGTCGACCTTTACCCTATAATTCGGGTAAATTAATCTACTAAAATGCATGTATCATCCTTGAACCGAAAGAATGCTTAGACCAATGAAATGGGTTTTGGTTTAACCATCATCGCTAAAGCAGTTCGTTGGCCAGGTTTGCTAGTTCCGAACGCTCCCCTTTTTCCAAATTGATATGTGTGAACAATGGTTGCCCCTGAATCCGATCAACAAGATAAGAAAGGCCATTACTTTGAGAATCCAGGTAAGGGGTGTCAATTTGGTTCACATCTCCAGTAAAAACAATTTTAGTGTTTTCGCCAGCCCGTGTTATAATAGTTTTCACTTCATGAGGTGTAAGGTTTTGAGCTTCATCCACAATGAAATAAATATTAGACAAACTACGTCCTCTGATATAGGCCAGCGGAGTGATTAAGAGCTTCTCCTTGTTCACCATATCCGTAAGCCTGCTATACTCTTTGTCGGTTTCCCGATACTGATTTTGGATGAACTTCATATTGTCCCAAAGCGGCTCCATATAGGGGTTGAGCTTGGACTTAATATCGCCAGGCAGGTAGCCAATGTCTTTGTTGCTGAGTGGCACGATAGGTCTGGCAAGATAGATTTGTTTGAAGTTCCGGCGTTGCTCCAGCGCCGAAGCTAGGGCCAACAACGTTTTTCCCGTTCCTGCAACACCAGTCACTGCGAGTAGCCTCACCTCCGGGTTCATCATACCATGAATAGCAAAGGCTTGTTCTGCGTTTCTGGGCTTGATACCGTATACAGTTTTCTTTTCTACGTGATCAATTCGGTCTGTCGTGGGGTTGTAATAGGCCAATGCAGAGTTCTTGTCACTCTTTACAATATAATAGCAGTTGTTTATCGGCTTTTTTCTACCCAGAATTCTCTTTTTCTCCACGGAATATTCCTTGTACAGATCATTGATTGCTTCAGGGTCAATATTATTCAGCTCATGCTTTCCGGATACCAACGTACGGACGTCTTTTATTTTTCCCGTCTCGTAATCTTCCGCATTCAGGTGGAGGGACTTAGCTTTTAAGCGAAGGTTAATGTCCTTTGATACCAGAATTACTTTCTTATCCTTTTCTGACTCATGCAGGTTTAGTGCGGCATTCAGGATTTTGTGGTCGTTTTTGTTGTCATCAAAGACCTTTTCCGCGTCTACGGACGGATTTGAATGCATTAGCACCTTGAACTTGCCTTTCGATTTGCCGTTCAGCGGAATCCAATCCTGGAGCATGTATCCATCAGACAGCTTGTCTATCAATCTGGCGAACTCCCTGGCCTCAAAGTTTATGGTATCATTTCCTTTTTTAAAGTTATCGAGTTCCTCCAGTACCGTGATGGGAATTCCAACATCATGCTCTGCAAAATGCATGATTGAATCGTGGGAATATAATATTACAGAGGTATCAAGAACAAATATTTTTTTTTCACTTCCTTTCTTCGCCATTCCTTATTGTCTATGAGTGAGTTTTTGAACTTAAGGCACTTTTGGGTGCCTCTATTTGGGAGTTTAATTTCCACTAAAATGGTTTATTTTCAAATAGATATTTAAACTTTATTCGAAAATATTTGCATCACTTATTGATCCAGGCTTTTCTTAATGTTAATTGATCCTGACTGGCATTACTTAGAGGTGCCAGGGACCAGCTTATTTTTGAGATGCCCATGATGGCCTTGCCTTTTAAGGTTACCTTTTTGTGTTTCTTTTTGTTGTTTTTTCTCAGTACTTCCACTTCTATCATGTCTCCTTCGGAATGATTTCTCCTGAATTTTTCAAATACCATTTCAAAATTCTCGGCGGTCACTTTCACCCCGTCAAACTTGTATAGAATATCACCTTCCCAATATCCCAGCTCTCTTCCAAATTTGTTAAGATCACTGGTGTCGGTTATCAGTAGGTTGTTTTCTTTACTTTTTGCTGAAAAGCCAATATTGCCCAATGACAATTCATTTCTTTCTGATTCTTGAGTCAGTCTCAGTCCAACTGCATCAAATACTTGTTCTAAGGGGAGTTTTTCACTTCCCTCAACATGTTTTTTAAAGAAATCCCGGATTTGAGGATAGGTCATTTCTGTTATGACATCAAATAACTCATCATCCGAAAATGACTTGTTTTTGCCGTACTTCTTGGAGAGGTCTGTCATGAGCTCCTGAATGCCATAAGTTCCACCTGAGTACTGACGAAGCAAAATATCGAGACATAGCCCTATCAGTGCCCCTTTGACATACACATTCCCATATTGCGATTTGTACTCGTCAAGACAGCCTAAGCTTAGTTCTGTGAAGGGAAGATCATCATTATAGTTCAGAGAAGATCGGGTTTTCTTCAATAGCAGTTCCAGGTATTGTTGCATATCCATTTGCCCATATTTCACCTGTGCCAACCCAGCGGCATACTCCGTCACTCCTTCATATAGCCATAAATGCTTTGACATTTTGGGTTCGATAAAGTCGAAATTTTCGATTTCTTCAGAGTGAATGTTCAGTGGGGTGACTATGTGAAAAAATTCATGTGCTACGAAATCCTTAATCGTCTGAGAAATCAATATGGGATGCAGGTCGGGCAGACTGTAGAGCGACGAATAGGAGTGCTCCAAAGCTCCATGGGCTAGTGAGCCACTGAATATCCCTGGAAAATGATAGATTAGAAAAGTGTAGTGATCGACAGGCATTTGGTGATTGAGGTAGGCTGCCTGAGCCTCCAGTGTTTCCTGTATGTACCAGCTAAGCAATTCTGATCTGGAGCTGTCGGTAGGCGAATATACAGAGACCATGATGTTCGCCCCTCCAATTTCAAACGACGTAGTGTCAGGCTTGCTATACATGATTGGACCATCAGAAAGTTGGAAGTAATTCGAGGCAGTGTAGGTGTCTAATGAGTCGGTATGGCCCTGTTTCGTCAAAGATGTAGTCCCAAATAGCTTAGCCGGGTGCTTAATTTTGACCGTATAGGGTAAATCC
This sequence comes from Cyclobacteriaceae bacterium, assembly GCA_049115735.1. GTDB lineage: Bacteria > Bacteroidota > Bacteroidia > Cytophagales > Cyclobacteriaceae > CAXBNB01. Next base: position 6,390 of record JAGDZP010000011.1, on the reverse strand, counting down.
TTGTAGCCTTTTAAATAGCCAATGAAAGCGTAATTGTTGAGGATAAATACTTTGTTGACCTCAATATTAGAACCAGCCGGTTCGAATACAAAGTTTCCTTTGTCCGTGTCATAGGTGTCCTCCACCAAATAAGACAGTTCAACCAATTTGTTAGCCTCTTTTATCAACCTTCTATTGGCAGTCAGACTGTCGACGGGTAATTCATTTCGATCTTTATCGTAAGCATGAAAATCAGAAATGAATCGACCGAAATCGTAAATAGTATAGGTACCAGGAACGATTTTAGGAATGTGATATTCAATTTCAGCGGCTTCAATTGGCGGTACTTTTACGGTCACTTTTACCTTATCATCGATCACATTGTTTAGGTCAATATCTACCTGGTAACCCGATTGACCTATGGCTGATAAGCTTACAGCGGTGAAGAGCGTCAATAAAATCAAAGATTTCTGAATAGTAAGCAAGAATGGACTGTTTGGAAGCTGTCTGGACATTATATCTATGATAGACCTACTTTTTCTCTATTTCTGCAAGTAGCCAACCGTCAGGATCAAGGATAACTTCACTTGGCCTGCCCTTAGTTTTGATTGAAAAGGATTCGTTCTCACTCTTAAGTGTAATATGAGTCAGTTCAACACTTTCATCTTTATATTTGATTCGTACATCCATTGGCAGATTGTAGGTTGAATTGCTTTGCTGCATATACAATTCTATTTTTTCTTTTTTGAAGGACCAGTTGTATTTAATTTTTGGTATTCCTGATTTATATAACCACTGTTTGAAAAACCAATTGTACTCTTTCCCGGTTATTTTATTCACCAATGAGATAAAGTCGGCAGTAGAGGCATTTGAGTATTTGTATTCTTCATGAAATGACTTCAGTATCTCCCAAAACAGCACATCATCGATAGATTTTCTGAGCATGTGTAGTACCCAGGAGGCTTTTTGATAGGTATTGGCGTTTAGCAATAAAAATAGGTTGTCAATTTCTTCTTCTACAATACTTCTGTATGGATTGGCTTGGTTAAACTCTATTATCTTTTTTTTATCCTGAATCATGGCCAGACGCATGGCTTCTTTCCCAAATGTGGCTTCCAAATAGAGGTGGGCAAGATAGGTGGCAAAACCTTCACTGAGCCAGACATGTTGCCAATCACTTTCTGAAACTGAGTTACCGAACCACTGATGAGCCGTCTCGTGTGCAATGAGCCTTTTTGCTTGCCCATTACCGGTTATTGAATTTTCTGAGTAGAAAATGGCCGAAGCGTTTTCCATGCCTCCCCATTTGGTTTTCGACTGCACATGAGCCAATTTATCAAAAGGATAATCTCCAAGGCGATCAGAAAAAAACTCTAATATGTGTTTACTATCTGAGTAATCTTTAAATCCCTCTTTTTCATTTTCAGGGAAAACCCAACTGGACAAAGAGACTCCAGTGGAAGAAGTGTAACTTTCTATTGAAAAGTCTGAGGCTCCAATTACCATGACTTTGGTCGAAATAGGCTGGTTTTGTGTCCAATGTGTCAATTCTTTTCCTTGACCTAATGGTTTTGTTTTTTCTAGAACACCATTACTTATCACATCATACTTTTCAGGAGCTGTAACAACAAATTCACAAGTGGCTTTGTCTGATGGATGATCCACCACAGGCAACCAATAGTGACATCTGTTGGGCCAATTATCACCAAAGAATGTCCTGGAACCAAACTTATTCTGGCCGATGATCAATCCATCAGAAGGAATACCGGCATAATCTATCTTGATTGAAGTGGTATCATTGATTTGAACACTTTTGATATCCCAAATTTTTATTCTGTCCTCAGAATGAGTGAAGTGTAGCCGTTCATCATTATTTGTGATGGACTTGACGGTCATTCCTTTCCCATTAGCCACAGATTTTAAATCAAAAACGAGTGTGTCTTTGGCTTCTTTTGGAAAAGTGAAGGTGACCTGGGAACTACCGCTAATACTGTCAGTTTGATCTGATAACGTTAATTCAAATCGATAGTGAAGTACATCAATATCTTCACTTTTTCTTCTCTGTCCTACTCCTTCAAGCCAGTTGAGGGTGCATATCGATAAAATAAACACAAATATTCTCACTATAGACAGGGAGAAGGTGAAGAGATGGAAGGATCTAATCTTCGTGCTTTTCGAAAATCCAGACAGGCATTTCTAACATCATTCAGGGCCAGGTGGCATTTGCTACTAATCAGATAGTGGTCAACACTATCCGGCCAAATTTCTTTTGTCCATTTGGTTGATTCGATGCTTTCATCATACAATTCGTTTAGATAGTAAGCATTAGCCAATTTCATAAACAGTAGGTAGTGATGGTCAGGAATCAAATCTGCAGTAATCATCACGGGATATGCTTTCCCAAAAACTGTTTCATACTCCTGGGCCGCCATCTTACTCGCCTGTTTGTAATATCTCAAGGCCGATTCATAGTCTTTGGTGCCAGTTTCGTGCAGGTCTCCCATTTCAATAAAGAAGGACAATGCTCTATAACCCTTAAAATACAATTGCTGATAAATTCTGATAGCATCCTCAGGTCTGTTTAGCTGCTTGTAGGCCTCTGCTTTGTTGAGCTGAATATTAAGAGAGTTTCCTTCAGGAAAATCCTTCAATATCGCATAATAATCCAGTGCCAGCCGGTATTCATGTGTCCGAATACTTCTATCTGCTTTTTCAAGAATATCTGCAACGATCATTTCCTTGTATTCACTCATGTCTATTTCCGAATGGAAAAACATACCTAATCCATCAATCTTCTGAAGGCTTTCTTCAAGCTCACCACGACTAAAAGCACTTTGTACTTCTGAGAATACTTCCCTTCTTTCAGATAACACCTTCTTCTTTTCTTCATTTTCATAGTAGTCCATCGTCCAACCACCTATTTTGATGCATAGGCCAATTACAAACGCAAAAAGAAAAGCATACATGGTGGCCATGAGGTTTTCTTTGGAGTTTATTTTAGGCCTGGTGAAGACTGGTCTGCGCCTTCTTCGGGAATAGTGATACTTTGGAGGAGGAGGTGGTTGTTCAGGTATTTCAAACGAACCGTAACGCAAGGTCATATCATACTTATGCTTGGAATATGGGTTGGAAAGGGTTTGGTATGCAGTGTTTATTTCCTTGAACAGCTCTTCCTTGGTTGGATCCCCCTGGTGTCGGTCAGGATGAAGGTCCAGGGCCTTCTTTTTGAATGCCGCTTTGATTGTGGCGTCATCTGCATCTTCTGACACACCCAATATTTGATAATAAGTAAGCACCTAAATGGACTAAAGCAATGACCTGTTCCTAATAATTCACTATAACGAAGATAATTAATATTGTTATATACCACTAAGTACGCAAAATCTCTTTGGTGGACTGTAGGATGAGGCGGATACATAGCATCTATGGAGCGATTGCGCTAAACGAATGGGAAATAAATATTTTGTAGGTATGTTTTATGTTTTCAGCTCTTTGGCCTTATAGAAATCGCGTTAAGAAAATTTGTTTCAAGAGCGGTTTAAAATGATTTGCTGTTTGATCCCGACAGGTCGGGAGAGTTCAAATCATTTCAGCGGTTGAAGCAGATTTTCAGTGATTTATATACAGCCTTGATTTTTTTGTTCCCTTTTTTCATCAAGGAAAAAAGGGAAAGCCTGTCTGGCTCGAAGGCAAAGCCAACTAATTAAAAGAGCCTTTGAGGTTGCAGAACTAGCATCACTCACGCAGAATAGAAATATAAATTAATCTGATTGGTCACCAAATTCTAATTCCTAGAGGTGAGTAAGGTGCTCATGCTTTTTCTTTCTCTTTTGCTGCCCTTCATTTTCTTTTGCTTGCCCATGCCGTAGGCATCCCTTCGGGGAAAGAAAACGAACCAAAAGAAAAGGGCACCACGAAAGAAACACCCTGAGTGAAATTGGATCCAGTCAGAAAGAATATCAGGCGGGTGTCACACCTTTCGTGGACGTCCACCCTCTATTGCGTATAGTATTCCACGAACTGATATAGTATTATTTCAATGTAGTCCACAACTTTTTGGTTTGATCCGAACAGAAGGGTACAAAAAAAGGGAATACCCGTAAGAGTATTCCCTTTCATATTAAATTCATAGTTACCTACTCGTTGTGTAGCCAGGCCTTTTTGGCCAATAATTCGTCTTCCGTTTCTTCATAGTCAGGATCGTCCACACAGCAGTCTACCGGACATACCGCAGCGCACTGTGGCTCCTCATGAAAGCCATTACACTCAGTACATTTACCAGGCACAATGTAATATAGTTCATCAGAAACTGCTTCCTGATCTTCGTTTGCGTCGACCTCAGTACCGTCTTCCAGTTCTACCTCTGTGAGCTCCGTACCTCCGGCCCAGGTCCATTCAATACCTCCCTCATAAATGGCAGTATTAGGGCATTCCGGTTCGCAAGCCCCACAATTGATGCATTCGTCTGTAATGATAATTGCCATTTTCTTATTTTTTAATTGTCGTTAAAAAAATTAAGTGAGCAAAATTAAACATTAATTTTACCCGCCAAACATTTTGAATTATATAATACGGGAAATTTCCAATTATGATAGAGAAAGATAGAATTGTGCCATTTGTACGACTAGGAGAGCGAATAAAAAGCTTGATCCAGGATGAAGATTCCCAAATATTTCAGGCTTGTGAAAATGAAAACAACTGGTTTACCAAAGAGAATGTAATATTTGCTTTAACGGGTTTACTAAATTACCTGAAGGAAGAAAGTCTTTCGAAATGGTTGAATAAGTATAATATTAAAAATAAAATGTCTAAACGCGTAGGCGTTGTAATGGCTGGAAACATTCCCATGGTAGGGTTTCATGATCTACTCACTGTGCTGCTGTCTGGTCATCATATTATGGTAAAAATGAGCTCGCAAGATTCTGTGCTCATAAAGTATGTTATTGACACATTAATTGATATTGACCCCTCTTTTCGAGATAAGATCTCGATTGTTGACCGCTTGAATGAGGCAGATGCATTTATTGGGACAGGCAGTGACAATTCGGCCAGGTATTTCAAGTATTATTTCGGATCAAAACCACACATCATCAGGAAAAACAGGACGGCTGTTGCGGTACTCACTGGAAAAGAAACAGCGGAGGATATCAAAACCTTGGGTTGGGATATTTTCAGGTACTATGGACTGGGATGCAGGAATGTTTCGAAGCTTTTGGTGCCAGAAGATTATGACTTTCAGTTTTTCCTTGATTCCCTGGCTGAGTATGATTTTATAGGCGATCATCATAAGTATCGAAACAACTACGATTACAACAAATCAATATACCTGGTGAATGGCGAACCACATTTGGACAGTGGCTTTCTTTTGCTCAAGGAAAGTAGTGATATCGTGTCACCAATTTCAGTGTTGTTTTATGAGAAATATGTTGATTCTGGCCAGTTGTCTGTTTATTTACGGGAAAACAAGGAAAAAATACAGTGCGTTGTTGGAGATGGGTATATCCCATTTGGGCGGGCTCAGCAACCGGGTGTAGAGGATTATGCTGATGGTGTAGATACTATGGAATTTCTTTGTCAATTGTAGTCTTGATGAGCAGAGCTCTCGTTGTATAAGCAGTAAAAAATATTCCTTAAATTAGTAACATGAAAAACGAAGAGAAGATAATAGAGATTCTAGCTGAATCGCTGAGAAAGCAAGACAGGCAGGAGGAGTTGCTGACCAAACTTGTTGACTCTCATATTACACATGGAAAAATAATCGAAAAACAGGGCAAAGCCATCGAAAAGCAAACCGGAATTTTAGACAAGCTACTGGAGGGACAGGAACGACTTACTCACGAGTTTCACAGAATGAATGATCATTTACTCACTATGCAAGAGAAAATGGAAGATCGTATCTTAAGGCTCGAGGATAAGGTCTTTAAGAAATAGAAAATCCATACCTTAATTATTATTACAGCCTTGCAGGCCAATTTATGCCGTCACTGCGAGGAAGAATGACGAAGCAGTCTCTAAAGATGAGATCGCTTCTCCCGACAAGTCAGGATGGCGATGACGATTTTACAGTACCTTGACAGATCCAGGGTTATTGCCTGCAATGGTCGAGGATGCCAGAATACCCGCCTGTCGGCGGACAGGAGTCCGGGAAATATCTAAAACTTCGCGCACCTGTTGCACGATCTCAATGCTGCTATGAAGATGAGTCCGAGCTGTCAGTGATATTCGATTTCTATAGATTGGGATGCCGGTCCGAAGGACTCCTCACGGAGAACGGGTCCGGCAATAGGTTGTAAAATTGTGCGATTTTATTCTCTTTTTTATTTTTCGCATTTATTGCAGGATCTGTTTTAGGGATTTGGTGCTTTCTATTAGAGATCCCGGAACAGGTCCACTGTTGTCCGGGGAAAAAAT